>JBNLVL010000008.1:0-192544 GCA_050618075.1 Myxococcota bacterium
CCTCGAGGCCGCCAGTGAGATCCAGACGGCAGCTCCCGAGACAGGACCCCACCGTGCACCTCGAGTGCGAATGGAAGCCTGGCGGAACGATCCCGCGGGTCCCGCTTGACACGACTGGCTCCCTCATGGAAGGCATGGAGCACAAGCCCCACCCGCCCCCGGCCAGGCACCGACCGTCGCATGTCGAGCGAAGCGGCGCCGCGAGGGTGGAGCGGGAGTGCGCTCGCCGGGGTTGGGATCAGGAGAGGCCGGCGTGGCGGGCGAGGGTCTCGCCGAGGTCGGCGGGCGAGCGGGAGACGGCGACGCCCGCGGCCTTGAGGGCGGCGATCTTGTCGCTGGCCTTGCCCTTGCCCCCGGCGATGATCGCGCCGGCGTGCCCCATGCGCTTGCCCGGAGGTGCGTTCTGACCCGCGATGAACGCGGCGACCGGCTTGCTCATGTTCGACTTCACGAACTCCGCGGCCGTCTCCTCGGCGGAGCCGCCGATCTCGCCGATCATGATCACCGCCTTCGTCTCCGGGTCGGCCTCGAAGAGCTCGAGGGCGTCGACGAAGGTGGTCCCGATCACCGGGTCGCCGCCGATGCCGACGCAGCTCGACTGGCCGATCCCCAGGCGCGACAGCTGGTCCACGGCCTCGTAGGTGAGCGTGCCCGAGCGGGAGACCACGCCCACCGGGCCGGGCTTCGTGATCTGTGCGGGCATGATGCCGATCCGGCACTGCTCGGGAGTGACCACCCCCGGACAGTTCGGGCCCAGCAGCCGCGTCTTCGCGCCCCGGAGTGCGGCCTTGGCCCGGGCCATGTCGATGGCCGGGATGCCCTCGGTGATGCAGGCCGTGAGGTCCAGCCCCGCGTCGGCCGCCTCGAGGATGGCGTCCGCCGCGCCCGGCGGCGGCACGAAGATCACCGAGGCGTTGGCGCCGGTCGCCTTCACCGCCTCTTCGACGGTGTCGAAGACGGGGATGCCGTCGATCTCCTGGCCGCCTCGGCCGGGGTGCACGCCGCCCACCACCCGGGTGCCGTACTCGATGGAGAGCCTGGCGTGGAACTGCCCCATCCGCCCCATGCCCTGGACCAGCAGCTTCGTGTTCTCGTCGCACAGGATGGACATCTCAAGCTCCCTTGGCGGCCGCGACGGCCTTCTCGCCGGCTTCCTTGAGGGTTTCTGCCGGCGTGATGTCGAGGCCCGACTCCGCGAGGATCTTGCGCCCCTCCACCGAGTTCGTGCCCTGGAGCCGGACCACCAGCGGGACCTCGATGGCCATGTCCGAGGCGGCCGCGACGATGCCCTCGGCGATCATGTCGCAGCGGACGATGCCGCCGAAGATGTTCACGAGGATCGCCTTCACCTTCTCGTCCTGGAGGATGAGCTTGAAGGCTTCCTTCACCTTCTCCTTGTCGGCCGTACCGCCCGCGTCCAGGAAGTTCGCCGGGCTGCCGCCCGCGACCTGGATCATGTCCAGGGTGGCCATGGCGAGGCCGGCGCCGTTCACCATGCAGCCGATGTCGCCGTCGAGACCGACGTAGGCCAGGTCGATCTCGTTGGCGGCCCGCTCGCGCGGGTCCTCCTCGTCGGGGTCCCGCAGCTCGGCCACGTCCGGATGCCGGTACAGCGCGTTGTCGTCGAAGTTGAGCTTGCCGTCCAGGGCGAAGAGCTCGCCCTGCCGGGTGACGACCAGCGGGTTGATCTCGACGAGCGAGCAGTCCTTCTCGACGTACAACCGGTAGAGGCCGCCCAGGAAGGTCTCGAGCTGCTTGACCTGGCCGGCATCGAGCCCGAGCCCGAAGCCGATCTTGCGGATCTGGTGCCCCCGGAGACCGACGTTCGGGTCGACGAAGACCGTCATGATCTTGTCGGGGGTGTTCTCGGCCACCTCCTCGATGTCCATCCCCCCCTCGGTGGAGGCGATGATCCCGAACTTCTCGGTGGCCCGGTCGAGGGTGATCGCCAGGTAGAGCTCGCGGTCGATGTCCGAGGCCTTCTCGATGTAGACCTTGCGGACGAGCTTCCCCTCCGGACCCGTCTGGTGGGTGACCAGGGTCATCCCGAGGATCTCCGACGCCGCCTGCTGGGCGTCCGAGGGCGACTTGGCCAGCTTGATGCCCCCGCCCTTGCCCCGGCCGCCGGCGTGGATCTGGGCCTTCACGGCCACCGTTCCGCCCAGCCGGCGCGCGGCTTCGGCCGCCTCCGCGGGGGTGTTGGCCAGCTCGCCTTCCGGCACCGAGACGCCGTGGTCTCTCAGCAGGGCCTTGGCCTGGTACTCGTGAACGTTCATGGGGACCTCTCAGGCAAGTGGAGAGCGCAGGCGAAGCCGCGAGCCCGCCGGGTCGGCGACGGACTTCGACGCGCTCCGCCCGGCGGAGCGGCGCCGATGGACTTCGGTGATCAGCCCTTGATCTGCTCGACCAGTGTCCGGACGTGGTCGACCGACGCGTCGAAGAGCTTGCGCTCCTCCTCGTCGAGCTCGACCTCGAGCACCTTCTCGACCCCGTCGCCGCCGATGATGCACGGCACGCCGACGTACAGGCCGTCGACGCCGTACTCGCCCTCGAGCAGGCAGGCGCAGGGAAGGACCCGCTTCTGGTCCTTGAGGTGGGCCTCGGCCATCTCGAGCGCGGAGAGCGCCGGCGACACGAAGGCCGAGCCGGTCTTGAGCAGGCCGACCACCTCGCCGCCCGCGCTCTTGGTGCGCTCCACGATCTCGTTCAGGCGATCGGCGCCGATCATGGTGCTGACCGGGATGCCCGCCACGGTGCAGTAGCGGATCAGCGGGACCATGGTGTCGCCGTGGCCGCCGAGCACCATCGCGGTCACGTCCCGGACCGACACGCCGAGCTCCCAGGCGACGAAGGCGCGGAAGCGGGCGGAGTCGAGGATGCCGGCCATGCCGACCACCCGGTTCTTCGGGAAGCCGGACACCTCCTTGAAGGTGTAGACCATGGCGTCGAGGGGGTTCGAGATCACGATGACGAAGGCGTCGGGCGCGTTGTCGCGGACGCCCTCGGCCACCTGCTTCATGATCTTCAGGTTGGTGTTCAGCAGATCGTCGCGCGACATGCCGGGCTTGCGCGCCAGGCCCGCGGTGATGATCACGACGTCGGCGCCGGCGATCCCCGCGTACTCGTTGGTGCCGGTGATGGACGAGTCGGCGCCGAGAACCGGCGCGCCCTCGGCCATGTCGAGCGCCTTGCCCTGGGGCAGGCCCTCCACGACGTCGAAGATGACGACGTCGCCGAGCTCGCGGAAGGCGGCCTCCTGGGCGAGGACGCCGCCGATGTTTCCGCCACCGATGAGAGCGATCTTGGGTCGTTTCATGTGCAGGGGGTCTCCGTGGGGATCGGTCCGGTTCGGGGTCGGGTCCGGCTCGAACCGGACCCGTGGAGAGTCCCTCTGGGCCCTCCGAGGTCGTGAGGCCGTTCGGCTCGGGAATCGGTGCGCCGCCCGCTCCGATCGCGCGCGTGGCGTCGCTCCCTCCATCCGCCGGTCGAAATGCGCAGAGGTTTTAGCCATCCCCCGCGGAGAGCGCCATCATTGAACACACCATCAACGATGGCGGGCTCGGCGGAACGGGGATCTCCCCGGCGGGGCCGGGGACCGGCGCGGGTCAGGCCGGCTCGGGTCGCTCGGGTGGGACTGGCTCGGGTGGGACTGGCTCGGGTCGGACTGACTCGGGTCAGGCTGGCTCGGGTCAGGCTGGCTCGGGTCGGACCCGCTGGGATCGGGGCATCGACGCTGAGGCGTCGGGGGACGGCGGTCCGCCCCTACCCCTCGCGGCGGGGCCGGACGGTCCTGATCGACAGCTCGGCGAGCTGCTCGGGCTCGACCTCCGACGGACACCCCATGAACAGGTCCTGGCCGCGCTGGGTCTTGGGAAAGGCGACCACGTCGCGGAGGCTCTCCGCCCGGGCCAGGACCAGGGCCCAGCGATCGAAGCCGAACGCGAAGCCGCCGTGGGGGGGCGCGCCGGTGTCGAGGGCGTTCAGCAGGAAGCCGAAGCGCGCCTCGGCCTCGGGCTTCGGGTACCCCAGCACCTCGAGGATGCGGCGCTGCACGTCGCTGCGATGGTTGCGCAGGCTGCCGGAGCCCAGCTCGTAGCCGTTCATGATCACGTCGTAGTGGGTGCCGCGCACGGACTCGGGATCGCTCTCGAGGCTCGGGACGTCCTCGTCCACGGGCGCGACGAACGGCTGGTGGGCGTACACCAGCTCGCCGTCGTCCTCGCGCACGAACAGCGGGAAGTCCACCACGAACAGCACGTCCCACTCGCGTCCGTCGGTGCGCCCGAGCCGCTCACCCAGGTCGACCCGCAGACGCGCCAGGATCGAGTTGGCCTTGTCGGCCCTGTCCGCCTGGAAGAACAGCACGGACCCCGGCCCGGCGCCGGTCTTCTCGGCGATGGCCGCCTGCTCCGCTTCGGACAGGAACTTCACGATCGGCGACTGCCAGCTGCCGTCGCGATTGATGCGGATCCAGCCGAGGCCCTTGGCGCCCAGCTCCTTGCGGACGAACTTCTCGAGCCGGTCGATCTCGCCGCGGGAGAGCTCGTCGGCCTCGGGGATCGGCAGGCACTTCACGATTCCGCCGTGGTCGACGGCGCCCCGGAAGGCCTTGAACTCGCTCTGCCGGAAGATCTCCGTCAGGTCGCACAGCTCGAGCTGGATCCGGGTGTCCGGCCGGTCGATGCCGTAGCGCTCCATGGCGTCGGCGTAGGTGATGCGCGGGAACGGACGGGGCAGCTCGACCCCGATGGCGTCGCGCGCGCCGGCCCAGGTGATCTCCTCGAGGATCGCGAGCACGTCCTCCACACCGACGAACGACATCTCGAGGTCGACCTGGGTGAACTCGAGCTGCCGATCCGCCCGCTGGTCCTCGTCGCGGAAGCAGCGCGCGATCTGGAAGTAGCGCTCGTAGCCGGCGACCATGAGCAGCTGCTTCATGATCTGGGGCGACTGCGGAAGCGCGTAGAACTCCCCGGGCTGGAGCCGGCTCGGAACCAGGAAGTCGCGCGCACCCTCGGGCGTCGACTTCGCGAGCATCGGGGTCTCGATCTCCATGAAGTCGGCGTCCGTGAGCGTCCGCCGGACCGACTGGAGCAGCCGGTGGCGCACGCCGAGGGCGCTCTGGAGAGGCGGACGGCGGAGGTCGTGCACCCGGTGCCGCAGCCGCACGCTCTCGTCGACGCCGGTGTCGTCCTCGATGGGAAAGGGCGGCGGGGTCGCGGTGTTGAGCACGCGCAGCTCGAGGGCCGTGATCTCGACCTCGCCGGTGGGGAGCTCGGGGTTGATTGTGTCGTCGGAGCGGCGCTCGACCCGGCCCCGGACCAGGATCACGTACTCCGAGCGGAGGTGGCCCGCCTTCTCGTGGACGGCGGCGTCCACCTCGGGCTTGAACACGACCTGGACCCATTGCCCGCGCTCGCGCAGGTCGACGAAGACCACACCGCCGTGGTCCCGCCGCCGGTGGACCCAGCCGGCCACGACGACCTCGCTGCCGACCTGGTCGGAGCGGATCGACCCGCACGCGTGGGTCCGACGCAGGGATCCCATGCCGTCGAGGGCAGCGAGGTGAGCCTGGGACACGGGGTCCTCGATCGCTCCGGGCCGTCTCGGGGGACCGGGGCGGGGTTTGAGGGTCGAGAGGCGTCGGGTTAGCAGAGGGCGGCCAGAGGGTCAATCGACGGCGCCGGGCTCCCCGTCGAGGGGGGCTTCGCCCAGCTCGGAGACGCTGCAGACCATGTTCCGGCCCCGGGACTTCGCCAGGTACATGGCCTTGTCCGACGCATCGAGCAGGCTGTCGCGGTCGCGTCCGTGCTCGGGATAGGTCCCCACCCCCACACTCACGGTGAGCCGGAGGATCCCCTCGCGACCCGCCTCGAAGACGGCCTCCTCGACCTTCCGCCGGATGCGCTCCGCGATCTGCAGGGCCTCGTCGTGGGGCGTGTCCACGAGCAGGATCGTGAACTCGTCTCCCCCGTAGCGGGCCAGGGTGTCCACCTGGCGCACCGACTCCAGAAGCATCTTCGACAGCTCGCGCAGCGTCTGGGATCCGATCAGGTGGCCGTGGCGGTCGTTCACGAGCTTGAAGCGATCGAGGTCGAGGAACAGCACCGAGAGGCGCCCGTCGTAGCGCTCGGCGCGGCGGATCTCGTGCTCGGCGGTGGAGAGCAGGTAGCGCGCGTTGTAGACCTCGGTGACGTCGTCGATGAACGCCTTCTCCTTGGCCTGGTTGTACCGCTCGGCGTTGCGCACCGACGCCCGCGCGTGACTGGCGACGATCGATGCCGGCTCGATCTCCTCGGGCCCGAAGGCGCGCTCGTCGTCCAGGATCGCGATGACCCCGGCCTCGGACTCGTCCCCGTGGACCGGGACCACCAGGAGCTGGCGCGGGCGGCGCCCCACCTCCTCGAGCACCTCGTGGAGGGGGCCCTGGGTGAGCACCTCCACCTGTTCGTAGGCCCGCAGGTCCAGCGGCTTCTCGTCCACCAGGAGTGCTCGCAGCTTCTCCGCCACCGCGCCGTCGAGACCCCGGAACGCCGCGGCGTCGCCCATGCGACCGTGGCTGCGGTGGAACACGGCGAGCCCGGTGCCCCGGGCGAGGGCGGCGAGGACCAGGTCGAGCGCGATCGGGTAGATCTCGCCCGAGTCCAGACACGGCTGGAGGGCGCGGCACGCCTCCATGGTGCGGAGGGCGTCGCGCAGGTGGCGGTTCTCGGCGAGCAGGCGACGACGGGCGCGGACCTGCTCCACGATCCGGCGGAGCTGCTCCTCCTGGACGGGCTTGAGCAGGTAGTCGGTCGCGCCCATGCGGAGCGCCTCGACGGCGCTCTCGATGCTGGCGTCGCCGGTCAGCAGGATCACGTCGGTGCCGGGGTGGTCGAGACGGATGCGTTCCAGCAGCCCGAGGCCCGACATCCCGGGCATGGTGATGTCGGAGACCACGAGGTCGACCGGACCGTCTCTCAGCGCTTCGAGGGCCGCCTCGCCCCCATCGCACGCGGAGATGGACCCGACTCCCTCGAGCATGTCCAGCGCCCGGTCGCGGTCGAACCGGTTGTCGTCCACGATCAGGACGCGGAAGCCGTCTCGAGTCGACTGACTCGCGGATACCATGGCCGCTGCCCCGCCTCCCCGACTCCACACTCCGAGTCCGAGCCCGAGCCCGACTCCGAGCCCCAGCCCGAATCCGGGTGCGGGTCCGAGGGCGCCGCGCCTGCGCCGCCCCGCCCGCACCCGCCCGCGCCCGGGGTCGGGCGCGAGAGGGTCCTCGGAGCCCCGCCCCCCGGAGGAACCTCGCCCGAGCGGGACGAGGATCGCGCGGGGCGCGAGACTTTCCACATGGTTTCATCGGGTCGGAGGGCCCGCAACTTGAGCGCGGGCCCTCCCGAAACGAAGGAGAAACGCAGGTCGCGGGCCGTGCCCCCCGACCGGAGGGTGCCCGGTCAGGTGCTGGCGCCGGCCTCCTTGGGCGGCGGCAGCACCTGCTGCCACTTGAAGCCGGCATCGGTGGAGCGCAGGATCTGGCCCCGCTGGCCCACGATGAAGCCCACCTGGCCCCGGGGATCGAACTCCACGTCCCGCATGTACGTGAAGACCTCCGGGAAGGTCCCGTTCGGCGGCGGCTCCCAGGTCTGACCGCCGTCGGTGGAGACCCGGACGAGGCCCTTCTCCCCCACCGCCACGGCCCGGCCGTCCACGGCGCGAGCGGCGAACAGCGCCTGCTTGCGGTCGATCTTGTGGTAGACCCAGCTCCGGCCGCCGTCGGTGCTCCGCAGGATCACCCCGCCCAGACCGGCGATCAGCCCGTTCTGCTCGTCCCTGAAGCGCACGGTGAAGAGGTACGGATTCTGCAGCACGCGGACGCGGGTCGAGGGAGCGTCCATCCGGCGGCCCTCCAGGTAGCGGTCCAGGAACCCCGGGTCGTCCTCCAGGAAGTCCTCGTAGTCCCAGGGCGGCTGGCCGCGCATGCGCAGGCGGTCGGAGAGGATGCCCTCGTCCTCGAGCACCGTCCGCACCTCGAGGGTCCGCGCCTCGAGCATCTCGAACAGCTCGAAGGGATCGCCCCCGCGACCGAACTTCTCGATCTCCCGGGCGCTCGCGAAGGACTCGATGGCGACGTTGAGGTGCTCCTCGTTCGCGATCGCCGCGGCGAACTCGCGGAGCGGCGCGCGCTGGTCCTCGGTCAGCTCGAGCTCGTTGAAGCCGAACTGGACCGGCGGGATCTCCACGGAGCCCTCGATCACGGAGCGCTCCCAGGTCTCGCCGCTGTTCTCGGAGTAGAAGACGTAGCCGAACTCGCCGATGACCCAGCAGCGCCGGCTCGGCGGCCGCAGGCACTGGACGTCCGTGAGCCCGACGTCCTCGTAGACCTTCTCTCCGGCGCGCACCCTCTCCTGCTCGACGGGGGCCAGCCACACGAACTGGGGATGGTCCTCGTGGATCGTGAACGAATGGTCCACCCAGGTCTTGCCACCGTCGGTGGTCCGGATGCGGGTGCCCCACTCCCCGATCGCCCAGGCATTGTCGGCGTCGATCGCCGTGACGGCGAACAGGTGGGAGCCCTCCTTCTCCTTGAGGTTCGGCTGGCGCACCCAGGTCTTGCCGCCGTCCTCGGTGCGCATGATCAGGCCGCGCTGGCCGACGATCCATCCGCGCCGGGTATCGGCCATGGCGACGTCGTAGATCGAGAGGATCGTGTCGGTCTGGCCCTTCTTCCAGGAGTTGCCCCCGTCGTCGGTGTAGTAGACGGCGCCGTAGTAGCCGACCGCCACGGCGTGCTGGTCGTCGACGGTGGCGATGGAATAGAGGTCGTCGAAGACCGTGATGGAATCGGTGTCGGAGGAGAAGTCCAGATTGACGTCGTGACAACCGAGCGCGGCGACCGCCACGGAGACAGCGGTCAACGCGAGCCGACGGAGGGTCATGGGTGATCGAGCTCCCGAATCAGTCGAGCCCGGGGTCGGAACGAGTGCGACCCCGGGCCCGGTGGCCAATGCTCTCGGCGTCAGCGGCCCTTGGTGAGCCGGCCGACGTCGATGTAGCGCCGCACGCGCCCCTTGCTCTTGAGCGGCGTGCCGTGGCTGTCCCAGAACTCGATCCGGTTGCCCGTGCCGGTCTGGACGTTGACGATCATGTCGCTCACGATCTTGTTGTCGCGCGGATCGGGCACCTCGTCCCAGCCCTTGTACCAGTCCTCGCCCGACGTGATCTGGTCGTCGCTCCAGCGCTTGTTGTGCCAGATGATCTTCCAGAGCTCTTCCTTCTGGTCGTAGGCGAAGGAGTAGTGGGCGTTGTAGGTCTGCTTGTCGATGTAGATGTCCTTGTGGTGATACGGATGGTCCGAGTTCTTCGGGATCATCCGGATCTTCCAGCTCTTGCGCAGCTCCCAGTTGTCGTCGGCGTAGGACAGGCCGTAGGGGCCGAAGTTGTGGTCGCGGGAGAGCGGGTAGCCCTTCACCTTGCTGTTCACCGGCGCCAGGATGTCCATCTCGCCCAGGCACTCCCACTCGTACTGCGGCGGAATGCCGGCGAAGCTCCGCAGGTCGTCGAACGTGAAGTCGGTGCCGGACACCGAGTCGGTCCGCTGGGCGGCCGAGATCCGGCGCACGCGGCGCAGGGTCGGGACGTACACCCAGGTGTCGTCGTTCTTGGCTTCGCTGCGCGGCGCATCCGCGCTCTTGTAGCGGTAGGTGATGAGGTTGATGCCGCGCGCGTCGAAGGGCGCGTTCACCTCGACGCCGAACGCGCTCTTGCGCTTCTCTCCGCGGAACAGGTCGCCGTCCTGCTTCTCGAGCAGCGAGGGCTCGACCCGGTTCGACAGCGCCACGGTCTTCGCCGTGCCCTCGTAGTAGAGCGGAAGCTCCTCACCGCGGTCCCAGTAGGAATAGTAGTAGCGGGAGTTGGCTCCGTCCCCTTCCCACTGGTAGTCGAAGTTCCAGATGATCTTGGTGCCGGCCTGGGGGTCGCCCTGGCAGTCGATCTCCTCGTTCAGGAAGGGCTGACCGGCGGTGTAGTTCTCGAGGCTGTTGTCCGGGCCGATCTTGGCCTGGCCCTTGAACTTGGCGGTGGCGTCCTCGTACTGCTTCGCCGGCGTGTAGTCCCGGTAGAAGGGTCCGATCTCGAGCTGCATGCCCTCGTAGAAGAAGAAGTCCCGGTTGTTCCAGAACTCTTCGGGCAGGTACGGGCGGATCGCCTCGAGGTTGTCGAAGGTGATGACGTCACCTTCCTTGAACGTCGGCCCCATGCCGCCCGCGTCCTCCTGGGCGAGAGAGGCGGTCGGAAGAGCCACGAGGCCCCACGCGAGCAGGAGCGCGAAGCGCGCGGTGATTCGGGGTCGAGCCATGGAGTTCTCCTTCTGTCCCTTCCGTTCAGGCGCCCGGGTCCGGTCCATCTCCGACCTGGAAACGGGCCACCTCTCGAATGCTCGTGGATCCGGGGTCTTTCGACCAGAGTCGCGACACGGTGCCGGCGTCCGGCGATCGGAGCTGGACCGAGAGGGTGATCCGATCGATCCGGCGGGTCCGACGGTTTCGACGGCCCGGCAGGTGGAGCGGTTCCCGCCCGACTGGAGTCGCGCGCGCAGGTGTGGTCGAGTCCTTCCCCCAGCCAAGCTGTTCCACTTCTCTAGACTACGGGTCGCAACATTGTCAAGGCAGACTCGTCGTTGGTACGGTGGCTTGCGGGGTGCTTCTGCAGCCCGCGGGTGACCCGGGTCGCACGGGGGCTCGCGATTCACGGGGCCGCCGACGACGGCTCCGAATTCTTCGCAGCGAGACGTCATGAAGCCTCCCCTCCGCGACCGCGTCGGCTCCATCGACGCGGCCGATCCGCCCGACGTCTCCGGAGACGCGGCCGCCGGCGGCGACCCGAACCCGCCGTCGGGACGCGACCCCTCGGGGTGGCCGCCGGGCTCGGAAGTGGATCGGAGCTCACATCGGAGATCCAGGTCCATGCCGTCCGACCCCTCCACGGTCTCCGACGTCCCCGCGGTCTCGAGCGCCTCGAACCCCTCGAGCGTCTCCACCGCCTCCAACGCCTCCACCGCTTCCCCGCTCCAGCCGCCACGCTCCCACCGCGGCCTGCGGAGTCTTGGACGATCCGCGCACCGCCTTCGATTCAGATTGCGCGTCCACGGCGTCGAGGCCGCCACGCGCCTCGCCTGGGTCGCGCTCACCGCGTGCCTCCGGCTCGCTGCGGGAGCGGTCCGGGACCGGCTGCAGCCTCGGGATGCCGCGGCGCGGCGCGCCCGGCGCGCCGGACGCATCGCGCGCCACCTGGCTGCGCACCTGGGACAGCTGAAGGGAGCCTTCGCCAAGGCGGGCCAGTTCGCGTCGGTCCGCCACGATCTGCTGAGCGCCGAGGTGAGCGAAGCCCTGCAGTCGCTCCAGGACCGCGTCCCCCCGGTGGCATTCACCACCATCCGAGGTGTGGTCGAGAGCGAGCTGGGCGGCCCCATCGACCGGTTCTTCTCCCGCTTCGAGAGCGAGCCGCTGGGGGCCGCGTCCGTGGCCCAGGTGCACCGCGCGACCCTGCGAGACGGCAGCGAGGTGGCCGTCAAGGTCCAGTACCCGTGGATCGCCGCGTCGCTCCCCTCGGATCTCGCCATCCTGCACCGGGCGCTCCGCTTCCTCGCCTGGTGGACGGACCGACGCGAGATCGACCAGGACCGCTTCTTCCGGGAGTTCGAGTCCGGACTCGAGGAGGAGCTCGACTTCCGCAGGGAAGCCCGGGTGGCCTCGGAGATCGCGCGCAACCTGGAGGGCGAGGACGGCGTGGTGGTGCCCCGGATCATCGGGCCCCTGACCCGGCGCCGGGTGCTCACGATGACCTTCCACGACGCGGTGCGTCTGGACGACCGGGAGGCCCTCGCCGAGCTGGGTGCCCGCCCGGCGGAGATCCTGGAGATCCTCGGCCGGGCCTACGCGCTCCAGGTCTTCGTGGACGGCCTGTTCCACGCGGACCCCCACCCCGGCAACCTCTTCGCCCTGCCTCCCGGCGGGCCCGGCGGGGGGGTGCAGGTCCTGTTCGTCGACTTCGGGCTCAGCAAGCGCCTCGAGCCCGGGCTGCGCCGCGAGATGCGGCACGGCCTCTACGCCGTCCTCAAGCGCGATGCGGACGAGTTCGTCGAGCGCATGGACGCCATGAGCATGATCGCTCCGGGCGCCCGCGCCCGGGTCCACCGGGCGGTGGAGACCATGTTCGAGCGCATCGCCGAGCGCGGCGGCGCGCGCGGCGCCCTGGGTGTGTCGGGGAGTCAGGTGCTCGCGCTGAAGGACGAGGCCGTCTCGCTGCTCCGGGAGACCCCGGGGCTGCAGCTGCCGAACGACCTGCTCCTGTACGCCAAGACGCTGTCCTACCTGTTCGCGCTGGGCGAACGGCTCGACCCGGAGGTGGACCTGGTGAAGATCACCCTGCCCTACCTCCTCCGCTTCCTCGCAGCCCGGGACGAGCCCGCCCCCGGCGCATAGCGCCGCGGACCGGGGCTAGGAGATCGGGCGGCCGCGACCGCCCAGCCGCAGGCCCTGGAGGCGGATGAAGCCGCCCGCGTCCGCCTGGTCGTAGGCGCCGCCGTCGTCCTCCATCGACGACAGGTTCTCGTCGTAGAGCGACACTGGAGAGCGTCGGCCGTTCACGTGCACTCCGCCCTTGTACAGCCGGACCCGCGCCTCGCCGGTGACGTTCTCCTGGGAGGCCGTGATCGACGCGCGCAGGAAGTCCATCTCCGGAGAGAACCAGAACCCGTTGTAGATGAGCTCGGCGAAGCGCGGGGCCATGCGGTCGCGCTCGTGCATCACGTCCCGGTCCAGGGTGATCGACTCCACGGCCCGGTGGGCCGCGTGCAGCACCGTGCCGCCGGGCGTCTCGTAGACGCCCCGCGACTTGAGCCCCACGAACCGGTTCTCGACCATGTCCACGCGACCCACGCCGTGGCTGCCGGCGACCTTGTTCAGTCGGGAGAGCAGCTCGGCGGGGCCGAGGGTCTCGCCGTCGATGGAGACCGGGATGCCCTTCTCGAAGCCGATGACCAGCTCGGCGGGCACGTCGGGCGCCTGCTCGGGCGACCGGGTGAGGATGAACATGTCCTCTTCGGGCGCCCGCCACGGGTCCTCGAGAATGCCGCTCTCGAAGGAGCAGTGCATCAGGTTCCGGTCGATGGAGTACGGCTTCTTCAGCGTGGCCGAGACCGGGATCCCGTGCTTCTGGGCGTAGGCGAAGCAGTCGGTGCGCGAGCGCAGGTCCCACTCGCGCCAGGGCGCGATGATCTTCATCTCCGGCGCGAGCGCGCGGAAGGTGAGCTCGAAGCGGACCTGGTCGTTGCCCTTGCCGGTGGCTCCGTGGGCGAGCGCGTCGCAGCCCGTCTGGCGCGCGACCTCGACGTGGTGCTTGGCGATGATCGGGCGCGCCAGGGCGGTCCCGAGGAGGTAGGTGCCCTCGTAGATCGCCGCGCCCTGGATGGCGGGGAACACGTACTCGCGGACGAACTCGTCGCGCACGTCCCGCACGTGGCAGTCGATGGCGCCGGAGTTGGCGGCCTTCTCCGGCAGGCCGGACAGCTCCTCCTCCTGGCCGACGTCCGCGCAGTACGCGACGACCTCGCAGTCGTACTCCTCGATCAGCCAGCGAAGGATGACGGACGTGTCGAGTCCACCGCTGTACGCCAGGCACACCCGCTTGACGGAGCCCTTCCGGTTCGCCGGGCTCTTCGGGTCGACCGTGCCCTTCTGGTCCTGGGCCATGGGGTCCTCCTCTTCGGAGGCCGGATGGTACAGGGATTTGTCGTCGCGAAAAGCGCGCCCGGGGCGCGACCGGAGCGAGGGGAGAGGTCCGCCTAGGCGGCGCCGCAGGGGAGGTCGATGGTGGTGACCCGGCCCAGGTCCGGCAGGTCGATGCAGAGCACCCCGCCCCCGAGGGCTTCCACGGTGTCGCGCATGAATCCGTCGTCTCCGGCCTGGGCCGAGGCCCCGGCCGGCTCGACCAGGCTGAGCACCACCCGCGCCGCTTCCCCCTGACCCGAGGCCCGGGCGGAGACCGTGAAGGCCGCGCCCGACGGCGCCTCGGACAGGCGCGCCTTGAGGACGTGGACGAGGGCCGCCTCGAGCCGCGAGGCGTCGCCGATCGCGGGCTGGAGCTGGGCGGGGACCAGCAGCTCGAGCTTCGCCCCGCTGGCCTCGGCCACCGGTGCCACCCGCGAGATCACCTGGCGGACCAGGGCCACCGCGTCCAGCGTGCTGGCCAGCCCCAGGCTCGCGCCGCGGCCGCTCAGCAGGCCGTGGAGCTCGTCGCTCCACTTGCGGGCGCGCTCGAGGGCGCGCAGCCCGCCTTCCACCGCCAGGCGGTGCTGCTCGTTGCGGCGTCCGCCGGTCTGCTCCAGCAGCTCGTCGAGGGAGGCGCGCAGCTCCTCGAGCGGCTCCTGCATCTCCCGGTGGAAGGCCAGCACGCGCTCGTCGGCCAGGGGCTCGTCGGTCAGGAGGATGATCACGCCGAGCTGCTGGCCGTCTCCGACGATCGGCGAGACCAGCGCGAGATAGCCCCGGCCGGCCTCGCGCAGGCGGAAGCGCTGGGTGCGACCGCTGCCGCACACCTCGGCCACGGCCCCGAGCATCGCCTCGCGGGCCCCACCGGTGAAGAGGCTCGCGAGCAGCTCCCCCTGCACCTCGCGTCCGGTCTGCTCGAAGCTCTGCTCGAACGTCGGATTCACGTAGATCACGCGGCCGTCCGGGTCTCCGACGACGACCGGGGTGTCGAGGAACGAGAGCAGGGATGCGCCGCCGGACATCGTCACGTGTTCATCTCCACGATGCCCGCCTCCCGCAGCCCGTGCAGCAGGCGCAGCGCCTCGAAGTCGTCCATGCCGGAGAGCGAGATCAGGTCGGCGACGCTGGTCGACCCGTCGACCATGGAGAGCAGGAACCCCGCCTCCGAGGGCAGGTTGTAGTTGCGCAGGTCGCCGGCGCTCGGCGAGCAGGTCGGCACCGCGCCCGTGTCCCCGATCGAGCCCCGGTACCGGGCCACCAGCCGCGCCCGCACCAGGTCGAGCAGGGCCTGGATCTCCAGTCCGGCGGGCATGCCCTCGGCGGCGCTGGCCAGCAGCTCGAGGGCCGAGTCCATGTGCTCGCCGGCCATCAGCTGCCGGGCCTCGGAGGCGATGGCGCGCACGGCCGGCGACGAGCCGGGGTCCTTCTGGGGCCGCGGACGGGCGCGACGATCGGCGGTCTTGATGTAGTCCCGGGCGTCGGCGTTGGCCGGATCGAGCACCAGCACCTCTTCCCAGGTGAGGATCGCCTTGGCGATGTCCCCGTCCCCGTAGAGCTCGAGTCCCTTCTCGAGGAGACGTGCGATGCGCTGTTCGTTCGTCTCGGCCATCCGAAGACTCCTTGGCGGACCGCTCGCGGATCAGTCCTTGATCGCGACCTCGTAGAGGTCGTTCTCCTCGATGATCTGCTGGATCTCGTCGTCGGAGAGCGTGCCCGTCGCGTTCACCGTGATGGACTGCTCCTTGCCCGTGGCCTGGTCGCGCGCCGAGGCGCTGACGATGCCGTTGGCGTCGATGTCGAAGGTGACCTCGATCTCGGGCTCGCCCTTGGGCGCCGAGCGGATGCCGGACAGGACGAACTCGCCGAGCAGGTCGTTGTCCGCCGCGTTGTCGCTCTCGCCCTGCAGCACCCGGATCTTCACCGCGGACTGGTTGTCGCGGGTGGTGGTGAAGATGTGCCCCTTGCTCACGGGCACCGTGGTGTTGCGCTCGATCAGCTTCGCGAAGTGCCCGCCGTAGGTGGCGATGCCCAGGGAGAGCGGAGTGACGTCCAGCAGCAGGACGTTGTCCTCCCCCTGGACCAGGGCGGCGCCCTGCACCGCGGCGCCCAGGGCGACCACCTCGTCGGGGTTGACGCCCTTGTGGGGGCGCTTGCCGAAGAACTCGGTCACCATCTCCTGGACCAGGGGCATGCGCGTCTGGCCGCCGACCAGCACCACCTGGTCCACGTCTCCGGCCTGGAGACCGGCGTCGCGCACGCAGACCTCGACGGTCTTCAGCGTGCCCGCCACGATGTCGTGGACCAGCCCTTCCAGGGTCTCCCGGGTCAGCTGGTAGTTGAGGTGTCGCGGCCCCTGGGAGTCGCTGGCGATGAACGGCAGGTTGATCTCGGTGGCATCGCGCTGGGACAGGTCGCACTTCGCCTTCTCGGCGGCGTCCTTCAGCCGCTGCAGCGCCATGGTGTCGCTTCGCAGGTCGATCCCCTCGTTCTCCTGGAACCACTCCACCAGGTGGGCCACGATGCGGCGGTCGAAGTCCTCGCCTCCGAGGAACGTGTTCCCCGCGGTGGCGAGCACCTCGATGACGTCGTCCGAGATCTCGAGGATCGAGATGTCGAAGGTGCCGCCGCCCAGGTCGAAGACGGCGATCTTCTCGTCGCTGCCGCGCCGGGTCATGCCGTAGGCCATGGCGGCGCCCGTGGGCTCGTTGATGATCCGCAGCACCTCGAGGCCCGCGATCTTGCCGGCGTCCTTGGTGCACTGGCGCTGGGTGTCGTTGAAGTAGGCGGGCACGGTGATGACCGCCTCCTGGACCGGCTCGCCCAGGTACTCCTCGGCCACCCGCTTCATCTCGCGCAGGATGATCCCGGAGATCTCGGGACACGTGAACGTCTTGCCGCCGATCTTGATGCGCGGGTCGTCGTTGGGCCCCCGGACGATCTCGTAGGGGCAGAGGTCGATCGACTTCTGGACCTCGGGCGCGTCGAAGCGGCGACCGATCAGACGCTTGGCGGCGTAGATGGTGTCCTTCGAGTTGGTGATCGCCTGGCGCTTGGCCAGGTGACCCACGAGGCGCTTGCCGTCCTGGGAGATCGCGAACATCGACGGGGTCGTCTTGTACCCCCCGGTGTTCGGAATCACGGTCGGCTGGCCGTTCTCGACGACCGCCACGCACGAGTTGGTCGTCCCGAGATCGATCCCGATGACACGACTCATTTCATACCCCCATCCGTTTTCACGGGACGTGACTTCAGCGAAGCCAGCATTCGTCGGATCCACGGATCCGCTGGATCGAGCTTCTGCGCCTTCTCCAGCTCATGCGCGGCGTAGCCCTTTTCTCCCGCCGCGAGATGCACCTTGACGAGCGTCTTCCGGTAGTCGACGACGTCGGGGCTGTGCTCGACGCTCCGCTGGGCGCACTCCCGGGCCTTCTCCACCTGGCCGAGCTCCAGGGACACCCCGGCGGCCCGATCGTTCACCTTCGGGTCGTGGGGCCGGTAGAGCAGGACGTCTTCGAGCATGCGCAGCGCCTGCTTCATCTGGCTCGCGTCGATGCCCTCGGTCTCCTCGAGGAGGCGCTCCGCGCGCTGCTCGGCGGCCTTCGCCTGGATCTCGCCGAACTCGCGCTTGTACTCCTCGTTGAACGGGTCGAAGGCGATCGCCAGGCGCACCCCCTGGGCGGCCTCGACGAAGCTCCCCCGGTTCTCGGAGATCCTCGCGGCGTCGAAGAACTCCCGGGCCTTGCGGCGGCGGTCGGCCAGGACCGACTCCGGGAGCCTCGGCATGCGCTGGCGCAGCCGCTCGAGCTTGGTGAGCGGACGCGGCGGCGGCGCCGGTTCGCCCGACTCGGCCCCCTGCGCCGCGACCGGCGGCGGCGTGACTCCGCGCATGGACTTCTCGACCTCGGCGCGGGTCGCCGGGTCCGAGAGCAGCTCGTAGGCCTCCGTCACCTTCTTGAAGATGCGGTCCAGGCGCTCCCCATAGCCACCGACCTGCTTGCGGAAGAAGCGATCGGGATGGAACTCCTTCGAGAGCTTGAAGTACGCCTTCTTGATCTTCCGGGTGTCGGCGTCGGCCGGCACGCCGAGGATCTCGTGGTAGGGCGCGCGCAGGGTCAGCTCGAACTCGAGGATCCGCCGCTGGATCGCGAGGTCGATCTCGAGCTCGTCGTCCAGGAGCGACTCGTCGAGCTCCGTGGGAAGCGGAGCCTCCGCCTCGCGCTCGGCCCGGGCGCGGCGCGAGGCGGCCGCGCGCTGGCGGCTCTGCTCGCGGCGGGCGGCGTCGCGGTCGCTGGCTTCGTCGTCCACGCGCAGGATGCCGCGCGCAATCCAGCCCTCCAGACACAGGTCGACCTCTTCGGGCGACATGGCCCCCATCTCGCGCAGCACGCGCCACGGCGTCCGACCGTCGATCCGCGAGAGCAGGAAGCCCTCGGACGGGTCGATCTCCAGCGCCGTCGGATCACAGTCCGGGGCGAGGCACAGCACCTTCCCGAACTCCTCTTCCAACATCGATCTCCTCGATCGTTTCCCCACGGGGCAAACGTACCCGGAAAGGGCCGTTCCCCATTGCGCAACTCTCATCGGTGCGACCGCGTGGAAAGCTGAGACTCCGCGAGGGAAATCGCGAGGATCGGGGGGCCGACCGCGGCCCGCGGTCCCCGCAGGCGGCGGGGCCGGAGCGCCCGCTTCGGGCCGCCGGGTTGCAGGAGGGCCTGGGACGGCCCTCAGTCCAGGTGGCCGACGATCAGCCGCTCGAGGACGGCCTTCTGGGCGTGGAGACGATTCTCGGCCTGCTCGTAGACCAGGGAGCGCGGACCGTCGAGCACCTCGTCGGTGATCTCCTCGCCGCGGTGGGCGGGCAGGCAGTGCATGACCCAGGGGTCGCCCGCCTCGGCCATCAGCTCGGCGTTCACCTGGTACGGACTGAACAGGCGCCGCCGCATCTCGGCCTCGTCTTCCTGGCCCATGCTGGTCCAGGTATCGGTGTAGATGAAGTGGGCGCCGCGCACGGCCTCGCGCGGCTCGGTGGTCCACTCGATGCGGGCTCCGCTGGTGGCGGCCAGCTCGCCGGCCCGGCGGCGGACCTGGAGGGCCGGCTGGTGGGACCGGGGGGTGGCCAGCCGCAGCTCGAAGCCCAGCACCGCCGCCAGCAGCATCAGCGAGTTGGCCACGTTGTTGCCGTCGCCCACCCAGGCGAGCACCGCCTCCTTGGGCTCGACCTTCTCGGCCATCGTCAGCAGGTCGGCCATGGCCTGACACGGGTGCAGGAGGTCGGTGAGGCCGTTGATCACCGGCACCGATCCCTCCTGGGCCAGGGTGGTGACGAGGTCGTGGCTGAAGGTGCGGGCCATGATGCAATCGACCCAGCGCGAGAGGTTCCTCGCCACGTCGCGGGGGCTCTCCCGGGTCCCGATGCCCACCTGCTCCGGCCGCAGCAGGATCGCGTGGCCTCCCAGCTGGTTCATGCCGGCCTCGAACGTCACGTGGGTGCGCAGGCTCGGCTTCTCGAAGTACATCGCGAGAGTGCGCCCCTGGAGCGTCTGGGGGCGCTCGCCCTGGTGGTACAGCTTGCGCAGCCGTCGGGAGCGCGCGAGGAGCTGCAGGAGCTCGTCCTGGCTCCAGTCCGCGACGCTCAGGAAATGCTGGGACATCGTCCGTCTCCCACGGGTCGAGGCGACTCGGCGCCGTTCGGTCAGGGAACGAGCAGGGTTCCGACGCCCCGCTCGGTGAAGATCTCGAGCAGCACGGCGTGGAGCACCCGGCCGTCCATGATCGTCGTTCCCACCACGCCCCCGGTGAGCGCCTCCACGCAGCACTCGACCTTGGGGATCATGCCGTCGCGGATGGTCCCCTCGCCGATCAGCTTGCGCGCCTCCTCGATCGAGAGGCGCGACACCAGCGCGTCGTTGGCGTCGCGAACGCCCTCGACGTCGGTCAGCAGCATCAGCTTCTCGGCGCGCAGGGCCTGGGCCACGGCCGACGCCGCCTCGTCGGCGTTGACGTTGTAGGTGAGGCCCTGCTCGTCGGCCCCGATCGGGGCGATCACCGGAATGAAGTCCGAGTCCGCCACCACCCGGATCGCCGCCGGGTCGACGTGGATCACCTCGCCCACGCGTCCGATGTCGCGACCGCCCACCTGCTTGCGCCGGACGCGCAGCATCCCGCCGTCGCTCCCGGTGAGTCCCACGGCGCGCCCCCCGGCCTGGTGGACCCACTCGACGATCTCGTGGTTCACCCGGCCGCCGAGCACCATCTCGACGACCTCCATGGTCTCGTCGTCGGTGACCCGGAGCCCCTCGACGAAGGTCGACTCCTTGCCGAAGCGCTCGAGGGTGGTGCGGATCTGGGGACCGCCGCCGTGGACGATGACCGGCCGCACGCCGATGAACTTGAGCAGGACCACGTCCACGGCGAACGAGGCGCGCAGCTCCGCGTCGACCATGGCGTGGCCGCCGTACTTGATGACGATGGTCTTGCCGACGAAGCGCCTCATGTAGGGAAGCGCCTCGATCAGAACCTCGGCCTTGTCGACGAGTTCCTTCATCGTCTCCGTCGCCTCTGGACCCGCTCCCGATCGCCACGGCAAGCGCGCCGCGCGCCGATCGCCGATCGTCGTCGGGGGGATCTCGGAAAGAGGAGGCAGACCACCCGTTGTCGCTCGCGGTCGGCACGGCCGACCGCGAGCCGTTCCGGCGGGAGGGCTAGGAACGGCTCTGGGACTGGCGGCGGGCGGCGGCGACCTCCTCGATGGACTCGACGAGGCTACGGTACAGGAGGACGTTGCGCACCGCAGCCGAGAGGGCCGCGGAGAGGACCTCCGCCGTGCGCGCCGAAGCGCGCCCCCCCTCGCCCAGGAAGGCCCGCGCCACGCCCACCACCTTGCCGCGCAGGCGCAGCGGGATGCAGAGCATGGGACCCGCCACGCCGTCCTCGGGCGTGTCCACGTCGAGCTCGAAGCGGGCGTCGAGGTCCGGCTGCTCGGTGGCCACGAGGTGCCCGGTCTGGAAGACGGTGCCGGTGAGGCCCTTGTCCAGGGGCAGGGAGTCGCGATCCGAACGCGTTCCGCCGTCCCACTCCCCTTCGCGGCGGAGCGCTCCGGCGGCGTGGTCGGCCAGGAAGAGGGCCACGGGCAGGGCCGGCAGGCCCGCGGCCAGGGGCTCGAGGGCGGCGCGGATGACCCGCTCGGGCTCGACCTCGCTCACCACCGCATCGCAGACGAGCCGGGCCAGCTCGGCGTCGTAGTCGACCTCCGGGACCTCGTAGCCCGAGTAGCCGGGAATCGTGGCGTCGTCGGCCGGGGCGAGGTCGAGCGCCGGCTCGGCCTGGGCGTCGGCGCGCCCCACGGCCATCAGCTCGGAGAGCTGCATGGCCAGCAGGCGCAGGATCGGGAGGTCCTCTTCGCCGAAGACGCCGCCTCCCTCGCGGTCGGTGGCGCACAGCACGCCGACCGGGCCGGCGGCGCTCTCGATGGGGGTCACCGCGAACGAGCCCGAGCGATAGCGCGAGCCGTCTTCGCGGCCGGGGAAGCGGTCGTCCTCGGCCACGTCGCCCACCACCAGCGGCTCCGCGCGCGCGACGGCCAGGCCGGCCACGCCGTCGCCGACGGGCACGGCGTCCATCTCGTCGGGGTCGATCTCGCGCCCGAAGGCGGCGGCGACCTGGAGCTCGGTGCCCTCCTCGTTGAGCAGCATGAGCGAGGTCTTGGCCGCCTCCAGGACCTCGGCGGCGGTGCGCGCGGCGCCGCTCCGGAGCAGCTCGCTGCGGCGTTCGTCGTCGGCGCCGCGCACCTCCTGGGCCAGCTCGCTCATGCCCCGGACCAGCCGGTCGAGCCGGCCCCGCAGATTGTGCCAGTCGTGGGCCACGCCGAAGCTCTCGATGGCGCGCCGAACGGCCAGCACCAGCTCTTCGTCGTGGAGCGGCTTGGCGAGGTAGTCGCAGGCGCCCAGCCGCAGGGCCTCCAGGACCTGGTCCTGGTCGGTGGACGCGGAGAGCATGATGACCCGGAGCTCGGGCCGCAGCTCGCGCAGCCGGGCCAGCACCTGGATGCCGTCGATGCCCGGCAGTCGGATGTCGAGGATCGCGACCCCGATCCGCGGATCGCGGGCCAGGCCCAGCGCCTGCTCGCCGTCCCCCACCTCGATGCACTCGAGGCCGGCCTCCGCCAGGATCTCTCGGATCGCCTCCCTGAAGAACCGCTCGTCGTCGACGACGAGCACCCGGGTGCTCGATCGAGGCCCGCCCGCGATCGCGACTTCCGTCATGGAACCTTCTCCCCCCTCACAGAATGTACTGCGAGAGATCGCGATCCTCGACCAGGTCGTCCAGGCGCTCCCGCACGAACCCCTCGTCGATCACCAGGGAGGTCGCGGGCATGTCCGGCGCGTCGAAGGACACCGACTCGAGCAGGCGCTCCATCACGGTGTGCAGGCGGCGCGCCCCGATGTCGTCGGTGCGTTCGTTCACGGTGGCGGCGATGTCGGCGATCGCCGCGACTCCCTCCTCGCGGAACTCGAGGCGGATCTCCTCCGTGGCGAGGAGCGCTCCGTACTGCCGCACCAGGGAGTTGTCGGGCTCCGCCAGGATCCGCACCAGGTCGTCCCGGGTGAGGCTCTCCAGCTCGACCCGGATGGGGAAGCGGCCCTGGAGCTCGGGGATGAGATCCGACGG
The DNA here is from genome assembly GCA_050618075.1 of Myxococcota bacterium. Taxonomy (GTDB): domain Bacteria; phylum Myxococcota_A; class UBA9160; order UBA9160; family UBA4427; genus JBNLVL01. The sequence continues at coordinate 22,419 of JBNLVL010000008.1, forward strand.
CTTGGCCACGTGGAAGGCGCCCGCCGCCACGAACAGCACGTGGTCGGTGCGCACCGGCCCGTGCTTGGTCTGGATGGTCGAGCCCTCGACGATGGGGAGCAGGTCCCGCTGCACGCCCTCGCGCGAGACGTCGGGCCCCCCGCGGCCGCCCGCATCGCCGGCCGCCACCTTGTCGATCTCGTCGATGAACACGATGCCCGTCTGCTCGACCCGCTCGACCGCCGCCTCCCGCACGCGGTCCTGGTCGATGAGCATGGCGGCCTCCTCGTTGGCGAAGGCCTCGCGGGCCTCGGCCACGCTCATGCGCCGACGCTTCTTGCGCTGGCCCATCATGCCGCCGAGGAGATCCTTGAACTGGACGCCCATCTCCTCGACGCCCTGGGGCGTCATGATGGACAGCGAAGGCCCGGGCCCCTCGTCGGCCAGCTCCACCTCGACCTCGCGCCCTTCGAGCTCGCCGCTGCGCAGCATGCGGCGGAGCTTCTCCCGGGTCTCGTTGTGCCCCTCGTCGGGCACCGGGGCGGGCTGGTGGAAGCCCGGACCGGCCGCGGGCGCCGGCGGCGGGAGCAGCGCGTCCAGCACCCGCTCCTCCGCCCGCTCCTCGGCCGCGCTGGCCACGCTGCGCTTCTCCTCCTCGGAGACCAGGGCCACGGCGATCTCGGTCAGGTCGCGGATGATCGACTCGACGTCGCGGCCCACGTACCCGACCTCGGTGAACTTGCTCGCCTCGACCTTGATGAAGGGCGCCTGGGCCAGCTTGGCCAGGCGGCGGGCGATCTCGGTCTTTCCCACGCCCGTGGGTCCGATCATGATGATGTTCTTGGGCGCGATCTCGTCGCGCAGGTCCTCGGCCACCTGCTGGCGACGCCAGCGGTTGCGCAGCGCAATGGCGACGGCCCGCTTGGCGTCGGACTGGCCGACGATGTAGCGGTCGAGCTCGGAGACGATCTCGCGGGGGGTGAAGGTGCGCAGGGTGCTGGGGGAGGGCTTCGACGTCACGGAAGGGTCACCACGCTGATCTGGTCGTTGGTATAGATGCAGATCTCGCCGGCGATGCCCAGGGCCTCGCGCGCGATGGCATCGGGGGCGAGGGACGTCTGGCGCGCCAGCGCCCGCGCCGCCGCCAGGGCGTAGGCGCCTCCCGACCCGATGGCCGCGATCCCGTCGTCGGGCTCGATCACGTCGCCGTTGCCCGAGACCACCAGCAGCGTCTGGGGATCGCCGACCAGCAGCATCGCCTCCAGACGGCGCAGCATGCGGTCGGTGCGCCACTCGCGGGCGAGCTCCACGGCCGCCCGCCGGACGTTGCCCGGGTGGGCCTCCAGCTTGGCCTCGAGGCGCTCGACCAGGGCCAGGGCGTCGGCCGCCCCGCCGGCGAAGCCCACCACCGCGGCGCCGCGCGCCACCCGGCGGACCTTCTCGGCGCCGCTCTTCATGACCATCTCGCCCACGGTCACCTGCCCGTCGGCGGCCATGGCCACCCTTCCGTCCCGCACCACGGCGCAGACCGTGGTGGAGCGCACCGGCTCTGCCGGATTCATCGACGTCTCCCCTCGTCCGACCCCGAGCGGCCGCGGCCGGGTCGCCGGCCGGCTCGGGGATGGGCTCGATCATAGGCCTGTCGCAGGTGCTCGACCGACACCGCCGTGTACTTCTGGGTGGTCGACAGGCTGGCGTGCCCGAGCAGCTCCTGGATCTCCCGCAGGTCGGCGCCCATGTCGAGCAGATGGGTGGCGAAGCTGTGGCGCAGGCGGTGCGGGTGGACCCGGTCCGAGAGCCCCGCATCGACGCCCCGCTGCCTCAGGATGCGCCGCATGTCGCGCTCGCCGAGCCGCCCCAGCGATCCGTCGGGACGGGGGCGCAGCACCGTGAAGAGCGGCTCGGACAGCACTCCGGGCCGGTTTCGCACATCGAGATAGGCAGCGAGCGCCTCCCGGGCCAGGGTCGGCAGCGGCACCACCCGCTCGACCCCGCCCTTGCCGAGCACGCGCACGTCGTTGCGCCGGGCGTCCACGTCGCGCACGTCGAGGCCCGCGGCCTCGCCCACGCGGATGCCGGTTCCGTAGAGCAGCTCCACCAGCGCGCGGTCGCGCAGGCTGCGCAGGGCGGTCCGCTGCTCCGGAGCCCGGGGTGAGGCCGCCGGCGACGTCACCGCGAGCGCCTCGCAGTCGTCGACGTCCAGCGGCCGGGGCAGGCGACGCGGCGCCTTGGGCGCCGGCAGACCCGCCGTGGGATCGACGGCCACGACGCCCTGGCGCACGAGATAGCGGTAGAACGACCGCACGGAGGAGAGCTTGCGTCCCTGGGTCGACGCGCTCCGCCCGCGGGCGAGCCCGGCCAGCCAGACCCGGACGTCCCGGGGCCCGAGCGCGACCGGATCGTCGCCGCCCGGCGACTCGGCCCGGTGGTGGGCGGCCAGCTGGCGCAGGTCGGCCCGGTACGCCCGCCGCGTCTCGGGCGACAGGTTCCGCTCCACCCGCAGGTGGCGCTCGAAGTCCCGGATCGCCTCCTCCCAGGTCACGAGGCGCCGCTCGCGGACGAGACCGGGGCCACGTCGGCCGAGAAGCGCGCCAGGGCCTCGAGGGCGCGCTCGGCGAGCCGCTGGTTCTTCTCGCGCTTGGGCCACTTCCGGCGTCCCCGGGGCGCACCCTCCAGGGGCGGAAACAGCCCGTAGTTGACGTTCGAGGGCTGGAAGCGGTCGGGATCGGACTCCATCAGATAGCGGACGAGGGCGCCGTGGGCGGTCTCCGCCGGCGGCGCGGCGAAGGGGAGCCCGAGCACGGCCCGCGCCGCGTGGACGCCGGCCAGGAGCCCGAGGGCGGCGGACTCGACGTAGCCCTCGACCCCGGCGAGCTGGCCGGCCAGGAAGGCCCCGGGGCGGGCCCGCAGCTCCAGGCTGGGCGTGAGGCGCCGCGGCGCGTTCACGTAGGTGTTGCGGTGCACGGACCCGTAGCGGGCGAACACGGCGCCGGAGAGCCCGGGCAGGCTGCGGATCAGCTTCTGCTGCTCCGCGATCCGGAGCTTGGTCTGGAAGCCCACCAGGTTGAAGAGCACGCCGGCCTTGTCCTCCTGGCGGAGCTGGACCACTGCGTGGGGACGCCTCCCGGTCCGCGGATCGACCAGGCCGACGGGCTTGAGGGGACCGTGGGCGAGGGTCTCCGGCCCGCGCCGGGCCATCTCCTCCACGGGCAGGCAGCCCTCGAAGAACAGCCTGGCCTCGTGGGGATGCAGGGGGACCGTCTCGGCCGCCAGCAGCGCGTCCACGAAGGCCGCGTACTCGTCGCGGTCGAGCGGGACGTTCAGGTAGTCGCCGTCGCCGTCTTCGTAGCGCGACGCCCGGAAGACGACCTCGTGGTCGATGGAGTCCGCGTACACGGTGGGAGCGATGGCGTCGTAGAAGTAGAGGTACTCCTCGCCCAGGAGCCGCTTCAGGTCTTCGGCCAGCTCCGGCGCGGTGAGCGGCCCGGTGGCGAGGATCACCCTCCCCGCCTCGGGGATGCGCTCGACGACCCCGTACCGGACCTCGACGCCGGGCAGGCCCAGCACGGTCTCGGTCACCTGGCGGGCGAACCCCGTGCGGTCCACGGCCAGGGCGCGACCCGCCGGGACCGCGTGGCCGTCGGCCGCGCCGAGGACCAGGGAGTCGAGGCGGCGCATCTCCTCCTTGAGGAGCCCCACCGCGTTGCCGAGCTGGTTGGACCGAAGGGAGTTGCTGCACACCAGCTCGGCGAAGTCCGGAGAGCCGTGGGCGGGTGACATGCGCTCGGGCTTCATCTCGTGGAGCCGGACCGGCACGCCCCGCCGCGCCAGCTGCCAGGCGGCCTCGCAGCCCGCGAGGCCCGCACCGATCACGGTCACCGGCTCGATCGCCGAGGAGGCTCCGCCCGCGCGGGCCCCGGTCACGCCGGCCCCTGCGGCCGGAGGCTCGCGCCGAAGCGGATGCCGATGGTCATGGCGAGCGAGTCCCCCACAGCGCCGTCGCGAGCTCGACCCGGCGGCTTCGCCGGCGAGGATACGCGCTGGTGGGAGGCACGCCAGCGGAGGCGTCAGTCACCGGAGGGCTCCGGGTCGACCGCGCGCCAGCGGCCATCGCGCTCGAGCTGGGCGCGTCCGTGCATCTCGAGCTCCTGCAGGGCCGCGGCCAGCTCGCCGGGCGGCCAGCCGAGCGACTCGGCCAGCCGGTCCCGGGTCTCGGAGCCCGACTCCAGGACGCCCACCAGCTGGCGCGCCGGTGCCGAGAGCGGCGGCCCCGGGGCGCGGCGCGGCGAGGCCGCGCGGACCGAGGGCGCCAGGCGATCGAGGACGTCCTCCACGCCCAGCACCGGCGCCGCGCCGTCCCGCAGCAGCCGGTTCGAACCGCGATGGCCGGCCCGGTCGACCGGCCCGGGGACCGCCATCACCTCCACACCCTGCTCGAGCGCGTGGCGCGCGGTGTGCAGCGAGCCGCTCTGCTCGCGCGCCTCGACCACCACGACCACCTGGGAGAGCGCGCTGATGATCCGGTTCCGCAGGGGGAAGAAGTACGGCAGCGGCGGCGTGCCGGGCGGGAACTCCGTCAGCAGCGCTCCCGACCGCTCGATCTCCCAGGCGAGGTCCGCGTGCTCGGGGGGATAGATCTCGTCGGGTCCGCACGCGAGCACGCCGACCGTCTCACCGCCGGACTCGAGGGCCGCGCGATGGGCCGCTCCGTCGATCCCGCGTGCGAGTCCGGAGACGATCGTCACGCCGCGCTCCGCCAGCGCGGACGCCAGCCGCCGGGCCACGGAGAGGCCGTAGGCGCTGGCCGCCCGGGCGCCCACGATGGCCACCACGGGCCGGCTGGCGGCCAGCGCCCCGACGTGTCCTCGGGCGAACAGCAGGGGCGGCGCATCGGAGAGCTGGCCCAGCCTGGCCGGGAAGTCGGGCGCATCGATGGGCCAGACCCGGGCGCCGCAGCGGCCGAGGCTGCGGAGATCGGCCGCGACGTCGGGCCAGGCGTCGACGCGCTCCTCGAGGGCGCGCCGGGGGCTCCCCAGCTCGCGAAACGCCTGGAGCGCCTCCCTGGGTCCGGGGCCGAAGGCGCGACGCAGCCGCAGCCAGTCGGCCAGGCGACGGCGCACGTCGGGAGAGGAATCGCTGGGATCGAGAAGGCAGTCGTGGTCCACGGGTGGGTCCCCGGGACCGGGGTCACCCGTGGATAGCGCAACGACGGCCCGCAGGTCCAATGGACCCGCGGGCCGTCGCCCTGGAGTCAGCGTGCGCTCGCCACCCGGTCGGCGGCGGCGCGAACCCGCGCCCCGCGCTCGATCTCGGTCTGGGAGCGCGAGACCACGGCCACGCTCGCGTCCGGGCGCACCGAGGTCACCACCAGCTCGGCGACCGGGATCTGCGGCGTCTCCACCCGAGCGCGTCGCACCACGTCCCTGCGGAGATCGCCTCCGGTGATGACCTCGAGGCGGCTGCCCACCTCGAGTCCGTGGATCGCTCCGCGGTCGAGGTACACGTAGTCCCCATCCCCCACGACCGTCCGGCTGTTGGGGAAGTGGATCACGTGGCCCTCGAAGTCCGTGGGCGCCTCGCGGATCGCCACCACCTCGGCCGGCACCTCCCGGGGCGCCAGCATGTCGCCCACCCGCATCGAGCCCACGGAGACCTTCACCAGCGCCGTGGCACTCTCGGGATGGGTCTCGACGATCTCGAGCCAGCCCCGCACGTCGACGTGGTAGCCCAGCAGCCCGCCGTCCATGTCGCGGACCGGCTCGTGGTCGCGGAACACGGTGAACTGATCGCCCGGCTCGACCTCGCCCTCGCCGAAGCCCACGATCACGGTGTCGCCCTCGGCGAGCCAGGTCCGGGTGAAGGGGCTCTCGACGATGCTGGTGCTGGCCTCGACGGTCTCGCTGGACACGAAGCTCATGGTCTCGCGCGAGGCGATGCGGATGGTGGCGCCCGAGGGCGCCATGGCCTCGCTCTGGCTCGGCATGGACAGCGAGTCCGCGTCGATGTCGGCGGGCAGGTCGATGCTCACCACCTCGACGTCGACCGCGGCGGGCCCCTGTGCGGTGGCCTCCCCGGTGTCGGACATTTCCTCTTCGAGTGACGGGTCGCCGGCCGTCGCCAGGTCCTGCCCCTCGCCGCTGTCCGCGCCGGCCATCTCGGCGGGCGCCGTGGCCATCAGCACCTCGGCCTCCTCGGAGGAGACCTTGCGCATCTCCGTCGAGGTGATCCAGATCAGCTCCCCTGGCCGGATGACGTGGGGGTTCTCGATCTCGGAGTCGTTCTCGTGCCAGACCGACGGCCAGACCCAGGGCGTGCCCAGGTAGGCGTTCGAGATGTCCCACAGGGTGTCGCCCCGGGCGACGGTGTGGATGCGGCCGCGACGACCCGCCTCGTCCACTCCGATCGGGCCGATGACGACCGAGCGGCCGCTCGAAGGCGCGGGGGCGGCAGACGGCTCCGGCGCGGGCTCGACGGCCGCCCAGCCCTCGTCCAGCGCGCTCGTCGAGGGCGTCTCCCAGTCGCTTCCCGTGTCGGCGGTCCCGGCGCTCCCGGCCGCGGCGGCGGCTCCGGCCCCGGGCCCGGCGTCCCCGGACTCGGCGCCCGCGAGCGGGGCCGCCGACGGATCGACCGGGGCCGGCTCCTCGGTGGCCTCGGCCAGCTCGCGGCCCGCGGTCCCGGCCGGGTCGGACCCGGCCGAAGCGGAGGCCTCGCTGGCCTGTCCGGTGGGCGGCGTTTCCTGCGTCGGCGCCGCTTCCGGCTCCGGCGAGGCGGCGTCGGCCTCGGCCGAACCGGCGAACTCGGCGAACGGATCGTCGTCGGCCGGCGCGCCCGCTTCCTGATTCGTCGTCGTGGCGTCGGCGGAGGCGGTGTCCACCGCCTCGGCCCGGGCCGCGTCGACCCAGATCGCCGCCAGCGCGACGGCCCAAAGGAACGACAAAGACCTCATCTCTACCCTCCAGATCACGGCCAGACCGTGACGCCGTCCGCGGACCTCCCGACGCGGGGAGGCGCAGAAAGCGCAAGAATCCGAGGGTTTTCATCGGCGCGCCGGGGACCGAGCTTGACGCCCGGACGGCCCGGAGACACCAGAAGGAGGTCCGTGGGCGGAGGCGCAGGCCCCCTCGGGGATCAGCCCTGGGCGGACTGGAGCCGCTCGAGCATTCCCCGTACGTCGGCGAGCCACGGCGGATCCGTGGGCTCGCCCCCGCGTGCCCGGACCTGCTCGAGCTGCCGCTCGGCGGTGGCGATCGCCCGCTCGAGCACCTCGACCGCCTTGTCGGCCTCGCCGTTGGCCTCGTAGGCCAGGGCGAGGTGGTGGCGGACCACGCCGAGGCCGGACTCGCTCGGGTCCATGTTGGCCTCGGCCTCCTGGAGGTAGCCCACGGCCGCCGACGAGACGCCGCGCTTGTAGAGCACCCAGCCCAGGGTGTCGGCCGCGTTGGCGCTCTGGGGCAGCAGGGCCTTGGCCTCCTGGGCCAGGTCCAGGGCCCGGTCGAGGTTCTCGCCCTCCTCGGCGAGGAGGTAGGCCAGGTTGTTCCGCGGCTCGCCCATCTGGGCGTCGAGGCCGATCGCCTTCTCGTAGGACTCGACCGCCTTCGGCTGGTCTCCGGACATTTCGTAGAGCACCCCGAGCAGGTGGTGGAGGCGGGCGTTGTCGGGCTGGGCCGCCGAGGCCTCCTCGTAGGTGGCGATCATCTTGTCGCCCTTGCCCGTGCGCTGGTAGAGGAACGCGAGCTGCTCGTAGGCCCAGAGGTCGTCGGGGTCGAGGTCGATGGCGCGCCGGAACTCGGACTCGGCGCCGTTGAGGTCGCGGTCCCGCAGGCGCACCAGACCGTTGAGGACGTGGAGGCGCGCGATCTCGGGCTCGGCCTGGACGGCCTCGCGAATCCTCTCGACGGCCGTGTCGACCTCGCCCAGCCGGCTCTCGACGCCCAGCAGGGTCCGCAGGATGTCGGGCTGGTTGGGCCGCCCGTCGTTGGCGCGCACCAGCAGCGACCGCGACTTCTCGAAGTCCCCCTTGGCGGCCAGCAGCCTGGCCTTGGCGTAGAGGACGTCGGGCGTCTCCTGCTCGGGGGGAATCTCCTCGAGGTCCGCCAGCGCCTGGTCGGCCCGGCCCAGGCGGACCAGGCTCTGGGCGACGGCGATGCGCGTCGGCGTGTGGTCGGGCTTCTCCCGGAGGTAGAGCCGGCCCTGTTCGATGGCGTACTCGTGCTCCCCGAGCGCGGCGTGCACCTGGGTGAGCAGCCGCCGCGCCTCGAGCAGCCCGGCGTCGAGCTCGATGGCCCGCGCCAGCTCGCTGCGCGCACCGGTCGCGTCGCCGTCGAGCAGGAGTGCCGAGGCCAGGACGAAGTGGGCCTGGGCCCAGTCGGGCCGACCGTCGATCGCCCCTCGCAGGGACGCCATGGCCGCCTCGTTCTCGCCCCGGGCCATCTCCACCTTCGCGCGCACGAACAGCGCCGCGGGATAGGTCGGCTCCTTCAGCAGCACCGAATCGACGATGCTCCGCCCCTCGCTGACCTTGAGCTCGTCCCCCTCGCGGTAGCCCAGGTCCACGAGCAGCTCCGCCTTGCGCAGCCGCGCCGCCTTGCTCTCGGGGTCGAGGGCGATGGCCTGGTCGGCCGCCTCGATCGCCCCCTGGACGTCGCCCTTGCGACCGCGGTAGGCCGAGAGGATGAGGAAGGGAGCCGGGTTGTCGGGCTCGGCGGCCGTCGCGTCCTCGACCAGCTTGTCGGCCTTGGCCACGTCCCCCGCCGCGCTGTGGAAACGGGCCAGCAGGTAGATCAGCTCGAGCTTGTCGTCGACCTTCTGGACACCCTCCTCGAGGGTCGCCACCGCCTCGGCCTCGCGCCCGAGGTTGAAGTAGAGGCCGGCGAGGTTCCGGTACCCGGTCTTGAGGTCCTCTCCCTCGGCGGCCACCAGGGCGGACTTGAAGGCGGCCTCGGCGTCGTCGGCGCGCCGCCGGTCGCTGGCCAGCAGGCGTCCGAGGGATGTGTAGCTACGGAAGCCGGGATCCTGCTCGATGAGGGCCTGGAGCAGCACCTCCGCCTCGTCGATCTGGCCGCGACGCTGGTGGTAGCCGGCCAGCATCAGGCTGTAGGGAGTCTTCTCCTCGGCCAGCTCGAGTGCGCGGCGGTACGGCTCTTCGGCCTCGTCGGAGCGGCCCAGCTGCTCGAGCGCCCGCCCCTTGAGGGCCATGGCGATGGTGTTCTCGGGCTCGACCGCGAGGATTCCGTCGGCGGCGTCGAGCGCGGGCTGGCTCTCCTTGGCCGCGAGGGAGAGCTCGCCGTACGCCAGCTGCGCCTCCACGTTCGTGGGGTCGAGGCGTCCGGTCTCGTGGAGCTCCCAGTAGGCCTCGCGGATCCGACCACTCTGGAGGTAGGCCTTGGCCAGGGCGTGGTGGGCCTCGGCGCTGTTGGGGGACAGCTGGAGGGCGTTGCGGTACTCGATGACCGCCTCTTCCCACTTCTCCTGGTCGGCGTAGCTCGCGCCCTGCTCCATGAAGGTCGCGAACTGCTCCTCCTCGCTCGAGCACCCGGCGACCAGCGCCAGGGCGAGCAGACCCGCCGCCACCGAGCGGCCGTACCGGAGGTGGGCACGGTGTGCGCCGGCCTTCCGGCCTCCTCCGCTGGGGTTCGTCATCGCCGACTGCATATTCGGGTGCCCTTCCCTGGCGCTTCGCTCGCGCCCTGGTGCTTCGCTGATGCCTTGGGGGCCGTGGCCCCGTGCCCCGGCGCTCCGAGCGCGAGGAGGGACGGCCTGCGGCTCACAGCCGCCTGACACCTATCCGAACTGGGGTCGAGGTTCAAGGGCGCGAGGAGGCGGGCGCCCGCCCGGAGTCCGCGACTCCGATTCGTCACTCGTCGGGGATGATGTAGCGCTTGCCGGACTGGCCGAGCCAGCCGTCGTCCTTCAGCTGCTTCACCACGCGGGTGACCGTCTCGCGGGAGGTCCCGATCATGTCGGCGATCTGCTGGTGGGTGAGGGTGGGCGTGATGCGCCCCGCCCCGTCCTCGGACGGGTCCCGGGCGATCCGCTCGAACAGCCCCCGGGTGCGTTCCTTGACCCGCTGGAACGACATGGAGCTCGCCTGCTCGTCGGTCTCGCGCAGACGGCGCGTCAGCACCTGGATCACGGACAGCGCCAGGTCGGGGCTGCGGCGGAGCACGTCGAGGAAGTCGGTGCGCGAGAGCGCGAGCAGCCGGACCGGCTCGAGGGTCTCGACGCTGGCCGAGCGCGGCTGCTGGTCGAGGAGGGACATCTCGCCGAAGAAGCTGCCCTCCTCCAGGAAGTCCATGATCTTCTCGCGGCCGTCGTCGGAGCTCTTGACCACCTTCACGCGCCCCTCGCGGATCACGTACATGTAGTCGCCGGCCAGCCCTTCTTCGACGATCGTCGACTGCTTGGGATAGCGCCTCTCGATCAGCCTCGACGCCAACGCCTCGAGGTCGGCATCCTTCACCTTGCTGAACAGAGGGATCGATTGAAGCGACTCGATGGCTTCTCTTCGCATCGACGTCATTGCCTTGTCCCCTTCCGTCCCACGTCCCGGCGAGCCCTGACCCGAGAGACTACGTGAGCCCGGAGCGCCCGTCGCGCTTCACGCGAGCCACGATCTTCCGAACGTCCGGGCTGCGGTCCAGCTTTGTGACGAGTATCACATCCTGGGTGTCAATCACCGCAAGGCCCTCGACGCCCAGCAGGGCGACCAGGCGATCCGCTCCCCAGACGAGGTTGTCCCGGGCCTCCTCGATGAGGACGTCGCCCGCGATGACCCGGTTCCCCGAACGGCTCGCTTCGTCGCCCCGGGCGGGGGTTCCGACCCCGAGCTCCTGGGCCAGCGACCCCCAGGTGCCCACGTCGGTCCACGCGAAATCGACCGGGAGGGTCCACACCCGCCGGCTCTTCTCCATCACCGCTACGTCGACGGGCATCGACGGTGCGGCCGCGTAGGCCGCCTCGACCGCCTGGCGATTGCGCCCGCGGGGCTTCGCGATCAGGGGCCCCAGGGCCCGGTGGAGGTCGGGCGCGCAGGTCTCCACCTCCTCGAGCAGCGTGCGGGCGGACCAGATGAACACGCCGGCGTTCCAGCGGTAGGTGCCCGCCGCCAGGTAGCGGCGCGCCCGGGCGGCGTCGGGCTTCTCGACGAAGCGCCGCACCTTGCGCAGGCCCGGGTGGGCCTTTGCAGCGGGGCCGCCCTCCTGGATGTAGCCGTAGCCGGTCTCCGGCCGGACCGGCACCACGCCCAGGGTCACGAGGACCCCGGCGTCGGCCGCCGCCCGGGCCGACTTGCGGATCGCGCGGGCGAAGGCGCGATCGTCGGGCACGTGGTGATCCGCCGAGAGCACGACCACGACCGCGTCGGGATCCTCGGCCTGGATGCGCAGGCTGGCCCAGGCCACGGCCATGGCCGTGTTGCGCCGTCGGGGCTCGACCAGCACCCGGCCGGCGGGCAGCCCGGTCTCCTCGCGCATGGCCCGCGCGTGCTCGAAGCCGCAGACGATCCACACGTTCTCGGGAGCGGTGAAGCGGTGGGCGCGGGCCACTGTGGCGTCCAGCAGGCTCCGGCCGCCGACCACCTCGAGGAACGGCTTGGGCCGGCGAGCCCGCGAGGCCGGCCAGAATCGCTCGCCCGCGCCGCCGGCCATGATGACCGCGTGCAGGGCCGGCGCCTTGCGGCGTGCGGACACGGGACCCCCTACCTAGCGTCCGACGGCGAAGTAGCGGAAGCCGGCCGCGGCCATCGGCTCCGGGTCGTAGATGTTCCGGAGGTCGACCACCACCGGGCGGCCGAGCGCCCGGCGCACGCGCTCGAAGTCCAGCATGCGGAACTGGTTCCACTCGGTGGCCAGCACCAGGGCGTCGGCGCCGTCACAGGCGCCGTAGACGTCCTTGCACAGGGTCATGTCGGGGAACCGCTCGGCCGCGGGGCCCATGGCCTGGGGATCGTAGGCCCGGACGTGGACGCCGCGATCCTGCAGCTCGCCGATGATGTCGAGGGCGGGCGAGTCCCGCACGTCGTCGGTCTCGGGCTTGAACGACAGCCCGAGCACGGCCACGGTCCTGCCGCTCGCGTCTCCGTCGAGGGCAGCGACGATCTTGTCCACCATGGCGAGCCGCTGTCGCTGGTTCACCCGGATGGTCGCCTCCACGATCTCGAAGTCCTGCCCCAGCTCCCGGGCGAAGAACGCCGCGGACAGCGTGTCCTTGGGGAAGCAGGAGCCCCCGAAGCCCGGACCGGCGTGCAGGAACTTCGAACCGATGCGCCGGTCGAGGCCCATGGCCCGGGCCACGCCCTGCACGTCGCCCCCGATGCGCTCGCAGAGACCGGCCACCTCGTTGATGAACGAGATCTTGGTGGCGAGGAAGGCGTTCGCCGCGTACTTCGAGAGCTCGGCGGTGGGGACGTTGCACATCACGAACGGGGTCTCGTTGAGGTACAGCGGCCGGTACAGGTCCTTCAGGATGGCGCGCGCCTGGCCGTCCGCCTCCGCGGTGCCGATGACCACGCGATCGGGCCGCATGAAGTCGCCGATGGCGGCGCCCTCGCGCAGGAACTCCGGGTTGGAAGCGACGCTGAACGAGACGCTGCGCCCGGCCGCCGCGACCTCCTCCTCGATCCAGCTGCGCACCTTGTCGGCGGTGCCCACGGGAACCGTGCTCTTGGTCACCACGACCTTGTAGTCGTCGATGTGCCGGCCGATCTCCCGGGCCACGGACTCGACGTAGCGGAGGTCGGTGCTGCCGTCGTCGGCCGCCGGGGTCCCGACGGCGATGAAGATGACGAGACCCGACCGGATCGACTCGGTCACGTCGGTGGTGAACGACAGCCGCCCGGCCTTGGTGTTGCGCTCGACGAGGTCCTCGAGACCCGGCTCGTAGATCGGGATCTCGCCCCGGCGCAGCGCCTCGATCTTGTCCTCGGCGGTGTCCGCGCACAGCACGTTGACGCCGAACTCCGAGAAGCACGCGCCGGTCACCAGGCCCACGTAGCCGGTTCCGATGACGCTGACGTTCATTCCATCTCCCCCTGATGCCCACGGCCTTCCCGATGGGCCTCCACGGTCCGCGCGAGCCCGTCGGCGAGGCGCGTCTGCGCCTCGAACCCGAGCCCGCGTGCGATCTTTCCGACGTCGGCCCAGCTGTCGCGGACGTCGCCCGGACGCTCGTCCTCGTGGACGGCTTCGAGCTCGATTCCCACGCACTCGCCGATGGTCTGGGCCAGGGCGTTCACGCTGATCGTCGATCCGGCGGCCACGTTGAAGACCTCTCCCGAGACGCCCGGGGCGACGGCGGCCAGGCGGTTCGCCTCGACCACGTCGCCCACGTAGACGAAGTCCCGGGTCTGCTCGCCGTCGCCGTGGATCCGCACGGCCTTGCCCTGCAGCGCGGCCGAGACGAACAGCGGGATCACCGCGGCGTAGTCGCTCTCGGGGTCCTGCCTGGGACCGTAGACGTTGAAGTAGCGGAGGCAGACGGTCTCGAGGCCGTAGAGCTCCGCGTAGAGTCGGGCCATCCGCTCGTCGGTGTACTTGTGGAGGGCGTAGGGCGAGAGCAGCCGCACCGGCTGGGTCTCCACCTTGGGCATCGCGGGGTCGTCCCCGTAGACCGCCGAGGAGCTGGCCAGCACCACCCGGCGCACCCCCGCCCGGCGGGACGCCTCGAGCACCGCGAGGGTGCCTTCGACGTTCACCGACGAGGTGCCGACGGGGTCCGCGACGCTGCGGGGCACCGAGGCCACCGCGGCCTGGTGGAAGACCACGTCGACCCCGTCGAGACAACGCTGCAGCAGCGAGGCGTCCCGGATGTCGCCGACGCACAGCTCCGCCTCGCGGCCGGCCCGCTCCACGTTCTCGCGCCGGCCCGAGGACAGGTCGTCGAGCACGCGCACCGCCCAGCCGTGCGCGAGCAGGCGCGCCGCGAGATGGTGGCCGATGAAGCCCGCGCCGCCGGTGACCAGCGCGCGCTTCGCTCCGGTCGCTGCGCTCACGAGGGGTCCTCCAGCCAGGCGGCGAAGCGCGCCACGCCCTCCTCGAAGGAGAGCTGCGGCTCGTACCCCAGGGCCTCCCGGGCGGCCCCGATGTCGGCCCAGGTCCGGGGCACGTCACCGGTCACGGGCGGCTGCCAGTCGATCGAGGCGTCGACGCCCAGGGCCTTCTCGAGGCACGCGATCATCTCCTTGACCGAGATCTTGCGCCCGGCGCCGAAGTTGAGGATCGCGTAGCCGAGATCCCGATCGCACGCGCGCACGAGGCCGTCCACCACGTCGTCGATGTAGGTGAAGTCGCGAAGCGCGGAGCCGTCGCCGTAGACGGGGATCGGCTCGCCCGCCTTCATGCGCTCGGAGAACTTGCGGATCGCGAGGTCCGGGCGCTGGCGGGGTCCGTAGGCGGTGAAGAACCGCACCCCGGTGAAGGGGAGCCCCCAGCCGTGGTGGAAGGTGTGGCCCACGAGCTCTCCGGCCTTCTTCGTGGATGCGTAGGGCGAAACCGGCCGATCGACCCGGTCGGTCTCCTTGAACGGACCGTCCTCGCGCTCGCCGTACACCGACGACGAGCTGGCGAACACGAAGACGGGGTTGCCGTGGTTCACCGCGGCCTGGAGCAGCACCGAGGTGCCGATCACGTTCACGTCGGCGTACTCGACCGGCCGCTCGAGGCTGGGGCGCACGCCGGCCAGGGCGGCCAGGTGCACCACGGCGTCGAACCGGCCCTCCGCGAAGAGCCCGTCGACCGCCTTGGCGTCGCGGATGTCGCCCTGGACCAGCCGGAACTCCGGCGACTCCATGGCCCCGGCGAGATTGCGGCGCTTCTCGGATTCGGCGTAGAAGAGATCGAAGTTGTCGAGGCCGACCACGCTCCGCCCCTCGGCGAGCAGGCGGTCCACCAGGGTCGAACCGATGAACCCCGCGGCCCCGGTCACGAGCACTCGCTGCGCCTTCTTCATCGGGTTCCCGCTCCCCCGCGGCGACGTCCCGAGAGCTTCTCCTGGGCCTCGAGATCGGCCTCGACCATGATGTGCATGAGGTCGGCGAAGGGCGTGCGGGACTCCCAGCGAAGCTCGCGCCGCGCCTTGGCCGGGTCGGCCAGCAGGGTGTCGACCTCCGCGGGTCGGATCAGGCCCTTGTCGACGTCCACGAAGTCCTGGGGGTCGAGGCCGACGTGCTCGAACGCGTGGACCACGCAGTCGCGCACCGAGTGGTGGATGCCCGTCCCGATCACGAAGTCCGAGGGCTCCTCCTCCTGCAGCATCCGCCACATGGCGTCGACGTACTCGGGCGCGTACCCCCAGTCGCGCTTGGCGTCCAGGTTTCCGAGCTCCAGGCGATCCTGGAGGCCCAGCTTGATGCGAGCCGCGGCCTCGGAGATCTTGCGGGTCACGAACTCGCGCCCCCGCCGCGGAGACTCGTGGTTGAACAGGATGCCGGACACGGCGAACAGCCCGTAGCTCTCGCGGTAGTTCACCGTGATCCAGTGACCGTAGAGCTTGGCCACCGCGTAGGGACTCCGCGGGTAGAACGGAGTGCGCTCGTTCTGCGGCATCTCCTGGACCAGGCCGTACATCTCCGAGCTCGAGGCCTGGTAGAAGCGGATCCCCGGGTCGACCAGGCGCACCGCGTCGAGCATGCGGGTGACGCCCAGGGCGGTGAACTCGCCGGTGAGCCCGGGCTGGAGCCACGAGGTCGGCACGAAGGACTGCGCCGCCAGGTTGTAGACCTCGTTCGGGCGCACCCGCGTCAGCAGGTCCAGCAGCGACGCGTGGTCGAGCAGGTCGGCCTGGTGGAGCGAGATGCGCTCGCCCAGGTGGGCGATCCGCTCGAAGGTCTCCGTGCTCGATCGGCGGACCATGCCGTGGACGGCGTAGCCCTTCTCCAGGAGCAGCTCGGCGAGATAGGAGCCGTCCTGTCCGGTGATGCCGGTGATCAGCGCGACGCGTTCACTCACGGTTCTTCGACCTCGTTGCCTTGGATGGACTCGGACGGACCGTTCTCGAACGTGTCCGAGTTCAGCACCTCGAGATTCCTCAGGAGGCGGAGGGTCAGGACGGCGACCGCACACAGGAAGACGATGGCGGCATACCCCTGGAGGCGCGTGAACGACACCGCGATCACGCAGAAGCAGATGGTCAGGAAGTAGAGCGAGAGCACCGCCTGGCGGTCGGACCCCTCGAACTCGAGCAGGCGGTGGTGCATGTGGGCGCGGTCGGCCGAGAACACCGGCCTGCCCTCTCGCAGACGCCGGACGATGGAGAGCGCCGTGTCGAGGAGGGGAACGGCCAGGGCCAGAAGCGGGACCACGAAGGTGAGGATCGCCGGCTGCCGCGCCCCCTCGATGGCCAGGAGCGAGAGCGAGAACCCGATGAACAGGGCTCCGGTGTCCCCGAGGAAGATCCGCGCCGGCGGGAAGTTGAAGGGCAGGAATCCCAGCAGCGCACCGAACAGCGCGATGCCGTAGACCACGCCCACCATCTGCCCGGCCTGCCAGCAGATCACGACCAGGGTGCCGGCGATGATGGCGCCCAGGCCGGAGGCCAGGCCGTCGAGCCCGTCGATGAGGTTCACGGCGTTGGTGACGCCGACGATCCAGACGATCGTGATCAGCCACGACGCCCAGCCCGGGATCTGCAGGGTGGTCCGGGTGAGCGGCTCGGTGAGGTGCGGGATCTCGAATCCGTACTGGACCGCGACCACCGCCGCGAGGATCTGCACGGCGAGCTTCGTCCACGCCCCCAGGCCGTGGCGGTCGTCGACGGCGCCGAGCACCAGCAGCAGGGTGCCGCCGATCAGGATGCCCTCGAGCCGCTGGGGCGCCAGGGTCTCCTCCCCCAGCACGAGGCTCGCCGCCGCCAGGCCCATCACCGCACCGAAGGCCACCGCCAGCCCGCCCAGCAGGGGGATGTCGGCGCGCGTGTTCACCTTGCGGCCGTTGGGACGGTCCACGACGTCGAAGAGGTGGGCCAGCCTCGAGGCCATGGGCGTCGCGAGCGCGGAGGTGCCCGCAGCGGCAAGCAGCATGATGATGGCATCGACCAGGGTCACGGTCATTCTCGCGGGGCCCGGGGGCCCGATCGGGGCTCAGTAGTATCCGTATCCGGAACGCGAGGCGTCGGCGTCGTTGAGGATCAGTCCCAGGAGCTTGCGGCGCTCGAGGATGTCCAGGGCGTTGGTGATGTCCTCGCGCGGCGTCACGTGCTGGCGCACCACCAGGATCAGACCATCGCACAGATCGCTGACGGTCTTGGCATCGGGCATCCCCAGGGTGGCGGGCGTGTCGAGGATGACGCGGTCGTAGCGACCCGCCACCTCGTCCAGCAGCTGGACCATCCGGTTCGAAGCGAGCAGCTCGGAGGGGTTGGGCGGCTGGGCCCGCACCGCCAGCACCTCGAGGTTGAGGCCGTCGACCTTGACGATGGCGTCTTCCAGGGACGCCTGGTCCAGGAGCACCTCGGCGAGGCCCGCGCGGGGCTCCACGCCGAGGGCCTTGTGGACCTGGGGTCGGCGCAGGTCGCAGTCGATCAGCAGTGTCCTGCGGCCGACGCTCATCGAGGTCACGATGGCGAGGTTGAGCGCGGCCGTGCTCTTGCCGTCTCCGGCGTCGGGGCTCGTCACGGCCAGGGTCTTCAGCGGCCGCTGGGCGGCCAGGGCGTCGATGCGGCCGCGCAGGGTCCGGAACTGCTCGGCCACGTTGCTCTCGGGCTGCAGCAGGGCGAAGCGGCGCTTGTTGAAGTCGGCCGCCGAATCGGCCCCGCCACGCGAGCGCAGGGCCGTGATCCAACGCTTCCAGATGGGCGTCCTCGCGCGCACCGAGACCGGGGCCGCGGCGCCGCCCGGCTCCCAGTCGACCGAAGCGACCGCAGCGGAATCACCTTCCGCGCGCCGCTTGCGCTCCTGCTCCGCGCGCTGAAGTGCTTCGTAGACCTTGGCCATCGCTTACTCCTCGACCGTCCTACCGGAAGAGACTCAGGAAGCCGCGCCGCTCGCGGCGCGGAGACGTCATCGTCCGATCGGGTTCCATCGGCTGGCCGTTCACGCCCAGCTCGAGATCCTGCGCGACCTCGCGGATCGCGTTCGCCTTCAGGACGCGCAGCCCCCTCGAGTAGCCGAGGAGCATCGCGCTGTCGCAGACACTGTTGATCAGCCGCGGCGTGCCGCCCGACACGGCGTGCACCTCGCGCAGGGCGCCGCGGTCGAAGATGGCCTTGCCGGTGTGCCCCGCCCGCTCCAGGCGGTCGCGCACGTACTCCGCGGTCTCCGCCTGGTCGAACGGGCGCAGGTGGTGGCGCAGGGCGATGCGCTGGCGCAGCTGGCGCAGCTCGGGCATCCCCAGCATCTCCTTCAGCTCCGGCTGCCCCACCAGCATGATCTGGATGAGCTTCGAGGTCGGCGTCTCGAGGTTCGAGAGCAGCCGGATCTCCTCGAGCATCTCGGGGGAGAGGTTCTGGGCCTCGTCGACGATGAGCAGGGTCGGCTCGTCCTTCTCGAGACGCCCGATGAGGAAGCGGTTGAGCGCGAGCAGGTAGTCGGCCTTGGTCTCGCACTTCTCCTCGATGCCGTACTCCTCGAACAGGAGATGGAAGAAGTCGAGGGGCTCGAGCCGGGGATTGAAGATGAAGGCGGACGCGGTGCGCGAGTCGAGCTGGCCGAGGAGCGAGTGCAGGAGCGTCGTCTTGCCCGTCCCCACCTCTCCGGTGAGGAGGACGAAGCCCTTGCCCGACTGGACGCCGTAGACGAGGGTCGCCAGCCCCTCCCGATGGGCCTCCCCGAGGTACAGGAAGGACGGGTCGGGCGTCATCTCGAAGGGTCGCTTGACCAGGTCGTAGAACTCGCGATACATCGTTCGCCTACCCCACCGGACCACCGGGGATCTCGATCGACGCGCCCTGCTCCGGCTCCTCTTCGCCGGCCAGGAGGGCCTGCACGAAGCCGGGAGCGCCGTTCACCCACATGTAGGTCGCGGCCCCTCCGACCAGGCAGAAGACCGTGAAGGTCGCGGCCGCCAGGGCCAGCTGGAAGCGCCGGCGCGTGCGGGCCGCGCGATCCGACTCGAGCAGGATCGAGGGAATCGAGGCCAGGACGGGCACACCGAGCGCGCCCTGGAGCTCGCGCGCGCCATGGACCGAGCCGTCGAGGAGCTCGACTACCAGGCCGGCGATGGAGCCGAAGGCCAGCCCCGCGACGAGCGACATGCCCAGCAGGAGCAGACGATTGGGCGCGCTCGGCTCCGGTGCCGGGAACGCCGACTCGAGCACCCGGAACTGCTCGCCGAGCTGGCGCCGCTCGAGGTCGGCCTGGACCGAGGCCTCCTGGCGGCGCTGGCCGAAGTCGGCGAGCGCCATGGTCAGCTGGGTGTACTCGCGCATCAGCGCGTCGAGCTGCTCGGCCACGCGGGGCGTCTCCTCCAGGCGCTTCTCGACCTCCTGGCGCTGGTCCGTGAGGCGCTGCACCTCCTGGGCGGCCGCCGCGACCCGGAGCGCAGCCCGCTTCTCCTCGGATCGCGCGGTCTGCTGGGCCGGGCTGAGGGTCTCCTCCTCCTCGCCGCCGGCCGCCTCGATGGCCTCGCGCAGCTCCGCCATCTCCTGGCGGGTCGCGATCACGTCCGGGTGCTTGTCGGTCATGCCCTTGGAACGCATCTCCGCGAGGACCAGATCGAGCACCTGGAGCTTGCGGGAGGGGCTCGCGTCGTCGCGGGCCGCGGTGCTGGTCGCGGTCAGGACCTGGTTCTTCCAGAACGCCTCCTCGCTCCGGGCCTGGTCGAGCACCCGCTGGGCGTCCCGCATCTCGGACAGGGTGCGCTCGAGGATCCGCTGGTTGGTGCTCTGGTCCTCGGGCAGGCGCCCCGGGTTGGCGGCCTTCACCTCGGCGATCCGCCGGTCGACGTCCACGATGGCCACCCGCAGCCGCTCCTGCTCGGCGCCGATGAACTCGAGGCTCTTCTGGGTCGTCTGCACCCGGGCCGCGACGTGCTGGTCGATGAAGTCGTTGGCGAGCCGCTGGGCGACGGCGGCCGCGGTGGACGCGTTGCCCGAGGTGAACAGGATGCGGAACGTGTTCAGGCTCATGCGGTCCCGCTGGCGCGCCGGGATGTCCTCGTTGAACTCGGGCAGCACGGGGACGACCGCGACCTTCGAGCGCATGAGGTCGATGATCTCCTCGCGCAGCATGCTCTGGGACTCTTCCCGGTAGAGACCGAGCTCGTCGATGATGCGCGAGAGGCGCGGCCGACTCAGGATCTCGGAGGTCATGAGATGGAGGCGCTGGTTGAGGTCGCTCTCCGCCACGCCGGCCTCGACGAGCTGCTGGCTGATGGCCTGGGGCTCGACGAGCAGCGTGGAGTAGCTCATGTACTCGTTGGGGAGGGCCATGGCGACCCAGTAGCCGAGCAGGAAGACGATGCCGCCGACCGAAGCCATGAGCCAGGCCCGGCGGCGAACGGTGCTCAGCAGGTCGATCTGCATTCCGGTGTCGACGTTCATCCCGATGAATCCTCGTCAGAGCTCGAACGGGTCGAGGTGGTATTCGAAGCGTAGAGTGGCCACGAACCGCCCGGCGGTGCCATTTCCGAAGTCACCTTTCTCGTTCCGGCGGCGATATCGGAGATCGAGGGCGACCGTGCCGTTGTCCTCCAGCCTGCGCTGCAGGCTGAACAGCACGGACCACTGGTAGGTCTCGATGGAGTTGTCGAGGGTGGTGGTCACCAGCCCCCCGGCCTGGGCGATGGGCCGGAGCCGGCCGAATGTGTCGAGCCCCCGGAGCCCCGAGTCCTCCACGGACTCGACGAACTGCGGCCCGGACGTCGTCTGCACCTGGGTCACGGCCACGTCCGAGAGCGAGCGCCGCAGGCTCCAGGTCCCCGCGAGCCGGGCGGACCAGGGGCCGGGCGGGTTGTAGTCCAGGCTCCCGGACACCAGGTCGACGGAGGTGCTCCCACCGGACTGGGTGCTGGGCGACTCCGTCCTGCGGTAGGCAAGTCGACCGCTGAGGTTGCGCCACTGCTTGGTGATCGAGGCCTCTCCGAAGAACGTGACCGTGGCCTCGTTGTCCACCTCCTCGAGGATGTCGATGCTGGTGAACTCGTCGTCGCTGATGCCCAGATCGGAGAGCGGCTCTCCGTTGGGACCGGAGACCACGCGATCGAAGCACTGCGGGTTCCCGATCAGGCCACCCGAGTTCGTCTCCTGGTAGACGCTGAAGAGGTTCTCGCCGAGCGCCTCGACGCAGTTGTCGGACGCCCAGGCGAAGCCGTCGCCCTGGACGCCCGCCGGCCTGTAGCGGGGGACCTGCTGGCCCGATGCGTCGTCCCGCTTGGACCGGGTCCGCACCACCGTGGGCCCGCCCTGGACCGAGAACACGAGGCTGGGATCGACGGCGTAGGTCCAGCCCGCGAAGACCTGGCCCGATGTGGTCCGGGAGCCGCTGCTGCGATCGTTCCCGTCGATGCTGCTGAACGAGCCCGAGACGCCCAGGGAGTACTGGTGGCGGGCCGACCAGGAGTAGCCGGTGGAGAGCGAGCCGGAGATCGAGGTGCTGTCGAAGCGCCGGCTCGAAGAGGACTCGATGAGCGAGTGGCTGAACGATCCGCTGAAACTGTGCCTGCGGTTCAGCTGGTGCGTCATCGAGAAGCTCGCCAGGTTCCGGGTGGTGCGGATGTTGTCGTCGTCGTCGTCCTCGGCCCCGGGCAGGTCGCCCGGATCGTCGACGTTCGAGAAGAACACCGGGCGCTCCTGGCTGGTGGTCCGGTTGCTGAACTCCATCCGCGTCCGGGGCGAGAGATCCAGGCTCCCTTCCAGCTTGCCCAGGTGCTGCCAGGCGTTGCTCGAGTCGCGGTCGATGCTCTCCTCGTACTGGGCCTGGTACTGGGCGGCGTAGCTCAGCCGATGGTCCTCGCGGGTGACGCGCACACGGGGCCCGATCGAGCCGAGCCAGGCGTTCACCTGCTTGTCGCCGTCGTTGAACGCATTGGTGTCCCAGCGCACCGTGCCGAGCATCCCGAGCGTCACCTCTTCCGAGCCCGCCCGTCCCGCGAAACCGATCGCGAGGACGAGGGCGAGCAGCCCTGCCCTTAGAGACATCCGTCCGACCTAGTCGGGCACCACGATGGTGTCACCTGGCTTGATCAGGAAGTTGGCACCAGGCGCCTTGCCCCTCACGTAGGCGTCGTAGTTGAATCCGTACTCGACGACCCCGTCAGGCGTCCTGCGCAGGACCCGCACCGCCTGGGATCGTGCGTAGGGCGTGAACCCCCCCATGAGCGCGATGGCGTCCAGCACCCGGGTGTCGCGCTGAAGCGGCACGAGTCCGGCCCTCGCCACCTCGCCGATCACCGAGGCCGTCTTGCTGTTCATCTCGGTCACGATGACGGTGACATCGGGCGAGGTCACGAACTCGCGCAGGGACTCCGACACCACCTCCTTCAGCTCCTCGGGCGTCAGGCCTGCGGCCTGGACGTCGTCCAGCAGCGGGACCGAGACCTTGCCGTCGTTGCGCACCGGCACGCTGAGCGAGAGTTCGGGCATCTTCCACACGTTGATGCTCAGCCGGTCGCTGACGCCGATCACGTAGTCGCCGGTGGCCGGGATGTTCTCGCTCGCCGGCGGAAGCGGCAGGTCCGTCGCGCAGGACAGGGCCGAGAGCACCGCCAGGCACGGTGCGAGACGTCGGATGGTTTCGTTGAATCGGGTCATGGAACTCCCGTGCAGGGCGAGAGCCTCAGTGGCTCTCGCTCAGCCCGTTCTCCTTCATCTTGTAGAGCAACGCCTTGTAGCTGATCTGGAGGCGCTCCGCGGCCTCCTTGCGATTCCAACGCGTCTGTCCGAGCACCTTCTCGATCACGCGCTTCTCGGCGATCTGGGCCGCGCGCTTCGAGATGGCCTTCAGGTCGATCCCCTGACCGTTGGCCATCTCGAGGCTGAGCGCCCCCAGGTCGAACCCCGTCTCCTCGGCCTCGTCGGAGGCCTGCGGCGCGGAGCCGCGCTCCGCGATCTCCTGGAGGACCGCCTGCTCGTTCCCGAGCACGACCATGCGCTTCACCATGTTCTCGAGCTCGCGCACGTTGCCGGGCCAGTGGTAGTTCATGAAGATGTCGAGCGTTTCCTGGGACAGCTGCTTGAGGTTCTTGCGGTACTGCTCGTTGTACTTCGAGAGGAAGTGTTCGGAGAGCAGGGGCACGGCGTCGATCCGGTCGCGCAGGGCCGGCAGGTGGACCGTGACCACGTTGAGCCGGTAGTAGAGGTCCTCGCGGAAGGAGCCGTCCTTCACGTCCCGCTCCAGGTTCCGGTTGGTCGCGGCGATGATCCGGGTGTCGACCCGCACGTCGTTCTCGCCGCCGAGCCGGGAGAACTCGCCGTCCTGGAGCACCTGGAGGAGCTTGGCCTGGAGCGACGGATGCATCTCGCTGATCTCGTCCAGGAAGATCGCCCCCTGGTTGGCGTACTCGAACTTGCCGAGCTTGCGCTTCTGGGCCCCGGTGAAGGCGCCCTTCTCGAACCCGAACAGCTCGCTCTCGAGCAGCTCCGACGGCAGGGCCGCGCAGTTCACCTTGACGAAGGGCCGGGAATGGCGGCTCGACTGCTGGTGCAGCGCACGCGCCACGAGCTCCTTGCCGGTGCCGCTCTCACCGCGGATCAGCACGGTGATGTCGGTGTCCGCCACCTGCTCGATGATCTCCCGGACCTCCTGCATCTTCGGGTTGTCCCCGAAGAGCATCAACATCTCGGACTCGCTGCGGACGCGACCCCGTAAGTTGTCGACCTCTTCCTTGAGGGCCCGGTTCTCGAGCGCCTTCTGGAAGGCGACCTCGAGCTCCTCGGCCTCGAAGGGCTTGCGCAGGAAGTCGGAGGCGCCGAGCCGCATGGCCTCGACGATGGTCGGAGCCTGCCCGTGACCCGACAACATCACCACCGGGACGTGGGGCAGCCGCTCCTTGATCTTCCGCAGCGTCTCGAGCCCGCCCATGCCGGGCAGCACCACGTCCAGCGTGACGAGATCGGGACGACACTCCTCGAGTCGCTCGAGCGCATCCTCTCCGTCCGAGGCGCTGAACACCCTGTATCCCAGCCGGGAGACCTGGGCCTGCAACAGCTCGCGGATCCCCGGATCGTCGTCGATCACCAGAACGTGGATTCGGTCCGACATCCTTGAACGTTTCCCCCTTTGGAGGCGACCCGCTTCGGGGCCCGCGCTCCGCCGGCGCATGGAATGCTCCACCCAGGTCGCGGAGGGCTCGGCGCTCGGCCGACCCGACGGGGCACGATGGGCCGTAGCCCTCACCCCTCGCGCCCGCTTCCGCCTCGTTTCCGCCTCGTTTCCGCGACTGCGACCCGGATCGCCGTTCCAGCTTCCTCGTCGAAATGCCAACAGCCGGGGGGAGTTCCCCCACCAACCTGCGATTCTCGAACGGAAACTCTTTTCTTACGGAGAGAACCAGAGTCTCCTCTAGGAAGTATTGTTCCTTATTCGGCCGATCGGGTGGCAGACTGTTTCTCAGATTGTGAGTAAGTTTTCCTTCTTCGGGCACCGTAGAGACCGAATCGTCCGCGAGCCCCGCCTGGGGCGTGGCAGTATGGGTAGATCTCTACGCGATTCAATGAGGTGCCCCACGGGGCTCATCCAGTGGGCTCCCGTCTGGCCCAGGATCAGACGAACGCCCGGTTCGGACGAAGGAGACGGTGGGCCGTGAGGACCTCCACGGCCGGAGAACGAGGGTGGAAGTGAGCCGCGTCCCGGGTCGCGCAGGAGTCTCCCCGGGCGCCTCGATCTGGCAGATCCCCTCGGGGCCAATTCGACACGCGCCGCCCGATCGAGTCCACCTATACCTACAGGGAACGCCGGCCCACACGGGTCCGGTGCGTCCGGGCGCCGGGACGTCGCCACGCTCCCGCCGGACCCACCGAAGGAACGCAGGAGACCGAGACTGAACATGGAACGTGGAACCAACGAGGCCGGGACCGAAGCACAGCCGCGCCGGGCGCGCATCGCCGTCGTCGCCGGCGCGCGCCCCAACTTCATGAAGATCGCGCCGCTGCTGCGGGAGCTCGACGCCCGGGCGTGCTTCGAGACGCTCCTCGTCCACAGCGGGCAGCACTACGACGCCGCCATGTCCGAGAGCTTCTTCGAGGACCTCGGCATCCGCGAGCCGGACGTGAACCTCGGGGTGGGGTCGGGCAGCCACGGCGCCCAGACGGCCGAAGTGCTGGCCAAGATGGAAGAGCTCATGGTGGAGCGACGCCCCGACGCCCTGCTGGTGGTCGGCGACGTCAATACCACCCTGGCCGCCACCCTGGCGGCGGTGAAGCTCCAGATCCCCGTCGCCCACGTGGAGGCGGGTCTGCGCTCCTTCGACCGCGGGATGCCCGAGGAGATCAACCGGCTGATGACCGACGCGGTCTCCACCTGGCTCTTCACGACGGAGCCCGCCGGCGACGAGAACCTCCTCGACGAAGGCGTCGACGCCGCGCGGATCCACCGCGTCGGCAACGTCATGATCGACACCCTGCTGTCGCACCTCGAGCGCGCGCGCGAGCTCGACACCCTGGAGCGACTCGGCCTCGAGCCCGGCGGCTACGCGGTGCTGACGCTGCACCGCCCGAGCAACGTGGACGACAGCGGTCGGCTGGCGCGTCTGTTCGGCGTCCTGGAAGAGGTCCATCGCGAGGTGCCGGTGGTGTTCCCGGTGCACCCCCGGACCCAGGCGGCCATCCGCGACGGCCTCGACGGCAGCGAGCCGGACCTGAAGATGGTCCCGCCCCAGGGCTACCTCGACTTCCTGCGCCTGCTGGCCGACGCGCGCATGGTGCTCACCGACTCGGGCGGCATCCAGGAGGAGACGACCGTGCTCGGCGTTCCCTGCCTGACCCTGCGCGAGAACACCGAACGACCGATCACCTGCGACGAGGGCACCAACACCCTCGTGGGCAGCGAGCCCGACGCCGTTCGCGGCGCGGTGCGCAAGCTCCTCGACGGCGAGGTCCGGCGGGGTCGAGTGCCGGAGCTCTGGGACGGCGGCGCGGCCAAGCGCATCGTCGACGTCCTCGAGCGGGATCTCGGAAGGCTCCAGTGAACGACGGCCCCCAGCCTCTCCCCCCCCGGCCCGACCCTGCGGTCCCGGGGGCGGACGCGCGCACGCGCGAGGCTGCGATCGCGATCGCCTGCGTGCTGGGCGCCGTCGCCGTGTTCGGCGAGGTGCTCTACGGCATGGCGCTCCACTGGTCCCAGGTGGACGACTACTCCCACGGGTTCGTGGTGGCGCCCCTCGCGCTCTACTTCGCCTGGGAGCGGCGCCGCGACCTGCGGCGCGCGCCCATCGAGGGCAGCTGGTGGGGCCTCGTCCCCCTCGCGATGGGCACGCTGCTGCTCACCGTCGGACGGCTCGGAGTCGAGCTCACCACCATGCGCTGGAGCTTCGTCTTCACCCTCATCGGCCTGGTGCTGCTCCTGCTCGGTCCGCGGATGCTGCGCATCCTGGCCTTTCCCCTGGCCTTCCTCTTCCTGATGGTGCCGCTGCCGCAGTCGCTCGTGAACGTCGTCGCCTTCCCGCTCCAGCTGCTGGCGGCGAACGCGGCGGTGGACCTCCTCCACGGTCTGCGCATCCCCGCCCTGCTCGAGGGCAACATCATCCACCTCGCCCACACCGAGCTGTTCGTGGCCGAGGCCTGCAGCGGGCTGCGCTCCCTGATGGCCCTCGTCACCCTCGGCGTGGTCTTCGCCTACTTCTTCCGCAAGAGCTGGGTCGACCGGGCGATCCTGGTCGCCTCGACGATCCCCATCGCGATCGCGGTGAACGCCCTGCGCGTCGCGCTCACCGGAATCCTGGCGCACCACTTCGGCGAGGAGATCGCGACCGGCGCCATCCACGACTTCCAGGGCGTCATCACCTTCGGCGTGGCCTTCATGCTGTTGATGGGCGAGGCCTCGCTGCTCGAGCGGGCGGGGCCGGTCCTCGGGCGCGCCCCGGCCGTGCGGGAGGAGCCGGCATGATCCGCGCCCTCGCCGCCGCCGCCTTCCTGCTGCTCAACCTCTGGATCTACGCGCGCTTCGCGTCGGAGTCCGTGATCCCGGAGCGCGCGACCTTCGCCGAGTTCCCGCTGCAGCTCGACGCCTGGAGCTGCCGCGAACCCCAGGCGATGGACGAGAAGACGCTCCGCCTCCTGGGCGCGACCGACTACCTGATCTGCGATTTCAGCGAGGACGGACGGGGTCGCTCGATCCAGGTGTACGTCGGCTACCACGCCACCCAGGTCCGCGAGGGCACGGGCCGCTTCAACGTGAACGCCATCCATCCTCCGGAGCACTGCCTGCCGGGCGCCGGCTGGGACATCGTGGACGCCCGGGTGGTCGACCTCGACGTGGCCGGGCTTCCCGCGGGCCACGGTCTGGGCGCCGAGGGTCCCGAGGCCAAGCGGTTCGTGATCGCGCGGGGCGAGGCGAGGCAGCTGGTCTACTTCTGGTACCAGACCCAGGGCCGGGTGATCGCCCGGAACACGGACGTGCTCTTCTATCGCTTCTGGGGACGCGCGACCGCGAACCGCACCGACGGCTCCCTGGTCCGCCTCACCGTGCCGATCGTGGACGGCGACGTGGCCGCCGCCGAGGCCGTGGTGCGCTCGTTCGCGGACCGGTTCGTCCCCCGGCTCCAGGGATACATCCCTCTCTAGGGAAGGCGGGCATGCAGAACCCCACCATCCACTTCACCGGCCAGGAGAGCTATCCCGAGCGGCCCCCGTTCCACCCGCCGGAGCGCTTCCCGGAGCTCGACTTCCTGCCGGACGACCTCGATCCGGGCAACGGCGTCTACGCGGGCGTTCGCACCCTGCTCCGCGCGATGGGCTACGACGCGGCGCGCTTCGGCACGCCGGAGTGGTCGCCGCTCTCCGACCTCGTCCGCCCCGGCGCCACGGTGGTGGTGAAGCCCAACTTCGTGCGCCACTTCAACGAGGATCCGGCCGGCCACTGGAGCACCGTGGTCACCCACCCCTCCGTGCTCCGCCCCCTCGTCGACTACGCGATCAAGGCGGTGGGGCCGGACGGCCGGGTGATCGTCGCCGACGCCCCCCAGTACGACTGCGAGATCGACGTGCTGCTGGAGCGGACCCGGCTCCCGGAACTCCTCTCCTGGTACGCGGAGGCGCTGGGCGTGACGGTGGAGTGGCGGGACCTGCGCGTCCAGTTCGGCCGGCACCAGAACGGGGTCATCCTCGAGCGCGTCGACCTCCCGGGCGATCCCCTGGGCTACCAGGCCGTCGACCTGGGCTCCGCGAGCGAGTTCACGACGCTTCCGGGCAGCCAGCTCCGCCTGCTGCGCGGCGCGGACTACGACGAGGAGGTCACGATCCGTCACCACGCCGGGGGACGCAACGAGTACCTGGTGTCGCGCACCGTCCTCGAGGCCGACCTGGTCGTCAACTGCCCGAAGATCAA
Organism: Myxococcota bacterium; assembly: GCA_050618075.1. Taxonomy (GTDB): domain Bacteria; phylum Myxococcota_A; class UBA9160; order UBA9160; family UBA4427; genus JBNLVL01. The sequence goes on from JBNLVL010000008.1 coordinate 50,806, forward strand.
GACCCACAAGAAGGCCGGCGTCACCCTCTCCACCAAGAACCTGATCGGGATCAACGGCGACAAGAACTGGCTTCCCCACTACCGCGCCGGCTTCGAACGCGGCGGAGGCGACGAGTTCCCTCGCCCCGACGCCTACGCCCGCTTCCGGCGGGCCGGGGTCGCGATCGCCAGGCGGATGCTGAAGCGCGGGCTCGGAGGGAGCGTGTTCCGCCGGATCCGCGCGGCCGAGAACGCCAGCGGGCTCGGCGACCGCGCGCGCAACGGCAACTGGCACGGCAACGACACGATCTGGCGGACCTGCCTCGACCTCAACAAGATCTTCTACCTCGGCGATGCCGAGGGCCGGCTGGGCAACCCCTCCCGCCGGGTCCTGAACGTCTACGACGGGATCCACGCCGGCGAGGGAGACGGCCCCATGGGCCCCCGGGCCCGCCCGATCGGCCTCGTCGCCGGCGGCGAGGACGGCCCGGCCACCGACGCCGTCCTCACCTGGATCATGGGGTTCGACTGGCGTCGGGTGCCCGTGGTCCGACACGCCGTGGGCGAGCTCGCCGGCGGCGTGCGCATCAGCGACTTCGACGGCGACACCCGATCGCTGTCGGTCCACTGGATCGACGCCGAGGGCGAGCGTACGCTCTCCTTCGCAGACATCGACCTGAACCTGCGCTTCGAGCCCCACCCCGGTTGGGCCGGACGGATCGAGCGCGACGAGCGAGGAATGGCGGAATGCGCCAGCTGATCCAGTCCTACCGCACCGGCGAGATGAAGGTGGAGAACGTCCCGCCGCCGCAGGTCCGACCCGGCGGAATCCTGGTGCGGACCGTCCGCTCGCTCGTCTCGGCGGGCACCGAGAAGATGATCGTCGACATCGCTCGCAAGAGCCTGATCGGCAAGGCGCGCGCCCGCCCGGACCTGGTCCGCAAGACCCTCGACGCGGCGCGCAAGCAGGGCGTGATCAACACGCTGCAGAAGGTCCGGAGCAAGCTCGACACCCCGATCCCGCTCGGCTACTCGAGCGCGGGCGTCGTGGTCGAGGTCGGGGACCAGGTGACCGAGTTCCGGGTCGGCGACCGCGTCGCCTGCGGCGGCGCGGGCTACGCGAACCACGCGGAGTACAACTACGTCCCCCGGAACCTCGCGGCGAAGATCCCCGACGGCCTGTCCATGGACGACGCCTGCTCGGCGACGGTGGGCGCCATCGCCCTGCAGTCGGTCCGCCAGGTGGAGCCGACCCTGGGCGAGCGGGTGGCCGTGCTGGGCCTCGGCCTCATCGGACAGATCTGCGTGCAGCTGCTGCGCGCCAACGGCTGCCGGGTCCTCGGGTTCGACCCCGACCCGGACCGCGCGAAGCTGGCCCTCGAGCTGGGCGCCCACGAGGCGGTGTCGAGCAACGTGGAGCAGGCCGCCGACCGCTTCAGCCGCGGCCAGGGCGTCGACGCGGTGGTCGTCGCCGCTTCGACCCCCAGCGCCGGCCCCCTCGAGCAGGCCGGCGAGATCTCGCGCCTCCACGGTCGCGTGGTGGTGGTCGGGCTCGTCGGCATGGAGGTCCCCCGTTCGCTCTACTACCGCAAGGAGCTGGACCTGCGGATGTCCATGTCCTATGGGCCGGGCCGCTACGACCCGGACTTCGAGGAACGCGGCTTCGACTACCCCATCGCCCACGTCCGCTGGACCGAGCAGCGGAACATCCAGGCCATCCTCGACCTCGCGGCGGACGGGCAGCTCAAGGTCGGCCCGTTGATCACGCACCACTATCCCATCGACGAGGCCCTGGACGCCTACCAGCTGATCTCCGAGGGCAAGCAGCCGTTCCTCGGCATCCTGCTCGAGTACGGCGCCGACGACGAGAAGGACATCCTGCCCGAGCGGCGCATCGACCTCTCGTCCGAGCCCCTGCGAACCGACAAGCTCGGAGTCGGGCTCCTGGGCGCCGGCGGCTTCGGCCAGTCGGTGCTGCTGCCGGCCCTGCGCCACGTGGGCGGGACCGAGAACGTGGTGATCGCGTCGGCGGGGGGCATGACGGCCCAGCGGATCGCCGAGCAGTACGGATTCCGGAGCGCGACCTCGGACTCCGAGGACGTGATCGGACATCCCGGCGTCGACGCGGTGTTCATCCTCACGCGACACAACCTGCACGCCCCCATGATCGTCGAGGCGCTCAAGGCCGGGAAGCACGTCTTCTGCGAGAAGCCCATGGCGCTCTCCCACGAGGAGCTCGACGACGTCATCGCCGCGCGCCAGGAGTCCGAGGGCGACGTGATGATCGGCTTCAACCGCCGGTTCGCGCCGCTCGTCAAGCGCATCGAGGACCACTTCGCCGGGCGCACCCATCCGCTCATGATGAACTACCGGGTGAACGCCGGGTTCATCCCCCACGACCACTGGGTCCACGACCCCGTCGAGGGCGGCGGCCGGATCCTGGGCGAGGCCTGCCACTTCATCGACCTCCTCCAGCACCTGGCGGGCTCGCCCCCGGTGCGCGTCTCCGCCGACTCGATCGCCGGCGACACTCGCTACCGGGGCGACGACAACGTCTCCATCACCCTGACCTTCGCAGATGGCTCGGTGGGCACGGTGATGTACACCGCCATGGGCTCCTCGCGACTCTCGAAGGAGTACCTCGAGGTCATGGGCGAGGGGAAGTCGGCCATCCTCGACGACTTCCGGACCCTCGACCTGTACGACGGCGGCCGCCACAAGGGTCACAAGGCGTCCAACCAGGACAAGGGCTTCAACACCGAGATGAAGCTCTTCGTGGAGGCCGTGCGCGAACGCAGCGAGATGCCGATCCCGTTCCAGGAGTCCATCGCGTCCACGCGGGCCACCCTCGAGGTGATCGACTCGCTGGCCACCGGCGCCGAGCGGCCCATGGTGAGCGCGCCCCTGGAGGCGAGGCGCCCCGCCCACGAACGCTCGGACACGCGTCCGGACGCCACCGAAGGCCGCCCGTTCCAGAAGCTCCAGCCGGTCTACGACCGGCTGCCGGTGCCGCTCCAGAACATGGTGGTCAGCGCGGCGGGGCTGCGCAGCTACCGCTCCCGGGTGGGTGAGCCCTTCCAGGAGACCCTGGACGAGCTCAAGGATCGCGACCTCGCCAGCGCGGACGAGGTGCGCGCGGACCAGGACGCGCGGCTCCGCGACATCGTCAAATGGTCGGCGGAGACCGTGCCCTACTACCGGCGCCTGTTCACGAAGGAGGGGATCGACCCGGATTCCATCCGCGGGCTCGACGACCTCGACCGCATCCCGCCGCTGGACAAGGAGACGGTCCGCATCGTCGGGACGGAGCTCAAGAGCGACGCGATCCCCGATCGACAGATCATCCCCTCGCACACCAGCGGAACCACGGGGAAGGCGCTCGCTCTGTACCTCACCCGCGAGGCGCTGGCCTGGAAGCACGCGGTCACCATGCGGCAGCGCAGCTGGTTCGGGATCGAGCTCGGCCAGCGCTATGCGGTGTTCGGCGGACAGATGGTCGTCCCCTTCGCCCAGACCAAGCCGCCCTTCTGGCGCTACGACCGGGCGCGCAACCTGACGCTCTTCTCCCTCTACCACATGAAGCCGGAGTTCCTCCGGTACTACGCCGAAGAGCTCTCGAAGCCGGGCTACACCTTCTGGCAGGGCTACCCGTCGTCGATCTCGCTGCTCTGCGAGTACCTCGTGGAGGCCCGCTACGAGCTGGGCTCCGCGGCGCCGCGCGCGGTCTTCACCTCGTCGGAGACGCTGCTCGAGTTCCAGCGCGAGCGCATCGAGAAGGCGACCGGCGCTCCCATCGCCGACCTCTACGCCAACGCCGAGCTCTCGGTGTCCGTGGTCCAGAGCCCCGAGGCCCGCTACCACGTGGACACGGAGTTCTGCGCCGTCGAGATCGACGCCCACGACGAGACCGACGAATGGGCCCGGGGCGAGGTCATCTCCACCGGGTTCGCGAACCGGGCGATGCCCTTCCTGCGCTACCGCACGGGCGACGTGGCGACCCTCCTGAAGAAGCCCAACGTCGACTCCAAGCGCAGCCGACCCGTGCTCGAGCGCATCGACGGCCGCATCGAGGACTACGTGGTCACCCCGGACGGACGGCGGATCGGGCGCATGGACCACATCTTCAAGGACACCCTCGACATCAAGGAGGCGCAGATCGTGCAGTCCTCGCTGGACCGCCTGCTGGTGCGCCTGGTGCCGCGGGCGACCTTCGACGAGGGCAGTCGCAGGTACCTGGATCGCGCCTTCCGCAAGCGGCTCGGGAGCGCCATCGACATCGAGTACGAGCTGACCGAGAGCATCCCGCGCGAGGCCAACGGCAAGTTCCGCGCGGTGATCTCGGAGGTCGAGACCGGGAAGATCCGGTGACCCGAAGGTCCGCCCCGGACGCGTCTCCCGCGACCCACGAGGCCCCATGCGCAACGGACTGAGCATCGACGTCGAGGAGTGGTGGCACATCCTCAACCTGCCGAGCTCGCCGCCGCCGGAGCGCTGGGACGACCTGAAGGCCACCGTCGAGCCCAGCACCCGGCGCCTGCTCGACCTGCTCGCCGAGGGCGGCGCCCGGGCCACCTTCTTCGTGCTCGGCTGGGTCGCCCGCCGCCATCCGGACCTCGTGCGGCAGATCCACGCCGAAGGGCACGAGATCGCCTGCCACGGCGACATGCACGAGCTGTGCTACGAGCAGGGCGAGGCGGCCTTCGAAGCCGACCTGCGCGCCGCCCGGGAGGTGCTCGAGGACCTCGTCGGAGCGCCGGTGCTGGGCTACCGGGCGCCCGGCTTCTCGATCCTCGACTCCACGCCGTGGGCGTTCGAGGTGATCCACCGGGTCGGTTTCCGATACGACTCGTCGATCTTCCCGGCGCCGCGCCAGCACGGCGGCATGGCCGAGGCCCGGCGCGAGCCCTACTCCATGCGCCTGGCGAGCGGTGCCGAGCTGGCCGAGTTCCCCATGACGGTCGCCCAGCTCGGCCGCGCGCGGATCGCCTTCGCCGGCGGGGGCTATCTGCGGCTCTTCCCCTACCCGCTCATCCGGTCGGGCATCCGCAGCGCCAACGCCGCGAACCGCCCCGCCTGCGTGTACGTGCATCCGCGCGAGGTCGACCCGGACCACCCGCGCATGGAGATGAGCCTCGGCCGGCGCTTCCGCTCCTACGTGAACCTCCGCTCGACCGAGCCGAAGCTGCGGCGCCTGATGGGGGACTTCGCGTTCGCTCCCCTGGCCGACGTGCTGCGCGACCGCGGGCTGCTGGCCGCGGACGCCTGAGCGGGCTCAGCGCCCTTCGGACGTGGGGCCGGTGTAGCGGACCACGGCCGTCCGGCCGTCCATCTCGTGCACCGCCTGGCCACTGAACATCACGGTCTCCCGCGGCGAGCGGCCGCTCGGCAGCACCAGGGAGCCGAACTGGAAGTAGTGGGCGCTGTAGCCGTCCTTCTCGGAGGCGTACGCCCGGTCCCAGTGGTCGCCGTCCCGGGAGAGCCAGAGGCTGGCCAGGGTCCCGTGGTTGACCTCCGACGGCTCCACACTCGTGGTGAGCGCCATGAGCCCGCCGAAGCGACAGGCGTAGATGCAGCTCCCGTCGAACTCGCGCAGGCGCTCGCTGCGCCCCCCGCGCTTGTCGAGGACGACGAGCGCGTTGGTCTCCATCTCGCTGTCCGTGGCGTAGAGCAGGCGGTCGCCCAGGTCGAAGACCTCGACCGCCCGGAAGCGCTGCTGCCCGCGCACGTACCACTCGAATCGCTGCAGATCGTCGGAGAGGCGGCCGATGCCCGCGTGGTCGGCGTGGTCTCCCGCGAGCACCCAGTAGTGCCCCTCCCCCTCGTCCCAGATCACGTTGTGCACGTGACCGATCTCTCCGTTCCCGAAGGTGTGGACCACGCGGTGGGTGCGCCCCCGGTCGCGCGACGCGAACAGCCGCATGGGACGATCGGAGCGCACCGCTCCGTACTCCCCCCACACCACGGTGCCGTCGGGCCGCGCCGTGAGCCGCATGGGAGGACGCAGGGGCCCGCTCCCGCAGTCGATGACGCTCGGGCGCAGCAGCCCGTCGCCTTCGGAGCCGTGGAACACGCCCTGGCGGTTCGACACCACGAGACCGCTCTCGCCCACGCACGCCACCGCGCGCAGCTCCTGTCGCAGCAGGCGGGTGCCCAGACGCGTCCATTCGGCCGCCCGACGCCAGGGAGAGCGCGGGAGGGACGCCACCCGGCGCCACTCCGCCCCGTCGTCGTCGGACCGGTACAGGTCGTATCCCCGGCCGAGGTAGGCCGCGCCGTCGGGACGGATGCGGACGATGCGCCCGGGAAATCGCGCCAGCCATTCGAGGGCGGAGGCTTCCAGTGTTTCGGGCGACTCGGTCACGTCGGCGGCACTCGTCCTGTGGTGGGTCGTCTGCGGAGTTCGGCGGCGCATACGCGACGACGGGGCACCGCGCCCCGGCCGCCTCGCATCGTCCTGGCCAGGTCAGCTCGGCGCCAGGTCCCGTTGCGAGTCCTGGTCCAGGGAGCCGGCGGCCCCGGGATCGGGATCGGCGAAGCTGGGCGCACCGGCGATCCGCTCCCGCAGCCGGCGCATCCGATCCGAGGTCTCCGCGCGCTCGAGCACCGCCGCGAAGGCCACGCAGAACCAGATGAACCGCTCGAACGTGTACACGTTGAACCAGGACTGCACGAGCATCGCGATCAACGCGCTTCGAACGAACGGACGCCAGTACTCGAAGGGCGCCGCGCTGTCGACACAGCGACGCGAGAGCTGTCGCAGCGACAGGATCAGGACGGCCATGAAGGGCAGGAAGCCGAGGAGCCCGTCCTCCACCAGGACGCTGATGAACGTATTGTGGGAGAAGTTCCTGAAGCCCGCGTCGGGCATGAGCTCCCGCACGGCCTCCAGGTAGCCGTAGTGTCCGACTCCCCAGATGGGACTGGTCAGGAAGACCTTGAGCCCTGCCATGACCAGGCTGAAGCGGTGCTCGCCGGCGTAGGCGACGGCCCCACCCGAGAACCGGAACAACAGCGCCTCGCCCACGGCGGTCTGGAAGACGATCAGGGCCGCGATGCTGAGGGCGACTCCTCCCATCGCCCCGATGGCCACCACCTGACGGGGGTTGATCCGCAGGGCCGCCGGAAGCAGGAAGAGCCCACCGACCCCCAGCCCCAGCATGGCCGCGCGCGAGATCGTGGCCAGCACGCCCATGCTCATCACCGCGAGGCCGCCGAACGCCACGACCCTCGCCAGGACGCTCCCTCCGGACATGGCCCAGCCCAGGGACAGGAAGATCGGGAGGATGAGCCAGTTGGCGAAGCGATTGCCGCTGGCACCGGCGCCCCCGAAGCGGAACTCGCCGGTGCGGTACTCCTCGAACTCCTCGCCCACGACGCCCGCCTGGGCGGCCGCGTCGCCGCTGGGCAGCAGCGAGGTCCCGAGGAAGAAGTCGGTGAGGGCGAGCGACGACACCAGCGTCATGCTGATGATGAGCACGCGGGTGCTTAAGTCGAAGTGCCTGGGCTCCCGGTAGGTCCAGACGATGACCCCCATGATCACGATCACCGCGACGTGCCTCAGGTAGGTGACGATCACCCGCGAGCCGTACTCGGCCACGCTCATGAGCGTGCCGAGGGCCAGGACGGCGATGAAGATCGCCGCGAGGATCTGGATGCGGCTGCCCAGGAACATCTGGCCCCAGAGCACCGGGGCCGTCCGCACGATCTGGGCGAGGATGGGAAGCGGGGTGAAGATGTTCGAGGCGTTTCCGGCCATCCCCCAGAGAACCGACTCCCAGGGCGAGACCGCGAGCAGGACCAGTCCGGGCCCGACCGGGTGGATGAACATCACACCCAGCGACACGATGAAGCCGACGAAGAAGACCCCCATGTTCAGCACGGATCGGTGCTCCCTGGCCCTCCCGACGGGTCGTTGAAGAATCCTCGCCGGGGGCGAACCGGGAGGCGTTCCGCACGTCGGGCCCACCCGGCTATCGTCCGTCCGCGGTCTCTCGTTGAGCCCGCGAAGCCCGGTACGGTACCTCGGGTGCCTTCCCCCACCAAGGCGAGGGCCCGCGCGCGCGTCCGGACGCAGCGCCCCGAACGGGGCGGGGCTAGCTGGCCTCGAGACCGCAGTCGCGGATCTTCTGGAGCAGGGTCTTGTAGCTCACCTTGAGGAGCTTGGCGGCCTGCTTGCGGTTCCACTGGGTCTGTTGGAGCGCCTGCTCGATGGTCTCGCGCTCGGCCTCGTGGGCGAAGCGCCGACCCACCTCCCGCAGCGGGAGGTCGCCCGCGGTCTCCTCGATCTCCTCGAGGAGCTGCTGGAGCTGGCTGCGGCCGCGGCGCTCGCCGGCGGCGCGCCGGGCCAGCTCGTCGCGGATGGAGTCCTCGCTCTCCAGCACCACCACCCGCTTGATCATGTTCTCGAGTTCCCGGACGTTGCCCGGGAACGCGTAGCGCTCGAAGGCGCTCATCAGCTCGGGCGACAGGCGACGCCGCGGCCGGTCGTAGCGGAGGCTGTAGCGGTCGAGGAAGGTCTCGACGAGGTCCGGCAGCTCGTCGGTCCGCTCCCGGAGAGGCGGAACCTGGACGTTCACCACGTTCAGGCGGAAGAAGAGGTCCTCCCGGAACTGCCCCTGCTGCACCATATCGAGCAGCGGCCGGTGGGTCGCACACACCACCCGGACGTCGACCCGGACCTCCTTGTGGCCCCCGAGCCGGGTGAACTCGCTGTCCTGGAGCACCTGGAGGAGCTTCGCCTGGAGCGCCGGGCTCATCTCGCCGATCTCGTCGAGGAAGATCGTCCCCTTGTTGGCCACCTCGAACTTGCCGAACTTGCGGCCGTGAGCGCCGGTGAACGCGCCCTTCTCGTAGCCGAAGAGCTCGCTCTCGAGGAGCTCCTCCGGCAGGGCCGCGCAGTTCACCTTCACGAACGGCCCCTTCGCGCGGCTCGACAGCTCGTGGACGGTGCGCGCGATGATCTCCTTGCCGACTCCGCTCTCGCCCTGGATCAGGAACGTGACGTCGGTGTCCGAGGTCTGCTCGATGATCCCGCGGATGGCGCGCATGGGCTCGGACTTCCAGACCGTGTGCTCGCGGTCGGCCTCGAGATCGGCCCGGAGCTGCTCGCGCTCGTCGCGGAGCTGCTGGCGGTCGAGCACGCGGATGAGCAGGGCCTCGAGCTCCTCCTCCTCGAAGGGCTTGTTGAGGTAGTCGACGGCTCCGATCTGCATGGCCTCGACGATGGTCGCCGCCTTCCCCACGACCGAGAGCATCACGACCGGCAGCTCGGGATGGCGGGCGCGCACCCGGCGCAGGGTCTCGAGGCCGTCGAGGCCGGGCATCATCACGTCCAGGATCACGACGTCGGGGGCGGCACCGGACTCGAGGAGCGCCAGGGCGCTGCGCCCGTCCTCGGCGGTGTCCACGGCGAAGCCGCGCAGCTCCAGCAGGCTGGCGAGGTAGTGGCGGATGCCCTCGGCGTCGTCCACCACCAGCACGCGGCCGCGGCTGCCAGCGTCCGGGTCGGCGACCCGGGGGTTTCTCTTCGTGGGCTGGGTCATGGGGTCAGGCTCCCTCCAGCGAGTCGCCGGACCCGGAATCCGCGGCGGGCAGGCTGAAGGCGAAGCGGCTGCCGCCTTCGGGTGCGTCGGTGATGGTGATCGAGCCGCCGTGGGCCTCGACCAGGCGCTTGCAGATGGCCAGCCCCAGCCCGAGGCCGCCGGCGTTGCGCCCGTTGGGGCCCCGCACGTAGGGCTCGAAGATCCGCTCCCGCAGCTCGACGGGCACGCCCGGCCCGTCGTCGCTGACGGCCACCTCCACGAAGCGGCGACCGGCGGCTCGCAGGGCGCGGGTGCTCACGACGACCCTCCCGCCGCGGCCGGCGTACTTGATCGCATTGCCCAGCAGATTGGTCAGCACCTGCTCGACCCGGGACGCGTCGAAGCGCGCCCAGGTGGCTCCGGACTCCAGCTCCACCTCGACATCGAGGCCGCGCTCCTCCACCAGCGGACGCAGGAAGCCGACCACGCCGCGGATCGTGGGCTCGAGCGAAGCGTGTCCGAGGTCGAGGGGCTCCTCCCCGCGGATGGCGTGGGAGGCCGCGAGGAGCGTCCCGATGAACTCGTCGAGGCGCTTGCAGCTCTTGTGGCACTCCGAGAGGAAGCGCCGCTGTTCGTCGTTGACGGCGCCCACCTCCTCGGCGAGGAGCAGGCGGCTGTAGCCGGAGATGACCGTGACGGGAGTGCGGAGCTCGTGGCTGACGACGCCCAGCAGGTGCTCCCGCTCCTCGGCCTCCACCGCCAGTCGCGTGCGCAGCTCCTCGAGCTCGCGATGCGCCGCGCCGAGCTCCCGGGAGGCGCGCAGCAGCTCCGCCTCTCGGCGAGCGAGCTGAGTCACGTCCTCCACCAGCCACACCTCCGCCTCTCGAAGTCCGACCTCGTCGTCCCCATCGGCCCGCTCCCCTGCGGCCACGTCCGCCTCCGGGTCGGAGCCGGCCGCGCCGAGCCGCAGACAGCGGACCCGGGCCCGGGTGCGTTCACCGTCCGCGCGCCGGAGATCGACCTCGGTCGGCTCGGAGACGCCCGGGACGGGGAGCCCTGCGCCGGCGTCGCCGAAGAGCGCGTCCATGGACTTGCCGCGCAGCTCCGCGGGGTCCGCGACGGCGCACAGCCGGGCCAGGGTCGGGCTCGTCCACTCGATCGCACCGCGCCGGGTGACGGCGAGTCCGACTGTGATGTTGCTGAGCACCGACGCGAGGTTCCCTGTTATTGCCGCGGGAACGCTGCTCCCGCGGATGGCCGCGGGAACGCTGCTCCCGCCGAGGGCCTCGGGGACGTCGCTTCCGCGGAGGGCGTCGGGGAGGTTGCTCCCGAGGGGGTCTCGAGCCTGGTTCCCATGGGGATTCGGGGCTTCCGGTCGGCCGTCGTTCACCTGTGCCTTCCTGTGATCCCGGACGGGCAGACCCCGCGCGCCGGCTCTCCCGGTCGTGTCCATCCGACGGACGCCCTGCTGCCGCGCGCCGGTCTCGGCTCGCAGGCACACGTGGTACGTTGCGAGAGCCCTCGAGGGCGCAGGCTCGCTCGCCAGCACGCATTCTCATCGCCTGGAAGCGGGTCCATCTTTAATGGGATTTCCCTACGGGAGCGCCCACGCGGGCCGCGGGCGGGCCGGATCCCGCGAAGAGCTGCGTACGGACGGGGGAGCGAGTTGGCCAAGCCGCGGGGACGCCGGGAGGGGGATCAGGAGCGGGATCCCGGGTCCGACCCGGCCCGGGCGCGCGAGCGGATGGCGTGGCTGGCGTCGGAGATCGACCGCCACAACCGGCTCTACTACCAGCACGACGAGCCCGAGATCCCGGACGCCGAGTGGGATGCCCTGCTGCGCGAGCTCCAGGCGCTCGAGAAGCTCCACCCGGAGCTCGCTCGGCCCGACTCCCCGACCCAGCGGGTCGGCGCGCCCCCGGCGGAGGGCTTCACCTCCGTTCCCCATCGCTCGCCCATGCTGTCCCTGGACAACGCCATGGACGAGGCCGAGATGCGGGCCTTCGACGAGCGCATCCGGCGCATGCTCGGCCGGGAGGACGAGCCGATCTCCTTCGTGGGCGAGCCCAAGCTCGACGGCGCGGGCGTCGAGCTCGTCTACGCATCCGGGCGCCTCTCCGCCGGGCTCACCCGGGGCGACGGGCACGTGGGCGAGGACGTGTCGGCCAACCTCCGCAGCGTGCTGTCGATCCCCCTGGTCCTCGACCCGGCGGGCGCGCCGGCTCCCGCCTGGCTGTCGGTCCGGGGCGAGGTGGTCCTTCCCCTCGAGCGCTTCCGGCACCTGAACCGCCTGCGCGAGGCCGAGGGCCTCGAGCCCTTCGCCAACCCGCGCAACGCCGCGGCCGGCGCCCTGCGTCAGCTCCACGACATCGACCGGCGCCGGCTCTCGGCCCTGGAGTTCCGCGCCTACGCGGTGGCCGAGGGGCTACCCGCGGACACCGGGACCCAGTGGCGCACCCTGGAGCTGCTCCGGGCCTGGGGCTTCCTGGTGTCGCCCGAATCGCAGCGCTGCGCCGATGTCGAGGAGGCGGTCGCCTACCACCGCCACCTCGAGAGCCGCCGCGAGTCCCTCGCCGTGGAGATCGACGGCAGCGTCTTCAAGGTCGACCGGCTCGACCTCCAGGACGAGCTGGGCACCGTCTCCCGGTCGCCGCGCTGGGCCATCGCCTTCAAGTTCCCTCCCCAGCAGGCCACCACCGTGGTCGAGGCCATCGAGGTCCAGGTGGGCCGCACCGGCGCCCTCACGCCGGTGGCGAAGCTGCGACCGGTCGCCGTGGGCGGGGTGACGGTCTCGAACGCCTCGCTGCACAACCAGGACGAGATCGAGCGCAAGGACGTGCGCGTGGGCGACACCGTGGTCGTCCAGCGCGCCGGCGACGTCATTCCACAGGTCGTGGGGGTCGTGGCAGCGAAGCGTCCCCGGAAGACGTCCGCCTTCCACCTGCCCGAGCGCTGCCCGGTGTGCGACCACGAGGTGGTCAGGCTCGAGGGCGAGGTGGTCACGCGCTGTCCCAACATCGACTGCCCGGCGCAGCTCAAGAACAACGTGCGGCACATGGCGAGCCGGGGCGCCCTCGACGTGGACGGTCTCGGCGAGAAGCTGGTCGACCAGCTGGTCGAGCGGAAGCTGGTGACGCGGCTGTCGGACGTCTTCGCCCTGGACGAGGCCGCCTTCGAGGGGCTCGAGCGCATGGGCGCGAAGTCGGCGGCCAACCTGGTCGCGAGCCTCGAGCGCGCCCGCAGCACCACCCTCCCCCGCCTCCTCATCGCGCTGGGCATCCGCCACGTGGGCGAGACCGTGGCGGAGCTGCTGGCGGCGCGGTTCGGCGACCTCGACCCTCTGATCGCAGCCGACGCCGAGACCCTGGAGGCCGTCGAGGGCATCGGACCGACGATCGCCGAGAGCGTCGTGCGGTTCTTCGCCGACGAGCGCAACCGCACCGAGGTCGAGCGGCTGCGCGAGCTGGGCGTGCACTGGCCGCCGGTCGAGGTCCGCCAGAGCGACGAGGGCCCGCTCGCCGGCAAGGTGCTCGTGCTCACGGGCACCCTCCCCAACCTGAAGCGCAGCGAGGCGAAGTCCCGCATCGAGGCGGCGGGGGGGAAGGTGACGGGGTCGGTCTCGAAGAAGACCGACTACCTGGTCGCCGGCGCCGACCCGGGGAGCAAGCGCACGAAGGCCGAGGAGCTCGGCGTGGAGATCCTCGACGAGGCGGGGCTGCTCGACCTGATCGGTGGAGGTGGAGGCTGAGGCCGGCGGCTACCGGCGACCCGGTTCGAAGCGCCAGACGCCGCCCCGCCAGCCCTGGGCCTCGCCCACCAGGCACGGCCGCTCGACCCGCCGCCCGAACTCGGGAAAGCAGGGCAGCGACTCGATGCGGTAGTGCAGCCCGCGCGGCAGCCGGACGTACACGCGACGCCCGGAGGGCGTGCGGATCCGCAGGGCGGAGTCGCCGCGACCGGCCAGACGCGCCTCGACTCCGGGGGCCAGGGGCAGTCGAGCGGTGACGAACCGCTCCCGGCCCTCGAGCGTGTCTTCGACCTCGAGGGCGTCGCCCTTCGCCGTGAAGCGGCGCCGGTGGAGCGTGTCGGGCGTGGACCAGCCCCGGCAGTCGCCCTCCACCGCGCGCAGGGGCGCCTCGACGCGCATCGCCACCTCGGGTCGTCCGCCGACCCGGTGGGCGCCCCAGATCTCGGCGGGCTCGCGCCCGTCGAGCTCGAGGGTGGCGTGGCCCCGGACCGACCGGCACGCCTCGCGCAGGGCGCCGGGGATGTACTCGGGAACCCCCGAGTCGCTGACCACCCGTTCCCGGTCCAGCGAGAGCTCGAAGGCCAGCATGTCGCAGTGCGCGTGCCCGGGCTGGTGGGCGGGCGCCGGGCCCGCCAGCGACGCCAGCGCCGTGAAGGGCCCCGCCTCGACCCGGGCGTAGCCGCCCGAGCGAAGCGCCCCCTCACAGGGGCTCGGGGCCTTCTCGATCCCGAGGCGCCGCCCGTAGTCGGCCAGGACCGCGGGCGGATGGGCGATGCCGAAGGCCGAGTCGGCGAAGAGCGCGATCTCACCGTCGGGATGGGTGAGCACGTCGAGCGCCCCCAGCATCCGGCCCGCGGTCTCCGCGAGCTGATCGGCGAGGGCGGCCGCCCCGGCCGGCGCATCCCCGGCCCCCAGCGCCGCCCGGGCCAGGTTCAACAGGTCGAGGACGTTCTCCAGGAGCAGGGCGTGGTACATCGGACTGCGCTCTTCGTGCAGCCCGTCCTCCAGCACCTGGCTGGCCAGCTCCCCGCGAAAGGGCGCGACCGAAGCCTTCCACCAGCGCGCCGACCGGGGATGTCGGAGCAGCAGCGCCCCGAAGGCCACACCCAGGTAGTTGGAGAAGAGATGATTGGCCTGGAGCCGGATCTCGGGAGAGCGCGAGAGCGTCTCCACCTGATCGGCCAGCGAGCCCAGGACGCGAGCCCGGGCGGCGGCGTCGAGGCAGAGCGCGCCCGGCGTCGTCAGCAGCTTTCCCCACGACAGGATGCGCAGGGAGGTCGGGTGCGGGTTCCAGCCGGTGCCGCGCTCGTGGCGCTCCAGCCAGTCCAGCAGCAGCGAGGCTCGGGCGTCGGGAGCCAGGGACGGACTGCGCGCGTGATCGAACTGGTGGAGGTGGTACGCGAACAGCGGCCCCTCTCCGGAGAAGTCCCAGTCGATCGCGTCGCGGAACACGATCTCGCGCCCGATGAGCTCGATCTTGCGGCCCCCGTCCCAGCGAGCGTGCCTCGGTGCCGGGAGGAACGGCGTGGCCGGGGCGGACACCCGCAGCTCGCCGCTCCCCCCGGCCGCTGCGCGCCGGGGTCCCCTGCGCGCCAGGTGGCGCACCTGGGCCCAGGCCTGGCGCGGCCGGATGTGGCGAACGGTCCTGAGGACGCGGCCGACGTTCATCCGCCTAGGCCTCGTCCCGCGCAGCCAGCGCCCGGGCGTAGAGATCCCGCTTGCGCAGCCCGGTCTCCGGGGCGAGCCGCGCGGCGATCTCCTTGGGGCTGTGACCCTCCGCGACCAGCTCGCGCACCGCGCGGTCGACGTCCACGGAGGAGGCGCCCTCGCAGGCAGCCTCCTCCGCCTCGCTCGCACCGGCCACCACCAGCGTGATCTCGCCCCGCGCCCCCTCGGAGAAGCGGCGGGCCAGCTCGTCCAGGCTCCCCCGGACCCACTCCTCGTGACGCTTGGTGAGCTCGCGGGCCACGCAGGCGCGGCGCGGTCCCAGGCGCGCGGCCAGCTCGGCCAGGGTGGAGCCGAGGCGGCGGGGCGACTCGAACAGCACGAGGGTCTCCGGACGGCCCCGGTAGGCGTCGAAGAGCGCCTCCCGCGCGCCGCGCTTGCGCGGCGGGAAGCCGAGGAACGCGAACGGCGTGGAAGGCAGACCCGCTCCGGCCAGCGCCGCCGTCACGGCCGACGCGCCGGGCACGCTCTCGACGCGCACGCCGGCTTCGACGGCCGCCGCCGCCAGCCGCTCTCCCGGGTCGGAGACCAGCGGGGTCCCGGCGTCGGAGACGAGCACCACCGAGCCGCCCGCGGCGAGGACCTCGAGGGTCCGGGCGATGCGCGACGCCTCGTTGTGGGCGTGGAGGGACACGGGACGCGCCGTCACACCGTGGCGCTCCAGCAGCACCCGGGTGCGCCGCGTGTCCTCGGCCAGCACGAGGTCGGCCTCGGCCAGCACGCGCAGCGCGCGCAGGGTGATGTCCTCGAGGTTGCCGATGGGCGTCGCGACGATGCGGAGCACACCCTCACCGTCGCTCCCTTCCCGGGGCTCGGTCGAGGTCGCGCTCGGCTCCCGTCGTTCCGCCATGCTGGTCGCTCCCACTCTGGGCGCACGCTCTGGACACACGCTCTGGACACTCGTTCTGGACGCACGCTCTGGACGCGCGCTCTGGACGCGCTCGCTGGACGCCCTCTCGACGTGCTCGATGGCGACGCGCTCGATGCCGACGTGCTCGATGCCGACCTCGACCTCGAGACCCGGAGCCCCGCCCGGGCCCCGGACCTTCGCTACCTTGGACCGGGCGCGAGGTCACCCCGGTCCCGGGGAGATTCCCATGACACCGCCGCACGATCGATCGCGTCGGAAGCGATCGCCTCGGGATCGCCGATCCCTCGGCAACGAGGGCGAGGAGCGCGCCGCCCGCTATCTGGCGCGCCGAGGTTATCGCATCGTCGCCCGCAATCTGCGCTCGGGAGGCGTCGAGGTCGATCTCGTCGTTCGCCGGGGTGGGATCTGGGTGTTCGTCGAGGTGAAGACCCGCCGCTCCACCCGCTTCGGCCGGGCCCGGGAGAGCCTGGGCCCGCGCCAGTGCGCGCGGCTGGTCCGGGCCGCCCGGACCTGGCTGGCCGGACGGGCGGGGCCCCGGCGCAGGGTGCGCTTCGACCTCGTTGCGTGCGAGCTGCACGCCGACGGCTCCTGGCACGTGGAGCACTGGCCCGACGCCTTCGACGCGGGGGACGTCGGGGGGCCTTTGGTATGATCCCTCGTCTCCCGCCGTCAACTCCGCGCCCGGGTCGGTCGAAGACGTTCCGGACGGCCCGCCGCGAACCGGACCCCGTCGACGCGCAACTCATTCCCAGGGACCCGCCGACACTCCAATGGGGGACGACAGCTTGGCCGACCACCTCACCCGCCGCGTGAACAAGCCGTGGGGGCACGAGAAGATCTGGGCGCAGACCGACCGCTACGTCGGGAAGGTGCTCGTGATCGAGCCCGGCAAGCGCCTCTCGCTCCAGTATCACGAGAAGAAGGACGAGTCGGTGCTGGTCGTGCGGGGCACGCTGCGGCTCCACCTCGAGAACGACGCCGGGACGCTCGAGGTGCTGGACCTCGGGCCCGGCGAGCACCGGCGCATCCCGACGGGCCGCCGACACCGCTTCGAGGCGGTGGACGAGCAGGTGGAGCTGGTGGAGGTCTCGACCCCCGAGCTCGACGACGTGGTGCGCATCGAGGACGACTACGGCCGCGAAGGCACCTCCGAGGCCTAGGCGGCCTCCCCCGCCCGCAGCTCCGGTTCGCACCCCACGGGAGGACCGGACGAGGCCGTCGGCCACCGGGATCGGGGCAAGGGAGGACCTCGCGCGAAGCGGCTCGGGGGGAGGAGAAGGAGGCTAGGCCTCGGACTTCGCCTCTTCGGCCTCCTGGGGCGCGGACTCCGAGGCGACCGTCTCTTCGGCCGCCGGCTGCTCGACCTCGGGCGGAACCGGCGCCACACCGTCGCGCTCGTCGATCTCCGCGGGGGCCAGGAGATCCGACAGGTCTCGCACCTTCGAGCGCAGGCGCGCCTTCTTTCCGCGCAGCTCGCGCAGGTAGTAGAGGCGCGAGCGCCGCACGTGGCCTCGGCTCTTGATCTCCAGCTTGGTCACCACGGGCGACTGCACCGGCAGGACGCGCTCGACGCCGACTCCGTAGGAGACCTTGCGAACGGTGAAGGTCTCGGACGTCCCGGCTCCGCGGCGTCGGATGACGACGCCCTCGAAGACCTGGATCCGCTCCTTGTCCCCTTCCTTGATGCGCTGGTGCACGCGCACCGTATCGCCCACGCGGAACGGCGGAAGGTCCCTGCGCTGATCCACCCTGTCGACGAAGTCCAGGCTCCTCATCGCGAATCCTCTTTCTCCAGTTCGTCCAGCCGCCCCGGTTCGTCCGAACCGTTCTCGGCATTCTCGACGCTCGCGCCGCCTCGACCACCCGGGTCGCTGCGGTGCGACGATGCGGCGCGTGCGCCTGCTGTGTCTCCGACGTCCCGCCGACCCGGCTCGCGCGACCCGCGCGACCCGCCCGACCCGTCTGCTCCGACCGGCTTCGAGGTCGAGGTCCCTGCGATCAGGTCCGGACGCCGCTCCATCGTCAGCTCGGCGGCCCGCTCCCGGCGCCACCGATCGACGGCCCCGTGGTGGCCGGAGCGAAGCACCTCCGGGACCTCGAGCCCGCGAAACCGGGGCGGCCGAGTGTACTGCGGTCCCTCCAGAAGATCCCCCCGGAACGACTCCGTCCGGGCTGATTCCGGGTTTCCCAGCACTCCGGGGAGGAGCCGGACCAGGCCCTCCACCACCACCATCGCGGGGATCTCGCCTCCCGAGAGCACGAAATCCCCGATCGAAATCTCTTCGTCCACCGCCAGCTCGACCACCCGCTGGTCGACCCCTTCGTAGCGTCCGCACACCAGCACCCAGTGGGGTGTGCCCACCATCGCCTCGAGGCCCGCCTGGTCCAGGCGGCGACCCTGGGGCGTCATCAGCGCCACCCGCGCCGCTCGATCGGGTCCCTTGGGACCCGCCAGCTCCTCGATGGCCGCCACCAGGGGCTCGGGCTTCATCACCATGCCCGGGCCGCCACCGTAGGGCGCATCGTCCACCGTCCGGTGCCGGTCGGAGGTCCAACGCCGCAGGTCGTGGACCCGCAGCTCGAGAGCCCCGCGCTCCCGGGCGATGCCGACGAACGACGCCTCGGCGAACCGCTCGAACAGCTCCGGGAAGATCGTGATCACGTCCACCCGGAGAGGGGCCCCGAGCTGGAGACCGGCCCCGAGCTCGTCGGGCCGCGACCCGTTCGCAACGGGGGCCTGGGTCTTGCGGGCCTCGCGATCCCCCATGGCCGCTCCGATCGTTTCCTTCGCCGGCTTCGGGCGCCGTCAGCTTCCGTCGAGGAGTCCGGGCAGGATCTCCACGACGATCTCGCCCGCCTCGAGG
This sequence comes from Myxococcota bacterium, assembly GCA_050618075.1. GTDB lineage: Bacteria > Myxococcota_A > UBA9160 > UBA9160 > UBA4427 > JBNLVL01. The sequence goes on from JBNLVL010000008.1 coordinate 69,514, forward strand.
TCGATGTCGTGCACCAGCTCGTCGGCGGCCGGAATCAGGTGTCTCCGCCCCTCCGCGTCCTCCACGACCAGGACGTCGTGGGCGCCGGTCTCCATCAGGTCCCGCACGGTGCCCACGAGCGTTCCGTCGCTTCCCTTGACCCGGCACCCCAGCAGCTGGTGCCAGTAGAACTCTCCTTCCGGCAGACTCTCCAGGGCCGTCGCCGGCACGGCCACCAGCTGGCCGCGCAGGGCCTCGGCCTGCTCGCGTCCGTCCACGCCCTCGAGCGTGAGCCTCACTTCGTTCGCTCGACCGGAGCCGCTCGCCAGCACCTCGTGGCGGACGGCGCCGCCCGGGGTGGCCAGATCGACCGCGAGCCCGGAGCGGCCTGCGACCTTTCCGGTGGCCCCGGTGGCCCCGCTGGCCTCGGTGGCCTCGGACGCGAGCCACACGACGTCCTGGTCGAGAAGGCTCTGGGGTCCGTCCCCGAAGTAGCGGACGCGAACCTGGCCTCGCACACCGTGGGCGCCGACCACCCTTCCCAGCACCACCGGCGGGGCGGCGTGGTTGGCTCCCGGGCCCGAACCTCGTGCGGACACGCCGGGCCGGTTCAGTCGACGATGTCGAGTCGGGCGTCGTCTCCGGTTGCGGAGGCGGCCAGCACGGCGCGCATGGCCTTCGCCACCCGGCCCTGGCGGCCGATCACGCGACCGCGGTCGTCGGGCGCGGTCTCGAGCTCGATGAGCGCGCCTCCGTCCTTGGCCTCCACCCGGACCTCGTCGGCCTCGGTCACGATCGACCGGGCGATGAATTCGACGAGCTCCACCGAGCGCTGGCTGTCCTCGGCCATGTCAGCTCGCCCCGCCGGCCGCGGCACGCGACCGCTTCACCAGGGATCGGACCGTCGGACTCACCTGCGCACCCTTCGCGACCCACGCGTCGAGCGCCTCGTTCTTGATCTTGACGACTTCCTTCTCGTGGAGCGGGTCGTAGGTGCCCAGGAACTCGAGGGCACGCCCGTCGCGCTGCCGGCGTTCGTCGATTGCCACGATGCGGTAGAAGGGGCGCTTCTTGGCGCCGCCTCGCTGGAGACGAATCTTCACCATCGTCCGTGATTTCCTTCCGGGTCGTCCGGTTGCTCCGGGCGTCTATCGGGTGTCCACCGGGTGTCTGCCGGTCGTATTTCCGTTGTCTCTCGGGTCTGTTCGAGCCCGGCTCGCGCTCGGCCTTCGAGGTCCGGCGACCCGGGTCTCGGAACGGACCGCGGCCCGGCTCACCCCGGGGCCCCGCTCGTCCCGGGCCCGATCCGCGCAGGAGCCGCGCAGGATCCGTCGCGGCCGACCCGCGCAGGTCGTCCTAAGTGGCCGGGGAATCTAGGGAAGCGCGCTGTTCGGGTCAACCGCCCGAGGCGGGGTCGGAGCCCGGAGACGCCCGGCGCTCGCGCTCCTTGCGCTCGGAGCAGGCCGGACAGGCGTACCGCACCGCGTGGGGGGTCCGCAGCCGGTCGTAGCCCTCGTCCAGGGCGATCCTCCGCACCGTCGGGGTCGTCTCGCCACAGAAGTCGCAGGTCAGGTCGGCCTGACCGGCTTCGGGTCCGGCCTGGACTTCGGCCTCCCCCACGCTCGCGGTCTCCTCGGGGCTCGGCCTCTTCTCGGGGCCCCTCTCGGGCCTCTTCTCGGAGCTCGTCTCCGAGCTCGTATCGGGACTCGTCTCGCTCATGGGCGGCGATTGTAGCCGACGCGGAACCGCAGCTCCGCCGGCGCCTCGTCGCCCAGCTCCCGCCGCAGGGCCTCCAGGATGGCGGGACGGCGCATCTGGAGCTGCTGCGCCCAGACGCTGGACTCGACCTCGGCCTCGAGCACCCGGCCCCGGACCTGGACGGGGCGGCAGTGCCGCGCCACGTCCTCGCCGACCCAATCGCTCCAGCGCTCGGCGATGCGAAAGGCCGACGCCGCGGAGTCGAGGCCCAGATCGTCCAGGACCTGGCCGATGACGCCGCCCAGCTCCCGCGGCTGACTCCGCCTGCGGCGTCCCCGGGCGCCGGACCTCACGAGCCGGTGTCCCCAGGCCGGTCGTGGACGCGGAACACGAGCCCGGTCGGGATCTTCGGGTAGAAGAAGGTCGACTTCTGGGGCATCACCTCGCCCCGCCCGGTGGTGGCGAAGACGTCGTCGGGGGTCATCGGGTTCAGGTACAGCGCGACGCTGCCCTGCCCTTCCCGCACGTCCCGCGCGGCGCGCAGCGCGCTCTTGGGAAAGGCCACGGCGCCCTGGCGGATGGCCTCGGGCTCGATGTCGAAGACCTGCCCGATGACGTCGCGCTCGGCGATGCGGACCATCAGCTCGTCGCCCAGGCTCTCGTCGCGCCAGAAGATCCGGAGCGTTCCGCCTCCATCGTCCGCCGCGAACGACGGCCGGCCGGAGAGGGGCTCGAGGTGCTCGGCGAGCAGGTCGGGCAGCGCGTCCACACCCGGCAGCGGCACCGACTTCGTCTGCCAGCCGGGCAGTCGCTCGCGCCAGACCGACTCCTCGGGCGACGGCGCATCGACGATCACCCGGTGGATCGGCAGCAGCAGGCTGCCCGGCGCGTAGGCGTTGGCGAAGTAGGCGAGCGTCGACTCGAACGGCGCCTCGGGCCCGGCGTCGGGCTGGGACTCGCGCATCTGGTCGCGGTAGGCCAGCGCGGTCTCGTAGCGGTGGTGGCCGTCGGCGATCACCACGGGACGGTCCGCCAGGAAGCCCGCGACCCTGGAGACCGCCTCGGGGTCGTCGAGGCGGGCCAGCGTGTACTCGACGCCGGCGGGGTCCTTGGCGCTCTGGACGCCTTCGCCCTCGAAGGCGCTGGCCAGGACCGACGCGATGGCCTGCTCCCGATCCTCGTAGAGCATGAACACGCTGGACAGGTTCGCCCGCGTGGCCCGCAGGATCTTGAGGCGGTCGGCCTTGGGGCCGGCGAGGGTGCGTTCGTGGGGACGCACGATCCGGTCCTCGTAGTTCTCGAGACCGAGCTCGGCGAAGAAGCCCGTGCGCTCGAGGGTCCGGCCGTCGGGCGCGGTGTAGCGCTGGCGCATGACGTAGAGGGCGGGCCCGTCGTCGCGGCGCAGCACGCCGTCGTCGAGCCAGCCGGAGAGGGTCTCGGCCACCTCGGAGTAGTCGGTCCCGGCCTCGTCGGCCACGTCCTTCACCAGCTCCAGGCGGATCGCGTTGTGGCGGTCGCGGTCGTAGAACGACGCGCGCTCGTCGGCGGCGATCACGTCGTAGGGCGGGACGATCACCCTCGAGAGGTCGACCCGGTCTGTGTCGTATCGAACGGCGCGAAACGCGCGCACCACGGTCATCGGTCCAGAGACTCCTCGCTGTGGGGAGCGGCCGCGGCCGCCCCATGGGATTCGATCCGCTCGGGCGCGATCGCGCCCGCACGCAGGACCACGGGCCGGTCGCCAGTCACGTCGACCACGGTGCTGGGCGCTTCGCCCAGCGCGTCGCCGCCGCGGGACGGCCACACGAGCGGCGCCCCCGGCCCCCGGCAGAGCGCGTGGGCCGCGCCCCGATCGCCGGCCGGCGGCGCCCCGCTGCGGTTCAGGCTGGTGGCGGTGAGCGGCGAGAGCCCCCGCGCCTCGGCCGCCCGGGCCAGGGCCGCCGCGAAGGGATGGGAGCTGCAGCGGAAGCCCACCGCGCCGTCGTCCCGCGCGACACCGGGCGCGAGGCGCAGCGCGTGCGCCCCGGGCCGGGCCACCAGCGTCAGGGGGCCGGGCCAGAACTCCGCCGCCAGCGAGCGGCCCACGGGACCCGGCTCGAAGCCCAGCCGCTCCACCTCCGAAGGCCCGGTCACCAGCACCGCGATCGGATGCGCCGGGCCCCGGCCCTTCCAGCGCAGGAGCGCCTCCAGCGACTCCGGGCGCCGGGCGAGCGCCGCGAGCCCCCAGACCGTCTCGGTGGGGAAGGCGACGAGCCCCCCGGCCGCCAGGTGCGACAGGGCGATCTCCGGCGAGTCGACGTCCCCGGCGAGCGGATCGGGGTCAACGCTGCAGGGCGCGGTCGGCAATGTCTCTCCGGTACTGGGCGCCCTGGAAGTCGATGCGGGCGACCGCCTGGTAGGCGCGCTCCCGGGCCGCGCCCACGTCTTCGCCCCGGGCGGTCACCCCCAGCACGCGCCCGCCGGAGGTCTCGAAGCCTCCGTCGGCGCCGCGCCGCGTGCCCGCGTGGAAGACCACGACGTCGCCCCCTGCGCCGCGCTCGACCTCGGAGATCCCCGCGATCGGGCGGCCCTTGGGGTAGCTGCGCGGATAGCCCTCCGAGGCCATCACCACGCACACGGCCGCGTCGCCCCAGCCGAGGGAGGTCGACTCGTCGAGGCAGCCCCGGGCGGCGCCCTCCAGCAGCGGCACCAGGTCGCCCTGCATGCGGACCATCAGCGGCTGGGTCTCCGGATCGCCGAAGCGCACGTTGAACTCGATGACATGGGGATCGCCCTGGGAGTCGATCATGAGACCGACGAACAGCACGCCGGTGTACGGGGACCCGTCCTTGCGCATTCCGCGAATGGCCGGATGCACGATCCGTTCGAGCACCTTCTTCTCCACCCGGTCGCTCACCACCGGCGCCGGCGAGTACGCCCCCATGCCTCCGGTGTTCTCTCCGCGGTCGCCGTCCAGGGCGCGCTTGTGGTCCTGGGCCGCGGCGAGGGTCACCACCCGCTGGCCGTCGGTGATCGCGTAGTACGACGCCTCCTCCCCGTCGAGCCACTCCTCGATCACGACCGAGTCGCCGGCTTCGCCGAAGCGGCGCTGGGCCATGATCTCGTCGAGCGCCGTGCAGGCGGCGTCGGGGTCGGGACACATGACCACGCCCTTGCCGGCGGCCAGTCCGTCGGCCTTCACCACGCAGCGGCCGCCGGTCTCGCGAACGTACCGGCGGGCCGCGTCGAGGTCGTCGAAGACCCGGTGACGCGCGGTGGGAATTCCGTGGCGCTCCATGAAGGCCTTGGCGAAGGCCTTGCTGCCCTCGAGCCGGGCGGCGGCGCGGTCGGGCCCGAAGGCGTCGATGCCGGCCTCGCGCAGGCGGTCCACCAGCCCCGCCGCCAGGGGATCTTCGGGACCGACGACCACCAGGTCCACCTGCTGATCGCGGGCGAGGGAGACCAGCCCATCGAGGTCGTTGGCGGCCACCTGGGAAAAGCAGGTGGCGACCGCCTCCATGCCGGCGCTGCCGGGCGCGGCGAGGACCTCGTCGACGAGAGGGCTCTGCTCGATCTTCCAGGCCAGGGCGTGCTCGCGCCCCCCGGATCCAACGACGAGTACCCTCACGAATGCCCCCTCAGTGGCGGAAGTGACGCGCGCCGGTGAAGACCATCGCGATGCCCAGCCGGTCCGCGGCCTCGATGACCAGCGCGTCGCGATTGGAGCCGCCGGGCTGCACCACGGCCCGGGCTCCGGCGGCGACGGCGGTCTCGAGGCCGTCGGGGAACGGGAAGAAGGCGTCGCTGGCGAGCACCGACCCCTGGAGGTCGAGCCCCACCCGCGCCGCCTTGGCGACGGCGTTGTGGACCGCGTCCACCCGGGACGTGGCCCCGCCGCCGATGGCGAGCGTCCGGCCGTCGCCGGCGAAGACCACGGCGTTGCTCTTCACGTGCTTCACCGCCCGCCAGGCGAACTGCAGCGAGCGCAGCACCTCCTCGCCGGGCTTCACCTTCGTGACCACCTGGGCGGTGGACAGATCCTCGACCGTGCAGTCGGGCTCCTGGAGGAGCACCCCGCCGTAGACCCGGCGCCACTCGAGCTCCGAGCGCTCGATTCGCGCGGCGTCGAAGGCCAGCAGGCGGCGGTTCTTCTTCTTGCGCAGCAGGGCCAGGGCGTCGTCGTCGAAGCCCGGCGCCACCAGCACTTCGGTGAAGATCTGGTCGACCTCCTCGGCGAGCGCGAGGTCGAAGGGCGCGTTGCACACGATGATGCCGCCGAACGGCGAGTCGGGGTCCGTCGAGAACGCGCGCCGGTAGGCCTCCAGGGGCGAGGGCCCCGATCCGACACCACACGGTGTGTTGTGCTTGAGGATCCCGACCGCGGTGCCGTGGTCGCCGGGCCCGGGCTCGAAGTCGAGGATCAGCGCGAGCGCCGCCTGCACGTCCACGAGGTTGTTGTACGACAGCTCCTTGCCGTGGAGCTGCGCGGTGGCGTCCAGGAACCCGCCGTAGAGCGCCGCCCGCTGGTGGGGGTTCTCGCCGTAGCGGAGCGTCGCGCTCTTGGGCAGGGCCACGGAGAGCTGGGCCGGGAACGGATCGACCGGGGTCCCTGCGGACTCGGCCTCGGACTGGGCGAGCCGGCCGTCGAGCCAGGTCTGGATCGCCGCGTCGTAGGCCGACGTGCGCTGGAACGCCTTGAGCGCGAGTCGGCGACGCGTGCCCTCGCCCAGCCCCCCGGACTCACGGAGCTCGGCCACCACCGGCGCGTAGTCGGCGGGATCGGTCAGGACGCCGACGTAGGCGTGGTTCTTGGCCGCCGACCGCAGCATCGACGGCCCCCCGATGTCGATCTTCTCGATGCACTCCGCATCGCTCCCGCCGTCGGCCACGGTCCGCTCGAACGGGTAGAGGTTGACGACGACGAGGTCGATGGCGCCGATCTCGTTGGCTTCCAGGTCCTGCCGGTCCGATTCGAGGTCGCGGCGGGCCAGGATGCCGCCGTGGATGCGCGGGTGCAGCGTCTTCACGCGCCCGCCCAGCATCTCGGGGCTGCGGGTGAGGTCGGCCACCTCGACCACCGCCAGACCGGCCTCCTGGAGGGCGGTCGCGGTCCCGCCCGACGCCACCAGCTCGACGCCCTGCTCGGCCAGGGCGCGGCCCAGGTCGACCAGACCTGTCTTGTCGAAGACGGAAAGTAGAGCGCGCGCCACGGGGCGCGGCGTGTCCTGGGGGGACATTCGGCGGCTCCTGACCGGGGCGAGCCCGTTCGCAACGGGGGACGCGCTCGCCGGACCATGTTCTGGGGGAGGGGCCCGCGGGTGGTGTACCGAGGCCCCGGGACGAAGTCAATCGGACCGCGAGGCGCCGCCCGCGCCCTCGAACCGCCGGGGAACCCGGGCCCCGACCCGGACCAGCAGCTCGTAGGCCAGGGTGCCCGCCCGCCGGGCGGCGTCCTCCACGGGCAGCGGGCCGTCCTCGGTGACGCCGAAGAACACGGCCTCGTCGCCCACCGCCACCGGGGCGTCGTCGATGCGGACCGCCGTGTAGTCCATGGACACCCGGCCGGCCAGCGGGCGCAGGGCTCCGCCGAGCCAGACCCGGCCCTCGGGCGCCGCCGTCCACGGAACCCCGTCGGCGTAGCCCAGGGCCAGGGTGGCCACCCGGGTCTCCGCCTCGGCCCGGAAGGTCGCGCCGTAGCCCACGGCCTCGCCCGGAGCGACCCGGTGGATGGCCGCCACCCGCGCCTTCAAGGTCATCACGGGCCGCAGGTCTGCGGCGTCGAGGTGGGGCGCCGGCCGAACGCCGTACAGCATGAGCCCGGGGCGCACGGCGTTGGCCTGGGGAAGCTCGTCGGCCAGGACCCCGGCGTTGAGCACGCCCGCGGAGTTCGCGATGTGGACCCACGCGGGCTCGATGCCCTGGGTCCGCGCCCGCTCGAGGAGCGCCCGGAAGCGGCGCACCTGCTCGAGGCTGGGCGCGAGGTCGGGCTCGTCGGCCCGGGCGAAATGCGTGAACACGCCGTCGAGGTCCACGCCCGGGAGCGCCGCGGCGCGGGTCAGCAGGGCCAGCGCGTCGCGGGGGTCGACGCCCATGCGCCGCATGCCCGTGTCGACCTCGACGTGGATGGGGAGGGGGCGCGACGCCGGCGCCGCCTCGGCCGCCCGGGCGAGACCATCGGCGTCGTGGACGACCGGGGTGAGCTCCCGCGCCGCCGCCTCCCGGGCCTCGGCGGCGTCCCAGACGCCGCGCATGATGAGGATGGGGGTCGTGATGCCCTCGTCGCGGAGCGCCGACGCCTCGTCCACGGTGAGCACGGCCAGCTGCCCGCAGCCGGCCGCAACCAGCGCGCGGGCGACGGGCGCGGCGCCGTGCCCGTAGGCGTCGGCCTTGACCACACCGAAGAGCTCACGCCCCCCGGACACCCGCCGGGCCTCTCGGGCGTTGTGGGCCAGGGCGGCGAGGTCGATGGAGGCCGAGACCGCGCGCACACCGCCGGCCGCGGCCGTCGTCCGGGCGGCCGCGGAGTCGCGCTTCGCTGCTCCGCTGGGTTCGAGCGCCACACCCCCTCCTCGTCTCCTGCGGATCTCGCCGCGTCCCCGGGCAAGCGTATCGGATGCGGGATGAAGTGCTGAAGCGAACGGGGTAGCTTCGGGAGGCCCGTGCGAACGGCCCCGCCCGGCTCCTGCCCGGGACGGGGCGCGCCGGACGCCCGGGACGACCCGGACGGCGGCAGGGCGAAGACCCGCTGATGACCACGATGACGGACAGCGACCCCGGAGCCTCGGCTCCGCTCTCGATCACGGTGAACGGAGATCCCGCGACCGTCGAGGCAGGCTGCCCCGTGCGACGGCTCGTCGAGCGCCTGGGGCTCGGCGATCGCCGGGTCGCCGTGGCGATCAACCGCGAAGTGGTCCCGCGCGCGAGCTACGACCGGGCATTGATCTCCGAAGGCGATCGCATCGAGATCCTCGAGGCGGTGGGAGGCGGCTGAGCGACATGAGCGACACCTACACCCTGGGAGGGCACACGTTCACCTCCCGGCTCATCACGGGCACCGGCAAGTACGCCTCCTTCGAGCAGAACCTCGAGTGCGCCGAGGCCTCGGGCACCGAGATGGTCACCGTGGCCCTGCGCCGGGTCGACTTCGACGCGCCGAAGGGCCGCCGCCTGTTCGACTTCATCTCGCCCGAGCGCTTCACCATCCTTCCCAACACCGCCGGCTGCTTCACCGCCGAGGACGCGCTCACCACGGCGCGCATGGGCCGCGAGCTCCTCGAGACCGACCTCGTGAAGCTCGAGGTCATCGGCGACGAACGCACCCTGTTCCCGGACGTGGCGGCGACCCTCGAGGCGGCGCGGGTCCTGGTGGACGAGGGCTTCACGGTGCTCCCCTACGTCACCGACGATCCCGTCGCGTGCCAGAAGCTGGCCGCCATGGGCTGCGCGGCCGTGATGCCCCTGGGCGCGCCCATCGGCTCGGGGCTGGGCATCCGCAATCCCTCGAACATCCGGATCATCCTCGAGACCGTGGAGGTCCCGGTGATCGTGGACGCCGGCGTGGGCACGGCCAGCGACGCGGCCGTGGCCATGGAGCTGGGCTGCACCGCGGTGTTGATGAACACCGGGATCGCCGCCGCCAAGGAGCCCTTGCGCATGGCCCGCGCCATGAAGCTGGCCGTGGAGGCCGGGCGCGAGGCGTACCTCGCCGGCCGCATGCCCCGACGGCTCTACGCCTCGGCCTCCAGCCCCCTCGACGGAATCGCCTCGTTCTGATCCCGGGGCTCTGCCTGGTCACCGATCGCCGCGCCTGCCCCGAAGGCCTGGAAGAGGCGGTCGAGGCGGCGGTCGCGGCCGGGGTCGACCGCGTGCAGATTCGCGACCGCGAGCTCGAGGGGCGCGACCTCCTGGAGCACGCGCGGGCCGTGGCCGGGGCGGCGAGGCGCGGCGCCCGGGCCCGCGTCCCCGTCCCCGTCCCCGTCCGGAGCCGGGCCCGGACCTCGCTGCCCGCCGGAGCCGGCGCCCCCTCGGCTCCGGACGCGGGTCGCGTCGAGATCGTGGTGAACCGGCGACTCGACGTCGCCCTGGCGATCGACGCCGACGGCGTCCACCTGGGCTTCGATGCGCTCGCGGTGGACCAGGCACTGGACTTCATCGAGCGCCACGGCGGCGTTACGCTCGTCGGCGTCTCGGCCCACAGCGAGGCCGAAGTGGCCGCCGCGGCCCGGGCCGGCGCGGGCTACGCACACCTGGCCCCGATCCACGCCCCGCTCTCCAAGGCCGCCGAACGTCCGAGCCTGGGCCTGGGCGCCCTGGCCGACGCCTGCCGCCAGCCCATCGCCGTCATCGCCCAGGGAGGCGTGACGGCTACGGGCGTGGCGGACCTCGTGGCCGCGGGCGCCGCGGGCGTGGCCGTTTCGGGCGCGATCCTGATGGCGGACGACCCGGGCCGGGCCGCGGCGGCCCTGTGCCGCGCCCTGGACCTCGCTGCCCCGGTGCGGTCCGGGCGGAGCGGAGACCTCAGCTGAGAGAGAGAGGTCCGACCCCGTTCCAGGGGCGGGCCTCGACGATGGGGGGTCGCCGCCCGGCGCGCGCCAGGAATCCGCCGGCCAGGTCCTCGGCCACCCGCGCCGACGCCCCGGGATCGACCAGATGGAGCGTGCAGCCTCCCCAGCCGGCTCCGGTGAGGCGGGACCCGTAGACCCCGGGAAGGGCGTCGGCCAGCTCGCACAGCCAGTCGAGCTCGGGAACCGAGACGTCGTAGTCGTCGCGGAGGCTGCGCTGTCCCTCCTTCAGGATCTCGCCGGCGGCGCCGAGGTCTCCGGACTCGAGCGCCCGTCGGAACGCCTCGACCCGTCGGTTCTCGGTCACCACGTGGCGAGCCCGCCGAAAGGCCGTTCCCGGCGCCGCGCCCTCGAGGTCCGACAGGGCGGTCTCGGGCAGGTCGCGCAGGGCGGTCGCGCTCTCGGGCACCAGGCCCGCAGAGCGGGCCGCCGCCAGCGCTTCGGCGCACTCGCGGACCCGGTCGCCGTAGGCGCCGCCCGCCAGCGAGCGGGTCACACCGGAGTGGGCCACCAGCAGCGCCACCCGACCCTCGGGCATGGCGACGGGCTCGACGGACTCGCTGCGGCAGTCGATGGCCAGGGCGTGATCCCGGCGGCCCAGCGCGCTGGCGAACTGGTCGAGCAGGCCGCAGGCCACGCCGACGAAGCCGCTCTCGCCCCGGTGGGCGACCCGCGCGCAGCCCAGCGGACCGAGCGCCAGCTCGAAGGCGGCGTCGAAGGCCGCGGCGACGGCGACGCCCAGCGCCGCCGAGCTGGAGAGACCGGAGTCGCGGGGCACGTCGCTCGCGATCAGCAGGTCGAGCCCCGCGACCCGTGCGCCGCGCTCGGCCAGGGCGAAGGCCACGCCCTGCACGTAGTCGAGCCAGTCGCCCCGACGCCGGGCCTCGCGCAGGTCGAACCCGGACCGCTGCTCGAAGTCGTGGGCCGCGACCTCGACGCGGAGGTCCTCCCGCCGGGCCCAGTAGACCCGGGTGTCCCGATCGATGGCGCACGGCAGGACCAGCCCTTCGTTGTAGTCCGTGTGCTCGCCGATGAGGTTGACGCGCCCCGGCGCCCGCACGGCCGCGTCCGGAGGACGGCCGAACGCCTCCCGGAAGGCAGCCAGCTCGAGCGAATACCCGCCGGGCGGGGTCCGTCGGTCCATGGACCGGATTGAACCGCGGGGAGGCCGGCGCGGCCAGGGTCGCGGGCGCTCGCCGGCCCGGGGGCGGGCGGCCCGCGGCCCCACCGGGCAGCCGGACCGGACGGATCCACGGAGCGCCGGGGGGGCCGGGCTCCGGCCCATCGAGGCTGCCGGGGGCTGCGGCGGGCTGCGGGGGACCGCAGACGGCTGCGCCGGCTAAGCTCTCGGCCCGACCCGAACGGAGGTTGTCGTTCGATGTGTTCGCTGGCCCGGCGTACCGCTACAGGGATCGCCACAGGGATCGCCACAGGACTGCTGATTCCCCTCGCGCTGGCCGCCTCGGCCTCGCGCGCCGACGACCCGTTCCTGCGGCGGACCGCCACCGTGCGCGCGGTGGAGAAGGTGGGTCCGGCCGTGGTGAACATCACCACCGAGCGCGTGGTGCGGCGGCGGAGCCCGTTCTCGGGCTTCAGCGGCGACCCCTTCTTCGATCAGTTCTTCCGGGACTTCTTCTCCCCCCACTCCCGCAGCCAGACCGTCCAGAGCCTGGGCTCGGGCGTCGTGATCGACCGCGAAGGCCGGGTCATCACCAACGAGCACGTGGTCGCCCGGGCGAGCCGCATCCGGGTGAGCCTGGCCGACGGTCGCGAGTTCGAGGCCCAGCTGGTGGGCGCCGACCCGAACAACGACCTCGCGGTGCTGCAGGTGGAGTCCGACGAGACCCTGCCCTGGGTGGCGCCGGGAAGCTCCGAGGACCTGCTGGTCGGCGAGCCGGTCATCGCCATCGGCAACCCGTTCGGCCTCTCGAACACCGTGACGACCGGCGTGCTGTCGGCCACCGACCGGTCCATCAACACCAACGGGCGCACCTTCCACGGCTTCCTGCAGACCGACGCCTCGATCAACCCCGGCAACTCCGGTGGCCCCCTGCTGAACGCCGAAGGCACCCTCATCGGCATCAACACCGCCATCTACCAGGGCGCCGAGGGCATCGGCTTCGCCATCCCCATCGATGTGGCCCGCCGGGTGGTCGCCGAGCTGATCGAGCACGGCGAGGTCCAGCCGGTGTGGCTGGGCCTCGACTTCCAGGACCTCGACCCCGCGCTCCAGGAGGTGATGCGGCTCCCGGACGGCATGGCCGGCGCCCTGGTGAACCGGGTCTCGAAGAACAGCCCGGCCGAGCGGGGCGGCATCCGGCGCGGCGACGTGGTGACCCACGTGGACGACCACCCGGTGGCCAACGCCCGCGCCTTCTTCGAGATGCTGGGGACGGTCACCGCCGGCCAGGACCTGCACATCGCCGTGTGGCGCGACGCCCGCAGCCAGCGGATGGTGGTGAAGGCCGAGGAGGTGCCCGAACGGGAGATCCGGCGGCTGGCCGAGCAGCTGCTCGGCATGGACCTGCGCGAGCCGGGCGAGGAAGGCGGGGGCTACCGGGTGCGGAAGGTGCGCCCCGGCAGCGCCGCCGAGAAGATCGGCTTCCAGGCGGGAGACCGGCTCCTGGCGGTGAACGGCGTGCCCCTGCGGAACGCCGACGAGTTCCGCCGGGCGGTCCTCGACCTGCGGGGCCGGGGCCGGGCCCTCGTCGTGGTTCAGCGGGGCAGCGGCCGGTACCATGTGGCGATCCCCATGGTCTGAGCGCCGGGCGCTCGGCCGGGCCGACCCGGGAGGCGAACCCCGGGCAGCCGGAAGTCAGGAAGACAGGGACGACGGGCTCCGAGCCCAGGGATCTCGAGGCCCCGGCGAGAGGGGGCCCGACCCGCGGAACCCGCTCCACGGTGTCGGGGTCGTAGGGGTGACCCGGCCGACCGGGCCGGAACGAAGACGAACGAGAGAGGACAACGCGCGAATGCGACGGCTCGGAACCGTTCTCCTGCTGGTGGCGGCCGCCACGATCCTCGTGATCGAGGCCGGCGTGGTCGACGTCCAGCTGACCCTGAAGAGCAACGAGGCGCAGGCCATCGACCTGCCGTGGTCCAAGAAGGAGTCGAAGCCGGAGCCGGTCTCGAACGACCCCTTCTGGAAGGAAGGCTCGGGCAAGCCCCCGATGGTCCCGGCGGGCGTCCCCAGCTCCTTCGCCGACCTGGCCGAGCAGCTCTCGCCGGCGGTCGTCAACATCCAGACCTCGAAGACCGTGACCGGCGGCGGCATGGGCATCCCGCGCCAGTTCGAGGAGTTCTTCGGCAATCCCTTCGGAGACCAGCCGCGCCGGGAGCGCAAGATCCCCAGCCTCGGCAGCGGCTTCGTGATCTCCGAGGACGGCTACATCGTGACCAACGACCACGTCATCGACGAGGTCGACAGCATCCGGGTCGCGTTCAACAACGGGCTCGAGCTCGATGCCGAGGTGGTCGGACGCGACCCCAAGACCGACATCGCGCTGATCCGGGTCCAGTCCGACGAGAAGCTGCCGGCGATTCCGCTCGGCAACTCGTCGGCCGTGCGCCCGGGCGACTGGGTCGTGGCGATCGGGAACCCGTTCGGCCTCGAGCACACCGTGACCGCCGGCATCGTCAGCGCCAAGCACCGCTACATCGGACAGGGCAGCTACGACGACTTCATCCAGACCGACGCCGCCATCAACCCCGGCAACTCGGGAGGCCCCCTGATCAACCTGAAGGGGGAGGTGATCGGCATCAACACCGCGATCAATCCGCGCGCGAACACCATCGGCTTCGCGGTGCCCATCAACATGGCCAAGCAGATCCTTCCCCAGCTGCGGGCCCGCGGACACGTGGTGCGCGGCTGGCTGGGCGTGGTCATCCAGGGCGTGACCCCGGAGCTCGCCGAGGAGTTCGAGCTCGAGAGCAGCGACGGCGCGCTGGTCTCGAAGGTGCTGCCCGAAGGCCCGGCCGACGAGGCGGGCATGAAGCGCGGCGACGTCATCGTGCGCTTCGACGACGAGCCGATCGAGGACTGGAAGGACCTGCCGCGGGTCGTGGCGGCCACCCCCATCGACAAGGAGGTCGAGGTGGTCGTGGTCCGGGACGGCGACGAGGAGAAGCTGACGGTCTCCGTGGGGGTGCTCGAGGAGCCGACGGTGACCGCCAGTGCCACTCCCTCCACGGCCGAGGAGTGGGGGCTCTCGGTCCAGGACCTGTCTCCGGAGCTCGCCGATCAGCTCGGGCTCGACGACGCCAAGGGGGTGTTGATCACCCAGGTGGAGCCCGGGAGTCCCGCCGACGAGGCCAACCTGCGCAGCCGCGACGTGATCGTGGAGCTCGACCACGGCGAGATCGACGACGTCGCCGATCTCCGCAAGCGGCTGTCCGAGGCCGACGACAGCGTGCTCGTGCTGATCCGACGCGGCGACGCCACGCTCTTCGTCCCCATGAAGAAGACCGGCTAGCCACCCCACCCCGACGCGGGGGCTCGCTTCGCTTCTCCCATGGGGCTCCGTTGCCCCGACCGGGGGAAGGGTTGCGACTCCGTCTCCCTCCCGGGTCGAGCATGCGCAGGCCGGCGGCCGCAGGGAACACGACGCTTCTGCACATCCCGACGCTGGCCGCCCGCGTTGCAGGAGCGCTTCGGGTGCGAGCGCTGCCTGCTCGCCTCGGCGGTCGCTCCGCTGTCGACCCTTCCCCCGGTCTCGCGCTGGGCAGCCAACGGCAGGATCGAATCTTCGAGGCAGTGCGAACGGGAGTCGTTGGCTGCCATGTCCCGGGTCGGGGGGTACAGGGGGGTCCCGCGCGCAGTTCCGCAGGCGGTAGAGCGCACGCGAAGCAGCCCCGTTACCCCGGGAGGCAACCGGGCCGGTTCGCCGAGGACTGTCTGAGCACGGGCGCCCCCCTGTACCCCCCGACACGCCCCGAGCAACACACATGGAGCGAAGCGGCCTCGGCTGGCGATGCGCAGGTGGCTGGGACCCGGGACCGAGGGGGAAGGGTGTGGGCTGCATCCCCACGGGCGGTGGGGCGATGCGCGGTTTCGGATGATTTCCTGGGCCGCCGCGGCTTGCCAGCTCCCGGCGCGTGCATAGGGTTCGGGCCATGCGAATGGACCGACTCACGATCAAGAGCCAGGAGGCCGTCAGCGAGGCGCAATCGCTGGCGAGCAGCCGTGGACACTCCTCCATCGAACCTGCGCACCTGTTGCAGGCGCTGCTGGGGCAGCCCGAAGGCAGCACCGTCCCGGTGCTCCAGAAGCTGGGCGTGCCCCTCGAGCCCCTCCGACACGAGATCGAGCTTCTGCTCGAATCCATCCCCAAGGTGCAGGGCGGCGCACAGTCCCAGCTGAGCCCCGCCGCCGCGCGTGTGCTGGAGGCCTCGTTCGGCGAGGCGGAGACCCTGAAGGACGAGTACGTCTCCACCGAGCACCTGCTCCTCGCCATCGCCGGCGACGACAAGGACGCGGCGGGTCGCAGCCTGCGCGAGCAGGGAGCCACCCGCGAGGCCATCCTCAAGGCCCTCGCCCAGGTGCGCGGCGGCGCGCGCGTCACCGACCCCGACCCGGAGTCGAAGTACCAGGCCCTCGAGAAGTTCGGACGCGACCTCACCGACGTGGCGCGCCAGGGCAAGCTCGACCCGGTGGTCGGTCGCGACGAAGAGATCCGTCGCGTGATCCAGGTGCTGTCGCGGCGCAGCAAGAACAACCCGGTGCTCATCGGCGAGCCGGGGGTGGGCAAGACCGCCATCGCCGAGGGGCTCGCCCAGCGCATCGTCGCCGGCGACGTGCCCGAGAGCCTGACCGACCGCCGGGTCGTGGCGCTCGACATCGGCGCGCTGATCGCGGGCTCGAAGTACCGCGGCGAGTTCGAGGACCGCCTGAAGGCGGTGCTCCGCGAGGTCGCCGAGGCCGAGGGGCAGATCATCCTCTTCATCGACGAGCTGCACACCATCGTGGGCGCCGGCGCCGCCGAGGGGGCGGCCGACGCGGCCAACATGCTCAAGCCGGCCCTGGCCCGGGGCGAGCTGCGCTGCGTGGGCGCGACCACCCTGGACGAGTACCGCAAGCACGTCGAGAAGGACGCGGCCCTCGAGCGCCGCTTCCAGCCCGTCTTCGTGGGCGAGCCGTCGGTGGCCGACACGGTCTCGATCCTGCGCGGCTTGAAGGAGCGCTACGAGACCCACCACAAGGTGCGCATCCAGGACGCGGCCCTGGTGGCCGCGGCCACCCTCTCCAACCGCTACATCACCGACCGCTTCCTGCCGGACAAGGCCATCGACCTGGTGGACGAGGCCGCCAGCCGCGTCCGCGTCCAGATCGACTCCATGCCCGAGGAGCTCGACCAGCTGGAGCGCAAGCGCACCCAGCTCGAGATCGAGCGCGAGGCCCTCAAGAAGGAGTCCGACGACGCCAGTCGGGCGCGCCTGGAGAAGGTGGAGCAGGAGGTGGCCGAGCTGCGCGGCCAGACCGACGCCCTGAAGACCCGCTGGGAGAACGAGAAGGCGGCGGTGTCGGGCGTGGGCGACCTCAAGCAGCGGCGCATCGACCTCGAAGCCGAGCTCACCCGGGCCGAGCGCCAGGGACAGCTCGAGCGCGCGGCCGAGATCCGCTACGGCGAGCTGCCGGCCGTGGAGAAGGAGCTGGCCGCGAAGCAGGAGACCGTGGACGAGGCGCAGAAGGAAGGATCCCTCATCAGCGAGGAGGTCACGGCCGACGAGATCGCCGAGATCGTCTCGAAGTGGACCGGCGTGCCGGTGTCGAAGATGCTCGAGAGCGAGCAGGCGAAGCTCCTGCACATGGAGGAGAACCTGCACCGCCGGGTGATCGGCCAGGAGAACGCCATCGAGGCGGTCTCGAACGCGGTGCGCCGCGCGCGGGCCGGCCTCCAGGACCCCGAGCGCCCCATCGGCTCGTTCATCTTCCTGGGTCCCACCGGCGTGGGCAAGACCGAGACCGCCCGGGCCCTGGCCGAGTTCCTGTTCGACGACGAGCACGCCATGGTGCGCATCGACATGAGCGAGTTCGGCGAGAAGCACTCGGTGTCCCGGCTCATCGGGGCGCCCCCCGGCTACGTGGGCTACGAGGAGGGCGGCGCGCTGACCGAGGCGGTCCGCCGGCGGCCCTACAGCGTGGTGCTGTTCGACGAGATCGAGAAGGCTCACCCCGACGTCTTCAACGTGTTCCTGCAGATCCTCGACGACGGCCGCCTGACCGACGGACAGGGCCGGACCGTGGACTTCAAGAACGTGGTCCTGATCATGACGTCGAACATCGGCAGCCAGCACATCGCCGAGGTGAGCGACGCCGAGGAGATGGAGCGGCGGGTGACCGAGGCCCTGCGCGGGCACTTCAAGCCCGAGTTCCTCAACCGCGTGGACGACGTCATCATCTTCCACCAGCTCGAGCGGTCCCAGATCGGCCGCATCGTCGACATCCAGCTGGCACGGGTGGCGCAGCTCCTCGAGGAGCGGCGCATCGACCTCGAGTTCAGCGACGAGGCCCGCGAGCTGCTGGCGGAGCGGGGCTACGACCCGCAGTACGGAGCGCGACCGCTGAAGCGGGTGATCCAGCGCATGGTCCAGGACCCGCTGGCCGTGCGCATCCTCGAGGGCGAGTTCCCCGAAGGCAGCAAGGTCTCGGTGGACGCCCGGGTCTCGGGCGAGGCCCTGGAGTTCCGGAGGGGTTAGACGCAGACGGCCCGGGGGCCGCAGCCTCAGCTGTGCGGCTCGGCCCCTGCCGCCCCGTCGCCGCGCCCCGCGGACGGGCTCTGCTTTCGCTCGAACCCCAACGACTCGAGCGCGGCCGCGATGTCGCGCGCCGCGTTCGCCGGATCGACGTTCCGGTCGATCCGCAGGATCCGGCCGTCGGAGCCGATGTAGAACGTGGTCCGGAGGGCGAAGCGCTCCTGGTGGAGCACGCCGTAGGCCCGCGCGGTCTCCTT
Organism: Myxococcota bacterium; assembly: GCA_050618075.1. Lineage (GTDB taxonomy): Bacteria > Myxococcota_A > UBA9160 > UBA9160 > UBA4427 > JBNLVL01. Next base: position 87,680 of record JBNLVL010000008.1, read on the forward strand.
GGTGGGGTCGCTGAGCAGCGGGAAGTCCGCCTTCATCTGGGACGCGAAGCGGACGTTCCGGTCGCTCTGGTCGACACTCGCCATGAAGTACGGCACGCCGAAGGCCCTGACCAGATGGCCGTCTTCGGTCAGCGATTTGCATTCGAGGGTGCAACCGCTGGTGAACGCCTGGGGATACCAGGCGAGGACGACGGGCGTGCTGCCGCGGTAGTCCGCCAGGGAGTACGTCTTCCCATCGGAGCCCTGGAGCGCGAAGTCGGGCGCGGGATCGCCCACCTCGAGCGCGGTCGCCCCCGCAGCACAGACGAGGAGAGTTGATACGATTCCGCCCATGGCGAGCCACGATTTCACGCTTCTTCCCTCCGAATCGAGCGCCTCGTCGAGAGCCAGCCGTGCCGCCCCCGCGACTGCGTCGGATTCGTCGACCGGGCCGGCCCTCGCGTCGCGCCGGGGAGCGGCGCCGGCTGGTGCGGCTCCCCGCCGTGCAGAGGCTAACAGTCCCACTCCGCTCTGGCTCGCGACTGCGGCCGCGATCGCGGCCCTGGTCTGCGTCCCGAGCCTGGCGGCCCTCCTGGCGATCGCGCCCACAGGCGCCGCGCGGGCCCAGGGCGCGCCGAGCATCCCGGTGATCACCCCCGAACGCCGCAGCCTCGTCGAGTTCGACGAGTATACGGGTCGCTTCGAGGCCATCCGGCGCGTCGAGGTGCGGGCCCGGGTGAGCGGCTACCTCGAGCAGGTCGTCTTCCAGGAGGGGCAGCTCGTCGAGAAGGGCGACCTGCTCTTCGTGATCGATCAACGCCCCTTCCGCATCGCGCTCGAGGCGAGCCGGGCCGCGCTCGCCGAGGCCGTCGCGCGCCGCGACCTGGCGGCCATCGAGGCCGAGCGGTCGAGGCGCCTCCTCGAGGGCCGGACCATCGCGCGGGACGTGTACGACGTGGCCAACGCCGAACGCGCCTCGGCGGCGGCGGTCGCCGCCAACCGCCAGGCGGAGGTGGCGCAGGCGGAGCTGAACCTGGAGTACACGGAGGTCCGCGCCCCGATCTCCGGACGCGTGGGGGAGCAGCGGGTCGACCCCGGCAACCTCATCAGCGGCGGCGACGCCTCGGCCACGCTGTTGACGACGATCGTCCAGGAAGACCCCATCTACTTCGTGTTCGAGGCGAGCGAGGCGGACTTCCTGAAGTACACCCGGCTCAGCCAGAGCGGCGCGCGGCCGAGCTCGCGGACCACGCCCAACGCGGTCAGCGTCAAGCTCCTCGACGAGGACGACTTCATGCACCACGGGGTGGTGGACTTCGTGGACAACGAGCTCGACCCCTCGTCGGGCACCATCGAGGCCCGCGCGGTGTTCGCGAACCCGGGCGCCTTCCTGCAGCCCGGCGTCTTCGGCCGCCTGCGTCTCCAGGGCAGCGGCCTGATCGACGCCATCCTGGTCCCCGACGAGGTCATCCAGTTCGATCAGTCGCGCCAGTTCGTCTTCGTGGTGGGCGACGGGAACGAGGTGGAGCGCCGCTGGGTCACCCTGGGACCCATCGTCGACGAAATGCGCATCATCCGCGAGGGCCTCACCGACGACGAGCGCGTCGTGTCGGGCGGCTTCCACCGGGTCCGCGTGGGTCGGGTCGTGGCCCCGGTCACTCCGGGCGCCGCGACGGGCGGCTAGGCGTGGGCTTCACGCACTTCTTCATCGAGCGGCCCATCTTCGCCGCGGTCCTGTCCGTATTGATCACGCTCCTGGGCGGCCTCTCCTATCTGGGGCTGCCCGTGACCCAGTATCCGGAGATCGCTCCGCCGACCATCCAGGTCCAGGCCTCGTACCCCGGAGCGAGCGCCGAGGTGGTCGCCGACACCGTCGCGACCCCGCTCGAGCAGGAGATCAACGGCGTCGAGAACATGCTCTACATGTCCTCGCAGTCGACGGGCGACGGCAGCGTCAGCATCGCGGTGACCTTCGCCCTGGGCACCGACCTCGACGAGGCGCAGGTGCTCGTCCAGAACCGCGTGGCCATCGCCGAGCCGCGGCTCCCGGAGACCGTGCGGCGCCTGGGCGTGGTCACCCAGAAGAGCTCGCCCGACCTGATGATGGTCGTCAACCTGTACTCGCCCGACGAGACCTACGACCAGCTCTACATCGCGAACTACGCGACGCTCCAGATCCGGGACCGGCTGGCGCGGGTCAACGGGGTCGGCCAGATCCGGCTGTTCGGCGCGAGCGAGTACGCCATGCGGATCTGGCTCGACCCCCAGCGGGTGGACTCGGTGGGACTGACCGCCGGCGAGGTGGTGGAGGCCCTGCGCACCCAGAACGTCCAGGTCGCCGCGGGCACCCTGAACCAGTCGCCGTCGAGCACCGCCCACGCCTTCGAGATCGGCGTCCAGACCCGGGGCCGGCTCATCACGACCGAGGAGTTCGGTGCGGTCGTGGTCAAGGCCGAGGAGGACGGACGCATCGTCCGTCTCCGGGACGTGGCGCGCATCGAGCTCGGGGCCCAGAGCTACTCGACCCGCGGATACCTCCGGAACCAGCCGGCCATCGCCCTGCCCATCTTCCAGACCCCGGGCACCAACGCCCTCGAGACCGCCGCCGAGCTCCAGGCGGTGATGGCAGAGCTGTCCGAGGGATTCCCGCCGGGCCTCGAGTACGCGATCGTCTACAACCCCACGGAGTACATCGCCGAATCGGTGAGCGCCGTGGTGCGCACGATCTTCGAGGCGGTGGCCCTCGTCGTCCTGGTCATCGTGATCTTCCTGCAGAACTGGCGCGCCTCGATCATCCCCATCGTGGCCATTCCGGTGTCGCTCATCGGCACGTTCGCGGTGATGGCCGCCTTCGGGTTCAGCCTCAACAACCTGACGCTGTTCGGGCTCGTGCTCGCGATCGGCATCGTGGTCGACGACGCGATCGTGGTGGTCGAGAACGTCGAGCGGAACATGGGCGATGGCATGGGTGCGCGCGAAGCCGCACACCGGACGATGGACGAGGTCGGAACCGCGCTCGTCGCGCTCGGCCTCGTGCTGGTGGCCGTCTTCGTGCCCGCGTCGTTCGTCACGGGAATCACGGGCCAGTTCTACCGGCAGTTCGCGCTCACCATCGCCACGGCCACCATGATCTCGGTCTTCGTCTCGCTGACGCTCAGCCCCGCCCTCGCCGCCATGCTGCTTCACGAGCCCGCTTCCGGGGCCCCCTCCGCGGGTGGACCGCGCCGGGGAGGCCTGTCGGAGTGGATCGCGCGGCTCTTCGCCCCCTTCAACCGCCTGCTCGCCCGGGCCTCGAGTGCCTACGGGGCGGGAGTCGCGGCGCTGCTGGGGCGAAGGGGGCTGGTCCTGGGCGTCTACGTGCTCCTGCTCGCGCTCACCGGGCTCCAGTTCAACCTGGTGCCCAGGGGATTCATCCCGTCCCAGGACCAGGGCTACGCGATCGTCGCGATCGAGCTGCCGCCGGGTGCGGACCTCGAGCGCACCGACGCGGTGACCCGTTCGGTCACCGAGCGCATCCTCGCCCTCGACGGCGTCGTCAACGCGGTGTCCTTCGCCGGGTTCTCCGGCGCGACCTTCACCAGCGCACCCAACGCGGCGACGGTCTTCACCACCTTCGCCTCCTTCGAGGATCGGGCGGCGAGCGGAATCGCCTACCGCGAGCTCTTCGAGGAGATCCGGGACGTCGCCCGCCGCACCGACGAAGCGCGGGTGCTGGTCATCGAGCCGCCGCCGGTGCGCGGCATCGGGAACGCGGGCGGGTTCAGGATGATGGTGCAGGACCGCCGGGCGCGGGGCCTGGAGCTGCTCGAGACTTCGACGGCCGCGCTCGTCGAGGCGGCGAGCGCCCGGGAGGGCCTGACCGGTGTGTTCTCGCTGTTCAACACCGACACGCCCCAGATGTTCCTGGACATCGATCGCGAGCGGGCCCGACGCCTGAACGTGCCCGTGTCGGGTGTGTTCGACGCGGTCGAGGTGTACTTCGGCTCCGCGTTCATCAACGACTTCAACTACCTGGGCCGCACCTTCCAGGTGACGGCGCAGGCGGACGAGCCCTTTCGCCAGTCGCCTTCCGACCTCCTGGCCCTGCGCACGCGGAACGCGTTCGGCGAGACGGTCCTGCTCGGCAGCGTGATGCGCACCGAGTACCGGACGGCCCCGTATCGCGTCCTCCGGTACAACCTCTACCCGGCCGCGTCGGTGTACGGCAGCACCCGTCCGGGCACGAGCACCGGCCAGGCCATCGCGGCGCTCGAGGAGATCGCGGAGGAGAGCCTGCCTGACGGCCTCGAGTACGAGTGGACCGAGCTCGCCTACCAGGAGAAGCAGGTCGGCGACACCGGCCTGGCCGTGTTCGCGCTGGCGGCGCTCTTCGTGTTCCTGCTGCTCGCCGCCCAGTACGAGAGCCTGAGCCTGCCGTTCGCGGTGGTCCTGATCGTGCCGATGTGCATCCTGTTCGCGATGTTCGGCATCTGGGTCACCGGCTGGTCCAACAACGTGCTGGTCCAGGTGGGGCTGATCGTCCTCGTCGGCCTCGCCGCGAAGAACGCGATCCTGATCGTCGAGTTCGCCAAGCAGCGCGAGGACGCAGGGCTCTCCCCCGCCCAGGCCGCCATCGAGGCGGCCCGGCTGCGACTCCGGCCGATCCTGATGACGGCGTTCTCGTTCATCCTGGGCGTCGTCCCGCTGGTCGTGGCCAGCGGCCCCGGGGCCGAGATGAGGCGGGCGCTGGGCATCACCGTGTTCTCCGGCATGATCGGGGTGACCCTGCTCGGGCTCGCGTTCACCCCGGTGTTCCACGTGCTGTCCCGCTCGTTGGGGAGGACCGCGAGCGCTGCAGCCGACGCAGCCCCGGACGCAGGCTCCGGCGACGACGTCGGGAGTGAGTGACCGCCGGCGGGCGGAAGGAGCCGCGCATGTCCGAGTCCGAGTCCGCATCTGGGTCCGACTCCGCATCTGGGTCCGAGACCACGTCGGGCAACGACGCCTCCTGGACCGACGAGGCGCGGGCGCTGGCCGACGAGGTGCGCGAGCTGGTCGAGACCCTCTCGACCCGGGAGATCGAGCCCGAGGCCCTGCGCGAGGCGGCCCGGGCGGTGCGCCACGCCCGCGAGCGCATCTCGGGCGCGCCGCGGGCGCGCTGGTACGACGACCCGCTCAGCGCCTTCGACTCACCGGTCTCGCGCCGTGCCTACCTGGAGCTCTCCCCGATTCGAGGTCGCCTGAACCCCGTCGCTCCGCCCATCGAGGTCGAGTTCGGTGAGCGGCCCGACGGCGAGCGCATCGTGCGCGGGCGGGCGCGCCTGGGCGTCCGCTACGAGGGTCCGCCCCACGGCGTCCACGGAGGCTGGGTGGCGGCCCTTTTCGACGAGGTGCTGGGCCAGGCCCAGGCGCTCAGCGGCGGCCCGGGCGTCACAGCCGTCCTGAACGTGAAGTACCGCCACGTCACGCCCATCGAAGAGGACCTCGTCTTCGAGGGCTGGGTCCACGAGAGCCGGGGCCGGCGCGTCATCGCCCGCGCCACCTGCCACGCCGGAGACACCCTCACCGCCGACGCCGAGGGCATCTTCATGCGCGTCGACTTCGGCGAGGTGCAGGAACGCATGCGGCAGCGCCGCGAGTCCCGGGACTGAATCGGAGATCGCCCGCGCGAACCGCTACGCTCGGGCGCCGTGGACCTGCTGCTCATCCGACACGGACTGCCCCTGCGCATCGAGCGTGACGACGGACGACCCGCCGACCCGCCGCTCTCCGAGGAGGGCCGCGACCAGGCCGCGCGGGTCGCGCGCTGGCTCGTCCACGAGCGGATCGACCACATCGTCTCGAGCCCCCTGCAGCGGGCCCGGGAGACGGCGGCCCCCCTGGCCGCCACGCTCGGCCTCGAGGTCGAGATCGAGCCCAGGGTCGCCGAGTTCGATCGCGACAGCGCGCTCTACGTCCCGCTGGAGGAGCTGAAGCGCACCGACTACCCGGCCTGGAAGGCGTTCATGGAGACGGGCTACGGCGACGGCATGCCCGTCGAGGACTTCTTCGCCGAGGTCGAGGTCGCCCTCGAGGCGTGCATCGCGCGCCACCGCGGGCGCCGGGTGGCCGTCTTCTGCCACGGCGGCGTCATCAACGCGTTCACCGCCTCGGTCCTGGGCATGGAACGCCGGCTGTTCTTCCAGCCGGGCTACACGAGCATCAACCGCTTCGCCGCCGCCTCCTCGGGCGAGCGCAGCCTGGTCGCGCTCAACGAGACGGCCCACCTGGAGACCCGGCGCGGGCCGCGCTCCGAACGCCGGGGCGCGTAGGGGCCGTCAGGCCTTGCCGGTGCGCTCGCCGGCCCCGGGCCCCAGGCGCTTGCGCATGTCCTGCTCGAGGGCGGCCACGGCGGGCCCTGCGAACTGCTCCTTCAGCGCCTTCAGCTTCGGGTAGCCGGCCTCGCTCTCGGCGTCCCACTCGTCGGCGAAGCGCCCCGAGTCGATGTCGTCGACCAGGCGCCGCATGATCGGCGCGAAGTCGAGCTCGTCGTAGACCCCGCGGCGCGAGAGCTGGCCGTACTGGCTGGCCGGCGAGTGGTACTCGAGCTGACCCACGAAGCCTTCCTCGCGCACCAGCCCGTAGGTGCGCTCGACCTCGCCCGAGAGGACCAGCTCGGTCATCACGGCTTCCAGGGGAATCCCGCGCGCCAGCATGGCCCCCACGAAGGCCGTGTTCACGTGGGTGAGCGCCGGCGACAGCACCTGCTCGACCGCCAGATCGAGGACCGCCTCCTGGTGGGGCGTCAGGGCGAGCGCGCCCTGGCCGAGGCCGCCGATCGCCCGGGCCAGCGCCAGCGTCCGCGCCAGCGCGCGGCCGGTCGCGTCGCGGGCGATGCCCACCGCCGTGATGAAGCCGACGCCCTCCTCGTAGCACTTGCGGACCTCGGGCCCGAGCATGCGCGGCGCCACCATGCCGAGATCGCCGGCTGGAGCGAAGCGCTCGAACGCCAGCGTGTACCCGCTGGCCACCACCGTGAGTCCGTCCTCGCGCCGCTCGAGCGGCAGCGAGGGAATCACGTCGTCGGGTACGAGGATGCAGACGACGTCGGCGTCGCTGGCCGCCGACAGGTCCGCCGTCTCGAAGCCGTCGGCCCGGGCCTGGTCGCGACTCGTATCGGCGCGCACGCAGACCTGGGGGGCGAAGCCCGAATCCCGCAGGTTGAGCGCCCAGGAGCGCCCCTGGTTGCCGTAGCCGACCACGGCGACCGAGGCGCCGGCGAGCGCGTTCGGATCCGCATCCGACTCGTAGTAGATGTTGGGCATCGGCTCTCCCCTCTCCCCTCTCCCGCGTCGCGCGGGTGCATCGCTTCCCGCGCGGTGTATCGCTTCCGGGCTCCTCCGGGACGCCGGGTTGCGCGCGGAGGTGCCGATCCGTTCATTGACATTTTGAACATGAAATGTCAATTGTGTTCCCATGTCGATGGATTCTCCGCCCGTGGGAGCCCGCGCCTCCCAGGCCGACCGGCGCAGCCGGCGGACCCGGCTGCGCATCCTCGACGCCGCGGCCTCGCAGTTCGCCCGGCACGGGTTCCGGCGCGCGCGCATCGAGGCCATCGCCACCGCGGCGGGCGTCTCGCGGGCGCTGGTCTACGCCCACTTCGACAGCAAGGAGGCGCTGCTCCTCGCCGTGCGCGACCGCGAGATCGAGGGCTGGCGGGCCGCGGTGGAGCCGGCCATCGAGCGGGCGGGCCAGGCGCGCGAGGCCCTCGAGACCATGCTGCGGGAGACCCTCCTCTACGCGCTCGGCCGCCCCTTCCTGAGAGCGATGCTGGGAGAGGACGAGCGCGTGGTGCTCCTGGGCGGTGACGCGCTGAGCCGCCGGGCGATCGCCGGCTGGCGCGCCCGGCTGGTGGAGGCCCTGGAGCGCGGCGTCGCCGAGGGCGAGCTGCGACCCGACCTCGACGTCGAGAGCACGGCCGACGTCCTGCAGGCCATGCAGCTGGGCGTCATCGATCGGATGCACCGCCAGGTGGGCGCCATCGACGTCGCCTCCACCCGGCACGTGACCGCGGCCGTCCGCCTGCTGCTCGACGGGGTCGAGAGACCGTCGTGAGCCGCCGGGCTCCGGCCGAAGGGCCGCCGATCTCCCGGCGCGCGTTCCTCCACGGCTCCTTCGCGACCACGGGGCTCGCGGCGACGACCGGTCTCACCAGCCTGGGAGCCGCGGGCTGCGGCCCGGAGCCGCGGCCGCCCCCGTCCGACGGCTGGGAGGCAGGCGACGTCCTCCACCTGCTTCCCACCGCGAGCCACGACCGCATCCGCCTGAAGGCGTCGTTCCGCTCGCAGCACCCCGCGCCCCCGCGGCTGGTCGTGGGAGAGAAGAGCTCACCCGGGCGCGCGAGCGACGGCAGCGGCCGCTTCTTCTCCTTCGACGTCGGGGGCCTCCCGCCCGCAACGGCCCACCGACTCCAGCTGCGCGACGGCTCGGGCCGCGCCCTGTGCGCGGACTGGCCCCTGCGCACCCTCCCCCACCCCGACGCATCGCCCGAGAGCCTGCGGCTGCTGGTCTTCACCTGTGCGGGCGGCCCGGACAACCTGTACAGCCTGGGGTTCTTCGAGGCCTTCCTGCCCATCGCGCTGCGCCAGCGCCTGCTGGCCCGGGCGCTGTCGTTCGCTCCCGACGCGGTCGTGGCCAACGGCGACCACGTCTACTGGGACCTGAAGAGCCGGTTCGGGTGGGCGATGGGGCGCTCGCCCAGGGCCTGGTGGATCGCCGGGCTCTTCGACCGCGAGCAGGCGGTGCTCGGGCACGCCAACGAGCAGGTGCTGAAGCGCGCCTTCGGGCCGCAGATCGCGGGCCTCTACGGGACCCTGCTGCGCTCGGTCCCCACCTTCTTCCTCCAGGACGACCACGACTACGGCGAGAACGACGAGGCCAGCGAGGCGCTGCGCACCTTCCCGCCCGACCCCTTCATGCTCGACCTGGCGCGCGCGACCCAGCATCTCTACTACCCCGAGCTGATCGCGAGCCCGGGCGTGCCGCCTGCGCGGGTGGGGCCCGGGGGTCTCGCGGAGAGCTACGGATCGTTCCACTGGGGTCGGCTCTTCGAGGCCCTGCTCTACGACTGCCGGCGCAACCTGACCAACACCCTCGACCCGGACCTCGACCACGCGAACTCGGGATTCGTGCCTCCGGACGTCGAGCGCTGGCTCCTCGACCGCACGGCGCGCTCGCCGGCGCTGCACCTGGCTCACATGCCGTCGACCCCGCTGCTCTGGACCGCCGGGAAGTGGGGCGAGTGGTATCCCGACTCCAAGGACGAACAGGGCGTGCTGCGGGTCGACGCGGGCAAGCCCTACTGGCCCGACGGCTGGTCGGCCCAACACGACCGCCTCGTCGGCGCCGCCTCGGCCCGACGCGACCGCACGCCGCTGTTCGCCAGCGGGGATCTCCACGCCCTGGCCGCGGGCACGCTGCACGCGAGCAACGGGCGCTCCCTGGAGGCCAACCCGGTGGTGAGCCTGCTGGTGGGCCCCATCAGCACCGGTGACCTGGGCTGGCCGTCCCGCTTCCGCGGACAGGTCCCCCAGGCGTCGGGCACCGTGGTGGCCGACGAGTGGCTCGCCCCGCTGGAGCAGAACGGATTCAGCCTGCTCGACTTCACCCCGGACGAGCTGATCGTGTCGCTCTTCGCCTGGCATCCCGACCAGGGCGCCGAGGCCATCGACCGCCTCGAGCCGTTCCGCGTGATCCGCATCCCGCGCCCGCCCCGGGCCTGAACGCGCCTGAATGCGGTTCGCCGGAGCGCCGAAGCCCGGTGCTAGTCTCGGCCCCCGATCGGCATCCCGGCTCGCGGTCCCGCGAAGCGCGGCCACCGGCAGTCCGATCGGTGGAGGCAGACGATGATCCTCGAAGACAAGGTGGTGGTGGTCTCGGGCGTGGGCCCCGGACTGGGACGCGAGATCGCCGCGACGGCCCTGCGCGACGGTGCGCGGGTGGTGATCGGCGCCCGCACCGAGAGCAAGCTCGAGGCCCTGGCCGGCGAGCTCGACGCCTCGGGCCAGCGCGTGGCGTGGTGTGCGGCCGACGTGCTCGACCCGGCGCGCTGCGAGGCGCTGATGCAGACGGCGACCGATCGCTTCGGCCGCCTGGACGCCGTGGTGCAGGTCGCGGCCCTCGACACCCTGTTCGGGACGCTGCAGTCCACCTCGCCCGACGACTGGCGCAGGTCGCTCGACACCAACGTCGTGGGGACCGCCCAGGTCGCCCGCTCCGCGGTCCCGCACCTGCGCGCGTCGGGCGGCGGCTCGATCGTGCTGATCGGCTCCCAGGCGATGTGGCTGCCGCCGAAGATGGATCAGATCGCCTACGCGGCGGCCAAGGGCGGCCTGGTCTCGGCCATGCTCCACATGGCCCGGGAGCTCGGACCGGACCGGATCCGCGTGAACATGGTGATCCCCACCTGGATGTGGGGTCCCCCGGTGGAGGCCTACGTCGCCTGGCAGGCGAAGGAGCGCGGGGTCGAGCCGGAGACCGTCGTGGGCGAGATCACCGCGAACATGCCGCTGGGCGAGATCCCCAGCGACGGGGACGTCGCCGAGGCGGTCGCGTTCTTCTGCTCCGAGCGCGCCCGCATGATCACCGGCGAGACCCTCATGGTGAACGCCGGGGAGCTGCTGCGCGTCTAGCCCGTCCAATGCCGGAACGGTGTAGACAGATCGTGCTGTCTCGCGTGCTCTCCCAGGACAGGGCCGCGCCGCTTCGCTCCACCTGAGGTCCTCCGCTGCCCCGACCCGAGGAGGTCAGGCGAAGCGAAGCGGCCCCTCCCGGCGGTTCGTTGGATGGCTGTGGCTCTCTTCTCTGCCAGCTGGGAGGTGTCTCCACCCTCGAGACACAGCTCGGTCCAGCCCGAGCCGGGGACGCCGAGCCCGGGCCCGCTACCCTCTCGGGACCGGACTCCACCGGCCGCCACCCGGAGGCGCCCCGTGCCCGACCCCACCGACTCCCGCCGGACCGTCCACCGCACATGCCCCCTGTGCGAGGCCACCTGCGGCCTCTCCATCGACGTCGAGGGCGACCGCGTCGCGCGCATCCGCGGCGACGAACGCGACGTCTTCAGCCGCGGCTACATGTGCCCGAAGGGCCCCACCCTGAAGGCGCTCCACGAGGACCCGGACCGGCTGCGCAGGCCGCTGGTGCGCCGGGGCGGACGTCACGTGGAGGTGGACTGGGACGAAGCCTTCGCCCACGTAGAGCGCGTCTGGCGTCCCGTGGTCGAGCGCCACGGCCCCGGCGCGACGGCCATCTATCTGGGCAACCCCAACGTCCACAACATCGCGGGCTCGATCTACGCGCGCCCGCTGATCCGGTCCCTGGAGACGCGCAACGTCTTCTCGGCGAGCACGGCGGACCAGATGCCGAAGCACGTCTCGAGCGGGCTCCTGTTCGGCGACCCGGGGGCGATTCCCGTGCCGGACCTCGACCGCACCGATCACCTGCTGATGCTGGGAGCGAACCCGCTCGAATCCAACGGCAGCCTGTGCACGGCGCCCGACTGGCCGGGACGCCTGAAGGCCATCCGCGCCCGCGGCGGAAAGGTGGTGGTGATCGACCCGCGGCGGACGCGCACCGCGCGCCTGGCCGACGAGCATCACTTCGTGCGACCGGGCAGCGACGCCGCCCTCCTGCTCGCCATGCTGCACACGCTCTTCGCCGACGGCAGCGCCGGGGCCGGCGAGCTGACCGACCGGGTGTCGGGCCTGGCCGAGGTCGAGCGCGCCGTGGCGCGCTTCTCTCCGGAGCGCGTCGCAGGAGTGTGTGGCATCGAGGCCGCCGCCATCCGGCGTCTGGCCCGGGAGCTGGCCGCCGCCCCCACGGCCGCGGTCTACGGTCGCATCGGGACCCACACCACGCCCTTCGGAACCCTCGCCTCCTGGGCGGTCGACGCCCTCAACCTCCTCACGGGCAACCTCGACCGGCCGGGCGGCGCCATGTTCCCGCGGCCCGCCCACGGCCGGAGAAGCGAGCGCCCGGGTGGGCGCGGCATGACCCTGGGGCGCTGGAAGAGCCGGGTGCGCGGGCTCCCCGAGGCGCGCGGCGAGCTGCCGGTGGCCGTCCTGGCCGAGGAGATCGACACGCCGGGCGAGGGACGCATCCGCGCCCTCGTGACCGTGGCCGGCAACCCGGTGCTGTCGACCCCGGACTCCGACCGGCTGGACGCCGCCCTGGCCGACCTCGAGGCCATGGTCTGCGTCGATCCCTACTGCAACGAGACCACCCGGCACGCCGACGTGATCCTGCCCCCGCCATCGCCGCTGGAGCGCAGTCACTACGACCTGGCCTTCGCCACGCTGTCCGTGCGCAACGTGGCCCGCTACTCGCCGGCGGTCTTCGCGGCCGAGGGACCTTCGGAGGCGGAGATCCTGGCGCGGCTGGCGCTGCTGTTCGGCGGACAGGGAGCCCAGGCGGACCCGGCGGCCCTCGACGCCCTGATGCTCAACGGCGTCGCCGCCCACGCGGTCTCCGACCCCGACTCTCCGGTGGCGGGCCGCGACCCCGCGGAGATCGCGGCCGCCGTCGACGACCGCCCGGCCGAAGAGCGGATCCTCGACCTGATGCTGCGGCTGGGGCCCTGGGGAGAGGGCTTCGGCGACGACCCGGGCGGCCTCTCCCTGGCCCGGCTCGAGCAGGAGCCCCACGGCGTCGACCTCGGGCCGCTCGCGCCGCGCCTGCCCGGGATCCTCTCGACGCCGTCGGAGCGGATCGAGCTGGCGGCGGCCCCCATCCTCGGGGACCTCGAGCGCCTCGACCGCGAGCTCGACGCCCCCGGCGGCCCCGGGCAGGGGCTGCTCCTGGTCGGACGCCGGGACCTGCGCTCCAACAACTCGTGGATGCACAACCTCCCGGAGCTCGTCTCCGGGCGCGACCGCTGCACCCTGCACGTGCACCCCGACGACGCGTCCCGCCTGGGCCTCGAGTCCGGGGGCAAGGCGCGCGTCGCCTCCCGGGTGGGGGAGCTGACGGTCCCGGTCGAGGTCACCCCCGACGTGATGGCCGGCGTGGTCAGCCTTCCCCATGGCTGGGGACACGATCGACCGGGCAGCCGCCTGTCCGTGGCCCGCGAGCACGCGGGCGTGAACAAGAACCGCCTCGTCGACACCGCGACCGTCGATCCGCTCTCGGGCAACGCGGTCCTGACGGGCGTAGCGGTCGAGGTGAAGCCCGGCTAGGGGGGGAACGCGGGCGCCGACTCCTGCCCGTGCGCACGGGTTGCCGCTCGGCTGCGTCCTCTCTTCGATTGCCGCGATCGCCCGTCATCCGTTAGCCTGCCCCGTTCGACCCGGATCCGGAGCCCGGGCCGGAGCCTCCATCGGGGGCTCGGCCGCACGACCTCTCCGTCCGGGGGCCACTCCATCGGAGGGCCACTCCATCGGAGGACCACTCCATGTGTGGGATCTGCGGCATCGTCGACCTCTCCGGCGCGCGCCCCGACGAGGACGCGGTCCGCGAGCTGTGTGACGGGCTCTTCCACCGCGGTCCCGACGACGGAGGCATCGACGGCGACGAGCACGCCGTCCTCGGATCGCGCCGGCTCGCCATCATCGACCTCTCCGAGCAGGGCCACATGCCCATGAGCGACGGCGAGGGGCGCTGGATCACCTACAACGGCGAGGTCTACAACCACCGCGAGCTGCGCCGGGAGCTCGAAGCCGCCGGACACCGCTTCCGATCCCGCTGTGACACCGAGGTGGTGCTGCGCGCCTACCTGGAATGGGGCGACGCCTGCGTCGAGCGGATGGCGGGCATGTTCGCGTTCGCCATCTGGGACGCCCCGCGCCGCCGCATGTTCGCCGCGCGGGACCGGCTCGGGGTGAAGCCCTTCTTCTACTGGCACGACGGGGCGCGCCTCGCCTTCGCCTCGGAGATCGCCGGGCTCTACCGCTTCGCCCGGCCCGACGCCGGGTCGATCGACCCCCTGGCCTTCGACTACTTCCTGGCCTTCGGCTACGTGCCGCCCGACCGCTGCCTGGTGCACGGCATGCACCGCCTGCCCCCCGCGCACCGCATGGTGTTCGACGCGTCGGGCCTGCGGGTGGAACGCTACTGGCAGGTCCAGATGCGGCCGACGCTCGAGATCGGCGTGGACGAAGCCCTCGACGAGCTCGATGCCCGGCTGGCCCGTGCGGTCGGCCGGCGGCTCGAGAGCGACGTCCCCCTCGGCACCTTCCTGAGCGGCGGGATCGACTCGGGCCTCGTCACGGCGTTCGCGGCCCAGGCCCTGGACGAGCCCGTGCGCACCTTCTCGGTCGGCTTCAGCGGGGCCAGTCGGGTGGAGGACGAGCGGCCCCTGGCCCGGCTCGTGGCGGAGCGCTACGGGACCAAGCACACCGAGATCGAGGTGGGCGCGAGCGTGTCCCCCGACCTCCTGGCCCGCGCCCTCCACCACGTGGGCGAGCCCTTCGGCGACGTCTCCATCCTTCCGACCTACCTCATCTCGCGGGAGGCCCGGCGCCTGGTCACCGTGGCGCTCTCGGGAGACGGGGGGGACGAGTCGTTCGCGGGCTACCGCAACGTGATGCTCGCCCAGCGTTCCCACCGGCTGCGCCAGCAGCTGCCCGGCCCGCTGCGCAAGCTGGCGGGTGGGCTCGGCGCCCCCTTCGTCGAGAAGCTCGCGCCGCCCGTCGCCCGGGCGGGGCGCTGGTTCGATCGCTACGTGAACGGGCCGGTCCTGCAGCAGTTCGACCAGCCCGGACACTGGAGCCTCGACTGGCGCGGGCGCGCCTACACCGATCGGGCCCGCCACGCGCTGGGCGACGCCACCGCCCTGGACGTGGTGGCCGCCGTCCAGGCGCTCTCCGAGGCGCGGAACGACCCCGACCTGCATCTGTTCACCGACCTGCAGCTCCGGCTCTCCGGGGGCTACCTGGTGAAGGTCGACATCGCCAGCAACATGACCTCCCTGGAGGTGCGCTCGCCCTTCCTCGACCACGACCTGGTGGAGTTCGCCGCCTCGCTTCCGGTGGGCCTGAAGCTGCTCGGCGGTCGACAGAAGGGGCTGCTGCGAAAGCTGGCCGAGCGGCACCTGCCCGGCGCGCTCGTCCACGCGCCCAAGCAGGGCTTCGCACCCCGGACCAGCGAGTGGCTGCGCAGTGACTGGTCGGCCCCCCTCACCGATGCGGTGCGGGACAGCGCCGTGGTGCGCGCGGGCTGGCTCCGCGGCGACACCCTCGAGGCCATGCTGGACGACGTGGTGCACGGACGCGCCGACCACGGCCAGCGGCTGTGGAGCTTCCTGTGCCTGGAGACCTGGTGGCGCATGTTCGTCGACCGCAGCCTCGAGCCGGGAGCGCTGCCGTGAGCGACGGGACCCCTTGCCTGCGCCCCCTGGTCGTCACCCACAACTACCCGACGCCGGAGCTCCCCAACTTCGGGGCCTTCGTCGAGGCGCTCGTGCGGCAGTGGACCCGCGCCGGCACCGAGACCTGCGTGATCGCTCCGAATCCCTACTTCAGCCTCCACACGAAGCGCTTCACCCGGCCCGGGCCCGACTCGTCGGCGCAAGGCGAGCCGACGGTGCTGCGACCGGGCCACCTCACGTTCTCGAATCGGGTGGTGGGTCCGATCCGCACCGCGCGCCTGTCGCTGGCGGCCTTTCGCCGCTCGGTGCTCCGGGCCGCGCGCCGCATCCCCTTCGGGCCCGACGTCGTGTACGCGCACTTCCTGTTCCCGTCGGGCCACACCGGCCTCGAGCTGGCGGAACGCCTGGGCGTCCCGGCCGTGGTGGCGGTGGGCGAGTCCGGCTTCTCGCTCTACGAAGAGACCCTCGGGCGCGCGCGGGTCGAAGCCACCGCCCGGCGCTTCGACGGCATCGTCTCGGTGTCCCAGGGCAACCGGGACTGGGTGGTCGAGCGCTACGGCGTCGATCCCGAGCGCGTGGTGGTGGTCCCGAACGCCACCGACACCGAGCACTTCCGCCCCAGGGACCGGGCCGCCCTGCGCGAGGAGCTCGGCCTGCCCCGCGATCGCGTCCTCGTGGGCTTCAGCGGCCACTTCGACGAGCGCAAGGGCCCGCTGCGGGTGATGGAGGCGATCCGGGAGCTGCCCGAGGTCGGCGCGGTCTTCCTGGGCAGCGGCGCCCAGCAGCCCTCGGGCGAGCAGGTGCTGGTGGCCCGGCGCGTCCCCAACGCCGAGGTCGCGCGCTACATGGCCGCCACCGACGTCTACGTCCTGCCGACCCTGAACGAGGGGTCGCCCAACGCCGTCATCGAGGCGATGGCCTGCGGGCTCCCGATCGTGTCGTCGGACATTCCGTCTCTGCGGGAGACCGTGCCCCCGGAAGCCGCCCACCTCGTGGATCCGCGGGACATCGACGCCCTGCGCGGGGCGATCCGTACGCTGGTGGACGACGCGGGGCTGCGCGAGCGCATGGGCGCCGCCGCCCGGGCCCACGCCGAACGCTCGAGCATCGCCGCCCGGGCCGACCGCATCCGGTCGTTCCTGTGCCAGGTCGTGGAGCGCGGAAGGCGCTGAGGCGGCTCAGGCCGGCGTCGGAGAGGCCTCGCCCGAGGGATCCACCGGCCGGCAGCTGCGGGCCATGGCCTCGGACTTCATGCGGGTGATGCCCTTGGTGAGCCCCTTCAGGCTGGTGCTGTAGACCTCGCAGAGGTCGCGGAGCTCGCGCACCGACTCGCCCGGCAGCTCGAACACGAAGGCCCGGGCCTCGTCCAGGCGGAACGGCGTCACGTCGTGGGGCATGCCCGCGGCCACCCAGCCCTCGATGTCGTAGTGCATCATCGCGCTGGTCGACGCCGTGAGCGTCTCGGCGTTGTCGCCGTGGGTGTGCTTCATCTCCACGTAGACGTGGAAGTCCTGCCAGAACCGGTCGAAGTCGTCGATCTGGGCGGCCGCGCCGTGCTCCTCGAGGAGCGCCCGCGTGGCGTCCATGGCCAGCCGCGCCGTCTCGGGCCAGGCGAAGAACCCGGCCATCGCCCGGTACTTGTACATGAGGTTGTCGCCGATCTCGCCCTGCTCGAGCTTCTCGAAGTTCTCGGGCTGGGAGTAGAAGTCGACGAGGGCCTCGCGGGTGGCGAAGAGCTCGTTGCGCGTCTCGCGCTCGAAGCCCGCGACCAGCTGGGCCATGGGGCCGTCGGGCGAGGACAGCACCTCGGCGATGCGCGTGAGCCACTCCGAGCGCGGGACCCCGAAGCTCTGGACCAGGTTCACCGCGTCCTCGAACCACGAGTTGTTCCAGAAGATGCTCGACGCCAGGGCGTACTTCCGCGCCTGGAGATAGTCGTCGAAGCTCATGGTGTCGGTGGCCACCACGATCTCGTCGACGTCGAAGACCTTCTCGCCGGCGTAGATGCCGAAGTTCTTGGGCAGCACCCGGAACCGCGAATCGAACTTGTAGGTGTCCCGGGACTCGGCGGTCTCGAGCGGCGAGCCCTTGAGCAGCATCGCCTGGAAGAGGTGCAGCTCGTTGATGCCGGCGTCGATCATGCGCGCCACGCCGGCCAGGTGGGTCTCCAGGGTCTCGCCGGGGAGGCCGAGGATGAGGTCCGACAGCGACCGCAGGCCGCGCCCGCGCATGTGGATGAGCAGGTCCTCGTAGGCCTCGATCTTGATGTTCGAGCGCTTGATGTTCTTGAGGGTGGTCTCGTCGAGGGACTGGACCGCCTGGTAGAGGACCAGGGCGCCGTTGGCCTTCTCGAGGGACTTGATCACCCGCTCGGGCCGGTTCTTGCCGGTGGTGGCGTCGATGTAGGTGGGCCAGCCGTACTTGGCCTGGGCCTCGCCGATCTTCTCGGAGATGGCGATGTCGCGCTCGTACATGCCGTAGTTCGAGTCGGCGATGCGCAGGAAGCCCATCGACGGAGAGACCTCCTGGATGCGCTTGCCGATGTACTCGATCTCGTCGTAGATGCGCTCCTGGGTGAAGTTGTGGACCTTGGCGTACCAGCGCGTGCCCTGGACGCAGAACGTGCAGGTGAAGGGACAGCCGCGGTTGGTCTCCAGGAGCGGGGCCAGCTTGCCGTCGAAGAACTCGTCGAGCACCCCGGTCAGCCAGGGCGAGGGAATCTCCTCGACCTGCTTGTGGCGGGGCGGGATGTCCGTCACCACCACGTCGCCGTCGGGCCGGCGCTGCACGCAGGAGGGCAGGTCCCGGGACATCAGCGTCTCGACCGACTTCCCGGCGTCGATGAACTCGGCCACGATGTCGCGGCCGAGGAAGTCGCCCTCGCCCAGGGCGTAGACGTCCACCTCGGGATGGGCGCGCATGTACTCGATCTGGCGGTCGTCCTCGAGGGCGATGTTGGGCCCGCCCATCACCACCAGGGTCTCCGGGCGCACCCGCTTCATGAGGTCGGCGAAGTGGAAGCTCAGCCACTCGTTCCACATGTAGTTGGTGAGCATGAGGACGTCGGGCGGCTCGGCCTCGATGGCCTCCCAGAGCTTGTCCGGGTAGGCGAAGATCCGGGACTGCACGTCGGGCAGGTCCCGGTCCATGACGGCCTTCAGGTACCCCACGCCGAGAGGCATGCAGTCGTTGGAAAGGACGCCGTAGTAGTTGTGCCGGAGGTCCGCGAGGTAGATGAGCGTGCTCATAGGTGGGTGAGTGTCCCATTCAGGCCCAAAAGGCGCAAGAATAGAAAGTTCATGGATTCCAGCGACTTGCACGATCGTTGCCGCATCGGCCCCGGCACCGCCGTGTGGAGCGGACCTCGCCTGCCCCCGGAGTCCGCGGCGCATCGGCAACTCGGAGTGCAAGTGTCTGGAATCCCGGGCTCCAGGCGCCGGCCCGACGAGCCCGCAGGGCGGCGCCCGCTCGCCCGGACCGGGCCCCGGCGATACGCTGTGCCCCGCCTCGCCTCGCCCGCGGCCGGGCACCAGCCATGAGGTCCGCCCTGCCCGATTTCTCCACCACGGACGTGATCGTCCCCACCTTCAACGAATCGTCCACGGTCCCCGAGCTCCTGGAGCGGCTGCGGCGCGCGCTGCCCGGGGCGCGCCTCATCTTCGTGGACAACGCGTCGACGGACCGGACCTGCGAGATCCTCGAGCAGCAGGACGACGTCGTGCTGATCCGCCACGACCGCAACCTGGGCTACGGCCGCTCGCTGATGGACGGCCTGCGCGCGGGGCGCGGCGAGTTCGTCGTGATGATCGACGCCGACCTGGAGTACCACCCCGAGGACCTCCCGGCGCTGGTGGACGCGCTCTCGCGCTGCGATGCGGTGTTCGGCTCGCGGTTCCTGGGCCGGCCCCGCCGCCCGGCCGGGATCGCGCTGTGGCGGGCGCTGGGCAACCGCGCCCTCAACACCGTCTTCAACTGGATCTACGGCCAGCGCATGACCGACCTGTACACCGGGATCCGCGGCTATCGCCGCGACGCCCTGGACCTCGATCGCGTCCGGCGCGACGACTGGGCGATGGTCCCGGAGATGACGACCGCCCTGGCCCTGCGCGGCGGCGTCCTCGGCGAGGTGCCCGTGGAGTATCAGATGCGCGCAACCGGGGCCTCCAAGATGCGCCACGCCAGCGAGTTCGCGAAGTTCGTGGGCCTGGCGCTGCGCTGGCGCTTCGCGCCCTCCCACCGCGCCGGGGCCGCGCGCAGCGCGCAGCCAGATTGATCTGGCTCGCGCCCCCCGGCTAGACTCCGCCCATGTCCGGCCCCGCCTCCGCCGCCCCGTCCGACGAGCCCGCCGTCGGCGCCTCGACGACCGACTACGAGCAGCTCCTGGACGACGCCCGGAGGCTCGCCCCCGCCGAGCGCGACGCGCGCTTCCGCCACCTGGAACGCCAGTGGCAGGAGGAGGTGGGCCGCCACCTGCTCGACGTCCCCCATGGCGCCGCCGGGTCGCGCGCGGTCTTCGCCCACCAGTTCGGGTACGTGATCGACGAGATCGACTTCGAGCGGGGCGGCTTCCTGGTCGAGGTCGGCTGCGGCAAGGGCCACTTCCTCGCCGAAGTGGGCGCGCGCTGCGGCTCCTCGGGGCCGACGCCGGTGGGCATCGACCTGTCCCGGGCCGTCCAGGACCTGCCGGCCAAGGGCCTCGCCGGGCTCCGGGCCGACGGCGAGGCCCTGCCCTTCCGCGACGGCTCGGTGTCGTCCGTCATCTACGACGGCGCGCTCCACCACCTGATCGACTTCCGCGCCGCCCTGCGCACCGCCCACCGCATCCTCGAGCCCGGGGGCCGGATCCTCATCTTCGAGCCGGTGTCGTCGCCCTTTACCCGGCTGGTGCATCGCGTGCTCGACCCCATCGTCTTCCGCAAGGTCATGTACGAGTCGCCCATCGACCAGGAGTACAAGGACTACTTCCACGAACAGGTGATCCTCGACGCCCTGCGCGAGCTGGGCATGGAGCCCAGCGCCCGGCGCAGCGACTTCCTCGCCTACCCGCTCACGGGCTGCTACGCCGGGAGCGCCTTCGGGCGGAGCGAACGGCTGATGAAGGCGCTGCTCGCCGTCGAGTCGTGGATGATGCGCGTGCCGGTCCTGCGCAGTCTGGCCGCGGCCCTGTGCTGGCGGGTCCTGATCGTGGCCCGGAAGGCCGACACCGACGCCGGGACCGCGCCCTGAACCAGCCGACCCCGGAACGACTGGGTCGCATCCAGGGACTCGGCGTGCTCGCGGTCGTCTCGGGGACCCTCCTGGTGGTCGTCGGCGGGTTCTTCGCCTTCGACGACTTCGACCTGATCCGCCCCTCCGACGAGGCCCACTGGATCACGCGCCCCATCGAGCCGAAGCTCGGCATCTTCCGGGTCGAGACGGCCGCACCCACGCCCACGATCTTCAGCACCCGATTCATCCTCGGCGCGCTGCCCGAGAGCGCACCGCTCCACCTGAAGGCGCTGCGACGCGCCACGGTCCACGTGAACGGCCAGGCGATCGAGCTGCCGGGCGAAGACGGACGCCCGGGCGAAGGCCGGCACAGCTGGAAGCGCGAGCGCGTGGTCGACCTGGCGGCGGCGCTGGAGCTCGGCCCCAACGACCTGCGGATCGCGGTCACCAATCCGCGCGGCCCGGCCGTGCTCCACGCGTGGATCGACGGCCTGGGTCGCAAGGTCGCGACCGGGCCCAGGTGGAGGGCCCAGTGGCGGAAGGGGGTGCGACGGGCGGTCGTGGCCGACGACATGCGGCCCTACCGCCACGCCGCCTCGCTCCCGACCACCCTGGATGGCCTGGCGCGCTACGGCTGGGTCGTGGTCCTGTGCTTCCTGCTGGGCGCGACACCGGGCGCGCTGGGGGTCGCGGCCCCGGCCTGGCTGGGGGGCCGGCACTGGCCGCGCACCGCGCTGGTCGGCCTCGGGCTCTTCTGGCTCGTCTTCTTCGCCGCGCGGGTGATCCACCTGCCCGCCGGCGTCGGCTTCGACAGCGAGGGGCACCACGCCTATCTCGACTTCCTGGCGGCCCAGGGGAGGCTCCCCACGGCGACCGACGGCTGGTCGATGTTCCACCCTCCGGTGTACCACGTGGTCACTGCGCTGATCCGCGGGCTGCTCGGAACCGAGGCCGGCAGCCTGGCGGACCGCGTCGTCGTGCACGCCCTGCCCGCCCTGTCCGGCTTCGCCACCGCGTGGATCGCCGGACGGACCGCCGCGCTCCTGGCCCCCGAGCGCCCGGGGCTCCGGGCGGTCGCCATCGTCGCCGCCGGCCTCATGCCCATGAACCTCTACATGTCCGCATTCGTCTCCAACGAGTCGGTCCACGCCGCGGTGGTGGCGGGCGCGCTGTGGTGGACCTGCGAGATCCTGGCGGCGCGTCGGGTGGGGGCCGGGTCGCTCGTGGGGCTCTCGCTCCTGCTGGGACTGGCCCTGCTCGTCAAGTCGACCAGCCTGCCCATCGTGCCCGCGATCGTGGCGCTGGTCGGCTTCAAGCTCGTGTGGCTGGAGGGCCGGAGCCTGCCGTCCTCCCTGGGCGCGGCGGCCGCCATGCTGGCGGGCGTGGTGCTGGTGGCGGGCTGGTTCTACTGGCGCAACTGGTCCCTCTACGGCACCCCGGTGGTGACCAACTACGACGTGCCCACGGGCACCACCTACTGGATCCCGCCCGGCTTCCACATGCCGGGCTGGTACCTGGCGTTCGGGGAATCCCTGATCCGCCCCTACTACGCGAGCTTCCACTCCTTCCTCGACGGCCTCTACTCCACCTTCTGGGGCGACGGGCAGGGGTCGGGACGCATGGGCATCGACCCCGCGACCGCGCCGTGGAACCCCACGGCCATGGCCACGGTCTATCCGCTGGGGCTCGTCGGCTCGCTGCTGCTGTTCGCGGGCTTCGGCATCCAGGGCCGCCGGGCCTTCGCCGGAGCGGACCTCGGCCGCCGCCTGGGCCACACCCTGCTCCTGGGCATCAGCTACGGGATGGCGCTCATGCTGCTGCTCATCACCTTCCGCTATCCCCACGGCCCGCTGCCCAAGGCCTTCTACATCCAGCCGGTGGTGATGCCCGTCGCGGTCGCCTTCGCCTTCGGGGCGGTCGCCCTGGACGACGGGCTCCGGCACCTCGCGCCGCGCGCCGCCCGCGCCGTCTACCACGGCGCGTGCGCGGCGCTCACCGGCGCCATCGGGCTGGCCTTCCTGGCGTAGCCGGCGGCGGGCCCCCGGGCGGGTTTCGCTCTACGCTACCGGCCCACGGCGGTCGCAGGCAGGAGGGAAGCATGTCCGAGAGCAGCAGCGAAGAAGTCGTCCTCGTCGACGATCCGGCGCCGGGAGTCCGCCGGGTCACGCTCAATCGCCCGGAGAAGCGCAACGCGCTCAACCACGCCCTGCGCGGCGGCATCATCGACGCGCTGCGGGAGGCGGACGCCGACCCCGACGTCCGCGTGATGATCGTGCGCGGCGCGGGCAAGTCGTTCTCTTCGGGCTACGAGCTCGCCGGCGGCAACGAGGGACAGGAGCACCCCTGGTACACCGCCGGTGGCGACGGCCACTGGCCGCGCCACGTCACCCAGGGATGGATGAGCATCTGGGAGCTGGGCAAGCCCGTCATCGCCCAGGTGCACGGCTACTGCCTGGCGGGCGGGAGCGAGCTCGCCACCTGCTGCGACCTGGTCTACATGGCCGACGACGCACAGATGGGATACCCGGCCGTGCGCTTCGGCGTTCCGGACAACCACTTCCACGCGTGGTTCGTGGGCATGCGCAAGGCCATGGAGATGATGCTCACCGGGGACTCCATCGACGGCGTGGAGGCGGCCCGCCTGGGCTGGGCCAACGCCTCGTTCCCGGCCGAGGAGCTCGAGGAGCGGGTGCTCGACGTGGCCCGGCGCATCACCACCGTTCCCGCCGACCTCGTGCAGCTGAACAAGCGGGTCGTCCACCGGCAGATGGAGATCATGGGCCTGCACACCGGCATCCGCGCGGGCTCGGAGCTGTGCGCCCTGGGCACCCACCAGAAGAGCCTGCACGAGTTCATGAAGCGGGTGCACGAGAAGGGGCTCACCGCGGCCCTCCAGCACCGCGACGAGCCCTTCGGCGACTACCGCGTGAAGGAAGGCGAAGGCGGCTCGTAGGCAGCCGGACCGCGCTACCCTCGGTCCGAGCCCGCGAGGAGAGCCCATTGCCCGGTCGAGCGACGATGCCCGAGCGCCGCGCCGGCCCCGGCCGGGCGCGGCCCCTGCGCGCGGCGGTCGCCGTGGGGCTCGCGAGCGCCCTGCTGGCCTGCGCCACGGTCACCATCCGACCCGACGACGGCGAGAAGCTCGAGACCGAGCCCAGCGACTCGAAGCGGCTCTCGTTCTACCTGGGCGGACTCGTGGGCGAGCACCACATCGACGTGCGCGAGGTCTGCGGCGAACGGTCCATGGTGCAGATGCAGACCCAGGAGACCTTCGTCGATCGGCTGCTGCGCATGCTCACGCTCTACATCTACTCGCCCCGGCACGTGAAGATCTGGTGCGAGTGATCTGGTGCGAGTGACCTGGTGCGAGTAGGAGGGTCTCGCAGGATGCCCCGACGCCACAACGGCTTGTTCCCGATCCGCCTGGCCGCCCTGGCCCTCGCCGTCGCGCTCGCCGGGAGCGGCTGCCATTCCATCTACCTGCACAACGGCGGCGAGGTGACGGAGATCGAGCAGGTGCGCACCCACCACCTGTTCGCCTTCGAGCTGGTGGAGCTGTCGACCGTCGACCTCGAGGAGCGCTGCGAGGGGCGCGACTGGAAGACCGTGCGCACCGAGTGGCCCACCGGCCACGTCTTCCTCTCGCTCGTCACGAATCCGTTCTGGGGACCGCGGAGCGTGCAGATCACCTGCGAGTAGCGGGCGCGGACAGCGAAGCATCGGCCGCCAGGTCCAGGTGCTGGTACAGCGGGCCGTCCCGGAAGCCCAGGCGCCGGTAGTACTCGCGGGTGCCCACCGCGGAGATCACCGAGAGCGCCCGGGAGCCCGCCGCCCGCGCGCGCGCCGCGGCCGCCGCGACCAGCCGCGCGCCCAGTCCCCGGTGCTGCGCCTCGCCGCCCCGGGCGCCCAGCGCAAGCGCGGGTCCGTAGACGTGGACCTCCCGGATGATCGCGTTCGAGCCGAGCTCGTCGGCCAGGACGCCGGGCGCGGGACCGACGGGCAGGGAGAGGCGCAGGAAGCCCAGCAGTCGATCGTCGGGGGTCACCCACTCGAGGAACTCCTCGCGGCCGCCCGCGGTCTGCCAGGCGCTGACGCGCAGGCAGAGCGTGTCGGGGTCGAACGACCCGCCCCGGATCTCCCGGGCGCGGATGTCGACCAGCCGCCCGCCCCGGCGCGCCACCTCGCGCTCGGCCAGCTCCCGGAAGTGGGTGAGCTTGTTGCCGGCCACGATGTCGTCGCTGGAGATGTCGCGCACGACCCGGGTCACCCGGCAGGAGCGCGGCACCTGCGGCAGGACCCGGGCGAGCACGTCGAGGAGCGTGTCGTGGTCGTAGGGGTGCCACTCGCCCCGCTCGTAGGGACCCATCAGCTCGGCGCTCTCGACCAGGCTGCACGGGTAGATCTTGAGCTCGTCGGGGCGCAGACCCGGGTCCGAGAACAGCCGCGCGAAGTCCAGCACGTCCGCCTCGGGCGTCGAGCCCAGGAGGTTCGGCATCCAGTGGACGTGGAGCTTGAAGCCGGCCCGGCGCAGCAGGCCCACGGCCCGGCGGCCGTCCTCGACGCTGTGGCCCCGGCGGTTGGCGGACAGGACGGCGTCGTCGAGACTCTGGAGCCCGAGCTGCACCTTCGTCGCACCGAGCCGCCGGAGGTGGGCCACCTCCGCCTCGTCCACCCGGTCCGGCCGGGTCTCGAGCACCAGCCCCACGCAGCGGGAGCCTCCGCGCTCGTTGCGCCGCTGTGCGGCCTCGAGGCGCGACCACGCCCTCGCGAGGTCGTCCCCTTCGCGGGCCGTCGGGTGCGCGCCCCCGGCGTGCCTCCCCAGTCGGGCCAGGTGACGCTGGACGGTGCGGTTGTAGGGCGCATCGGCCCGGCGCGCGTCGAGCACCCGAGGCAGGACCTCGAAGTCCGGGGCTTCGACGCCGGCCCTCTCCGGGGAACGGCTCGCGATCGCCTCGCCCCGCTCGCGGGCGACGCCGAAGGCGTGGAGCGCCTCGAACATGCGCGTGACGAAGTGGATGCGGTAGGGCTCCGGGTAGAACGACCAGGTCCCCCCGAGCACGATCAGCTCGACCTTGTCCGTGGGATGCCCGATGGCGTGGAAGGCCGCCAGGCGATTCCAGGTCTGCAGGAATGGATCGAAGCGGTTGCCCGCGGCGCGCTGGGCGCCGGGCTCGTCGGACAGATAGCTCTTGGGCATGCGCGCATCGTTGGGACAGAAGATGCAGCGGCCGGGACAGGGATACGGCTCCGTGAGCACCGTGAGCGGCGTGACCCCGCTGCGCGAGCGGGTGGGCCGCAGCGCCAGCCGCCGCGCCAGACGCTCGGCGGAGGCCGGGTCGAGCCCCGCCTCGCCCCGGCGCCCGAGGGCCCGCACGCCCTCGATGAGCTGGCTGCGGGAGAAGAAGCCGGAGCCCGCCCGGGGGTGCCGGCGGAGGATGGGATCGACGCTGCGGCCGTCGAGCACCTGGGACCCGGGGAGCGCCGAGAGCGCCCGGGCGATGGCGACCAGGGCCTCCGCGGACCGCGCCCACTCCTCGGCCGCCAGCGGCGCGCGCCGGCGGTGGCGCGCCCCCCGCGCGCGGGGGCGGCCGGCGGCTTCGGGGGACGGATCGCCGGGGCTGGACACGCGGCCAGGGTATCGCAGGCGGCGGCGCGGTTATCATCGCGGCGTGGACCTCACGACCCGCCGCCTACTCGACGGTGTCAACCGGCGCTTCTACCGCGAGCACGCCGTCGAGTTCAGCGCGACCCGCGGACACCCGTGGCCGGGCTGGCGCCGGGTGGTCGAGGACCTGCCGGTCCCGGCGGACCGCCCGCTCGACGTGCTCGACGTGGGCTGCGGCAACGGTCGCCTGGTGATGTGGCTGGCGGAGGCCTACCCCGGCGCCCTGCGCTACACGGGAACCGACTCCAGCGTTCCGCTCCTCGAGGAGGCGCGACGCCGGCATCGCAGCCACGCCTGGGCCCACTTCGCGCCGTGCGACTTCATCGCCCAGCCGCCCGCGACCGCCCTGCCCGGCGGCCCCTTCGACTGGATCGCCGTCTTCGGCGTGCTCCACCACGTGCCGAGCTTCGAGCGCCGCCGCGAGCTCCTCGAGGCCGCCGGTCATCGGCTCGAAGTCGGCGGACGCCTGACCGTCAGCCTCTGGCAGTTCGTGCACAGCCCGAAGTTCCAGCGGCGCATGCTGCCCTGGGAGGACTCGGGCCTGGCCGTCGACCCCGCCCAGCTGGAGCGCGGCGACCACCTGCTGCGCTGGGGGGACGCCGGGGCCTTCCGCTACTGCCACTTCGTCGACGACGCCGAGTGGGCGGAGCTGGCCCGGGCGACGGGCCTCCGGGAGACGACCCACTTCGACGCCGACGGCGCCGAGGCCCGCAGCAACCGCTACGTGGTGCTCGAGCGAAGCCGTGAGTGACGTGGACCCGGGCTCCGGGCGCCGGCGCCGGGTCGGCCCCCGGGCGATCGCCGAGGCCCTGGCCGAGGAGCGCGCCCTGCGGCTGATCGTCCACCGGGACGGCCCGCTCTCGGAGGATGCGCGCTCCGCCGTCGAGCAGGCGCGCGGCGCCGGCGTGCGGGTGCTGTGCGTGGGCGACGGACCCATCTGGCGTCTCACCGCGGGCGAGCCGGAGACCGAGGTGCTGGCCCTCGAAGGGCCGCCGCCGGAGGCGTCCCTCGACGAGGTGCTCGCCATGGACGGTGCGGTGTGGCTGCTGGCCGGCACCGCCTACCCGGGCAACGCGGGCTTCGTGATCCGCACCGCCGAGGTCTCGGGCGCCGACGGCGTGGTGATCGACGCCGACTTCGACCGGCCGAAGCGCCGCGAGGCCCTGCGCGCGTCCATGCGCGCGGACCGCTACCTGCCGGTCTTCTTCGAGCCGGGCCAGCCCGTGGTCGACCGGGCCCGCGCCGCGGGGCGCCGGATCGTGGCCATCGAGACCGGGGGCAGCCGGGCGCCGTGGGAGGCGGATCTGCGCGGCCCGGTGCTGTTCGTGGTGGGCGCCGAACGCAGCGGAGTCCCCCGTGCGCTCCTCGAGGGCGCCGACGCCGTGGTCGAGCTCCCGATGCAGGGCTTCATCGCCTCCTACAACCTCCAGGCCGCCATGGCCGCCGTCGCCAGCGAACGCCTCCGCCAGGAATCAACTCCTACGCCGCCTCGCTTCGTTTGAGGACTCCATTGCCCCGACCGGGGGAAGGGTTGCGACTCCGTCTCCCTCCCCCTCCTCTCGGCCCCGGCTGGCGGCCGCACCGAACAAGACGCCCGCGCTCGTCCACACGCTGGCCGCCCCGCATTGCAGGAACGCTTCGAGCGCGAGAGCACCTTTCTCGCCTCGGCGGTCGCTCCGCTGCCAACCCTTCCCCCGGTCTCCATCCTGGTGGCCAACGGCCTTGCCCGAGGCTCCGAATCCACGCGAACCGGGGTCGTTGGCCATCCCGTCCCGGGTCGGGGGGTACAGGGGGGTCCCGCGCGCAGTTCCGCAGGCGGTAGGGCCAACGCGAAGCTGCCCGGTTACCTCGGGAAGCAACCTGGTCTGTTCGCCGAGGACTGTCTGAGCACGGGCGCCCCCCTGTACCCCCCGACACGCCCCGAGGAAGTCAAGTGGAGCGAAGCGGCCCAGGTCGGGACGAGCGAAGCGGCAGTCCGCAGGCGCCGTCGCGAGACCGCGTGGGAGATGGGATTGAAGCTAGGAAGCCGCGCGGAAGAAGGCCGCCGCGACCAGCTCGCCCGGCGCGTCGCCGCGGGCGTCGGTGACCGCGCTCGCGAGCTGCCGGATCCCGCCGGCCCAGCCCGCGCCGAGCCCCCACTTCTCGGGCTTCGGACTGCGCGCGCGCGGCAGCGCCTCGAGGAACGGCGTCTGCCACTCGGGGCGCAGGGTGCCGTTGGCCTCGGCGATCGTGAGCGACCAGTGGGGCCCGTCCTTGAAGAACAGCGCGAGACCGGCGCCGGCGATGGCCGGCGAATCGATCTCCACCAGCGAGGCGCGGCCGCGGACGCCGTCCTCGAGCTCGAGGAGCAGGCCCTCGACCAGCGGATGCCCGCTCGCGAAGAAGTCCGCCTCCTCGGCCTCGATCGCCTCCTCGCGGTCGAAGGTCCCGAGGAAGCGACTGCCGTCGGGAACCCCCGGCAGGCCGTCGACCAGGGCCACCCCGCCCATCTCGACGTACACCATGGCGTGCTCGGACTTCTCCACCGCCTCGATGCCCAGCTCCTCGAACGCGCCCATGCAGAAGCGCTCGGTGGCGAGCTCGAGGTCGGGCGGGACCCGGGCCAGGATGTCGTCCGCCTGCTCCGGGGTGTACGCGTCGCGGTACAGCACCCGCGCCCAGTGGCGCGTCAGGTCCTTGCGCGCCTCTTCGACCTGGGCCACCAGGGCGTCGACGTCCACGGGCTCTCCGCCCTCGATCGCCGCCGCCAGCCGGGCCGCCACCGGAGCCAGGGCGCTGTCGAGTCCCGCGGCCGGACGCTCGAACAGCCCGAGCCGCTCGTAGAGCGCCGCCAGGTCCGGCGACGCGCCCGCGTGTCGGAAGTACACGATCTCCACCGGCCGGTCCCGGCCGATGCGGTCCAGCCGGCCGATCCGCTGCTCGAGCTCGACCGGGTCGAGGGGCAGGCTGTCGTGGACCATGCGGTGGCAGAACTGGAAGTTGCGCCCCTCGGCGCCGGCCTCGCTGCACAGCAGGACCGGCAGCGCCGACTCCCGGAAGGTGGCCACCTCGATGTCGCGCTTGGCCGGCGTGAGCCCCTCGTGGAAGACCGCCACCCGGGTGTGGGTGGCCGACTCGAGATGGGCCGCCAGGGCCTCCAGGCGCTCGCGGTCGGACACGAACACCAGCGCCTTCTCGCGGTCGGCGGTCCACCTGGGGACCTGGGAGACCAGCCAGGCCGCGCGGGGGTCCTGCGCCGGATCGTCCCGCGGCGGATCCAGGTCGACCGGCATCGGAGCCCGGGGCGGCAGCCCGCCCACGTCCACCCGCCGCACGGCGCTGGTGCAGGGCACGACCGCCTCGCCCCGCTCGACCGCGTCGCGGAAGGCGGCGAAGTCCTCGAAGACCTCCGGGTGCAGCAGCGAGAAGAGCCGGTAGAAGCCTTCGCGGTCGGCCTGGAGCGGGGTCGCGGTGAGCAGCACCGCGTGGCGCGCCTCGCGCACCAGCGGCCCCACCGCCTCGGTGACCTCCGCGCTGGCCAGGCGGTGGGCCTCGTCGAGCACCACCACGTCGAGCCCGGCCTCGCGCGCCAGGGCCAGCAGCCCGGGGTCGGAGGCCAGCCAGTCCAGCGCCACCACGGCGAAGGGATGGACCTCGAAGGGGTTCACGTCCTCGCCGAAATCGGTGCGCACGGCGTCCACCCGCTCGGCGTCGAGCAGCACGAACACCTGATGGAACTTGCGGTAGAGCTCGCCCAGCCACTGGACCGTGAGGGTCGAGGGCGCCACCACCAGGGCGCGGCGCGCGCGCCCGGTGCGGATCAGCGCCGACAGCACCAGGCACGCCTCGACGGTCTTGCCCAGGCCGACCTCGTCGGCCAGGAGCCAGCGCACGGGATCGCTCTCGAAGGCGCGCAGGGCGGCGTGCAGCTGGTGGGGAAAGAGCTCGATGCGACCGCCCAGGAAGCTCCCCAGCCCACCGGCCTCGCGCAGCTCCATCAGCGCCAGCCCGTCCACGCGGTTGGCCAGGCTCTCGACCGGGTCGAGGTCGAGCCGGGCCAGGCGCTCGACCGGTGTGTCCACCACCCGGTCGGGCCAGAGGTCGGGGTCGTCGACCAGCCTTCCGTCGCTCAGGCGGTAGCTGTGCCCCACCGCCTCGGCCACCTCGACCCGCTCGCCGGTCTCGCGCAGGCGCGCGGCGGTGCCGGGGGCGAGGATCAAGCGCGAGAGGCCGGCCCCCTCGGCGGCGAGGGTCAGGTCCTGGTCGGCATTGGGGAAGTGGACCACCAGGAAGCGGCCGTCGATCTCGCGCACCTCGCCCACCCCGAGCTCGGGGTTGAACGGGTGCACGAGCTTGCTGCCCACCTTCCATGCATCGGAGCGGTCGCTCACGGCGGCGGGGTGTAGCGCACCGGCGGCGCGAGCGCCCTGCGCGGCGGCCCAGCGGCCGGGAACCGATTGACGCGGCGCGGGCTCTCAGGTACATGACAACTCGAGGAACGAGGAAGCCAGTGACCCGCGAAGCCCGGAAGCCCGCTCGAGCCGACCGACCCCGCCCCGCGGCGGAGGCCGCGTCGGCGTGCGCATTCTGGTATTTCGGCTTTGGGTGGCCCGTTCGGGGCCGGGGGTCGCTGCGCATCTGAGCGCCGATTGAACGTCAGCCAGACACCCGAGCCCCGAGCCCCCTGCGACTCGGGGTTTTCGCTTTTCGGGCCCCGGGTCGTGGAGTTCTCGCGGGCGCGAGCGGTTCGCCGCCGCAGCCAGAGGAGCCAACATGACCCCGGAAGCCTCGATCGCCGTCCAGGACGGAGAGCCCCGCGCACGTTCGTGCGCCGATCCCTCGCCGAGCGCCAGTGCCCTGCCCGGCCCGGCCGAGCTGCGCTCGGCCCACCCCCTGCCAGCGGGCGTGCGCTCGCGGGTGGAGCGCGCCCGGCGCGAGATCCGCGACGTCATCCACGGCCACGACGCCCGGCGGGTGGTGGTCGTCGTCGGCCCCTGCTCCATCCACGACCCCGACGAGGCCCTCGAGTACGGCCGCCGGCTGGCGCGGGCGGCCGAGCGTCACGAGGACGCGCTCTGCCTCGTGATGCGCACCTACTTCGAGAAGCCCCGCAGCCGCGGGGGCTGGAAGGGGTTCCTCCACGACCCCCGGCTGGACGGATCCGACGACATGGCCGAGGGCCTCGCCCGGGCCCGGGCCCTGCTGGTCGAGCTGGGATCCCTGGGGCTCGCCTGCGGAGCCGAGGTGCTCGACCCGCTGGCGGCGGCCTTCCTCGAGGACGCGCTCGCCTGGGGCTGCATCGGCGCCCGGACGGCCGAGAGCCAGGTGCACCGCCAGCTGGCCAGCGGCCTGCCCATGCCCGTGGGCTTCAAGAACACCACCGACGGCGACGTGACCGTCGCCCACGACGCCATGGTCTCGGCGCGCCGACCCCACGGCTACCTGGGCCTGGGCCCCGACGGCCGGGCGGCGGTGCGGCGCAGCCGCGGCAACCCCGACGTGCACCTGGTGCTGCGCGGCGGCGGCGGCGTGCCCAACGACGACCCGGAGACCGTGGCCTGGGCCGCGGCGCGCGCCCGGCGCGAGGGGCTCGAGCGCCCGATCTGGGTCGACTGCTCCCACGGCAACTCCCACAAGAACCACCGGCTCCAGGGTGCGGTCTGCCGGCGGGTGCTGGAGCAGCTGCGCGGAGGGCATCGGGTCATCGGCGGGATCATGCTGGAGAGCTTCCTGGAGGCGGGTCGCCAGGACTGGTCCCCGGAGGCGAAGCCCCTGGAGGGGGTTTCGATCACCGACGCCTGCATCGACTGGAGGGAGACCGAGGCCCTGCTGGACGAGATTGCGGAGGCCGCCCGCGCCTAGCCCGGGGCTCGTGGCCGGGGGTCTGCCGGGGTCGCCCGGGGCCCGCGGAGCCCCTCGGCCAGGGGTGGCGGGCGCCTCAACCGCGGCCCCCGAACAGCCGATGAACCGGGGGCTGTGACGGCTCTCACACGACCGGCAACTCTCGCCTGGATCGCCGCGCTGTGGGTGACGATGGGCGCTTCCTCGATCGCGACCGCCGAGAGCGGGGTGGCGGCGGATGGGGAGGCTCGCGAGCCGGTCGCCGGGCCCGCGTCCCCGGCCCCGAGCGGGACCGCCGGCGAGCTCGACAGCGAGCTCGACAGCGAAGAGGCGCTCCGCCGCGCCATCGAGGCGGAGCTGCGCGGAACCTCCGTGCGCATCTCGCACCGGGGCCGACGATCCCAGCGCGCCGCGCACATCGACGAGCTGCGCATCGCAGCGGCCGAACCGACCTACGAGCCGTCCGCCGCGCCACCGTGGGCGGCGCGCGCCTGGCGCGCCCTGGCCATGGCGGCCGAGGCGGTGAGCGCCCACGACGCGGCGCTCGACCTCTATCAGCGGGCGGCCCGGACCGGCGCGCGCGACTGCTTCACCGGACGCGGCGCGGCCCGCATGCTGCTCCTGGGCGGCGACCTCGAGGGCGCCGAGCGGACCTGGCTCGAGACCCTCGAGCGAGGCTGCCCCGAGGCCGACGCCTGGCGCGAGCTCGGCGAGCTCTACCTGCTGTGG
This sequence comes from Myxococcota bacterium, assembly GCA_050618075.1. Taxonomy (GTDB): domain Bacteria; phylum Myxococcota_A; class UBA9160; order UBA9160; family UBA4427; genus JBNLVL01. The sequence goes on from JBNLVL010000008.1 coordinate 120,400, forward strand.
GACGACCCGGGCGCGGCCGTGGCCGCGCTCGAGGTCGCGGCCATCGGTGAGCCCGACACCTCCCGCGCGGCGCGGCTGCTGGCCCGCGCGCGCTCGGCGTACGCGGGCGAGCCCGCCCCGGCGGAGCTCGAGCCCGCGTGGCCCCGGGGCGAGGAGCACGACTGGCGGGCGCCGGCCGAGCTGCTGGCGGCCCGGCTGCGCGCGGCCCTTCCGCCCGCGACCCGGGCCCGCTTCGACGCCCTGTCGTCGCCCGGCGGCTGGGTCGCGCCGGGCTGGACCGCCGGGGCGCTGCTGGGCCTGCTGATCGGCCTGCGCCTGCTGCGCGGGCGCGGCGACCTGGTGGTCTCGATCGAGTATCCCAACGAGCTGAAGGGCACGTTCTGCGTGCGGCTCGCGACCCAGAAGGCGCGCTTCAAGCGGCGCGACCGCATCGACCGCGAGGAGGTCCTGAAGGGCGGCCCCTCGAACCGCAGCGAGCACAACCTCGTCGGCCGCGAGACGCAGTTCCGTCGCCTGCCCGCGCGCACGTACTACGTGACCGTGGAGGGCCTGATCCAGGACCCCACGACCCAGGAGATCCTCACCGACCACTTCGAGGAGCAGCCCGTCAGCGTCGCGCGTCGCAAGACCGAGCGCCTGGTCTTCGACTTCGCACCCCGGGAGTGCCCGCTCGACGTCAAGGTCCTCTGGGACAAGAAGCCCGTGAAGGAGGCGGCGGTCGCGGCCCGGGGCCTGCCCCAGTCGCTGCGCTTCGCCCGCGGCGGCGCCACCCGGGTGGCGCTTCCCCAGGGCCGCCACCGCATCGCCGTGGGCTCGGGCGACCGGGTGGTGGAGTGCGAGGTGGACGTGGCCTCGTTCCAGCCGGTAGCCGTGGAGATCGACCTCGCCGGCTCCAACGACGTCATCTTCAAGGGCTGTCCGCCCGCGGTGGAGCCGTACCTCCACGGCGACCTGGCCGGGGCCGCCCGCGAGCTCGAGCGCGAGGGCCAGGACCGCGAGGCCAACGTGCTGCTGGCGCGCATGCACGTCGAGGACGGCCGGCCCGAGCGCGCCGCCGAGCACTACGAGACCGCCGGCCAGTGGCTGGAGGCCGCGCGCCTGTACGCGGAGATCGGCCACCCGGCCCGGGCCGCCGAGCTCTTCTCGCGCGCCGGCGATGCCCAGCGCGCGGCCGAGATGTTCGAGGAGGCCGGTGAAGCCCTGCGCGCCGGAGAGTGCTTCGAGCAGGCGGGCGACATCGACAGCGCCATCCGCTGCTACCAGGAGTCGGGTGAGAACACCCGCTGGATCGACGCCCTCGAGCGCCGCGGCCAGCCCTACGAGGCCGCCAGGGTGGCCCTCGACATGGAGGACCGGGCGCGCGCCATCCGGCTGCTCCAGCAGGTTCCGGCGGACCACCCGCACATCGTCGAGGCCGCCGGCCAGCTGGCCGACGTCCTCGAGCAGGAGGGCCACGCCGACATGGCGGCCCAGCGGCTGGGCGAGATCGCCCGCCAGTGGGGTCCCGAGGACGGCACCCCCGAGCTGCGCGACCGCCTGGCCGGCCTCCACGAGAAGAGCGGCCAGCTCGAGAACGCGCTCGAGGTGCTGGAGGAGCTGCGCAGCATCGAGCCGACCTGGCCCAACCTGGCGACGCGCATCGAGACCATCCGCAAGCGCATCACCGCGCGCCAGAGCGGCGGGCGGCTCTCGGGCTCGGACCTGGCCACCACCGGGTTCCTGGGCGAGCAGCGCTACGAGCTGCTGGAGGAGATCGGACGCGGCGGCATGGGCGTGGTCTACCGCGCCCGCGACAAGCGCCTCGACCGGGTGGTGGCGCTCAAGCGCCTGCCCGAGAACCTGCGCGACCACCCCAAGGCCATTCAGCTGTTCCTGCGCGAGGCCCAGGCCTCGGCCCGGCTCACCCACCGCAACATCACCACGGTGTACGACGCCGACCAGGAGGACGGGGTCTTCTTCATCACCATGGAGCTGTTGAAGGGCCAGCCGCTCAACAAGATCGTGCGCCAGAAGAAGCGCCTCTCGCCCAGGGACACGGCGAAGCTCGGCGTGCAGATCGCCCAGGGCCTGGGCTACGCCCACGGCCAGCGCATCGTCCACCGCGACATCAAGACCGCCAACCTCTTCTTCACGGTCGACCACACCGTGAAGATCATGGACTTCGGGCTGGCCAAGATGATGGAGGAGGTGCGCCGCGCCGCCACCGTGATCGGCGGGACGCCCTACTACATGGCCCCCGAGCAGGGCGCCGGCGAGGCCGTCGACCACCGCGCCGACCTCTACGCCTTCGGCGTGACGCTGTTCGAGCTGGTGACGGGCCGCCTGCCCTTCACCGACGGCGACGTCACCTACCACCACCGGCACACGCCGGCCCCGGACCCCCGCCAGTTCGTGGCGGACGTCCCCGCCGCGCTGGCCGAGCTGATCGGCGAGATGGTGGCCAAGCGCCCCGACGACCGGATCGGCAGCGCCGAAGAGGTGCGGGCACGGCTGGAGCAGGTCGCCCGGAGCGGTTGACGATCCCGCGGCACAGCCGGGAGCTCCGCCACCGGAACGTCCCTCGCCTCGCTCAGGGGGCGAGCCCCTCGGCGAGGGCGTGCGCGGCGCGGCGCAGGTTGGCATCCCAGTCCTCGGCCAGCGGATCCAGGACCTCGACGCGCGCGCCCGTCTCGTGGGCGATGGTCTCGGCGCTCGTCGGATCGAACTGGGGCTGCACGAAGATCACGCGCGCCCTGGCCGCCTCGACCTGCTGGATCAGCTCCGCCAGCTGGTGGAGGTCCGGCTCCTTGTGCTCCTTTTCGATGGCGACCTGACGCAGCCCGTACGCCTCGGCGAAGTATCCCCAGGCCGGGTGGAACACGAAGAACTCGGCTCCGTCGAGACCCTCGAGGAGCCCCCGGATCTCGCGGTCGAGATCCTCGACCCGCACACGAAATGCAGCGAGGTTCTCCCGCAGCAGCTCGCGATGCTCCGGGAGGATCCTCTCCAGTGCGCTCGTGGTCCGGACCGCCATGTGCACGACGTGCCGCGGCGCCAGCCACACGTGCGGGTCCCCGACCTCCAGGGCGAGCCCGGCGGAGGCATCGACCACGGGGAGACCCGGCACCTCGGCGAGCAGGCGCTCGAGCCACGCCTGCTCGAAGGGGAAGTTCGGGTGGCCCACCTCGACGTACAGCGCGGCCTCCTCCAGCGCCCGGAGCTGGCCCATGGTCGGCTCGTAGCTCCGGGGGTTCGCACCCGGTGGGATCATCACCTCGATGCGCACCAGCTCTCCCGCCACCGCCTTCACCACGAAGCCCTGCGGCGCGACCGAGACCATCACGAGAGGCCGGACGTCCCGCGGCTCTTCCGGGGCACAGGCACCGAGCAGTCCGCCCATGAGGACGGCGGCGAGCTCCCACCGCACGAGCCTGCGCAGCGCCGGCCTCATCGCACGACCCGGAGGTTCACGCGGTCCCCGTCGCCGGCCTCCACCACGTAGCTCTCGAGGCCGGGGAGCAGGCGCTCGAGGGTCTCGAGGTAGAGACGCTGCTCGGTCAGCTCGGGCGCCCGCGCGTGCTCCCGCGCCACGGCACCGAAGCGCTCGGCCTCTCCGCGTGCGAGCTCGATCCGACGGTGCCGCCGCGCCCGCGCCCCGGCGCGGAGTCGTTCCGCCTCGCCCTGGGCCTCGGCCAGCACCTGCCGGCGGTAGCTCCGGGCCTCGAGGACGAGTCGCTCGCGGTCGGCTCGAGCGCTCTGCACTGCCTGGAACGCGCTCCGTACGTTGCCCACCGTGGGAGGGGCCAGCTCCTCGACCGTGACCGACTGCACGGCAACCCCCACGCCCTCCCTGTCGAGGGCCGCCTGCACGTCCTTTCGCACTGCGGCCAGCAGCTCCGACCGACGCGCCCCGAGCACGGCATCCACGCGTTCCGCCATCAGGAAGCGGGTCAGCGCACCCTCAGCCACGTGACGGAGCAGCTCCCGCGGCTGCTCGTGGGCGATCGAGAAGTCTGCCAGGCTGCGGATGCTGTACTGGACGTTCAAGCGGGCCGTCAGCAGGTTCGTGTCGCCGGTCAGCCACAGGCTCGAGATCGGCGGCCCCTGCCGGAGATCGACGCGGTAGCCGACGGGCATGAAGAAGTTCGTCGCCGTCTTCGCCACGATGACGCGGCCGACGGGCCAGGGAGGGTTCCAGTGGATCCCGGGCAGGACATCGCGGGCCACGGCGCGGCCGAAGACGTACGCCACGGCGCTCTCGTCGGCCTCGACGTCGTAGAGACCGGCCCCCGCACAGGCGAGCACGGCTGCCGCGACGCCGCCCCAGGCGAGGTTGCGGACGCGCTTGCTCATTCGCGCCTCCGCAGCCCGCCCTCGGGCCCATCCGACAACAGGAGCTGCAGGAAGGGGGAGTCGGCCGGCAAGACCAGCGTCGTGTTCTCCGCCAGAACCTTCTCGTAGCTCTCCAGGGTGCGCAGGAAGCGGTAGAAGCCCTCGTGTCCCTCGTAGGCGTCCGAGTAGATCCGGGCGGCCTCGGCCTCCCCTTCCCCGAGGATCCGCGCTGCCTCGCTCTCGGCGTTGGCGAGCAGCTCGGCCCGCTCCCGGTCCGCCTGGGCGCGGATCTTCTGGGCCTCCGCCTCCCCCTCCGAGCGGTATCCGCTGGCGATGCGCTGCCGCTCGGCGCGCATCCGCGCGAAGACGCTCTCGAGGTTCTGCTGCGGGAATCCGAGGCGCGTGATCCCGAGGCTGACGATGTCGATTCCGTAGTCCCGCATGGCCACCTGGGCGGTCGCCTCGCGGACCCGGGCCTCCAGCTCGCTCAGCCCGTCGAAGCCCCCGTCCGCCGGGACCAGCGCCGCGAAGGGGACCTCTCCCAGCGCGCTACCGAGCTCGGACTGGACCAGGGCCGAGAGCCGCGTCTCCGCGAACGCCCGCGCGCGGAGCGCCGTGAGGTAGCGGACCGGGTCCGCGATGCGCCAGGAGACATAGCTCACCGCGAGGACGTTCTTCTTGTCCTCCGTCAGGAGCTCCGTCTCCGAGCCGGCCGTGAACAGGATGCGCTTGTCGAGGCGGGTCACGCGCTGGATGGGGGTCGGGAGCTTCACGTACAGGCCGGCCTCGCTGTGCACGGCTACGGGGCGCCCGAACTGGGTGATGACCGCATGCTCCGTCTCCTGCACGACGAGAGGCGTCGTCGCGGCGAGGATCAGCAGCACCGCGCCGAAAAGGACTGCGATGAGAGTCTTCAAGGGCTCTGCCTCCGTCGTTGCATTCTCGTCGTCCGGCCTGGCTGGAGGCCGACGCCCGGCGGACCGGCCTCGAGGGACGGAGCCGCGCCGTCGGCGCCGATCCAGAGATCGAGCTCGCCCCCGCTCCGGGAGGCGCCGTTCACGTACTTGTGCGGCTTCACGAGCGAACGCTCGAGCGCCTCGAGATAGAGTCGGGTCTCCGTCGCCGCCGGCTGCTCCCGGTGCACCTGCGAGAGGGCGCGGAAGGACGCCGTCGACCCCGATGCCAGCTCGCGGGCGCGGACGCGCTTCGCGCGCGCCTGCTCGAGGAGCTCGGCCGACTCGCCGTCTCCCGAAGCCACCCGATCCGCCGCGTAGGCGTGCGCCTCGTGGATGGTGCGCTCGCGGTCTTCGAGCGCGCTCGCCACATCGCGGAAGGATCCGTGGACCGAGGCCGGCGCATGGACGTCGAGAAGCCGCGCGTCGACCACCTCGACGCCCACGGAGAGGGAGTCCAGGCGTGCCCCGAGGGCCTGGCGCAACGACTGCTCCGCCGCCGCCCGCTGCGTGGTGTAGAGCGTGTCGATCGGCGTCGCGGCGACGATCCGGAGGAGCTCGCGCTGGCCCAGATGCTCCACCAGGGATTCGGCTCCGTCGACGCCGAAGGCGAAGCGGACCGGATCGTCGACCCGGTACTGCACGACCCCTCGCACGTCGATCAGGTTCTCGTCTGCCGTCACGAAGTAGACCGCGCGCGCGGCGTCCCGGGCGCCGATCTGGACCTGGCGGATCCGGGCGACGTCGACCACGGACCCGCGGCCGATGGGCGGCGGCCAGTGCAGGTGGAGCCCGGGCTCGAGGTCCGCCGCCACGACCCGCCCGAAGCGCTGCACCACGCCCCGGTAGCCCGGATCGACCGTCAGGAAGGCACCGGGAAGCCAGAGCAGCGCAAGCAGCAGGAGGAGGCCTCCGAGCACCGGGGGGCGGACCCAATCCCGCCACTCCAGCCGCCGCAGCGCGGAGCGGATCCGCGAGCCCTGCTCCCGGGCCTCGCGGAGGCCCTCGCGAAAGCGCGTCCGGCGGGCGCTCATCACCAGGAGCCACGAGAACCCCAGCGCGGCGAGGACCTTGATGGCGGTCAAGAGGACCGGGTCCTGCGATGCGCGCGCGGCCAGCGCGGCCGATCGCACCAGGTCGCCGGCCAGCGCATCGAGCAGCAGACCGGCCACGAGACTCACGCCGACGATCGAGCCCAGGTAGATGCGGAGCTGCCGCCGACCCAGCAGGTGCCCCACCACGGCGATCGTGGCGGCATTCGTCGCCGGGCCGACCAGCAGGAACACCAGGGCCGCCCCGGGCGAGAGCCCCTTGGCGACCAGCGCAGCCGCCACCGGCGTCGAGGCGCTGGCGCAGAGATACAGCGGAACGCCCGCCAGCGTCACCACGAGCATGGGAAGCAGGCCGCCGTCCATTCCCAGTGCGGTGGAGAAGAAGTCGTCCGGCAGGGCCGCCGAGAGGACCCCCGTCAGCAGCAGCCCCACGGTCAGCCAGAACGAGAGGTCGTCCAGCAGCGTCGTGAAGCCGTAGCGGGTCGCCCGCTCGAGGCGCTCCCGGGGCCCCTCCCACCACCGGGAGCCCGCCTGCGTTCCGGGCAGGTGCTCCGAGGCGTCGTGGTCGTGGTCGTGGTCGTGAAGAGGGACTCCGTCGAGCGCGGCGTCGGCGACCGGCTCGTCCCGACCGGGCAACAGCATCGACAGCATCCCGGCCACCAGCGCGGTCAGCACCGCGACCACCGGCCTCACCAGGGCCATGACGCCCCCGAAGAGCCCGTAGGTCAGCGCGATCGAGTCGACGCCGGTCTCCGGAGTCGACACGAGGAAGGACATGGTGGACGCGCGGCCCGCTCCCTTCTTGCGCAGCTCCGCCGCCGCCGGGAGCACGCCGCACGAGCAGAGCGGAATCGGGGCGCCAAAGAGCGCCGCCGTCACCACCGCTCGAGGACTCTCCCGGCCGACCAGCCGGGAGATCCAGCGCGTCGGCAGGTACTCGTGGAGCAGGCCGGCGATGGCGAATCCCAGCAGGATGTACAGGGAACCTTCGTAGAAGACGAACGCCGTCTCCAGGATCACATTCGCGAGGAAGTCAACCATCCAGCCGATCCCCGTTGGCGACACTCGCCGGCCGACGCCGACGAGCTGGCCGCACGCGGCAATGCTGCCGCGTGCATCATGAGCTGATCCGCCCGGTCGCTTCGGACCGCGCGTGACGAAGCCTCGACCCCCGAGCGGTCGGGGGTCGACTCAGATCAATTCGGGAGATCGAACGGGCGGGGGCGCGCGGGGGCCGGGCGCAGAGAGCTGCGGGCCGGGCGCGAGGAAGCCGAGGCCCGCCGGGGGCACGCTGCGCGTGAACGCGACGAGCGGACCGATTTCCAGCGCTGCAGACGGTGCCTGGACCCGCACATGCGAGAGGATCTGACACAGGTCGCAGGTGTCGGGGGCGTGATCGCCGCCGCGCTCTCCAGCGGGCGCCGATCCGGAGTCGAGCGCGACCGGGACATGGACCACCAGCGCGGCTGCCTGCGCCGTGAGGCACAGCGCCAGGAGGAGTGCCAGGCAGCGTCCAATGCTCGTGCCACGCATCGCCGCAAGGCTGCTGCAGCCCGAGCCCCGAGTCAATCCGCCGGACGGGGCGGGCCTGGCTCAGGCGGCTCTCCGGGGATCCCGACCCATGAAGCGGCGCGTCCCCGCTCCCGTCGCCGGATGCCCCCGAGCCCGCAAGTGCCTGCAATCAATGGAGACCCGAGCCCTCAGGCCGACACGAGCCAGCCCGTCCACGCCATGCCGACGTAGAAGAGCTCGCACTCTCGGAAGCCGGCCTCCGCGAGGAGCGATGCGTTGCGCTCCGGCGGAACCAGCCCCGGATTCGACCGGAGCTGCTCTCTCGCGCCCTCCACGATCCCGGCGTCCACACCGGACGCGCGAGCGTAGGCGGCGTACCGATCGAGCTTGCGCTCGAAGTCGGGCGACGTGCGATCCAGGCACTGGTCGACCAGGACGAACGGTGCTCCAGGCTTCAGGCGTCCGTGGATCTCGCGCAGGGTCGCACTCTTCGTTCCGTCGTCGGCGAGGAGCCCGAGGACCAGGACGCAGGTGCCCGCATCGAACGGACCTCGAGGTGCGTCTTCGACCGTGCCCTCGACCAGGTCGACGCGGTCGATGAGCTCGGAGCCGATGACGTCGCGAGCGAGCTCGAGCATGCGGGGCGCGGGGTCCACCCCGACGAAGCGAAAGGCCGGTTGCGCCAGCGCGAGAGCCCGCGTCTCGAGCCCGCCGCCGGCCCCCACGACGAGCACGCGGGCATCGGCGGGCGCCCGTTCTCGGACCAGGATGCCCATCATCTGGAGCACACCTGCGTGACCCGGCATGAAGGCCGGCGGCCCATTCTGCGTGTAGTGATCGACGAAGGCATCATCCTGGTAGTTGCGTTGGAACCCCTTCACTGAGTCGACCCTTTCTGTTTCGGAGAATCATCAACCGCCCCACCTCGATCGAGGCGCCAGGTGACGACCGTGGTGAGCAGGAAGAACAGCGTCCAGATCGTGGTGCCGTGGACCGGGCGAACCCATCCCCCGATCGGACTCGGGAGCGCCGCAACCAGCGGCGCCGTGACGGGAACGAGGATGGGCGAGAGCAGGACCATCCACCGCGCGTAGACCGTCCGGAAGAACAGGACGACGACGACGAAGCCCAGCGACGCAACGACCCACGGTACGACGAACACCGCCATCAGCGCGTCGTGATGGCTCCGGAAGCGGCTCATCATCTCGACCACGACCGGCCTCGATTCCGGCCCGACCGCCTCGAGCGCCTGATAGCCCCCCGCGTAGAATGCGTACGTGCCGTGGTAGCCCGATGCCACCGCGATCCCGTACCCGAAGAGCAGAACGATCGCGAGTGCCCGCCGAGGGCCCGCGGGCTCGAGCGCCCGGTAGACCGGCCAGAGGCCGAGCAGCCAGAGTGGGATCGCCGCCGCTCCGAGAAGGCTGCCCGCGTAGACCGACGCGAACGGAACGTTCGCGAGGGCCTCGAGGGTGAGGTCGGCGCCCGCAGCCGGTGCGGGGCCGCCGCGCAACAGGGAGTCGGCCACCCCGTTCGCGATTCCACCGAGGACCGCGCCGCAGCCGGCGATTCGGATCATGGAGACGGCCATGGAACCCTCCCGGATCGTGCGGCCACGGCGAGCATCTCAGCGAGCGAGGTCGCCGCGGGCGGCGATCCGCCCGGGGAGGGACGCCCACGGATCCGCGCCATGGGACCCGCCCTGCGGAGACGTGCCCGCGCTGCGCCCTCCGTCAACGAGCACTCGCTCCGGAGCCGGCGGTGCGCGCGACCGCCAGGATCCGGTCACCCGCCCGCTGCGCGCCCGACAGGTTGCGCGAGACGGGTCCGAGCTCGAGCTCCGCGAGTGCCCCGGTCACGAGCAGACGCGGGTGCCAGCGTAGACCACGGTCGACGATCGGATAGCCGCAGGCGGCGCAGGGCAGCTGGAGCGCGTCGACCGCTGCGTCGAGCCACGCTCCTCCGGGACGCCGGCTCGGGAAGCCCGTGGCGAGCACGACTCGATCCGCACGGATCCTCCGCCCGCCGAGCTCGAGCCGGACCTCGGCGCCCGAGACGCGCGCCGACACGACCTCGGTGCCCTCGACGAGCTCGATCGTTTCGTCAGCACAGGCCAGACGCAGCGCCGCGTGCACCTCCGGCGGCATCGAACCGCGATGCCGCGCCGCGCGAATCCGATCGCGACGCTCGTCCGGATCGCCGAGCCGCGTGAAGCCGGCCATGTTCTTCGGCCCCTGCCAGCCCGGATCGCTGTCGAACTGCTGCACTCGGAGCCCATGCCGGGAGATCAGCAGAACGCGGCGGCCCTCCCGGGCCAGTCGGAGCGCGACCTGGGCTCCGGAGATGCCTGCCCCGATGACCGCAACGACGGCATCGTCCGGGTCGTCCTCGAGCTCGAAGCCCGGATCGAAGACGTGTCGGATGCGGCCGGTGGAGTCGGCTTCGCCCGTGCGGGCCGCAGAACCCACGGCGCGGCGCGCCCAATCGGGCCACGCCGGCTCGCGCGGCGCGCCGATGGCCAGGATCACGTGCCGCGCTCCGACCTCTCTGACTCGCCCGCCGCCGGCCAGGTCCTCGAAGCCCACCCGCGCGCCCGCGGTCGTGAGATCGAGGCGGTCGACGCGCCCCCATACGTGCAGATCCTGGAGCTCGTAGCGCTCGATCACATCGTCGCAGTGCCGGTCGAAGAGCTCGAGGGCGGGTCGGAAGTAGGGACGCGTGAAGGGCTTCTTCACCCTCCGCCCCCTGCCCTTGGCGAAGCGGTCGAGCGATGCCGAGGAGAGCCCGATGTGGTGGACGCTGGGCGAGCGCAGGAACCTCATCCCCGTGTTGCGGGTCGACCTGCGCCAGCGCGCCAGCAGGCGCGGCTCATCCTCGACGATGCGGATGGCGTCGCGCGGGACGCCCGCCTCCTCGACCAGGCGCAGCGCAGTGTGGACGCCGTGAGGACCTCCTCCGATCACGAGCCAGTCGAGCATCAGTGGAGCCTCGTACCTGGCTTCGACAGCGGCTCGCAGGGTTCCTCCCACGACCCATGCAACCCATCGCCGATCCCTTCCTCGGCCAGGAGGCAGGCATCGAGCCCCGCACACAGCCGATCGGGGTCGAGGTCGAGGTCGACGCCGACGAATACGAGATCCTGGCGGCGATCGCCGAAGCGCGGATGCCACCGCTCGAGCAGCCGCCGGCGCTGCGCGGTGCAGCTCGGCCAGGTTCCTGCCGCGTAGCTCGCCCACCAGCGACCCGCCGGGAAGAGACGATGAACGGATCCCGCGCACGAGTAGCCGAAGCTCTGGTCCGGCTCACCGGCGAGCCAGACATGGCCCTTGCCGCGAACGAGCTCTCCCGGTGGGTTCGCGAGCCAGGCACGCAGGCGGTTCGGGTCGAAGGGGCGCGGACGACGGTAGACGAGGAGGCCCGACCCCGGCGAAGGATCGAGCTCACCCTGCAACACCTTCAGCCAGGGCGGCACGACCGGAACGGATCGCGCCGCCGGCTCGCCCGACTGGGGACGATCCGTGCAGTGTCCGCGAGCGGAGCCTCGGCGTCGGCCCCGGGCCTGCCGGGCAGCCGCGCCGAGCGAAGCCGCGAGTCGCGTCGGCTCGGGTGGCGGCCCGGCGAGGAGCGGGATGCGGGAAGCCCCCGGATTGAGCACGCCGAGGCGGCGGGCGAGGCAATCCGGGACCGGAGCCGCGCCGACGAGCACGAGGTGCGTCGAAGACTCGATCTGCCCGACCACGATGTCGGCGACGGTGCGCCGGTCGAGATCGCCCCGACCCCAGCCGCGCGAAGAGAGCGGAGCGTCCGAGGCCAGATGATCGGCCAGGCGATCGACGTCGAGGAAGGTCGAGACTCCCGCAATGTGCGCGGGGCGGCCGAACCGGTGCGGCAGGAAGTCGCACTCCACCCAGCTCTCGACGATCAGGGAGGGCTCGACGAAGGGCGGAAGCAGAACGCCGATCCGGGTCGCGTCTCCGACGACGGCGTCGGAGAGGGCGTCCAGCGGCAGGACCGGCATCGCGTCACACGCCCGCTCGAAGCCTCTTCGGACCGCCTCGGTCGGCAGGCCCGCGAGCAGGTGCACGCCCAGGGATGCGTCGGGATCGGCAGGCGGCATCTCTCTTCGGGTTCTCTTGCGTTCTCGGGCGGGTTCCGGGAGCGCTGTGTTCTCGATTCAAGTGCCGGCAGGAGCACCCGGGTTCCAGATCGTCCGCCATTCGCGCTCGCTCTCGCCGACCGGGAACTCGACGGGTCCGATCGGCACCTATGAATGGATCGGTGGACCGATCGACCGATGAATCGGGTCGGCGACACGAAGACGAGAGGTGGAGAGACGGCATGGGAAGAACCGGATCACTCGGCGTCCGATCTCTTGCGGACGGGATCGGCATCCTGGGCTCGGCGGCTTGCGCCCTGCACTGCCTGGCAGCCCCCATTCTTCTCGTGGCGGGCACGGCCCTGCCTGCCTCGTTCTCGACCGATGAGAGCTTTCACCAGATGCTGCTGTGGGCGATCCTCCCCGCATCCATCCTCGCGTTCGGACTCGGCTGCTGGCGCCACAAGGACCACTGGGTGTTCCTGCTGGGCGTCCTCGGGCTCCTCGGCCTGTCTTCGTCGGTCGCCGCGCCTCACGACCTGATCGGCGAGAGCGGCGAGCGACTCCTGACGGTCGGGTCGACCGGGCTCCTGATCGCGGCCCACCTCCGCAACTTCAGGCGATGCCGCGCGGACGGTTGCGACCACGAAGAAGCCTCCGGATAGCGAGACCGCGCAGGGCCCCGCCGCCGAGGCCCTCCGTCTCGCTGTCGACTCCTCCGATGCGCGCGTGGGCCGGAGCACGATCTCCAGCTGGGCCCGGGCCTCGCGAGCGACTACGCCACCCACGCGCCGGCGACCTCCGCTGCCGCACGGCTCCGCCCCGACCCGAGCGGCCTCGGGGAACCGACCGGGCACGAGCGGCACTTGGTTCATGCGCCTTCGAGCGCGAGGGGGGATCTTGCGTGTCCAGTCGTTCACCGCGTGGGACGGGGCTGATCCGGGTCTCGGTGCTCCTGTGCGCCGTCTTCTTCGCCCGCGGCGCGGGGGCCGAGCACTACGACATGCTCTACGGACTCGACGACGGCCACCTGAAGACCGGTGCCACCGACTTCGATGCGCTCGAGCTGCTGTCGGACGTGAGGGTGTTCTCGAACACCTTCACGTTCAACGCCGGGCAGGGAGGGCTCTGGACGGACGACCCCGGCCATACATCCCACGACTCACCCCCCGGGATGGATGGCTTGCCCGAGGGCGCCGCTCTCTCCTTCGACATCGCGGTCGAGCCCCTCACAGGGCGGAATCTCTCGTACTGGGACGGGGACACCTACCCGATCTCGTGGGGTGCCGTGCCGAGCGGCGAGACGATCGAGATCTCCTTCGGGTCGGATCTGGCGATCGCCGACGGGGGGAGCGCGCGCGTCCCGGGCTTCCTGATCGACACCGAGCCGGGATCCGGGGGAATCCATACGCACCCCGACTACCACCTCCGCCCGACGCAGAGTGCGGCGGAGGGGATCTATCTCCTCGCTCTCGAAGCGTCCCTCGACCCCGTTTCGCCCGCGGATGCCGCAGCGCCCTCGCCGCGCTTCTGGATCGTCTTCCGGTATGGCGAGAGCAGCGCCGACTGGGACGCGGCGGTGGAGTGGGTGGAGACCCACCTCGCCGTCCCCGACTGCCAGGACGGCTTCGACAACGACGGCGACGGGCTGATCGACTCCGACGGCGGGAGCCTCGGCGCGGGCCACGAAGACCTCGGCTGCGACGGCCCGCTGGACGAGTCCGAGTTCTCCCCGGCGCTCGTCTGCGACGACGGCATCGATCGCGACGGCGACGGGCTCGCGGACTTTCCGGACGACCCCGGCTGCGCGTCGCCGACCGACCTCCTGGAAGGGGGCTTCTGCGCCGACCTCGAGGGCACGGAGAAGCTCACCGTGCCCAAGGTCAAGAGCAAGAAGCGCGACCTGTCGCTTCGGGTCTGCGTGGACGAAGACGGGGCGTGGGAGATGACCGAATCGAAGGGCGGACAGGTGCTGGACGCTGGCTCGACCGAGCCGGTCGGCACCACCGGGCGGCGCTGGAGACTGGTCGGAGCCGATCCGGTCCTGGGGCAGCTCTCGAAGTACGCGCCCGGGGAGCACCCCAGGATCAAGGTGAAGGTGCTCGACGAGCCCAAGTGGACGATCTGGCTCGACAAGGCGGGCGACACCCTCGAGGCGAAGGGCAAGTACGAAGTGAAGGGAAGAAAGAAGGGGAAGCGCGCGCAGAAGGGGAGCTTCGTGGCCAGGCTCGCGGGCGAGGTCGACGAGGAGGCCCCGTAGCGCCCCGACTCCCCCGGCCGGCTCGCCTGCCCGGGCGCGGGCCCAGGCGGCGGGAGGGGGCGGCGCTCACCCCGGGTATACCGCACACTCCAGATCGTCGGTCGGCTGGTCGATGGATGAGCCGCGATCGATGAGCCCGATCGATGAGCCGCGATCGATGAGCCAGGATCGATGAGCCGGGATCGATGAGCCAGGAGGGACGGGAGACGATGCTCGGGAGAGCGGCGAGCATGCGAGGCTACTGGCGTCGCGTCGTGCCCAGCGCGACCGCCGCCTCGCTCCTGGCGACCCTCTCCTTCGCCTCCCTGTGCCTGTGCGGCGACGAATGCATCGTCGCCGAGCCGCTCCTCGAAGGCTGCGGGCTCCCCGCGCTGCAGCACCACGAGCTCCACGCCAGCGTCGAGGTGGAGGACGAGGCGTGCCTCGGCCCGTGCCTCGACGTCCTCATGCTGGCCACGGGATCCCCGGGCGACGAACGCCCTTCGGCGCCGGCGCCCGGCCTGGTCGCCGCGCCGGACCCGGCGGCCCCGGACGGGTCGCGACCCTCTCCGCTTCCAGCCCTGCCTCGCGGGCGCCCGGGGATCGCCGGGCACGTCGGCTACACGATCCTTCGCTGTTGATCCCGCGCTCTCCCTGAGTGTCGTCCAGCCTGCTCGACCCCCGTGTCGAGCGGGTGCCCGGTGCGCTGCACGCGTTCGTCCACGCGTGCTCGCGGCCGTGGGGATCTGCGAGGGAACCTGCCATGCGTCTCGAACGACCGGCGTGCACCGCCGGGCGATGCCTCGTCCTGCTCGCCATCGGAGTCCTGGGGGCCGGCTGTGC
The DNA here is from genome assembly GCA_050618075.1 of Myxococcota bacterium. Taxonomy (GTDB): domain Bacteria; phylum Myxococcota_A; class UBA9160; order UBA9160; family UBA4427; genus JBNLVL01. The sequence goes on from JBNLVL010000008.1 coordinate 135,406, forward strand.
CGGCCCGGCGCCTGCCCGCGCCACCGCGGAGGCCGATCACCCGATCGATCCGGAGGCCGCTCGGCCCGGGCTCTCGGACGCCCCCGCTCACGGAGCCTCGTCACCGCGTGCCGCGGCGATCGCGGACTCCCGCCTGACGCTGCAGCGGGCCCTCGCACGAGCGCTCGAGGAGAGCCCCGAGCTGGGCTCCCGCGCCTGGGCGCTGCGCGCCCAGGACGCGCGCGCCGTCCAGGGCGGGCTCGCGCCCAATCCCGTGCTCGAGGCGGAGACCGAGAACTTCGCCGGGTCCGGCGCCTTCTCCGGCTTCGGCGCGAGCGAGACGACCCTGGCCCTGTCCCAGAAGCTCGAGACGGCGGGAAAGCGGGGAAAGCGGCGCCGCGCGGCCGAGCTCGGCGCCGAGGTCGCGGCCTGGCGAGTGGAGGAGACGCGCCTCCGGGTCGTCGAGCAGGTCACGAGCGCGTTCGCCGGCGTCGTGGCGGCCCAGCAAGCGGTGTCGGTCACGACGGAGCAGGTGGAGATCGCCGAGTCGTCCGAGCGGGCCACGCGCAGGCTGGTGGATGCCGGGGCCGCCCCGCCGGTCGAAGCGACGCGGGACCGCGTGGCCGTGGCCACGGCGAGGATCGACCGCATCCGCGCCGTCCGCCGACTGGAGGCGGCGCGAGTCGCGCTGGCGGCGACCTGGGGAAGCTCCACCGCCGACTACTCGGAGGTCGTCGGAGACGTCGGGCCGGTGGGTCCGCCGCCGCCTCTCGACGAGCTTCGCCCGCTGCTCGCGCACAACCCGACGCTCGCCGCCTGGGACCGGGAGGTGGCGCGTCGCGGGGCGCTCGTGGAGCTCGAGGACGCGGGCCGGATTCCCGACGTCACCGCGGCCGCCGGCGTACGTTGGCTGGAGGAGTCCGACGACGCCGCGCTCGTCGCGGGGTTCTCCGTCCCGATCCCGATCTTCGACCGGGGCCAGGGTGACCGCGCGGTGTCCCGCGCGGACCTTCGCCGAGCCCGATGGGAGCACCGGGCAGCGCAGGCCGCGCTGGGAGCCGAGCTCGAGCGCACCTACCAGGAGCTCGCCGCGCGACACGAAGAGATCGTGGAGCTTCGCGAGGAGGTCCTGCCCGCCGCACGCGAGGCGTTCGACGGCGTCCGCGACGGCTACCGACGAGGCCTCTTCCGGACCACGGACCTGCTCGAGGCGCAGCGCACGCTCGTCGGGCTGCGCCTGCGCGAGATCGATGCGGTGCGGGCCTATCACGTCGCCCGCGCAGCGCTGCAGCGCCTGACGGCAGGCGCGCGGCCCCGGCCGTGAGGGAGGAGACGATGCGACGACGATCGGGGCTGCTTCGAAGCGGTCGCAGCGCGAGCGGCCGCCGCCTGCTGGCGGTTCTCTGCCTCGCGGCTGCATTGCCGGCGTGCGACGCGGCGGAGGAACGTGCGGGAGCGGATGGCCACGTCGGACGCGGACGGGAGCACACCGAAGGCGAGGCCGCGCACCCGGCAGGGGAAGAGCGCACACTGGACTTCTCGGCCGAGGCCTTCGAGAAGCTCGGCGTTCGCTTTGCCACCGCGGGCCCCGGTCCGGTCGACCTCGGCTTCGAGGTCCCGGGCGAGATCGAGCCGGATCCCCAGCGGATCGCCGCCATCGGTCCCCGTTTTCCCGGCATCGTGCGGTCGGTGTCGAGACGCGTGGGAGACCGCGTGTCTCGCGGCGACGTCCTCGCCGTCGTCGAGAGCGAGAACCTCTCCTCGTTCGAGATCCGCAGCGGAATCGCCGGCACGGTGCTCGAGCAGCACGCGGCCCCCGGAGAGGCGATCGGGCGCGAGCGCACGGCCTTCGTGGTCGGCGACCTCCGAACGGTCTGGGCCGTCCTCGCGATCTATCCACAGGACGCCCCTCGCGTGCGGGCGGGCCAGAAGGTGTCCGTCCGCGCACCCGGGGTCCCCGCCGTCGACGGCGAGATCGAGTACCTGTCGCCGACGGTCGATCCGCACACCCGCGCGGCCAGGGCGCGGGTCGTGCTCCCCAACGAGGACGGCCGCTGGCGGCCGGGGCTGTTCGTGACGGCGACCGTGCTCGAGCCCCTGGAGGCGCCGGTCGTGGTCCCGGTCACTGCGGTCCAGACCGTGGACGGTCGCCCGGTCGTCTTCGCGCGTTCCCAGGGCCGGATCGAGCCGCGCGAAGTGACGCTCGGCCGACGCGGCCGCCGGCGCGTCGCGGTCGTGGCCGGTCTCGAGCCGGGGACGGAGGTGGCGCACGAAGGGGTCTTCGTCCTGAAGGCCGAGCTCGAGAAGGGCGAGGGTGGTGGGCACCACCACCACTAGGCGGACGAGGTAGCCGACATGCTGGAGCGCATCCTTCGCTTCTCGATCGACCACCGCGGCTTCGTCGTGCTGGCCGCCGTCGCCATCGCCATGCTCGGCCTGAACGCGCTGCTGGGCCTGCCGATCGACGCAGTCCCGGACGTCACGAACCGGCAGGTCGTCATCAACACCGCGGACCCGTCGCTCTCGCCCACCGAGATGGAGCGCCAGGTGACGTTCGTGATCGAGACCGAGCTTGCGGGCGTGCCGGGCCTCGACTCCACGCGCTCCTTCGCGCGCAACGGCTTCTCGCAGGTGACCGCCGTCTTCCGCGACGACGTCGACCTCTACTTCGCCCGCCAGCAGGTGGCGGAGCGCCTGTCGGCGCTCCGCGAGCAGCTTCCCGCGAGCGCCGAGGTGCGCCTCGGCCCCATCACCACCGGCCTCGGCGAGGTCTACATGTGGACCGTCGAGTTCGGGCATCCGGAGGGCGCGGGCGCGGAGTCGGGTGCCGGCCGGCCCGGCTGGCAGCCCGACGGCGCGTACCAGACGCCGGAGGGCGAGCGGCTCGGCAGCGCGCTCGAGCGGGCCGCGTACCTCCGCACCGTGCAGGAGTGGATCATCCGCCCGCAGATCCAGGCCGTGCGCGGGGTTGCGGGGGTGGACGCCATCGGGGGGTACCGCAAGCAGTACCACGTCGAGCCCGACCCGATGCAGCTCGCCGCCCACGGGCTCACCCTCTCGGGGCTCGTGGCTGCGCTCGAACGCAACAACCTCGCCACCGGCGCGGGCTACCTGGAGCGGAGGGGCGAGGCGTACGTGGTGCGCGCCGACGACCGGGTCTCGGGCGTGGAGGAGCTGCGAGAGATCGTGGTGGCCGTGCGCGAGGGTCTCCCGGTGCGCGTGGGCGACGTGGCCCGGGTCGGCGTCGGGCGCGAGATCCGCACGGGCAGCGCCAGCGAGAACGGACACGAGGTCGTCGTCGCCACGGCCTTCATGCTGATCGGGGAGAACAGCCGCACCGTCGCGCGCGCGGTGGGCGAGCGGCTCGAAGCCGTGAACCGGAGCCTCCCCCCGGACATCCGCGCGAAGACCGTGCTCGACCGCTCCGCCCTGGTCGACGCGACCATCCGTACGGTCGAACGCAACCTGGTGGAGGGGGCGCTCCTCGTGATCGTCGTGCTGCTCGCGCTGCTCGGCCATCTCCGAGCCGCGCTCATCACCGCGCTCGCGATCCCGCTCTCCATGCTCATCGCGGCGATCGGCATGCGGGAGGCCGGTGTCAGCGGAAACCTGATGAGCCTGGGCGCGATCGACTTCGGGCTCATCGTGGACGGGTCGGTGATCGTGGTCGAGAACTGCCTTCGGCAGCTGAGGGAGCGCCGGCGCGCCCTCGGGCGCGAGCTCGCGCTCGGAGAACGCCTGGAGACGGTCCGCGGGGCCAGCAGCCAGGTCCTCGGCGCGGCGGGCACCGGCGGCCTGATCATCATCGTCGTCTACGTCCCCATTCTCTTCCTCACCGGGGTCGAAGGCCGGATGTTCCGGCCGATGGCCCTCACCGTGATCTTCGCCCTGACGGGAGCCTTCGCGCTGGCCTTCACCCTGGTTCCCGCGCTGGTCGCGATCTTCGTCCGCGCCTCCGGCGACGATCGCTCCGAGCGGGTGGTGGAGCCCCTGCGGTCGGCCTACGGACGCCTGCTCGGGTCGGCCCTGCGCCATCGCGCCCTGGTCCTCGGGGTCGCGGGCCTCGTGATGCTGGGCGGGCTGGGGCTGTTCACGCGCATCGGCCAGGTGTTCGCGCCGGCCCTCAGCGAGCTCGACGTGCTCGTGCAGCCCGTTCGCATCCCGAGCGTCGGACTCGAGGAGGCGACGCGCCTGCAGCTCGAGGTCGAGCGAAGGCTCGCCGAGGTCCCCGAGGTGGCCTTCGTCTTCTCGCGGACGGGGACCGCCGAGATGGCCGTGGACCCCATGCCGTTCAACATCTCCGACACCTTCGTCGTGCTCCGACCGCGTTCGGAGTGGACGGAGCCGGGCGCACCCAAGGAGGATGTGCGGCAGAGGCTCGAGGCGGTGCTCGAGGACATTCCGGGTGCGAGCTACGAGTTCACGCAGCCCATCGAGATGCGCTTCAACGAGCTGCTGGCCGGCGTGCGCTCCGACCTGGCCGTGAAGCTCTTCGGCGATGACTTCGAGAAGCTCGCTCCGGTCGCCGGGCGCATCGAAGGGCTGCTCGGGCGCATCCCCGGCGCGCGGGACGTCCGCATGGAGCAGATCTCCGGCGCGCCCGTGCTGGAGATCGACGTGGACCGCGGGGCTCTCGGCGGCTTCGGCCTCGACGTGGCGGCCGTGCACGAGGCGGTCGCCATCGCGGTGGGTGGACGCAGCGCGGGCCAGGTCTTCGAAGGCGACCGGCGCTTCGACGTCGTGGTCCGCCTGGGCGAGCGGCACCGGGAGGACCTCGCCGCGCTGGCGCGCCTGCCGATTCCCGTCCCCTCTCCGGGCCGGGAGCGCGATGCCGCGCGCGCGAGGCCGGGCACCTGGCTCCAGGGCATCCGGACCATCCCGCTCGATTCCGTGGCGGCCCTCCGCGTGACCGAGGGGCCGAACCAGGTGAGCCGGGAGAACGGCAAGCGGCGCATCGTCGTACAGGCCAACGTGCAGGGGCGCGACATCGGCTCGTTCGTGCGGGAGGCCCAGGCGCGGATCGCCGCGGAGGTCCCGCTTCCGCCCGGAACCTGGCTCGAGTGGGGAGGCCAGTTCGAGCAGCTCCAGGAGGCCAAGCAGCGGCTGTCGCTCGTCGTGCCGATCTGCTTCGCGCTGATCTTCCTGCTGCTCTTCTCGAGCTTCGGCAACGCCAAGGATGCGCTGCTGGTCTTCTCCGCCGTCCCGTTGGCCCTCACCGGAGGCGTCGCCGCCCTCGCCCTGCGCGGCATCCCGTTCTCGATCTCGGCCGCCGTGGGCTTCATCGCGGTTTCGGGAGTCGCCGTGCTGAACGGCGTCGTCATGCTGAGCTTCATCCGCGTGCTGCGCGCAGAGGGCCGGGAGGCCGAGGATGCGATCCGGACGGGCGCCGTGACCCGACTCAGGCCCGTGCTGATGACGGCGCTGGTGGCCTCGCTGGGCTTCGTGCCGATGGCGGTGGCCACCGGGACCGGAGCGGAGGTCCAACGCCCGCTCGCCACGGTCGTCATCGGCGGCCTGGTGTCCAGCACGCTCCTGACGCTGTTCGTCCTCCCGGTGCTCTACGCCCGCTTCCCGGGCCGGGTCGAGCGCGTGGGCGAGTCTTCCGAAGCCGTGTAGCCCGCGCTGGGCCCGTCACGCTCGAATCAATCCGCGGCGGGTCCGACCACCAGGCCCGCGAGGCGGGAGCGCGCCCGCGCGAATCCCGGGTTCGCGTCGATCGAGCGCCGATAGTGGGCGCTCGCTTCGTCGGTCCGGCCCTGGGCCTCGGCGACGAGGCCGCGGTGGTACGCGATGCGCCAGTCCGGGGCCCCCAGCCGCTCGGCGGCGCGCAGCCTCCGGGTGGCGACATCAAAGTCGCCGCGGAGGTAGGCGACCGAGGCGAACACCTCGCGCAGTCCGGAGTGATCGGGAGCGAGCTCGATCTGCTCGCGCAGAGCCCGCTCGGCGAGGGGGAGGTTGCCCTGATCCATGGCGATTCGAGCGCGCAGGATCCCCGCCTCCGGATGGATGGGTCGGACGAGAGAGAGCGCGGCCAGGTAGCTCTGGGCCTTGTCCGGCATGCCGTCCTCTCGAGCCAGGGTCGCGGCGGCGAACAGGATGTCCGGGTGTCGCGGGAAATCGAGCGCCAGCCTCTCCAGCGCCTTCATCAGGCGCCGGCAGTCGACCACGGGTCGCTGGGCCTCGTAGCCATCCTGGCAGCCGATGCCGGCGGCCTGCTGGTCGCGCCAGGTCTCGACGATGGCGGACAGCCGGACATCGGGAGAATGCTCGTCCGTCGTCGCACAGCCGCCGACGGCCAGGACGAGCATCAGGAAGACGATACCCGGCCGACCGCGGCGCCGAGGGTTCGCGAGGACGCGTCTCATGGCTGGAACCATTCGTTCTGCATGGTGATGCCGCGGTGGCCCAGGGCCTCGCCGAAGCGCGGCGTGACTCCCGTCGCGACGTGCCGGCCGACGACGCGACCGTTCTCGTGTCCGCTTCGCCGGTACACGAACAGGTCCTGGAGAAGCGGTACGGCCCCTTCCAGACCCACCACCTCGCAGACCGCCGAGACCCGCCGCACACCGTCCTCGTCCCGGCTCACGTGAACGATCAGGTCGATGGCCGAGACCATCTGCTCGCGGATGGCTCGGGACGGCAGATCCATTCCCGCCATCAGGATCATGGTCTCGAGCCGGGCGAGCGCGTCGCGGGGCGAGTTGGCGTGGATCGTACACAGGCTGCCTTCGTGACCCGTGTTCATGGCCTGGAGCATGTCGAGCGCCTCTGCACCTCGGACCTCGCCCACGATCACCCGGTCCGGGCGCATTCTCAGGCTGTTGCGAACGAGCTCGCGGGCCGGCAGCTCGCCACTGCCCTCGACGTTGGCGGGCCGGGTCTCCATGCGCACCCAGTGCGAGTGGTCGAGCTGGAGCTCGAGCGTGTCTTCGATCGTGATGATTCGCTCCTCCGCCGGGATCGCCGCGGCCAGTGCCCCGAGCAGGGTGGACTTGCCGGCCCCGGTCCCCCCGGAGATGAGCATGCTGCGCCGGCCGCGCACGAACGCCGCCAACGCATCGGCCATCGCGTGGGAGAGGCTGCCCGTCGAGACGAGGTCGTCCGCCCGAAGCCGCCTGGCTCCGAAGCGCCGGATCGAGAGCGTCGGCCCGTCGGGGGTGACGGGCGGCAGGGTGGCGTGGACACGGCTGCCGTCGAGGAGCCGCAGGTCGACCATGGGAGAGGCGGCGTCGATGCGTCGGCCCACGCGGGCGGCGATGCGCTCGATGATGCGAAGCAGGTGCGCCTCGTCCTTGAACGGCGCGTGCACCCGCTCGAGGCGGCCGAAGCGCTCGATGTAGACCTGTCGCGGCCCGTTGACGAGCACATCGGTGACGGCCGGGTCGGAGACGAAGGGGGCGAGCGGGCCGAGGCCGATGGCCTCCTCCGTCAGGCTGCGCACCAGGTCGCGCGCCTCCTCGTGGTTGAGGGGGAGCTCATCCTCGCTCCGGGTGCGCTCGATGAGATCCCGAACGGCCAGCCGGATCCGATCGTCGTCGGCCTGGAGCAGACCCTGGTTCGCGAGCTCGTCGAGCAGGCGGGCGTGGAGCATGGCCCGGTGGGTGGCCGCCGCGTCCGCGGCGGGCGGCTCCGGCGGACTCCCGCTGCGCGGCGAGGGCGACGAGAGGCGGCTCGTGAACTCGCCCGTGCGAGTGCGGCCGAGCTTCTGCCGAGCGCTGAGCTCGCGGGGATCGGCGCTCACGATGCCGTCCTGCTCGCGCCATGGCGCTCCGCGACAGCGCCCTCGACGTCCGACACCAGCTCGGCGACCGCCCTGCCCCACCCGCTCCATGTCCTGGCGCGGAGCACGTAGGGCTCTCCCAGGTTGAGACCGCTCAAGACGCGACGATCGAAGGGGATCTCGTAGGCCACCGGCATTCCGAGACGGGACTCGATCTCCTCGGCCGTCAGCGCCCCGGAGAAGCGCGGCATCGTCCGATTGACGACGACCCGCCAGCGCTCGGCGTCGATCTCGAGGCGACGGAGCACGTCGAGCAGCCGGCTCGCGCCGATCACGTCCGGAACGGTCGCCTGGTTGACGAGGAAGATCCGATCCGCCTGGTCGAGCACCGCGATCATCAGGTCGTCCACCATGGGCAGGGTGTCCACGACCACCACCTCGAAGCTCTGTCGCGCGATCGCGAGGACGCGCGAGAGCGCCGCCTCGTCGACATCCGCGGCGTCGACCGCATCCCGTGGCGCGGCCAGGACCTGGAGCCCGGACTCGTGGCGTGCGGTGAGTCCCCGGAGCAGGCTCGGGTCGAGTCGCGCGCACTCGCGGGCGGCGTCGGCCAGGCCGGCCTCGGGATCGAGGTCGAGGGCGGGCGCGCAGACGCCGAGCTGGAGCGAGGCGTCGACGAGGAGGACCCGTCCGGGTCGTTCGCGGGCGAGCGCGCAGGCCGAGTTGATCGCCAGGGTCGACTTGCCGACGCCCCCCTTGGTGCTGTGAAAGGCGACGAGCAGCCCCTGGTTCCCGCGGAGCCGTGCGGAGGCCTCCTCGAGGTCGCGCAGAATGGTGCGCAGCTCGGTCCCGGAGATCGGTCGCCGAAGCACGTCCACGAAACGCAGTCGCAGCGCTTCGATCAGGACCGGGCTGTCCGCGTGCTCCAGGTCGGGCGGGTGCAGCCCGAGGAGCATGACGTTGGGCGCGATCGTGCGCAGCTCGGTGGCGAGGTCGCGGATCGGCTTGGGGTCGAGGCCGAACTCGATGCAGACGAGGTCGACCGGCCGCCGGCGCACCGTGGACACGGCCTCACGCGGCCCCTCGGCCGAGCGGATCGAGGCGTGGACGTCGTCGGTCGCGGCGGCCGCCTGCCGGACCTCGTCCACCAGGGAAGGGTCGCCGCTCACCACCAGGATCTCGAGTCGATCGGCCGTCACGAGCTCACCTCGGGAGGCGCGAGGACGGCCGATTGGACGAAGCATCGCAGGCTCGAGTCGATCGGGTGGCGACAGGCCTCGTCCCGATCGTGAAGCCCCGAGCTCCCGGTCCTCCAGCGGTCCAGGGTGGCCGGGTCGTGCAGCTCGGGCGTGAACGAAGTGAGCGGTGTCGCGGCATCGTTCCACCGGAACGCCACGAACGTCCTCGCGTCGGCGCGCCTCAGGCAGAGCGTCGCGAATCCGATCACGGTCTCGGACGCATCGCGCAACGATACGACGACCGGCCGGTGGAGCTCGGGCTCGAGCGGCTCCGCCGCCGGAACGAGCGTGGCTCGGGCGTCGCCCGGCGAGGATCCGATGCGCGCGACCTCGCCCGAAACGGCGTGGGTACACGCGACGTCCGTGGACTGGCAGGCCTCGCCGGGGACCGTGCCCAGCTCGAACCACAGGCCGCCTTGGGCCGTCGGGAGACAGCTCGTCTCTGCGGTGGTTCCGCGAGTCTGCCACAGGAGATTCGCGTTCCCGGCGAGCAGTGTCAGGCCCAGGTCGGTCCCCGGAAGGGTGCGCGCCCCGCGGCTCGCCACGGCCAGCGCGGGGACCAGGCTCACCCGGGCCCGACCCTCCACGCAGACCCCCCGCTCCCGCAAGGCGAGACGGTCGGGCGGAGTCGCCGAGTCGGGCAGCACCGGCGTGGGCCCGGGGCTCGATGCGTCGTTTCGCGCGTCGAGGATCTCACCCCAGCTCGTGCTGGAGGCGAACGCGATCATGCTCCCGTGGCCGAAGAGCAGGGGGACGCGCTGGGCGAGCACGGCGACACCGTCGCTCCCTTCGGGCCTGCGGCCGGCGCAGCCCGGGTCGGCGTCGCTCAGCGGGGCGACCGGACCGAGCCCGAGTCGCGCACCCGGCCGGTCGGGCCCGACCGCGAGGATCTCGCCCACCCGCGTGCGCACCTTCTCGTCCGACGATCCGCGCGCGTCCTCGAGAGCGACGAACTCCGACGCGACCTCGAGTCGCTTCTGCGCGAGCTCCGCCACTCCGACGTCGAGCGCCAGCGCGGAGACGCCCATCAGCGCGAACAGCAGGAGTCCGATGAATGCCAGCATGGCTCAGTTCTTCGGGCCGCTGGAGACGCGCGGGGGGCGCGGCCCGCCCCGGGTCGTCTCGACCGTCCGCCGCGTGCCCCGAATGAGGTCGACCTCGGCGGTCTCCCGGTAGGCACGGTCTCCGTACCCGCGATCGGAGGCCGCGGCGCCGGCGCGACCCGAGTGGGGCAACGTGTCGATGCGCAGTCCGTCCTCCAACGCCGCCGTGAGGCCCGCCACCTCGCTGGGGTCGACTGCGACGACCACCTCCTCGACGATCCGGCCGTCCGCGAGCGAGCGTCGCGCCTGCGCAGGCTGCACGACCACGCCGCCCTCGACCACCGGCCGGCCGCGGACTCCTCCGGGACGTCCGGCGCTGCCCCGCGAGCGCCCACTCGCCATCAGGTCGAAGCGGTCGCCGCGACGCAGCCCGAGCAGCCCCGACACCCGTCCGGCCTCCAGGTAGACGGCGCGCTTGCCCGGCGGGATCCCGGCGACCAGACCGGGGCGCGTGCCCGGAGGCATCAGGTCGTTCTCCGAGAAGACCTGCCCGGCCCTCTTGTCGCTGGCCACGACGCGCCCCACGAGCTCCTGCGGTGACGTGATGGTCGAGTCGAGCAACGACTCCGAAGGAATGTGCACCGCCGCGAGGCTCCCGGTGGACGGATCGATGAGGTGGTCGATCTCGATCCGGGTGAAGGCCGGCAGGGAGCGGGCGAGGATCGGCACGGCCGTGGTGCCCGGCGGCGGCGGTCCGCCGGCGGCGGGAGAATCGTTCCAAGGGCCCGCCACCGCCAGGTAGACCAGCGCCGCTCCCAGGGTCGCGACCACGACGGCCCCGGCCGGGAGCGTCCAGCGGGCCAGACTGCTCGATCGCCGTCGCATCAGAGGAACCCCTCCCGCGGATAGAGCGCGCTCCCGGTCAGCACCTTCCGATAGGCGCGGCTGGGACCCGAAGCGATCTGCGGCAGGACGCGAAGGGAGCCGAGACCGAGCGCCCCGCCGTAGGGATCGACGAGCGAGGTGGTCTCTCCCAGGACGCCGAGCCTGGCGTCCGCGCCCAGGGCACCGGCGAGGTCCAGGCAGCCTTCGGCGCCGCCTCCGACCGCGTCGTCGATGCGCTCCCCGGGCGCCCCCTCGTTCCAGGCGGCGACCCGGTGCACCGGTCGGCCATCGGGCAGGACCGCGCCGGTGTCTCGCCAGGCGGGGAACGCCGCCGACTGGAACGGGTATCGGACCTCGAGCCCCGCGAGGCCGCAATCGCTGCTCACGCACGCCAGGGAGAACCGGGACGGACCCTCGACGCCGGCGCCGAGCTCTTCGACGACACGGTGCCAGCACACGGCGGTGGACCCTCCCTCGGACCGAAGCTCCGGAACGGCGACGGTGTACGCGGTGGCGCATGGCTTGTCGTCGGGATCCGGCGGCTCCCGATGCCGGACGAGGGTCCCCGGGTAGCGGAGGAGCCTCCGCAGACCTCCGTCGAGCTCCCGGTCCTCCCGGATCATCAGCGGCAGCAGCCGGCGATTCAGGATCGGCAGGCCCGCGCGCCCGGCGGCATCGTCGCCCCGGGCCAGCTCCGTGACGCTGAGACCCAGCGCATGGCACGCGTCGACGTCGACCACGAGATAGTCCGGGTCGAAGACCATCTCGAGCGCGGCCTCGAACGTCGCATCGACGGGCGTGGGCTCGAGCGCCAACGCCCGCGCGCCGGTGCGCGCGGCGCCCTGGATGAGATGGCCGGCCGCGACCATGCGTCCCAGCTCGATCGTGCCGGCCACCAGCATCCAGAGTACGGCCACCGTCAGGGCGAACTCGAGCAGCACGCCCCCACGCTCTTCACGTCGACCGCGAGCCATGATGCCTATTGCGCGAACGGGTCCGACGACGTGCCCTGCTGGAACAGATGGAAGGCGTCGTGCTTGTCCATCCCCATGGCCTGGCCCAGGCGGGACGAATCGAAGTCGAGGTTGCGCTCTTCACCGGCGTTGTTGTGGGTCACGCTCGCCAGCGGGAACGTCACTTCGTTCACTCCGTCGCCGTTCAGATCCTTGGTCTCGGTCTCGAGCATCTTGCCCACCAGGACGGGCGCATCGAGGTCCTCGGTGTTCGACGGAATCATCGTCGCCACGGAGCCGATCAGGCCACCGACCTTGGTCCCCAGGACCGAGACGGCCAGCATGCTCACCATGGCGATGCCCGCGAGCAGGAGCCCGTATTCGGCCAGAGCGGCGCCCGAATCGTCGCGCAGTCCGCGCTTTCTCGTCCTCATGTATCGATCCCTCCTCTGGTGGGCCGGCGTCTCCGCCGGTCCGTTGTGAAATCGTCTCACTGGATCGCCGGCTCGGGGGTGGCCGGCCCAGGGAAGCTCGCGCGCAGGAGCTCCGCCGTCGTCGCGAACTCCCAGAGGGCGACGCGGGGAAGCGGATCGCGCACGATGTTCGGGCTGATCACGATCACCAGATCCAGGTCGTCCTGCTGATCGTCCTCGCTGCGCGCGAGCCAGCCGAGCAGCGGGATGCGGTAGAGCCAGGGGGTGAACCGCGCGTCCTGGGAGGTGTTCTGCTGCAGCAGCCCGGCGATGACGAGCACGTGTCCGTCGAGCAGCCGCGCGCTGGTGCTCAGGCTGCGCGATTCGAAGGAAGTCGTGCTCTGGGTCGTTCCCGTGGCGTCCGAGATGCTCGAAGTCAGGGCCAGGTTCGGAAACGAGATGCTGGGCGCGACATCCATCGTGATGAAGTCGTTCTCCCCGACCCGCGGCGCCACGCTCAAGTTCACGCCGAAATCCGCAAACGTCGTCGAGCTGAAGAGCGTCCCGCTCGCGGCGCTCGTGTCGGTCTCGATCGTGGTGTCGATCGGGATCTGGCCGCCGACGTTCAGCTCGGCCGACTCGCCCGAGAGGACGGTGAGCGAGGGCGTCGCCAGGCTCCGCGCGATGCCCTCGTTCTCGAGCAGCGAGAACAGGAGATCGAGCGCCACCAGACCGCTCTGGAACTGGAAGCTGTTCGCCAGGCCGCCGCCGAGCAGGGAGAGCACGTTCTGCACGGTCGAGCCGGACGAGCCCACGCTCGCCGCCTCGTCGCCCTGGGAGAGCCTCGCGAGCGGAGACGGCAGGAGCGATCCCTGGGAGAAGTCGCCGAGCAGGAGGTTCATGCTCGGCTCCCAGTCGCGAAGGCGCGATCGGTTGACCTCGTAGAGCCGCGCCTCGATCCGGACCTGGGGCAGGTCGCGGACTTCGAGGAACGAGAGGATGCGGCCGCCCGCCGCGCTCAGGGCCGGTGCCCGCGCCGGGTTGCTGCGGACGCTGCTGCCCCCTCCGCCTCCACCCGACCTGGAGCCCGCGCTCGACACGACCGACGCGACGGTCCCGCCGCCGGAGGCGGCGCCGCTGGTGCGCAGGGAGCCGGCCTCGTCGGCGAGGGTCTGGATGTCGGCCGATTGGGCCGACCCGCGCAGCACGTGCGCCGCGGTGGTCAACACGCGCACGAGCGTGACCTGGTTCTGGACCCGGCCCTCGAAGACGAAGCTGTCCACCCGGTCGTCGGGCGCGTCGTCTCGCGCGATCCGCCTGACGCGCACCTCGTCGCCGCCGATCGGCCTCACGGCCGAGAGCAGCCGCTCCTCGAGCCTCGCCGGAAGCTCTCCCACGCGGATGAGGTTGAGGACCCGAGTGCCGCGAGACGACGTCGCCCTGCCCCGCTCGGAGCGAACGGCCGGCTCCGACAGTGGCGCGTCCTCCGCGTCCGGATCCGCCCCCTCCGTCGGGGCGGGCACGCGCACGACCACGGCGGCCTCGCGCCCGGTCGACCCACCCGCCAGGAAGCTCCGGGTGGCGTCCTCCGCCGCGCCCGAGAACCGGATGTTCGGAACCTGGCCGCGGAGCACGACCGCGTCCCGATCGGGCGCGCTCTCGGCCCGGATGTCGGGGTGGATGTCGCGCAGCACCGAGTTCAGCAGGGTGAGATCCCGCTGGACGCTCCACAGCCGATCCTGGACCGAGCCGTCCTCGAGCCACAGGATGACGTTGGTCTGCCCCACGCGGCGGCCGAGCACGAGCAGCTCGCGGGCATTCAGGACCTGCACGTCGAGCACGGCCGGATCGGCGATCGAGATCCGCGTGATCGCCTGAGGCAGCAGCACCCGCCTGTGGGTCCCGATCTGCACCGACCGATCTCCGTGAGGAGCGCTCCACGCGCTCGGAGCGAGTGCGAGTGCGAGTGCGAGTGCGAGGCTGAGGGCGAGCGCCAGGCTGCCCGGGTGGGACTTCATCGGGCCTGCCGAAGGCACGATTCCGGCGCCACCGCGTGAAATTCGGCCCGGAGTGCCGCGCGTGCGCGGCTGAGCCGGGAGCGCACCGTGCCGACGGGCACCCTCAGCTCCCGGGAGATCGCGTCGTAGTCGAGGTGCTGGATCTCGCGCATCGCGAGCACGACGCGGTGCTCCTCGGAGAGACCCGCCAGGGCGCTGTCGAGCGTCTCGAGGAGCTCGCGCCGCTCGAGCTCGTCGCCGGGGGCACAGAGAGCGCAGCTTCGGGACAGCTCTTCGCCGGCCCGGCTCTCCCACTTGCGACGGCGCATCGCGGTGCGCCGCGCGTGGAGGCTTCGGTGCAGCACGGTCCGCACCAGCCAGGCACGCACGTTCGGCGGCTCGTCTCGCAGGCGCCAGAACGTGACGAGGGCTTCTTGAACCGCATCCTCGGCCTCGTCCCGGGACCCCAGGACGCGGGCCGCAACGGAACGCAGCTCGTTCAGGTGTTTCTGCACGGAGTCGAGGCGGGTCGCCCAATCCGGCCGACCCGGCTCGCGAAGGGCGCGGCACGCGCCCCCGCTTCGGGGGTTCCATGTGGTCATGGCGGAAGTCCGCAGATGTGAGAGGAGACACACGGACGGCCCGAGGACCGTCACTCTCCGACGAATCCGGGATCAGGCGAGGGGCGGGGCGCGGGGAGACGAGGATGGCAGGAAACGGCCATCGAGGAGCTGCTCGACGTGCGTCGAGTCGAAGGCGACGGGCGCCGGCAGGAAGAGCACGATCGGGGCGGGGCTTGCGGAGATTCCACGCCGGGTCGCCGACAACGTCGCGCATGCGTCGCAGTCGAGCTCGATCGCTGCGACGTTCCTGTCGGCGACCGAGTCGTGGCCATCGTGGGCGAGCGCGTGGAAACCGGGCGTCAGGTGCAGCAGCGCGATGAAGCTCGCGAGCACGAACGACCTGCGGAAGAGACACACGCCCATGGTGGCGGACCATACAACAGGTGGCGGCCGAGCCTCAAGCGCCGAGGCGGTCGATGGTGGTGCCTCCCCCCCGATTCTCCAGAACCGGCACTTTCGAACAGCGATCGGGAACGATTCGGGAGCGACCGGCACGGGAAGGATGCATGCGTACGTGCGTGCGCGAAAGGAGGGACTGCGTGTCGGAGCGATCTCGGATCGGAAGGCGACTGGGCTGGGCTGCCATCCTCGTGTGGGCCTCGACCCTCGCGCCCGCCGCCAGTGCCCAGCACCTCGACATGCTCTACGGGGTGAACGACGGTCACGTGAAGACGGGAGCGACGGACTTCGATTCGCTCACGCTGATTCCCGACGTGCGCGTGTTCTCGAACACCTTCACGTTCAACAGCGGACAGGGCGGGCTCTGGACGGACGATCCCGGCCACACCTCGAACGACTCGCCTCCGGGCATGAGCGCCCTTCCGGACGGCGCCGAGATCTACTTCGACATCGCCGTCGAGCCTCTCACGGGGCTCAACCTCTCCTACTGGGACGGCGACACCTACCCCATCTCCTGGGGCCCGGTGCCGAACGGCGAGACGATCGAGATCTCGTACGGGTCGGATCTGGCCATTGCCGACGGTGGGACCGAGCCCGCCGCGGGCTTCCTGATCGACACCGAGCCGGCATCGGGTGGAATCCACAGACACCTCGACTTCCACCTGCGCCCGACGGCGAGCGCATCGAGCGGGATCTACCTCCTCGCGCTCGAGACCTCCATCTCGCCCGTTCTCCCCGCGGATGCCGCGGCTCCCTCGCCGCGCTTCTGGATCGTCTTCCGGTACAACGAGAGCAGCTCCGACTGGGACGCGGCCGTGCAGTGGGTGGAGGCCAACCTCGACGTTCCCGACTGCCAGGACGGCTTCGACAACGACGGCGACGGGGTCGTCGACCACGATGGCGGAGGCCTCGGCGCCGGCAGCGAAGACCCCGGCTGCGACGGCGCGCTCGACGAGTCCGAGTACTCCCTGGCGCTCGCCTGCGACGACGGCATCGACAACGACGGCGACGGGCTCTCGGACTTCCCGGACGACCTCGGCTGTCAGAGCCTCGAGGATCCCTCCGAGAAGCTCCAGTGCGACGACGGCATCGACAACGACGGCGACGGGCAGATCGATTTCCCCGCCGACCCCCAGTGCGCGAGCGAGGACGACGACCGCGAGGCTCCGAACAAGTCCTGCGGACTCGGCAGCGAGCTCGTGATCCTCGTCTCGCTCCTCGGCGCCGCCATGCGAAGACGCCTGGCTCCCGCCTGAGCGTCCCGGCGGAACCCGCCCGGGTCGAACGGCACTCGTGGGATGGGAACGGACGATCACGTGGAGCAAGGCGCTTGGTTGGGCTCGTCCGCCCCTGAACACAAGGAGACTTCAGACATGCGGACCCTGACGTTGAGCGCGCTTGCTGCCTCGCTGCTGCTCATGGGGACGGACTCAGCTCATGCGGCTCACTTCGATGTGAACGTGTACCAGCAAGGCGGCGAGCTGCAGATCGGCGGCTTCGACTTCGGCGAGCTCACCTTCGGCGCGGCCGAGGTCTTCGAAGGCGAGCTCATGGACCCCGACGAGGACGGACAGTTCACCGGGGACGATCCGGGCTGGACCGCGCTGAGTGACGCGAGCGTCGGCTCGTTGCCGGCCGGCGCCGACAATCTGCCCGGCTCTGTCGACGTGAGCCTGGACATCGTCCTGGGCCTGGGCGGGCGAAGCCTCTCGTTCTGGGACGGCACCGGCTCGGTGAGCTTCGGCCCGACGACCGGCGCCGAGGTCCTCGAGGTCACGGACTTCCTGGGCGGCGTGTCCGTCCTGGACGGCAGCGCCGGGGCCGCCGGGATGGCGCTGGGCACCACGTCCGCGACCGGCCTCCTGCACGAGCACATCGACTACGCCCTGTACGGCGACGCCAGCCTCACGCCCGACGACGTGACCGAGGGGATCTATCTCGTCGAGGCCCAGATCGGGGTCGACGGATTCCTCGATCCCTCCTCGTCCTTCTTCATCCTCTTCGGGACGTTCACCGAGGAGAACGAGGTCGAGATGGAAGAGGCGATCGAGCTGGCCGAGGCCTGGGTCGAGACCAACCTCGTTCCGGAGCCGGGAACCCTCCTGCTGCTCGCCTCGGGGCTGACGGGTCTCCTCGTGGTCGGTCGCCGGCGCGACTGAGTCCCCCCGAGCCGCCAGGGCACAGGGGGCCCTCGGCGGCAGGGGGCCCCGAGAGGCGCGGTCTTCCACACGGAGGACCGCGCCTCCTTCGCGTCTGGGGCCGTCGCTGGGAGGGCGCTCTAGCGCGGAGCCAGCATGATGGCGTCGATGAGCTCCACCAGCCGGTGGACCGCCGGACCGAGTGTCCAGACGAGAATCCCGGGCAGGAAGCCCACGACCAGCGGAAACACGAGCTTTTCGGGCAGCGCCTCGGCCCGGGCGAGGGCCCGCTCGCGACTCCGTCGCGCGAGATCGTCCGCGATCGTGCGGAGGATCTCGGCCATTCCGGCGCCGACCTCCTCGGCCTGGACCCAGGCCGACACGAAGCTCCGGATGGCGGCGACCTGGGTCCGGTCGGCGAGCCGACGCATCGCCGTGGTCCGGCTCTCGCCGGCACGCATCTCGCTCTGCACCCGCGAGAGCTCCCGAGCGAGCGGCCGGGGCGGCGTGGCCGACAGATAGCGATCGAGTGCAGCCTCGAAGCCGAGCCCGGACTCCGCCAGGGTCGCAAGCGTCTCGAGCGCCGAGGGAAGGTCGTGCTCCAGCGCCGCGACCCGTGCGCGGCGAGCGGCCCGGACGCGAAGGGCCGGAACGGCCGAGATCGAGATCGCCAGGAAGAGCGGCACGAATCGGACGACCGTGGCCGCGGCGGCACCGAAGACGGGAATCGCGAGGGCCTGGCGCGGCAGGTCGTCGTTCAGGTCGCTGGCCATCCAGAGCCCTGCGATCGTCAGACCGAGGGCCGTGGCGATCGCCTGGCGCGACCAGAACTCCCGCTCGGCATCCGGGCGATCCGCCCCCGCGAGCGCGAGCCACCGGCCGATCCGCGAGCGGCTGGGGGGAGCGGACCCGACCTCCGTCCACAGCCGCGCCTCGGCCCGACGCGCCCGCTCGGCCCGCACCGCGAGCAGCGCGGCCGAGGCGATCAGCACGAACCCGCTCGACAGGACGAGGACCTCGACCGCCGGCATCAGAGGGGAATCCTGGACAGGCGCCACATCCAGACGAGCGAGATCGCCTGGCACAGGAGCGTTCCGCTGACGAGCCCCGTTCCGATCCCGCTGTCGAGGAACATCCCGATGCCGGCGGGGTCGTTGCTCCAGACGATCCCGGCGATCGCCACGTTGGCGGCCATCAACAGCAGCACGGAGCCCCGCGTCGGGGCCGCCTGGGTCTCCACGCGCCTCAGAACGTCCGCGCGGTCTCGCACGGTCCGGGAGACCAGCGCCAGCGACCGGGAGAGCTGGCCGCCCGCGTGCCACTGGACGGACAGGCAGAGCACGAGCAGTCGGACGGATTCGAGGGGCGCCTCCTCCAGGAGCCGGCGCGTTGCATCGACCGGCGCCTCCCCCGCCGCGAGTCGCCCGGTCAGATCGGTGAGCAATCCACGCAGCGGCTCCCGCGCGTCGCGCGCGGCGCGCCGCAGGGCGTCGAGCGGGCTGGCGCCGGCCCGAAGCGCAGACGTGACCAGGTCGAGCGCATCGGCGAGCCCCTCCTCGAGGGTGAGGTCCGCGCGGTCCGCGGCGGTGCGGTGGGCGATGAAGGCGAGCGCCCCCGCGATCGCGCCCAGGCCGACGGCGATCCAGGGTCGCCCGGACCACGGCGCGACGATCCCGGCGAGGACGACGCCCACGACGAGCCCGACCTGCAGACTGCTCGGGCTGGACATCGCGGTCCGACCGCGCCCCGGCGTGGCTCGTTCGCTGGAGTCGGAAT
This sequence comes from Myxococcota bacterium, assembly GCA_050618075.1. GTDB lineage: Bacteria > Myxococcota_A > UBA9160 > UBA9160 > UBA4427 > JBNLVL01. The sequence goes on from JBNLVL010000008.1 coordinate 154,570, forward strand.
GCAGTCGAAGCCTGACGCGGGAGCGCCGATGCAGGGCTCGAGCGACCACGCCGGAGATCACCAGCAGGGCAGCGAAGGTCAGCAGTGCGAGACTCGGGCCGCTCACGACCGCGCAAACACCTCGAGAAGAACGATTCCTGGAGACACGAAGAGAGTCACTGCTGCCCGCTTCCGCCCCACCGGCGCGAACCGACACGACGAACGCACGGGCCTACCCTGGTGTGCCGCCCGAGGCGCAGGAGTTCCCTCCCCGGTCCACCCCGGGGAAGCGCTCGAGTCCCACGGCCGGAGCGCCGATGGGTACGGCCGAGGACCTCTTGCTCGGGGCCTCCGGCTTCTCCAGACTGGTGCGAAGATGGAGAGACACCCGCGATGACGGCCCAGCCCCTGAGAAAGCGCTTGCTCTCCGCGCTGCTGCTGGTCGGACTCGCGGCGGCGACCACGGTCGCGGCGGCCCATTCGACTCCGACTCCCCCGAGCCCCCCGGACGCCACCCAGGACCAGCCTGCCGAGGGCGAGGAGCACGGCGGACACGATCCGGCGTCCTGCTCCCTGTGCAGCATCGCGCCGGCCTTCGGGCACGCTCTCCTCGTCGCTTCGCCCTCTTCCCTCTCCAGCGGCGTCGAGGCCGATCGACGCAGCATCCACGCGAAGCCCGCGCCCCACGAGCGGATCCTCTGGGCCCGGTCCGCGTCGCGCGCTCCCCCCTTCCCGCCGAGCATCTGAACCCAGGGACGCGTCCGTGCTTGCGGACGCTCTGCGGGAATCCATGCCGAGTCGAATGCAGAGGCTCGGCGGGGGGCTGGTATGAGACATTTCCCGGCGCTCGTGTGCGTCGTCGCGGGCCTGTGGGCCGCTCCGGTGGCAGCGGGCGAAACCGACGCACACCACGAACACCGCGCACCGCACGGCGGCACGCTCGTCGTCTTCGGCGACGAGTTCGCCCACCTGGAGCTGAGCCTCGACCCCGGGAACGGGGAGATGACCGCGTACGTGCTCGACGGAGAGGCGGACCGCGGCGTTCCCGTGCAGCAGCCGTCTCTCGAGATCGACGTCCAGCCGGAGGGCGGTGAACGCTTCGCCCTCGAGCTGATGCCGGTGGCGAACGTCCTCACCGGCGAGACCGAACACGACACATCCCAGTTCGTGGGTCGCTCCGAGCGGCTCGCGGGGCTGCTCCGCTTCCGGGGCGAGGTCCGCCGGCTCGAGGTCAAGGGACGACGCTTCGAGCGCGTGTCCTTCCGGTTCCCGGAAGGCAACGAGAACCACGAAGGCGCCACGGAGGAAGGTTCATGAGCCACGACACTCCGCACCGAGAGGACCGGCCCGGTGGGCGGACACGCTCCCGGCGCTGGCTCAAGTACGGCGTGATCGCGACCTACCTGGCCGGGCTCGCGCTGGTCCCCCAGTGGGTCTCCCTCGGGTTTCGCAGCGCGCCAACGCCCGCCGAGGCGGAGCTCGAGGGCGAGGAGCGGGAGAGCTTCCAGCCGGTCTCCTGGGACACCCTGGGCGGCTTCACATACGACCTCCAGGTGCCGGGCGCGCTCGAGGACGCGTCGCCGGAGGCTCTGTCCGAGCGACACGGGCAGCTGTTCCCACCCGAGGTGCGCGCGCTCGACCGCCGCCCGGTCGCCGTGCGCGGATTCGTCCTCCCCATCTCGATGCGGGACGGCCGCATCACGGAGTTCATCCTCGCCGCCAAGAACGAGATCGGCTGCTGCTTCGGAGATGGGCTCTCCATGAACCAGTGGATCCACGTCGCGGCTCCGGAGGGTCGATCGTTCGACCTCGAGCCCCTTGGCGTCGCCACGGTGCTGGGTCTCCTCGAGGTCGGCGAGGAGGTGCGACGGGGCACCGTCATGAGCCTCTATCGCATGCGCGAGGCGAAGGTTCGCCCCGGGTGACCGAAGCGCTGCGCATCGAAGGGCTCCGCAAGAGCTTCGTCACGCCCCGGGGCGACCGGCAGACGGTGATCGACCTGCAGGCGCTCTCGCTGGCGAAGCGCGAGCAGGCCGCGCTGCACGGGCGGAGCGGCTGCGGCAAGACCACGCTCCTCCACCTCATCGCCGGCATCCTCCGCCCCGACGCCGGCCGCATCCTCGTGGCCGGCGAGCCGATCACCACACGCCGCGAGGCCTTGCGGGACCACCTGCGCGGCCGACTCGTGGGCTACGTCTTCCAGAGCTTCAACCTGCTCGCGGCCTACTCGGCCCTCGAGAACGTCCTGCTCGCCATGCACTTCGGCGCCGGCGAGGACGAGGACCGCGCAAGGCACCTGCTCGAGCGCGTGGGGCTGGCAGATCGCATGCACTACCGGCCGACCCAGCTCTCGCTGGGGCAGCGACAGCGGGTGGCCGTCGCGCGCGCGCTGGCGAACCGTCCCGCGCTCGTCCTCGCGGACGAGCCCACGGGCAACCTCGACCCGGCGAACGCCGCCGCGGCGCTCGCGCTGCTGCGGGAGACCGCCGCCGAGATGGGCGCCGCACTGCTGCTCGTGAGTCACGACCAGGAGGTGCTTGGCGCATTCGAGCGCTGCGAGGAGTTCAGCGCGCTCGCGCGAACGGAGACGACGTCGTGAGGGCTGGACTCCTTCTCCTGGTGCGCCGCAGCCTGCGCGAGCACGCCTTCTCGAGCTGGATCACGATCACTTCCGTCGGGCTCGCGACCGGGCTCGTCCTCGCCGTCTTCGCCATCCAGGAGCAGAGCCTGCGCGCCTTCACTGCAGGTCCACTGGGCTTCGACGCCGTCCTCGGTGCACGCGGGAGCCAGCTCCAGCTCGTGCTGAACGCGGTCTTCCACCTCGAGACCTCGCCCGGAAACATCCCGTGGACGCTCTACGAAGCGATCGAGCGCGATCCCCAGGTCGAGCGGGCGATCCCGTACGCGGTCGGCGACAACTACCGCGGCTTCCGCATCGTCGGGACCCTGCGCGAGCTCTTCACCGGGACGGGCAACGACGGCGGTCCCGCACTTCGCGTGGCCGCCGGGGGCCGACTCTTCGATCCGCAACGGCCCGAGGCCGTGATCGGGAGCAGCGTCGCACGGGAGACCGGACTCTCGCTGGGCGACGCGTTCCACCCGTACCACGGTCTCGTCTACGACGAGGGCGCCCGGCACGCCGAGGAGTACGTGGTCGCGGGTGTCCTCGAAGCGAGCAACACCCCCGCCGACCGTGTGATCTGGATCCCCCTGGAAGGGATATACCGCATGGCCGGACACGTGCTCCGCGGCAGCGGCGACACCTACGAAGCCGAGCCGGGCGCGGCGATCCCCGACGAGCACAAGGAAGTGAGCGCCGTGATGCTGGACCTCGCCGCTCCCCAGGCGGGCTTCTTCCTGGACCAGACGATCAACAAGCAGGGGAAGGTCGCGACGTTGGCCTGGCCCATCGGCCGGGTGATGGCAGACCTGTTCGACAAGCTCGGGTGGGCCATCCGCGTGCTGGGACTCGTGGCCTACCTGGTCGTTCTCGTGGCCGCCGGCTCGATCGTCGCGAGCATCGTGAACACGATGCAGGAGAGGCGTCGCGACTTCGCGATCCTGCGCGCGCTCGGGGCGCGCCGCCGCACCGTCTCGGCGGCGATCGTCGGCGAGGCGGCCAGCATCGGAGCCCTCGGCGCCCTCCTCGGCTTCTTCGTCTACGCCGGGATCTTCGCCCTGGCCCGCGCGATCGTGCGCAGCCAGACCGGCGTCGTCCTCGACCCATGGATCTGGCACCCGGTCTTCGGGATCGCGCCCGTTGCGGTGGTGCTCGTTGCCGCCCTGGCCGGGGCCGTCCCCGCCCGGCTGGCCTACCGCACGGACGTCGCGACCCACCTCGTCCCGCCGAGCTAGGGAACGACCACTCGTACGCCGCCGGCTGGCCCGGTGCAGCCGGCGGCGGCGCAACGCGCTCGGCGATCCCCGGCTCGCCCGCTGCGGCGCGGGGCGCGTCACCCCCACAGGCGCCGGCGGGCTTGACATTTGCATTCATGTGCAATAATACATGCTTCATGGCCCGACCCACCGCCGCCGTTCGCCGCCGCGCCGCCCACGAGTTCCGGGAGATCATCGACTCGGCGCTCTTCCGCGCGCTGTGCGAGCCGGTGCGGGTGGAGATCGCCGCCTATCTCACCGAGGTCGGCTCGGCCGACGTCGGCACCATCGCCAGCCAGTTTCCCCAGGACGGGAGCGTGATCTCGCGCCACCTCGCCTGCCTCCACGAGGCCGGCGTGGTGCGGCGCACCAGGCAGGGCCGCCACGTCTTCTTCGAAGTCGACGGCCCGTGCATGGTGGAGCGGCTCGAGAAGATCCTCGACCGCTGCCGGGCCCTCGTTCCCCTCTGCTGCCCAGGAGACGAACCGTCATGACCCACGACCCCGACTCCCCGGACGTCCACGAGCAGGTCCGCGACCACTACGGGCGCATCGCCCGCGGCGAAGGAGAGCACGCGCCGCTGGGCGGCAGCGACGAATACGGCCGCAGCATCGGCTACGAAGAGGAGCAGCTGGAGGCCGTGCCCGACGGCGCGAACCTCGGCCTGGGCTGCGGCAACCCGACCGCCCTGGCCGCCCTGCGGCCGGGCGACGTGGTGGTCGACCTCGGCAGCGGCGCCGGCTTCGACGCCTTCCTCGCCGCCCAGCAGGTGGGACCCACGGGTCGCGTGATCGGTGTGGACATGACCGAGGACATGCTCGAGCGGGCGCGCAAGAACGCCGCCGCCACCGGCGTCACGAACGTCGAGTTCCGGCACGGCTTCATCGAGAAGCTGCCCGTGGACGACGCCAGCGTCGATGTCGTCATCTCGAACTGCGTCATCAACCTGTCGCCCGACAAGCCGGCGGTCTTTCGCGAGGCCTTCCGGGTGCTGCGGCCCGGCGGGCGCATGCTCATCTCCGACCTGGTGACGCTGCGGCCCATCCCCGACGCGCTGAAGAGCAGCGTCGAGGCCTACGTGGGCTGCATCGCGGGCGCGCTGCTGCGCGACGACTACCTGGCGGCGATCCGCGGCGCGGGCTTCGAGCCGGTGGAGGTGGTGCAGGAGAGCTCGTTCGGCGCCACCGTGCGCGACCTCTTCCCCCAGCTCATCGAGGAGGCCCGCGGGCTGGGCATGGACGAGGCCGCCATCGACCGGGCCGCCGGCTCGGTCGTGAGCCTGAAGGTGGCGGGAACGAAGCCCGCGTAGCGCCCTACAGCGTGGCTTCCTCGGCGGGGAGCTCGGCGGAGAGCCCCGCCTGGCTCTCCAGCTCGGCGATCTCGACGCCGGCCTGGACGTGGCCCTGGGCCGCGGCCCGGCCCAGCCACTCGAGCGCCTCCTCCCGGGTCATGTCGGGCGAGAGATCGCGGCTGTACATGCCACCCAGGTTGTACTGCGCGGCCGCATGACCCTGCTCGGCCGCCTGTCGCCACCAGCGCTCGGCCTCGGCGGGGTTCTCGGGCACGCCCTGCCCCGTCAGGTAGAGGGTTCCGAGCATGTTCTGGGCGGCGGCGTGTCCGAGGTTGGCCGCGCGCACGAACCAGCGCCGCGCCTCGCCGAAGTCCTGGGCGACACCGAAGCCCTTCAGGTAGAGCACCGCCAGGTTGTTGCAGCCGTCGGCGTCGTCCTGCTCGGCTGCCGCGCGCGAGAGGCGCGCCGCCTCGTCGTGGCGGGTGGGGACGCCGTCTCCGGTGGCGTACATGTAGCCGAGCTGCGACTGGGCGGGCGCGAAGCCGCGCTCGGCCGCGAGCCGATACCAGGTGGCCGCCTCGGCCGAGTCGCGCTCGACGCCGAGGCCCTCGTGGTAGAGACGGGCAATCCGGTACTGGGCCTGCGCCGAGTCCTGGTCCGCCGCCGCGCGATACCACGAGAGCGCCTGCTCGAGATCGACGTCGACGCCGAGCCCCTCTTCGTAGGCGCGGCCCAGGGCGTGCTGCGCCTCGGGGAGACCGCTCTCCGCGCCCCGGCGCCACCACTGCACGGCCTTCACTGGATCGGGCCGCGGGTGCTCGGGGTTCACATGGAAGTGTCCGGTCTCGAGAAAGGCCAGGGGCTCGCCCTTCTCCGCCGCGCGATCGAGCCAGCGCTTGGCTGCGGCCAGGTCGACGGGACCGCCCTGCCCGCGCGCCAGCATGCCGCCGAGCCTTGCCTGGGCCGCGGCGTGCTCCTGGTCGGCCGCCTCCTCGAGCCAGTCGCGGGCGGTGGGCCAGTCGGGCTCCGGGTGAGGTCGCGCCAGCAGGAAGAGCGCCAGCTGGTACTGAGACTCCGCGTCGCCGTCCTCGGCCCGGGCCAGCAGCGCGGGGTCGATGGCGCCCTCCTCGAGCGGAGCCTCGCCGGTGACGTCCGGCGAGGTGTCGATCCAGTTGCAGGCGCCCGCCCCGACCAGGGCGAACGCGAGCGCTGCGGCGAGCCAGCCCATGGGGCGGCGGCGGGACTTCTGCATGGCGCAACTCCGTGACTCAAGGGTCCGGAGTGGTTATCGGCGTGGGGGTGGGGGGAGTTGAGTCCGGAGCCGGCGTATGAGGGCGGATTCCACACGGCCGGCGCAACCTGTAGCGGAACCAACCCGCGCCGCGACCCGCCGGAACCGGCACACTTGCACCCGGGTCGAACTCCGGAGTCGCCGAGGCCATGTCACCCCCCGAGAGGAGGACAGGCCATGAGGATTTCCCGATCCGAGGCCCTCGCGGCGGTCGTCGCCGCAGTCGCCGCCCTGCTCGTCGTCCCCACCGCGGAGGCCGAGCCCTGGGGCCGCCCGGGCCCCTACGTCGGCCTCAGCTTCGCCTGGCCGGCGACCGTCGGCGTGGACTCCGACGACCACGACGGCGACTTCGGCGTGGGCTACGGAGGCGCGCTCCACGTGGGCCAGCGGCTCCATCCCCGCTTCGCCGTGGAGGGCGTGGCCGAGTTCACGCGCGCCACGGGCTTCGGCAGCGCGCTCGGCCAGGCGCTCACCGGCGGCGACAAGGCCGACGAGCTCACCAGCACCGCGCTCACCGTGAACGGCAAGTTCTACGTGTTCACGAGCCGTGTCCAGCCCTTCCTGCTGGCCGGCGTGGGTGGCGGCGTCACCCACTTCGAACGCTCGAACTCCAGAACCGACGACACCATCGGCTACTTCGCGGGCCGATTGGGAATCGGCCTGGACCTCTACGCGACCCCGGCCGTGGTGATCGGCTTCGAGCTGTCGGGCGGAGTCGGCGTGGGACCCGACGACGCGAGCTACGCGCAGATGGCCCCGCGCCTGGGGCTGTCCTACCGCTTCTAGCGCCTCTGGCCCGGCGGGCCCACGCCCGCCGCTAACTCTTGGGCGGACCGACTCCCGCCGCCCCGCGGCAGGCCTCCATCACCGGGGCGGCCAGCTCGCGGGCGCGGCGGGCGCCGTCGGCCAGGATGGCCTCGACGTCGTCGGGGCGCTTCTCGTAGTCCTCGCGGCGCGCGCGCATGGGACCGAAGTAGTCCATGAGTCGCTCGAAGAGGGCCTTCTTCACATCGCCGTAGCCGAGCCCGCCGGCCCGGGCGCGCTCGGCCATCGCGGCCTGCTCGCACTCGTCCGCGAACAGGGCATGGAGCTGGAAGAGGGAGTGGTCGGGGTCCTTGGGATCCTCCACCGGGGTCGAGTCGGTGACGATGCCCATCACCGACTTCTTCAGCTTCTTCTTGCCGGCGAACATCTCGATGGTGTTGCCGTAGGACTTGCTCATCTTGCGCCCGTCGGTGCCGGGCACCACCGCCACGTCCTTCAGGATGTAGGGCTCGGGCAGCTTCAGCACCTCCGCGCCGTAGGTGTGGTTGAAGCTCTGGGCCATGTCGCGGGTCATCTCGACGTGCTGCTTCTGGTCCTGGCCCACGGGCACCAGGTCGGCGTGGCAGAACAGGATGTCCGCCGCCATCAGCACCGGGTAGGTGAAGAGCCCGGCGTCGGCCGGCTGGCCCTGGGCCACCTTGTCCTTGTAGGCGTGGGCGCGCTCGAGCAGCCCCATGCCGGTCACGGTCATCAGCATCCAGGTCAGCTCGCACACCTCGGGCACGTCGCTCTGGCGGTAGAGGATGGCGCGCTCGGGGTCGATGCCCGCGGCCAGGTAGTCGAGGGCCACGCCCATGGTGTAGCCGCGACGCACGCTGGCGTCGCGCACCGAGTTCATCGAGTGGTAGTCCGCGATGAAGTAGAGGGTCTCCTCGTACTTCTGCTGCAGCTCCACCCACTGGCGCAGGGCGCCGAAGTAGTTGCCCAGGTGGAGCGCATCGCCCGAGGGCTGCATGCCGGAGAGGACGCGCATCTACTCGCCGCCTCCCCCGGCCGAATCGGTCGGATCGGTCGGATCGGTCGGTTGGGCGGGCGTGAGCCAGTGGGCGAAGTCCGGGTCCCGGCCCGAGACCACCCGCTCGAAGTGCTCGCGCAGGCGGGCGCTCACCGGTCCGGGCGTGGCCTCGCCCACCGCGCGGCCGTCCACCGACTCGACCGGCCACACCCCGGCGCTGGTCCCGGTGAGGAACACCTCGGCGGCGTCGAAGAGCGCGTCCGGGCGCAGGGGCTGCTCGCGCACGGGGATGCCGTCGTGCTTGGCCAGCTCGAGGATGGAGCGGCGGGTGATTCCGGGCAGCACGTTGGCGAGCGGCGGGGTACACACGGTGCCGTCGCTCTCCACCAGGAAGACGTTGGTGGTGGGGCCCTCGGCCAGGAAGCCGTCGGAGTCGACCAGCACGATCTCGTCGTAGCCTTGCTTTCGGGCCTTCCACTTGGCCACCATGGGCGACTCGTAGTTGGCCGCCACCTTGGCCTGGGCGGGGATGATGTCCGGGCGCCGCTGGGAGCGCTCCTTCTCGATCCACAGCTTGAGGGTCGGCCGCCGCGCGCCCCAGAGCTCCCGGGGCTTGGTCTTCACCACGTCCTCGACCGGGTCGTAGGCGGCGACGGCCAGGCTCACCCGGGCGTCGAGCGGCACCACGTCCACCTCGATGCTGGGCAGGAAGGCGCAGATCTTCGCGGCCGTGGCCCCGGGGTTGGCGCGCAGGGTCTCGAGCACCGCCTCGAACACCTGCCCGGCGTCCTCCTCGATGGGCAGCGCCGACAGGCGGCAGGACTCGAGGAAGCGCTCCACGTGGAGGTCGAGCCGGAAGGCGGCAGCGCCCCGGGGCGTCTCGTGGACGCTCAGGTAGTCGAAGACGAGCGACCCGCGCTGCAGGCTGTGGGAGAGCAGGTGCACCGAGGCGTCGGCCCAGGGCACCAGCTGGCCGTCCATCCAGATCTTGCGCGAGGAGGCCGGCGCTGCGGCGCCGGGTCGGGTGCTGGCCATGGCTGATCGTCCTTCGGCGGGGCCCGGCCGGAGCCCCGGAGCGGGACTCCGGCCGGGCCGGATCGCGGACTGTATCACGGCACCCGCGGGGATCCCACGCATCGGGGCCGGCGCCCCGAATTTTCACGCCACGCGAGCCGGCTTTCGCCCACTTCCCGGTCAGGACCCAGGCAGGAGATCAACCTCGTGAAGTCGACCCTTCGAAGAGCGCGTCAGATCGTCGTCAGCAGCGCATGGCTGTACGTCGAGCTCGCCCACTCCGCCCGGCAGCTCCTTCCCGGCCGCGGGTAGACGCGCCGGTCCAACGAGGCGGCACGGCGCGCCCACGCCAGGCACCCGATCGGCGTGCGGCGCGCCACGCCGGCCGCCTGCGACCTCGTCCCGTCATCGCTCCGTCATCGCTCGTCATCGGGGAGAGACCGCGGCCCGCGGCGTGGTGATGCTGTGCGGCGGCGTGGTGGGCCCGCGCGCCCCTCGGCCTCAGCGCCGCCCCACCGACGGGATGGCCTCCTCGCGGAGCCCCTCGTCGGCCAGCCCGTCGTCGTCGACGAAGTCGGGGTGGCCGCCGCCGTCGAGCCGGCGCTCCTGCAGCCGCGCCAGACGGCGTCGCGCCGCCAGCAGCCCGGGCTCGTTGGCCTTCACCCAGGTGCGGGCGGCCAGGGCCAGGGCGAAGAGCAGCGCACAGCCGGCGACCAGCAGCAGGTCGAGCGGCCCCAGCCCGAGGAAGGTGGGGCGGTAGGACGTGGACACGTAGATCGCCTTCAGCACGGCGCCGATCGAGATCGTCGTCCACCCGACCAGGATCAGCAGGTCGATCAGAGGCAGAACGGGCAAACCGGCGCTCCTTCGTCCGGGCTCCTGGGCAGCGGGCCCGAGCCTGTCCCATCCTAAACGGCGGCGCGCGAGCGGGTCAATCGGAGTCTGGGCCCGGAAGCCCACGGCCCGACAGCCCTCTACCCCGGGGCGACGGGGCTATGCTGCCCCTCATGGACGATGCGAAAGCCATCAAGCAGCAGCTCATCGACACCGCCCGCGACATGCTCGCCAGCGGACTGGTGGAGGGGACCTCGGGCAACCTCTCGGCGCGCCTGCCCGACGGCCACGTCGTCGTGAGCCCCTCGTCCCTGCCCTACGAGACCATGAGCGCCGACGACCTGGTCGTGCTCGACCTCGCAGGCAACGTCGTGGAAGGCGAGCGCGCGCCCACCAGCGAGAAGGCCCTCCACCTCGAGTGCCTGCGCCGCTACCCCGAGATCGGCGCCGTCATCCACAGCCACGCTCTGTTCGCCAGCATGTTCGCCGTGACCCACCAGCCCATCCCCTGCGTCATCGAAGAGGTGGACATCTACGTGGGCGGCGACGTGCCCGTGGCCGACTATGCGCTCACCGGCAGCGACGAGCTGGGCCGGGAGGCGGCCCGCCACCTGGCCGACCGCGCCGCCGTACTCATGGCCAACCACGGGCTGCTGACCGTGGGCAAGGACCTGGCCCAGGCCCACAAGGTGGCGAGCCTGGTGGAGCGCACCGCCCAGATCGTCTGGGGCTCGCGGCTCCTGGGAAGCCCCGTCCCGCTGCCCGAGAGCACGATCCAGAAGTTCGCGCCGATGTACCGGATGCTGCGGGGGGCCGGGGGGAAGTAGAGGGCCGCGGGGCCGGCGGCGGGCGGGCGGCTCCTGCGCGGGGACGCGAACAGCCGGCGCGGCCCAGCGCAAGTGCGCGGCGCCGCTCGCGCTTTCCGCCTCCCGACCCCCGCGCTAAGCTTCGCGCTCCTCGCCGCCCGGGCCCCGCGCCCGGCCCGCCGGAGTCACGAACCGGCAGGCGCGCAAGCGACCGGTGAGCGAGCCGACGTAGCTCAGCTGGTAGAGCAGCTCACTCGTAATGAGCAGGTCAGCGGTTCGAGTCCGCTCGTCGGCTCCAGGTCTTCGGCCTCGACCCAGAGCCGCGTCGAGCCGCGCCCCGTGGTGCGCGGGCGAGACCAGACTCGCTGTGGCGATGTCCGATGGCGCCGTCAGAGCTCGTCTTCGATGAAGCAGGAGAAGAACAGGATCTCCGGGCTCTGCTTGTCGGTGCGCTTCCACGAGCCGGTGCACTCGCCGATGGATTCGCCGTCGACCCAGACACCCTTCTTCGAGATCTTGTCCGACTTCTTCTTGCCGGAGTTGAGCTTCCAGGTCAGGTGCTCCATCTCGCTGTAGGTCTCCGGGTCGTCGTCGGTGTCGGGGCCGATCAGGACGCCCACGCCCTTCTTCTTGTTCTTCTTGCTCTCGATCATCCGCCCGCAGTACGGGAAGTTGTCGATATCGGCGTCGAAGGTCCCGTCCTCGTACTGGATGATCTTCAGCACGCTCTTCTTCTCTTTGAAGTCGTTCGCGGTGCCGTCGTTCTGCAGCGACGAGCACTTGAACGAGCCCTTCCAGGTTCCGGTCAGGTCGGCCGCCGAGACCGGCAGCGCGATCAGCAGCGATACGATGGTCCCGGCCGCCATGCGACCGACAGAGCGCGAAATCGAGGAGATGGGCATGACACGCCTCCTTGTTCCCTCACCCCTGCCGTGATTCTCGCACGGCCCGGCGGCCGGAGGACGATTCTTTCGGCTGGAATCGCGGGCGAGCCGCCCTCGAGGCGGAGCCTCGCCCGGGCGGCTCGCCGCTGGAGCACTGGGGCACCAAGGACACGGAGGTGCCGGGGAACAGCGGCCGAGAGGGCTGCCTGGAGCGTCACCGGTGGGGGTGCGCCTGCCTCTCAGTGCCAGCGGCCCCGCCGATGTCGACCGTGATCGTCCCGGCTCCAGCGGCCGCGCCGCCGGGTGAGCGCGTCGCAGCCCGAGAAGGGCACGCCGGAGTCGGTCTCGCCGGAGAGGCACAGTTCGGTGTCGCCCTGCCAGAGAAGCGACCGCTCCCCTCGGTCCATCCGCAGGTGGAGGAACATGTCAAGGTGCCCGTCCCGGTCGACGTCGAGGAGATGCGGGCAGCTCCGATGCTTGATCCGGGCGGCCTCGGGCTCGAAGACGAGCGAGTCCACGTCCACCGTCGTGACGTCGAAGCCCTCGGCGCCATGCACGACGACCCGGGCGTTGGCGCGCCGTCCGCGGTGCCAGCGGTGGAGCCACGAGCCCTTGCGCACGTCGACCCGGACCTCCATCTCCTCGGGCGCCGGAGGAACGTCCTCGACCGGCGGCTCCTCGGGCTCCTCGCGGTCGGGGCCGAGCCACTGCAGGTTGTCGATGGCGAAGCGGGTTCCCGGCTGTCCCGGCCCGTCGACCACCACCTGGTCGAGCTCGCCCGCGAGCTCGACGGTGATCCAGGAGTTCACGGCCCCCAGGTAGATCACCTGCTCGTCCACGATCTCGCCTTCGCGCAGACCCACCACCAGCGCCTGGTGAGCCATGAAAGGATGGGGCGCCGCGCGCGTCAGGTCGAGCTGGAACTCCTCGACCGGCGCATCGAAGCCGAGGACGACCGCGTAGCTCGCGCCGTCGAAGCCGAGAAAGCGCGGCCCGGAGGAGCCTTCCACCTGCCAGCCGCCGGGGTCGCCCAGGGACACACCGTCCCAGACGCTGGCGTCGTCCTCGCTGTGGAAGTGCACTCCGAGAGCGGCGTACTCCTCGCCCAACGGGACGCCGGCCTCGTTGACGTGGGCCACGTCCTCGAAATCGACGACCTCGACGCCGGCCGAGGCCGGGGCCGAGGTGAGCAGCGCGAGAAGCGCAGCGGAAAGGAAACAGGAAGGGACGTGGAGGAAGGCAGCCAATCGCATGGTCGAACTCCCGGATGCGGGTAGCCCGGCTCCCTCCAAAGGCGGACGACGCGTGGGGCTGCATCGGTCGAACGGATCCCGGCCTTGAGGAGAATGCTCGCGCGGGGAGGCGCAGCGGAGGATGCTGCCCGCTTCTGCGCACTCACTGCGCACCCGTGACGGCGCTCGAGGGGCCGTTCGAGCGAAACCTACGGTCGCCGGGCAGGCCCCTCAGGCTCTCGCCGGGAGCAAGCCAGCGGCTCGAGCCCGCTCCCCGGCTCCAGGCGCCTGCGGGTCAGTCGTACCGGCGGCCTGCGTGCTCGATCCAGCCTTCGACGTGGCGGCCGGTGGGGTCGTGGTGGGTCCAGTGGACGACGCCGCCCTTCTCGTTCCACTCGTACTGGCCGTAGAGGCGCACCCGGTCGCCCTCGCGCAGCGGGACGCGGGGGGCGAGGTCGATGTTGTGGGCGACGAGCAGGGTGTGGCCGCCCGGCAGCGCGAGGATGAAGCGCTGGTGGCGCGAGCCGTCGTCGTCGTCGGGCAGGCGCTTCGCGACGACGCCCGTCACCTCCACCATGACGCCCGAGCGGCGCTCGCGGATGAGCGATTCGACGGGGGTCGCGTCCGACGGCGCCGAGATCGGCGCCGGGGCGCTTGCACCGGGCAGGGGGTCGACGGCGTGGAGCGCGAGCGCGAGTCCCACGACGAGCGCGCTGCCCCACAGCGAGCGGCGCCGGGCCCGCGACGCCAAGGCTAGGCCGCCGCGCTCGCGGGCCCCTCGAAGAGCGGCGTGGCAATGCCGCGGGCGTCCACGTGCCAGGGCGTCCACACGAGGCGCAGGGGCTGGGCGTCCAGGTCGCTCTTGCGCGGCGCCACGCGCACGGCGGTCAGGTCGAGGGCCGCGACGTCGACGGGGTCCTCGAGCTGCGCGACGGCGTCCTGGAACTCCCGCTCCATGTCCTCGAGGCGCTGCACCTTCTCTTCCACGCGCGCCTCGGCCCGGGCGATGTCGCCGCGCTCGCGCGCCGCCCGGCTGGCGCCGCGGGCGGCGGTGGTCGCGCCCGAGGAAAGCGAGCGCCCGAAGACCGCCCCCAGCACCGTGGCGCCGATGGAGATGAGGGTCTGGTTGCGCCGCTCGGCGTACTGCTCGCGCTGCACCTCGGCCGCGTCCTCCGCGCGCCGGATCTGGTCCTGGAGCCGGCGCAGGCGCGGCGCGAACCGGGCGCGCAGCTTCTCCACCTCGAGGTCGCGCTGCTCGCGGAGCTGGTCGCGAATGCGCCCGCGGAACGCACCCTCGGTCTCGCCGGGCCTCGACACCAGGCGCGTCTCCTTGCACTTCCAGAGCGTCAGCGGCCGCGCGCGGTAGAGGTGGCTCTCCAGCATCTTGCGCCAGCGCGGGTAGGAGCGCGCGCGGCCGGCCGTTGCCGGCAGGTCGGCGAAGACGGCCCCGGCTTCGGGCTCGTCCTCCAGCTCGGGCGCCACGCGCCAGCCGCAGAGGGGCTCGGGCCAGGGCGAGGCGAGCCCCGTGTCCGCGTCGATCGAGGCCAGCAGGGCGACGTTGTCCCAGTGGTCCACCTTGGACGAAGCGTGGGCGTAGTGCAGCGTCGCCTGGCCGAGCAGCGCGGGTCGATAGACCACGCGCCCCGCGGCCCGGGTGAGCCGCGTGATCGGCAGGAACCCCTCGGCCACCTCGGCCGGCACGATCGGCCGTTTGGGCTCGAGGGGGCCGGCCGCCTCGCGCGCCGCCATGGCGTGGGGCGCCGGGGCCGACTCGGGCGCCGGCACGCCGCCGCTCTCGAGCTCGCCGATCTGGCGCCGCGTGAGGGGGCCCGCCAGGTACGAGAGCACCCAGCGCGTCTCGAAGAGCACGGGCTCGTCCTCGTGGACGTTGTTCATGAGGAACCGGCGGCTCTTCAGCCCGGACAGCAGGGCCTCCATGGCCGGTCGGTCGAAGCCCTGGCCCGCGGCCGCCGACGCGCCCTCGAGCCCCTCCATCACCCGCGCCTGGTCGCGCTCGGTCTGCAGGCGCCCCAGGAACCAGGTGCCCGCGTTCGAGAGACCCTTGTAGTCGAGGTCGACCGGGTTCTGGGTCGCCAGCACGCAGCCCACGCCGAACGCCCGCGCCTGCTTCAGCAGGGTCAGCATCGGCGTCTTCGACGGCGGGTTCGCGGTGGGCGGGAGGTAGCCGAACACCTCGTCCATGTAGAGCAGCGCGCGCAGGGTGCGGCTGCCCGGCTGGGTCCGCATCCAGGCGATCAGCTGGTTCAGCACCATCGTCACCACGAACATGCGCTCGGCGTCGTTCAGGTGGGCGATGGAGATGATCGAGACCCGCGGCCGCCCGTCGGCGGTGTACAGCAGACTCGCCGCGTCGAGGGGCTCGCCCTCGGACCACACGGCGAAGCCCGGCGAGGCCAGCAGGTTGTTGAGCGCCATGGCCAGGTCGAAGCGGTCCTTCGCCGGGAAGAACGACTCGAGGTCCATCACGCCGATGCGCTCGACCGGCGGCTTCTGCACCTGCTGGATCAGGCTGCCGAGGTCGAGGTCGCGCCCTTCCCTCCAGCCCCGGTCGAGCAGCGTGGACAGGAGGATGTGCTCGCGGCTGCGCAGCGGATCGGCGTCGATCCGCAGCAGCCCCAGCAGCCCGGACACGGCGCCCGAGATGCGCTCGCGCAGCGCCTCGTCGTCGTCCAGCAGCTCCGCGGGCGGGGCCGAGAAGGAGCGCAGGATCGACAGCGGGCGTCCGGCCCGGCTGCCCGGCGTATAGATCGTCCGCTCGCAGGCCTGTTCGAAGCGCTCGATGCGCGACGGCGACTGTCCCCAGTCGGCGAGTCCCTGGCGCCACAGGTCGGCGGTCGCCCTGGCCTCTTCCTCGACCGAGCGCCCGCGCCGGGCCGCGTCGGACGCGTCCACCCAGGGTGCGAAGTCGGCCGGGCGCAGCTCCGGGAAGGTGAGCAGCAGGTTCGGGAGGTCGCCCTTCGGGTCGATCGCGATGATGGGCACGCCGTCGATCGCGGCCTCTTCGAGCAGCCCGATGGCCAGGCCCGTCTTGCCGCTGCCGGTCATGCCCACGCAGACGGCGTGGGTGGTGAGGTCCTTGGCGTCGTAGAGGATGGGCTCTTCGGTGCGAGCGTCCGCCGCGGCGTCGTAGCGGCGGCCCAGGTAGAACCGACCCAGCTTTTCGTAGTCGTCAGCGCTCACGTCGTCTCTCCCGTGGCCACTCGGGAGCGTAGCCCGTGCGGGCCGTCGCCGGCGTCCGTCCAGCGGCGCGAGGGGGGCCCGAGGGCCCCCTCGCGCCGCCGGCCGGCCAGCCCGAGCTAGTGCTCGATCACGCCGGGCAGCCCGTCGGCCTGCTTGATCCAGTCCTCGATCTGGCTCTGGGTGGGCACCTTCCGGGTGAGCTTCTTCTCGGTGTTCACCTCGGTGACCTTGTCGACGAGGTTGGCGCCGTTGCGGGTCTTCAGCTCCTTCACCGTGTCCACCCCGGCGGCCACCAGCAGCTCGGCGTACTCGCCGCCGACGCCCTTGATGCGAAGCAGGTCCGCCATGTTGACGAAGCCGAGGATCCGCGACTCCGAGAGCCCGGTGGCCTCGGAGAGCGCCTTGCGGCCCGCGCGGTCGCAGCCCTTCTGGAGCAGGGTATCGGTGTTCGCGACGCCCGCGCCCGCGAACTTCTCGCCCAGGCTGGGCCCGATGCCTTCGATCTCCTGGATCTTCATG
The DNA here is from genome assembly GCA_050618075.1 of Myxococcota bacterium. GTDB lineage: Bacteria > Myxococcota_A > UBA9160 > UBA9160 > UBA4427 > JBNLVL01. The sequence continues at coordinate 171,277 of JBNLVL010000008.1, forward strand.
TTGGCCATGTTCGTTCTTCCCCTCTTCTCGCGTTCGTTTCGTCCGGGCTACTTCCCGAACAGTTTTCCGGCCAGGCCCCCGATCGCGCCCATCGCGTCCGAGCCGCCTGCACCACCGAGCAGCGAGGCCAGACCCTCGGCCCCGCCCGCCTTGTCCCCGAGCAGCGAGAGCACGATGGGAATCAGGCTCTCGAGTCCGCTCCGGGCGCGGTCCTCGCCGAGGCCGGCCGCGGCGGCGATGCCGCCCACGTCGAGCCGGCCGAGCAGCTCGCCCGCCCCGCCCTGCCCGCCGAGCAGGCCGGCCAGGTCGATCCCGCCGCCGCCCAGGGCCTCGCCGATGCCCGAGAGGGCCGGCGGCACCAGGGCCTTGGCTTCGCCCTCGTCCAGCTCGCTCTGTCCTGCCAGCGCGCCGACGAGCTCGGCGCTGTGTTGCTTCAGGAGTCCTTCGATCATCACCCCTCCTCCCGGCCCGTTTCGTGGCCCGGGTTCGTGCCACCCCCGATCCGGTCGAGCCTATCCAACGAATCGGAGGGCGCCGTTCGACCGCCCGGGCCTGGGCGAGAACCCGCCCATGGCGCCGCGCGGGTCGAACCTGGGGCCCGGTTTCGAGGCCCCGGTGCGGACCATTCGCGGTAGCCTGCGAGCATGGACCCCCGCGAGATCCGACCGGGACTCTTCCACTGGACCGCGACCCACCCGAAGATCGGGGTGGCGGTCAGCAGCTACTGGCTCGCGGACGCGAAGGTGCTGCTCGATCCGCTGCTCCCGCCCGCCGGACTCGGCTGGCTGGACGAGCAGGGCCCGCCCGAGAACGTGGTGCTGACCAACCGCCACCACTGGCGGCACTGCAGCGAGATCGTCGAGGCGTTCGGCTGTCCGGTCTGGTGCAACGAGCTGGGCCTCCACGAGCTCGACAGCGAGCCGGGCCGCGATCGGGTGCGCGGGTTCCGCGCGGGCGACGCGCTCCCGGGCGGGATCGAGTCCCACGAGGTGGGCGTCCTCTGCCCCGACGAGACCGCCCTTCGCTTCGAGCTGGCCGGAGGCGGCGCCTGCCTGGCATTGGCCGACGCGGTCGTGCGCATCGGCGAGGAGGCCCGGGGTGACGGCCCGCTCTGCTTCGTCCCCGACGTGCTGATCGCCGACGACCCCGCCGAGGTCGAGCCGGTGAAGCGCGGTCTGCTCGCGGCCTGTCGTCGCCTGTGCGAGCTGGAGTGGGACAGCCTGCTCCTCGCCCACGGGCTTCCCCTCGTCGAGGGCGGCAAGCACGCGCTTCGCGCCTTCGCGGCCGGCTGAGCCGACCGAACGACGACCGCGTCTACACGGTCGGGGAGTCGCCCTGGCCCGAATCGGTGCGGGGGAGCGATGGATCCGCTGCCCGGAGACGGCAGGCGCCGGGCGTCGGAGAGCGGGTCAGCCCCGCCCGTCTCCGGACTCGCGCGGCACCACCCGGAACAGGCGGTCGCCGGGCTCTTCGCGCTGGGCGCGCCCGGTGAGCGCCTCGCCCACTCCGACGACGGTGGTGTGGGCGGCCTTCTCGGCGCCGGCGCGGCCGCCCTCTTCTCCCGAGTACTTCCGCTCGCGGTCGGCGCGCGCCTTCGCGTACTCGTCGGACCCGTGCGGAACATGGACGAGCCGCGCGTCCGCCCGCTGCCCCTCGATGCGGATCACGACGCGGTCGTCGAGCGCGATCTGCTGGGGCCAGCGCTTCAGCCGACCGCCGACGCAGTCGAGGTCGCAGGCCACGTAGGCAACGCCGTCGGAGACGCTGAACCAGAGCGTGCGCGAGCTCGCGGCTCCCACGATCTCCATCTCCAGCTCGTGGAGCGCGTCGAGGGCGGTCCAGTCGAGGTCCGAGAGCTCCACCGGCTCCCCGGAGCGGAAGGGGCCCCCGGCGAATACGAAGACGGGCCCGTCGGCCCGGGCGAGCAGGAGCGAGCCGGCGCCGAGGCCGAGGACGACCACGCCGAGGACGACAGCGAGGACGACGGCGAGGACGACGGCGAGGCGGCGGAGGCCGCGGCGAGGAGTCCGATCACTGGGCATCGAAGGCGAACGATATCGCGCGGTGCGGACGAACGGCAACGTTGCCCGCCCGCGGGCCCCCGACCGGCCGAAGGCGCGCCTAGGCGAACGGCAGATCGGCGGCCTGTAGACCCACCATCTCCTCGAACATGGCCCTGCAGGCGCCTTCGTCGGGTGGGGAGGCCGGGTCCTCGATCACGGCGCGCAGGGCGAGATCGCGGTCGCCCGAGAGCGCGGACTGGACGACGAGGTCCTGGAGCGCCACCTGGGTCGCGATGTGCCCGGCGATCGGCTCGGCGATGGGTGGCATGGTCTCGGGATGGATGCCCTCGCCGTCCACCTCGGCGCCCACCTCGACGATCGCGCCTTCGGCCACATTGGACAGGAATCCCCGGTTGGGGACGTTCACCGCCAGGATCCGCCGCCGCGTCCCGGTCCACAGCGATGCGATGATGGGAACGACCTCCTCGAGGCTGTGCCCCATGCGCTGCACGGGAACCGGAATCCGGGTCTCGCCGAGCCAGGTCGTCAATCGCTCGAACACCCGGTCGATGCGCGCGAACTGGTCGACGTGGGCGGGGTGGTGTCCGCCGATCTCGTGGGCGAAGGGCAGGTATTCGCCGATGTGGCTGTCGACGGAGCACGCCACCAGGCCGTACTCGCGGACCATGTGGACCACGAGCGGCGAGTACAGCTGGTCGGAGAGCATGGCCAGCACCGGCCGTGATGCCGTCGCGGCGGCGAGGCGGGTGAGGAGCGGGCCGAAGTCGAAGATCTTCTTCGCGAACAAGGCCCGGACCCGGGCAAGCAGGTCCTCGCCCGTCTCCCGATCCAGCATCTCGGTGAAGAAGGTGAAGTGATTGATCCCCGAGGCCTTCGCCTCGATGCGCGAGGGCCGTATGCGCAGCAGCCGGGCGATGCGCACGATGCCGATCGGCATCTCGTGACACATGCCCACGTTTCGCACGGAGGTCCCCCGGTCGATCGCGAGGCTGACCCGGCTCATCGGATTCGAGAGGTTCACGAGGAACGCGTCGGGGCAGTGCTTCTCGATGCTCGCGCAGATGCCCAGCGTGTTCTTGATGCTGCGCAGCGAGTGGAACACGGCCCCGGGCCCGCCGTTCTCGCCGTTGACCTGGGTCGCGCCGTAGCGACGCGGAATCTCGTAGTCCTGCCGCCAGTAGGCGAAGCGCCCGTGCTCGGCGCTGGAGATGCAGAAGTCGGCTCCGTCGAAGGCCGCGGCCGGATCGGTGGTCTGCTCGAGATGGATGGGCGACCCGTTGGCGAGGTTCAGACGCGCCGCGAACCGGTGGGCCCGCTGGAGCCGGGCCCCGTCGATGTCGTGGAGCACCAGCCGGCTGCCGGCGAGCTCCGGCGTGTGGATGACGCCGTTCACCATGGTGGGGCCGAACGACAGTCCGCCCGCCCCGACCAGGGTGATCTTCGGCTGGCTCATCGCTCCTCCTCGACCTCACGCCAGGCCGGGGCCGCCGGGAGCGGCCCCGGCAGCGGGAAAGTAGGCCGTTGTGTGAACGACTTCACACGAGCGGCCCGCGGGCTGCCCGCTGTGTGAACCAGTTCACATTGGGCTCCTCCGGCGCCTGACAGGGTGGCTCGAAGGCACGGGCGGCCCGACGAGAACCCGCCGCCGCAGGGGAGCATCCCATGACCCGACGACCCACGAAGACCCACTCCAACCCGGCCCTCCTGGCCCTGGCCGGTCTCCTCGCGCTCGGCCTCCACGCCTCGGGCGCCGCGGCGGAGCCGCCGCCGCTGCCCACGGGCAAGGACACGGGCGCCAGCAGCGGCAGCCACCGCCTCTTCATCGACGGCATCCCCGAGTGCCCCGACTTCGAGGACGCGCCCCTGACCTACAAGGTGAAGTGGCTGGAGGGCCGGCGATTCAAGTCGGCCCTGGGAGACGCCAGGCGCCTCGCGGGCCGCGTCAAGCTGAAGGACGAGCCCGTCGACCTCGGGTTCGAGCTCCGCTACGTGGCCAGGCTCAAGCTGGACTCGGCGAGCCAGCGGAAGGTGAAGAAGTGGCTGAAGAGCCTCGTCCGCCAGTGCACCGGCGACCCGAAGGCCAAGGTCAACATCAAGAAGCTCCGCTACCAGATCTCGGCGGAGACGGACTCGGACTCCTGGTTCCGGATTCCCACCATGGACATCGAGGCCGTCGCCAGGTCCGGGGGAGAGAAGCTGGGCGTCACGCTCTACGATTGACCCGGGGGTCGTGGACCCGGCCCGCCCGGGCGCTACCGTGGGGGCCTCCGGCCGGAGGTCCCCATGCCCCATCGAGCCCGACACATCCCTGCGGTCGACAGCGGCAGCTACCCGGTCCGGGACGGCTGCGCGGTAGAGCCCCTGGTGGACGGCGAGCCCGCCTTCCGCCGCATCTGCGACGCGGTCGAGAGCGCCCGGCACAGCGTCTGGGTCACCGTGGCCTTCCTCGAAGAAGACGTGCAGATGCCCGGCGACCGCGGCAGCCTCTTCGACGTGCTCGACGCGGCCAGGGAGCGCGGCCTCGACGTTCGCGTCCTCTTCTGGCGCTCCTCCGGCGTCGAGCCCCACACCCACTTCCCGGGAACCGAGGCCCAGCGCGCGGCGCTGTCCGCGCGGGGCAGCCGCTTCTCGGCGCGCTGGGATGCGCTTCCCGGAGACGAGTGCCATCACCAGAAGAGCTGGCTGGTGGACGCGGGGCACGAGGGCGAGGTCGCGTTCGTGGGCGGCATCAACCTCGACCACGGCTCGGTGGCCGCGCCCCGAGGCCACGCGCCCCGCGACCTCGGCAACGTCCACGACGTGTACCTGGAGGTGCGCGGCCCCGCGGCCACCGATGTGCACCACAACTTTGCCCAGCGCTGGAACGAAGCCAGCGATCGCGGAAGGGAGGACGGCTGCTGGCCCGCGGGCGCCGATGCGGGCGACCTCTCGTTTCCGTCGCGGCTGTCAGCGACCTGCGGCGAGGCCCGGGTGCAGATCTCGCGCACCGTCCAGGGCGGGCTCTACGGCGACGGCACACCCACGCCGGGCGGCAAGCCCTTCGCGATCGGCCAGGGCGAGTTCAGCATCTTCGACCAGTACATCGCGGCCATCGATGCCGCGGAGCGCACCATCTACATCGAGGATCAGGCCATCGGGGCCCCGAAGATCGTGGGCCACCTGCGCGCCGCCCTGGACCGGGGCGTCGAGGTGATCTTCCTGGTCCCGGGCGATTGCCATCCGGCCTACCACCAGGCACGAAAGGTGCCGGCCACGAAGCCCTTCTTCGACCTGGTGGCGAGCCTCGACGGCTTTCCCGGGTTCACCCTGGCGGCCATCGCGAGCCACGCAGGCGAAGGCGCCTACCACGAGGTCTACGTCCACGCCAAGATCATGCTGGTGGACGACGCCTGGGCGACGATCGGCTCGACCAACACGGCCGATCGCTCCTTCCGGAGCGACACCGAGCTGAACGCCTCCATCTGGCACGGCGACGCGGTGCGCGAGCTGCGTCGCGACCTCTTCGACGAGCACCTGGAGAGCCGGACCGCCGGCCTCGACGATCTGGCGGCCTTCCGCCACTTCCACCAGCGGGCCCGGGACAACGCCTGGCGCAAGCTCGCGGGCCGGCGCATGGAAGGGCTCGCCTATCGGCTCGACGCCGGCCTCTACGGCCTGGCCCCACCGAAGACCTTCGGCCAGCAGGCTCCGCTGCCTCGCCCGGCCTAGTGTCCTGTTCCAGAAGTTCGCCTGCATTCGAAGCCGCCTTCGACGCCGAGCTTCTGGAACCGGACACTAGCGGTAGTCCGCACCCGGGTAGAGGAGGTTCAGCGACAGCAGGAAGATGGGCTCGAAGATCGCCCCGAAGGCGTACCAGGCGATCATCATCCCCGCGATGGCGAACATCGGGTTCGAGGTGAGCTCCCGAAGCCGGCGGGCCTGGTCTTCGCCGAGCAGGAGGCCGAGGGCGCCGGAGCCGTCGAGCGGCGGGAGCGGGATCAGGTTGAAGACGAAGAGGATGAGATTGAGGGTGAACGCAACGCTCACGATGAAGGCGAACGATCCCCAGATCCCGCCGTGGACCGCCTCCACCACGTGGGCGTGGAAGGCGCGCTCGGGCGAGTCGAGCTCTCCCAGGGCCACGCCCCCCCAGATCGCCCCGGCGCAGAGGACCACGAGCAGCAGGTTCGCCGCGGGCCCGGCCAGGGACATCCACGCCGCCCGCCTCGGGTGCCGGTCCGCCCAGGTCGGATCGTACGGAGCGCTGGCGAAGCCCAGCGGCCACCCCATGACGAACAGCGAGACCAGGGGAAGCACGACCATGCCGAAGGGCTCGCGCCGGATGTGGGGAATCGGGTCGATGGAGACCTGGCCGCCCTCGTAGGCGGTGGGATCGCCCCCGAGCCGCGCCGCGGCGGCGTGGGCGGCCTCGTGCAGGGTGGCCGAGAAGACGAAGGCCGCGTACCACACGATCGCGTCGACCCACATCTCCATGGGCGGGGAGTATCGGGGCTGGGACGACTCACCACAATGGGAACGAGCGCCCGAGCCCTCGCTACACGCCTCCCCGCGCGTCGAGATAGCCCTGGACGCCTTTGGCTACGTCGTCGAGGTTGGGCTTGATCAGCTCCACGACGAACCGCTCGATCTGGGGCGCCAGGGTCCGGCCGAGGAAGCGCGGAACCCCGGGAAGCACATGGGGATCGACCTGGAGCTCGCCCGAGATGCGGATCTCGGTCTCGCGCTCGGGGTTCTCCGGGTGCGGCTTGAAGGAGTTCACGCCGCTGCAGCGGTAGAGCCCCGCGACGGTCCTCGAGCAGCTCTCGTGGGACCACTCCACCTCGTAGGCCTTCCGGGACCAGACCGCGGTGTCCGTCCAGGACAGGAGGTCCGGCGAGACGAAGGGGCGCAGCGGGGCGGGCACTCCGTCGACGCGGCCTCGGCACACGCGCACGATCCGGGTCCGGCCGTCGGCGGTCTCTTCCCGGCTGCGGAACTCGACGGCGTCGAGGTTGGGGAAGAACTCGACCAGCTCTTCCATGCGCTCGATCAGGGTCTCGAGCACCGCGTCGGCGGGGTGCGATACGCGCGTGGTCTGTTCGAACTGCATGGAGCCTCCGGTCGTGTGCGGCCCTGGCGGCGGAACGCACGAGGCCTCAGTCGCGCGCCGTCCGGTGCTCGGCCCACAGCGCCGCCAGGAAGCGCTCGATGCCGTGGCGCGTGAGGATGCTCCGCAGCGACGGGAACAGCTCGAAGGCGTGCTGGGCGCCGGGGATCTCGGCGTAGGCCACCGGCGAGGCGCCGGCCCCGCGCAGCGCCGCCACGAAGGCGCGGGCCTCGCCCACGGGCACCAGGGTGTCTTCGGCGCCGTGCACCACGAAGAACGGCGGGGCGTCGGAGCCCACGCGGTGCACGGGCGAAGCCTTCTGGAAGGGCGTGGGGTCGTCCTCGTAGCGCGCCTTCATGACGTGGCGTTCGAGGAAGGGCGCGAAGTCCTCGTGGCGCCAGTCGGCCTGGATGCCCGTGAAGTCGTAGACGCCGTAGATGGGGACGCATCCCTGGACGCGGGTGTCCGCGTCCTCGAAGCCGGGCTGGAGCTCGGGATCGTTGGGAGTGAGCGCCAGCATGGCCGCCAGGTGTCCGCCCGCCGAGCCGCCGGTCGCCACCACGAAATCGGGGTCGGCGCCGTAGGCCGGCCCCTCCTTGCGCACCCACTGCAGGGCCCGCTTCAGGTCGACCAGGTGGTCGGGAAAGGTGGCGTGGGGCGAGAGCCGGTAGTTGACGTTCACGCACACCCAGCCCCGGGAAGCCATGTGATAGACGAGCGGCAGCCCCTGGGTGTCCTTGGTGCCGATCACCCAGCCGCCGCCGTGGACGTAGAAGAGGACGGGGTGGCGCCCGGCCGGCAGGTCGCGGCGGCGGTAGACGTCGAGCTTCAGATCGACCGCGCCCGCCCGGCCGTAGCGGACGTTGCGGATACGCTCGACCTCGGGATGGCGCCAGCTCACCGGAAAGGGCGCGGCCACGGCCAGCCAGTCGACGCGGCGGCTGAGTCGCTCGCGCACCTCGGGCGGAATCCGCTCCTCGTAGCCCGCACCGAGCCCTTCGGCGAGCGCGCGCTCCACCGCCCCCCGCACCGCGAAGCCGCGCAGGTAGTGGAAGCCCAGCGCTGCCCACGACACCAGCGTCACGCCCAGCGCCAGCTGACCGGCGGGGCTCTCGAGGGCGCCAAAGCCCAGGAAGATCGCGGTGGCGATGCCCTGCCAGAGGATGTGGTGGACGGCCAGCTCGGCCTCGAGCCATCCCAGGAAGAAGCTCAGAAAGCCGAGCCGCACGTTGGGGCGGATCGGCCGGTAGATGTTCACCACCAGCAACGCTCCGACGAGCGCCGCCGCCAGGAAGAGCCAGCCTGCCATGATTCGATCCTCCGAAGCGGTCGAGGCCGCGAACTGCGGTCCGCTCGGGAGCGCGTCGCGGCGATCGCCGGCCGCGGGCTCCCGGGTGCGTTGGTCCGCCGGAGCCCCGAGCTGGATCCCCTCCGGAGATAGCAGGTTGGCGACCGACGGCGACAAGATGGACCGAAACGGCCTCGGACTCAATCGGTGCCGGACCCGGCGCCGTACGGGGCAACGCGCCCCACCCGCCCGCCGTCCCGGGAAGCCGGGCTCCGCTGCCGGGCGGGCGAGCCGCCCATTCTGCCTTACGCTTGCGGAACCGTACCCGGCGGAGGAAACCGATGCCCCCCCATGAATCGACGCCGCTCGGCCCGGAAGACCTGGCCATGCTCTACGCGGACCAGCCGCGCCAGCGGACGACGATGTCGCTGCTGATGCTGCTGGACCGGCGGCCCGAGCCCCGGCGCCTGCGCGCCGCGGTGTGGAGGGCGGTGGAGGCCATGCCGCGCATGCGCCAATGCGTGGTCACCTCGCCCTTCGACCTCTCGCTGCCGCGCTGGCAGGACGACCCCACCTTCGACCTCGACTACCACGTGCGACGCTACGCGGAGGCGCCGCTCGCCGAAGGAGAGGACGAGCTCGACGCCCTCTTCCACGCCATCGGTCCGATCTACGAGCGCCCCTTCGACGAATCGCGACCGCTCTGGGAGCTGATCGAGATCGATCGCCCGGACGACCGCTCCGCCATCTTCTTCCGCCTGCACCACGCCATGGCCGACGGCGTGGGGGGCAACGCGATCCTCGCCGCCCTCACCGACGCCGAGCGCGAGGGCGGCCCCCTGCCGCTTCCTCCGGACAAGCCGCCCGCCGGCTGGCCCGAGTCCGAGGAGGGCCTGGCCCAGCGTGTCCTGACGGCCGCCGGCCAGCGGGTGCGCGAGGAGATCTCCCGCGCGGGCATCGTGACCGGCGCGCTCGTCGAGGGCGTCCGTCACCCTTCCTCGATCGGGCGGCTGGGACGGTTCGTGCAGGAGCTCGTCGAGGAGGCCCGATTCGAGAGCCAGTCTCCGCTCCGGAGCTTCGGCCGCGCCCGCCACCTCTCCGGCATCGCCCTCGACTTCGAGCCCCTGCGCCGGGCCAAGCGCGAGCTCGACGGGCAGATGATCGACGTGCTGCTGTGCGGCGTGGCCGGCGCCATGGGTCGCTGGCACGCGGCCCACGGGCATCACGACGTGACGGAGCTGCGCACGCTGGTACCGATCAACCTGCGCCAGGCGTCCGAGTTCGGTCTGGCCGCGGCGCTGGGCAACCGCACCACCGGCGTGAACGTCCGCCTGCCGATCGCCGTGGCCGACCCGATCGAGCGCTTCCGGCTCATCCACGAGCGCATGCTGGCTCGCAAGGCCTCGCCCTCGGTGGACCTGCTCCCGAAGCTGGCCCAGCTCGTCTCGGGCACTCCCCGCTGGCTGTACCAGAGCTTCGCGCTCCAGATGTCGAGCGTCATCGACCTGATCGTCACCAACGTCCCGGGCATTCCCGTGCCCCGCTACGTGGCCGGGGCGGAGATCACGGCGGGCTACCCGATCGCCCCGAACGGGCCGAACACGCCGGTCTCGATCGCCCTCTACGGCTACCGGGGCCGGCTGTTCATCGGCATCGACGCCGACGGCACCGCCATGCCCGACGCCCGGGCCTTCGAGGGGATGCTGCGCGACTCCTTCGCCGAGCTGGGCGAGGCGGCGGGCGCGGGCAGCCCGCTCTCCTAGGCGGAGCGTGCGCGCAGCTCGTCGCGGATCTGCCTCAGCAGGACCGCCACCACGAACAGCACGACCACCGCCGAGATCTCCAGCAGCCGCCCGCCGCTGAAGGCCCCGCGCATGACGGTGTAGCCGACGGCGTTGACGAGACGCTCCAGCACGCCGAGGGCGAGGATCCCGAAGGCTCCGACGAACAGCACGCGAAGTGCGACGCTCTGCAGGTCACCCATGTCGCTTTCCCTTTCTCGCGTCCACCCGGCGGATGGGCGCGTCGGCGCTAGCTGCGCGGAATGACCAGCACGCGGTCGGAGATGAACTGCTGGTCCCGGTTGAGCGAGACGACCACCACCGCGCCGTCGGCCCGCTCGAAGACGAGCTGGGTCCAGCCGTCGCCGGACGTGTTCGTCCCGACCAGACGGCCGAAGTCGGCGGGGATGCTGTCCCTCAATCGGACCGTGGAGACTTCGAACTCTCCACCGTAGGGCTCTTCGATCTTCTGACAGCCCGCAGTGGTGGCTCCCACCGCCAGGAGGCAGAGCGCCAGTCGCAGGGTTCGGACCATCGTGGCCTCGGCGTCGCCGCGAGGGGATGCCACGGTCCCGCCCGGGAGCCGCTCTCGACCCGGCGGCGAATCGAGTCGCGGAGAGCGCTCGACGGGCGGGGGCTGACGTCGCCCCGGGTCGGACCGGGCCCGGCCCGGGACTCGCCGACCATCCTACGCCCGGAAACCCTCATGCCACAGTGACTTTCGGCTCCCGCGGCCCTGAGCGGCCCCTCAGCCCTCCGCAGCGCCCACGAGGCCGGCGGAGCGCCGTCTCGGCCGCGCTGCCGACACCGGCAGGTGACTGCCGAAGCCGGCAGGTGACTGCCGAAGCCGGCAGGCTGGCCTCGCCGAAGGCCCATGTGTGGCCCCTCGGCTGGCACCCGTCTTGCTCTTTCTCTGCGGGACCGCGGCGCCCGACCCGTCGCGGATCCGAAGCCATCCACACGACGAGAGGAACGAGCCATGAATCGGAATCCCCGAATCCTTCCGTGGGCGGGCGCTGCGGCGTTCGCCTGGATCGCCGGCGCAGGCGCCGCCGCGGCCACCGAGCCCTGCGGCGACTTCGGCGAGTGCAAGGTGCTGATCGAGATCAACGCCAGCGACGGCGACATCGGCTTCCATTTCCTGATGGACGGCGACGACCTGAAGACGTCCTCGATCATCGACCCCAAGGGCAGGACGGTCTTCGTCGACAAGGCGAAGGGGCCCCTGAAGGACCAGACCCTCACCGAGACCTTCGCCGAGAGCGCGGAGCCGGTCTGCCGCAAGGAGCTCGCCGAGGACGAGGACGACGTGGTCCTCACCCTGAAGAAGTTCATCAAGCGCTGGAAGGCCGGCACCTACAAGTTCCGGGGCAAGGACATCGAAGGAGAGAAGGCCAGGGGGTCGAGCCCCCTCACACACGACATCCCGGCGGCGCCGGCGGACGTGGACTTCGACGTGGACACCGGCGTGATCTCGTGGAGCGACACCGGTGACGATCTGGGCGAGTGCGCCACCAACGAGGAGCTCGACACGTTCGTGGCCGACGGCGTGCTCCCGACCCATCCCGAGGACGTGGTGGTCCGCGAGTACGAGGCCGTCTTCGAGCCCGACGTCGAGGACGGCGACCCGACGGGCAACCTCGGCTTCAGCGTGCGAGTCCCGCCGGACCAGCTGAGCGTGACGGTCCCGGCCGAGCTCCTCGCGGCGCTGCCTGCGGATACGCCGGCCAAGGTCGAGGTGGGCGCCATCGGCCTCGAGGACAACGCCACCTTCAGCGAGGAGGACGAGTTCTGCATCAACGAGGACGCGGGCTGCGGCTTCGAAGAGGAGTAGGCGGCCCGGGCGAACGAACGCTGCCGGCCCGCGTGGTGCCCCACGCGGGCCGGCTGTGGTCGTCTGGCTCGATGTGCGGCCGCTAGAAGCACTGCACGGTGCAGAAGAGCCCGCCGTTGGCGCCGGAGTCCACCGTCCAGGTGCCGTCGGGGTTCTGGTTGACCTCGCAGATCTGGAGCGTGAAGTCGTAGTCGGGCAGCGGGTTGTAGAGCACCCGGGTGAGGCCGCAGAAGGAGTAGGCCTGGTCGGTCGTGACCTCGCGCTCGCCCTCGACGCCGGGCACCCGGAAGGTGTCGGGCTCGAGCGCCAGACGCTCGCCGGTCACCGGGGCGGTGGCCGCCTCCTCGACCAGCGCCACCCGGGTCTCGAGCTCGGCCGCCAGGGGCGTGACGAGGTCTACGGGGGTCTCGTTCGCCTTGCAGGCGTCGGCCCGGAGCTTGATCTTCACCTTCCCGTTCTTGTCCTTCTTGCAGAGCACGTCGCCGGCCGAGGCGGGGCTGGACACCCCCGCCCCCAGGGCCACCACGGTGGCGAGGGCCAGTGCGAAGGCGCCTCCGAGGGGACGGCGCGTTCGGCTGCGGGTCGAGTCGTTCGCGTTCGCAGTCGCGTTTCGAAGAGTCATGTCGTTCTCCCTGTTCGAGGCGTGGATTCGCCCGGTCTTGCCCTCTGAAGCGGGATCGATCCCGATTCGGGGCAGGCGAATCGAGCGCTCTCAGCCGGGAGAGAACGAGGGTCCGGTCGGAAGGGAGACGTCCGCCTCCTCGAGCGTGCCGAAGGTCTGCATCTCCACGAGCCGCCGGTAGTGGCCGCCCGCGCGGCGCAGGAGCTCGGCGTGGGTGCCCTCCTCGAGGATCCGCCCGCGGTCGAACACCAGGATCCGGTCGACCTGGCGGATGGTCGAGAGGCGGTGGGCGATGATGACCGCGGTCCGCCCGGCCATCAGCGTGGTGAGGGCGTCCTGGATGAGCCGCTCGGTCACGGAGTCGAGGCTCGAGGTGGCCTCGTCGAGCACGAGGATGGGCGCATCCGCCAGGATGGCCCGGGCGATGGCCACGCGCTGGCGCTCGCCGCCCGAGAGCTTGATGCCGCGTTCGCCCACCAGGGTGTCGTAGCCGTGGTCGAGCTGCTCGATGAACTCGTGGGCGTGGGCGCGGCGGGCCGCCTCCACCACCTCCTCCGCGCTGGCCTCGGGCCTCGCGTACGCGATGTTCTCCGCCAGGGAGCGGTGGAAGAGGATGGGCTCCTGGGGCACCACGGAGATCGCGCTGCGCAGGGACTCCTGCTGCACCTGGGCGATGTCCTGGCCGTCCACGACGATGCGCCCGCCGTCCAGGTCGTAGAGGCGCTGCAAGAGCTTCGCGAAGGTGCTCTTGCCCGAGCCCGACTCGCCCACCAGGGCCAGCTTCTCCCCGGGACGGATGACCACCTCGAGCCCCTGGAACACGGGACTCGGCTGGTTGCGGTAGCCGAAGGTGACCTTCTCGAAGCGGATCTCTCCCGGACCGGGCCGGAACGGCCGGGCATCCGCGGCGTCGCGCACCTGGGGCTCGGTCCTGGCGATCTCGACCAGGTCGTCCAGCTCGTTGATCGCGCGCTGGGCGTTGCGCACCTGCCAGCCGATGTTGCGCAGGTAGCTGTGCACCACGAGATAGGTGGCGATGACGTAGACGGCGCCCTCCACGCGCTCCTGCTGACTCGCCTCGGGCAGCAGCACGAGCGCCAGCAGCCCGCCGAGCAGCGCCAGCAGCAGGAGCGACTGGACCGCTCCCGCGTTCATGCTGCGCAGCCAGGCGCGGCGCGAGCGCAGGCGCCAGCGCAGGCTGGTCCGGCCGAACCGATCGTCCTCCCGGTCCTCGGCGCCGAAGGCCTTCACCACGCCGTTGCAGGTGATGGCGTCCGCCAGGGCGCCGCCCACGGCGGTGTCGGCGTCGTTGGAGAGCACGTTGGCCGGCGCCACGTAGTGCAGCGAGAGCGCGAGGCTCGTGGCCACGAACACCGACACGGCCACGCCGAAGTAGACACCCAGCAGCGGGTCGCGCCAGGTCATCGCGATGCTGAAGCCCAGCAGCAGCCCGAGCCCCGGCCCGAGATCGATCACCAGGGTGTCGGCCAGGGTGTCGTAGGCCCACATGCCCCGGGTGATCTTGCGCTGGGTCGAGCCCGCGAAGTGGTTGGTGTGCCATTCGTGGCTGAAGCGCTGGACCTGGCGGAAGCCGTCGCTGAGGAGCTGCTGCATGACCTGGGAGGCCAGGTACATCCAGTTCCGCAGGTAGAGCTGCTTGATGAGGAAGACCGTGGCGAAGGTCGCGAGCAGCACGCCGGCCGCGCGCCCGGGGGCGTCGCTTCCGCTGCGTCCGGCGAGCAGCGCCTCGATCGCCCCGGCCAGCTCCGCAGACGCGCCGGGGATCTGCACCTCGACGACGACGCCGAGCGTGGTGCCCAGCAGCATGCCCGCGAAGCGCCAGGGCACGCCGCGCCAGTAGCCGAGGACGAAGCCCAGCACCTCGAGGGCCGAGGTGCGTTCCTCGAGGCGCCCGCCACCGGACTCGCTCCCGGTGCTGTCCGTCGCTTCGCTCATGGGTGACCACCGCCGGAGGTCCCGGGAGGCCATTCTACGGGCGACGCTCCGGGGCGACCAGCGGCCGGTGATGGACACGGGGAAGCTCTCGACGACGGACCTACCGCCTGGACGCGACCCCTGGCTCCGATCCGACATTGGATCGCGGCGCGAGCCGCAGGCGGTCTGCACTCGAAATCGAGGGTCGGATCGGGGCTAGCGGGCGGGGGCCTCGGCGCGGCGGAGCCAGGCCAGGGGCTGTGCGGGCACGAAGGTCAGGTAGAGCGCGACGGCGGCCAGGACGCCGGCGCCGGCGTTCATCAGCAGGATCGCCGGGTGGACCGACGCGTTCACGCCGGCGAGCTTCGCCGTGGAGTCCACCAGCCCCGCGGCCCCCACCGCCGCCAGGCCCAGGCCCCAGAGCAGGAAGCGGTCGGCGACCTTCTGCTCGGCCAGTCCGATCAGGAACCGGCGGCGCGCCGCGACCCACTGGCGCAGGGACGCCACGGCGCCCCACAGCAGGGCCCCGGTGCGCACGAAGTCGGCCAGCCGGGTGAACCCGCTGCCCGGCAGGTCCGCTCGGAAATGGGCCACGAGCCCCTCCCCGACCCAGCACACCAGGAGACAGATCGCGGCGGCGACCAGCGCGGCCCGCGCGACCGCGGAGTCGGGATGGAAGACGCGCCAGGTGAAGGCGTAGGCGGCCGTGGTGCCCGCGGCCAGGAAGGCCGCCGCGAGGGCCCAGAGCGCGCACGCCAGGACCAGCGAGCTGGGCGGAAGCTGACCGGACAAGACCGTGAGCCCGAAGCCCAGCGGTCCGATGCCCAACAGCGCCACCGCGCCGTCGCGTTCGGGCCCGCGCCCGGTGCGTGCGAACAGCAGCAGGAGTCGCAGACCGACCCAGGTGCTGACCACGCAGAAGGCTCCGACTCCGAGAAACCCCAGCACCTGCATGCTCGCATCATCGGCCGCTTGCACGACGTCCTTGATGTAGGTGAATCAACCGAGCGGCGAGACCGTGTCGTCCCGGTCGCCCGACTAGGGTGCGACGTCGCCGGCCTCCGACGCTGCGACGGCGCGGCGGTAGCGCTCGAGTCCGCGCTCGATCTCCCGGGCGGCGCGCCGGTTCCCGGTGCGGCGCGCGATGCCGAGGGCGCGACGGGCCGCCGCGATGGCCTGGTCCCAGCGTCCCGCGCGCGCGTGAACCGTGGACAGGGTCTGGTAGCCCTCGGGCCGGGCGTCGCCGAAGGCCTCGACCAGATAGCGCGCCAGGTCCGCGGCGCGTTCGAGGGCCGCGGGGTCCCCGGCGTCGTGCTCGAGCAGCAGCCAGGTCAGCCGACTCGCCACCCAGGGACGCGGCCGTGAATCGCGCTCGAGGACCCGCTCGTAGGCGGCGATCGCTTCGCGGTCCCGGCCCGACTCCTCGAGGGCGAGGCCCACCCGGGCGAACAGCTGGGGAGCCCCCGGCCCCACGAGATCGAGCCCCTCGGCCACCACGGACAGCGCGCGGGGCGGCAGCGCGAGCACGGCCAGGACGACCTGGGTCCCGAGCGACGCCACGGCCAGCGTCCAGACGAAGACCGGCAGGGGACGCAGACGCCTTCGTCCCTCCGAGGCGGCCGGGGCGATCCCGGCCGCCTCCGGGCGCAACAGGACCCGTGCGACCCGGCCGTCCCGGAGCTTCCAGATGGCTCCGTCGAGGATGAAGTGGTGGATGTTCAGCGCGGCGATCGTGAGCACGATGACGCCGGCCGTGTTCGGAGCCAGCGCGCCGCCGAGCGCCGGCGCCAGCAGGAGGATCGGTGCGCTCAGCAGCCCGCCGGCCAGCCAGGTCCGCGCGTAGAAGCCCGCGAAGCCCCGGTGTCGGCCTTCGCGACGCGCGTAGTAGTAGGTGACCCAGAGGTATTGCACCGCGTGGGCGGTGGCGACCCAGACGGCCGTGAAGGCCAGCCCGCCGCGGCGCACGTCGAACAGACCCGTCAGCACCGCGAGCGAGGGCAGGTACCAGAGCGCCTGCATGGCCACCAGCACGAGCAACGGGCCCTGACGACCCGTGGGCAGCAGCGGCCGCAGACGCCATGCCACGGCTCCCAGGCACGCGGCCCAGACGACCGCGGTGAGCCCCGCGGCGACGCTCGCGACCTCCGCGGGTATGCCCAGGGTCAACATCCGGAAGGTCCCGGAGGCGTCCAGGCTGTTGGCCGCGAAGCTCCAGCCGGCGGCGGCCACGTGCATGGTGAGGATCGCCAGCAGCGCCGACGCGACGAAGAACGCGTAGATCGGGCGGCGGAGCGAGGGGCCGGGGTCGACGCCCGCGCGCCGGAGGTACATCAGGAAGATCCCGTAGTTCTGGCCGGAGAAGTGCCACGGGCTCCAGGTGAGGTACACGGTGAGGAGGATGGAGCCGAGGAGGGCCGTGTAGAGCGAGGCGACGAAGCACGCCCCCATGGCCAGCGTCACCCACACCGCGAAGAACGCGTACCGGCGGCGGTCCGTCCGGCGCTCGTACACGCGCAGCAGGGTCGCGCCGTAGTGGGGCGTGCTGACGAAGAGGGCGAGCGCCGGCGCGAGCCAGCCGGCGTCCTGGCCGCTCGACCAGGAGCTGGCCGCCACCAGGAGGGGAACGCTCAGGATGTAGGCGAGGCCGTAGCCGAACCACACGTCCACACCGGGACCGAACAGCCAGGCGTCGTCCCGGGAGACGCCCGAAGCGCGGGTCGCGGCGGCGATGGAGCTCGTGGTTTCGACACTCATGGGGATGGAATGGGGTGGGGGCGAGGCTCCCCGTCATGGTACAGCGTCGCACCCGGGCCAGGTACCGGGCCTGCAGCGGGCAGGCCGCGCTTGTACACTGCGCCTCCCGGCGAAGACCCCGATCCGGAGCACCCGATGCAGCAGGGCTCGAGCGTGGCCGCGCCCCAGGAGGCCCAGGAAGAGCCCGGCGAGGAGTCCGCGGCACGCCGCACGGGCTCGATCCTCCCCCTCACCGGCGTGCGCGGCTTCGCGGCGATCTGGGTGGTCCTCTACCACCTGCGAGGGGGGCTCGAGAGCGCGCTGCCCGGCTGGGACGCGGCCCTGGCCGTGGTGGGCCGCGGCTACCTGGGCGTCGACCTCTTCGCGTTCCTCTCGGGCTTCGTCATCTCGTACACCTACGGCGAACGCCTGGGACGTTTCGCGCCGGGCGCGGCGGCCCGCTACCTCTGGCGGCGGCTGGCGCGCATCTACCCGCTGCACCTGTTCGTGCTGCTGCTCTTCGTGCTCGCCCTCTCCTACCTGAACGGCGAGTCCGCGGTGGCGCTGGCCGTCGGCGACGATCGCTTCTGGCTCCAGCTCTTCCTGCTGAACGGCTGGGGCCTCGAGGACCGCTTCGGCTGGAACGCCCCGTCCTGGACCGTGAGCTCGGAGTGGTTCTGCTACCTCGTGTTCCCGCTCCTCGCTCCGGCCCTCGGCCGGGTCCGACGGGGCGAGACGGCGGTCGGGCTCGCGCTCCTCGTCTTCGCAGCCACGCTGCTGGTGTTGAGTCGGGTCGGCCGCCCGGACTTCGACGCCTTCCTCGACTGGGGACTCGTCCGCATCGGGGGCGAGTTCGCGGTGGGCTGCCTGCTCTTCCGCGCCCACCGGGACGGCTACGGACGCCGCGCGCCCTGGGGCTGGATCGGCCTCGCCGCCCTGGCCGCGGGGCTGACCCTCTGCGCGATCTGGCCGCCCGCGGCGGTCGCGAGCTTCGCGGTGCTGGTCTACGCCCTGGCCCAGGACCCCGCCCCCCTGCGAGCCGTCTTCGGCCGGCGCACGGTCGTGTGGCTGGGCGAGATCTCCTACTCGATCTACATGATCCACTGGTTCGTGCTGACCGTGGGCATGGCGCTGCTGGGCGAGGGGGCCGGCGAGATCGAGCCCCGCCTCCTGGTGGGCGCGCTCTTCGCGACCGTCCTCGCCGCGGCCGCGGCCACCCACCTCGCCGTCGAGCGGCCCGCGCGGTCGCGGCTGCGGCGCCTCGTCGAGCAACGGTCTCGGGGCTAGGGCCGCCGAGAACCGTCAGCGGACCAGGACCGACGGCGCAGGGCGTGGCCCTTTGCCCCGAATCGGGGCGAGCCGGTACAGTTGGGCGGAGCAGGTGCTCCGTGCGGCGTCCCCGGCCGGACCGCGACTTGCTATGAGTCCGGGCCCCACGCACTGCCCAGGAGGACTCCGTGAACGTCAAGGTCGATGAGCTGATGGTGCCCCAGGTGATCACCACCCAACCCCATGTCACCGTGGGGCACGTCAAGGGGATCATGCGCAACGCCAAGGTCAATGTGATCCCGGTGGTGGGCCCGGAAGGCGAGGCGGTGGGCATCGTCTCGTCCTCGGACCTGCTCGACGATCTCTCGGACGCGAAGCCGGTCTCCAGCGTCATGACCGAGAAGGTCTACACCATCCCGCAGTACGAAGAGGTCTCGGTGGCGGCGCGGGTGATGCGCAACCATCGCATCCACCACCTGGTGGTGACCCACGAGCAGAAGGTGACCGGCATCCTCAGCACCTTCGACCTGATCAAGCTCATCGAGGGCAAGCGCTTCGTCATGAAGAACGCGGGCAGCCCCTCCAGCCGCAAGCAGTCGAAGCGCGAGTAGCCCCCCGCCCCCACACCGGAGCGACCGGAACGGTCGCGGAGCACGACGCCATGCAGCTCGACGCGATCACCGACCTCGTGGTCATCGCCATCTTCGCGGTGCTGCTCGCGATGTTCCTGGGCCCGCCGATCGCCTTCGGAGCGCTCTACCTGTCCGATCGCCGCCAGTCGCAGCACGCCGTGCTGCGGAACTTCCCGATCCTGGGCCGCCTGCGCTACCTGCTCGAGCACGTCGGCCCCGAGTTCCGGCAGTACCTGTTCGACGGAGACCTCGACGGCAAGCCCTTCACGCGCGAGGGCTACCGGTCGATCGTGTACGCCGGCAAGTACATGAAGACCCTCATCTCGTTCGGATCGAAGAGGGACTTCGACGAGCCCGGCTGGTACCTGCGCAACGCGGTCTTCCCGACGCTGATGGAGGACATGGGCGTCACCCAGGAGCCGAAGTTCACGATCCGCCGCTACGTGATCGAGCAGGAAGGGCTCCTCTCCCGCAAGGAGAAGATGAGCGAGGTCGAGGTCTCCCCGTGGCTCCTCGACGACGAGTTCGCCCTGCGCATCGGGGAGGGCCTGGAGAGCCCCTGGACGCTGCGGGGGCTCGTGGGCATGAGCGCCATGTCGTACGGGGCGATGGGTCGCAACGCCATCCAGGCCTACTCCCACGGGCTCTCCATCGCGGGCGGGAGCTGGCTGAACACCGGCGAGGGCGGCCTGTCGGAGCACCACCTCGTCGGGGGCGGCGACATCGTCTTCCAGATCGGCCCCGGCCTGTTCGGGGTCCGCGACGACTCGGGCCAGTGGTGCTGGGACACCTTCCGGCGCCAGGCCGACGTTCCCCAGGTCTGCGGCTTCGAGCTCAAGTTCCACCAGGGCGCGAAGATCCGCGGCGGCCACGTCGAGGCGAGCAAGGTCACCGCCGAGATCGCACGCATCCGGGGTGTTCCGGTGGGTCGGTCCATCGACTCGCCGAACCGCTTCCCGATGTTCCGCTCCGTGGACGACGCCTTCGACCACGTGGCGCGCATGCGCGAGCTGGGCGGGAAGCCGGTGGGCCTGAAGGTCGTGGTGGGCGGCCCCGGGTTCCTGGATGAGCTGGCCGGCGCCATCGCGCGCCGGGGCGACGGGCCGGACTGGTTCGCCATCGACGGGGG
Source organism: Myxococcota bacterium (assembly GCA_050618075.1). Taxonomy (GTDB): domain Bacteria; phylum Myxococcota_A; class UBA9160; order UBA9160; family UBA4427; genus JBNLVL01. Next base: position 191,610 of record JBNLVL010000008.1, read on the forward strand.
CGAGGGCGGATCGGGCGCCACCTTCCAGGAGATGGCCGACAGCATGGGGCTGCCGGTCCAGTCGGCCATCGTCGAGGCCGACGACGCCCTGCGGCGCCACGGCGTCCGCGACCGGGTGAAGGTGTTCGCCTCGGGCAAGCTCACGTCCGCCGACCGCATCGCCGTGGCGCTGTCCCTGGGCGCCGACGCCGTCGCCACCGCCCGCGGGCTGATGATCTCGGTGGGCTGCATCCAGGCCCAGAAGTGCCACTCGAACGAGTGCCCGGTGGGCGTCGCCACCACCAACGAGAGGCTGATGCGCGCCCTGGTGGTGGAGGAGAAGAAGTGGCGCGTCTGCAACTACGTGCTCACGCTCCGGGCGGCGCTCACGTCGCTCGCCGCCGCGGCGGGCCTGCGCTCGCCGACCCAGTTCGACCGCCGCCACGCGGTCTACCGCGACGCCTTCGGGCGGATGCATTCGGCGGACGCGCTGTTCCCGATCCCGGAGCCCCGGCCCCGCCCCGGCTGAACCCCGAAGCCGCCGGCCCCTTTCCCCACGAAGAAGAGCGGGCCGCCTCGCTCCTCCTCTCGAGCGACGCCGCTCCGCTCCATCCGAGCGACGCCGCGTTGCTTCGCCTGCGGTCTTCGGGGCGTGTCGGGGGGTACAGGGGGGCGCCCGTGCTCAGACAGTCCTCGGCGAACCTGTTGGTGGCTTCGCGGGGACAACCGGGCTGCCCTGCGCTGGCTGTACCTGCCTGCGGAACTGCGCGCGGGACCCCCCTGTACCCCCCGACCCGGGACGGGGCAGCCGACGACGCCAGATCGTTCTGCCTCGGCAAATCGACCCTGCCGTGGGCTGCCCAGCGCGAGACCGGGGGAAGGGTTGACAGCGGAGCGACCGCCGACGCGAGAAGAGCGTGCTCGCACCCGAAGTGCTGCTTCGACCGATGGCGGCC
>JBNLVL010000009.1:0-72275 GCA_050618075.1 Myxococcota bacterium
TCGGTGGCGGGGCTGCTCGAGGGGCGGCGGTTCCCGTGGCGGGCGCCGCTCCGGGGCTGGCTCGAGCGCTGCTACTACGGGCGCATCCCGACGCGCGCGGTTCCCAACGGGCGGGCCCACGCGCTGCGGTACGCGGTCTAGAGGGTCGAGAGCGGGCCCTGACTCTGCCCAGGGAGGTCTGCAGCGGTCGCCTCGTGCGGACTCAGGCGCATTCTTCGAGCCACGACTCATTCTTCGAGCTACAACTGATAGGCTTCCCGGGTCATGCGCTTCGCCCGAAACGCCTTTGCAATCGCCGTCTTTCCCACGGTCCTCGGCCTCGCGCTCTGGGGCACGTGGGCGCTGATGGGAGCGGGCCTGCCGCCGGCGGTGGCCGTGGGGCCGGCGGCGGGTCTGTCGTTCCTGTTCCTGCTGGTCTGCGAGCACGCCCTCCCCTTCCGGCGCGCGTGGCTGCGCTCCCGGGGAGACGTCCACGTCGACCTGGGCCACCTGGTGGTGTCGGGCGTCCTCACGAACCAGCTCCTGCAGCCCCTGATGCTGGGGCTCGCCGTCGGCCTGGGGAGCGCGCTCACTGCCTTCGCGCCGGAGGGAACCTGGCCTCGGAGCTGGCCCGTGCCGGCGCAGCTGGTGCTGGCCCTCGTGGTGGGCGAGTTCTTCATGTACTGGGTGCACCGCCTGGCCCACGAGTGGGACTGGCTCTGGCGGTTCCACGCGGTCCACCACAGCGCCCCGCGGCTCTACTTCCTGAACGCCGCGCGCTTCCACCCCGTCGACCTGGCGATTTCGAGCTTTGCGCCGCTCGTCCCGCTGGTGGCGCTGGGCGCCGGCGCCCAGCTGATGGCGCTGTTCGCGGTGGTGACCGCGGTGCACGGCGCCTTCCAGCACGCCAACGTCCCCGTCCGGATCGGGCCGCTCAACTGGTTCTTCGCCATGGCCGAGCTCCACCGCTGGCATCACTCGCGCCGGCTCGAAGAGGCCAACACCAACTACGGCCAGAACCTGATCGTGTGGGACGTGGTCTTCGGAACGCGCTTCCTGCCCAGGGATCGCGAGCCGCCGGGCGACATCGGCCTCGCCGACCTGCCGACCTTCCCCATGGACTACTGGGGCCAGCTGCTCTCGCCCGTCGTCTGGCGCCGGATCAAGCGCGAGAGCGCTGCGGCGTCCGGCTAGCCTCCGGAGCGGGAGCGGGGAACCCCCACGAGCGCGATGCCGGGGACCGGCGCCGGCGGCATGGGGATGGATTCGACCCGCCAATCGAAGCGCCCCTCCGGATCGGCCCCTTCAGCCAGGCTCCGCAGCTCGGCCTCGTCGTAGATGCGGAGGACCGAGACCAGGCCGTCCCACAGCACGAACAGCGGGATGACGGGCAGCAGGTAGGTGAAGACCAGCCACGCGGGTCGGAACGGGCGCAGGAATGGCACGGCCAGGAAGACGACGATCGGTGCGAACAGGATCCCGAGCAGCGCGAGCGGGCTGCGGCTCAGCACCTCGACCACCGCAATGGGGCGCCCGGACGAGACGGCGTCGGCCAGGATGCGCCGCGCGGTCCCGGGCCGGAAGTGGTGGAAGGAGTTGAAGAAGGTGCGCAGCCCGGGACGCTCGGCGGGCACCCGGGTGGCGTCCACCGACTCGGCCTCGTAGACGCTGGCCGGGTCGCCCCCGCGCTCCACCAGCTGGCGGGCCGGAGCGTTGGGAAAGAAGTCGGTGAGGGTCACCTCGACGGGACGGCCCGCCTCGCGCAGTGCCCGGGCCACGCCCAGGACGGGCCCGCCGCCCCCGGAGCAGAGATCGAGGATGCGGCTCTCCCCGCTGCGCTCGAGGGCGGACTCGATGACCGGCCGGACGTTGTCGGCCTGCCCGGTGCGGTCCCCGACGAACCGGAGATAGGCGGTCCCGGCGTCGCGCAGGACCGCCGGGAACCAGCTCTGGTCCTCCAGCTCGAAGGCGTGGATGCGGCGCACGGCGAACCTCGCGTGGGACCCGGCGGCGGCCCCGGGCCCGGACGCCTCCTCGCGGAGGCTCCACGGGTCGGGCTCAGAAGCGCCAGCTGAACCCGGCGAGCACGTTCGTCGACTCGATGCCGGTCAGGTCGCCTCCGGCGCCCGAGTAGTGGACCTCGCCGAAGAGCACCGCGTTCTCGGTGACGTAGAAGTCGACGCCTCCGCCGCCGCGGAAGTTGCCGGCGGCGCTGGTGTCGTTGTCGCCAGGCCCGCGCTCCTCGGCGAACATCACGCCGCCGCCACCCATCAGGTAGGGCTGGACGACTCCGTCGAGGAGCGAGCCGTCGAACAGCTCGACCACGAAGAGCTTCGCGATCATGCCCGTGGTGCCGACGTTCTCGCCGTCGTAGTCGAGCCACTCGCCCCAGAACTCGATGGCCAGGCCCGGCGCCACGCGGGCTCCGAAGCGGGCGTGGATACCGCCGGTATCGTCGAGGTCCTTGAAGTCGTCGCCCGCGTTCTGGAGCGCGAAGACGCCGGCGATCGAGAGATAGGCTCCTTCGCGGACGTACTCGGAGTCGGCCTCCGCCATGGCCGCGGGTGCAGCCAGAACAACCATCAGCCCCATCGCCGTTCCGAGAACGAAGGCGAGCCCCGGGCGTCGAATGCGCATCGAATCAGATCCTCCCACCAGACGGCCAGATCGCGTCGCCCGGCCCGGTCGGCGCTGACCCGCCCGGGCGACCAAGTGGTGCCAGACTACCATTGGCTGCGTCCCGAGCGGGAACCGAACTGCACCTCGCGGGGACAGCAACTTCGAATCGAGGGAATTCCGCCCCGAATGGGATGGGCGTCCCGGTTCGCCGGCCGAAGCCATTCGCCGGCCGAGAGTCAGGAGGGACGATGCCGGGTCTGGTCATCTTCGACTGCGACGGAGTCCTGATCGACAGCGAGTTCCTGGCCTGCCGGGTGGAGGCCGAGGTGCTGGGCGAGCTGGGGTTCCCGATCTCGCCGGACGAGATCACCGCGCAGTTCTCGGGTCTCAGCGACTCCTCCATGCGGCGCGGGCTGGAGGAGCGGTTCGACCGACCGCTTCCCGACCACTTCGAGGACCTGGCCCGCGAGCGCAGCCGGCAGGTCTTCGAGCGCGAGCTCGAGGCCATCGCCGGCGTGGCCGACGCGGTGGCGGCCATCGACGCGCCGAAGTGTGTCGCCTCCAGCAGCCACCCCGAGAGGCTGCGCCACTCCCTTTCCCTGGTGGGGCTGCTCGACGCGTTCACGCCCTTCGTGTTCAGCGCCGTCGAGGTGAAGCGGGGAAAGCCGGCGCCGGACCTCTTCCTCCACGCCGCGGCGCGCTGCGGCGTGGATCCCGGGCGCTGCACGGTCGTGGAGGACAGTCGCTTCGGCGTGGAGGCGGCCCGCGCCGCCGGCATGCGCGTGCTGGGCTTCGTGGGCGGGCGCCACTGCGGCCCCGGACGAGCCGACGAGCTGCACCGGGCCGGAGCCCACCACGTGTTCCGCGACATGGCCGAGCTGTCCCCCCTGCTGGCCGCCGGCGCCTGACACCGGCCGCGCGCGCAAGCGAAGCGGCACGGCCCGTTCCGGCGTCGGGGAGCCTAGGCGTCCAGGGCAGAGTCGGGGGCGGCGGCGAGGAGGTCGCGCGCCATGTCCAGGGTCGACGCGGGGCTGGCGAAGAAGTGCTGGCTCCCGGCGTGGATGTCCCGGAAGCAGCGCTCCAGCGGCCCCGCGCGCAGGGCCGTGGTGCCGGCCAGCAGGTAGGCCCCGCGCACCACCTCGGCGGCCTGCTGGGTGGCGAACACCGTGGCCTGGCGCACCTCGTTGTTCTGCACCGGGTCGACCTGTCCGGTCTCGCTGGCCGAGGCCTCGAGCTTCGCGAACGCCTCGCGGACCCAGGCGCGCATCGCGCGGAAGCGCGACTCCAGGACGCCGAGCTTCTCGAGGAACGACTCGGAGTCCTTGAGGAAGCTCCCCGCACCCATGCGCACCTTGGTCTTCGACACGACCGTCAGCTCGTCGAGCGCGCGGCGCGCGACGCCGAGGGCGAAGCCGGAGTGGCCCAGGGCGGTGAGCGCGATGACGCCCACCGAGTAGACCGGACCGCCGCGGCGCCGGGTGGGCGCGGCGAACAGGAAGGTCGCGTCCTCGGGCACGAGGGCGTCGTCGATGGAGTAGTCCCAGCTCGCGGTGCTGGCGAGGCCGAGCACGTCCCAGTTCCCGCGCGGCTCGACCTCGCTCCGGGGCACCAGCCCGAAGCGGTACTCCGCCGGCGCATCGGAGCCCTCGGGCGGGGGCACGAGGAAGCCGGCGCCCACCCATTGGGCGTAGGACATGCCGCTCCCGAACTGATAGCGGCCCGAGATCCGGTAGCCGCCGCCCTCGCGCGTCCCGGTTCCGTTGGGTGCGAACTGGCCCGCCACCAGGGGAACGCCGTCGGCGAAGAGCTTCTCGACGAAGTCGTCCCCGGCATAGGCGCCGAAGTAGGCGACGGCGGAGGCGCCGGCCATGAGACACCAGCCCGCCGAGCCGTCGGCGCGGGCCACCTCCTCGAACACGTCGAGCACCTCGAGGAGCGGCAGCTCCCGGCCGCCCACGGCCCGGGGCGTCATCACCCCCCAGAGTCCCGCCCGGCCGAGCGCGTCCACGGTGGCCGCGGGAACCGGGTCGTCGCCGGCCTTGCGCGCATGGGTGTCGATCGACTCTCGCAGGGCTCGCGCTGCGTGGATGGCGGTCTCTTGCACTGGCTGGCTCCTGGGCGGGCGGCGGCACTGGGCTGCGCCCGTCCATTCTAGATCCTCCCGGCCCGATTCCACGGAGGATGGGGCCGAACGCGTGGGAATCCGGTTCAGGATCGAGCGCGGAGCCCCCCGCGCCCGGGCGAATCGACGATACTCGTCGCGGGAGTCGCCGATGGAGAAGCTGGTCTACGTCGTCTGGAGGAAGTCCGGGGTGGACCCCGGGCCGTTCGGGGCCCACATGCGCGGCGAGCTTGCGCCGCGCCTGGGCGAGGCGGGAGCCCGGCGCATCGCGCTGAACCTCGTGGACGACGACGTGCAGTCGAAGCTCTCCGCGCGGGTGGGAAGCTGGGATCCGCCGGTCGACGGGATGGTCTCGTTCTGGCTCGAGTCTGCCAAAGCACGAGGCGAGGCGGAGTCGGCCCTGGCCGACGCCACCAGCCAGCTCGCCGGCTATCGGGTCGAGGAGTCGGTGCCCATCGTCAACAGCGAGCGGCGGGCGGCGCCCGGACGACGCACCCCGGGCATCAACATGGTGACCTGCATCGAGCGTCCGGAGCGCATGAGCCACGAGGCCTGGATCGAACGCTGGCACGGCCACCACGAGCGCGTCGCCATCGAGACCCAGTGCACCTACGCCTACGTGCGCAACGTCGTGGTCGAGCCGCTCACGGCCGGGGCCCCGCCCTGGAGCGGGATCGTGGAAGAGGGGTTTCCGACCGAGGCCGTCGGCGACCCCATGGTCTGGTACTGCGCCGACGGCGACCCGGAGGTGATGAAGCGCAACCTGGCCCGCATGGTGGAGAGCTGCCGCGCCTTCCTCGATCTGGACCGGGTCGTGTCGACGCCCATGAGCGAGTATCGGCTCGGGGACGACGCTCCCGCCTGAGCCCGCCCCGCCGGAACGCGCCAGGAGGCGCGATCCGATGTCTTTTCACTTCACTCGCCCCCGGGCGCCCGGGGCCCTGCGAGCCCGCCGCAAGAGGCGCCAGGCGCTAGGCTCGGGCGCGAGGATTCCGCCGTCTGCGTCGCCCGAGGCTGTCCCGAGATGCCCCAAAGTCCCGACCTCTCCTTTCTCCCGGCCGTCAACGCCGCGCTGAACGCCAGCGCGGCCACCCTGCTGGTGATCGGGCGGGGACTGGCCCGCCGCGGGCGCCGGGAGCTTCACCGGAGGGTGATGACCGGAGCCTTCGCCGTGTCGAGCGTCTTCCTGGTGCTCTATCTGCTCCACAAGTGGTCGCGCCAGTTCGAGAACACCACCTTCCACGCCGAAGGCCTGGCGAAGACGGCGTACCTGGTGCTGCTGGCGAGCCACGTGCTGCTGGCCATGGCGGTGCCGGTGCTGGCGATCGCGCTCATCGTCCTGGGAGTCCGCGACCAGATCGAGCGCCACCGGCGCCTGGCCCGGGTGGCCTGGCCGGTCTGGATGTACGTGTCGATCACGGGCGTGGTGATCTACGTGCTGCTCTATCACCTGAATCCGCCGGCTCTCTGAGTCCGGGCCGCACCGACGGGTGCAGCGCATCGTTGCATTTGCGACGCGAGCGCCGTTCGGGGCCCTCCGGCGAGCCGGTGGAAGGCTCCAAACCCCAAGTGATCCTTGACGAATCCGCCGCCGGTGGGCTAAGCCCAGAGCGGTTTCGAGGCTTCGATCACGAGTCTCCTCCGGCGCGCGCCCAGCGCACGACCCCCGGGTCGGTCGACGGATCGATTCCCCGGTCGATCACCGGAGGAGGGGGCGGGGTTCGGAGCGCCTCGATGAACATCTCCGGGCGCCCCTCGAAGGACCGAGCGCCCACTCGTCCGACCGGCCCGGGCCTCATCTCGAACGGACCGATCCCGAGGGTCGACGCCCGGCCGAAGCGCCCGAGCACCGGTACCCAGGAAGGCGAGCAGACAGGATGGCCATGACCAAGCACTTCATCGCCCTGACGACGCTCCTCGTTGCGTTCGCGGCCCCCGCGGCCGCCGAAGACCAGCTGGAGCGCGGAGAGAAGATCTTCGGCCTGTGCGTCCAGTGCCACGGGACCGACGGCGGCGGGATGCAGCTGTCCCTGGCCCCGGCCATCGCGGGCATGCCGGCCTGGTGGGTCGAGAAGCAGGTGCTGCTCTTCAAGAGCGGCGGCCGTGGCACCCACCCCGACGACCTGGGCGGCCTGCGCATGCACCCCATGGGCCGCCACTTCGACGACGAAGGATGGGAAGAGGACGTGGTCGCCGTGTCGGCCTACGTGGAGAGCCTGCCGAAGGCCGACCCCGCTCCGACCCTGGAGGGCGGCGACGCCGCGAAGGGCGCCGAGGTGTACGGCGGGCTGTGCGTGTCCTGCCACGGCGCGGCGGGCGAGGGCAACCAGTCGATGTCGGCTCCGCCGCTGGCCGGCTCCAGCGACTGGTACCTGCTGGAGTCCCTCAAGAAGTACAAGGCCCGGATTCGCGGCGGGAACCCCGGCGAGAATCCGATGGCGGCGCTCATGACGGGATTCGCCGGCCAGCTCGCGGACGAGCAGGCCATGAAGGACGTCATCGCCCACATCACGACGCTTTCCAACTAGGGGAACACGAAGACCATGGCCAAGGCCTACACACCCGACGATCTCGCGGATCGCACGTTCTGGATCACCATGGCGGGAATCGCAGCCTTCATCGCCGTCGTGTTCATCTTCATCCTCTGAGGGACCGGCCATGATCGAACACTACCTGCCCATCGCCTCGACCTACGCCGGCCAGATCGACGACCTGATCATGCTGGTCTTCGTGCTGACGGGGTTCTGGTTCATCCTCTGCCAGGGCGTCTTCTTCTGGCTGATCCTGCGCTTCCGCAAGAAGGACGGCGTCAAGGCCGAGTACATCACCGGCGAGGAGAAGTCCCAGAAGCGCTGGATCACCATCCCGCACCTGCTCGTGCTGGTCTGCGACGTCTTCATCATCGTGGGCGCGGTCCGGGTCTGGTACCACATCAAGCAGGAGCTCCCGCCCGCCCAGGCCACCGTGCGCGTCATCGGCCAGCAGTGGGCCTGGACCTTCCAGCACCCCGGGCCCGACGGGCAGCTCGACACCGCGGACGACATCGCCACGGTCAACGAGCTCCATCTCGAGGTGGACAAGCTCTACCACTACAAGCTCGAGTCGAAGGACGTCCTGCACAACTTCTCGGTGCCGGTCTTCCGCCTCAAGCAGGACGCGATCCCCGGCCGGGTGATCACCGGCTGGTTCGAGCCGAACCGGGTGGGCGAGTACGACCTGCAGTGCGCCGAGATCTGCGGCGTGGGCCATGGGCTGATGGGAGCGCGGATCCACGTGGAGAGCGCGGACCAGCACGCCGCCTGGGTGTCCGAGAATTCCACCACCTCCCTCGCGGCCAACGCGAGCCGTCCGTAGGAGGAGCACAGAGATGGCCGAGTCGATCGCTCATCCCCAGGAACACCACGACGACCACCACCACGACGTGGGCTTCGTGCAGAAGTATCTGTGGTCCACCGACCACAAGATGATCGCCATGCAGTACATGTTCACGGGCATGGCCATGGCGATGATCGGCGCCTTCATGTCCTACGCCTTCCGCATGCAGCTGGCGTTCCCGGGCATCGAGGTGCCGTTCTTCGGGCTGGTGGGTCCCAACGAGTACAACGCGCTCGTCACCAACCACGGCTCCATCATGATCTTCTGGGTCGCCATGCCGGTGCTCATCGCCGCCTTCGGGAACTACCTGATCCCGCTGATGGTCGGCTGCGACGACATGGTGTTCCCGAAGCTCAACCGCCTCAGCTACCAGATCTTCCTGATCAGCGCGCTCGTGCTCCTGGCGTCGTTCCTGGTGGAGGGAGGCGCCTTTGGAGGGGCCTGGACGTCGTATCCGCCGCTCTCGGCCAAGGCCGAGTACAGCCTCACGCCATGGGGCTCGTCGCTCTGGCTGATCGCCGTGGCGTTGGAGTTCGTGGCCTTCCTGCTGGGCGGCATCAACTTCGTCACCACGGCCATGAACTCCCGGGCGCCGGGCATGAAGATGTACGACATCCCCATGGTCATCTGGATGATCGTGATCGCCAGCATCCTGTTCATGGCCTCGGTGGGCCCGCTGGTGGCCGGCGCGGTGATGCTGTTCATGGACCAGCAGGTGGGCACCGCGTTCTTCGACCCGGACAAGGGCGGTGACCCGGTCCTCTGGCAGCACCTCTTCTGGTTCTTCGGCCACCCCGAGGTCTACGTGGTGCTGCTGCCGGCCGTGGGCATCGTGGCCGAGATCATCACCGTCTTCTCCCGCAAGAAGCTCTTCGCCTACAAGACGGTGCTCTACACGGCCTTCGGCACGGGCATCCTCAGCTTCACGGTCTGGGCGCACCACCAGTTCGTGGCGGGCATCGACCCGCGGATGGCCCACGTCTTCACCATCACCACGCTCATGATCTCCGTGCCCATCGCCGAGATGATGTTCGTCTACATCGCCACCCTGTACGGCGGCTCGATCACGCTGAACACGCCCATGCTGTGGGCCCTCTCCTTCATCGGCGAGTTCCTGATCGGCGGCGTCACCGGCATCTTCCTGGGCGCGAGCGGCTCGGACATCTACTTCCACGACACGTACTTCGTGCTCGCCCACTTCCACTACACGTTCTTCCCGATCGCCATCATCGGGACCTTCGCGGGCGTGACCTACTGGTTCCCGAAGATGTTCGGGCGCATGATGAACGACACCCTGGGCAAGATCCATTTCTGGGGCACGATCATCCCGTTCAACTTCATCTTCATCCCGCTCTTCGTGCTGGGCATGGCCGGTCAGCACCGCCGCATCTACGACTTCACGGCCTTCCCGGACCTGGCGGGCCCCGAGCTCCAGAACATGCGCGTCGTCGCCACGACCGCGCTGCTGGTGATGCTCAGCTTCCAGGTGATCTTCTTCTACAACTTCATCGTCAGCCTGCTGCGGGGCGAGAAGGCCGGGAAGAACCCCTGGAAGGCCAACACCCTCGAGTGGACGGCGGACTCTCCGCCGCCCCATGGCAACTGGCCGGAGCTCCCCTCCGTGTACCGCGGGCCGTACGAGTACAGCCATCCGGACCGGGAAGAGGACTACTGGCCGCAGAACGTGCCGAACTGAGCCCACGGCTCTTGAGGAATCGGGAAAGCGAATGAAGCCCATCGCCACCACTCGCAGCGTCGCGGGACTGCCCACCGGCAAACTGGCCGTCTGGTGGGTGATCGCGTCGGAAATCGTGATCTTCGGCGGCCTGTTGTCGTCGTACCTGATGCACCGCCTGGCCCACGGCGTGTGGGCCGAGTACGCCGCCAACACGACCACCTGGATCGGCGCCACCAACACGGTCGTCCTGCTCACGTCGAGCCTGTGCGCGGTCCTGGGCCACAAGGCGGCCGAAGAGGGCAACGGGCCCAAGGCCGCCCGGATGCTCTACATGACCGCGCTCGGCGGGGCGCTGTTCATCTGCCTCAAGAGCTACGAGTGGTCCATGGAGATCAGCCATGGCTACACGATCACCACGAACACCTTCTGGTCGTTCTACTACACGGCCGCCGGCCTGCACGCGCTGCACGTGATCGCCGGCGTGGTGATCATGCTCATCATCGCCCAGACGGCGAAGCGCAACGAAGAGCTCCATCGAGTCGAGCTGATCGGCCTCTACTGGCACTTCGTCGACATCGTCTGGATCTTCCTCTTCCCCCTCCTCTACATCGCCAAGTAGGGAATCCGAGGTCAACCGTGTCCGAACACGCGCCTACCAACTACGTGAAGATCTGGGCCATCCTGCTGGTCCTCATGTTCGCGAGCCTCGCGGGCTCCGAGGTCGGGATCCAGTGGGTCACGCTGATCGCCGCCTTCGGCATCGCGGTCGTGAAGGCCTGGATGGTCGCCGTCTACTTCATGCACATCAGCATGGAGAAGCGGTACATCACCTACCTGGTGATGACCTGCCTCGTGTTCATGTTCCTGCTCTTCGCGGGCGTGGCCCCCGACGTCATGAAGGCCGATGGGGACAACTGGGTGAAGCCCGCCTGGATCGAAGCCGAAGCCGCGTACGCCGCGGGCGAGCATCCGGCCGCCGGCGACCACGGGGCGCACCACTAGAGGTCTGCCATGCGATCACGAGCACTCGGTCCCGTCCGCGTCGTCTCCGCGAGCGACCGCCAGCCGGTCGTCCCGAACGGCGTGCTGGGCATGCTGATCTTCGTGGTCACCGAGTCCATGCTCTTCGCGGGGCTCATCAGCGCGTTCACCATCATCCGCGCCTCGGCCATCGTCTGGCCGCCGCCGGACCAGCCGCGGCTGCCGCTGGAGCAGACCGCCCTCAACACCGCGGCGCTCCTGGGCAGCGGAGTCCTGCTGTACCTCGCCCGCCGGCGGCTGAGCCGCGACCCCCAGGGCGCGCGCACCATGCTGCTGGGCGCCATGCTGCTGGGTGGGTTCTTCGTGGTGATGCAGGGCGCCGAGTGGGTCGCGCTGATCAGCCAGGGCCTCACTCTCACGTCGAGCACCCTGGGCGGCTTCTTCTACCTGATCGTCGGCATCCACGGCCTGCACGCCGTCGCCGCCCTGGCCGTGCTGGCCCAGGCCTGGTGGCGCATGCAGCGCGGCTGGATGGGCTCGGCGGTCCTCGCCCCGGCCGAGGTCTTCTGGTACTTCGTGGTCGCCGTCTGGCCGGTGCTCTACCTGAGGGTCTACCTGTGAGCCGCCGCACTCGACACAGCCGCCTCGGTCGAATGGGCGCCCGGGTCTCGAGCCTGCTCGGCTGGGCGCTGTGGCTCGTGCTCAGCACGCCCGGGCTGGCCGCGGCCTGCTCGGTCTGCATGTCCGGCCGCGAGGACGAGAACCGGCTCGCGTTCATCCTGACCACGGCCTTCCTGACCCTGCTGCCCCTCGCGCTCATCGGCGGCGTGGTGATGTTCCTCCGCAGCCGCCTCCGCGAGCTCGCGGAGCGCGAGGAGAACGCGCGCAAGGCGGAGATCATGACCGCCTGGCGGCCCGGAGCGACGCCCAGCGCCTGAGCGCCTCCGCCAGCACCCCCTCGGGTGCGCGCCCTTCCCCCCGCTCCTGCATCGTTCTTGCCCTTCAGTTGCCGGTGCGATCGGCCGAATGCGATGGACGACGACCCACCGTCCCGGTGACCGTAGATCTCCTGCGGCGCGGCGAGGGAGAACCACCCATGCTGAAGGCCGGCTCGGAGATCTTCGTCCGGGATCCGCGACGCGAGGACCGCTTCCTCTACCGGGGGCGGGTGGCGGGAATCGAAGGCGCCCGCTGCACGGTCGAGCTCGACGCCGGCGAGGTGGACCTCCGCTCCCACGACGAGCTGCTCGTGTACTTCCACGACGAGGGCGACTTCCTCCAGCAGGTCATGGAGATCGCGGACCCGACGGGCTCCGAGCTGGTGCTGCGGAGCGTCGGCGACCCGATCTCCGCCGATCAGCGCGAGCACGATCGGACCTCGACCCTCACCAGCGACCTGGTGGCGCGACTGGGCGAAGAGAACGACTGCCTGGTCCAGGACGTGGGCCCCATGGGCTTCGCGGCCGTCGGCCCGCTGGGCCTGCGCCAGGGACAGGTCGTCGACATCTCGCTCCACTTCGAGGGACGCTGCTACGTGGGCGACGCGTCGGTGCAGAGCCTGCGCGAGGTGGGCGACGGCCGGGCCCGCTACGGCCTGCGCCTGCTCGCCCAGGCCTCGGGCCCCGGCAAGCCGCTGGTCGAGGCGCTCCCGGAGATCCGCCGCGCGATCCAGCGCAGCCGTGGCCGCCTCGAAGGCTGAGCGTCCCCGCGGAAGCCCCGGATCTCAACTCCCCATCCTCGCCCACCGATGCTGGAGAAGACACGCCCCTCGAACCGGAGACCTGCGCTTGAGTGAGACGAAGACCGATCCGCGCGGGAAGGAGCGGTCGGGCGCGGCCCTCGAGGAAGGCGAGCGCCGGGTCCGGGCCCGCGCCGCCCTGGGCATCGAGCAGCTCGACGCCGACGAGGAGCTGATCGACGTCGAGACCTTCTCCGAGCTCCAGGCCGCCCTCACCGTCCGCGGCAACGCCGACCGCCAGGGCGGGGAGCCCTCCGCCCCGGCGAGCGAGCCGGCGGTGGACGAGGTCCTGCTCGAAGAGATCGCCAGCGAGCTGCCCCCCGACCGGCCGCTCCGGGACGGCCCGCGCTCGGCGGTGGCCGCGCCCTCCCATCCGGGCGAGATCGCGAGGCGCGAGGCGCAGCTCGCGGCGGCCGGCGACCGCGACCAGGTGGCCGAGGCCGCCATCGGTCTGGCCCTGGCCCACACCCGGGTCTGCGGGCTGCTGGTGGTGAGCCGCGGCATGATCGCCGGCCTCCACGCCGGCGGCGAGGGACTCGGCGAGCGGATCGAGGGCGTGGCCCTCTCGGTCGACGCGACCAGCCTCTTCTCCCGCCCGGCCCTCACCGGCGACCCCCACTACGGCCCGGCGCCGCGAGACGGCGTCGATGCACGGATCCTCCGCGCCCTGGGTCGGAGCGACGCCGCCGAGATCCTGATCCTGCCCGTCGCCATCCGCGGCCGCGTGGTCAACCTGCTCTACGCGGACAACGGCCGGGACCCGATTCCCCGGACGTCCATCGCCGCCCTGCGAGCGCTGACCGAGCTGGTGGCCGCCGCCTACGAGGGGCTCATCCTGGCCCGCAAATCCGCGTCCGCCTGAGCGCCGGGCGCGACCCGGGCCGGCGCGTCGTTGCCGACGCCCCGACCCGGTGGTTCACTTCGCCGCAGGAGGCCCCACCCTGCCCTCGCTCGGCGAAGAGGAACGCGCCCGCTTCCTGGCGGAGCCGCGCTTCGGGATGCTCAGCCTGCACCGCGAGGACGGCTGGCCCGTGGCCGTGCCCGTCTGGTTCGAGTGGGACGGCGAGACCCTGCGCTGCTTCTCGGAGGCGCGGGCGCCCAAGGTGCGCCGGCTCGCCGCGGACCCCCGGGCCTCGCTGCTGGTGGTGAACCACGTGTCCGAGACGGAGAAGTGGGTGGCCTTCGACGGTGAGATGACCGTGGTCGAGTCCGGCGGGCTCGAGCTCGCCCTGCGTCTGGCCGAGCGCTACTGGAGACCGCTCGAGCCGCGCCACCGCGCCCTGCTGGACGGCTGGCGCCGCAGCCCCGAGAGCCTGCGCCTGCTCGAGATGCGACGGCCGCGCATCCGCTCCTGGCGGGACTGAGCAACACCCTCTCGGCCGCGGCGGCTCGCGCTCAGCGCAGCTTGGCGATGACGTTGTCGGCGAAGGCCGCGATGGCGTCGAGCTTCTGCTGCAGGGGCGTGGTGTCGGGCTGGTAGGCGTTGCGAAACCCGACGATGCAGTCGGTGACGCCGCGGTCCTCGAGCCTGCGGACCCCGTCCACGGTGTAGGCGTCCAGTGAGATCACGTGGATCTCGAAGGGCTCGTTTGCGCGCCCGGCCTCGCGCCGCAGGGCCTTCAGGCGATCGAGGGTGCCGTCGAGGTCGGAGGCCTGACCGCCGCCCCCGTGCATCCAGCCGTCGCCCAGGGTCGCCGCGCGCCGGAGCGCCGCCTCGGAGTGGCCGCCGATGAGGAACGGGATGGGCTCGCTCGGGACCGGGCAGATCTTGATGCTCGGGATGTCGTAGTAGCGGCCCTGGAAGGCGTAGTACTCGCCGCGACACAGGCCGCGGATGATCTCGATCATCTCGTCCATGCGCCGGCCGCGCCCCTTCCACTCCGCACCGCACACCTGGAAGTCCTCGGGCCAGGGCGAGAGGCCCACCCCGAAGCCGAAGCGGTTGCCCGTGAGCACCGCGACCGAGGCCGCCTGCTTGGCGACGAGCACGGGCTGGCGGATCGGCAGCTTGACGACGAAGGTCGTGAAGCGCAGGCGCTCGGTCACCGCGCCCAGGGCGGGGATCAGGGTGAAGGGCTCGATGAAGGGCTTGCCGTCGAGGAACTCCCGCTGGCCGTCGTCGGTGTACGGGTAGCGGCTGTCCGAGACCTCGGGGTAGCAGAGGCTGTCGGGCACCACGAACGAGTCCCAGCCGTTCTGCTCGGCCGCCAGGGCCAACGGGATGTACTGGGCGGGGTCACACATGGACTCGGCGAAGGAGAAGCGCATTCGGACCTCGGGTGCGATGGGTTGGCGAGACGGGTTGCGGCAGCGGTCTCCCAGCTTAGACGCCGGAGCGCGATCCCACGAGCACTTCGAGCCAGGGCACGCGATGGTGAATCAGGATCACCAGGAGGGTCGCCGCGTAGAGCACGCGGACGCGGGGCCTCTCGCACTGGGCGAGCCCCAGCGCCGCGAGCAGCCAGCCGAAGCCCACCACCGGCGCGATCGCGTAGGTCGTCCAGCAGAACGCCAGGAGCGACGCGTCGCGCAGGCGTCCCGGATCGGGTCGCGCGCGGAGGCGCGCCGGCCACAGGAAGCACAGCGCCACCAGCGCCTCGATGACCAGCGTCCAGGCGGTGGCGCCGTACGCGATCGCCCGCAGGCGCGGGGGCTCCTGGAGTCGCGGCCCGTCGCCCGCCGGACCGGCGTCGCCCCCACTCCCATCGGCCTCGTCGAACGCGGCCTCGGGGTCGAAGGCCGCGAGGGTGTCGTCGTTGGCCGCAACGGTCGCGGCGTCGAGTCCGCCCCATGCCACCGCCGCCGTCTCGAAGCGCGAGTCCACGAGCAGGGTCACCCGGAAGAAGCGACCGTCGAGGAAGTCCGGGGACAGGACGGCCTTCCAGACGACGGCGAAGGCGAAGGCGAGGCCCACCAGCCGGCGCGCGTTGACCGCCGCCGCCGCACCGGGCTCGTCATCCAGCCGCGACAGGGCGAGCGCGAAGCACCAGACGGCCATCAGGTAGTGGTGGTTGTCCGCCAGCATCCAGTCCAGACCGACCCGGAAGCAGGCGACCGCGGCCAGCGCGAGCCAGAAGACGCCGCGGCGGGCGAGCCCGGGCCACAGCAGCCCGACCCCGGCCAGACCCAGCGCCGGCACCGCCGCCGGCCATCCCAGGGGCGGGTCGAGGAGCCAGACCAGCAGCGTGGCGCGCGCCGCCCAGTCGAAGCGGTCGTCGGCGGAGCCCGGCGCGGCGGCGGGCGCGGTCATGGCCCGGGCGCGGCCAGGGGCAGCGTCCGCCGGGCGAGCAGCTCGCCTTCGAGGGACAGCTCCCCGGAGAAGCCGATGCGCCAGACCTCCACGCGCACCGCCGTCGCGTCGGGCACCCGTTCCCGGGCGGTGGCGGCCAGGCCCCGGGCCAGGCGCTCGAGCCGGGCCGCGTCGGGCAGGGCCCGGGCCCGCTGCCGGAGGTTCGCGAGGTCGCCGGGAATGCCCAGGCGGGCCCGCTCGGACCCGGCGAGCGCGTAGGCCCGGACGCGGCGGGTGAGGCTGCGGTCGCTGGTGGCGAACATGCCGAAGCCGCCGCCCTTCCAGGGAGCCAGCGAGGCCCACTCGACGCGCGCGATCTGGTGGAGAGCGATCGCGGCGAGCAGGATCGCCGGAAGCGTACGCGTCAAAGGCGCCCCCGTGGCGGACGGCCCCCTCCGCCCGCGCTGCGATGATAGGGCCCGGGTCGCACCCGCGTCAGCGATTCCCGATCACCATCCGGTGCCGCCCCGGTGCCTTCCGGGTGGATCTCGGGAGCGGGCGCTATGGTCGGGTGCGACCGGCGGCGCGTCGCAGGTTCGCGGCGCGACCCGAAGGGGAGCCATGCCGGGGCGAACCATCCGAGGACCAGCCATCCCAGGACACACCATCCCAGGACCAGCCACTCCACGGCAGCAGATACGGCGGACGAAACGGCGGCAGGATCGGCAGCAGAAGAAAGGCGGGGATCTCGTGAAGTACCTCCACACCATGGTCCGGGTGTCGAATCTGGAAGAGTCTCTCGAGTTCTACTGCGACAAGCTCGGTCTGGTGGAGCAGCGCCGGGTGGACGTCGCGCCCGGACGCTTCACGCTGGTCTTCCTGTCGGCGCCGGGCGACGAGGCGGCCCAGGTCGAGCTGACCCACAACTGGGACCCGGAAGAGCTGGGCGGCGGACGCAACTTCGGCCACCTCGCCTACGCCGTCGACGACATCTACGCCCTGTGCCAGCGCCTCATGGACCAGGGCGTCACCATCAATCGCCCCCCGCGAGACGGACGCATGGCCTTCGTGCGCTCGCCCGACGGCGTGTCGATCGAGCTCCTCCAGAAGGGGGACGCACTCGCCCCCGCGGAGCCGTGGGCCTCGATGCCCAACGTCGGTGAGTGGTAGCGGACGGCCAGAAAGGACCGCAGGGCGCCTCGGGCGATCCCGATCCCTGGATCGGGAAGCGGCTCCGCGACCGGTTTCGCATCGTCCGGCTGCTGGGCGAGGGCGGCATGGCGTGGGTCTACTACGCCGTCGATGAAGAGCTCGACGACCGGCCCATGGTCGTCAAGATCCCCAAGGCCGCGATCCTCAACAACCCCAGCAACCGCCGCCGCTTCGTGCAGGAGGTGCGCTCGCTGGTCCGGCAGCGCCACCCCAACATCGTGCGCGTCTACGACGCCGGCGAGCACGACGGCCATCCCTTCCTCGTGGTCGAGTACCTGGACGGCGGCGACCTGTCCGCGCGCCTCGCGCAGGCGGGTGGGAAGCTGGACGCGGCCCGGATCCTGGCCTGGCTGCCCACGGTGGCGGGCGCCCTCGACGCCGTGCACCAGCGCGGTGTCGTCCACCGCGACGTCAAGCCGGGCAACATCCTGTTCGACGCCGACGGCCACCCGTTCCTCTCGGACTTCGGCATCGCCGCCCAGATGGGGAGCGACGCGGCGGGCGGCTCGGGCGAAGACGAGGGCCAGATCACCGTGGCCGGCGGCTTCGTCGGCTCGCCGGCGTTCGCGCCTCCGGAGGCGATCCAGCGCGAGCTGTCGGGCGCCTACGACCAGTACAGCCTGGCGGTCGTGGTCTACCGCGCCCTGTCGGGAAGGCTGCCCTACGAAGGGGTGACGGCCGAGGAGTACCTGGTCTCCAAGATCCGGGACGAGCCGCTCGCGCTCGAGTCGCTGGCCACGGACGCTCCAGCGGGCTGCGTCGCCGCGGTGATGCGCGCCATGTCGAAGCGACCCTCCCTGCGCTTCGCGAGCTGTCGCGAGTTCGCCGACGCCTTCGCCGCCGGTGCGGCGGTGGCCACCACCCTGCCCTCGGGTGCGTCGCACACCCGGTCCGAGGCACACACTCAGGTGGGCGCCGCGCCGGCCGCGAGCGCGCCGCCGGCCCGCTCCTCGCTCCCGGCCTCGCCCGGCCGGCGCGCCTGGGTGCGCCCGGCCGCCGCGGCCGGGGTGCTGCTGGCGAGCGGCCTGGCCGCCTATCTCCTGCTGGCCCCGACCGGTCTGGATCGGACCTTCTCTTCGCCGAGCCCGCCTCGCGAGGACGCCGGGGCGACGGCCCCGGCCGCCGCAGGGTCGTGGTGCTTCCAGGCGGGAAGCAGCGAGCCGGAGATCGCGGCGGCTCTCGGGCTGTGTCGCAGCGCCGGCCAGGAGGTCTGCGAGCGCGACTGGTACGCGACCGAGACGCTGCGCGAGGTCTGCCTCGCACCCTTCGACCTCGACCGCGAGGAGGTGACGGTCCGGCAGTTCGCCGACTTCGTGGCCGAGACCTCCCACGAGACCGCCGCGGAGCGGGTCGGGTTCAGCTGGGCCGGCCCGTTCAAGGTGAACGGGCTGAGCTGGCGCCGCCCGGACGGCGAGATCGACGCCCTGGCCGAGCTGTCCGGCCACCCGGTGGTCCACGTGAGTGCCGACGACGCCGCGGCGTACTGTCGCTGGAACGGGGGCCGACTGCCCACCCGGGACGAGTGGGAGTACCAGGCGCGGAGCGCCGACCGGCGGGTGTTTCCGTGGGGCGACGCATGGGAGCCGGACCGCGTCGTCTGGGGCTCGGGCGACGACGCCGCGACCCGGCCGGTGGGCAGCCTGGCGTCGGGCTCCGGCCCCAGGGGCCACCTGGACCTGGCCGGCAACGTCTGGGAGTGGACGGCCAGCCGCGACGCCGACGGCATGCAGATCCTCAAGGGGGGCTCCTACCGGGAGGTGAACCCCGCCAACCTGCGATCGGCCACGGAGCTGCGGAGCGCTCGCGAGGACTCGAGCGCCGACTGGGGCTTCCGCTGCGCCTACGACCGCGACTGACCGCAACGTCGCCCGCCGGCGAGCGAGTACCTATGCTCGCCCCGTGACGAACTGGCTTCCCTGGCTCTTTCCACTGCTCGCGGTGCTGACCGCGGTCACGGTTCCCCTCTACGCGGGGTGGATGCGCGGCCGACGCTACGGCGTGTTCAGTGCGATCACGCTTGGGGTGTCGCTGCCCGGGGCGCTCATCGGGCACGCCCGGCTGGTGCAGACCGTTCCCGAGAGCGTCGTCCCCTGGCTCCACCTGGCCTTCGCCTACTGCATGGCCGCGGCGGGCGTACATCTCGCCCACCTGGTGCGCGCCCGCATGCGCAGTCCGTGGTTCCGCCTGGGCGCCAGCGTGCCGGGACAGACCTTCGTCGCCGCGGGCTTCATGATGGGCGGCTGGCTGCTGGCCTTGCTGCCGATCCGCGCGCTCTTCTGGGCCCTCTCGCTGGACGGGGTCCTGGCCGTCCTGCGCCCCCTCGACTGGCTGCCGCTCATCGTGGCGGCCGCCTCGGCCATCTCCTCTCCCCGGCCCTCCATCGAATGGGTGCGCGTGCGGCTGGGCGTGGACGGGCCGGAGGAGGTGACGCGCGTCCCCGTCGAGCGTCATCGCCTGCACCCGCCGGCGCCCCTCGAGCCCCGCCCGCTGCGCCTGGTGCAGATCACCGACCCGCACCTGGGCCCGTGGCAGACGATCGGCGGTCTGCAGCGGACGATCGAGCGACTGCTGGACCGCGACCCCGACCTGGTGCTGCTGACCGGGGACTTCCTCACCATGGAGAGCAACGCGACGCCGGGCGCGCTGGCGACGGCGCTCGAGCCCCTGGGCGAGCTGCCCGGCCGCTGCTTCGCGATCTTCGGCAACCACGACCACGAGGCGCCCGACGAGGTGCGCCACGGCCTCGAGTCCAACGGGGTGCGGCTGCTCGTGGACGAGGAGGTCGCGTGCACGACCGCAGCGGGCCGCGTCCAGCTGATCGGCGCCGACTACGTGGGCAAGGGGCGGCGAGAGCATCTGCTCGCGCTGCTCGAGAAGTATCCGCGTCGCGAGGATCACCTGCGACTGCTGATGCTCCACGATCCCCTGGGCTTTCGGCACCTGCCGGCCGACGACGTGGACCTCACCCTCTCCGGCCACACCCACGGCGGGCAGGTGGGGCTCGTGAGCCTGGGACTCGACTGGACGGTGCTGTCCCGCTCGCGCTGGCCGGACCACGGGCTGTTCGCCCTGGGCGCCAACCGCCTCTACGTCCATCGCGGGACCGGCTTCTACGGGTTCCCGCTCCGGGTCGGGGTGCCCGGCGAGGCCTCGGTGCTCGAGGTGCTCGCCTAGGAGGCCGCGGGGTCGAGGACGAGGCGCTCGTCTCGCCACTCGACCACGCGGTCGTCGGCGCGAACCCGGGACCAGTCGAAGTCCGCCAACAGCTCCCGCGGCGTGGTCGCGGCCTGCGTGGGCCGCAGGTCCGCGGCGGCGGCCAGGGCACCGCACAGGGACGCGGGGTCGTAGTGGGCGCGCAGCGCGTCCGCACCCACCGCTCCGTGGAGCTTGGCCAGCTTTGCGCCGTGACGCTCGAGCAGCAGCAGGTGGTGGCGGTAGCTGGGCACGGACTGCCCGAGCAGGCGCGCCAGGCACACCTGGGTGGCCGTGCTGGCCGCCAGGTCGCGGCCGCGCACCACGCGGGTCACGCCCTCCGCCCCGTCGTCGACCACGGAGGCGAGCAGGTAGGCGACGGCCCCGTCGCGTCGCCGCACCACGGGGTCGCCCAGGGCGCTGGCGGGGTCCTGGGAGAGGTCGAGTCCGCTCTCGTCCCGGAGGTCGACCCGTCCGTCGGGCAGCCGGACCCGCAGGGGCTCGCTGGCGGCGCGCCAGCCGCCCTCCGGCAGCGGCCGCCCGCGGCAGGTGTTCGGGTAGCGGAAGCCTCCGTCGGGCGAGCGGGCGCCCACGGCTCGGATCTGCGAGCGGCTGCAGGCGCACGGGTAGAGGCGCCCGGTGCGCTCCAGCGCGTCGAGCGCCCCGGCGTGGCGCCGGCTCGCGCCGCTCTGGACGTCGACGGCGTCCCAGTCGAGCCCCAGCCACGCGAGGTCGCGCTGCATGTCCCGGGCCCACTCCGGACGACAGCGCTCGGGGTCGAGGTCCTCCAGGCGCAGGCGCACGGCGGCTCCCCGCGAGCGGGCGTCGAGCCAGCAGAGCAGCGCCGCCAGCAGAGTTCCGGGGTGAGAAGGACCCGTCGTGGAGGGAGCAAATCGCCCCACTTCGTGGATGACGGCCGCGGGACTCATTCGGACATCGGAGCGTCGCGCCCCCCCTCAAGCGCCGGCAGGTTTCGGCCGAAGAGCCCGGATGTGCAAGGCCAGGGTCGACATCACCACCGACGGATCGACCTGTACGTAGGGTCGCGGGCACTCATGCCCCGAGCTCGCAACGAGCTGCGGGCGTTGGGGTACGACCTCGTCTCGGGCTCGACCTCCTCCTGGGACTCCAACGACGCCGAACACACCGCGCTGCGGGTGGTGGACGAGCGGTATCTGGACCGGGTGCCCACCGTCGAGGAGGACCGACGGACTCCGCTCGCCCTGCTGACCGGCGCGAGACCGCTCGACATCGAGGACCCGCGCATCGTCGGTCGGGTCCGGCGTCCCGCCGACACGCTGTCGCTCTACCCCCTGTTCCAGCAGGCCCTCGAGGAGCATCCGCGCAAGGTACCTCGGGTGCCGACCCAGCTGCCGGCCCGCTGCATCCGCGAGGACCGCCGCTGGCCGGGCGCCGTGCTCAGCCTCTCCGAGGGGGGCTGCCTGCTCCGCACCTCGGAGTCGCTGGAGACCGGACTCCGCTTCAACCTCCAGTTCGCGATTCCCGGTGGCCAGCTGGTCACCGCCCGCGCCCGCTGTGTCTACAGCTCCGACGAGAGCGCCGGGCTGTCCTTCTGCCAGCCCTCGGACGTGGACCTGCGGATGATTCGCGGCTACGTGTCCGAGCGGCTCGCGTATCTCTGACCCGCAGCAGTGCTCCACGGAGAGGGAGGCGGCGTGGCGACACCTCTCGATCGCGCCTGGCGAGTGGCGCTGCGCGTGGCCTACCTGGGCGCCCGGGCCTGGTGGGCCGTGCGCCGGCCCGAGGTCCGCAGCGCCTTCGTCGCCGTGTGGTGGAACGACCAGCTGCTGCTGATCCGCAACTCCTACAAGTCCGGAGAGACGGTGCCCTGCGGCGGCCTGCAACGCGGCGAGTCGCCGCGGGCCGGCGCGCGCCGCGAGCTCGCCGAGGAGGTGGGCATTCAAGCCCGGGAGTCGGACCTGCGGCCGGCCTTCAGCTCGGTCGTCGAGCACGACTCGACCGTCGACCACTTCCACGTGTTCGAGCTCTGGTGCGACGAGCGACCGGAGATCCGGGTCGACGAGCGCGAGGTCGTCTCGGGCGCCTTCTGTCCGCGCCACGCCCTAGGCGAGCGTCCCCTGGTCCCGCAGGTCCGCGCCTACCTCGCCTCGCG
Organism: Myxococcota bacterium; assembly: GCA_050618075.1. Lineage (GTDB taxonomy): Bacteria > Myxococcota_A > UBA9160 > UBA9160 > UBA4427 > JBNLVL01. Next base: position 22,260 of record JBNLVL010000009.1, read on the forward strand.
CGACCACTAGGAGAGGCCGCGCGAGGGCGGCCAGGTCCCGGGTCGGGTCCGTTCGGCAGACGAGCACGTCGGCGGCGAAGCCGGGCCGCAGGCGACCCACCTCGTCTCCGAGACCGAGCGCCCGGGCGGACTCCGAGGTGGCCGAGCGCAGGCACTCGACGGGCGAGAGCCCCGCGAGCGCGGCCATCACCGGCAGCGCGTCGGCGAGCCGGTGGTGCTCGACGCCCGGGATGCCGGCGTCGGTCGAGGCGATGAGCGGCACACCGGATGCGCGCAGCTGCTCGAAGACCCGCGTCATGCGCGAGGCGAACGCCGTGGGACCCGAATCGCCGCCCAGGTGGCGGCCCCAGCCGGCGTTCACGGTGGGCGAGACCCAGAGCGCGCCCCGGCGCGCCCGCGTCGCCAGGACTTCGACGACGTCCGGCGCGAGGTCGCTCCCGAAGCCGCCGGCGCCGGCGAACGAGCAGTGCTCCACGCTGCGCACTCCCGCGGCCGCCGCCTGACCGATGCCCGCGGTCCCGTGGCAGTGGGCCGCCACCGGGCGTCCCGCGGCGTTCGCGACCTCCACGGCCCGGCGGATCTCGGCGTCGTCGAACTGGGGACGCGACGTGCGGCTCCCCGGGGTGAATACACCTCCGGTCGCCATGACCTTGATCCACTCCACACCCCGCTCGAGCTGCCGCCGCACCACCGCGTCGATTCCGGTGGTGCCCCGCGCCTCTCCTCCCCAGAAGTGACAGTGTCCGCCGGGCGAGGTGAGCGGCTGACCCGCGCACAGAACGCGCGGCCCCGGGAGCTCGCCGGCGGCGATGCGGTCGCGCAGCGCGAGCTCGGTCCAGCGGCCGCCGCCGAGGTCGCGGACCGTGGTGATGCCGGCCCCGAGCATGCGCCGGGCGCGTTCGGCCGCCTGCCGCGCGACCACCTCCGGCGCGACGGCGAGCTGATCCGCGGGCGTGCGCAGGGCGGGGTCGAGGGTGAGATGGACGTGGGCGTCGATCAGGCCGGGCAGCGCCGTCGCCCCTTCGAGGGGAATTTCCCGCGCATCTCGCACCAGATCGGGGTCGGTCCCGATGGCGGCGATCCGGCCCGACTCGATGCGCAGGGTGCAGCGCTCGCGCGACGGGGTCGGCGCCACCCCATCCCAGACGTGGACCCCCGACAGGGCGATCGGCATGAGACGCACCCTAGCGTGCCCAGGGCGTTGCGCGCGCTGCCGTCGCAAAGCATTCTCGGTGGGCGAGACGGGGGGCGGCGGCAGGTGACCGCGACGCCACAGCGGCTCACCGACCGGGAACCCGAAGCGGCAGACCCCGGCAAACCGAAATCGAGAGGACGCTTTCCACATGTCCGACAACGAAGTGCTCGTCGTGGCCTCGAAGCTCAAGAACTACATCAAGGACAAGAGCGGCATGAAGACCTCCGCCAGCGTGCTGACTGCGCTGTCGGATCGCATCCGCTCTCTGTGCGACGAGGCGATTGCCGCGGCGGAGAAGGACGGTCGCAAGACCGTTCTGGACCGCGACTTCCAGTAGTCCTGCGGGGCCCGCGCCGTGTCGCGCGACGCCCGTCTCTTCACGGTCGAGGTCGAGACGGCCACCGGCCCGGCTCGCGGCCGCATGGCCGTGCAGACGGGACCCATGCGCCTGGCCGAGCTGGTGCCGCTGGCCTGCGAGCTGGCCGAGCTCCAGGTCACCCGCGCCAGCGAGGCCGAAGAGCGCGCCGGCCGGCCCGTCTCGTGCCGCGCGGGCTGCGGGGCGTGCTGTCGGCAGATGGTGCCGCTCTCACCGCCCGAGGTGTTCTATCTCGGGGAGGTCGTGGGCCGGAGCGACCCCGCGCTGCGCGAGCGCTGGCGCCGGGGATTCGATCGCATCATCGAGGCGGCCACCGAGTCGGGCCTGCGCGCCCGGCTCACTCGTCCCGACCTGAGCGTGGACGAGGGCATGGCCATCGCCCTCGAGTGGTTCCGGATGGGCGTGCCCTGTCCCTTCCTCGAGAACGAGTCCTGCGGAATCCACCCCGTGCGGCCGGCGGTGTGCCGCGAGTACAACGTCACCTCGCCCGCGGAGTGGTGCGCCGACCCGGTCGCCCATGAGATCGTCCGGGTGCCGGTGCCGCGCTCCGTCTCGGAGGCCCTGTCGCGGCTCACCCGCGAGCTCACGGGGACCGAGCTGCGCCTTGTGCCTCTCGGTCTCGCACCCATCTGGGCGGCCTCCCACAGCGAGCTGGATCGACGCACCTGGGACGGGCCCGAGCTCTTCGCGCGCTTCATCGACCTGCTGGGCGGCCGCGCGCCGGGTCCGGCCGACTCCGGCCCGGCCGAGGGAGGCTAGAGCCGGACCGAGAAGCCCAGCATCACGTTCACCGGGCGGCCCGCGATCATCAGCTCGGGCTGGACGCGCAGGGTCACGTCGGTGAGCGACGCGTCGTCGGCGTTGTCTTCCATGCCGATGCCCACGTGGTCCGGCGGGCACTGGACCGACGGCGTGGTCAGGAACCCGACCACGCGGGTCCGCAGAGCCTCGACGGCGGCGTCGCGGCTGCCCGCGCCGATCAGCTCGGGCAGGGTCCGGCCGAGGAACTTCACGAAGCGGGTGGCGAACAGCTGGTAGGCGAGGGTGACCTGCTGCGCCGAGTCCGCGGTGGCCTCCTCGTCGGGGTAGCGGTCCGCCTGGCGGAAGGTGCGCAGGGCGCCGGCGAAGGCGACGTCGCGCTGGTAGGCGCCCAGCACGCTCACGCCGATCTTCTCCAGGTCCTCCCGCCGCTCGTTGCCGAAGGCGCCCTCCACGGGCGCGGGCTTCTGGGCGCCGACCTCCAGCAGCGGCAGGTCGGAGACCAGGCCGTGGCGCGTTCCGGCGATCTGCACGGTGGCCCCGGTCCGGGCGTAGGCGCGCACCAGGACGCTGGCGATGGCCCAGGCGGCGGCGCCGAACAGACCCGCCGAGTCCCGCTCTTCGTAGTGGATGTCGCGGGCGCGCTCGCCGTCGCGTCCGAAGGGCGCGCGCAGGGCGACGCGGTTGGCCAGCAGCACCGCGAAGCGCGCGCGCTCGTCCCCGCGCAGCGAGCGCCAGACGGCGTACCGGCCCTCCTCGAAGGTCGCGAACGGAGCCCGCGCCTTCTCCAGCTCGGACCAGCTCTCGAGCTCGAAGAACCCGGGCGCGAGGCCCAGGAGGACCGGCGTCTGGATCTCCGCGCCGGCCTCGGCGATGGCCTGGGCGCGCTCGTGGTCCCGGGGACTCGAGTCGATCTCGAAGCCGGTCGCGACGACGTCGTAGTCCTCGTCCGCGCCCGCGGCGCGCAGGGCCTCGGGCGCGTCGTCCACGAGGGCGGAGACGACGTGCAGCTCGATGGGCTCCCGGAAGTCCGTGCGCTGGACCAGGAAGCGCAGTCCCCGCCAGGCCGACTCGAGCTCGCGGAAGGCCGGCTCGTGGAGGACGGCGTCGAGCAGGAGGCCCGCCAGCCGGTCGATGTCGGCCACCAGACCCTTGGCCGCGGCGCCCGCCTTGCGCCGGCGGTTGCCCGAGGCCACCGCGCCGGCGATCCGGCCCGCCACGCTGGCCGCCCCGGCCTGGGGCCGCGCGGGCGTGGTCTCGACCATGTCGAGAATGGAGTCCAGGCCGCCGGAGCCCGAGGACTCTCCGCCCCCGGCCGGCGGGCTCGCCTGGGCCTCGGCCGCGGCGCCCTTCGGCGGGGCGCCCTCGGACGCCTCCCGGGCCAGCAGCGCCTCGGCCAGGCCGCTGGGCAGGAGCGTGCGCAGACCCTCGCCCAGGGCGTCGGCTTCGATCTCGCCCTTCTGGCGCCGCTCGGCGAGGCTGCGTGCCTCCAGGAGTCCGCGCAGCACGGGGATCTGCTCGGCCACGCCGATCGGGGTGAGATCCCGCCAGTTCTCGAACCGCAGCGCCACGTCGATCTCGGGGTCCCCGACCCCGGCGGGCGCGGCGATCCGGAAGGACAGGGACGGTGCGACGCGCGCGATGGACTCGTCGAGCCGGTCCTTGTCGACGGCCAGCACTTCGTGCTTGGACGCGGAGTCGCCGGACAGCGCGGCGACGGCGAGCACTCGGAACACGGGCTGGTTCGCGGCTTCTTCCGCTGCCATGGGCAATCTCCAGTCGAGCAGGTGGGGACCTCATTATTGCACGGCCGGCCGGCGCGCCCCCCCTCCGCGGAGCTCGCCGTGCCCGACCGCGCCTCCATCGACCGAAGCCGGCGGAACCCGTGGTATCCTGCGCACTTGACCCGCTCGTCGAACCTGCGATCCGGCGCGTCCCGGGTGGACCGTCCACGCGACTCGTCCGGTTGCGGGGCCGTTTGCGTAGCGTGGCGCCGGTCCCTGCGTGGAGCCCGGCGCGGGGAGTGCCAGAGCTGGACGCCACCGGAGCGTCCCAGGGAGCGAGCTCCCGGGACGGAACGAAGAGGGATGGGGGAATGAGAATGACTCGCTGCTCGAACGAGCGGTCGGTCCGCGAGTTCAGCCGCACCAGCTGGATCGGGTTCGCACTCGCTCTCGTGGCGGCCTACGTGTGGGTGGGGGCCTGCAGCTCGCGCCCCAAGCCCAAGGAGGCCTGCCTGCGCCTCAACGCGGCGGCCAACCTCAACTACCACGACAACCAGGCCCACACGCTGACGCTGCTGGTGTTTCCCCTGTCGAGCACGGTCGGCTTCTCGAACACGCCGGTGGAGGAGCTCCTCGCGGGCGCGACGCCTCCGGGGGTGGAGGGCTCGCCGGTCCAGATCGCGATCAAGCCGGGCGAGCAGGAGAAGGAGTTCGAGGAGCTCTTCCCCGCGGAGACGGTCTTCCTCGGCGTCATCGCGAACTACTACCGGTCTCCGGGCGATCCCGAGGGCAACCGAACCCAGGTGGTGAATGCGCGCTGCGGTTGGCGGACTCCGCGACTGAGCCTCGCCGCCAAGGACATCTACCTGGACTGAATCGGAGAATCGAATGGCCGGCCGTTCCGGACGCCTCAGCCCCGTAGCCTGGACAGAGGGCATGTTCCTCCGCCCTCAGCACTTCCAGCACCACGACCTCTACCTGGAGGAGCGTCTCCGCCACCACATCCAGACGCTCGACCCCTTCCACTGGGGCGTCCACGAGCTCGTGGTCAACGAGGAGGCGCTCTCCGACCACCGGTTCGAGGTGCTGCGACTCGAGGCCGTGCTGCCGGGCGGCGCGGTGGTCCGCTACCCGGGCAACTGCACGATCGAGACCCGGGAGTTCGACCCCTCGATCGAGCGGCTCGACGTCCACCTCGGCCTGCGCCTCATGAGCAACGCCGACGCCAACGCCGGCTCCGACGGCGACGGCAACAGGGAGGTGCGTTATCGCGTCCGCCAGGAGAACCTGCCCGACCTGAACCGCGGCGGCTTCGAGGCGCCGGTGGAGGTCCAGCAGCAGAACCTGCGGCTCTTCTTCGGCGGGGAGGAGGAGAACCTCGAGGTCCACGACTCGATCAAGCTGGCGCGGCTGGTGGCCACCGGCGAGATCAAGGCGCCCTTCGCGCTGGCGCCGCGCTACTGCCCCCCGCTGCTGGCCGTGCAGTCCTCCCAGGCGCTCACCGAGGAGGTGGCGCAGATCGTCGCCCAGATCGCCGCCAAGGTTCGCGTGGTGGCGGGCCGCACCTCGACCATCTCGATCGCGGACCTCCCGCGCATGTGGATGCGCTACACGCTCGCGCGCATGACCCCGGTCCTCCGCCACCTGCTCTCCACGGGCGAGACGCGCCCCTTCGACCTCTACACCGCCCTCGTCGAGACCGCGGGCTCGCTGGCCGCCTTCAACATGATGGAGCCCGCGGAGCTTCCGGAGTACAAGCACGACGACCTGTTCGGGTGCTTCGGCGAGCTCATCGAGTTCCTCGACGGCCAGCTCACCGAGGCCGTGCCGGACCGCTTCAAGGAAGTGACCCTCGAGTACGACTCGGCCCAGCACTTCTACGTCACGACCGAGCTCAACACCGACGACGTCGACCCGCGCAACCTGTTCTTCCTGGGCGTCAAGGCCGACCTCGAGGCGGCGGAGCTGGCCAAGCGGGTGGTGGACGAGGGCAAGGCGGGCTCGGTCGGCAACGTCAAGATCGCCATGCGCATGAACATCGCCGGCCTGCCCATCGAGCACCTGGCGGCGGCGCCCACGGAGATCGCCGCCCGCGCCGGCTACCAGTACTTCACCCTCGACCCCCACGGCCCGAAGTGGAGCAAGGTCCGGGAGGACTTCAGCCTCGCGCTCTCCATCCCCAAGGTGGAGAGCGCAGACGTCCGGCTCTACGTGGTCTCGGCCGGGGATGCATCGTGAGCGACACCCATCTCGGCAGGCTCGCCGGGGACTTCATCGCCACGGTGCTCCTGTTCGAAGCCGCGCCCGAGGCCCAGCGCCCCGAGCCGGGGGTGTTCCGGAGCCGGCTGCTGGGCATGCTCGACCAGATCGCCAAGCACCCGGCCATGCAGGCCATCACCGCCGACGAGTTCGAGAACGCCCGCTTCGCACTGGTGACGTGGGCGGACGAGGTCGTGCTGCGCAGCGAGTGGCGGGGCCGCGACGAGTGGTTCCAGGACCCGCTCCAGCTCCAGCTCTTCCGGACCAACCGCGGCGGCAACGAATTCTACGAGCGGCTCGAGCGGCTGCGGCCCGAGCAGAACCAGGCGCGGGAGATCTACTTCCTCTGCCTCTGCATGGGATTCGAGGGCCAGTGGGCCGGCCACGAGCCGGAACGACGCCAGATCATCCAGCAGCAGTACGAGATCCTCCGCGCCTCGGGTCACGCGGGCGAGATCGCGGGCGCCAGTCCGCTGGCGCCGCCGGCCTACAACCTCGAGATCGAGGTCGGGGACGGCGGAGGCCGCGGCCTCTCGCGGATCTTCCTGGCGTGGACCGGCGCTGCGCTCGCGATCTTCGGCTCGCTCTGGCTGCTCCTGACCTGGGCCGCCAGCCGGATGCCGACGCCACCCGGGACCTGAACCGGGGACCGAACCCCCGATTGCGGAGATTCGAGCGTGCCCCTGCCGAAGCCGATCGCCAAGGTCATCGACGTCCTGAAGGAACCGTCGGTCTACGTCCCCATCCTGCTGGTGCTGCTGGTGGTGGTGCTGTCGGTCGGCGGGTACTTCCTGCTGGGCAGCTGGCTCGTCTCGGTGATCGTGGCCCTGGCCGTGGCGCTGATCATCGTGATGGTGATCATGCTGCGCACCGTGTTCGGCGAAGAGAAGGAACGCCAGCTCGAACGCGGGATCGACGACATCGGCGCGCCGGGCGAGTCCTCCGACCGGCTGCAGGTCGATCAGATGGGCGTCGAGGAGAGCTTCGCCCGGGCCATCCGCGACATCCGGAGCTCGCGACTCGGGTCCGGGAGCCTGTCGGACCTGCCCTGGTTCGCCGTGATCGGGGAGACGGGGTCGGGCAAGACCGAGCTGCTCCGCCACTCGGGTCTCACGCTCCCCGCCGAGTTCGCCCACCGGGTCGGGAGCGGCCCCACCGCGAGCTGCGACTGGTGGCTCGCCAACGAGGCGATCGGCCTGGACACGGCCGGCCGCCTGCTCGACTCCGAGGACGCCCAGAGCCGCGCCGACTGGGAGAACCTGATCCGGCTGGTGAAGCGGGCCCGCTCGGCGGACGCGCTGAACGGCCTGATCGTGACCATCCCGGTGACCTCGCTGCTCGGCAAGTCCGAGTCCGAGATCGAGGGGCAGGCGCTGGCCCTGCGCCGGCGCATCAACCAGATGGAGGACATCCTCGGCCTGCTGGTGCCGGTGTACGTGGTGGTGACCAAGGCCGACCTCATCGAGGGCTTCGTCGAGACGGTCCGCGGCCTCACCCCCTCCCAGCCGAGCGAGGCGTTCGGCTGGACCAACGACCGGCCGCGCTTCGCCGACGCCGGCGAGCTGGTGACGAACGGACTCGGAGAGCTGCGGGACCGGCTCGAGAAGCTGGTCCCGGACCTCGTCCTGCGCGAGCCCGATCCCCGGGCGCGGCGGCGCATCTTCACGTTCCCCCAGGAGCTCGACGAGGCGATCCGCGCCGTCGCGCGCTTCGTGGGCCGCAGCTTCGCGCCGTCGGCCTACGACGAGGTGCCGTTCCTGCGCGGCGTGTACTTCACCAGCGCCCTGCGCCAGGGCACCACGGTGTCGCCGCTGCTCCACCGGCTGGGGCAGGACTGGGCGCGCAACACCGTGGACGGAGCCTGCGCCGACGGCGGCCTCTTCGTCCGCGAGCTCTTCTCGGAGATCGTCATCGGCGACCGCGACCTCGCGGTGCCGCGCACGTCGGTGGGCCCGCGCCTGCGCCGGCTGGTGCACGTGACGATGGGCCTCGCCTTCACGGTGATGGTGGGGTGGTGGGGCATCTCCGCCGTCCAGAACTGGTCCGGGGTGCGCGGGCTGCGCAGCGACGCGGCCCAGGCGATCGCCGGCCCCTCGGATCTCTCCCACCTCGACGCCCTGCGCCGGAACATCAACACCCAGGTCGAAGAGATGACCGTCATGCGGGGCGCCGGACTGGCGGGGCCCATGTGGGACGCCATCGAGGACGCCAGGAGCGCCTTCGTGTGGGCGTTCGGCCGGGAGTTCGAGAAGCCCACCAAGCGACGGCTCGAGAGCGCGGTCACCGGTCGCGGCGACCGCGGCTTCGAGGCCCTGGCCCAGCTGGCCCAGGACGTGACCTGGATGGCGGCGCGCGCCGACGAGGAGAAGGCCACCCGCCCGGACCTGTCGGTGTATGCGCCCATCAGCCAGAGCGAGACCGAGGTCGCGGCCTTCCGCCAGGGCTACGACGACTACCTGCGCTGGGCCGAGCACGCCGACCTGCAGCTGCGCATCGACACCGAGCGCGACGCGGTCAAGAGCAAGGCGAACCAGCGCCTGGTGATCTCCGAGCTCGAGAGCTGGAGCAAGCGCCGGGCGAAGGACTACCCCGCGGCCCGCTACGCCGACGTCGGCCTGCGCTCGGCCTCCGGAGAGGAGTCGACCCAGGTGCCGGGCGCGTACACCCGCCGCGGCTGGGAGGGCCTGGTCTCGGGCCTGGTGAGCTCCATCGGCGACGCGGAGGGCAAGGCGTCGCCGCGCGTGGTCGAGTTCCGCCGCGGCTACATCGACCGCTTCGATCGCAGCTGGCGGAGCTACCTGCTCGAGGCGCCCATGAGGGCCGTGGCCGACTCCGACGTGACGGACTCGCCGTACCTGGGGCTCGTGGACCAGATCCGCACCAACACCGCCGTGGAGCTGCCCCGGGAAGAGGCCCTGCCGGCCTGGATCGCCATGGTCCAGAGCGTGCGCGACGAGGAGGTGCCGCCTCCGCCCGAGGGCGAGCCCCCGGTGGAGGCCGACTGGACGCGCTACCGGGCCGCGCTCTCCCAGGTGGAGGCGGACGTGGCGCGGGCGGCGGAGAAGGGCGACGCGGCCCTGCAGACCTCGATCAAGATGGCCGACGACCAGGACACGAGCTTCAAGGCGGCCCGCGAGCTGGTGCGCGAGATCGTCCCGACCGAGGGCGACCCCGAGGCCGCCTCCAAGCTGCGCGAGATCATGACCATGCCCATCTCCAACGGGGCCTCGGCGGTGCTCGACCGCGCGCTGGCCGAGCTGGACCAGCGCTGGCGCGACCGCATCGCCCAGCCCTACGCCGCCCACCTCGACACGCCGAAGATGCAGAGCCTCTACGCCCCGGGCGAAGGCGACCTCTCCAGCTTCACCAGCGAGGCGCTGGGCCGGTTCTACGCGGACGGCCGGTCGAAGGACGTATTCCAGGGCCGCAGCATGCCGTTCGGGCCGCGCTTCCTGCGGTGGATGCGCCAGGCCGAGAGCCTCCAGCGGACGCTCTACGCGTCGGGCTTCGGGGCGCGGCCCTCGCTGGGCGCGCGGCTGGAGGGCATCCCCTCCCGCATCGTCGGCCGCACGAGCTACACGGTCTCCCGGCGGGAGCTGCGCCTGTCCTGCGAAGAGGGCGAGCAGACCTTCCTCTACCGCGAGGGCGCCGGCAGCGGCAGCTTCCGCTGGACGCCGGACTGCAACGAGCTGTCGCTGCGGGTCTGGGCCCTGGACCGCCACGGCTCGGAGGTGGAGCTGCTGCCCAAGCGCCAGTGGAACGGTCCGCTCGCCTTCCCCGGCTTCCTCCAGCAGGCCCAGCGGCTCTCGGGGCGGCGGCTCCAGTGGAGCTTCAAGTACCTCGAGCCCTCGCTCGAGCTCGTCATCCAGTACCGTATGAAGGGCGGAGAGGCGATCCTCGCGCTGGAGCATTCGGCGCCGCCGGGCTCCCTGCGGAACTGAGCGCGAAGGCCGCGTCACCCACGATCCATGGGAATCGAGGACGAGGAGCGGAGTGTGAACGGGAACGTCGACCAGGGGGGCCGCAGCCGGCCTCGCATCGGGTGGACCGCCGCGCTGGGGCTGGCGTGGGTCGCGGCGCTGGCCGCCGGCTGCGCCAGCGACACCTTCGGGACCCGGGAGGAGGCGCGCCCCCTCGTTCCCGGCAAGTGGCACCGCGACTTCCTGCACTGCGAGAAGCACGAGTGCAAGGACTGGTACATGGTCAACGTGGACCGGAAGGTGGAGCTGCGCATCGACGTCTACTCCGCCGCCGTGCCCGGGCTGCCCGACTACATCCTGCGCCTCGAGAACTCCAACCGCAGGCAGATCGCCAAGGTCGACGCCACCGGCCAGAGCCCGCGCCAGCTCCGCAAGCAGGTCGACGCGGGTCTGTATCTCCTGCTGATCGAGTCGGCCGACCCCAAGGGCATCCGGCTCGAGTACGAGGTGCTGGCCGAGCTGCGCGACCCGCCGAAGCCCCGGCGGCGGGCCGCCCCGCGCACGCCCCGGCCTCGCGAGGAGAGGCCGGTGGCGCCCATGCCCCGGGTGCAGACGGCGTGGGTGGACGCCGAGGTGCTGGAGGTGGAGCGGGATGCAGGCGAGCCCGCATACGTGCTGATCGACGCCGGCAAGCCCAAGGGCGTTCGCGCGGGCCACACCGGACAGCTGGTCCAGGGCGGCCAGACGATCGCGGAGATCGAGGTGACGGAGGTCTACGACGCCGGCAGCCGGGCGCGGATCGTGGGTCCGCTCCAGGCGGCGATCACCATCGAGACGAAGGCCAAGATCGCCGTCCCGCGAACGGAGCGCTAGCCGCGCGCCGCGGCCAGAAGCGTCCGATGCCCGCCCGGCTCGTCCAGCTCGATGAAGGCCGCCGTGTCGCCTCGACGACGCTCCGCAGCGACGAGTGCGTCATCGGGCGCGACCCCACGAGCCACCTCATCCTGGACTACGCCCGGGTGTCCCGCCGCCACGCGGTGGTCCGCACGCTCGGCGAGCGCCACACCCTCGCCGACCTGGACAGCTCCAACGGCACGCGGGTCAACGGCCACGCGGTCGGAAGCGAGCCGGTGCTCCTCCAGCCCGGCGACGAGATCGAGGTCGCCGAGACCGTCAGCCTGATCTACGAGTCCGGCTCCGAGTCGCGGACGCGGATCTGGCTGGTCGCCGCCGGGGCCGCCCTGCTCGTGCTGGCCCTGGCGATCGGCCTGGCCCTGTGGCGGCCCAGCGGCGTCAGCGACGACCCCGACCTGATCCAGGCCGCCCAGCTGGCTCGACAGGGGCGGCAGGCCTTCGAGCAGGGCGATTCCTCGACCGCCAAGGAGAGGCTCCAGGCGGCCGCGGGCATCCTGTTCAAGGCGGGCTATCTCGACGACGTTCCGCGGGCGGACGTGATGGAGGTGGCCATGGACCGCCTGGCCCGCCAGATGGGCGAACGCGTGAACCTGTGGAGGATCTTCCAGGAGTCGCTCCACGCGGCGGCCCCGCCGATTCCCCAGCCCGAGAGCGACCGCGAGGCCGAGGTCGGCGTCGGCTGCCGGCTCGACCGCGTGCCGGCCAGCCAGATCCGGCCCTGCGTCCACGAGCGCGTGGAGCTCATCCTGATCGAGCTGCGCCAGGACCCCACGGGGATCCCGCCCGACTTCGCGGACGAGGTCGGCCGGCGGATCCTCTACGAGTACGACCTGATCCACGAGGCGCTGGAGCGGGGCGAGGACTACATCCCGATGCTCCGGACCGAGCTCGAGAATGCCCGGATGCCTCCCCTGCTGCACTACCTGGCGCTCATCGAGAGCGGCTACCGGGCCGATGCCAGGAGCCCGGCCCGCGCCGTCGGCATGTGGCAGTTCATGCCCGGAACCGCGCGCCAGTACGGGATGCGCGTGACCGACCGCCGCGACGACCGGCGCGACCCGAAGAAGTCCACCCACGCCGCCGCGCGCTACCTGCGCGACCTGGCGTTCGAGTTCGGCGGGGACGCGCTGCTGCTGGCGCTGGCCAGCTACAACCGCGGGGAGAACGGCGTGCGGCGGGCGCTCAAGAAGCTGGACGACCCGTTCTCGGACCGGTCGTACTGGAAGCTGGTCGATGAGGGTCTACTTCCGGTGGAGACCTCCCGATACGTGACCCGATTCGTCGCGGCCGCCGTGGCCGGAGAGGCCGGGCTGCCGGCTCGGGAGGATCTCGAACGGGCCGGATTCTGAGGAACCGACGGGGTCCCGAGTGGCCTCAGGTATCGTAAGTAGGGGCAGGCGGGTGTTATTCTGTCCCGAATCCCACGGGTCGGGCGGGGTTGCCCCCTCGGGCGGACCCAGGTGCGGTCCAGGGACGCGTCCAGGGACGGGTCCAGGATCGGGTCTCGGCGGCCCTCGCACTCGCAGGTGCTCACAGCCGCGAGCGCCGACACGAGCGCAGCCGCTGGGGCCCCGCGGATTCCGGCCACGGGTCGGAAGACAGGTGCCGATCGAGCGCGATCGCGCCCCGGTGAGGACCCGGGTCCTGGTCGGAGTGCTCCGGAGCTACGGGCAGGAGTGGGGTCGAGGGCGATCGGGAATCGGCGCGGCAGGGGCGACGACGCAACGGCGCGCAAGGTCGCGCAACGGCGAGAGGGATCGACGTGGCCATCAAGGACCTGATCAATCGCATCACCGGCAAGGGAGGCGGGCCCAAGCGCGGCAAGCGCGGAGGTCGCTCCAGCGTCCGGCAGCGCGATGACGCGACCGTGCAGATCGCCACCCCCGGCGTGGGAGCCGCTCCGGGACCGGTCGCGCCCGCGCCGCAGGCCCCCGCACCGCCTCCGTCTCCGGCGCAGGCCCCGGTCGCGCCGCCGCCCATCGCCCCGGCTCCGGTCGCCCCGACACCGGCCCCGGTGGCGCCCCAGCCTCAGCCCGCACCCCAGCCCGCCCCGCCGGCCCAGCCGCCCCAGCCCGCCTCAGGCGGCGGGCAGATGGGCGAGGCGCCGACCCAGTACATGTCGGTCCCCAAGTTCGACTCCGGACCGGTGGCGGCGGTCCTGGTGGGCATCGAAGGGGAGCTCGAAGGCGAGGTCTACAAGGTCCGCTCGGGCGAGAACAAGCTGGGCCGCTCGGAGAGCTGCGACGTGGTGCTGCCGAGCGTGAAGATCTCCCGGGAGCACGCGACCATCTTCCACGAGGAGGGCATCTTCGGCATCGCCCCGCTCTCGGACAAGAACGCGACGTTCGTGAACGAAGAGCCGGTCGAGGCCTCGGAGCTCTCCGACGGCGACGTGATCCGCATGGGGACGAGCACCTTCCGCTTCCGGACCATCGAGGGCTTGTGACCCAGCGCCGCCACACTGCATGGCTGCTCCCGTGGCTGTGCCTCGGAGCACTCGCGCTCCTGGCGCCGGCCGCGGCCAGCGGCCAGGCCGACTCCACCTTCCAGATCAAGAAGGTGGAGCGCCTCTATCTGGACGACATCGTGGCCGCGCCGGGAGGCGAGCGCGCCATCGAGCTGTACCTCCGGGCGGAGACGGACATCGGCGAGCCCGTCGAGCACCTCAGGCCGGTCGACCTCACCATCCTCGACAACGGCGACCTGATCGACCCCGAGGACGTCACCCTCACGCCCCTGGCCGAGGACGGACGGGGCGCGGCCTGCGTCCTGGCCATCGACAACAGCCGGACCATGATGGGCGAGCCCTTCAACCAGGCGCGCAAGGCGGCGCTGAGCTTCCTGGATCGCCTGGGCAGCTTCGACCGGGTCGCCATCGTGGCGTTCTCGAGCCAGGTCCAGGTCGTGGCCGGCTTCGATGCCGCCAAGGCCGAGGCGAAGGTGCTGCTCGACGAGCTCGAGGTGGATGCGAGCGCCCTGTCCACCGTCCTCTACGACGGGGTCCACAAGTCGATCGAGCTGATCCGGGAGCGCGAAGACCTGCCGCGCCGCGCCTTCGTGATCGTGTTCTCCGACGGCAAGGACTCCGGCAGCCTGCACACCCTGGAGGAGGTGCTCGCCAAGGGCCGGGGCGACGAGCTCGAGGCGCGCACCCCGATCTCCACCATCGGCTATGCGCGCTTCGGCGGCGACGGCCTCAAGACCCTCGAGACCATCTCCGACGCCACCCGCGGCGAGTCCTTCCGGGCCTCCTCCACCCTCGACCTGGGCTCGTTCTTCAACGAGATCTGGCGGCAGATGATGCGGAGCTACATCGTCCGCTACCGCGGGAGCATGGACGGCGAGCGGCACACCGTCGAGGTGACCATCGAGGGACGGTCCGAGCGCCGCAGCGTGGACGTGCCCCGCATGGAGGGCCCGTGGTGGCCGTGGGTCGCCGCCTGCGCGGTGGTCCTCGCGGGCGGCGTCCTGGCCTTCCTGCTCCTGCGCGGGCGCACGGCCGGTCGGGTCATCTTCGCGAGCGGCGACCTCTCGGGGCAGAGCGTCTCGCTCAGCGGCCCCCGGGTGCGCATCGGCGGGCTGCCCGACAACGACGTCGTCATCGGCTCGCCGGCGGTGTCCCGCTACCACGCGCAGATCGTCGTCCGGGGCGGCAAGGTCGAGATCGAGGACCTGAACTCGAGCAACGGCACCTTCGTCAACGGCACCCCGATCCGCACGGCCGAGATCCGCGCCGGCGACAAGATCCGCATCGGCGACGTCGAACTGGTGTACCAGCGATGAGCGCCATCGACCCGCGGCGCATCGCGACCGCATCCCAGAGCGACGTGGGCCGGGTGCGGGACCACAACGAGGACTCGTGCGGCGAGTTCGAGGACGCCAGCGGCCAGCGACTGCTCGTGGTGGCCGACGGCATGGGCGGGCACAAGGGCGGCGCCACGGCCAGCCGCGTCGCCGTCGAGGCGATCGGCGAGGTGTTCACCCGATCGACCTCGGACCCGCCGACCACGCTGCAGACGGCGCTCCTGACCGCCAACCAGCGGGTGCACGAGCTCTCCCTCCAGAACCCCGAGCTGCGGGGCATGGGCACCACCGCGGTGGTCCTGATGGTCGACTCGGAGGGGCGGGGCTGGGTAGCCCACGTCGGCGACAGCCGCGCCTACCGGCTGCGCAACGGCAAGATCGAGCCGCTCACCGCCGACCACTCGGTGGTGGGAGAGATGCTCCGCCAGGGCCTCATCACCGAGGCCGACGCGGCGGTCCACCCCAGACGCAACGAAATCCTCCGCTCCGTGGGCGTGGAGGCCAACGTGCGGCCCGACGTGGCCTCGGTCGACCTCGTCGAAGGCGACCGGTTCCTGCTGTGCTCCGACGGGCTCTCGGGCGTGATGGAGGCGGACGAGATGGCGGCCGTGCTCCAGCGGGAGCCGCCCCGCCAGGCCGTCGGCACGCTCATCGACGCGGCGAACCAGCGCGGGGCGCCGGACAACGTGACGGTGCAGGTGGTGGCGATACCCGGCGGTGCCACCACCGAGATCGGCGAAGCGGGCCCGGCCCTCGACCGGGTCGAGCGCGCGCTCCAGCGGGAGGCCCGGGAGCGACGCATCCGGCGCGCCGCGGGCTTCACCGCCCTGGTCGCCGGAGTGCTCGCCGCGGTCCTGCTGTGGCTCGTCTTCGGCGGGATGCTCGACACCTCCCAGGGGATCGACCTCGACCCGTCGCCCGCGCCCGCCGGTACGACCCCCGGCGAGGACTGACGCGCGGCGATGGATCCCCGAAGCCTCGAACAGATCGGGCCCTACCGGGTCACCCGATTCATCGACGAAGGCGCCTTCGCCTGGGTGTTCGAGGTCGTCGACCCGAAGTTCGCCGGGCGGCGCCTGGCGCTGAAGGTCCTGAAGCCCGAGGCGGCGGCGGGCGAGGAGTTCCGGCGCTTCGAGCGCGAGAGCCAGCTCCTCGCCGGGATGGACCACCCGAGCATCGTCACGATCTTCGACTTCGGCAAAGACCCGGAGATCGACTGCTTCTACTACACGATGACCTACGTGGACGGGCCCACCCTCCGGCAGCGGCTGCGCGAGGGTCCGCTGTCGGTGGAGGAGGGAGTCGGCCTCTTCATCGACCTGCTCGACGGCCTCTCCCATCTGCACGAGCAGGGCATCATCCACCGCGACATCAAGCCCGCGAACGTGCTGATCGGCCGGGACGGCCGCGGGCGGCTCTCGGACCTGGGCATCGCCCGGGTCGAGACCGAGCGCAGCCAGACCCGGACGGGCATGGCCGTCGGCACCGCGCTCTACATGTCACCGGAGCAGGCGCGCGGCCGGCCGGTGGACGCGCGCAGCGACCTCTTCTCGGTCGGCCTCACGCTCTACGAGACGCTCACCTGCAACGTGGTCTACGACCACGTGGACGAGATCGACTCCACGAGCGGCATGGACGTCCTGATCTACATCGGACGTCTCGACCAGCAGAAGGACGCGGAGTTCAGCGTCGTCTTCCCGCCGGAGCCCGAGATCCCCGAAGCGGTCAAGGAGGTGATCCGGACCGCCTGCCACCTGCGCGTGGACCAGCGCTACGAGAACGCGGCCGCGATGCGGGACGCGCTGCGCCAGGCGCTGATGGCGCCCCGACATCCGGTGCAGCCCCCCGTTCCTCCCATCAACTGGCTCTGGCTCGCGGGGGGCGGCGGCGCGCTGGCGGCGGTCCTCGTGGGCCTCGCCGTCTGGTTCGGCATCGTCGAGCCCGCCCGGGAGCTCGAGGCGGCCCACGCCTTCTACGAGAGGGTCGCCGAGCTCGAGGAGCGAAGCGCCCAGCTGGTGGACGCATCGAAGGACATCCAGCCTCCGCCCTCGGACGAGCTGCTCGCCCAGGTCCAACGGCGCGGCGAACGCGCCGCCGAGTACCTCTTCGACGGCGCCGAGGACCTCCAGGCGGAGAACGTGGACTCCGCGGTGGCCAACTTCGGCCGCGCCGAGCGCACCTTCGCCGACGCCTGCCAGCTGATCGCGACGTCCTTCCTGGCCAAGCGCGCGGACGAGGAGCAGGCGCGCATCGCCGAGCGCGCGCGGCTGATGAGTGAGGCCGATGCGGCGGCGGTGGCCGAGGGTCCGTGGAAGGCCCTCGAGACGCTGATCCCCAAGCTCGCGGCGCCCGAGACCCTGCCCTCCGGATGCGACGCCGTCGAGATCCACCTGGCGCGCCTCGCCAGCGTCCCGGAGGTGGAGCAGGCCGCCCTCGAGCTGGACGAGGCGATGCAGGAGATCTGGCCGAAGCTGGCCGAGGACGCGCACCAGGCCGCCCTGACCGCGCGCACCCTGGCCGAGACCGAGACCGTCGAGGCCATCGAGTACACCGATGCGATCGCAGACGGAATCCGCTTCCAGGAGCGGGCCGAAGAGCGCCAGACCGCCGGCGAGTACCGCTCGGCCCGGGAGCAGTTCCGCAAGGCCGCGGAGAGCTTCGCCACCGCCCAGGCGGTGATCCCGGCGGCCCGGGCCCGGCAGCAGACCCGGGGCCTGGAGGCCGAGGTGCGCCGGAGCGGCCAGGGCATCGGGGGCGCGGTGCGGATCATCTCCAAGGCCGACGCGCTCTACTCCGAGCGCTCGTGGGAGGAGGCGACCGCCACCTACCGCGAGGCCGTCGAGCAGCTGCGCGGTCTCCGGGCGGAGGGCGAGAAGCGCAAGACGACCCTGGCGGCCCGGGCCCTGGCGTTGACCGCCCAGGAGGGCGCCCGGACCTCGGGCGCGTCCACCTCCGCGCCGCAGCTCTACCAGAAGGCCGAAGCCACCCTGGCCGACGCGGGCACCGCCCTCGACGAGCGTCGCTACGACGAGGCGGAGAAGGGCTTCGCTTCGGCCCAGGAGGAGTTCTCCGCCGCCCAGCGAGGGGCCATCGCCTCCCTGGCCGAGGCGCGCACGGTGCTGAACGACCTCGACGCGCTCTCCAGCGACCTGCTGCGCGAAGGCTCCTGCGACGCGCTCGGCACCCAGGTCGCCCGGGACGAGTGCAGCGCCGCCGAGGCCGCGCGGGAGAAGGGTCGGACGGCGCTCCAGACGGACGACGCTCCGTCGGCGCTGGCCGCGCTGGCCCAGGCCCGCGGCGGCTACGAGCGGGCGCGCTCGGCCCAGGATCTCTGGGAGCGCACGCGGCCGCGACCGCCCGAGCTCGTGAAGCGAACGCCCCAGCGCGACCGCGTCGAGCTCAACAAGAAGGAGACCCGGAGCTTCGCCATCGAGGCCCGCGATCCCAACGGCGACGCACTCTCGTACAGCTGGAGCTTCGACGGGAGCCGGCTGCCCGAGCGCGGCGCCGAGCTCGCCTGGACGGCGACCGAGAGCGGAACCCTGGCCGTCGCGGTCGACGACGGACCCGCCGGCGGCGGCAGCCTGGTCGAGACCTGGGACCTGGTCGTCCAGAACCGCCCTCCGCGCCTCACCATCCAGCCGCCCCAGCGATCCATCGCGCTCAAGGTGGGCGACTCCACGGCGTTCTCCGCCAGCGCGACCGACCCCGACGGCGAGGACACCACCACCGAGTTCCGCATGGGCGGCCGCGTGGTGAGCCGTTCGGGCCGCTACACCTTCCAGGCGACGCGGCAGGGGACCTACGTCCTCGAGGTGGTGGCGACGGATGCGGCCGGCAAGCGAACCGTGGCGAAGCGCACCATCAAGGTGATTCCGGAGCAGGTCGCGGCCGTGAAGCCGCCGCCCAGGCCGCCGGTGGTTCCGGCGGAGACCACGGGCCTGCCCGCATCGCTTCCCGGCTGGCGCGGCGACGTGGTCTCGGCGCTCCGCCGCTACGAGGACGCCCTCGAGAGCCATGAGATCGGCGAGCTCGAGCGCGTCCTCATCATGGGGTCGAACTCCCCGGTGCGCTCCTTCTACCAGCGGAAGTTCCAGCGCGGCGAGCCCCACGAGGTGGCGCTCAAGCTGAAGGGCGACATCAATGGAGACGGCAGGACGGCCACGGTGGACTTCGACCAGACCGAGCGCTCGTCCTCGCGCACCCGCACCTACCGCTACCGCGCGCACATGATCAAGCGCAGCGGCGGCGACTGGCAGATCGAGCGCCGGGAGCGCCGGCGCTAGCGCGCGACTACGAGCCGGGCGTCTCGCCGGAGCGAGGCGCTTCGCCCTGCCACCACCAGTCCGAGCCGGGCACCGGGCTGCCCGCGAACAGCGGGTTCGAGGCCTCGCCGGGCGGCGCCGCGCCGCCTCCGCTGCGCAGCGCGTCGTCGAACTCCAGCGCGTCCATGTCCGTGGGCGCCACCTCGTCCAGCAGCAGCGTGCGCGCCTCCACGAAGTCCTCGCCCTCGAGACCCATGGACTCCATCTGATTGAACAGGCTGGCGAGCTTCTCCATGTAGTCGAGGGCGGCCCGGTGGGAGTCCGGGTCCTCCTCCAGGAACTCGCGGAAGGCGGGCCCCTCGATGGCCTGGTCGCCGGTCGCGGCCTGGTAGTCGCCGGCCGCGTCCTCGAAGACGTCCCGGATGTCGTCCACCTGGCTGAAGATGAAGCGATACGTCTCGAGGGCCGCCTGGGCCGACGCGCTCTGGTAGCGCTCGTCGTCGGACTCGCCGGTCTCCTCCATGACGAATCCCTCGCACTCGGGCGGCAGGTCCGGATCGTCCGCGTCGAACAGGCCGCACTCGAGGAACGCCACGACCTCGGAGGCCCACAGCGGCTTCGCGCTCACCGCGACCTCGTTGAGGCTCTGCAGGAGCAGCGTCTGCTCCGTGAAGAGGCTCGCACTCTCCGCCGCGATGATGCCGCCGAGGTTGGTCCGGACCGAGCCGGTGGCCCTCGGGTCGAGCACCAGGTCGCCGTTGCCGAAGAAGAGCGAGTCGTCGAGCGGGACGTCGAGGGTCCGGATGGTGGCGCCCGACAGCGTCGCCGAGACGCTGCCGTTCTCGGGCGTGGCGACGTTCAGGTTCCCGGCGCCCGAGGGCTCGGACGAGAACGTCACGTTCAGGGCGATGATGTCCGGCCCGGAGTCGTTGGCGGTGCCCCCGGTCGACGTCTCCACGGGTCCGCCGGAGCGGCTGCGAATGGAGATGTCCGACGACTCGACCACCACGTTCTCCCGGGCGGCCAGGTCGCCGACCTCCACGCTGCCGTTGTCCGCCTCGATGGTCAACGACCCCTCGGCCGCCACGATCCGCTCGTCGCCCTGGATCCGGACGTCCTTGTTCCGGGAGCGGAGCAGCAGGTCGCCGCTGCGGCTGTAGACCGTGGCGGACGTGGGAGTGCCGGTGGCTCCGTCGAAGCCGTCGAGGACGAGGTCGCCGTTCGCGACGACCCGCTCGTCGAGGTCGAGCCCGTTGGTCGCCTGGAGCGTCAGGGTTCCACCGGTGGTCTTGTCGATGTCGCCCCGGACGATCAGCTCGTCTTCGGCGCGGATCGACTGGGCCCCCTGTCCGTCGAGCTCGATGCCGCCGTCGCGGACGCGCACCGTCCCGGTCTGGCTGGTCAGGTTCCCGCCGAGGTCGATGCCGTCGCGCAGGCGGACGTTCCCCAGCGCGGTCACTCCTCCCTCCCCGACGTCCACCCGGTCCTGGAAGAGCATGTTCCCGTCGGCGGACACCGTGCGGGCCGCGAGCGTCCCCTCCACCGTCAGGTCGCCGGCGCTGCGGACCAGACCGCCGTCGACGACCCGGGTGACCGAGATGGACCCGGCCTCGATCGAGAGGCCGCTGGCGTTGGCGGCCCGCAGGTCTCCGTTCGTGATGTCGATGTCGCCGTTCCCGACGTCGAGCACCACGTCGCCCAGGCCGGTGAGCCGCACCGTGGCCTCGGCGTCGAGCCCGGTGGCGCTGACCGCGCCGCCGATCGTCGTCGCCGCGTCGAAGTCGAGCACGCCGGTCACCGTGACGTCGCCGCCGATGGTCGTCGCGGTGAGTGTGTCGAGGGTGCCGTCCACGGCCGAGACCCCGCCCGTGATGTCGGCCGCGGTACCGCCGATGGCGATGGAGCCGGCCGCGGTCTTCTGGACCGAGCCCAGCACCGAGAGACCGGCGCCACTCGCCGAGAGCGTCTGGAGCCCGGCGCCGGAGAGGCCGAGGTCGTCCTCCACCGTGATCGTGCCCGTCGCCGACGTGAGGTCGCCGCCGAGGTCGACGCCCGAGGCGCCGGCCAGCGTGAAGCCCGCCACGGAGGCGTCGGCGCTGGCGACGCCCTGGGCGGCGAGGCTGCCGGCCCCGGCGTCGATCCGCACGCCGTCGGCCAGGATGTCCGTCGCGCCCTCGAGGCTGATTCCGTCACTGGCGTTCAGGTCGGCGCGCACGTCGATGTCCGGGCGCACGCTGAGCGAGCCGTCGACGACGTCGACCTGGGTGTTGGCCGAGACCGTGCCCCCGTCCAGGGTGAGCCCTCCGGTCGTCGTCTTGTCGAGGCCGCCGTCGATGGTGAGCGCGCCGCTGCCCGCGTCGGCGAGCTGGTCGCCGGCGCCGTCGAAGCTGGCCTGACCCTGGAAGGCCAGGCCCTCGGCCGACACGTCGCCGGCGAAGCTCGCGACGTCCTGGAAGGTGGCGTCGCCGGTGACGCTCACGTCGCCTCCCGCCACGAAGGCATCCGGTGTGTCGAAGGCGCCGGACTGGACGTCGAGGTCGCCCTGGACCTCGACCCCCGAGCCGCCGGTCAGGACGAGGGACGTTCCGCCCGTGCGCGTCACGTCGCTCTGTGCGAGGAGCGTTCCGGTCCCGGCGTCGAGCGTCTGCGCACCGGCCCCATCGAGCACCACGCCGGCGCCGAAGTCGATTCCGTCGGCCGCCGTGACGTCGCCGGAGGCGGTGAAGGCGTCGCTCGTGCCGAGGGAGCCGGCGGTCAGGTTCACGCCCTGCTCCGCCGTGACGCCGCCGTCGCCGCCCAGGTCGAGCGTGCCCGCGACACTGCGCTGCAGCTCGGCGCCCAGGGCGAGGCTTCCGGTCCCGGCGTCCAGGCTCTGGGCCACGGCGGCGTTGGCCTGCACCGCGGAGCCGTCGAAACGGATCGCGCCGCCGCCGGAGTTGGTGAGGTCGCCCAGCAGATCGAGGACTCCGTCGCCGCCGTCCAGGGTCTGGGCGCCGCCTCCGGTGAGGTCGACCGGGCCGATCGCGAGGCCCCCGGAGCCCACCGCCGAGCTTCCGGTCGCGTCGCCGGCGAGTGCGATGCCGTTGCCGGTGATCAGCATACGCCCCTGACCCGACTTCACGATGTTGCTCTCGATGGTGAGCTGGCCGACGCCGGAATCCACCCGCTGATCGCTGGCGTCGGCGCGCGTGAGCTGGACGCCGCCGTCGGCGGCGAGGGTGAGCGCACCGGCGCGCACCAGGTCGAACCCGGTCGTCAGCGCGCCGCCCCCGGCGTCGAGTCGCTGGGTCAGGCCGGCGCCCTTCGCCAGCTCGAGCGTGGCCCCGCGCAGGTCGAGGTCGCCGGTGTTGGCGCTCTCGAGCACGTCGCCCTCGAAGCGCAGCGCCCCGGCCCCACCGTCGAGCACGTGGGCGTTGGCCCCTTCGAGCCGTACGTCGGAGGCGAAGCGCACGCCGTTCGTGCCCGAGACGCCGCTCTCGAGGGCCACCACGCTGCCGGTCAACGCCACGCCGCCTCCGCCGGTGCGCGAGAGCGCGTCGGTGAGGCGCAGGGTTCCGGTCCCGGCGGAGACCTGCTGCTCCACGGCGAGCGCCCGGTCGAGCACCACGCCGCCGTCGCCTCCCAGGGTGAGGTCGAAGGCGTCGGCCTTCACGATGTCGAGGTCGGAGAGCAGACGTCCGGTCCCGGCGTCGAGGGTCTGCGCCGCGCCGCCGTTCAGCGTCAGGCCGGTGTTGGCCGCCAGGCGCAGGTCGCCTCCGCCCGTGCCGAGGACGTCGCCCGCCACCGTGAGCGCTCCGGTGTTCGCGCTGAAGGTCTGACCGCCGTTGCCGATGGCCGAGACCGTCGAGGCCGAGAAGGTGAGGGCGTCGGCGGTGGCGTCGCCGGAGAGCTGGACCTCGTTGCCGGCGAGCTCGAGCGTGCCGCTGGCCGCCTGCTTCACGATGGAGACGGCGTCGCCCGCCGCGCCGATGCGCGCGGCATCCTGGCTCGCCGACACCGTCTGGGCGCCGGCGCCGGTCATCGACACCTGGCTGCCCAGCAGCGCGTAGCCGCCGCCGACCGTCTTCGAGACGTCGCCCGCGAAGTCGAGGGCGCCGGATCCGCCGTCGATCTCCTGCTCGGCGCCGGCCTGGCTCAGCACCACGTCGCCGTCGAAATCGAGGCCGTTGCCGGCGCCGTCGCCGCCGAGGTCGCCGCCCACGTCGATGGTCGTGGCCGAGAGGGTCAGGAGGCCGTCGTCGGTCTTCGAGGCCGAGTCCGAGAGCGCGAGGGTCTGGCCCGCCTGGCTGACCGTCAGCGTCTGCGCCGCCGCAGCGGAGAAGGTGATGCCGGTCGCGCCCGCGAGGCTGAGGCCGCCCGTTGCCTTGGTGATGTCGCCCTGGATGTCCAGGGTGGCCGCCCCACCCGAGAAGGTCTGGTCACCCGTCCCGGTGGCGGTGGTCGTGGCCGCCATCAGCGTGAGCCCGCCGTCGCCGGTGGCGTCGCCGGAGAGCTCGAGCGTGCCGGAGTCGAAGCTGAGCCCGTTGGCCCCGGTCTTCTTCACGTCGGCCGGAGTGCCGGGCGTGCCCACCCGCACGTTCCCGGTGGTCTGCACGAGCTGGGCGCCGTCGCCGGAGAAGAGCACGTCGAAGCCGTCGACGGCGTCGACACCCTCGAGCCCGATGTCGCCGCCGGCGGTGTTGCGGACGTTCCCCAGGAACTCGAGCTGGCCGGTGCCGCCGGAGAGGAGCTGCTCGCCCACGGCCTGGGTGAGCTCGACCTCGTCGGCCGCGAACGACACACCGCCGTCGTTTCCGGTCACCGTCGAGTCGACCTCGACCGTGCCTCCGCTGCGGCCGAGGGTCAACCCGCCCGCGGTGGTCTTGCTGACCGCGTTGCGTAGCTCGAGGGTGCCTGCGGCCGAGGCGGTCTGGTCGCCGGTCCCGTCGAACACGATGCCGGCGCCGGCGCCGACGAGGGTCTTGGTGCCGGCCGTGGCGGACGTGAGGCTGCCGCCGATCTCGAGCGCGGTGACCGTGGACTCGAGCGTCTGGTCGGCCAGGCCCACCAGCCGGAGATCGCCGGCGTCGAGCCTCAGGGTGTCGGCCGTGGCGTCGTCCGAGAGACGGAGCTCGGCGCCGTCCAGCACCAGGGCGCCGGTGCCCCCGCTCTTCACGATCGCGACCGGCGAGCCGCCGAGGCCGATCCGGGCGATACCGTCGTTCGCGGCCAGCGTCTGGTCGGCCGCGCCCAGCATGGAGATCTGGGTGCCGCGCAGGGTGAAGTTGCCGGCGACGTTCTTCTGGACGTCGCCGGTGAAGGTGACGACTCCGCCGTTGCCGTCGACGACCTGGCTCTGCCCTGCGTCGTCCAGGGTGAAGAGCACGTCGCCGTCGAAGTCGAGGCCGCCTCCGGCGTCGTGGCCGGTGACGTCCCCGCCCACCTCGATGGTCGCGGCGGTGAGGTCGAGGTTGCCGGCCCCGGTCTTCAGGACGTCGGCCGCCAGGGTGAGCGTTCCGGCCCCGGCGTCGGCGGCCTGGTCCGCGGCGGCGTTGAACCGGACCTCGCCGGCGCCGGCCGCGCCGGCGGTCAGCGTGACGTCGCCGCCGCTCTTGGTGAGATCGCCCGCGAAGCGCAGGTTGCCGGCACCGCCGTCGAGGGTCTGGTCGGCCTGGCCGTTGGCCTGGGCGCCGTTCAGGGTGACGTCGGTCTCGAAGACGACGCCGTTGGAGCCCGCCTGGTCCGTTCCCGTCACGTTGCCCGAGATCGTGATGCCGTCGGCGCCGCCCGAGGCCAGTCGCAGGGTCCCCTCGTTCTCCTTGGTGACGTCGCCGTCGATGGTGACCGTGGAGTTGGTGCCCGTGATCGACTGGTTCGCCACGCCGGTGGCGTCGAGCACCACGCCTCCGCCGGCGTCGAGCGTGAGGCTGTCGGTCGGGTCCAGTGCGGCCCCGCCGTCCTTCACCAGGTCGTTCTCCGTCCGCAGCTCGCCGGTGCCCGCGTCCAGGGTCTGGGCCACGCCGTCGCCGGCGAGGGTGAGACCCGCGTTGCCGTCCAGGTGCAGGCCGTTCGCGGCCGCGAGGTCGCCCGCGCCGGAGAGGTCGAGGGTGCCGTCGGCGTCGAGCACGACGCCGCTGGTGCCCGAGGTGACCAGGGTCCCGGCGCCCACGACGATGTCGCCGGCGCCCGAGGTGGTGATCGAGATGTCCCCACCGCCGTCGGGTCCCACGACGCCGGCGTCCAGGGTCCCGGCCGTCAGGTTCACGGCGCCGCTGTGGGTGAGCGTGATCGAGCCTTGGTCCACGTCGACGCCGCCCCCGGCGGCGTTCAGGTCGAAGCTGGTGCCGGCGCTGGTGAAGGCGCCGCCCGCGGTGGTGATCGAGCCGTCGGTGAACGTCACCGCGCCCGTGTGGTCGAGGTTCACGAACCCGCCGGCGGTGGCGATGTTCGAGGCGGTCGCGATGGTGCCGAGATCGAAGCCGGTGCCGGCGCTGGTGAGGTCCCCGCCTCCGGTCGAGATGGTGCCGTTGGCCAGGTTGACCGCGCCCTGGTGATCCAGGTCGACGTTTCCGCCGCCGGTGGTGATGTTGGCGACGTTCAGAGCGTCGCCCAGGTCGAACGCCTGGCCGCTGCTCTGGAAGAAGCCGCCGTTCGTCTCGATGTCGTCCAGGATGATCACGTCGCCGTTGCCGTCGCCGGTGGCGGTGGTGTTGTCGGCGCCGATGTCGGCCGCCAGCTGGAGGTTGAGGCTGTCGGCCGTGCCTCCGTCGCCGTCGCTGATGGTGGCGCCGACCTCGATGGTGAGGTCGTTGCGCGCCAGCAGTCTCAGGGTGTTGTCGCCGGTGCCGTCGTAGTCGATGGGCGTCTCGACGCTGAGGTCGCCGTCCTGACCGCCGCCACCGCCGGTGAAGACCGTGACGTCGGCGCCGTCGGTCAGCGCCTGGAGGATGAGGCCGACCTCGAGAGTGGCGTCGTCGGAGCTGGCGCGGAACTCGCCGGTGGTCGAGGTGGGCGGCACCGGGTTGGCGGGCGTGTCGTTGTCGTCCACGCCGGCGGTGTCGTCCCCCAGCACCGCGGCATCGGCGATGATCCTCAGGTTGCGCGGGTCGATCAGCCACTCGCCACCCTCGCCGAGCTCCGGTGACGTGGTGAGGATCAGCATGTCCTTGCCCGAGGTCTCCACGAAGCCGCCGTCGCCGCCCCCGGCGCCGGTGGCCGAGATGTCGCCGTGGATCTCGGCGGTGTCGTCGGCCCAGACGACGATGCGGCCGCCGTCGCCCTCGCGGGTGGCGTCGGCGACGAGGCTCGTGTCCTCGTCCACCAGGGTGGTGTCGGCGTTGGGCTCCGGCCCCTCCCCCTGGAGGCCGCCGCCCACCAGGATCTCGCCCCCGCCCAGGGCGCCCGAGGCGTCGAGCTCGGCGCCCAGCAGGTCGACGTCCTCGCCCAGGACGCGGATCCGGCCGCCCCGGCCGTTCTCGGAGGTCGCGTCGAGCTGGCCGGACACCTCGACCGTGCCCGAGCCGTGACCGGCGACCAGCACGTCGCCGCCGCCCACGTAGCCCGGCACGTTCACCGCCAGCGAGTACATGTCGCCCGCCGCCAGGACCACCGCGCCGTCGCCGGCGTCGGCGGTGCCGGCCTGGAGGACCCCGGCGCGCTCGGAGTCGGCCATCTCCGAGGAGTCGATCTTCACCAGGATGCGGTCGTCGTGGCGGCCGATGTAGACGTCCTCGCCCGCCACCATGGTGATCAGGCCCTCGTCGGCCAGCACCACGCCGTGGTTCTCGACGTAGCGTCCGATGAGGTGGACCTCGCCCGCCTCGATCAGGCCGTGGTTGTCGACCGCGCCCTCGATGCCGACGAAGTGGTCCACGCCGCGCACGAAGTCGCGGTTGCTGATGTCTCCCCCGACCGCCGCGAGGCCGGCCACCTTCACGCTGGCGCCGGGTCCGAAGTGGACGCCGCTCTTGTTCACGATGTAGACGCGACCGTTGGCCGTGAGCGCGCCCTCGATGCGCGTGGCGCCGGGTCCCTTCACCCGGTTCAGCACCCGGGCGTTCTTTCCGGGCTGGACGAAGCGGACGCGCTCGCCCTTGGCGATGTCGAGGTTGCGGTAGCGGATGATGGCGCGGTTGCTGGCCTTGATGACGGTCTTGTTGCCGCGCTGCTTCACCTTGACCTTGCCGCGCACGACCTTGATGCCCTTGGGTCCGGCCTGGGCGGACAGGACGAACACCGGCTGCAGGAGCAGGAAGGCGCTGCACAGCCCGGCGAGGGCGGCGCGGGCGAGGGCTCTTCGTCGCTGGAGGGTACGGCTCATGTGGTCTCAGCTCCTGGCGCCCGGAGGCGCGCTTCCCGGATCGCTCAGTACGTGATCGTCGCCGAGAAGTGGAATTCGTTGTTGCCCGACTTCGTCCCCTGCTCGAGCTCCTGGTCGGGGTTGACCTCGCGGAGGGCGTGGCCCCAGTCGAAGCTCACCACGAGGTTCCGTTTGATCGAGAGCTCGAGCCCGGCGCCCACGCCGAGCAGCATGTCGCTCGATCGTTCGTCGCTCCTCGGCCTGTTCGTCGAGATGTATCCGAAGTCGAAGAACGGCCGGAAGATCAGGTCCCAGTCGGGCTGGTCGTAGACCTGCTGCGCCCGGTACTTGAACGGGCCGACGACCGGCACCTGCAGCGGAGTCGGATCGATCCCGAGCAGCTGGGGGATGTGCAGGCGGTACTCGACGGAGAAGATGGCGCTGTCGTCGCCGGCGGAGACCGACTGGTCGTAGCCGCGAACCGTGTACAGACCGCCGGCCACGGCCTCGAACTGCGGAACCAGCCGCTTCTTGTCCAACGCGAGCTGGGCGTGGCCGTCGAAGGCCACCTCGTGGGCCAGGGTGGAGCTGGACGGAGTCGAGGGGTCCTGCCACGCCCTGGGGAACAGGAGAGGCTCGAGGAACGTGGACAGCGAGAGCTCCGCGCGCAGCGCCGTGAACGAGTCGCTGGTCTTCCTGCGGCCGAGAGAGTCGCGACGCTGGCCGTCGAAGTCGGTCCCGAAGAGATGGGGCAGACTCGTCTCCGAGGAAGCCCGCGCGTAGACGCGACGGGTCTGTCCGAACCACTCCAGGCGGAGCGCCGGCTCCACGGTGACGAAGTCCTCGTTCCCGTTCTTCTGGTTGTCCTCGTCGACCTGGACCCGATAGAAGTGGCCGATGGCCTCGAAGTCGACGAACAGGTCCTGCCATTGGAAGACGTTGGCCGTCGCGCGCCCGGCGAAGTTCCACTGATAGCCGCTGAAGTCCTCGTTCGAGCCCACCTCCGAGGCGTCGAACTGGCTCCACGCCCCCTCCGCGCCCAGCCGCACCTTCGGAGTCCTGTACAGCGGCGCCTCGTAGCCACCGAAGACCGCGTGCACGTCCTGGAAGTTCCCGGTCACGTAGTCGAGATTGAAGATGTCGTCGTGGCCGGTGAGCTGGTTGTGGATGAACCCGAAGCGCTCCCGCCACTCGGTGGTGGCGTCGGTGCCGGTGTTCGAGGCCTGGGCGTAGACGCTCCAGGGCTTGTTCTCGGCGACCAGGTAGTCGAGATACACGCCGCCCGGCTGGTTCGCCGCCGAGAGCGCGATGTCCACGTTGCGGCCCGGATGCCGGTTGAGCCGATGCACGTAGTCGTCCAGCAGGTCCTTGCGGAGCAGGCTGTTCTCGCCGCCGGGCTGGACCGGCGAGAACTCCTTGATGCGCGCGTGGGCGGGGTTGTCGATGCGCTCCGCCTCGGGAATGCGCTCTCCGGAGGCGAAGGTCCGCAGCTCCTCGAGCTGTCCGGTCCAGACGATGAGCCGCAGGGTGGTGCGCCCCGGCGGCCGCAGGTCGCGGTTGCTGCGGGGCTCGATGTCCTCGGGGTCCGGGACCACCACCACGCCCTGGATGTCGCGCTCGTTGAAGAAGGCGAAGACGCTCTCGTTGATGGTCCGGATCGCGCTTCCGTAGAAGAGCTGCTTGGCGCCGCCCTCCACCTCGCCCAGGCGGATGGACTCGACGGGCACACCGTCCCGGGGCGCGACGAAGCCCTCGAGGGTCCAGCCGAGGTCGACCTCGATCGCCCGGAGCTTCGAGAGCGGCGGGTGGGCGGGGTTGTCCCGGCCGTACCGCAGCTCGAAGCCGGTGACGCGGAAGACGGGTCCGTCGCCCTCCATGGCGATGGGCGCGCCGTTGGCCTCCCACGGCCGGTCGGCCTCCCCGGCGGACCGGGCGGCCGCGGGCCGGGGGCCGGCCAGGCCCAGGGCCCCGGCGAGCGCCACGACCCCGACCACGGCGCCCACGCCTCGGCGGCGGGTCCAGGGGCGAAACCCGGGGAGCGTCCTGGAGTGTTTCATGGTCTGATCCGCAGTCCCGAGCATCGGCCCTCCGAGGTCACCCCGGCTCCCCGTGAGAGGAGACCACCCGTGTCAGAGTCGTATCAGGGTCGTATCAGAGTCGTGTCAGAGTCGACCCGAGGCCGGGTGTGGATCGATCCCCGGCGGGTCATTCAAACCCCGCACGAGGTCCGGCGTCAATCGGCATTTGAGAATCCTGACTTACCGTATGCGTGGAAAAAGACACAATGGCAGGACCCGGCGCACCCGGCCGAAAGCTCTCGCGATTTCGCTTGTTCGCCGGAGTCGCTCGACCCTAGAATGCCGGGGTGTGTCGTTCCGCCTCCTCGGCGGGGTGGATGGCACACACCCCCTGCATCGCGGGACATCGCGGGAGGCCGGGTGCGAGACCGGAACCGGCGCGAGACATGGGCGACTCACGGAGACGCGGGCGACTCGTGAGAAGGGCCCGGGCCGAAAACGTTGCGGGGGGCTCCACCGGCGGGAGCGGGCACCGGCGACGACCAGGCGCCAGACCCTTCGCTTCCCGCCGGCTGGCGTTGCGGAAAATCAAACGGCGTTCGTCGAAGTTCGTCACGAAGGAGCGGCCGCCGAGGGTCGCCGACCGAGGTCGATGCAGACTGCATGAGTGAGCCCAGCGCGCGCGCTCAGATCGGACGCACTCCCATCCCGGGCGACTCCCCGGCCGGCGAGAACTACAGCGCCGAGACGGAATACGAGCAGATGCACGCCGAGGCCACCAAGGACGCGGGCATCCACGGGCCCGTCGACTGGGAGAAGGTGGTCGAGCTCGGCACCGGGATCCTCCGGGACAAGTCCAAGGACTTCAAGGTCGGCTGCTATCTCACCGTCGGCTTCACCCAGCTCGACCGCTACCAGGGCCTGTGCGACGGCCTCACCCTGCTCGTGGGCATGGTGGAGGAGTTCTGGGAGACGGGCTTCCCGCCGCCCAAGCGGATGCGCGGTCGTGCGAACGCGTTCTCATGGATGGCCGAGCGATCCGCCAAGGTCCTGGAGCGCATCGAGGTCCAGCCCGACGACGCCGACGCGATCGAGTCGGCCCACCAGGCGCTGGGCGACCTCTCCAAGCTGCTCGAGGAGCGGCTCGGCGACTTCGAGGTCCAGACCGGGGACCTGCTGCGCTCCCTGCGCGAGGCGCGGGATCGCGTCAAGGTCATCGCCCCGCCGCCCCCGCCCGAGCCGGCGCCCCAGGCGGAGGCGCCGGCCGGCGCTCCGGCCGAGGGTGCCCCACAGGGCGCTCCCCAGCCCGAAGGCGCTGCACCGCCGGTGCAACAGCCTCCCGCGGCCGCCCCGGCTGCGGCTCCTGCGGCCGCGGCCGCCACCACGGAGGTCGCCTCCAAGGCCGACGCCAACCAGCTGATCCAGAAGGCGGCGACCTTCTTCAAGGAGAAGGAGCCCGCCAGCCCGGTCTCCTATCGCCTCACCCGGATCGTCCGCTGGTCGGAGATCGCGGCGGATCCCCCGTCCGACGGCCAGGGCCAGACCCAGCTGATCGACCCGCCGCCGGAGCGCGTCGCCGGCCTCCGCTCGCTGTTCGACGCCGGCAGCTGGGACACGCTGTTCCCGGCGGCCGAGGAAGGGTTCCGCGAGCGCCCGCTCTGGCTGGACGCCCAGCGCTACAGCATCGAGGCCGCTCGCGGGCTCGGAGGCGCCCACGCGAAGGTGGCCGATGCGCTCACCGACGAGCTGCGGGCGCTGCTCCGCCGGGCGCCGGGTCTGCCCAGGCTGGTGTTCCGCGACGGGACGGCCTTCGCCGACCCGGACACCCGCGCCTGGCTCGAGGCCGACGTCCTGGTCGCCGACGCGGGAGGCGGCGGCGGAGCCAGCGTGGCGGCCGCGTCGGCCGTGGACCCGGCTGCGCTGGATGCGGCCCGCCAGGAGGCGCGTCAGCTCGCGAAGAAGAAGCGACTAGGCGAAGGCATCGCGATCCTTCAAGATGTGACGCAGGCGGATCCGTCGCCCAGGGGGAGCTTCCTCGCCCGTCTCGAGGTGGCCCAGCTCTGTGCGGATTCGGGCCAGGACCGGATGGCGGTCCCGGTGCTCGACGAGCTGGCCGCGGAGCTGACGCGCCACGGCCTCGAGCACTGGGAGCCGGAGCTGGCGGTGCAGGTCCTGCGCGCGCTCTATCGCTGCCGGCGCCGGCTGGCGGACCGCAAGGGAGCTCCGCCCGAAGCGGCGGTCCAGGCGGACGAGGTGTTCGCGCGGCTGTGTCGGGTCGACCCCCAGGCGGCCGCGTCGCTGGATTGAGAACGGTTCGTGAAACGTGCCCGGACTCGCGGCACCACCAGAAGGAACAATCGAGATGGCCAAAGAAGGTTCGGTCGCACCCAAGGAACGAATCAACATCGTGTACAAGCCGGCCACCAACATGGACGAGGAGATCGAGCTCCCGTTCAAGATGCTGGTGGTGGGCGACTTCACCGGGCGCGCCGACGATACGGCGCTCGAGGATCGCTCGCGGATCAACATCGACAAGGACAACTTCAACCAGGTCCTCGCCGAGCAGAAGATCAACATCAGCATGGGCGTCGACGACAAGCTCTCGCCCGATGCCGAGGACGGCGACCAGCTCGCCGTCGATCTCTCCATCGACAACATGAAGTCGTTCGAGCCCGAGCAGATCGTCCAGCAGGTGCCCGAGCTCCGGAGCCTGCTCGAGATCCGCGAGGCGCTTGTGGCGCTCAAGGGGCCGCTCGGCAACGTCAAGTCGTTCAGCAAGAAGCTGAAGGAGGTCCTCGGGGACGATGCCGCGCGCGAGCGCCTGGTCGCCGAGCTGACCCAGGGCGACGGCAGCGGCGACTCCGGCGGCGGAGGGGCGGAAGCGCCGGCTCCCGAAGGCGGCGACTCCGGCGAGCCCACGGAATAACACCTCTCCACCCCAGGAACGGGAGAAACGAACATGGCTGACGAACAGCTCGAGGGCGCCGGCGCCGGCGCCGTTGCAGAAGCCACCGAGGAGTCGCTCCTCGACGCCATCACCGCCCAGACCAAGTACGCGCCGAGCGACGGCGAGTACAACGTGGTGAAGAAGGGCGTCGAGGTGCTCATGCGCGAGCTCCTCGAGCCCAAGCACGCGGGCGAGCGGGTCGACAAGGCCCTGGTGGACGGGATGATCGCCGAGATCGACGGCAAGCTCTCGTCGCAGCTCGACGAGATCCTGCACCACGAGGACTTCCAGAAGATCGAGTCGGCCTGGCGCGGCCTCAAGATGCTCGTGGACCGCACGAACTTCCGCGAGAACATCAAGCTCGAGATCCTGCAGTGCCAGAAGGACGAGCTGATCGAGGACTTCGAGGACGCCCCGGAGATCCCGAAGTCGGGTCTGTACAAGAAGATGTACACCGAGGAGTACGGGCAGTTCGGTGGCGAGCCGCTGGGCTCGGTCATCATGAACTACTCGTTCGGTCCCGGCGCCCAGGACGTGGGCCTGCTGCAGAACGTCGCGGCCGTGGGCACCATGGCCCACTGCCCGGTGGTCGCCGCCGCGGGCACCGAGTTCTTCGGCATCGACGACATCCACGAGCTCCCGAACCTCAAGGACCTGTCGTCGATCTTCGAGGGGCCGAAGTACACGAAGTGGCGCTCCTTCCGGGAGACCGAGGACTCGCGATCCGTCGCCCTGGCCATGCCGCGCTTCCTGGGCCGGCTGCCCTACGGCGAGGACTCGCAGCCGGTGAAGTCGTTCAACTACGACGAGAAGGTCACCGACGACCACGGCAAGTACCTGTGGTGCAACGCGGCGTTCGCGTTCGCCACGAACCTCACCCGGGCCTTCGCGGCCAACCGCTGGTGTGCCAACATCATCGGTCCGCGCGGCGGCGGCGCGGTGGAGGACCTGCCGATCCACCTCTTCGAGGAGATGGGCGAGACCACCACGAAGATCCCGACCGAGATCATGGTGTCGGACCGCCGCGAGTTCGAGCTGGCCGAGGAGGGCTTCGTCCCCCTGGTCTTCCGCAAGGGTAGCGACAACGCGTGTTTCTTCTCGGCGAACTCCTGCCAGAAGCCGAAGTACTTCGGCCAGAGCAAGGAGGCCAAGGAGAACGAGGCCAACTACCGGCTGGGCACCATGCTGCCGTACATGTTCATGATCAATCGCCTGGCGCACTACCTGAAGGTGCTCCAGCGCGAGAACCTCGGCCGGACCCAGACGAAGACCAAGCTCCAGCAGGAGCTCGACACCTGGATCCGCCAGTACGTGAACGACACCGACACGCCCCAGGAGGGCACCATCGGTCGTCGGCCGCTGCGGCGGGCCCAGATCACCGTCGAGGACATCGAGGGCGAGCCGGGCTGGTACCGGGTCGACCTCAAGGTGATGCCCCACTTCAAGTACCAGGGGGCGAACTTCTCGCTGTCGCTCGTCTCGAAGATGGGCGACGAGGCCGGCTGAGCACGAGGCCGGCCCCGGACGACCCGGGGCCGGCCGTGCACCGCCGGCAGCGCGCTGGCGGGACCGGACACGAGATCGACGACCGGCCCTCGGGGCCGGGCACATGGGCGGGACGATGGCGCGGGATCGAGGGCTGCTGGAACGACTCCGGCGGGGCGAGCCGGCTGGCGCTCGCTCGGTCCAGCAGAGCTCGGAGGAGCTCTACACGTCGATCCACGATCACCTGATCCGCCTGCTGAACACCCGGCAGGACGACAGCGCCGCCTTTCCGGACTACGGGCTCCCATCGCTGTGCGACGTGGACAAGGGAGGGCGGGCCATCGAGCTTCGCCAGAGCATCGAGCGGACGATCCGCCGCTACGAGCCGCGGCTCACCAGCGTGAGGGTGGAGTACGTGGAGAAGGATCCCCTCGACCCCCTGCGCATCCGCTTCCGCATCAGCGGCAAGCCCGCCGGCGTCCGCGACGGCTCGACCTTCCGGTTCGACACCTCCGTGGACACGACCGGCTCCTGGAAGGTCTCGGACTGATCCCATGCTCAACCGCTACTTCCAGGACGAGCTCGACTTCTTCCGCGACCTCTCCCGCGAGTTCGCCCGCGAGCACCCCACGCTGGCGCCCGCGCTGGCCGAGGCGAGCTCGGACCCGGACGTCGAGCGCATCCTCGAGGGAACCGCGTTCCTCACGGCGGCCGTCCGGCAGAAGCTCGAGGACGACCTCCCGGAGCTGACCCAGACCCTGCTCCAGATGCTGTGGCCCCACTACCTGCGGCCCGTGCCCTCGACGACGATCGTCGAGTTCGGCCACCCCTCCCGGGCCAAGATCAGCGGACGCGAGCTGCTCCCGCGAAGCGACGTCCAGATCGATTCGGTGCCGGTGGACGGCACTCCGTGCCGCTTCCGCACCAGCTACGACGTGGCCTTCCGTCCCCTGCGCATCGCCTCGGCCCAGATCGAGCCCGAAGGCCGGGGCCGCCTGCGCCTGGGCGTCGAGATCATGGGGGGCGCGAGCCTCGACGACCTGGCGCTCGATTCCCTCAGGCTCTACCTCCACGGCGACCTCCCGTTCGCCACGTCCCTCTACCTCTGGCTCATGCGCCACGTGAGCGGCGTGGCGCTGGAGTGCGCCGATGAAGGGCGGACGCGCCGGGTGGAGCTGCCTCGACACCCCTCGCCGCTGAGGGCCGTGGGGTTCGCCGAAGACGAGGCCCTGCTCCCGTATCCCAAGCACTCCTTCCCGGGCTATCGGCTGCTCCAGGAGTACTTCACCCTCCCGCAGAAGTTCCTCTTCGTCGACGTCACCGGCCTCGACGCCCTCGCTTCGCTGGCGCCGACGGAGCGCTTCGACCTGGTCTTCCAGTTCGACGAACGACCGCCCGACGGCATGCGCGTCGCGCCCGACAACATCCGACTGCACTGCACGCCGGTGGTGAACCTCCAGGAGCGCGACGCGGAGCCCATCCGCCTCGACCAGAAGCGCTCGAGCTACCTGGTGCGACCGGACGACCCCGAGCCCTCGCACCTCGAGGTGTATTCGGTGGACCGGGTGACGGGCATCAACCCGGGAACGGCCAGACGACACGTCTATCCGTCGTTCTTCGCCTTCCGCAGCGGCGTCGCGCCCGAGAGCGGAGCTCCCACCTTCTACAAGCTCCAGCGCCGCAACGCGGTCGGGGTGCCCAACTCGAGCTGCTACCTGAGCTTCGTGAACGCCGAAGAGGGCGGTACGGTGCCCGAGGCCGAAGTGGTCTCGATCGAGCTGACCTGCACCAACCGGCGGCTGGCCGAGGGACTGCGACCCGGCGACGTGTGTCGCCACACCGAGCACTCGCCCCAGTTCGCCGAGTTTCGCAACCTGCTGGGGATCACCCCGTCGGTGCTCCCGCCCCTCGAGGGCGGCTTCCACTGGCGGCTGATCTCCCACCTCTCCCTCAACTTCGTCTCCCTCGCCGACGCCGAGGCCCTCCGCAGCCTGCTCTCGCTCTACGACTTCGCGGCGCTGCACGACCGCCAGGCGGCGATGTCGACCCGCCGGCGCCTGGAGTCCATCCAGGGCGTGGAAACGAAGCCCGGCGAGCGGCTCTTCCGCGGAGCGGCGGTCCGGGGCGTCGAGACCACGATCCAGCTCGCCGAGGACCGGTTCAGCAGCGACGGCGAGGTGTTCCTGTTCGCGCGACTCCTCGAGGAGTTCCTGTCGCTCTACGTCACCGTCAACTCCTTCAGCCAGCTCACCGTGGTGGGTACGCAGAAGGGAGAGCGCTACGAATGGCCGCCGAGAATTGGCTCACAGTTCACCCTCTGATCGGTGAGCTCGAGGACCACCCGCGCGACTTCTCGTTCTTCCGCGCGGTCTGGCTGCTCGAGCGGGCGCAGTCGGACGCCGCCCGGGTGGGCGGACTGGGGCCGGCCCGCCGGGAGACCGTGCGCCTGCGGCCGGAGGCCGGCCTGGGCTTCCCGTCGGCCGACGTGACCGCGGTCGAGGAGCGCCCCCCCGGCGAGGAGGGGGCGCGGTTCAGCCTCTCCACGCCCATCCTCGGCCTCTACGGCGTGACCTCTCCGCTGCCGTGCTTCTACAGCGAGGACATCCTCAAGAGCGAGCGGCTCGGGGAGGAGGACCAGGCCCGGCTCTTCTTCGACGTGCTGAACCACCGGCTGCTCTCCCTGCTCTACCGCGCCTGGGCCAAGTACCGCTGGCACTTCACGTTCGAGCAGGAGGGCCAGGACCCGACCTCGAGCTACCTGAAGGCGTGGCTCGGCCTCGCCACCGAGCCGCTGCAGCGGCGCGCCGGCGTCTCGTCGGTGAAGCTGCTGCGATACGCCGGCCTGGCGGGACAGCGCCCGCGCAACGCATCGGCGATCGCGGGGATCGTCTCGGACTACTTCGGCGACGTACCGGTCGAGCTCGACCAGTGCGTGGCCCGCTGGGTCGACGTACCTGCACCGGACCGCAGCCGCCTGGGGGTCGCCAACTCCACTCTCGGCCAGGACGTGGTCGTGGGCGAGACCATCCTCGACCGCTCGGGCAAGTGCCGGATCCAGATCGGCCCGGTCGACTTCGACAAGTTCCAGACGCTGCGCCCCGGCGGCGAGGGACACTCGGACGCCTGTGCCATCGCGCGGCTCATGCTGCCCGACAGTCTCGATTTCGATTTCCGCCTGATTCTCGATCGGAACGAGGTCCCTGCGGCGAGGATCTCCACCGGGGACGACGCCACGCAGCTCGGCATCGTGAGCTGGCTGGTCACAGGCCCTGCGCCCGAGGACAAGGCCGTCAACTTCGCTCCGGCGGCGGCCGCCTGAGCGCGCGACTCACACGGGAGAACTGGAAATGGTCGGCGTCGACATCAAGCACCTGCTTCGCAAGCTCAACCCCCAGTGCACGCGGGCTCTGGAGGGAGCGGCCGGACTCGCCGTCTCGGGCAGCCACTACGAGGTGAGCACGGACCACGTCCTGCTCAAGCTGCTCGAGGAGGCCGACAACGACGTGGTGCACATCCTGCGCCACTTCGAGGTCGAGCCGTCGCGGGTCCAGAAGGCCTGCTCCCGGGCCATCGGCGCCATGAAGAGCGGCAACAGCGGCAAGCCCGTGTTCTCCCCGCTGCTGCTCACCTGGTTCGAGGAGGCCTTCCTGCTGAGCGCGGTCGACCTCTCCCTGGCGCAGATCCGGTCCGGCACCCTGCTGCTGGCGCTGGTCGCCAAGCCGGGCCGCACGGCGCTCGAGGACTTCACCGATGAGTTCGAGAAGGTCCGGGCCGACGAGCTGCAGCGGGAGTTCCGGGACATCGTCGCCGGCAGCCCCGAGGACGCGACCGCGCTCGAGAGCGACGTCACGCCCAGCAGCGAGGCGCGCCCCGGCGCCGCCGAGACCGCGGCGGCCGGCGAGGAGTTCCTGTCGCGCTTCTGCAACGACATCACCGCGGCGGCGCGCGAGGGCAAGATCGACCCGGTCCTGGGCCGCAACGCCGAGATCCGCCAGATGATCGACGTGCTGACCCGGCGCCGGAAGAACAACCCCATCATGGTGGGCGAAGCCGGCGTGGGAAAGACCGCGGTCGTCGAGGGGTTCGCGCTGCGGGTGGCCTCGGGCGACGTGCCCCAGGTGCTGCGCGACGTGCGCGTCATGGGGCTCGACCTGGGCCTCCTGCAGGCGGGCGCGGGCATGAAGGGCGAGTTCGAGAACCGGCTGAAGGGCGTCATCAACGAGGTCCAGAACGCGACCGCCCCGACCATCCTGTTCATCGACGAGACCCACACCCTGATCGGGGCCGGAGGAGCCGGCGGCACCGGCGACGCCGCCAACCTGCTGAAGCCGCCGCTGGCCCGGGGCGAGCTGCGCACCATCGGCGCCACGACGTTCAGCGAGTTCAAGAAGTACATCGAGAAGGACCCGGCCCTCGAGCGGCGCTTCCAGCCCATCAAGGTGGACGAGCCGTCGGTCGAGACCGGCATCGTCATGCTCCGGGGCGTCAAGGACAAGTTCGAGCACCACCACAACGTCAAGGTGCTCGACAGCGCCGTCGAAGCCGCGGTGTCGCTGTCCGACCGTTACATCTCCGGCCGCCAGCTGCCGGACAAGGCGGTGGACGTGATCGACACGGCGTGCGCCCGCGTGGCCATGGGCCAGAGCGCCAAGCCCGCGAAGCTCGACGACCTCGAGCGGAGCATCGACGCGCTGGACACGGCCATCTCCGCCATCGAGGCCGACGCGGTCGAGGCCGGCGAGCT
The DNA here is from genome assembly GCA_050618075.1 of Myxococcota bacterium. GTDB lineage: Bacteria > Myxococcota_A > UBA9160 > UBA9160 > UBA4427 > JBNLVL01. The sequence goes on from JBNLVL010000009.1 coordinate 60,949, forward strand.
GCGCGAGGACGAGGTCGCGGCCATGCGCGCCGAGCGCGAGGAGCTCGACGCCGCCCGCGCCGAGCTGCAGGAGCAGTGGCTGCGGGAGATCGAGGCGGTGGAGAAGATCCGCGAGCTCCGCCGCGACCTGGCCCGCGCCCGCGGCGAGGGCGTGGAGGAGGAGGCCGGGCAAGGCGAGGCGGAGACCGGGGAAGGCGAGGAGGCCGAGGCTCCCCTCGACCCGGAGCAGGTCCGGATCGAGATCGCCAAGGCCACCGAGGAGCTCGAGGCCATGCGCGGCGAGGAGCCCCTGGTCCAGGTCGACGTCGACGGCCCGGGCGTCGCCCAGGTCGTGGGCGCCTGGACCGGCATCCCGGTGGGCAAGATGGTGGGCGACGAGCTCGCGCGGATCATGTCCTTCGAGGACGACCTGCGGGAGCGGGTGGTCGGTCAGGACGCCGCCCTGGCCGCCATCGCCAAGAAGATCCGCGCCGCCAAGGCCGGCCTCCAGCTCCCCACCCAGCCCATCGGCGTGTTCCTGCTGGTGGGGCCGAGCGGCGTGGGCAAGACCGAGTGCGGGCTCGGCGTGGCCGACCTGCTGTTCGGCGGCGAGCGCTTCATGACCACGATCAACATGTCGGAGTTCATGGAGAAGCACACCGTGTCGCGGCTCATCGGCTCGCCCCCGGGCTACGTCGGGTACGGCGAGGGCGGCGTGCTGACCGAGGGCGTCCGGCACCGCCCCTACTCGGTGGTGCTCCTGGACGAGATCGAGAAGGCCGACCCCGAGGTCATGAACCTCTTCTACCAGGTGTTCGACAAGGGATCGCTGTCCGACGGCGAGGGCCGGGAGGTCGACTTCAAGAACACGGTCCTGATGATGACCTCCAACCTGGCGAGCGACATCATCATGGAGGCGTGTCAGGCCGACGAGCCCCCGAGCGAGGAGGAGCTGCTCGAGCTCATCCGCCCCACGCTCCAGCAGCACCTGAAGCCGGCGCTGCTCGGCCGCATGACGGTGCTCCCGTTCTTCCCGCTCAGCCCCGAGGTGATCCGCATGATCACCTCGATCAAGCTGAACAAGGTCGGTCGGCTCCTGGAGAGCAGCCACGACATCGAGCTCGACGTCCTGACCGAAGCGCGCGACGAGCTGGCCGATCGCTGCACCGACTACGAGAGCGGGGCGCGCAACATCGACCGGATGATCGACCAGTACATCATGCCCAGGGTCTCCCAGAGGCTGCTGGAGGCCATGCAGGAGAGCGGGGGAGAGCTGTCCGGCCGGCTGGTCCTCGGCGTGGACGACAGCCGCGAATTCACGTTCGAATTCGAGGCCAGCTGACCCCGAAACCCCGGAACCGGAGGGGGGCTCCGGGGAACACACGACCGGAATCCGACCTCCCTCGTCGGGATCGACCGCGAAACGGGATGGTCCGCCGGCGCATCGCGCGCCGGCCGGTTCGGAAGTGAGGGATGGTCATGGGCAGGGTGATGGCGGCCAACCAGGCGGTCTTTCACTTCGAGATCGATGGGATCCCGGAGGGAGAGCTCGCGGTCTACCGGTTCCGCGCCAGCGAGGGGCTCTCCCAGCTCTTCTCCCTGGACGTCGAGCTGGTCTCCGAAGATGCGGAGATCCCCTTCGAGAAGGCCCTGGGCCAGGAGGCCACCCTCCGGATCGAGATCGACGACGGCTCGCGGTACGTCCGCGGCGTGGTCGAGCGCTTCGAGCAGGGCGCGGTCGGCGCGCGCTACGCCCGCTACTTCGCCCGGGTCGTTCCCGCGGTCTGGAAGCTCACCCAGCGCTACGACTGCCAGATCTTCCAGGAGATGAGCGTCGTCGACATCGTGGGCGCGGTCCTCGAGGCCGCCGGGATCCCCTCGGACGCCTTCGAGTTCCGCACCCAGGGCGACTTCAAGACCCGCGAGTACTGCGTCCAGTACCGCGAGAGCGACTGGGACTTCATCGCCCGGCTGCTCGAGGACGAGGGCATCTTCTACTTCTTCGAGTACGACGAGGAGGGCGCCCAGACCCTGGTCTTCGCCGACGCCCCGACCGCCTACGTCGACATGCCCGGCGAATCGACCGAGCTGCCCTACCGCGAGCCCCGCGGCCAGGTGCCCGACCGGCAGGCGGTGTGGAGCTTCCGGATGTCCGAGGCCGTGCGCACGGGCTCGGTCGCGATGAAGGACTTCAGCTTCAAGACCCCCAAGGTCGCGCTCGAGAACCGGCAGGCCGCGGGGGGCGACTTCGACGACCTCGAGTACTTCGACTCTCCGGCGGAGCTCTTCGAGTCGAGCCACGTCAAGCAGTCGGCCACCGTGCGCCTCCAGGAGCTGCGGGCGCTGACGCGGCTCGGCACCGGCCTGAGCGTGTGCCACCGCCTGACGCCGGGCCACAAGTTCGACCTCGCCGAGCACCAGCGCAGCGACTTCAACGCGAGCTACGTGGTGGTGGACGTCGTCCACGAGGGCCACGAGCCCGAGGCGCTGCGCCAGGAGCGGCCCGACGACGACGAGAAGACGAGCTACCGCAACGAGTTCCGCTGCATCCCGGCGGAGGTGGAGTTCCGCCCGCCGCGGGTGACCCCGCGCCCCTACGTGCGCGGCACCCAGAGCGCCACGGTCACGGGCCCGTCGGGCGAAGAGATCTACTGCGACGAGTACGGCCGCATCAAGGTCCAGTTCCACTGGGACCGCCTGGGCGAGAACGACGAGCGCACCTCGTGCTTCGTGCGGGTGAGCCAGCAGTGGGCGGGCGCGGGCTACGGCTTCCAGACGATCCCCCGCATCGGCAACGAGGTGATCGTCGCCTTCTTCGAGGGCAACCCCGACCGGCCTCACATCATCGGCCGCGTCTACAACGCCGAGAACATGCCGCCCTTCGAGCTGCCGGCGAACAAGAACCAGACCGGCATCAAGAGCGAGAGCACCACCGGGGGCGACGGCTACAACGAGATCATGCTGGACGACACGAAGGGCGAAGAGCTCTTCCGCGTCCAGGCCGAGAAGGACATGGCGACCCTGGTCAAGAACGACCAGACCCACAGCGTCGGGAACGACCGGACCCGCGAGGTGGGCAACGACGAGCAGGTCACGATCGGCAACGACCGCAGCGTCCAGGTGGGGGCGAAGCACAGCGAGACGGTGGGCACCGACGAGGACCTCTCGGTCGGCGGATCCCGGACCCGCTCGGTGGGCGAGCAGGAATCGGTGAGCATCACCGACGCCCAGACCATCGACGTCGGCGCGAGCCGCACCCTCAGCGTGGGCGAGGACCTCACCGAGAGCGTGTCGGGCTCGCAGACCGTGGAGATCGGCAGCGACCTGACCGTCACCGTGGGCGGCGACGAGACCACCTCGGTCACGGGCAACTCGGTCCTGCAGGCCGACAAGATCCAGCTGGTCGCCGAGAGCGAACTCACCCTCAAGGTGGGCAAGGCCAAGCTCGTCATGAAGAGCAGCGGCGACATCTCGCTCGAGGGCAAGAAGATCAACGTCAAGGGCAGCGGCGACGTGATCCTCAAGGGCAGCAAGGTCAAGGCGAACTGAGCGCGGGGAAGACGGACATGGCGCAGGAACGAAGCGACAAGATCAGCGCGATTCGCGGGGAGTCGGCGGAGGCCTTCCAGGGCCATCGGGTCGGCGAGATCGCGGCCGTCGACGCCGAGGGCAGGGCGCTCGTGACCTTCGAGGGCTGCCACGGCGTGCCGGCGCCGGCGCGCTCGGTCGTCGACGCGCCCTTGCGCGCGGGCGAGCACCTCGAGGACCTGGTGGGATGCCCCGTGCTCCTGGTGTTCGAGGACGGCGACCCGAGCCGACCGATCGTGCTCGGGCTGCTTCGCGACCGGGTCTGCCCCGAGGCCCGGCGCCCGGAGTTCGAGCTCGAGGCGGGCGACGCCCGGGACGTGGTGGTGGACGGCCAGCGCCTGGTCTTCGACGCGAACCAGGAGATCGTCCTGCGCTGCGGCAAGAGCACGCTGATCCTGCGCCGCGACGGCAAGGTGCTCGTCCGGGGCTCCAACCTCGTGAGCCGCGCCTCGGAGACCAACCGGATCAAGGGAGGCTCGATCAGCCTCAACTGATCGCCGTGTGGACGCTTCCATGCCCCATCCCGAGATCGACAACCGCACGCCCTTCGTCTTCGAGCCGCTCTTCGCGAGCGACGAGGAGGGGCGCCCCATCGTGACCCCGCTGCTGAAGGCGACCTACGACATCGGGGCCGCCGGCGAGCTGTCGCTCGCCGAGGAGCAGCGGCCCATCGAGTTCGCCGGCGTGCCGTGGGGGGCTCCGGGCGAGAGCAGCGACCGCTACGAGCCCGAGGTCGCCTTCGCAAAGCTCTCGACCGACGTGGTGCTGATCGGCTCGGCCCACGCGCGCCGTCCCGGGACGACCCAGCTGGAGGTGCTGTTCCAGGTCGGCCCGGTCACGCAGATCGCCCGCGTCGTCGGCGACCGCCACTGGACGAAGCGACTGGTGGACGCGCGCCCCAGCGACCCCGAGCCCTTCGAGAAGGTTCCGCTGGTGTGGGAGCGCGCGTTCGGCGGCCGCGAGCCCGACCCGCAGGACCCCGAGCGACCCGAGCTCGAGCCCCGGAACCCGGTGGGGTGCGGCTTCCGGGCCCGCCGCGCACCGATCGAAGAGGGCGCACCGCTGCCGAACATCGAGCGGCCGGACGATCCCATCCGCAGCCACCGGTCGCGCCCGGAGCCCGTGGGCTTCGGCTTCACCTCGCCCCACTGGGAGCCCCGCAGAGGCTTCGCCGGCACCTACGACGAGCGCTGGGAACGCGAGCGCTTCCCGCTGCTTCCCCTGGACTTCGACCGCCGCTTCTTCTCGGCGGCGGCGCCGGGGCTCACCACCCCCGGGCCCCTGCGCGGCGACGAGCCGGTGCGCGTGGTGAACGCGTCACCGGAGGGCCGCCTCGAGTTCCCGCTCCCGGGCCTCGCGCCTCCGGAGCTCCGGCTGGCCCTGCGCGCCGGCGGCTGCGAGACGCTCCGCGGGTGCCTGGACACGGTCATCGTCGACCTCGAGGACCGGAAGCTCATGCTGCTCTGGAGGACCTGCACGACCCTCCGAGACGGCCCGCACGACGTCCAGGCCTTCGAGATCGGGATGGAGAACGCGCCGGAAGCGTCGGCCTCGAGCGAGGCCGACCCCGACGCGACGGACTACGACGTCGTGATCCCGCTTCGCCGAGCGCGAAGCGCCTGAGGAGACCGCCATGCCCGTGACCGTGGGAGCCAACATGCTGAGCGTCGTGCACAAGTCGAGCAACGGCGTGTCCATCGCGTTTCCGGACCTGTGCAAGACGCCCACTCCGGCGGGCCCCGTCCCCATTCCGTACCCGAACATCGCCATGTCGAGCGATACGGCCAAGGGCGCCAAGAAGGTGAAGTGCGACGGAAAGAAGCCTTGCACCAAGGACTCGAACTTCAAGATGAGCACCGGGGACGAGGCCGGCGTGGCCCAGGGGGTCGCGTCCAGCAAGATCAAGGGCAAGGCCGAGTTCGTGCTCTTCTCCTTCGACGTGAAGTTCGAGGGCAAGAACGCGGTGCGCGCGTTCGACATCATGCTCCACAACCAGAAGAACACCCCGCCGTTCCCCGTGCTGCAGGGGCCCGTCATCGCCATCGGGTCGAGCCCGACGGTGACCTGCCTGATCTGCGACGAGGAACTCTGAGCGCCCTCGCGGGCCGGAGCCCTGGGCATTGACTGCGGATCCGAACATCGAGGGGGGACCGCCGCTGGTCCTGACGGCCGTGGGCATGACGACGGCCCTCGGCCCCGACGCCGTGAGCTCCTGTGCGGCGGAGCGCGCCGGCCTGTCGCGCGCCGCACCGCTCGAGGACCGCTTCGGCTGGAACCCGGACGAGGCCGAGGCCGTCCCGCTCTCCGGGCACTGCGTCCGCGACCGCACCGCGGGCTTCGAGGGCGTGGGCCGCCTGCTGCGGCTGGGCACCGCCGCCCTCGACGATCTGCTCACACGGGCGCCGGAGCTGGCGACGGACCGCGGCCTGGGTCTGGTGGTCGCGGCCCCGGGCGGCGCCTACCTGCGCCAGGCCGTGCTGCGGCAGCTCTCGCCCGACGCAGCGCCGGGCAAGGAAGCCCGGGACCTGGCCGAAGCGGTCGTCGAGCGTCACCGCGGGGCCGTCGAGTCGGGTCTGGTCGGCGGGCTCGTCCACGGCTCGGGACTGGCCGGCGTCGACCACGCCCAGCTGGTCCTCGGCGAGGGGGCGGCCTTCGCCTTCGCCCTTCGCGAGGCCGCCGCCGCGCTCCACTCGGGCCGGGTCGACCGCTGCCTGGTGGGAGGCGTGGACTCGCTGGTGGGCAACGACGCCCTGGACTCGCTGGTCCACCTCGACCTGCCGAAGTCGCCCGAGAACCCCGTCGGATTCCTGCCGGGCGAGGCCGCGGCCTTCCTGCTCCTCGAGCGCGCGGAGGCGTCGGAGAAGTCCGCCCTGGCGCAGCTCGGCGCCGCCGTGGCGGCCGACGGGGGCGACGAGCGCTTCGGCGAGAAGCCGCCCGACGGTCGGACCCTGGGCCGCGTCGTCAGCGCGGCAGCGAGCGGGCCTCCCCCGCCCGACGTCCTCATCGGGAACCTCAACGGCGACATCTGGCACTCCCAGGAGTGGGGGACGGCCGTGCCGGGCCTGCCCCGGGAGCTCGTGGACCTGCCGCTCTGGCTTCCCGCCGTCTCCTTCGGCGAGGTGGGCGCCGCGACCGGCGCGGTGGGCAGCTGCGTCGCCCAGCACGCCTTTGCCCGGGGCCGGGGCGGGGTGAGATCCGCGCTCGTCTGGTCGAGCGGCGACGATGGAGCCAAGGGCGCCGTGCGGTGGATCCGCCCGGATGCGGAGGTCGGGACATGAGCGACAACGAGCACGTCGCGAAGCTCAGTGACCGCGATTCCCACGACAAGGGCTGCGTCACGAAGCACGTGGAGTCGATGAAGGACGACCCGTGCTCGTACCGCAAGAGCGGCTACGACGAGTCGAAGACCGGGACCTCCCAGAAGGGACGCGACAAGCGGGCCATCTACGAGGTCGACTTCACGGAGGCCGAGAACGCCGCGCGACTGCCCCGTGTCTACCAGGAGCACAAGATCGGGCAGAAGAAGACCTCTGCCAGCCTGCTCGACCGCAAGGACCCCCGAGCCGACAAAGAGGCCTGGTGGTTCACGGACGACGAGAACTTCAAGAACGCCTTCACGCCCTACAACCACAACCACCACCACATCATGCCCTGGGCGTCGATCAAGCACCTGGACGAGGACGAGCTCGATATCATCCAGGAGGGTGGCTACAACCTCAACGACAAGGACAACATGATCCTGCTGCCTTGTCTCCTCGCCTACGGAATCGCCCTCCAGCTGCCGGACCATCCCTACGGCCACACAGGCTACAATCGGGAGGTGAAGCAGATCGTCAACCGCATCAAGGCGGCGATCAACATCGGTCGAGAAGGACACGAGATCACCAGCGACAACACCGAGGATTTCAGGCAGGCGCTCGTCGACTGGCAGAAGGAGGAGTGCGACCTGATCATCGACGCCGGCGAGTCCATCGCGGCCGACTTCCTGGCCGGCAAGCCCGTCCCGAAGAACCAGGTCAACAAGGTTCCCATGGCTTCCACGCCGGCGCCGCCGGCCTCCAACTGACGGGAGACTGCGCGACTTGGCCGACTACTTCGCGATCACGGGCGCCCCGAACGACGACGCGTGCGCGGTCTTCGACCATCCCGAATCGTTCGAGAAGTTCACCTGGCCGTCGCTGGGCCGGGAGCTGGGCGCCGAGTGGCCCGAGGGCCTCGAGTACCGGATGAGCCCCGACGCGCCCGGGCTGGCGATCCCGGACGTGATCGACAACGCGCTCGACTACCTCATGGTGTCGGCGCGGGCGAAGGCGCTGCTCTCGGAGCACGCGACGGCCCCCATCGAGTGGCTGCGCTTCACGCTCCTGAACCACAAGGGGCGGGTGGCCAGCGACGACCTCTGGATCGCCAACGTGCTGACCGCGATCGAGTGCGTGGATCGGGAGAAGACCGTGGGCAAGCCCTATCCGGCGCGCCCGGAGTGGTACTTCTCGATCCGCGAGCTGCACCTGCTCGAGGACCGGATCGATCCCCAGGCCAACTGCTTCCGCCTGGCGGAGCGCCCCATGGTGATCATGGTGCGCGACGATCTCAGGTCGCTGCTCGAGAGCGAGGGCATCACCGGCGCGGCGTTCCACCCGCTGGGTGAGGAAGTCAGGCTCTAGTGCAGCTGACGATTCTCGAGCAGGCCGGCCAGAACTACGAGGGGCACCTCGCCCACGCCGTGGACCTGCTGGGCGGCGGCTCGACGGACCCGGCGACCTGGTTCAACGCCGCACACGCCTGGCGCGTGCTGGCCCTGTGTCATCTCCTCCAGACCGCGGACGGGGCCGGGTTCCAGGACCGGCTCCGGCGTTCGGCACAGGCGCGGCTGGCCTTCCTGGGCGCGGTCCGCGACGGCCTCGAGGCCCCGCCCCGCTTCGTGTGCGCGAGCAAGGACGTCTCCTTCACCGCCGCCCTGGCCGGCGGAGACCTGGAGCTGGCGCGCCGGATCGCCGAGCTCTCCCGCCCGAGCCGTGCCGACGGGGTCGAGTACGAGGACGACTTCCTCTACATCCACGTCCTCCAGCGACTGGCGGTCGACCCCGAGGCCGGCGAAGAGCACGAGGCGCTGCTCGCCCGCTGGGAAGAGGTGCTGGAGGGCGCGGCGTCGGGCCCGCTGGACGCGTGTCGGGGCCTGGTGGTGCGCGAGGACGAAGCGTTCGCGGAGGGCATCGAGTCGCTCGTCCGCTGGCGCCAGGCCTGCCTGGAGAGCTATCGGGACCAGGTGTCCTTCGACCCCGAGCTCTTCGCCACCGAGGGGCGCGTGGACGTCGAAGGGCTGGCCGTGCTGCGCCTGGCCGAGGAGCGCGGCCTGTCGACCCGGCCCGAGTACCCGCTGCTTCCGTCGGTGGCCCGCGTCCCGCTGGCGGTCGAGCCGCTCCCGGACGACGCCTGGCTCGACGTCTGAGCCGGACTCCGGCCAGGGGCTCAGGCTCCCGCCACCACCCGCGCCTCGATCTCCAGATCCCCGGGCGCCCTGCCCGTGACGCAGCCGCGCAGGTAGAGGTCGCGGCGCACGGGGAGCGGCAGGGCGTCCCAGGCGGACGCCGCGACCCCCGCGGCGACGTCGAAGCCGGCCTGCCACGGCCGAGCGGGGTCGAGCTCCGGGCCGTGCGCCTGCCACCACGCGCGGGCGCGCGCGGGCTCGACCGGGCCCTCCTCGGCATCCTCGAACTCCGCCTCGAAGCTCCCGGGCTCGAGGTCCGGGGCCGGTCGCTCGCCGCGAACGTCCTCGAAGCCGGTGATGCGCTCGAACGCCGCGGCAGCCGCCTCCGCGAGGGCCTCGTCCTCCATGCACTCGATCAGCCGCGGGACGCTCTGCGGCGACCCCAGGGCGCCCAGGCCTTCGAGGGCGACGGCCTCGAGGCCGCTGCGACCGAGGCCGGCCAACAGGGGCGCGAGGTCCGCGGGATGACCGAGCACGCCGAGGAACCCCAGCGCGTGGGCGTTGGCGCCGCGCAGGTCGGTGGCCGCCGCCAGGCAGCGTTCCCGAAGCTCCGGGACTCCGGCGCGCGCCAGGGCCTCGAGGGCGACCCGGCCCAGGCCGGGCGCGTCGTCCGACAGCGCCCGGTCGATGTGACCCGTGGACAGGCTGCCGGGCACGCGGCCGGCCGCCTGCCAGGCCAGGCTGCGGATGGCCGGATCCTCGTCGCCCAGCAGCTCCTCGAGTCCGTCGGGCACCTTGCGCCGGTGGAAGGCCAGCACGTCGAAGGCCGCGGCCCGCGCGCGGCCCGTGCCCGAGCTCGCGAGCCGGCGGAGCGGCTTCGCGACCCGCGCCACCGGCGAGTGCCGCAGCCCCACGCGCACCGCGTCGACCACGGCGTCGTCGCCGGTCTTCAGCGCCGCCAGCACCTCGGAGATGAATTCGCCACGTTCGGTGGCCAGCATGACGAAGGTCGCGGCGGTGACGGCGCCCGGCTCCCCTCCGGCGAGGGCGGCCCGCGCCAGGTCGACGCCGTTTCGCCCGGCCAGGCGCAGCCCGTCCAGGTGCGCCTCGGCGCGCTCCTCGAGCTCGGCCAGGTCCTCGCGGGTCCAGTCGGGCGCGAAGAGCACGGCCTCGCGCTGCTCCCAGAGGAAGTCCAGCTCCTCGAAGTGCTCTTCGACGATGTCCGGGAGGGCCGGCGGCCTGTCGAGTGCCGATGCGATCCCCAGAACCTCCGCGCCGTCTAGACCTGCTCGGTCCAGAGGTCCTGGTGGGAGACCCCGTCGGGCTCGTAGCGGACCTCGACGCTGCTGAACATGAAGCTCACGGTCTCGAAGACCGGGTACTGGGCGACCGCCCGGTCCAGGACGTTCAGGACCTCGCGCTTGATGTCGACGATGCGGGCCTCGCGGATCTCGACGGTCATGAAGTGCTCGGTCGACCCGTCGCCCGTGGGCGCGGGTCGATAGAACTTGAAGTCGCCCTCGATCACCTCGTTCTGGCACAGCGCCTTCAGCAGCAGCGGCGTGCTCTTGTCGATGCGCTTGGTGATCACGATGGGGTCGTGGACCCGGCGACCGGTGGCCACGCCGGCCTCGCCGCGGCGCTGGGTCGCGACGTGGTCGTTGTAGGCCACGCACTCGATCGAGTCGGCGCGCTCCATCGACGTGACCGTCGAGTCGCCGTGGACGTCCGTGCCGTTGGCCTTCATGAAGAGGTGGACTGAGAGTGCCATGTTCCGAGCCTTCCGTTCGCGTTTCACCCGTCGCCGCTCGCGAGCGTGCGCCGGCGCCGTTTCCAGGTGGCCCCCGGGTGGGGAGTCACGGCGGGAGGGCGATTCGCGACCGCACCCGCACCATCGGGTAGTGCGCATTAAGGGCGCCCGGGTTCCACCTGTCAAGCGCGCGACGGCGGCCGTCGCGGGGTGCCTGGGGGCCATGGGTTTCGCCTGTCAAATCAATGACATGTCCTCGCGCCGCGCAGCCCGAAAAGTTTCGCCACCGGCGGAACCAATGCGGGTAGACTGCCCACTACCAGGAAGACAGCGTTCTTCGGGGTGGGCCCCCGCCCCACGCTTCCATCCCCCTTGCTCTCATCTTCTCATCTGAAGGAAAGAAACACGATGCCGACTCCGATCTACGTCTGGTTCGAAGGAAACAACCAGGGCGCCATCGAGGGATGGGGCTCCTGGCAGGGCGAGGACGACCAGGAGGGCCGCGAGGGCTCGAGCCTCGTCCAGCAGTTCGATCACGAGATCCAGATGCCGACCGACCCGCAGTCCGGCCAGGCCACCGGC
>JBNLVL010000010.1:0-428351 GCA_050618075.1 Myxococcota bacterium
AGGCTCGGGGTCATCGGGGAGCGGCAGTCGGTGGCGGGGCTGCTCGAGGGGCGGCGGTTCCCGTGGCGGGCGCCGCTCCGGGGCTGGCTCGAGCGCTGCTACTACGGGCGCATCCCGACGCGCGCGGTTCCCAACGGGCGGACCCACGCGCTGCGGTACGCGGTCTAGGGGGTCGAGAGCGGGCCCTGACTCTGCCCAGGGAGGCCTGCAGCGGTCGCCTCGCGCCAGCTCAGGCGCATTCTTCGATCCACGGCTCAGAGGTCGAGGGGCAGGGCCTCGGGGCCTCGGATGATCATGGAGCGACGCCAGGCCTCGGGCTCGGGCCGACCCTTGAATTCCGGAAAGCGTCGAAGCAGCGCTCCGACGGCCAGCTCGCATTCGAGCCGGGCGAGCTGCGAGCCCAGGCAGAAGTGGTTGCCGTGGCCGAAGGCGAGGTGGGGATTGTCGCTGCGTCCCAGGTCGAGCCGGTCGGGCTCGTCGAAGCGCTCGGGGTCGCGGTTCGCCGACGCCAGCACGGCGACCACCATCTGTCCGCGCCGGATGGGCTGGCCCCCGAGCTCGCAGTCTGCGCGGGCCATGCGGTCCGTGAGCTGGATGGGCGACTCGTAGCGGAGGAACTCGTCAACCGCCCGGGGGAGGAGGTCGGGCTGGTCCTGGAGTCGCTTGCGCTCGTCGGGAAAGCGCAGGAGCGAGACGATGGCGTTGGCGATGAGGTTCGAGGTGGTCTCGTGTCCGGCAACCAGCAGGAGGGACGAGAGGGCGAGGAGATCCAGCTCGTCCAGCTGCTCTCCGTCCTGCTCCGCCTGGATCATGGCCGAGAGCAGGTCGTCGCGGGGCTCCCGGCGGCGCTCGGCGAGCAGGGGTCGGAAGTACTCGAAGATGCCGTGGGCCGCCCGCATCATGCCCTGCGCGCCCCCGCGTCCCTGAAGCGGGTCGAGGAGCTGCACCAGCTCCTGGGACCAGGCCCGGAAGCGGACCCGGTCGTCGGCGGGCACCCCCAGCATCTCGGCGATGGCGATCACCGGGAACGGGTGGGCCAGGTCCGCCACCACCTCCATCCCGCCCCGCTCGGCCGAGCGGTCGAGCAGCTCGTCGACGATCGACTCCAGCTGGGGGCGCAGCCGGGCCACCCGGCGCGGGGTGAAGGCCTTGCTCACCAGGCCGCGCAGGCGCCGGTGATCGGCGCCGTCGATGGTGAGGAGGTTGCGCTCGATCAGCGCGTTGAACCGCTCGTCCCGACGCGACAGGCGGGAGACGAGCTTCATCGCCGGGTTCTCGCTGCGGTCGGTCGTGAAGGTCTCGTCGCGCAGGACGTGGAGCACGTCCTCGTGGCGCGTGCAGATCCAGGTGCCGAAGGCCGCGCTGCGGTAGACGGGATGGTTCTCCCTCAGGTTCTTCCACGTGGCGTGGGGGTCGCGGCGGTGCTCGGGAAGGAACGGATGGAACGCGCCGAAGAGCGGCGAGAGCAGCCGCAGCAGGCGCTCCCGGCGGAGCAGCCACTGGATCAGGCGAAGCATGGCAGAGTCCTCCCGAGCGCTTCCGTCCCGCGGTCGGCCCCGCTCACTCGGGCGCCTCGATCTCGCCCGCCAGCTTCGCGGAGAACGCGGCCTTGCGGTCCTTGCGCCCGATGCGCAGGTGAGAGGTCCGCTTCGCGCGGCTGGGCTTCACCCGCGTCGATTTCCGGTTCAGCTCGAGGACGATCTTGTCCGGGCCCGGGATCGGCACGGCCTTGTCCCCCAGGAGCTGCTCGGCAAAGGCGGAGGCTGCGTCGGGAAACGTGGACAGCGGCGAGCCTCCCGCCAGGAAGAGCTTGAGAGAGCGGTCCTTGCGGCCGCCCCGCTTCCAGGCGCCGCCGAAGCGTCGTCCGTCGTCGGCGCGGCCCACCCAGGTTCCGGGACCGAACTCGACGCTCAGACCCGTCTTCGCCTTCTCCTTGCCCTTCCCCTCCACCACGAGCTTCTCGGTCAGGGTCAGCTCGGCCGAGCTCCCGCACAGATCCGCGGGCTCCGGGCAGTCGCCCGGCGGCTCGTCCGTCGAGTAGCCGCCGAAGAAGGCCACGTAGCTTCCGCCGATCGACGAGTCCGCGAGCGCGCCCCGGGTGTTGTCCGCCGTCAGCTCGAGCGGACCGAAATAGAGCAGGGCCAGCATGGTCGTGTCTTCGGGAGTGAGCGTCTCGAGCAACTCCATGTACTCGGGCAGGCCGGGCACGGGGAACGAGTCGATATCGGGGAGGTCCCGGGGATCGCGATCGACCCGCCAGATCCAGCCGCCTCCGCTGATGTCGTTCTCGAGCACCAGGGTGCTGCAATCGTCGGGACCGCTGTCCCCCGCGAGGCAGGTGCGCACCGTGTAGGCGAAGAGGAACGATCCACCGGGAAACACCTGGAAGGCGTGGGGCAGCAGGTCCGGGACGTCGAAGATGGGATTCCCGGTCAGGTCGTCGACGACCTCGAAGGCGAACACGTCCACGAGCCCGCCGCGGTCGAGGGACGGCAGGTTGGCCATGCGCAGCCAGCCGTTGCCGTCGCCCAGCTGGAGCAGCTCATTGCCCCCGCCCGGAATCACGACGGGGAGGTCCGACGCGTAGATCCAGCTGGCGCTGCCCGAGCCGTTCAGCATGAACGGGCCCACCGAGAAGTCGTCGTCGTCCCCGGTGCCCACCCGCCCGTCCGCCCCCGGGCCCCGGTGGACGAAGGACGGGTCGCCGATCTCGAGGAAGCGGACATCGCCGGCCCAGGCCCAGGACGCGCACAGGGCCGTGAACGGGATCGCCAACCGGAGGAATCGGAACGGGAGAGTCCACATGGGTGACCTCCGCCTCGAGAACCACCCCCGGCGCCATTCTACGCCCTTCGGACCGCATTCTGTCGCCTCGGGGCCGCGATCCATCCGGGAAGAGCCGGAATTCCGGGGCAGGACCCGGCTTCCGGCGCGCGCGGCCGAGACTACGCCGGCAGGATGGCCTCGTAGCCCTTCCGCGAGGGCTCGAGGGCCACGCCGCGGACCCGCCTGGGGACGCCGTCGGCGGCGAGCTCCGCCGGCACGTCCACACTCGCCCGGCGGTAGCCGTGGACCGAGTGCAGGCGGAGCCCCTCTTCTACCGGCAGGGCCTCGATGCCGTCGCCGGGCTCGGCCTCCACCACCAGCTCCCAGGAGTCGTCGCGCGAGTCCACGTCGAAGAGCAGCCCCGCCGGCTCGACATCGCCGCGCCAGGCCTCCACCCGGGCGCCGCCGCGTTCGACCCAGAGGTCGAGGATGCGCTCGTGGAGCCAGGCGGGAGGCAGCACCTCGACGCGCTGGGGACGCTCGGGAGAGACCGGGATGTCGCGACCCAGCAGACGCAGGGCATAGCGGAAGCGCTCTCTCCGGGCGCCCACCGGGGCGAGCTCGACGATCTCTTCGTCCCGCCAGGCCACCAGGGCCGGGGTGTAGCGGTCGTACCAGTCCAGCACGGCGTCTCGGGGTCGCGAGAAGCGCAGCTCCGGGTGTTGGCGCGCCGCGTGGGCCAGGTGATCGCGAATCGTGGCCCAGTCGCCGTAGCCCGCTTCGAGGGAATCCCAGCGACGGCCCATGCGGAAGTTGATGAACTTGTCGTGGGTCATGGAGCAGATGACGTGGACGCCCGGCGCGATCGTGTCCCCGTCACGCAGGCTCGCCATGCGGGCGTCGAGGTAGCCGTTCAGCACCCGGGTGTCCGAGAGGAAGTCCGCCTCGAGGTTGTACTCGGCCCGGATCTCCAGGGTCCGCATGCGCGCCGGGTCCGCGACGGGCGCGCGCGGATCGAGGTCGACCGGATAGCTGGAGCGGGTCATCGGCCGGTGGTAGAGGCGCGGCTTCGGGACGTCGCTGTCTCCCAGCACGCCCAGCCGTTGGAGGAGCGCCAGCGAGCGCGCGCGTTCGCCTGCGTCGTCGCCGAAGTCGAACGAGCCGGCGCGGAAGAGCGCCACCCGGAAGCGGGGATCGCCCAGGCGCCCCAACGCCTCCAGCGCCCCGATTCCCCGCCAGGTCGCCCAGGCCCGGGTGCCCGGTGACGCCGCATCGCCCAGCACCGGAAACGCCCGGCTCCAGAACCCGCGCTCGGGCACGCCCCGCTCGAGGAACCCGGGCGGGGTCGTCACGCGGTCGGTCTCCGGATCGAAGTCGTGGCAGAACACGTGGGTGCCCGGGTCGTGGAACCCGTGACAGTGGAGTCCGAGGTCGTTGCCCGCCGCCACGGATTCGATCAGGTGCTCGCGGGCCTGCCGCGCCACCTCGCCCCAGCGCGGCCCGTCGGAGCGCTCCGCCGCCCAGGGCAGGAGCTGCAGCGAGCCGACGTCCACCATATGGGTCCAGACCGCGCCCTCCTCGTTCGCGATGCGCTCCGCGAGTCGTGACTTGTCCACGAGCGTCGTCGCCGCGGCGGCGGCGTCGGTCGACTCGCGTTCGTCGTAGAGCTCGTGGTCCTCGGTGATCAGGTAGTGGACCACCCCCGGCTCGAGGTCGGGGACCGCCAGCTCGAGGGCGAGTCGCTCCACACGACCCGCGTCCAGCAGTGCCAGCACCAGCCGCCAGGGACGTCCGCCGTTGGCCGCGTCCGGCCGCTGGGCGCGCAGCGTGAGCTCGAGGGACGGGTCGCCCGGCCCGATCGCCACGCGGCCCCGGGGCGACGCCAGCACGCCCAGCGCAAAGGGCTCGATCACGTAGAGGGCCGCCCCGGGCCCGGCCCCGCGGACCTGCACCCGCAGCGTCGCGCTCTCGCCCGGGCGGAGCCCGCCGGGCGCCCCCTCGACGCTGAGCGTCGACCCCGCGGCCGGGCGCGGCGTGTCCGCGGCGCCCTCGAGAACACCCAGGGGCTCGTCGAGCTCGGGCCTGCGGCGCAGCGCCTCCCAGGCCGCCTCCCGGGCGCGGGTCGGGTCGAGCTCGGCGCACGCCAGCGCGAGCTCGCACCACGTCTCGGCGGGCACGGGATCGAGGCGCGCGGCCCGCTCGAGGGCCGTGCGCGCCTCGTCGAGACGCCCGGCTGCCCGCGCGAGGGCGCCGAGCGCGACCCAGGCGTCGGCCCGGCCGGCGTCCAGGCTGAGCGCGCGCGCGAGCCAGGCGTCCGCCCGCTCGGGCTCGCCCCGATCCGCCGCGGCCCGGGCGAGAGCCAGCAGCCCGTCGACCCGTGCGCCCGGGGTCGCCGCTCCGGAATCGAGCCGCTCCGCCGCCTCGTCCAGTCGGCCCGCCGCGACCAGCGACCCGATGTCCTGCCCGGGCCCACCCGGATCGGCGCTCGAGCGCCGCCGGGAGAGCGTCGTGCGCAGGGCGCCCAACACCGAGATCTCCAGGGAGTTGTGCGCGAGCTGGTCGTAGCGCTCCCGGTGTGGGGCCGCCGTCGCGGCGTCGCCCCGCTTCTCGGCCCACTCGGCCAGCGCCCGGTGCGCCTCGCGTGAGCTCTCGTGGACCCGCAGCGCCCCGCGCGCCGCCGCGGGCCAGCGCCGCCCCAGACACGCCAGGCCGTAGGCCAGCCCCTCGCGGAGCGCCCGCCGGGCCACGTAGCCGTCGTGCGCGGTCAGCTGGCGCACGAGCTGCACCCACTCGCTTCGCTTCACGAAGCGTCCTCGTAGCCGGACGGCGCGCGGAAGCCCCCGATCTCCTCCTCGAGGAGCCGCGCGAACTCGATGCAGGTGTAGTCGTCGAACTCCGCGCCCACTGCCTGCAGACCGATGGGCAGCCCGTCGGCTGCGGGTCCGGTGGGAAACACCGTGCTCGGCAGGTGGGCGACGGTGGTGAGCCCCGGCCAGAAGAGCTGGCGCGTATAGGGCTCGACGCGGCCGTCGATCTCGATGGTGCGCTCGTGGAAGGGCCCGTGGTCGTGGGGGAAGGCGGTGGTCGGCATGATCGGGCAGACCAGGATGTCCCAGTCCTCGAAAAAGGCGCTCCAGGCCCGGCGCAGCATGGCGCGGTGATGGTTGCGCCGGGCCCAGGTGCGGTGGGGCTGCACGGTCGCGCGAATCGTCTCCACCGCATCCGAGTGGTCGTCGGGGTCGAAGCCTTTGGCGGCCTCGGCCAGCCGGGCGAACGCTTCGTCGGGCACCCCGCCCGAGAGCTGGCCGTGGAGCATGGAGAAGTAGGTCCGCTCGCTCTCGACCACGTCGATGTCGGGCCGCGCCCGATCGGAGACCGTGGCCCCCTGCCGGGCCAGACGATCGGCCAGCGATTGCACGCGGTCGGCCACGGCGTGGCTGACGGGGCCGCGCTCGTCGGTCGGCCAGAACGCCACCCGGAACCCGGCCAGGCTGCGCTTCTCGGGTCGCGGGAGCGAGAGCGTCCAGCCCCGCGCGTTGAACGAGTCGGGTCCGGCCACGATGTCCATGGCCAGGGCCAGGTCGCGGGCGCTGCGGGCCAGGGGGCCCACCACCGCCAGGTCCGGCGGCGCCACCATTCCGGGGATCGCGTGGCCCTCGCCGGGCACGACGCCCCAGGTGGGCTTGTGCCCGTACACACCGCAGTAGTGCGCCGGGTTCCGGATCGAGCCGCCGATGTCGCTGCCGCTCTCGAGCGCGCAGAAGCCCGCGGCGAGCGCCGCCGACGAGCCGCCCGAGGAGCCTCCGGGCGTGCGCTCGCGGTCCCAGGGGTTCGAGGTGGTGCCGTAGATCTCGTTGTAGCTCTGGAAGTCGCCCAGGTGGATGGGCACGTTGGTCTTGCCGAGCAGGTGCGCCCCCGCCCGCACGAAGCGCCGCACGCACTCGGCGTCCCGCTCCGCCCGGTTCCCGGCGAGGGCGGGCACGCCCCAGGTCGTGGGCTGGCCCGCAACGTCGTAGGCCTCCTTGACCGTCATGGGAAGACCGTGGAGCGGCCCCAGCGACTCCCCGGCCGCCACGGCCGCGTCGGCTCGGTCGGCCGCCTCGAGCGCGCCCTCGAAGTCGCGCACCACCACGGCGTTGATCTCCGCGTCGTACTTCTCGATGCGGCGGATGTAGAGCTCGGTCAGCTCCCGGGAGCCGACCTCCTTGCGGCGGATTCGCCGGGCCAGCGCGTGGGCGGATTCGAAGGCGAGACTCATGAACCACTCCCTGTCCAAGGGCCGTGAGACCGTCGCAGGATGCTAACCCAGGGAAGGGGGTCGGAGTGGTCCGGAGACGGACGAGCTGCTCCGGCGCAGACGCCAGCCCCGAACCGGCGCCGAACGCCTGGAACCGGACGCTAGGGGCAGACGATCAGCGGCTGGACCATGCCCAGGAGGGCCTGGTTGAACTGCTCGTAGCGGGTCGGATCGCTGCTCGCCTTGGACTCGCAGCTGACGCGCCCGTAGTCGGTCTCGCACCACTTCCTGCCCTCGGCCCGCTCCAGGACGGCGACGCACCAGCCCGCGATCACCGCCGCCGGATTGTTCGACTTGCACTGCCCCCGGGCGAAGGGATCGGCGATGGTGTAGCAGTGCACCAGGTGCTCCTGGGCCATGCGATGGAAGCGCACACCCAGGGAGCGGACACAGCGGAGCGTCCGCTCGTCGAACAGAGCCGGAGTCTCCTCGACCAGGGCATCGAAGCGCTCGGGATAGATGTTCGACTGGGCGAACAGGCGCAGCACCCGCGGCGAGACCTCGTCCGCGGCGACCTCGTCCGCCGCGACCGTCCCCGGAACACCGAGCCCCGGGAGCGCGATCCAGCACAGCCCGAGGGCGGCGCAGAGGACGCCGGGAAGACCTCCCGGCCGGCGTCGGAGGGCGAGCGGGTCCACGGCCCAAGCCTAAGCAAGTCCGGTGCTGGTGTCAGGGCGGCGAGGAGAGACCTCGGGTGCCCGCCTGCGGCGCGGCTCCGCAGGCCGGCCCGCCCCGCCCCTGGGCGGCCCCGGGCGAGAGCTGTTACACGTTCTCGGGGCCGTCGACGCCGCGGGCGGGAGGGGTCGGGAGGAGAGTGCATGCGCAGCTTCCAGGGCAGGGTCGTGGCCGTCACCGGAGCGGCCTCGGGAATCGGACGGGCGCTCGCCCACGAGCTGGCCTCCAGGGGGGCCGCGCTCGCCCTGTCGGACGTCGACGAGCGCGGGCTCGAAGACACTGCGAAGGCGGTGGGCGAGCGGGGCTCGGCGGTCACCCACACCCGGGTCGACGTGTCGGATCGGGCCGCCGTCGCGGCGTGGGCCGAGTCCGTCATGGCCGATCACGGCCGCGTCCACTGCATCATCAACAACGCCGGAGTCGCCCTCAGCGCGACCGTCGAAGAGATGAGCGACGAGGACTTCCAGTGGCTGATGGGCATCAACTTCTGGGGCGTCGTCCACGGCACCCGGGCGTTCCTGCCCCACCTCATCGCCTCGGGCGACGGCCACATCGTGAACGTCTCCAGCGTGTTCGGCCTGATCGGGGTGCCCACCCAGGCGGCCTACAACGCCGCCAAGTTCGCCGTGCGCGGGTTCACCGAGTGCCTGCGCCAGGAGCTCGAGATCGCCGGTCATCCGGTCAGCGCCACCTGCATCCACCCGGGCGGCATCAAGACGAACATCGTGCGCAACGCCCGGGTCAACGAGCACGAAGCCGGCCGGAGCCGCCAGGAGCTGATCGAGCAGTTCGATCGGGCGGCCCGCACCACGCCCGAGCGCGCGGCCCGGGTCATCGTGGAGGGCGTGTTGCGCAACCGGCGGCGCGTGCTCATCGGCGTCGACGCCCGCATCATCGACTGGGTCCAGCGGCTGCTTCCCACCGGCTACCAGCGCCTGCTGACCGCGGCCGCGAAGCGCGGCGCTCCACCTATCTGAAGACCGCGTCGAGACGCCGGCTCAGCCGTCCGCCCCGGCGCCCGGCGCGCCCGCGGCGTCCAGCGTCTCCAGCAGTCCGGGGTCGACCTTCGCCTTGACCGTGCGGCGGTCGAGTCCCAGGCGGCGCCCGGTCTCCTCGTAGTTGCGGGTGCGCGCGTAGACGCGCGTGCAGTAGAGGCGGAGGAGCTCGTCGGCCGTCAGCTCCCCGCGATCGAGCCGACCCACCAGCGGGTCCTCGGCGCGGGCGCCGCGCCGCCGGGCGGGCTCGTAGCGCCCGTGGATCAGGACGTTGCGCACGCACTGCTCGAGCTCGCGCACGTTGCCGGGCCAGGGGTAGTCCCGGCCAAGCTGGGCATCGACGAAGTCGACCACCTCCCGGGTGAGCTCGGGGGCGTCGTCTTCTCCCACGATCCGCCGGGCGAGCTGGGAGATGAGCCCCGGCAGCTCGTCGGGCGAGTCCGCGATCTGCTCGCGCAGGGTCGGCGTGCGGACCAGGTCCGCGCACAGCCGATAGTAGAGGTCCTCCCGGAAGCGCCCCCCCTCGATCTCTCCGGGCAGGTCCCGGTTGGTGGCGGCGACCAGCTTGCCCTCGAAGCGCCGCACCCGGGTCTCGCCCACGCGCTGGAAGTCCCGGGACTGGAGCACCCGGAGGAGCTTCACCTGGATGCTGGCGTCGAGCTCGCCGATCTCGTCGAGGAACACCGTTCCCAGCGGAGAGCAGGTCTCGAGCCAGCCGGCGCGGTCCTCGCTGGCTCCGGTGAAGGCGCCCTTGCGGTGACCGAAGAGCTCCGACTCGATGAGCGCCGGGGAGAGTGCGGAGAGGTTCACCGGACGGAACGCGCCCGCAAAGTCCTCCTGGAAGGCCTGGCGCCCGGGGTCGAACGGGATGTACCGCGACAGGCCCATGGCCTGGGCGACCAGCTCCTTGCCGGTGCCGGACTCGCCGAGGATCAACGTCGTCACGTCGCCCATGCGCGGATACAGCGAGCGGCCGTAGCGCTCGCTGTCGTGGGTGAAGATCGACTGCCAGATGTCCGCGCGCAGGCGCGCGGCGGGCTTCGAGCCGCCCTGGATGCCGCGGAAGATCGCGTCGAAGGCCCGGCGGATCTGCCAGCCCCAGGCGAACAGGTGGGCCGGGTCCAGGGCCAGCGGGAGACGCCGCCCGGGGACCTGGAGGAAGTGGCGGGCATCCGCCTCGAACGCGCGGTAGCCGTCGATCCGCCCGTCGCTTCCGCGGCCGCCCTCGGCGTCGTCCAGCAGCCCCGTGAAGGTCGGAAGCATGCGGTCGTAGAGCAGGTAGAAGACCAGGGCCTCGTAGGCGCGGAGCTCCTCGCGGCTGGCCCGGGCGCCCTCCTCCAGGCGGCGTCGCAGCTCGGGCGCCCAGCGCTCGACCAGCTCGCCCACGCGATCGACGTTGGGATTGGAGGTCGCGAGATCGGTGCCCTCGTGCCAGACGTCGGCCCGCCGGGTGAAGTCCCCGCCCAGGGCGCCAGCCTCGCTCTCCACCCGCTCGGGGCCGAAGGGATTGCCCAGGGCCAGGCGCCGCAGGGCCTCGAGGACGTCTCGTTCGCGATCGCTCAGGAACTCCATGGCGTATACATCGGCTGTACGTCATCGCGCACTGAATGTCCATCGAACGATCTCGACGGCTCTCGAAACCACCTGCACAAAACCCATCAACCAATTGTATTCGCGACGGTTTCATGAATTCCAGAGTGGATGGCACGCGCCGTGCTCCAGGAGACCCCGAACCCGAACAGGAGTCTCCGCCATGCTTTCCGCCCTGCTCCGCCCGACCGCCGCCCTGTGGGCCGGCGTCGTGCTCTTCGCCGCCGGCGCCGCCCAGGCCGCCGGCACTCTCACCCCGGTCGGCTCGCCGGACGCGCCCATCCAGATCCGCGACCACCACGCGCAGGTGGTCATCCAGAACGGCTTCGCCCGCACCGAGGTCACCCAGACGTTCTTCAATCCCAACGCGACGGACCTCGAGGGGATCTACGCCTTTCCCATTCCCCGGAGCGCGAGCCTCTCCGAGATGACGGTGTTCGCGGGCGAGCTCCAGATCGACGGCGAGGTCGTCGCGCGCGAGCAGGCCGAACGCATCTACCAGGAGGAGAAGAGCCGGGGCGAGGACGCCGGGCTCGCATCCAAGAACGGCTACCAGACCTTCGAGTTCCGGGTGACCCCGATCCGCGCCCGGGCCGAGACCCGGGTGCGCTTCGTCTACTACCAGCCCCTGGAGATCGACACCGGGGTCGGCCGCTATCTCTATCCCCTCGAAGACGGCGGGACCGACGAGATCGCCAAGAGCTTCTGGCTGACCAACGCCCGGGTGGAGGGCCACTTCTCCGCGGAGATCGAGCTGAAGTCGGCGTGGCCCGTCAGCGAGGTGCGGGCCCCGGGCTTCGAGGACATCGCGGAGATCGAGGAGCTGGGCCCCGGACACACCCGGGTCCGCATCGACCGCCAGGGAGCCAGCCTGGACCGGGACCTGGTGTTCTACTACCGGCTCCAGGACGGCCTGCCGGGTCGTGTGGAGGTGATTCCCTACCGGCCCGACCCGAACGAGCCCGGCACGTTCATGATGGTGGTGACCCCGGGCCTCGACCTCGGCCCCATCGAGGGCGGGCGCGACTTCGCCTTCGTGCTCGACGTCTCCGGCAGCATGGCCGGCAAGATCCGGACCCTGGCCCACGGCGTGTCGAAGGCGCTCGGCGAGCTCGACCCCGACGACCGCTACCGCATCATCACCTTCGAGAGTCGCGCCCGGGAGCTCTCCCGCGGCTGGCAGGCGGCCACGCCGGACAACGTGGCGGCCACGCTGCAGGCGCTGGACCGCCTGGGCACCGGGGGCAGCACGAATCTCTACGAGGGCCTCGAGCTCGGCTTCGACTCCCTGGACGCGGATCGCGCGACGAGCGTGATCCTGGTGACCGACTCCGTCACCAACACGGGCGTGGTGGAGCCGAAGGCCTTCCACGCGCTGATGCAGGAGCACGACGTTCGCCTCTTCGGCTTCCTCATGGGCAACAGCGGCAACTGGCCTTTGATGCGGCTCATCACCGAGACCAGCGGCGGCTTCTACGCCCAGGTGTCCAACGCCGACGACGTCATCGGACAGATCCTGCTGGCCAAGGGCAAGGTGACCCACGAGGCGCTCCACGCGGCGCGGCTGCGCATCCGCGGCGTGAAGACCTTCGACACCACGGGCCAGGTCGTGGGCAAGGTGTACCGGGGCCAGCAGCTCGTGCTGTTCGGGCGCTACGCCGAGGCCGGCGAGGCCAGGCTTTCGCTGGAGGCGAGCCTCACCGGGGAGGACAAGACGTACTCCACCTCCTTCGACTTCCCGGAGGTCGCGACGGACCACCCGGAGATCGAGCGTCTCTGGGCGCTGGCCCGCATCGAGGAGCTCGAAGCCCTCGCGCTCTCGGGGCTGATGGACGGGGTCGAGTCCGAGGACGCCATCCGCGACCTGGGCGTCGAGTACCAGCTGGTGACCGACGAGACCTCCATGCTGGTGCTCGCCGACGAGGCCTTCGAACGCCACGGCATCGAGCGGCGCAACCGCGACCGGGTGGCGGTCGAGCGCGCGGCCCGGTCGCGGCGCCAGGCCCAGCCGGTTCGCAGCCATCGGGTCGACGAGCGCAAGCCCGCCTTCGATCTGCCCTCCCCCTCGATCGGCGGCGGCGGCGGCGGCGCCATCGACCCGATGAGCGGCCTGCTGCTGCTGGCCGCCGGGGCGGCGGCCTGGCGCGGGCGCCGCAACGGCAACGACGACGGCGACGGTCGCGACCAGGACCCGGGGCGGTCGTGATGCGCGAGGGACCCTGGCTCTCGGCCGGGCTCACGGCGATCGCCGTGGGCCTGGCCTTCGTCCCCGGCGCCTTCGAGGCGCTGGTGCTCGACGCGGACGGGCTGGCTCGGGGCGAGCTCTGGCGCCTGCTGACGGGGCACTTCGTGCACTGGTCGACCGCCCACCGGGTCTGGGACGCGGGCGTCTTCTTCGCCCTGGCCGCCGTCTGCGAACGCCAGGGCCGGCTCCGCCTGCTGGCGGGCGTGGGGCTCGCCGGGCTCGGGGTCTCGCTCGGGGTGCTCGCCCTGCAGCCCGAGCTCGACCGCTACGCCGGGCTCTCCGGCATCGTCTGCAGCCTCTCGGCCTGGCTGGTCCTCGACTGGATGGCCGCCCAGTGGCGACTCGGGCGGCGCCGGGGGGTCTGGCTCGGGATGGCCGGGGCCGGGGCCTTCGCCCTCAAGCTCGGATTCGAGTGGGCCACGGGGACCGCGCTGTTCGCCGGGGAGCTCGCGCCCGGTGTGGTGCCGGTTCCGTTGGCCCACCTGCTGGGCGCTGGCCTCGGCCTGCTGCTGGGCGCCGGCCTCGGCCTGCTGCCGGGCGCTGGCCTCGGCCCGCTGCCGGGCGCCGGCCTCGGCCCGCTGCCGGGTGCGCCCCTCGGCCCGGCCCGGGAGACCCCGTCGTGAGCGAGCTCATCTGTGCCGACGAGCGGCGCATCGACGCCCGCGCCCGGCGCTGCGCCGCCCGGTGCTCGCGCGACGCGCGCCGACCGCGCAGCCGCTGGACCCGCCCCGCGCGCAAGCTCGGCGCCGGCCTCGCCCGGGCGCTCCGCCAGCTCCGCGATGGCCTGCGGCGGCACTGGGACGTGGGGGTGTTCGACCTGGCCTTCGGCTCGCTGAAGGCCTTCGGCATCTACCCGGCGCTGTTCGCCCTGGGCCTCGGCTGGACGATCCCGCTGGCCGAGTACGCGCCGCTCAACACCCAGCTGTGGACCGCCGGCTACCTCGTGCTGCGCCGGCGGATCGCCAGCGCCCTCGGGCGCCGCCGCTTCGGAGAGAGCCTCGAGCAGCTCGAGGCACGCCGGGCGACGTACCTGGGCCACCCGGTCTCCGACGACCTGGCCCGCCATCATCTCGAGTTCGGGGGCGAGCGGCGGGTGATCGTGGTCCGCCGCAGCCGCTGGCGCCCCATCGTCCGGCGACTCCGGGGCCTCCCGCCCGAGACCGACGTCGTCGCCCCCGCAGAGCTGCGGCGCTGGCTCGCGGACCCCGAGCTCGCGCTCGCCGCGGAGCGGCACCGCCACAATCCCCTGCTCTACGAGCGGGTCCTGCTCCACCTGCTGTGGGACCGGGCCGAGGGGCGCCGGGCGCTCGAGGCCCGACTCCAGCCCGAGGCCCGCGCGACGGCCGACGCCCGCGGCCTCGAGCCGACCCTCGAATGGACCCGGGCCGTCCTGGCCGACCAGACCGACCGCCTGGCGGCGCGCCTCCGCGGAGGCGGCTGCCTGGCCTGGGCGCTGCGGTTCCTGCACGGCGCCTACGGGCGAAAGATCCGGAGCCTGTCGGTCGATGTCCAGGACACCACCCACCGCCTGCTGGCCGCTCTCGCCCACGACCCGAGCGCGGCCGGCGAGCCGGAGCGGTCGCGGCTTCGCCGCGAGCTGGCAGGACACCGGGAGCAACTCGTGATCTGGATGCGACGGAGCGAGGCCTTCGTGGAGCGGACCGACGGCCTGGGCGGCCGCGCGGCGCGGACCCGGGCCCTGGCGCGGGAGCTCGCCCTCGCCCGCTCCTCGGGTCTGGCGGCCCGGCGGGCCGCAGCCGCCGCCCGGCTCGCCGCCGCTCGGCCGGGAGCGCGCCCGGGCCTGTCTGCGGCACTCTCTGGAACCGGGAGGTGACACGATGAGCGGAGCGGACCCGTCCGCCCCCACGCCTGCGAGCGCGAGCCCGGCGCGGCCCACGCCGTCCAACGTCTTCGCGTCGCTCACCCGGCTCGAGCGGGAGCTCGAGGCCGAGTGGACCGACCTGCAGGATCGCGGGTACGGCTTCTCCGGAGTCCAGTCGCTGCTGGCCAAGCAGGCGGGCCCGGAGCGGAGCGAGACCCTGGGCAGCGCCGCTGCGGCCCAGGCCGAGTTCCTGGACCGCCTCGACGCCTATCAGCGGATCCAGCAGACGCACTTCATGGAGCAGGTCACGGCCGAGCTCGACCGCGCCATGGAGACCCTGGTGTCCTTCTACGGACGCCGGCGGGCCCGCGGCCTGGCCCGGCGCCACGCGCGCCTGCAGCGACTGGCCTCCCGCTACGCCGAGCTCGAGCCGCTCTACGGAACGCCCCGGGACCACCAGCGCATCGCGGTCTACCAGCGCTTCTACGCCGGTGTCGTCGCCTTCTCGAAGCGCATCCGGGCCCTCGACCCCACCATGCCCGAGAGCCCGCCTCCGAGCCTGGTCGACCGCGCCTACGGCCTCGCCCGCGCTCTGGGTCAGACCCTGCGCCGCCTGGGCCCGGCGCTGCGCATGGGACTCGCGTTCCTCCGGGCACTCGTCGTGGTGTTCGCACGCCGCGACCCCACGCCGGGCCGGACGGGCACGCCGTTCACCGGGCGGGTCGACGACCTGTTCCGCGCCTGGGGCGACTTCCTGGGCTACCGGGTCGAGGTGAGCGGGCGCGAACGCCTGCCCGACGACGACGGGGCCACGATCCAGATCTTCGCGCCCGCCCACCGGCACGGCGTCAGCGACAACGTCACCTTCGCCCACCTGGGGCTGCGCGACTACCTCGTCTTCAACGCCGTCGACCAGCTGCCCATCCTGCCCCGCTTCCTCAAGGACCGCATGGCCGAGACCCCGGGCCTCATCGCCGTGGGCGGCGGCCGCGGCTCCGCGGTAGAACGCGCCCTGGCGGAGCTCGACCGCGGAGTGTCGCGCAATCTGCTGATCTATCCCGAAGGCAGCGTCTCCGAGGGCTTCCGCGGAACCCGCCCGCCCCGTCCGAACTTCGGCGACGCGCTCGTCCCGGCCATCCGCGACGCCGGGCTGGCCCTGCGCATCGTGCCGGTCACGTATCCGGACAACGCGCGCTTCCTGGACCTGCCGGAGCGCTCTCGCGCCCCGGCCCGGCGGCGCCGCCGGGTGGTCGTGGGCGAGCCCCTCGAGTCCGCGTCCCTGGATGCCCTGGCCCGGGCCGGTGGGGGCGCCTTCGTCAATCGCATGGTCCGGCTCGCCTGGCTGGAGCAGCTCGCCCGCGACGACCACCACTTCCTGGGCATGGATCGGGCGGCCGCCATCGAAGCGCGCCTCGACCTGGAGCTCGACGGCATCCGCTACTGGGGGTCGCTCGAGTCCGCGCCGACGCCGGATCTCCTGACCACGGACTCCCAGGAGCCCGTCGCGGTGAGCGAGGAGCCCTTCCGCGGCAAGCGCGTGCGGGTCTTCACGCTCCCCGGGAGCGCGGCGCGCGGCGACGGGCGCATCCCCCTGCGCAACCTCGAGGCGCCGGACTCGAAGGAGCTGCTGGTCGGCATCCGGCCCCCTTCGCACATCTACGTCTCGGTCGGCCGGCAGCGCTTCGACGGGGACATCCTGCGGCCCCTCGCCGTGAAGGAACGGGACACGATCTTCTCCGGCATCATCATCCGCTTCGTCGGGGTCCCCGTGAAGTCGATCCACGCGATCCGGCGCAAGCTCGAGGAGTACGCCGGGCGCGAGCAGCGGACGCTCACCTGCGCGAACTCGGCCTGCCGGCTGATCGCCCGGGCCGCCAACCT
Organism: Myxococcota bacterium; assembly: GCA_050618075.1. GTDB lineage: Bacteria > Myxococcota_A > UBA9160 > UBA9160 > UBA4427 > JBNLVL01. Next base: position 16,272 of record JBNLVL010000010.1, read on the forward strand.
CGAGATCGACGATCACGCGGACTACCGGCCCTTCCTGCCGAGCCACGTGCTGCCCACCCGCACCATCCGCAAGCTGATCGAGCGCGGCGTGCGCAACCACGCCGGCGAGGCGGTGGAGATCCAGATCTACAAGACCGACGACCGGTCGCTCGAGGCCATCCTGGCCGAGGCCCGGCGCCAGGAGATCCAGATCGCCTGGAACCACCTGGAGCTGCTCTCGGTGGGTCTGTGGCGCGCGCTCTCGAAGCGCCTGCGAAGAGCGCGGGGGCGCGACGCCTGACCCCTCGGCGACCCGATCCTCAGTCGGGCTGGAGCGAGCCGGGAAAGAGCGTGCGCCCCACGCCGGGGTGGCCGAAGCCGACCTCCTCCGGCGACACCCTGCGCCCGCGCAGGTACTCGTAGAGCCCGATCGGCACCTGGCCGTTCACCAGCGCCCGGGGGCGCCCTCGCCCGGCGGCGAGCGCGACCGGCGCGCCCCAGAAGCCGGCGAAGGCGTCCTTCTCGTGGAACGACTCGCCGGCGTGGCGTCCGGGGACCAGCGAGTTGTAGCCGACCCCTTCACGCGGGAAGAGGTTCACGCTGCCCGCACGCGCGCTGTCGTAGAGATGGGCGAGCTGCACCACCGAGTCGGGCCGCGCGGTGTAGCTCGTGAGCGCCCGCCACTCGGCCTCGCTGCACCAGCTCCGGGGCGAGGGCTCTCGGGACGCGCGCAGGCAGCGCTCCCGGAGCGCGGCGTGGGTCTGCCGGTCGGCGTCGGAGAGCGTCTGGTAGGGCGTCGGTCGGTCCGTGCCCAGCAGATCGGCCCCGCTGAAGCGGTAGGCCACCCGCCCGCCCCGGCGCGTGATCCAGCCGTCGGCGCGCTCGCCGCCGCGCAGGCCCACCACGCGCACCCCACCCCCGGACGCATCGCAGGGCGCTTCGCGCACCACCAGGTAGTCGAGGGTGTCGCCCAGCCGGCCGAGGATCTCGCCGACGACGTCCACCCGGACCGGCTCCGCCGCCTGCGTCCGCGGGATCAGGGCCAGCGACTCGAGCTGGGCGCGGAGCGGCTGCTCGGCCCAGCCGGTCCCCTGGTCGCGGAAGAAGTCGAGCATGTAGTTGCCCCCCGCGGTCGAGGCGACCACCACGTCGTAGCCCTTCACCTCCGGAGGATCGAACGGGTTGTTGAGCTTCGGCCCCTCGCCTTCGTCCGAGGAGATCTTCAGCACTCGGAAGTCGACGCCCTCCTCGCGCAGGGCGTCGAAGATCACCTCCTCGGGGTTCAGCAGGTGGAACGCGGGGGCCAGGCCGTGGTCCCCGGCCATCCCGAAGAGCGTGCGCCCCTCCACTCCGCCTTCGCGATAGATCTCCGCGAGAACGCCCAGCCAATGGTCGAGCCGCGCCAGCTCGCCCGAGGGTCCGATGATCTCGTCGCTGAACGGACCCTTGAAGTGGGCGAAGTGGTCGGGCCAGGGGTTGTAGTAGATCAGCAGCTCGGGGAGGGTCTCCTGCTCGAGGGCCGCGATCTCCTCGAGGGCCCGGCGCGCCAGCGCCCGGCGATCGCGGCGTTCGCTCCGGGACAGGAGCCGCCAGACCGGGACCTCGCGCACGAGCTCTTCGCGGTCCCGCAGCAGCTCTCCGCGCAGGCGCCGAAGCCTCTGCTCGTTGTGGGCCCGGCGCCGCAGCGCGGTCATGCACAGGCGCTCGGCGAAGTCCCGCTGGGACTCGCCGAGCGCGAGGTTCAGGAAGGCGTCGATGCCGTCGTGAGAGGCCTCGTCGTACTGCGCCGCGCAGGCGTAGGAGCCCTGCCGCGGCAGCCGGTCGAAGAGCGTGCGCATGCCCGCCTCCCGGGTGAGGGGCAGGAGTCGGAGCGCGTCGTTGCCGAAGAAGTAGTAGGGCCGTCCGGTGAGGCGTCCGTTCCGGCGGTACTCCCGATCGACGAAGTGGAAGTTGGGGACCCCCGTGCCGCCGGGCCCGGCCACCGGCGCGCCGGTCCAGGCGATGGGCAGATTGCGCACGCTGATGGTCGGCGTGGTGGAGAGGCCGCCGCGGGCCACACCGTCCGGCCGGCGGGCGTCTCCCGGACCGTCGTCCCGATAGAGGTCCCGGAAGAACGGGAGGTAGCGCGGGTCCTCCTCGGCGCGACCGACCCGGCTCGCGAGGTAGCGGATCTGCTGGGCCGGTGCGGCCCGCGGCTCGCCCACCGTCGGACGCGGCCCCCCGGCCCGCCGTTGCTCGCCCAGGACCGCGCGCAGGAACGGGTCCTCGGCGCTTCCGCGCGCCAGGGCCTCGACCAGGTGCCCCTGGAGACCATCGACCACCACGAGCACCGCGTAGCGCCGGCCGTGGTTGGCGTCGCCGAGAAAGCGCCACAGGGCGCCGCCATCGGGACGCTCGAACTCCTGCAGGAGCCAGGTGCGCAGCTGCTGCTCCCGGACCAGCCGGGTCGCGAAGATCCGGTAGCTGCGGCACACCATGCGGTCGAGGAACTCGATGCCCGAGGCCGTCACCGTCTCCAGGCGCTCGGGATCGTCGAGGACGAGGTCGACGAAGTCGGCCAGCTCGCCTTCGAGGGCGAGCCGATCGCGCAGGTCGACCACCAGACGGCGGACCAGGGGCCGGGTGCGCACCACCGCCGCTCGGAGCCGGCCGGGGTCCTCTCGACGCGCACACGAGGCCAGCTCTTCGCCCAGCCCGGCCTCCGCCTCCACCTGGCTCAGGTAGAGCGCGTCGTAGAGCGTGACGATCCGCCCGGACAGCTCCGGGTCGAGGGAGAACCCGGCGCCGCCCTCCTCCGTGTCTCCGGCCCCGGAGTCCGAGGGCGCCCACGCGAACAGGCTGTGCTCCATGCCCGGAAGGTCCTCGTCGGGCCCATAGCGCTGCCGCAGCACCGCCTCGAACGGCGCCTCCGCGTCCTCTCCCACGGAGTACCGGTCCTTGACGGCCATGAGGAACGGAACGATCTCGTCGACCAGCACCGGGGACCCGATCCGGTCGCGAACCCGCTGGCGCACCTCCGGATCGAGCTCGAGCTCGTCGATCCAGTCCTCGAGCCGGGCGCGCACGACGATCGGCATGGCGAGCGCATATGGGACGCGAAGGGCCCAGGCCGTGACGTCGTAGATCTGCTCGTAGAGGAGCTGGGCGCGAACCCGGAGCGGGTCGAACGGCTCCGATCCCGCCGGCCGGGCAGCCAGCAGGGCCAGCAGGACCAGCAGGACGAGAGCCCGGACGCCGACTCCCAGCCGGGCGCGCGCCGCCCCCGCCCGTCCCGAGACCCGCGCCCGCGGCGCGCGGCCACGCCGCCCGCGAGCTCGCCGACCGGCGGCCGGATCGATCGTCATTCGGTTGCCCCGCGGCCCGCTAGTTCGGCCAGTAGACGTACTCGTCGCCCGGCTCGAAGGGTTGGCTCAGGTCCTTGTCCACGGCGATGGGCGCCTCGATGAGCGACGGCCAGGCCGACGGGACCTGCTCGGCGTCGTGGGCCGCCAGCATGGCCCGCATGGCCGCCACCCGCTCCGGGTGTCGGGCCGCCCGATCGATCTGCTCGGTGGGGTCCGACTCCAGGTGGAACAGCCAGGCCTTGTCCGGGCGCTCGGCGACCTGCAGCTTCCAGCCGTCGGCCAGCACGACCCGATAGTGCCCCTGCCGCCAGAAGAGCCGCTCGTGGGGCGCCCCGCGCGCCTCGCCCCGGGCGTGGGGCACCAGATCGACGCCGTCGATCACGCGGTCGTCGGGCAGGGGCGCGCCGGCCGCGGCCGCCGCCGTGGCGAAGAGATCGAAGTGGTGCACCGGATCGGCCACCGTGCTGCCCGCCGGGATGCGGGCGGGCCAGCGGGCGAAGTACGGCACGTGGATGCCGCCCTCGAAGAAGCTGATCTTCCAGCCCCGGAACGGGCGATTGACCTCCGGCAGTCCGATGTAGTGGGCTCCCCCGTTGTCGGAGGTGAAGAGGACCAGGGTGTTCTCTTCGAGGCCGTTGTCCCGCAGCGCGTCCAGCACGCGACCGACGCCCCGGTCGAGGGCGCGGATCATCGCGGCGTAGACCCGCAGGCGGTGGTCTTCGATGTGGTCCAGGGCCGCGTAGTCGGCGGCGGACGCCTGGAGTGGCGTGTGCGGCGCCCAATGGGCCAGGTACAGGAAGAAGGGCCGGTGGCGATTGGCCTCGATCACCTTCACGGCCTGATCGGTGTAGTAGTCGGTCAGGTAGCCCCGGGGCCGGAAGGCCGGCCCGCCGTTGAAGCTGGCGGCGTACTGCATGCCCGCCCAGAGAAAGCGATCGATGGGATCGAAGTCCTGCTTCGAGTTCACGACCTCCGGGTCGTCCTCGGGCAGGTACAGCCCGCTGGCCATCAGCAGGCTCTCGGCGAACCCCTGCTCGTGGGGGGCCATGCCGCCCACCCGTCCCAGGTGCCACTTGCCGATGTGCGCGGTGTGGTAGCCCGCCGAGGCGAGGAGCTCCGCCAGGCTGATCTCGCTGGCCGGCATGCCCATGGCCTCGTAGGCAACGGCCTCGTCGCCGCGCGCATCCAGGTAGTCGATGACGGGGAGCGGCCGGTCCGCCCGGGCCGAGAGCCGGACCATCAGCGGAATCATGGCCGGCGGCGTGGGCGTGAACTCGAAGCCGAAGCGCGTGCCGTAACGGCCCGACAGGATGGCCGCGCGGGAGGGCGCGCAGGTCCCGTTGGCCGCGTAGCCGTTGGTGAAGGTCACGCCCTCGGCCGCGATCGAATCGATGTTCGGTGTGGGGACACTCCCCCTCGCCACGCCGCCTCCGGCGAACGTGAGGTCGTTCCAGCCGAGATCGTCCGCGAGGATCAGCACGACGTTCGGGGGCCGCTCGCCGGGCGCGGAGAGGGGGCTCTCGGGACCGCGGGTCCATTCGACCTCGACGTGGGGACCCACCGGCGTGCGCGCGCGCACCGCGGCGCCGACGGCGGCCAGCACCAGCTCGTCCCGGTAGAGCCAGGCCGCGCCGAGCGCCACCAGCACCAGCGCGCCGATCCGGAGCAGCCACTTCATATCCACTTCATCCCAGGAACCTCGGGCCGAACACCCCCTTGACGCTAGCCTAGGCCGAGGAGGAAGCCCCATGCTCTCACCCTCTCGGACCTGGATCGCCGTCGGCCTGCTCTATACGGCGTTCTTCCTCTGGTACACCTCGTTCGGGGCTCCGCTGTCGGAGGCCGAGATCGAGGAGTACGTCGAGCTGCTCCACGAGACCGGCACCCCGCCCGAGCGCATCGCCGTGTTCCGCGAGTTCATGGAGGGCGACACCGGCGACGACTTCGCGATGCTCAACGCCATCGAGATGCGCGACGCGCCCCTGGAGGTCGAAGGCGTCGCCCCTGGCGCCAGCAGCCAGGAAGTGCTGGCGCGCTACACCGGTCCCTTCCTGGCCGAGGCGCTCCGGTCCGCCGCCCATCCCGTGATGTTCGGACGCGCCGCCGCCGGGGCGCTGGACATCTGGGGCGTCGATGGGGCCGAGCGCTGGTCGAACGGCGGCCTGGTCCGCTACCGCAGCCGGCGCGACCTGATGGAGCAGGTGCGGTTCATGGCCGATCGCGGCGACCGCATCCACCGCTTCAAGGTGGCCGCCATGGCGAAGACCGTGGCCTTTCCCGTGGACCCCTGGTTCCACCTCGGAGACCCGCGCCTGGTGCTCGGCCTGCTGCTGGCCGCGCTGGGGCTGGCCGCGCACCTCTGCTTCGCCCTCGCCCGGCTCAGGCGCGCCCGCGCGCCCGCCTGAGCCGGCGCTCACGCGTCGGCGAAGTTGTCGGGCCGCTCCACGCACAGGATGCCGCCGGGCGCCTCGATCAGCGTGGCGCACCGGTTGCAGTGGCTGCAGCCGTTCACGTAGTGGGGATCTCCGGCCGCCCGCTTCGGGAGGTCGGGATCGTAGATCAGCCCCCGTCCGAGCTGGATGAAGTCGAAGCCCGCTCCCATGACGGTGCGAATGCTGTCGCTCGTGCAGACCCCGCCGATGTAGCAGACGCCACACTGCACCCGCTCGCGGATGCGGCTGGCCTGCTCGAGGAAGTAGGTCTCCCGGTAGGGGTAGCTCCGGAACATCCGCTCGCCGGCCATCTTCATGCCCATGCGCATGAGCGGGCTCTTCTCCTGCTCGAGGAGCCCCGGGAGCATGCTGTCGCCGTGGAACAGCAGCATCGGGTTCATGCTGCTGCTCCCGCCGCTGCAGATGATGACGTCGAGACCGCCGGACTCGAGCATCCCCGAGATCTCCACCGCGTCGTCCACGGACGTCCCGCCGCGCACGCCGTCGGTCATGCTGATCTTTCCCAGCAGCGGGAAGTCGTCGCCCACGGCCCGGCGCACCGCCTCGAGCACCTCGAGGCCGAAGCGCATGCGGTTCACCAGGGGCCCGCCGTAGTCGTCCTTGCGGCGGTTGGTGAGCGGGCTGATGAACTGGCTGATCCCGTAGCCGTGGCCGAAGTGGATCTCGATGGCGTCGAACCCCACGTCCACCATGAAGGCCGCCGCCCGGGCGAAGGTGGCCACCCGCTCCCGGATCTGGGGCACCGTGAGGGCTCCGGCGAAGGGCAGCCCGTAGGTGAGGCCCAGGGGATTGAGGCCGCGCGAGGGGCCGAGGGGACGACGCCCCTGGAAGTCGCGGTTCTTGGAGAAGTTGCCGCAGTGGCCGAGCTGCCCGGAGACCCGGGCGCCGGTGGCGTGGACCCGCCGGATCAGCTCGCCGAGCTCGCCGCGGATGCCCTCGTGCATGAACATCATGTTCTCGTGGATGCGGCCGTCGCCCTCGGCGGCGCAGTACGCGAGCGTCGTCATGCCGATGCCGCCCTCGCCGATGCGCTCGTGCAGCCGCATGAGCTCGGCGCTCGGCACCCCCCCCTCGCACTTGCCCTCGAAGGTCGCCGCCTTGATCAGCCGGTTGCGAAGGGTGAGGCCGCGGATGCGCGCCTCCGAGAAGCACTTCTGCAGCGGGTCGGTCACGGTCCTGTCTCCTGGTCTGCGTCGGGAAGTCGGTCCAGTCCCACGGCCAGGGCGTGCGACCCGTCCATGGAGAGGCCGACGATCGCGGCTCCGGCCGCCGCGGCACTCCTCGGAAGTCGGCGATGCATGGGGTCCAGTCTAGCGCGGGCACCGCGTCAGCCGGCGCGAACGGCGTCCTGCATGAAGCGCACGACGGCATCGATGATCCCGGGCGTCAGCGGGAACGACGGATCCCGCATATAGGCCCGCCGCGAGTACTCGGACTGGAGATGACAGATGAGATCGGCGACGGACTCGACGTCGAGGTCCGCCCGCAGCTCCCCCGAATCGACGCCCCGGCGCAGGATGGCGCCCACCAGGTCGCGATGGGGCTGGATCCGGTCCGCGGCGGCCGGGCCGATCCGGGTGAGCCGCAGCGCCGGGTCCCCGGACATCAGCGCCGGGAGCAGCGGATGGGTCTGACAGAACTCCACCGAGCGGCGGAACATGCCCTCGAGGGCGACGAGCGCCGGCTCGTCTTCGTCCTCGGGCACCATCGCCCGGACCCAGTCCCGGATGATGTCGCGCAGCACCACCTGGAACAGCTCGTCCTTGTTGCGGAAGAACTGGTAGAGGAGGCCGTGGGAGACCCCGGCCTCCTCGGCGATGCGCGCCACGGTCGCGCCCGCGTAGCCCTGCTCGCCGAAGCAGCGACGGGCCGCGTCGAGGATGCAGAGCCTCCGGCGCTCGCTCTCCTCCCGGCGGCGCCCCCGGAGAGCCCCGTGCTCGCTGCGCGCGGTCTGGCCGCCCACGTCCGTCCCCGATCCGTCCCGACCCGCGGCGGGTCAGGCGTTCCGGCGGCGGAAGGCCATGGTCATGGTCTTCTCCGGGAACTCGTCGTCGGCGAGGGGCACCGCCACCTGGTCCGGCGTGGGACCGATCTTGTCCACGATCGGCGCCAGCTTCTCGAGGTCGAAGCCGTAGAGCTCGGCCGCGTTGCCGCCGAGCATCTTGCGCGTGTCCTCGGGATCGATGTCGTTGAACGAGTGCCGGATGGCCTTGCGCGTGTGGGGATAGGTGCCCTCGTAGTGGGGATAGTCGGTGCCCCAGCAGATGCGATCCACGCCGACCACGTCGCGGTCGCGCAGCTCGAGCGGCGAGGCCGAGCTCGCGCCGTACCAGCAGTTGCGCTTCGCGTAGAAGCTGGGCGGCTCGGGGGTGGCGACCTCCTTGTTGAACTCGAACTCGCCGGCGAAGCCCTGGCGCACCATCTGCCAGACCCGGTCCAGATGGGCCAGGCGCTCGGGCACCCAGGAGCAGCCCGCCTCGGTGATGATGTACTTGAGCTTCGGAAAGCGGTGGAAGACACCCGACAGCAGCAGCTGACCGTAGCTCCGGGTCGAGAAGAACGGGGTCTCGAGCAGGCGGATCGGCAGCGAGTGCGGGTACCGCCCGTAGTCCGGGTTGCCGGTCCCGCCGTGGTGATTGATCACCACGTCGAGGTCCTGGCAGACGGACCACAGCCGGTCGTACTCCGGCGCGTAGAGCGGCAGGATGTGGGTGCAGTCGTCGGGCACGTGGGGCAGCAGGACGCCGCCCTTGAGACCGTGCTCCGCGATCCACTTCACGTCCTCGATCGCCGCGTCGAGGTCGTTCAGGTAGACGAGCCCGATGCCCGCCCGGCGCTCCGGGTGCTCGTTCTGGAAGTCGACCAGCCAGCGGTTGTGGGCGCGGATGCCCTCGAGGCGGAGCGGGAAGTCCTCGACCGAGGGGTTGCCGCAGATGAGGACGCTGGAGCGGAAGAACGGCGGCACCGTGTTCGGGAAGATGATCTCGCCGGCCACGCCCTCCTCGTCCATGTCGGCCAGCCGCTCGGCGTCGTCCCAGTTCTTGTGCTTCTTGGAGCCGATGTGCTTGCGCTGGGGATTCTTGTAGCCGCCCCGCCACTCGTCGAAGAGCTTCTGGTGCTTCGCGTCCAGGTAGTCGCGATACGTGGAGATGCTGGCGCCGGCATGGGCGTCCGCGGTGATCACCGCGTAGGGAGCGTCGCTCATGGTCGTGGGGGCTCCTGGTGGTCCCGGGGTGGCCGCCGTGGGGTCGGGTCCCCGGGATCTTGGATGAATATTCACGATATCATAGTCAATGAATATCAGAGGTCAAATATTCATATCCGGGCCGACCGGCCACGGCCCCCGGACCGGGGGAGGCCCCGCAGGCGCCCCCCGGCTCAGCCCGGGTTCCGGGCCTCCACGATCCAGGAGCCGAACGGCAGCACCACCGCCCCGTCGCGATAGTGGGGCGCGAGCACCTCGTGCATCGAGCGGGTCACCGCCGCCTGCACGTCCTCGGAGCTCTCCCGCAGGGCGGCCCCGGCCGGACCCATCTGCTTCAGGAAGTCGATGATCTCGTCGAGGGCCAGCCCGCGTCCCACGGACAGGTCGCCGGCAAACGCGTTCACCGCGACCTCTCCGAACCCGGCGGCGTCGAGGATCGATCGCACCCGCAAGGCGTCCGCGAACGCGAAGGGGCCCGGCGCCTCGGGTCCGGCCGGCGCCGGCAGCTCCACGTGCTGGGCGGCCGCCTGGACGGGCAGCAGCATCCAGGGGTTCTCGGCGACGCTCTGCCAGCAGATGAAGGTCAGCCGGCCTCCCGGCGCGAGCGCGCGCCGCAGGTTGGCGAAGGCCGCGGGCGGATCCTCGAAGAACATGACGCCGAAGCGCGAGAACAGGCCGTCGAAGGAGGCGTCGTCGAAGGCGTGGGTCTGGGCGTCGGACTGGGCGAACTCGAGCGTCGCGGCCCCCGCCCTCTCCGCCCGCGCGCGAGCGTCATCCAGCATCGGCCCGGAGATGTCGAGGCCCAGGACGCGCCCCTCGCTCCCGACCCGACGCGCGATCTCCAGGCTGGTCTGGCCGCAGCCGCAGCCGACGTCCAGCACCCGTTCGCCCTGGGCGAACCCCGCGCGGTCCATCGCCTCCAGCCCCAGCGGCTCGATCTGATCGTTGATGCGGTCCGCGAGGGCCACCCACTTGGGCCCCGAGATCTCGTTCCAGTACGCGATCTGCTCGGCGTTCGCTCGCTTCGACTCACTCATTCCCACGTCCTTCCTCCCGGCTGTCTGCGCGGCTCAGCGCAGCTCCACCTCTCCCATCACGTTCACTTCGATGCCGATGTGCTCGAGCAGGATCCGCCGGACCTCCTGGGAGAGCCGCGCGTTCTGCTGGACCGAATGGCCCGAGCGGATCACCTTCTCCGACTCGACCCCCTCGATGTGGGCGCTCTCGTAGCGAACGACTCCGTCGCTCGCGTCCGCGAGCGGACCGTCGCCCTTCGCCGCGATGATCGAGTGGGCCTTGATGCCCGGGGCGATCGGGATCTCGGCGAGGGTCTGGATGAAGCGACTGCCCGGGCTCATGTTGGCCACGGCGCCGTCCACCCGATCGAGCCGGCGCACCGCGGCGCTGACCTCGTCCTGGGTGACGAGGTCGGCCACCGCGCTGCCGAGGTTCGCCGGCGCGTGTGTGAGCCCGCCCACCCACTGCGAGATGCCCCAGGCCGCCACGTAGCTCCCCCGGTGCGGCGTGGCCATGAAGACCACCCGTTCGACCTCGGGCACCGGCTTCACGAAGAGCGAGCCCTCGAGGATCTCGCGGCTCTCCGGGGCCAGCTCCATGTCCTCGATGGGCACGTCGCTGATCGGGTCCCAGAAGCGGCTGCCCGAGTCGATCGCGGTGAGCTTGGCGAGGAGCCCACCCTGGCTGTGTCCCATCACGACCATGCGGTCGAGCGCGTCGTCCCGATCCGCGGGGTCGACCGCGTCGATGGCTTCACGGATGGACCGGCGCAGCAGCCAGCCCGAGTACGCGATCGGGTTGCCCGTGTTGTAGGTGAAGAGCCAGAACTGGAAGTTCCTGCGGATCCGGGGCTCGGCCAGCATGTCGTTGAGCAGCTCGGCCCAGCGCGCGGGCCCCGAGGCCGTGCCGTGCACCAGGACGACCGGGATCTTGCCCTTGCGGAAGGGCTGCAGCCCCGCGATCCCGTCGTTCTCCCCCACGCTCAGGTCGCCTTCGAAGAAGCCCTTCAGCTCCCGGGCCCAGGGCGACGACTCGGCGAGCATGTAGGCGAGGGTCGCCGTGGGCTCCATCGCCAGGGGAACGGTGATGCCCTCGATCTCGATGGTCTCGACGTCGAGGCCCACACGGAAGGTGAGCGTGGCCCGCATCGAGTTCGTCAGCAGGGTCTCCCAGTAGTCCTCGAACACGAGCACGGCCGCGACGGAGACCCTCAGGTTCTCGACCAGCCGGTCCTCGGGCGGCGGCCCGTCGGGGTCGGGGACGACACTGGCCGCCACCGCTGCGCCCAGCCCCTTCCAGCGATAGCGGTTGCGCATGCCCCGCACCTCGAGCTCGCTGGCCAGGGTGAAGCGGTCGAGGATCCGCCCCTCCCAGTGCCGCGAGGCCTCGTCGACCTCGATCTCCAACGAGCCGAACGGCAGATCCCTCCGACCCGAGCGCGGCGACAGGCGCCGCTCGCTCGCGTCGCGGAACGCCCGGGCGAGCCCCCGATTGTAGAGACCGATCGCGAGCTGGCCCCTGGGATCGACCGGATCGATGGCTGGCATGTCCTCGGCGCGGAACAGGTAGCCCCAGGCGTAGATCACGGACTGGAGGAAGTAGTCGGGATCCCCGTTCCTCTGCCCGATGTCGAAGGCGAGCTCGGCGGCCGCGACGAGGGCGTTCAGGCCCAGGGGATCGCGACTCAACACCCCTTCCACCACGGCGGTGTGGATGAGGGCCAGGGTCTGCTCGGGATCCTTCTGCCACGCTCCTTCGAGGCTCGCCCAGCGAAGCAGGTTGCGGGTGTCCTGACTGAGGACGCCGCTCACCAGGACGTTGGCCGTCAGCTCGCGCTCGACGACCCACGCCGGACGCTCCTTCACACCGACCGGCGTCTGGCAGGCCGGGCCCCAGGCCAGGGCCGTCGCGACGAGGATCGCGACCGGACGGATGCGACGCGCGGCAGCCAGCGGGAGCCGGCGACCCATGGAACGACCTCCGGGACTCGATTCGGGCGGAAGTCTAGCCTCTATGCCCGCAGCCGGTCCCGCTGGACCTACAATGGCGCCCGCCCCCACCTCGGGAGAAGCTGCATGGACCGCTGGCTGCGCGCGCTCACCGTCGCACTGGGATGTGCCTCGCTGCTCGGAACCCTCGGCGGATGCTTCGGCGAGGTGTCGGGACGACCCGACTCCTTCGAGTCGGACATCGCGGCCTTCGAGGAGCGGGACCGGGTCGCCCCGCCGCCCCGGGACGCCATCGTCTTCGTGGGCAGCTCGAGCATCCGCGGCTGGGACGGCCTCGAGGAGGACATGGCCCCGCTTCCCGTCATCGAGCGGGGCTTCGGCGGATCCCACCTGGAGCACGTCATCGCGAACGCGCACCGGATCGTCACGCCCTACCAGCCGCGGATCGTCGTGGTCTACGCCGGGGACAACGACCTGGCCGCGGGGAGCGGCAAGTCGCCGGACGACGTCGTCCGGGACTACCGGACGCTCACCGAGACCCTCTTCGAGGCCCTGCCCGGGCTCGAGATCCACTTCCTGTCCATCAAGCCCTCCAGGCTGCGCTGGGACCGCTGGCCCGCCATGCGCGAGGCCAATCGCCGGATCGCCCTGCTGAGCGCGAAGGACCCCCGGCTCCACTACGTCGACCTGGCGACGCCGCTGCTCGACGCGGACGGCGAGCCGCGCGACGACGTCTTCGTGTTCGACGGTCTGCACCTGAACGAGACGGGGTACGCAGCGTGGGCGGCCGTGCTGAAGCCGCTCCTGCTGGAGGCCTACGAGCGGGCCGCCCCGGCGGAGACGGAGGCGAACCTCAGGTGAGCCCGAGGTCCTTCAGGCGTTGGAGCATCCGGGTGCCCACCGCGGCCGGTCCCCAGCCCTGCTCGATGTGGCGGCGGGCGCGGGCGCCGATCAGGCGGGAGCGGACCGGGTCGAGCACGAGCTTTCGCATGGCGTCGGCCGCCTGATCCACGTCCGGGTCTGCCCAGACCTGGTCCTCGTGGTGGGGATACTCGCCCTCGGCCACCGGCACGAGCTGGTAGTCCACCAGACACGAGGTGGATTCGGTCATGAAGTCGGTGTTGCCGGAGTAGTTGGTGGCGATCACCGGCTTGCCCAGGGCCATGGCCTCGGCCATGCCGCGACCGAACCCCTCGCTGCGGTGGAGCGAGACGTAGCTGTCGCAGCAGTTCACGAGCCCGGCGATCTCCCGGGGCGAGAGGACGGCGTCCAGCAGTCGCATGCGAGGGTCTTCGGCCACCTCGGCGCGCAGGGCCGCCAGCTCCTCCTGATGCCAGTCCTGGGCCATGGTCTTGATCAGCAGCAGGACGTCCCGCCGGTCGCGGTCGAAGGCGCGCTGGAAGGCCTCCATGACCGCCCGGGGGTTCTTGCGCGTGGCATAGGACGAGAAGTCGAAGCTGAAGAGGAAGATGAATCGATCCTCGGGCAGATGGAAGTAGCTCCGATCGATCGACGGCGGCGCGCTCACCTGGACGGCGATGGGCATCCAGACCACCGGGCGATCGGCCGTCTTCGAGATCGATTCCTGCACGAACCGCGAGGGGGCCCAGACCTCGTCCACCATCTCGATCGCGCCCCGCCAGGCCGCTGGAAACCGGCTGAGCTCCCACGCCCAGTAGCCGACGTTGTGGCGCCCGGCGAAGAAGTCCTCGCCCAGGGTGTCCCGGACCACCTGCATCTGGTCGGCGTTGATGTGGAACAGGTTGACGTTGAACGTGGCCTCGTTGTCGAGCCACGAGACGAACCGATCGTCCTGCTGGCGCGCCACCACGTTCGCCGAGAAATCGTAGAGCGCGAACGGGAACTTGATGGCGTCCAGGGCGACCGCCGAGAGGCGAACGTGCTCCCCCATGCCGAGCTCCGCTCGCGGATAGCCGATCAGACGCGCCCCGATCGGGAACGAGCGCCGCACCCCGGCCGGAGCCGGAGCCGATCGCGACGCCCGCGACGAGCGCGGGAGGGCCGGCCGATAGGCGGTCCGCAGGAGGGTCGTCTTCACGCGGCGCCGCACGGGCACCGGGACCCGCAGATAGAAGCGCTTCAGGCGATAGGCGTTGCTGAGTGCGCCCATCGCCACCCGCTGGAGCCAGGACCGATCGACGGCCGGAGGAGCCGCGCGGCGTTCGCCGCGGACCGCTGCGTCCGGCCGGGGCGGCTCCGGCGCGGCCGCGGGCCGCACGGCCCGGGTGAACTCTTCGTCGAGCCCGAGCTCGCGGCCGGCCGAGTGCAGGAACCACTCGGTGAATCCACGATTCCCGTCGGCGGTCCGGAGGTCGAAGGCCTCCTGGAGATCCGGGCGACTCTCCCAGACGCGAGCCATGATGCGGGTGACGACCCGGCCCGGGTGCTGCGGGACCGCCCGGCTGGGCTCGTTGCAGTAGGCCCGGGCGGCGCCCGCGGGATCCTCGTCCAGGCTTCGACTGGATTCGAGCTCTTCGCGATAGATGCGGCGTAAGAGATCGGGAATCGGCCGGCCTTCCGAGTCGATTCCGAAGGCGTACGACTCGCCGGCGAGCTGCCGCCGGCCGGCCCGGTCGACCCGACGCCGGTACTCGTCGAGGAGGATCCCCAGCTCGCCGATGGTCGAGGCGCTGAAGCGCTCCTGATGCTTCGAGAAGACCTCGGGGTCCGGGCTCTCCACCCCGCTGAAGTGGACGAACCGCAGGGGGGCGTCGTTCGCGGTCCAGCGTCCGTCCACCTGGGCCACCTTGCGGTGCATCAGGTTCCAGTACGCCACGTTGTACCCCGGGTGGCGGAGGATGCGCGTCCGCTCCACGAAGCACGGCAGGAGGTCGGCCCACTTCTGGTCGACGAAGAGGCCCTCCTCCAGGTCGATCCGACAGTCGCGAACCAGCTTGCGGTGCCACCAGGAGACGAAGCGGCGAGCCTCCGGGTCGTTGGCCAGGGCGAGAAAGCCCAGGTTGTAGATCCCGCTCTGGAGCATCGAGTGGTCGTCGGGCTTCTGCCCGTCCTCGATCGGGGCGCAGATGTGGGGCGTGAGAACCGCGGAGTCCCCCTCCCGAAGCCCGTCGAGCAGCTCCGCCATGGGGCTCACCAGGTAGATGTCGGGATCGAGGTACACGACGGCGTCGCAGTCCCAGCGGTCGAAGACGTGGCGGAAGGCGGCCGGCTTGATCGCCGTGGCGAACTCGGTGACGTTGTACCGGAAGGCCATTGCGGCGAGGTCTTCGATGCCGAGATCGCCGGCCTCCACCACCTCGAAGGCCTCGGCGGCCGGATCGAAGCGCCCCTCGAGACGGTCGGAGAGCACCAGGATCCGCTCGAACTCCGGGTGCTGCCGCTCGACCGACTCCATGAGCGTGCGCGCGTACGCAAGGTAGTTCCGGGCACAGATCGTGAAGACCGCGACCTTCACCCGTCTTCTCCCTCTCCGGCATCCCCGGGTCGCGGGGGCGCGGCCCGCAGCTTCTCGATCTCGTCGAGCAGCGACTTCACGTACACCTCCTGGCGGGCGCGATCCTCGTCACGCGCCGCGATCTCGCGCTCGGCATCCGCCCGCAGCTTCGTGTTCTCGGCCTCGAGCGCCCGCGCCACCTCGCTTCGCCGCTCCAGCTCGTGCTCGAGCTGCTCGGCCACCTCCGAGCGGCGCACCAGCTCGGCGTCGCGCGCCGCGATCTCGCGCTCGGCATCTGCCTGCAGCTTCGCGTTCTCCGCCTCCAGCGCCCGCGCCACCTCGGCTCGCCGCTCCAGCTCGTGCTCGAGCTGCTCGGTCACCTCCGCGCGGCGTGCCAGCTCGGCGTCGCGCGCCGCGACCTCGCGCAAGGCGTCGGCCTGCAGCTTCGCGTTCTCCGCCTCCAGCGCCCGCGCCACCTCGGCTCGCCGCTCCAGCTCGCGCTCGAGCCCCTCGGCCACCTCCGAGCGGCGTTCGAGCTCGGCATTTCGCGCCAGGATCTCGCGCTCGGCGTCGGCCTGCAGCTTCGCGTTCTCGGCCTCCAGCGCCCGCGCCACCTCGCTTCGCCGCTCCAGCTCGCGCCCGAGTCCCTCGGCCACCTCGGAACGGCGTGCGAGCTCGGCGTCGCGAGCGCCGAGCTCACGCTGCGCGTCGGAACGCAGCTTGCGGATCTCTTCCTCGAGGCCCGCCGCGACCTCCCCGCGATGCACCAGCTCGAGGTCCCGGGCCGCGATCTCGCGCTCGGAGTCGGCTCGCAGCTTCTGGACCTCCCGCTCGAGCGCCTGGGTATAGGAGCGCCCGCTCTCCGCGGACGAGCGGAGCGCCCGAAGCTCGCGCTCCAGGTCCTCCACCGCGGCGCGCCGGGCCGCAGCGTCGCGCAGCAGGGCCCGACGCTGCTGGGACACCTCCCGGACCAGGGGCCCGAGGAGCGCGTCAAAGCCCGCATGCGTCCGGGAAGCGGGCCATTCCGGACCCTCGAGCGCGCCCTGGGCGATGGCCTCCAGCAGGCTTGAGGCCTCCAGGACTCCGTCGCAGTGGGCCTCGATGTCCGCGAAGGGCACCCGGTCCGCCAGCTCCGGCCAGCGCGGCTCGCGCGCCGCCACCACGGCCGCGGCGAGGTCCTCGGACCGGCCGGCATCCAGGCCCGCGGTCTCCAGCAGGTCGCCCAGGGTCTTCCGCGGCTCGGCTCTCAGCTCCCGGTCGAGATCGATCACCCGATCGGCGTAGCGATCCGCCACCGCTGCGGAGACGCGCCACAGCAGGTAGGCCGTCTCGTAGGAGCTCTCGAACCGCCGGGCGCCGAGCTCCGGCAGGTGCGCCACCAGGTTGGCCGCCCAGATCGTGAGGTCGTATCCGGTGTTGAGCCACGGATCGAGTCGGCGCTCGACCTCGGTGTGCTGGAGGATCGAGGCCCAGTTCTCACGCGGATCCCGCCGGATCGACACGATCGTCGCCGACGGGAATTCCCTGCGCAGCCAGGGAAGCCGGAGGTCCGCTCGCACCAGCTTGAAGACCGGCCGGCGTGGAGAGGCGAGTCGCGCGAGCTCCTGGAGGTAGGCCTCCAGGGCCGGGTGGGACTCGCTGGCCGCGAGGCACAGGCGTACCACTCCGAAGTCCGGATCGTGGAGCGCCAGTGCGGAGCGGGCCTCGGCGTACTCGGCGAAGTAGTCCTCGACACCGACGTGCGTCGGGTCGGGCGGCGTCGCGGCCGCCACGTGATCGGGCAGATTGTCGTGGAGCGGCTCGAAGTAGGCGCGAACCGACTCGAGCTGCCGCAGGACGTGCCAGAGCACCGTGGTTCCGCTTCGAAAGCGCCCGGTGATGAAGATCGGGCGGGTCTCCGCGCCCAAATCGGTTCCCATCCCGGCGGAGGATATCAGAACGCCCGAGCCGTGTAACGAGAGAGAGCGGGTCCGACCATGGCCCGCGGCGCGCCGCACTCCGTGGCCGTCGCCGGGTCCGAACGGGGAACACTCGGGAGAAGATCGGTAGAATCCACCAGGGGGGAATCGCGAAGCAAGATGACGAGCAGCAGCTATCTGCCGGAGCTCCCGGCGATCCCGAACCGGCTCGAGCGCGGGCGCCGCGTCCACGAGGGGTACCAGCGTGGGGCGGGCCTCCAGTTCGGCGGCCTCGCCCGGCGGATCGAGTCCGATCCGGTCTACCGCAGGGCGATGAAGGCGGCCGGCGGCCGATCCATCCTCGGCGACGACAACCGCTACAACCTGTTCCTGATCCTGAGGTTCTTCCTGGCTAGGGTTCCGCACGGAAACATCGTGGAGTTCGGCTGCTACAAGGGTGGCAATGCCATCTTCATGGCCAGCGTGGCACGCGAGCTCCACCCGAACGTGCGCATCCTCGCACTCGACACCTTCGAGGGCATGCCCGAGACCGACAAGCACCGCGACGCCCACGACCGGGGCGACTTCGCCGACGTCGACCTCGCGAGCCTGGAGGCCCATGTCGCGCGCCTGGGGCTGTCGAACCTCAAGTTCCGCAAGGGACTGTTCCAGGACACCGCGAAGCCGGCCCTCGAGGACCTCGGGAGCGTCGCCCTCGCCCACATCGACTGCGACATCTACTCGGCCGTCGCCTACTCGTACGAGGTGGTGCGCCCGGCCATGGTGCCCGGGGGCTACCTCGTGTTCGACGACGCCACGGTCTCCACCTGCATCGGCGCCACCGAAGCGGTCGAAGAGCTCGTCATCCGCCGGGACGGCCTGAGCGCAGAGCAGATCTATCCGCACTTCGTCTTCCGCGCTCCGGGAGCGGCGTGAGCCCCTTCCCATGAGCGCGAGCCGACTTCCGCACTACTTCGAGCTCCTGCTCTACAAGAGCTACGCGGACCTGCGCGCGGAGTCCGCCCGGACCTACATCGGGTTCGTCTGGTGGTTCATCGACCCGATCGTCAACATGGTGCTCTTCTATTTCGTCTTCTCGTTCCTGCTGGATCGGGGCGTCGAGAACTACGTCCCCTTCCTGCTCGTCGGCATGGTCGTCTGGAAGTGGTTCAACAGCAGCGTGATCGTCGCGGCCAACTCGATCCGGGCGAACGCCGGACTCATCAACCAGGTCTACATCCCCAAGGCCTTCTTCCCGCTGGTCGTGGTGCTCGAGACCAGCGTGAAGTTCGCGATCGCCTTCGCCCTGCTCCTGGCCTTCCTCTGGGCCTACGGCTTCCCCGCCAGCGTCCACTATGCGGCGCTGCCCGTGGTGATGGCGGCCCAGGCCGCGGTCATCGTCTCCCTGGCCCTGCTGCTCTCGAGCGTGGTCCCGTTCTTCCCCGACCTGAACATCGTGCTCGAGAACGTCCTGCGCATGCTCTTCTTCCTCTCGGGGGTCTTCTTCCCCACGGAGCGGCTGCCCGAATCCATCCGCAGCTGGTTCGTCCTGAACCCCATGCTCACCCTCATCGAGAGCTTCCGGGACGTGCTCATGTACCAGCGCTGGCCGTCCTGGTCCGGCCTGCTGGGGGTGCTCGTCGCCTCGCTCGTCCTGGCGAGCGTGGGCTTCTCGATCCTCGGTCGCTACGACCGGGTCTACCCGAGGAGCACCCGGTGACGGCCGGGGTCCGCCAGCCGGGTGCGCCGGTCCTCTCCCTGAGCGGGGTGGGCGTGTCGTACTGGAAGCGCACCGGGCTGTTCCGGCGGGGCCGGTTCTGGGCACTCCAGGACGTCAGCTTCGACGTGGGCCACGGAGAGACCCTGGGGATCATCGGTCGCAACGGGGCCGGCAAGTCCACCCTGCTGCGCCTCCTGGCCCGGGTGATCGAGCCCGACCGGGGCGAGTTGCGCAGCGAGCAGATCACCGCGTCGCTCCTTTCGCTGAAGCTCGGCTTCGTGCCCACCCTGACCGGCCGCGAGAACGCGCAGCTCTCGGGCATGCTCCAGGGGCTGCGTCGCGCCGAGATCGCCGCGCGCATGGACGAGATCGTCGAGTTCTCCGACCTGCAGGAGTTCATCGACCAGCCGATCGCCACCTACTCCTCGGGCATGCTCGCCCGCCTCGCCTTCGCGGTGGCCTTCCAGTCGAAGCCCGACGTGCTGTTGATCGACGAGGTCTGGGGGGTGGGCGACGCCGACTTCCGACAGAAGTCCCGGCTGGTGATGCGCGAGATGGTCTCCTCCCAGCGCACGGTGGTCCTGGTGACCCACAACCTCGACCTGGTGCGTCGGTTCTGCGACCGCGCGGTCTGGATCGAAGGGGGCACCTCGCGCGCGGTGGGCCCGCCCGAGGAAGTGATCGAGTCCTACCTGGGCGCCGCCGGCCAGGAGTGAGACCGGGGCCGCCGGCCGTGTCCGGGACCGCGCCCGGTCGCCTCAGGGGCGCGCCGAGCCGTCGGGGGAGCCGCGGTCGGCGAGCAGCTCCTGGGCGCGCGCGTAGTCCTCGGGCACTCCGATGTCGATGAAGCGCCCCCGAACCCGGTAGGCCAGGGGACGAAGCGCCGGCAGGCGCGGCTCCAGGAACCCGGCTTCGAAGGAGAAGCGGTCCGGGAGCGCCGGGTCGGCCAGCAGGTCCGACGCCACGAGATAGGTCCCCGCGTTGATCCAGCCCGGCCCTGCCGCCCCGGCGGCCTCGAACCGGACCACCCGACCGTCCTCGACGGCGACCCGGCCGTAGCGTCGGGCGTCGTCCACGGGGTGCAGGGTCATGCTCATGCGCAGCCCCGGGTCCGCCTCGAGAGCGAGGTGGTGGCGCCGCCAGAGATCGCGGAGGTCCATCTCGACCCAGGTGTCCCCGTTGGCGACGATCGCCCACGCCGCCTGCACCCTCGAGAGCGCCCGGCGCAGGCCGCCGCCGGTTCCCAGCGGGCTCGGCTCGACCGCGTAGTCCAGCTCGAGTCCGGCGAAACGGTCGCCGAAGTGGTCCGAGATCACGTGGCCGAGATGCCCCACCGACAGCACGACCCGTCGCACCCCGCCGCTCGCGAGGCTCTCGAGCAGGATCTCGAGGAAGGGCCGGCCGGCCACCGGCGCCATCGGCTTCGGCGCCGCGCTCACCACCGACTGCAGCCGGGTCCCCAGTCCTCCCGCCAGGACGACGGCCTCCACGGATCAGAGGATCTTCCAGGCCTGGGTGCCGTGCTTGGTGAAGTGGCAGGGGATCACCCGGCCCTCGAGCCGCGAGAGCGCGCGGGCCACCGCGATGCGCCTGGCGGGGTCGACCATGAACATCATGAAGCCGCCGCCGCCGGCTCCCGACACCTTCCCGGCCCGGGCGCCGGCCTGGAGCGCGATCTCCAGCACCTCGTCGATGGAGTCGGTGGTGATGCCCGACGCGGTCGCCTTCTTGGCGCGCCAGGAGTCGCCCATCAGGTCCGCGAAGCGGCCGAGGTCGCCCAGGAGCAGACACTCCTTCATCCGCACGGCCTCGGACTTGAGCTGCTCCATGGCCTCGATCGAGCGGGCGTCGCGCTGCTCGACGTTCTCGATCTGGCGCTCGATGATGGCGGCCGACGAGCGCGACGCCCCGGTGTAGAACAGGACCAGCGAGCTCTCGAACTCCGACACGATCCAGTTCTTGATGCGCAGCGGGTTGACCAGGACCCGGTCCGAAGCGCTGAACTCGATGAAATTGAAGCCGCCGAAGGTGGCGGCGTACTGGTCCTGCTTTCCGCCGTGGAGGCCGAGGTCGATGCGCTCGATCTCGTAGGCCAGGTGCGCGATCTCGTAGTCTCCGAGCGGCAGGCCGAGGAACTCGGCGAAGCAGCGCACCATGGAGACCACCAGCGCCGAGGAGGAGCCGAGCCCGGAGCCGGCGGGCACGTCGGCATAGGTCTGCAGGGAGATCGCGAGCGGCTGACCGCCGTTGAAGTCCCGGATGATGCGGTTGTAGACGCCCTTGTGCAGGTCGAGCTTCCCGTCCAGGGCCAGCGGGTGGGCGGCGTCGCCCTCGAAGAACTCGTCCTGGTCGGCGGTCGAGAAGCGGACCCGGCCGGGAGCGCACGCCTCGATGATGGAGTAGGCGTAGAGATCGACCGTGGCGTTGAGTACCGCGCCGCCATACAGCTCGGAGAACGGGGACACGTCGGTTCCCCCTCCGCCCAGCCCCAGGCGCAGCGGGGCTCGACAGCGAACGATCATGGGACCTCCTCGGACACGGCGTCAGAGCTCGTCGTCGTTGCCGAACGGCGGGGCGGCCGCGTTGGCGCGCTTCAGGACGGCGAGATCGTCGCGATACTGGTTCAGGTGGATGCGGGTCTCCCGGTCCGGCTGAGCCGCCCCGCGGACCCTCCCGCCGGCCTCGACCTCCTCGACCGGACGTTTGCGCACCACGATCTCGATCCCACACTCCCCCACCGGCGTGAGGGTCTGATCGTAGCGCGGCAGCGCGTACCGATAGCCCGCGTCGAGCAGCTGGACCCGATGCACGTCGGCCCGAGGTCCCAGCTCCTTCAGGAGATCCAGCACGTTCAGCGAGCGGTCACTCCAGGAATCCACCTTCGAAATGGTGAACGTCCACTTGTGATCGAGGTTGAAGGTGCTCGGAAACCGGCCCTGCTCGTAGAGATCCTCGTCGGGAACGGTGACGACCAGGTGTCCCCCGGGCTTGAGGACGCGAAACCAGCTCTGCAGTCCCCGTCGCGGGTCCCTCAGGTGCTCCAGGCAGTGGCTGCTGTGGACCAGATCGAACGCCTCGTCGGTCAGGCCGGGCAACGACTCCGCATCCCCGTCCTCGACGTCCCAGACCCGGACGCTCTCGAGCAGGGGAAACAGCTCGACGTAGAGGGAGAGGGGATCGGGGCGCCCCCCGATGTCGATCGCCTGGCCCCGGAAGTAGCGTGCCATGAAGCCGGGGTCGCCCAACCGGCGCTGGATGCTCTTGCTGCACTCCTTCACCGGGGGCTCCGGTGCGATCGAGGCGCCGCGGATCGGCAGTGGGGTCGCGTATGTGCGTCAGGGCATCGCATGGCGGTTTCGAAAGTCACGACCTCGCAGTCTTCACTCCGCTCCGGGCTCGTGGTCGCGGGCGGGATTCTACGCGATAATCCGCCGCCGGAGTAGGACGTGGGCCAAGAGCACCAGCGGATCACAGAGCTCTTCGAAGAGAGTATCGAGACCAAGCGGCGCGCGTCCGCCGTCCTCGTCGAGCCCATCGCCGAGGCCGGCCGCATGATGGCGCAGTGTCTCGAAGGCGGCGGCAAGATCCTGAGCTGCGGCAACGGCGGCTCCGCCGGCGACGCCCAGCACTTCGCCTCGGAGCTGGTGAATCGCTTCGAACGGGAGCGCCGTCCCCTCGCCGCGCTCGCCTTGACGACCGACTCCCAGGTGGTGACGGCCATCGCCAACGACTACCGCTTCGAGGACGTCTTCGCGAAGCAGGTGAGCGCGCTCGGAGCGCCGGGCGACGTCCTGCTGGCCGTCAGCACCAGTGGCGAATCGGCCGACGTCGTCGAGGCCGTGGCCGCGGCCCACCAGCGGCAGATGCGGGTCGTCGCCCTGGACGGGCGCGAGGGCGGGAAGCTCGCCGGCGCGCTCGGCGAAGGAGACGTCGAGATCCGGGTGCCGGCCCGGTCCACCGCGCGCATCCAGGAGGTCCACCTGCTCGTCGTCCACTGCCTGTGCGACGCCATCGACCGGAGTCTGTTCGGCGTCGGTTGAACCCACCTCGCCGGCCGTGGCGGCGCCCATCCACGTCCCCAGCATCTACATCCGACAGCGGAGGATCTTCGGCTCGCCGCTGCGGCGGGACACCCTGCTCTTCGACTCGCTCGCCATCGCCGTGGCGGTCATCGTCGAGGGCATCCTCGTCGCCGACGCGACCCCACTGTTCTTCGAGCCGCGCTTCTCCGGCTGCCGCACCCCTTTCCGGTCCGCGAGACGCAGGAGAGCGGGCCAACGCGACGTCCCGGCGGGCCTCCGTTGACCGGCCCCGTCCCACTCTCTAGCCTCGGCGTGTCCGTGTGCCGACCGCGACCGCGCGTCGCCCCGCCCCGTCGCGGGCCCGCGAGGTCCACGACCGAGCCACCAGGCGCCGCGAGCGCCGAGGAGAAGAGGCGACCATGGCCACCCCCGTCGTGAACCAGCTCGAGCAGCTCGACCAGGAGCTCGAGACCGTCCTGACCTCGTTCGACACCAACTACGCCTGGAACTACGGAACCGTGAAGGAGGGCCTGCGCGACCTCTACGAGAAGGCCAAGCGCGAGCAGTGGAACTCCACGACCCAGCTCGCCTGGGACACCGACGTCGACCCGGAAGGCGAGATCATTCCCCAGGCCATCAATCCCCTGGCCGGGTACGCCCCGTTCGAGAAGCTCGACCAGAAGGAGCGCGCGCACCTGCGCCGCGCCCAGGTGTCGCTGCAGCTTTCCCAGTTCCTGCACGGCGAGCAGGGCGCGCTCATCGTGGCGAGCCAGCTGGTGGGCGGCGTGCCCTGGATCGACGCGAAGTACTACGCGGGCACGCAGACCATGGACGAGGCGCGCCACGTGGAGGTCTTCGCCCGGTACCTGCGCGAAAAGCTCGAGTGGGAGTGGCCGATCAACGCCAGCCTCAAGGAGCTGCTGGACGCGGCCCTCAAGGAGAGCCGGTGGGACTTCAAGTACCTCGGCATGCAGGTGCTGATCGAGGGCCTGGCCATGGCCGCCTTCGGGAACCTGTACCAGATCTGCCAGGAGCCCCTCCTGAAGGAGCTGCTCCGCTACGTCATGCGCGACGAATCGCGGCACGTGGCCTTCGGCATCGTCTCGCTGAAGAACTACTACGACGACATGCCGGCGAACGAGCTGGCGGACCGCGAGGACTTCATCATCTACGCCTCCGAGCTCATGCGCAACCGGCTCGTGGGCAGCGAGATCGCCGACGCCATGGGCTGGCCGGCCCACGAGGTCCGCGAGCGGGTCCTGGAGTCGCCCATCGGCAAGGCATTCCGCGGCATGCTGTTCCAGCGCGTGGTGCCGAACCTGAAGCGCCTGGGGCTGCTCACGCCGCGGGTCCGCCGGGCCTACGCCGAGATGGACCTCATCCAGTTCGAGAACTTCGACGCCGAGGCGGCCGACCGCCAGCTCGGTTTCCTGGTCGACGACCCGGCCTAGAGCTCCATTCGCGAGCGGGCCCGGCGACGCCGCCAGACCGCGAAGAGCGGCAGCAGCAAGGCGAGCTCGGAGCCCAGTCCGCAGACCGTCGTCGCCTCCGAGCGCCAGGCCTCCCCCCGACAGCTGGCGTCGGGCGGCCCCACGCCCGCGCCGTCCCAGTCGATCTGGCCGTCCCCGTCGTTGTCGACGCCGTCCGCGCACGGCGGATCCTCCACCGACGACCCCTCGGCGCAGCCGGGGTCGTCGCGGTCGATGGCGCCGTCGCCGTCGTTGTCGACGGAGTCGGCGCAGGCCGGGGGATCGCCGAAGAAGACATAGGCCAGGGCTTCCTCGGGGTGGGAGCGCTCGGCGTCGGCGAGGGTGTCCTCGTCGATGGCGAGGGGCACCCAGCCCGCGGCGGGGGCCGGCGGCTCGGGCAGGACGGCCCAGCCGTCCTCGCCGGAGGGGGTCGCCGCGCGCCCGACCCGTCGGGCCAGCGCCACCTCGACGCTCTCGACGAAGGTCGCGATGTAGGCGTACGGGGGTGCGTCCTCCATCCCGCCCACGGTGCGGGCGCCCACGCCCGCCACGAAGCCCCGATCCGCCAGGCGCCCGGCGCCCGCCTCGACGACCACATAGCCGATCGTCTCGTCGTCCCGGGTGGTGTCCGGGTCCTCTCCCACGCTCTTGCCCACCCTCAGCGCGCCCGGGTCGGGCGGGCTGTCCGGGGTGGCGCCCGCGGCCCAGAAGACCGACGGGGCCGCGTCCTGGGCGGACATCACCTGGCCGAGGACGACGGGCCGGGCGTAGGCCTGGCCGTAGGCGCGGGCCTCGCCGGTCCACGCGCCCGGACGGTCGGTGACCGTGGAGGTCATGCGCACCGCCTCGAGCTTCGCGCCGCTGGTGGAATCGTCGTAGACGCCCTCCTCCACCACCCAGTAGTGGACGTCGGCGCCGACGGTCCCGGCCAGACCGTCGCGGCGGGCCGTGCGCACCTCGAAGCCCGTGCCCGAGGCGCCCCGCACCCGCACCACCTGGGGCGGATCGGCCGGTCCGTAGACCGCAGTCGCGATCACGATCGGAGCGTCGTAGTGGCGCGACAGCGCCACGGCGGTCCAGCCATCGCTCGAGACCCCGGAGAGCCGTCCCGTCTCCGAGGGCACCGCGGGCAGCGACCCGACCGACCAGGGGAAGGTCACCGAGTCGGTGTCGTTTCCGTCGTCCAGCGTCACGGTCACCGAGTGGGGCCCCATGGCGCCGTCGGCCACCACGCCCGAGATGACGCCCAGCACCGGGTCGATCGAGAGACCGGCGGGCAGACCGCTCGCGCTCCAGTCGAGGGAATCGCCGTCCGCATCGCTTCCCACCAGGGCGAGGCTCACGAGGTCCCGCTCCCGGCTGGCCTGCGGACCGGGATCGTCCAGGGTCGGAGGGGTGTTCGGGACGGCGGTGACCGTCCAGGTGAAGGAGGCGGAGTCCGCGGCGGGCCCGTCGGAGACGCCCACGGTCACGCTGTAGTCGCCTTCGATGCCCTCGCCGAGGTCGCCGCTGATCTGGCCGCTGCTGGGGTCGATGGCGAGCCCCGGCGGCAGCCCCGACGCCCCGTAGACCAGCGGATCGCCGTCGGGGTCGACGGCGGCGAGCGCGAGGACGATCGCGTCCCCTTCGGTGGAGAGCTGGGGACCGGGCGACGTGAGGGTCGGCGGGTCGTTGACCCCGACCATCGGAATCTCGCGAAACAGCCGGCCGGCGGGAATGAGCTGCTTGCCGAACCCGGGCCCTTCCCAGGAAGCCGTCAGCACCTCCTGGCCGCCCCGCTCGAACATCGTGACGCGGATGTCGTACCAGCCGGCGGCCAGGTCGACGATCCCCGACTGCTCCTGGTTGGCGTGGAGCCCGTCGTTGTCCACCACCAGGGCGCCGTCGATGTAGAGCCGGCTGCCGTCGTCGGAGCTGGTGTAGAAGGTGTAGAGGCCCGGCGTGGTGATCTCGATCTTCGCATCGAACCGGAAGGCGAAGTCGCTGTCCCGCTGCCGGAGCGAGATGTCGAACGAGCCGGCCGTTCCCGTGGCCACCGGCGTGAGGCTGTCGAAGTCCGGCAGCACGCTCATGCCGGTCTGCTCGTAGTACTCGTAACGGACGCCGCCCTGGGGAAAGCCGGGATCCACGGTGGTGATCCAGTGGCCCACCAGGTCGGCGCCCGGCTGGTCGACGACGTTCTTCGCGAGCGGCGGCATGGCGATGGCCGCCAGCGAGAGGATCCGGTGGTACGCCACCGACTTCATGAGGTCGCCGGGAAAGATGACCGCTGCCCCGGGCACGCCCAGGTCGTCGGCCACCCCGCCGTAGACCAGGTTCGCCGACAGCAGCGGCGTGGTGTAGCGCGCGTCGAACTGCGCCCGGTTGCCCGTGCCTGGCCGGTGGCAGTAGGAGCAGTTCGAGTCGAGGTACGCCCGGGCGCGGTCCTCGATGGGCGCCGAGACGTCGCCCACCGGTGAGGCGGCCAGGTAGGTCGGGATCGCGGCCTCGACCAGGGCGGGCGAGAAGATCCCGATGTGGTTCAGGGCGCGCAGCTGGTTGTCGACCACGCCCGTCTCCGGGTAGAGGAGATCGCCGTTCAGCTGGTGGGTGCGCGGACCGAGGGCTCCTCCGGCCACGCTGCTGTGGCAGAAGAGGCACTGGTCGCGGGAGGGATACACCCACGGCTGCAGGCGCGTGCCCGTCGGCGTCGTGACCTCGACGTCCTCGACCAGCCCGGTGGCCAGGAGATCGGCGTCGCTGTGGTCGGCTCGCCACTTGTAGGTGAGCCCGTAGAACTCGCCGTCCTCGTTCTTGACCTGCAGTCGGGTCTCGAGGCGCCGGGTGAGGGACGGGTTCGTCTCGTCGATCGGCAGCTCGAAGTGCTTCACGAGCACGGTCCCGACCGGATAGTCCCAGTTGGAGTCGGCCGAGAACGCGATCTGCTCGTCCGGGGCGTCGTGGGTGCCGTCGTTGGGCACCGCGATCCAGCGGGTCTTGATGGCGCCGTCGGACCAGAAGGGCACGTTCAGGTCGTAGGGGATGAGCTTGCTCGACGGCACCAGGTTCACGATGTCGTCGAACAGGCCGATGCTCGAGAGCAGGGCCGGCGCGTCGGGCGGCGGCTCGCCCACGCGGTCGAGCCGGTAGATCGGCTTCTGCGCGCCGAGCCCGCCGAGGTAGACCTCGCCGGCATTGTCCTGGCCGAAGGTGGCCAGCGAGCCGGGCGAGAAGGTCGCGATCTGGACCTTGCTCCCGGTGCCCGAGGCCTCCTCATAGGTGACGGCCCAGATCTTCCGCTGGCCGTAGCCGCCGGCGAGATAGATGCCGTACAGCTCGGGGAACATCGTGCCCCGATACACGTATCCGCCGATGATCGCGTTCGCTTCGCTGCGGGTGAAGTCGACGACCGGATCGGTGAGGGTTCCCACGATGCTGGCCGGCTCGCCGCGCACCCCGGTGGTGAGGCCCTCGCGGAAGGGCCAGCCGTAGTTGCGGCCCTTCTCGATGATGTTGATCTCCTCGCGGGTGGACTGCCCGATCTCGCCCGACCAGAGACGGCCCGTGAGGATGTCCCGGGTCATCCGATGGGGCGCGCGGTTGCCGATGGTGAAGTACTCCTCGAAGTCGCTCCCGGTGGGGTCCAGCCAGGGATTGTCGTCGGGGATGCAGTAGGTGCGCCCGGAGACCTCGTCGGCGGTGTCGAAGACCCGCCTGGGCATGTGACTGTCCGGCGGACAGGTCCAGGTCCCGGCCCCGAGATCGATGTCCGTGACGTCCACGGCGAAGCGGAGCGTCCCGCCCTCCAGGGTGTCGGTCATGTCCTGGGCCGTCTCGTAGCGGAACTGGTCGCCCACGGTGAGATGGAGCAGGCCGTCGTCTCCGAAGACCAGCCCGCCGCCGCGGTGGGAGCCGTTGTAGAGGCGGATGTTGAGCAGCACCTGCTCGCTCGCGGGATCCGCCACGTCCGTGCCGTCGTGGACCTGGAGACGCGACAGCCGCAGGTAGGTGCCGAAGAAGCCGCCGGTCGAGCTGGTGGGATAGCTCGGGTCGCAGGCCGCCAGGTCGACCCCGTTCCCCGAGGCGTCGATCGGACAGTAGGTGGCGTAGTAGACGTAGACGTCGTTGCGGAAGGGCGACCCGGGAACCTCGAACTCCGGGTGGAAGGCCATACCGAGGAACCCGCCGTCCCAGACCACCGCCACCCGGTCCGAGAGGTCGACGAACTCGGTCTTCGTCGAGGTGTCCGGGTCCGTTCCGTCGAAGAAGTACACGACGCCGTCCCGGGAGCCCACGTAGAGCCGGTTCGACGACGGGGACGCGGTGATGACCGTGGTCTCGTCGAAGAGCAGGTTCGGGAACGCCGGGACCACCTGCCAGCTGCTGCTGGTGGGCGAGTTGGGGGTCCGGGTGGGCAGCGCGCCGTCGAAGAAGGCGCCCACCGGAACCGGGGCCGCGATGCCGCGCGCCTGCCCGGCCGCCGGAGGGGCGAAGGCCGCCGCGAACGCGAGCGCCGCGACCGCAAGCCAGGCGGCCGCTGCGCCGGTGCGCAGCACCGGGGAGTGTCGGGGAAGAGTCATCGCGGGGAGCCCTCGTCTGTCGGCGCTGGCCCGGAACGGGTGGGTCAGCGCTCAACGAGTGAGTCCCCGGCGTGAGTGGAAAGTGTCGACGAGAGGCGAAGGCCTCCCGCGCGAATCAGCGCGAGCGGCCGAAGGCCAGCACCAGGCGCCGCCAGGATCTCGCACCCTCGGGGGAGGGGGCAGGCTGCCCCGCAGCGCCGGGCTCGTCGGCCCCGGAGACCGGCTCCTGCTCACGCTCGGCCAGGCGTGCCGCCAGGCCCCAGAAGTGCGCCCGACGCTCGCGCGCCGGGTCCCGCCGCCGGCCCTCGGCCGGCGCCGAGCCCCCGGGCGGGGTGCCCGCGCCCGGGGTTTCAGTGGGAGCTGCGGTGGACGGCTGTGCCATGGTCGTCGGATCTCCTCGAGCCGGGCTTCACGGATAGAGCCCGCGGCGGCGCGGATGGTTCCCCGTCCGGGCTGCAGGGGCGTGGCGCTCCCATGGCGTCCCCGTGGCGCTCGGGTCGCCCGGATCCCGAGGCGCTAGTGTTGGGTCTTCATGGCCCAGCTTCCGACTCGCGACGAGTCGCCCCCCGGATCGACGGGCGGAGCGGCAGGGGGAGACCCCGTTCCGATCCTCGAACCCGGGGCGGAGGTGCGCGGCTGGCGCGGCCGCGTCGTAGGCGCCCTCGAGAGCCGCGGCAGCTACCCGCGCTGGGTGCTCTGGGCGGCCCTGGGCGGCATGTTCGCCACCACCTTTCCCATCACGATCCTCACGATCTCCCTGCGGTCCATCGCCCACGAGTTCGGCACCCGGGAGACCACCATGGCATGGGTGATCTCGGCGCCCATGCTCCTGTCGGCG
This sequence comes from Myxococcota bacterium, assembly GCA_050618075.1. Lineage (GTDB taxonomy): Bacteria > Myxococcota_A > UBA9160 > UBA9160 > UBA4427 > JBNLVL01. The sequence goes on from JBNLVL010000010.1 coordinate 46,140, forward strand.
GTCGCGCTGCCGCTGCTCGGCAAGCTGGGAGACCTGTACGGCCACCGCCGCGTCTTCCTGGCGGGCTTCGCGGCGGCCACGGTCACCGCCGGGGTCACGGCGATCGCCTGGGATCCCCTGTCCCTGATCGGGCTTCGCACCCTGGCGGCGGTGGTGGGCGGCGCGACCCAGCCCACGTCCATGGCCCTCATCTTCAGCGTGTATCCCCCGGAGCGCCGGGTGCGGGCCATGGGCTGGTGGTCGATGACCGGCGCCGCCGCCCCGGCCCTGGGCCTGATCGCCGGCGGCCCCCTGGTCGACTGGCTGGGCTGGCGGGTGGTGTTCGTGCTCCAGGCGGCCCTGTCGCTGCTCGCCCTGGCGCTGGCGAGCGTGGTCCTGAAGGAGACCCGGCGCCAGCGGGCCCGCTTCGACGTGCCCGGCGCCCTGACCCTCTCGGTCGGCGTCGCGGGCCTGATGTTCGCGCTGGGTCGGGTGCGGGACATCGGGCTCTACGCCCCCACGCTCTGGGTCGCCATCGGCCTGGGCGTCGCGGGGCTCGTGGCGTTCGTCCGCGTGGAGCGACGGAGCGCCGCTCCGCTGCTCCCGCTGGAGTTCTTTCGCCGGCGCAACTTCAGCGCCCCCATCGTCTCCAACGCCTTCATGGGAGCGGCGTACATGGGGGCCTTCGTGATCGCCCCACTGGTGCTGCTCGAGATCTTCGAGTTCTCGATCTCCGCGGCGGCGGGCATCATGCTGCTGCGCACCATGACCCTCACCCTCTCGTCGCCGGTGGGCGGGCATCTCGGGGGGCGCATCGGAGAGCGGGGGTCGGCCGTGCTGGGAGCCGCCATCATGACGCTGGCGCTGTGCGTCATCGCGTGGGGCACGCTGCACGCGTCGCTCCCGATCCTCGGCGTGGGCCTGGTGCTCCAGGGCATGGGCCACGGCTTCGGCCTTCCGTCGCTCACGTCCTCGGTCTCCAACGCCGTCGACGAAGCCGACCTGGGGATCGCGTCGGCCGCCAACCGCCTCACCGCCCAGGTGGGAACGGCCTTCGGCATCACGCTCCTCACCATCGTCTACGGCGGGGAGAACTCGAACACGGCGTTCGCCCTGGCCTTCCTGGTGGGTGCGGTGCTCTCGGCGCTCTCGCTCTCGAGCGCGGCGGCCATGAGCGGCGACCGGATCCGCCCCTCGGAGGCGCGGGTCGAGGCCAAGGCCCCGGTCTAGTCGCCCGGCTCGGCCCCGCCCCCGGAGTCCGCGCGGAGCCCGCGCACCAGCGTCTCCAGGCCCTCCTCGAAGAAGCGCTCCAGGGGGCGGCGCATCATCTGCCGGCGCACCGGGCTGTACTGGAGGTCCAGCAGGAGGACGCTCCAGTTCCAGACGAGGTGGGCCGCCAGGTGGGGATCGCAGTCGCGGAACTCGCCGCGGGCCACCCCACGTTCGACCACGCGGGTCACCGCCTCGATCTGCGGCTGCCAGGTCTCCACGGCCCTGCGCACCAGCCGCTTCGAGAGGTCACCGATCAGGTCCTGGTTGTCGATCGCCCACAGGATCGGGCGGTAGTCGGGGTGGGTCTCGGTGAACTCGAAGAAGGCGGAGCCCAGCGCCCGCAGCTGCTCCTCCGCGGAGACGTCCGCGTCCAGGATCCGGGCGATCCACTCGCTGGGGTCTTCGTCGCGCGAGACCAGGGTCTCGAACAGCAGATCCGCCTTGCTGTCCACGTGGCGGTAGAGCGTCGACTTCCCGATGTCCGCTTCCCGGGCGACCTCGGCCAGGGTGGCGTCGACGTAGCCGTCGCGCGCGAAGACGATGCGGGCGGCGGCGAGGATCCGGCGCCAGGTGGCCTGCTTGCTCCGCGCCCGATCGGAGTCCGAGGACGGCACCGCGCCGTCTTCGCTGGGGTCTTCGGACTGGCTCATCGGAACTCCTCCCCGGAACCTCGTCGCGCAACCGGAAACTCGCCGCGCGACCGGAACCTCGTCGCGCGACCGCGGTGCGGCGCGCGAGCCGGACGCGCCCTAGAACGAGTCCTTGCGCTTGCGCGTCTCCGCGAAGACCGCCACGGGGTCGGCCCCCTCGAGGCCCAGGTGCTTCTGCAGGCCGGCGCTCTCGGCGCGCAGGAACGGGTTGGTGCGGAGCTCCTCGCCCAGGGTCGACGGAACCGTCGGCCGCCCCTCCGCCCGCAGGCGATCGACCTCGGCGGCCCGCGCGACCAGATCGGGGTTGTCGGGCTCGACCGAGAGCGCGAAGCGGGCGTTGGCCTGGGTGTACTCGTGGGCGCAGTAGATCTTCGTCTCCTCGGGCAGCGCCATGAGCTTGCCGAGCGATCGCCACATCTGCTCGGCCGTGCCCTCGAAGAGCCGCCCACAGCCCAGGGCGAAGAGCGTATCGCCCACGAAGGCCACGCCGTCGTCGACGAACCAGTAGGCGATGTGGCCGGCGGTGTGGCCCGGCACGTCGAAGACCCTCACCTCCCGGTCCCCGAACTCGACGCGGTCGCCCTCCCCCACCGGCTCGTCGAGGCCCGGAATCCGCGCCCCCTCGGCCGCGGGTCCGATGATGCGGCAGCCGGTCCGCTCCTTCAGCTCGAGGTTGCCCCCGGCGTGGTCGAAGTGGTGGTGGGTGTTCAGGATATGGGTGAGCTTCCAGCCCCGCTCGTCGAGGGCGGCCAGGATGGGAGCGACCTCCGGCGTGTCGATACTGGCCGTGAGCCCGGCGTCGGGGTCGTGGGCCAGGTAGCCGTAGTTGTCGGACAGGCAGGGGATCTGGACGATCTCGAGGGCACTCATCGCGAGCCTCCGGTCGAGGGGGTGGTGCGGGCGCGGGTCGGCGGTCGGCGCGGACCGGAGCCCGGGGCCCGGTCCGCGCCGCGCATCAGTCCAGGCGCTCGAGGACGGTCGAGATGCCCATCCCGGCGCCGATGCACTGGGTCGCCAGGCCGTAGCGGGTCCCGCTGCGGCGCAGCTCCTTGGCCACCGTCGTCACCAGCCGCGCGCCGGTGGCGCCCAGCGGGTGGCCGATGGCGATCGAGCCCCCGTTGACGTTCACCTTGTCCAGGTCGATCCCCAGGTCGCGCACCGAGGGGAGCACCTGGGCGGCGAAGGCCTCGTTGAACTCGACGCGGTCGATCTGCCCCGCCTCGATGCCCGCGTGGGCGAGGGCCTTCTTCGTCGACACGATCGGTCCGATGCCCATGAGCTGGGGCTTCACGCCGCCGACGCCCATGCCGACCACCCGCGCCAGGGGCTCGAGGCCGAGGGCGATCGCCTTCTCCTCGCTCATCAGGAGCGCGGACGAGATGCCGTCGTTCGTCGGGCACGAGTTGCCGGCGGTGATGCGCAGCTCCTTGTCGCCGAAGCTGTGGAGCCCCTTCACCGGCCCCAGCTGGCCGAGCTTCTCGAGGGTCGTGGTGTGGCGGATGCACTCGTCGCGGTCGAAGGTGATCGTCGGACCGGTCTCGTCCTCGACCCAGGCGCCGTTGTCGTCGAACACCGGGTCCTCCACCTCGAGCGGCACCACCTCGTCCTTGTAGATGCCGTTCTCGTAGGCCTGGTGCGTCTTCTGGTGGCTCTCGTAGGCGAACCGGTCCAGCTCCTCCCGGGACAGGTCGTAGATCTCGGCCACGTTCTGGGCGGTCTGCACCATCCCCACCAGCGGCGGCGAGTCCAGGATGTAGTCCGGAAAGGGCACGGAGAAGTACTCGTCGTGGTCGTGGGCCATGGCCCGCTGCACGTCGTTCAGCTGGAAGAGCTTCTCGTTCATCTTCGTGACGCGCGTCTCCTGGCCGCCGCCGCCGAGCCCCAGCCCGCGTCCCATGCGCTCGATGCCCAGGGCGATCCCGCAGTCGATGGCGCCCACGGCGATCGACATGGCGATGCGCTGGAAGGTCTCCATGCTCGATCCGCACTGCCGGTTGGAGTTGAACGAGCAGGTCTCCATGGGCAGCCCGGCGAGCCGCGCCACGTTTCCGAGACCCGCGAACTCGCCCCGGCCGGAGACGTTGCCGAGACCGACGTCCTCGATCATCGCATCGCTGACCTTGGGGTGGCGATCGAGCAGGGTCCGGAGGATCCGGGCGCCGGCGTCGTCGAGGCGGGTCGCGACCAGCTTGCCGCGCCCGCCCCGGGCGAAGGCCGAGCGGGCGCCGTCCACGAGCACCACGTTTCGAATCTGCATGGGAGTTCCTCTGTCTGGAGGGTCGCACTCCAGGTGCGCGCGCTCGCGAAGGCCGCGAGCCGCCCGCGGACCGGACCTCCGGCCCCGGATGTGCGCCCGGATAAAGGGGACTGTTGAGAGTGCGGGCTCCAGCGGTGGGGGTCAATCCCCGTTGCCGGGAGCCGACCCGGGCCTCAGGTGGGGCCGGGCTCAGGCTTCCCCGCAGACCATCCAGGAGTGCGCATCTTCCAGGACCGGCCTGCCGCCTTCGCTCAGCATCTTCGTGTGGGGCTCGCAGTAGCGCACGAAGAGCCCGGGGCGCTCCTCGCCACCGCCGTTCGGACCCGACCCGTGCAGCGTGAGCCCGCTGAAGGCGACCGCCTCGCCCGCGGCCAGTGCCAGCTCCACCAGCGGCCCGGCGGCCGCCGCCTCCTGCAGCACCGGGTTCACCCCCGCCTGGTCGTGCTCCAGGAGACCGCGGCGGTGGGAGCCCTCCTCGATCACGAGTCCGCCGTTGCGGGCGTCGGTGTCGACGAGCGCCACCCAGACGGTGACGTCGGTCATGGGCTCCAGGCGTCCGTAGCCGTTGTCCTGGTGGAGGGGAATGTCGCTCCGCGCGGTCTCGCCGTCGGGCAGCTTGGTGATGAACTGCTGGTGGGTGAGGCAGACGTCGGGTCCCAGCAGCTGGCGCACCGCAGCGAGATGGCCTCCGCCCAGGCAGAAGCGGCGAACGGGCTCGGAGCGGTGGCAGAGCTGGATGTTGACGAACAGGTTCTGGTTCGAGGGCCCGCCGTAGGCCACGGGCAGGCGGAACCGCTCCTCTTCGGCGCGGAGCGCCGCGACCTCGTCGGCATCGAGGACGGCTCCCAGAGCCACCCAGCCCCGATCGCGATAGTGCGCGAGGGCCGCTTCGTCCAGACCGCCCCCGCTCTCCTCGAGCTCCTTCGGGACCGCCTCCCCTTCCACCGCGCATCTCCCTTCCGTCGGGGCCGTCCCTTCCGTCCCTTCCGTCACGTCCGTCACGTCCGTCACCGCCGTCGCTCCGCCACCGGCGCCCATTATGTCAGTTGTGGCTCGAAGAATGCGCCTGAGCTCGCATGAGGCATCCCCTGAATTCGTCCCTGGCCGGACATCCCGCCCGCTCTCGACCCTCTGGACTGAGCTGTGTCTCAAAGGTGTGGACACCTCTGAGAACAAAGAGTTGAGGGTCAGCCGGCCCTTCCTCCAGAGTTGGTGTTGCCACACATCAACCAGGGAGGGGGATCGGTGGCCCTCGAGTTGTCTTGTGGTGACAACAACTCAGGAGATCGATGGCAGTGGCCCTTGCCGCCAGTCCCGCAGAACTGTCTCGACCTTTGAGACAGAGTTCACGCTGGACCTCGCGGCTGACCCACGGCTCGGACGAATGGACCCTTCAGGCCCGCCTAGCCACAACCCCCGCCTCGGCGAGCAGCGCGAGTGAGGTATCGCCCAACGGATACTCCGCGCTGTAGACCACCTCGGAGATGCCGGAGTTGATGATCATCTTCGTGCATTGAAGACAGGGCGAGAAGGTCGTGTAGACGGTCCCGCCCTCCAGGCTCACGCCGTGGAAGGCCGCCTGGGTGATGGCGTTCTCCTCTGCATGACTGCACAGGCAGTCGCCCAGCTGGGTCCCGCCGCGTGCGAAGCTGTTGCAGCGGGGGCAGCCGCCTTCGTTGCAGTTCTTCGTGCCCCGCGGCGTGCCGTTGTATCCGGTCGAGATGATGCGGCGCTCTCGCGTGACGACCGCGCCGACCTTGCGCTTCACGCAGTTGCTGCGCGTCGCCACCATCTGCGCGATCGACAGGAAGTACTCGTCCCAGCTCGGCCGCTCGAAATAGAGGCTCTTCTCGAGAATCCGCTGGACCGCATCGTGAAGCGTCGGCAGGTCGCCCTCGTTGTGGACGACGTAGTCTGCGAGCTCGCGCACCCGGTCGAGCTGCTGCGCGGCGGGGTCCTCGCTGCCCCGCTCCCGTCCCTCCAGCTCGAGGAGTTGATCGAGGGTCTCGGGGTCTCCCGGACGCCCGCGGGCCTTCAGGCGCTCGATCCGGATCTTCGGATCCGCGTCGACCCAGATGAGGTGGAAGTGCGCGCGATAGGCGCGCAACGCCTCCACCTCGGCCGGATGCCGGATGGAGTCGATCGCGTAGTTCTTGCCCGCCTCGAGCTTCGTCACCAGGTGCTGCGCCAGGGCCCCCGGCCCGTTGGCCGCGCGCAGCTCGCGTCCGGTCTCGATCATCAATTCGCGGCTCTCTTCCAGCCCCCGCTGCTTCAGGACGTCCCGAATGGCGTCGGACAGGGAGTGGACGTAGAAGCTCCGCTCCGCGAGGTACTGCACCACCTCGCCCTTCCCTGCACCGTTCGGTCCCGCGATTCCGATGATCATGAGCCCTCGTCCTTCCCTGAAGCTCCGCGATGGTGCAATGGCTGTCCCCGCGAAACCAGGCTGAGCCGCATTTCCCCCACGGTATCCGTTGAGAAAGGCCGACGCCCTCAAGGAAACCTCATGTCCGGCTCATTTTTGCCCGACCTGGAAATGGGATTCTGCAGGAGCCCGCCCGGGGTAAAACACCCTCGCCAGGGGACAGCGCCGGGGCGATCAAGAACCTGGGCTTCGAAGCGGAAAGTGGTGGATCGATGGCATCGGTCGAGGGCAGCTCAGACCGATCCTGGACGGATGATCCAACTCCCTCGCCTACCGGTGTATCCGGCGAGGCTTCCGCTCAGCTAGGCGAACATGCCCTGGTGCTTGGAGCCGGCGTCGCCGGCCTGCTCGCCGCGAGTGTCCTCGCGAGACGCTTTGCCCGTGTCACCGTCGTTGAGCGCGACGGTCCGCCTGACAAGGTGGCCGCACGCAAAGGTGTGCCCCAGGCCAATCACATCCACCTCTTGCTCATCCGCGGCGCGCAGATCATCGAGCGCCTCTATCCGGGCTTCTTCGATGAACTCGAGCAAGATGGCGGACTGGTCGCCGATAGCACCCGTGACCTCGCCTTCTACCACTTCGGGCAGTGGCAGCCCCGCGGCTTCTCCGGCCTCCCAACTCGCATGCAAAGCCGCGCGTTACTGGAGTGGCACCTCTACCGGCGCACCTCTGCGCTCCCGAACGTGGATGTGGCTCACGGTGCCGAGGTGGTCGAGCCGGTGCTCGATGCTTCTGCACGTGTGCGTGGCGTTCAGCTTCGGCGACAGGCAACCGGTGAGACCGAGGAGGTTGGGACCGACCTGGTCGTCGACGCGGCCGGACGAGCAAGCCCGACGCCTCGATGGTTGAAGCACGCCGGTCTCGAACGCCCGACCGAGAGCAAGGTGGGTCTCCCCATCACCTACGCCAGCCGATTCTTCGAAGCGCCGGCCGACCATCCGGACTGGCAAGCAATGCTGGTCTACCCGTGGGCCCCGCATGAACACCGAGGTGGTGCTCTATACCTCCAGGAAGGCAATCGCTGGATCGCAACGATCGCGAGCTACAGGGCGGAGACTCCGCCTACGAGCGACGACGAGTTCCTGCGCTTCGCCGCAGGGCTCCCAAATTCCGAGATCCACGACCAGATTGCCCGGGCAACCCCAGCGAGCCCGATTCATACATACCACTATCCGGGCGCTCGCTTGGTTCACTATGAGAAGCTGCGCGAGACGCTAGGCAGGCTCGTGGTTCTGGGCGACGCAGTCGCGAGCGTCAACCCCGTGTTTGGCCAGGGCATGACGAGCGCGGCGCTTCAGGTGGAGGCGCTGGCAGGGTGCCTCGAAAGCACATCAGAGCTGGATGCTGGGTTCGAGTGTTCATTTGCACGGGCGGCGTCCCGAGCGTGTCGCCAGCCATGGTTCATGTCGACCACGATGGACCTTCGCTACCCCTACGCCGAGGGTGACCGGAGCATCTGGCAGCCGCTCATCAACGCCTACCTCGGGTCGTTCTTCAGGTCTACGGCCAACAGCCAGGGGCGACTGGAAGATTTGATGCGAGTGCTGCATCTCGTGAGCGGACCCGAGCGGTGGTTTCGGCCGGCTGCACTTGCTGCGGTGGTCTCGGCTGCTCGCTGGACTCCCTCGGCCCCGGATTCATCGGTGCCCCCTCCTCCGCGACCTCGATTGCGAAAGGTCAATCTCGCGGGCGTGGCCGAGGAAAGCGCGCGCGGATAGTTCTACAAGGCAGCCCCGGGTTCAAGTGCGGGCCACAAGAACTGGCACCAGGCCAACAGTCGAGCGCTTGAACCGCCCCGGGATTCCCGGGGCGGCTCAACCCCACAACACTCAACATCCTCAATTTCGAAGATTTACAACCCACACACCTGGGTGTTGATTCCTGTCGGGACATGCGCCTATAATCGCGTTTGACTGAACCCAAATAGGGCATGCAGGTGGTTAAGTACCGAATCATACACCGGCATCAATCTCAGATGGCGCGCCGCTTCCGGCGCCTCGCGCAGCACCAGTCCCGAGCTCTCGAGCCACTCGCTAGCAGAATCTTCGGCACCGGGGTCGAAAACCTAGCCAGATTCACGACCTGCGAGAATAAAGACTTCTACCCAACACGCCCGAACCTGCGCACCTCTCGGACCAAAGAGAATGTCATACCCCGAGCCCCCGCACCGACCACCGCAGAAGATGCCGCGGAGCAGCCGTTACTGGAAGAGGCTCACCCGCCGCGCCCGCCGTTACGTGGAACTAGTCCAGCGCACGGACCAGACAACGGAATCCTCGATTTGGTGGCGCCTTCTCATCCAGCCTCTAACCGAACTTCACAACCCGACACCGACGATCCCGAGGCAACTGTACCGGATCGTCGCTTACGCGGTCATGATAGTGATTGCCCTTGTCGCCCTCGATTCAGCCGTCAGCCTTGGCATCACCGCACGTGATCAGATCGTTTCGGAGCCCCCGGCACGTCACGGCTCAGACAACCCGCCTATCATGGAAGGGACTGTTGCGAACCCAACGAGACCTTTCGACTTGGACCCTTCCTCGTCGAAGGCACAACGCCCCCTTCACCAGATCTACTTCCTGCCTCTCGAACACGGAAGGAAATACCTGTGGATTCTCATGCCTGTACTTCTTGCAGGTGAGATTCTAGATTTGGGACAGATCGTCATACGCCAGGTTCTCTATGCGATCGGTCAGATCGCTAGGATATTCAGCGATGATGACCCCGACGAGTAGCGCCGCGATCGACCCTTCGAGGCAGACTCTGGGATTTTTCCTGGTAAGCGCTGCCACCCTAGGAACCATTGGCGCGTTTGCCCTGCAGATCGGTGTTGTGCTCGATCAGTTCTTGCAGCCCAAGTTCTCATATGTAATTTCCGCCGGCGCGATCGGCGTCTCCGTCGCAACCTATCGATTCTGGATACACAAGCGGCTCGTGAGGTACATCTTCGATTGGGGCTGGCACTCCGGCGTTGCGATTGTCGTAGGCGTTCTCGTCGCCATGCTTGCTGGTGCTCATATTTCCCAGTTCGGCGTGAGACCCTCGGGATGGGGCCCAACCTCCTTCGCACTATTTTTCTCTTTTGTCTTGTCGGGCCTGCTCTTTACCCGCGCATTACATCGCCTTGATGTGTTTCTAGCTTCCGGCTACAAGCCCGTACCTGAGCTTCTATCAGATGCGGCTTCCTTCCTGTTGCCGTTCGGGCTGTTCTACACAGCGTCAAGAGGATTTGACTGGCTAGAACTGTATGGCCTTCCAATCGGAATCGCGATCGGGCTTACGCATCTCCACTTTCGTCGACGGAGCTTCCTGGTGCGACGTGCTTGTGCTGCCCCACTAGTGATTCCGCTTACCCACGGACAGCGATTGCCAAGAATGGAGGACGGGCCGGCACCCCCAAGTGCTACGGACTTCCTCGACGTGCCAATCCACCATGGCCTCGAACTATATTGGTCCACGTCACCCGCTCGAGCGAACGCAAGTCCACAGGTCGAGTTCCGGCGCCACCTATTGAAGGGAGACCTGACCTCAGCAAGAAGAGCGCTTAGGGCATTGAGGCGTGAGCACTCGTCAAAAGACCTGTCGGTGGAATCTGCATACTTAGCGTTCTTCAACCGAAAGCTTCACCAGGTCATTGCTACATACTTCCGCGACGAGAGCAAGAGCTCGCGCCTTGCTGCTCTTGCCGCCTGCGTCTATCGAATGAGCGGTGACTACGAGCGGGCGGCGTCCATCGTTGCCACTCAGCTAGCGCAGAACCCGAATACCTTGGGGCGCGAGTACCTACTTGCGACGCTCGCAGACATTCTATTCGATCGCGGTAACCAAGCGGGCGCGCTAGAGGCGATACGAGAAGCGTACGAATTGGAGCCCAACTGCCCACTGATCGCGGCTCGCCATGCGTTCTACCGATACCAAGTAGAAGGCAGCGCGGTCCTAGAGGAATCGTTGTCAGGAATACTGGACGCCCACCGAGCCTATCAGGAAGGCCTCATCCACCTTGGCATCTACTCGGTTAGCCAGAGCATGAATCAAAGCGCGACAGCGCTCCTAAACGCCTCGATCTATCCTACCTGGAGCATGACCATTCTTCGCATGATGGCGAGTTTGCTAGTTCGCCAATGTCTCAACTCGCGAGATCGAAGTTTCATTCGCCCGGCTCGAAGATTCATCGCACGCTGCTACAGCATCGACCCGCGCGACCCCATTACCAACCTTTGCGTTGCCCAGATCGCGCTCGCCGAGTCTCAGGTCGCCATCAACGACGAGCAGTCTCGAAGTCAAACAAGGTGGCTGAGAAAGGCGGCGCGTGCGCTCGACCGCTGCGAACTTCTCGTTCGCCGAGGAGTCGAGGAGCAACGCCGCGCAGTGGCCGGCCAGAGTCTCCTCCTAGAGATCCAGGACACTCGATCGGTAATTGAGAAGCTCTCTACCAGGAATGCTTAAGGCTACGGGCTCGCTGCACACGCCTCCCAGAAAAGCCTACATGTACAGAGCGTCGCTAGACGGCCGACCGGTGGGTCCGCACTTGTTTCCCATCATTTCCGCAATTGCTTGGGCTGAATCGCATGCCGCGAACCCACGATTGAGTCGCCTCTGGGTCCTGGAGATTTCGAACGGGTGCAACAACCTACCCTCAATCAGCCGACCGCGACAGCTGCGGCCAAGGCCGCTTCGGCTCGGCCGGCCACCGCCACGCCTGGGCCACAAGCCCAGCCTGAGCCAAGCGCTTGACGTGGGCAGCGTGGGGGTGACGAAAGCACCCCGTCTGCGAGGCCGTGGCCAACCCCGCGCCTGAGTATGTTTCCGGCTACCAAGTAAGCGCGGCCGAATCCTGATGCGAGGGCAGGCGCATCCAGTTCGGAACGATCATCACTTCGCTCCCGCTACTTCTTGTCGAAGCTGTGTATCTCAGCGAGAACGGCCGAATAGTCGCCCAACTATTGTACATGTACCGGACCTCGGGGCAGTCGTCATAGGTCAGCACCCACGCCGAGTCTGCCATCGACTTCAACTGGCCAGCAAGGCCACGATGATAGTCGTGATCGAGAGCGTTCAGGTAGAGCGAGGGGCCTTTGACGAAGTACGGCGGATCGATAAAAAAGAACGTCGAACCTGGGTCCTGCTGCCGGATGAACTCCACACCGTCCTCATCGCTGACGTGGATGCGGTCGCGGTACTCAGCAATACGCTCGCACCGCTTCCGCAGATCGGCCTTGTTGTAGCGTGCGCCCAGCTTCCACTTCCCAGCCTGCTTCACGCCCCCAATGGGCCCACCGTTGGTGATGATACCGGAGCGGTTGCAGCGATTGAGGTAGAAAGCTGAGAACCCACGCCGCAACCGGGACAGACGACCGGACGTGCGATAGGTATCCCGCTGCCTGTGCCATTCGGCCATGCTCACCCGGGTGCGGGAAAGCAGCGACAGGAATGGTTCTGGCCTGTTAGTTAGCGTCCACCAGAAGTCATGGATCGCTGGGTCGGCATCGTTGATGAAGATTTCGGGCGTCTCCTCTCGATAGAGGAGCGACAGTGAGGCCCCTGCACCGCCTGCGAACGGCTCGGCAATTGCGCGGTGACCGAGGGCGTTCAATCGAATGATCTGGCGCAGCAGGCCGACCATCGAGGATTTTCCGCCGGGATACCGGAGCGGGCTAGAGGTGTTCACTCCGCGTCGTCCTCGATCGGGTTCTCCAGCATCAGACTCATCAAAGGCTCCACCCGGAGCCAGAACTGTTGAATATCTCTCCCGCCCGGAAGGTCGTTGACCTGATGCACAAAGGAGTGCAGGTCGTTGATCGAGAACGGTGCAGAGGGATCGTGCCGAAGTGCCTTCTCAACTTTGTTAGCGTCGGCCCTCGGTAGATTCTCCTTCGCGATGCGCGTTAGGACAGGAGCCATCTCCCTCATCGTGGGCGTTGTGTAACGGAGCTTCCCCTTGTCCTTGAGCGCTTTGGTGAGGGCGTCCAGTTCGCCTGAGCGCTTCAAATAGTCGATGGCTGCGAGCTCGAAAAACACACGAAGCAAGACCGACCCTGCGTTCGGGAAGTCATCGCGCTTTAGCTTGGTCAATTCGTCCCGAATCTCAGTTAGACGCCCTCCTCCGTACCTATTTCTGAAGCTCTTCGGGACTACCGTCTTGCTTTCTAGCCTGGGCCTCTTAGGAGCAGGCTTGGGCGCTTCGGGCTTTGAAGCGGCAGACCGTTTGTTAATCACATCCGCTGGAACGAAGCGACCTCTCTTCCTTGCCGGGCGCTCCTTGTTGTCCCACGAGTCAAAATACTCCTTGATATCTTCGTTCGTGTTGAGCGTCCTGGACGTTCGGTGCCCGAGCGCGATGTCCCTGACGAGCTTCGTGAAGCCCTTAACAAACTCGCCTCTCGTGGTGTCACCACGAATGCCATGTTCTCGGTCGGGGCGCACCTTTAGGAACTCGCGTCCCACCGTGGAATCGAACACTCTGCCAATGGTCGAAAACACCTTTGTGCGAGGACTATCGAGCTTTGCCTGCACCTCGTCTGGCAGGTCGAGAGAGCGAGCCATGTCGGCGATGGCCCGTGTTTGCCGTGCTTTCTGGATGTCTGCGTCGGTGAACCCGAGCTGATCGAGGAGCTGCTCGTTGGTATAGCCCTCTTCGAGCTTTTCGATGATGAAGCTGGCCCGGTTTTCAGCTTGCCACGGGAGTACCGGTGTGCCGACGTGCTTCCCGGCAACCTGCCGATCGGTGGCGCGCCTGTTGGGCGCGATGGTCACGGGAACCTTCGCGATATCACCAGGGTCCGCAATCGACTTTGACAGGCGCTCGACCTTGCGCCCGAGCGCGCCTTCGAGCAGGCCAGGCTCCCGGAGGGCCTTGAGCGCGGCCAGACGTCGGTTGCCCTCGACTATCACCGTCTTGCCGCCCTCGGTGATTCCCAGAAGGGGTTCGTTCGGAAAGAAGCCGCGGGTTGCGATGCTCTCGGCTACATCGAGGGCCTTATCGTGTTCGAAGAGGTACTGAATGATATCGCGCGGTGCATGTAGAGCTGTCTCTCGACCGAGCCGTGGGTTTTTTGCATCCAAATGAAGACTGGGCACCAACAACTGCTTCGTGAACCACTGACGTTTCGCCATACTCCCCCCAGATTCGGTCTACACGAACTTGCCCTTCCCGGCTACGGCCGGTAGCAGAGCGATCGCCATCGCAAGCCGCACCGAAACCGACAAGCATCGAAACTCCCTCCTCCCACCTTCGGGCTGCTGTCAGCCGCATCGTTGGAGTACCAGTCGAATCCACTGGCAAGAATAGCCAATTCTTACGGTACTTCGGTTGTTTGCCGCCCAGAATCGCCGCGTGTAGCGAATCTTGGGCGATCCAATGAGCAGGGAGTTCTGACGGAAGGACCGGTAGAAAAGGGCGGTCCACGTTGGTTTCCCCGGAGCTCTTCGGTAGAGCCTCAAACTTGCTACCCCCCACCAAACAACCCAACCAACCGCCCCACAAACCCCTCCTCTTCCTTCTCGCCCGGCGCCTTCCCCGCGGTCGCCGCTGCCGGAGCCACGGCCTTCCCCACCGCCGGCTTCCCGTCGTGGGCATAGCCGAGGTCCTGGGACCAGTCTGCGTGGACCAGGAGCTGGTTCACTTTCTCCCATAGCGCCCGCTCCTCGGCCAGGTTGGCGGGGAGCGGCAGCGAGAGCTTCTTCAGCAGCTCGAAGCGGTAGAGGTCGAAGCAGGTGCGGAAGACCGCGCCGAAGGAGCGGGCGGCTTCGATGGCCAGGGCGCGGAAGACGAGGGTGCCGAGCGCGCCTCCCACCACGGCACTGATGGGCGCCCAGCCGACCCACTCGAGAACGGGCCAGGCGGTTGCCAGGTCCCAGACCATCACGCCGGCCCAGGAGGCCGCCACCAGGGCCGAGAGGTAGGTGCACACCACCGCGAAGTCGTAGGAGACGCGCGCGTCTTCGACCGTGGGGAAGTACTCCTTCGGGATGACGGTCTGGAGCGGGGGCCAGGTGGCCACGGGGTCGATGCAGTAGCGGTCGTACGGGTAGGACCGGGTAGCGCTCATGATGTTGCCGAGGGTGGTGATGCACACGCCCACGCTTCCGGACGAACGCGCGAAGCGCGACGAGAAGTCCATCAGCGACTCGGCGTAGCGCTGCTCGGCCGTGTGGACGACGTCCTGCAGCACCTTCTCGAGCCGGCGATGGGGCTTCTCGAGGCGCTTCGGGTCTGCGCCTCCGTCGTAGAGCTGCACGATCTGCCCGGCGCAGTCTTCGAGCTCCTGGGCGTCCACGAGGCCCTTGCCCCGAAGCCGGGCGAGCTTGCGCTCGAGGTCGGCGAGGCAGGCGTCGAGACGGATGTCCGCCCGGACCGGCGACTGGGAGGCCTGGCGTCGCTGGAAGGCCGCCACGAGCCGACCGTGAAGCTGCTCGTAGTGCCGGGTGCGGCGCACCACCTCCTCCCGGTCGTTGTCGGCGTTCTTCTCGGCCGCGATGAACCGGGCCTTCTTGCGCCTGCGCATCGGCTCGGTCAGGCGCCCCAGCTCGTAGCGCCCCTCGAGCACGCGCTTCAGCATGGGGCTCACGATCATCACCAGGTAGGCGCTGGCGGTGACCCCCACGAGCAGCAGCAGTCCCGCCAGGGCCTTGTTCTCGAAGGCCCCCTTCCACCAGGCGCCCGTCTCCTGCCAGCCCAGGTGGAAGCCGCTCAGGGTGACGTGGGTGGCCACGAAGAGCACCACCGGGAAGAACGCACCGATGAAGAAGGCGCGCCCGAAGAGCCTGGTGATGCGGTCGAGGACGGTTCCCAGCACGCGCGGCGCTCCGGCTTCAGGCCACCGGCTCCCCGTCGCAGAAGCACTTCGTCGGCGGCGGGGGGCCCCAGGCGTGTCCGTTCGGGCAGTAGTAGATGGTGGGGACCTGGAAGAACCGGCTCTCCCAGTCCTCGGCCTCGCTGAGGAGCCCGATCGCCCTGCCCGACTCGAACATCACCTTCACACCCGGAGCCTCGAACTTCTCGCGGACGCGGGCGATGGGCGCGCTCATCTCGGCCCCCGCGATGCGCACCGGGCCGATCTCGCGCACGGGCGCATGCACGCTCTCGGCGACCACGCCCCGGGAGTGCTGGAAGCCCACGAGGTCGTCGACCGTCGCGAAGCCGAACTGGTTGTCCGCGCCGCGCACCACCACCCCTCGCGTCCCGTAGTCGCAGGCAGCGGTCAGCGCGACGCCGATGCTCGAGTCCTCGTCCACCACCGGAATGTCGGCGAAGGAGAAGAAGTGGCTCCCACCCCCACGGAGGTAGGCCAGGACGTCTTCGTCGGTCATGTCTCGCTCCTTGTCTGCGCCGGCCGGCGCCCTACGCCGGCAGCGACATCGCGATGCCGAGCCCCAGGGCCCGGTAGGCCTCGAGCTGGGCCTCGGTGAAGAACTGGTCGGCGGTGGTCTCGTGGGGGAAGGCGTCGTGCTGCAGCCGGTACGAGTAGACGTCCAGCGGCAGGTCCTTGATGAGGGTGCTCTTGATGTAGATGAGCTCCCCCTTCTCCCGGCGACGCTTCGGCTCCTCGGGGTTCTCCGGGTCGGGCACCTCGGGGTAGACGATCGTGGCCGTGGCATAGCCGTGCTCGGCCACCTCGATCTTCCCCTCTGCGGGCCGGTAGGGCTCGTTGGGCAGGAGCTTGGCGAGGCGGTTGGGCGAGCTCGAGAAGTCGATCTCGACCCCGAAGTCGGTGCGCACGCGCTCGACGGCGTTGGAGAGGTCGGCGAAGGCGAAGTCGGGGTCGCAGCCCGCGTCCACCACGATGATGTGGGGCAGGCGGCGCCGCACCAGCTCATAGAGCCCCAGGTTCTCGAAGTGGCCGCCGTCGCTCAGCTCGATCATGTCCCGGGTCTCGCTGAGCCCCCGGCCCACCACGGCGCCGAGGCCCGGCTTCAGGAAGTTGGGCCGGCGCACGATGCGGAGCCAGCGCCGCTCGCGCCCGGGGTTCGGCGCCCAGTAGCCGAGCCGCAGGTTGAGGAGCGACATCAGCACCGAGACCACGCGGCTGCGCATGGCGCCCGCCCCGGCCACCCCCGTGTTGGGGTTGGCGGCGGCGCCGGAGATGGCCATGGCGGTGGGAAGCGTCATGCCGCGACCCCAGCGGCTCTTCATGAAGCGCCTCGAGGGCGACCAGCCGGTGGCGTCGCTGCCGCAGTAGAGGGGCGAGAGGATGAAGTTGTCGCCGCCGCGGCCCCGGTAGCGGCCCACCCCCGAGTCCACCAGCACGACGTTGGTGTTGATGAGGTGGTAGGGGCGCTCGTTCCAGCCCTCGGCGCACATGTCTTCGATGAGCGCGTCGTCGGCCTCGGTGGCGTGGCCCCAGTCGCCGTCGCCCACGCGATCGAAGTCGGGCATGAAGGTCTCCATGAGCCGATCGCGGTACATGCGGTGGTGGCCGTGGTAGTTGAGGTTGGCCAGGCCGCCCACCAGGGCCGCCACCCCGCCGGCGGCGAGGCTCCACACGGCGCCCACCTGCTGCACGATCGCGTAGCAGCCGACGAGCACGCCGAAGAGCACCAGGAAGGCGGCGAGGTAGACCTGGAACGGACGCAGGACGGTCAGGATCCTCTCGGTGGTCGAAGGCGGCCTGCTCTCTGCGTCGCCTTTGGCCGGCGGGTCGCTCTGCTCCGAGCGCAGCTTGAGGAAGCCCAGCAGCGAGCCCAGAACGGTCGCGCCGCCGGCGGCTCCGCCCGCCTGCACCGCCAGCACGTCCGAGAGCAGGCGGCTGGCGACGGGCACGAGCCCCACGAGCGTCACCCCGAGGATCACGGTGAGCAGCCGGCCGAAGCCCCGCTGCGCCCTCGCCCGCAGGTCGTAGCGCAGGCCCTGCGCGTCGGTGGAGAACGCCGTCGCCAGCTTGAGGCCGCGGCTCACCCACCGGCTCGAGCTCCCCACGGCGTACACCACCGAGAGGCCCAGGAAGAGCACGGAGAGGAGCGCGGAGAGCCCCAGCATGCGGTTGCCGTCGAACAGGTCGCCGGCCCACTCGAGAGACAGTCCCTCGCCCTCGGCCGGGCTCCGATCCAGCATGGAGAGCACCGCGGGCGGCAGCGGCACGCGCTGGGCCAGGTCCGTGAGCCCCTCGGTGAAGGCCCGGCGCTGGGCGGCCAGGGTCGAGGCGGCGCTCTCCCCTGCGCGCGTCGCGGCCTCCCCGCCTTCGGGCGCGGCAGGCGCGGCGGGCGCGTCTGGCCCCGTGGTCGCCTCGGAAGTCCACTGCGCCGCCAGGGCCGCCACGCCCGGAGCGGGGTCGTCGCGGATGGGAAGCAGGGTCGTCAGGCAGAGTACGGCAAAGAGCGCCGTGAGGAGCCCGCCGTAGATGAAGAGCGAGATCGTCATCCCCCGCAGCACCACGGCCGCCAGCGAGGTGGCGTTCAGCCCTTCGCCGGGGATCAGGTAGTTGCCGTGCTGGCGGATGAACTCGAGGACGGGGTTGGCGCGCACCCCTTCGCCGTCGGCCACGAGCTTCTGCTCGAAGGGGAAGCGGCCGGTCGTGGTTCCCGGCTTTCTGGCCGGATCGGTCCGGCGACTGAGGAACCAGGTGAGCGACGACCCGATGTAGCCGCCCCCGGAGACCGTGGAGAGGTAGTCGATGTCGTCGAGCCGCCCCTTCCGGACCAGCCCCTGCAGCACCCCCAGCCCGAACGAGGCCGACCGCACTCCGCCGCCCGAGAGCGCGAGCCCCCATCTGGCCTCGCGCCCGATGCGCCTCCCTTCCGCTTGCGTGACGGTCTCGGCGTGGGTGGTGTAGTCGGCGTCCATGGCTCGATCCTCTTCATCCGGACCGCGGCCTCCGCCGCGCGGACTCGGGGGCCGACGAACAGCACGATCCGTGCCAGTCGCAGGGGCCGCTGCAGGCGGTTGGTCAGTGGACGCGGCGTGGGACGTCTGCCGACGTCGGGGCAGAGCACGGGCGTTCGAGCGCCCAGGCTCGCCACACCCGCCAGGGGGATGTCCTCCCGAGTGGACTCGAACACCTTGTGGTGTCTACTGGTGTAGACAGGTGCCGGTCCCTTCGGCTCGACGCCGTGGAGTGTTTCTAGGTCCGACCCAGCTCCCAGGGCTCGGGCAGCGCGTGGCGCGGGAGCGTGCGGAACGTCAGCCACCGCGCCGGCGCGCGACCGAGCTCGGCGGCGATGACCTCGGCCACCCGGGGGTCGCCCCAGTAGTGGCCGTGCGCGTTGCGCGCCAGGTCGCGCTCCGCGGTGGCGAAGCCCACCGGGTCTCCGTCGAGCCCCATGGGCTCCAGGTAGGCGTCCGGCTCGTGGCCGATGGCGAAGGCCGCCGCCTGGCCCATCGGAAAGGCAAAACGCAGGACGGAATCGGAGCCCGAGTGCAGGACGATGCGCTCGTCGGCCAGGGAGCCCGCGACGCAGAGCGGCCCACCCGCTTCGCACAGCTCGACCGGCACGGCCGCCGCCATCAGCACGATGGCCGCGATGGGCGGAGCGGGCCGCCCCACCAGCCGCCGCAGGGTCTCGAGGATGACCCGGCATCCCAGCGAGTGACCGATCAGCACCAGCTCGACCGCAGGACAGTCCCGGTGCAGGTCCACGAGGTGGTTGGCCAGGACCCGCGCGGCCTCTCGGGCATCGGGGATCTCGTCCGGGTAGCTCAGGAAGTCGGCGAACCGGAACCACCCGAAGTCCGCGTCGCCGGGCCAGTGGAAGCACCCCACCTGGGCCGGTCCCTCGGGCAGGTTTCGCCGGAGCGCAGCGTAGGCCTCCGTGGCCTCCCGCTCGTCGTTGTTGAACCCGTGCACGAGCAAGGCGACCCGACCGGGATGCTGCATCCAGCCATCGGGCCACTCCTCCGCGGGGTCCGCAACCCCGCCCCCGGGCGAGGTCTCGCGCACGGTCAGCGTCCCTGCGAACTCCTTCACCCCGTGCGCGTCCGGGCGGCGCGGAGGCGCTTCACGACCTCGTTGGCGATGGGGGCCGTCACGCCGCCGAACGCGGCGATGGCGGCCCAGTACACGGCCGCCGTGCCCGGAGGCCAGCCCGCGTAGCTCCAGAGCACTCCCCCGAAGATGATGGTCCCGCTGATGAGGCAGGCCGAGAGGTGCTGACGGCGCGCCCAGCGCCGGCCCAGGCTGATCTGCATGGCGTCGAGCGAGCGCTGGGCAATGGCCGTCACCCGGGTGCGGGCCTCCGTGAAGGCCGCCTTGCCCGCGGCATCGGGCGGCCCGCTGAGGACCAGCGCCAGGTCGACCGGCGGCGCAGCCGCCGCCAGGCCGGCCACCACGCCGGGATAGAGCCATGGGTAGGCCACGGCGAGCTTCATGGCGGCGCCCACCTGGCCCGTGAACTGAGCGGTGTCGATGTCGTACAACGCGTTCGCGTTGCCCGAGACCGCCAGGGCCTCGACCTCCTCGATGACCTGCTGGGTACGGGGGACGTGGATCTCCCGGAAGGCAGCCCGAGCCGCCTGGGCCGCCGCGTCGTCCTCGGACTCGACCCTGGGAAAGAGCGCGCGCTCGAGCCGGCGCAGATTCGAAGCGATGAAGAGCCGGAACTGGGCCCGGTTGAAGGCTCGGCGCCAGGGGAGCACCTTGACCAGCTCGAGGAGCGCCATGGACAGCAGGCCCACGGCGGCGATGGCCGACATGGCGGGCAGCAACAGGCTGACGCCGTCGTCCACCACCCCCTGGAGGATGTCCCACGGCGTGGCGGTGGCCTCGAGCAGCGCCCTGGCGCCCACCTCTCCCACGGCGCTCTCCAGGCTGGTCAACGACCCCGAGACCAGGTAGTCGCTCCACCTCTGCGGCTGGGCGAGCACCTCGCGGCCCGCGGAAGGGTCCAGCAGGTCGGCCACCTTCGGCTGAACGTGGGCCGCGAGCTTCGCCAGGGTGTCTGCGCAGTCGCTCGCCGGCGTCGGGCCGCACAGCGCGTCTCGGGCCTTCTCCACGGAGAGCTGGATCGAGGTGCTCATCGCGCGCTCCCTACGGGTTCGTCAGCGGATTCAGGAGCCCGAAGAGCTGGCTCGAATCCACCGAGAAGCCGATCATCCCCCGCATGTCGGTGTCGTCCGCCAGCTCGGTCCGGTTGGCCAGAGTGAGCGAGATGGGGATCTCGATTCCCTGGGCGGCCTCGAACGGCAGCGGAATCCGGAGCGTCAGCTGTCCCTTGTAGAGGTCCGACTTCTCCGACTTCCAGTCCGCCTCTCCGGACAGGCTCAGGCGAATGGGGTTCGGCCCGAACGCGGCCGCCTTCGGAAACGGGGTGTAGTCGACGCGAGCGGCCAGCGACCCCCCGTAGGCGTCGTCGTTGCTGGAGATCCTCTGGTAGTTGAAGGCGGCGTTGCCCACCAGCGACAGGTGCTGGTCGAGGGACCAGTCCCAGATGAAGCGCGCCGAGTACTCGTCGGTCAGGTCTCCGCTGCGCTGCTTGGTGAGGAAATCGACGGCGATCCGGTGGCCGTTGCGAAGCTCCTCGATCTGCTTGCGCGTCTGGTCGTCCAGCGTCTGGAAGGGCTCGAAGCGATCCGGATCGGAGAAGTAGTCCTCCTGGATCCAGCGGCCGAGCTCCTCACCGTGGGCATCGAGGAGCGCCGCGAGACGGGTCGGGTCAGCGAGGCTGTTCACGAATGCGGCGTCCGCGGTCTGGTCGTCGAGCTCGGCCAGCTTGTCCTGGGCCGCCATCGACAGGCCCGAATAGGCCGCCGCCGAGCCCTTCAGCGATGCCACGAGGCCCTTCATGTCGCTGGTGCACGCCTCGTTCTCGCGCCAGATGTTCCACTTGGCTCCCAGCACGACGGCGTCGCCCGCCAGGTCGCCCTCTTCTCCGTCGTCGTCCTCCTCGTAGCCGAGCGTCAGGGAGAACCGGCGAGCGAGCCGGGCCCCTCTCGAGCAGTAGTGGACGGGGTCGAGCGGCTCGATCCGGGAGAAGGCCGAGTAGAAGGCGTACCCGCTGACCGTGGTGATTCCGGCTGTGACGTCGTTGTCCCCCTCCGACGAGCCCGTGAGGGCCGCCAGGTTGAGGGCCACGCCCACCAGGTCGGAGACCGAGCTCGTGTCCACGAGCGACGAGGTGTTGCGGCTGCGCGCCGGCGCACTCACCGTCTTGTCGCTGGCGCCGTTGTCGACGGCGGTGGCCAGGGGGCGCATGGTCTGTTGGTTGAGCCAGTGGTCGAAGTCGGGCAGGTCCTCGGCCGCCGCGGGGCCGGCAAGCCACGAGAACAGCCCGAACAGCGCGCACACACCGGTCAGCGATCGGGAGCGAAGCATCGACGTTCTCCTTCAGACCGTGAACACGCGCAGGGCCACGTGGAACCGGTCGGTCGACTCGTGGGGGTCGCTCACGTAGGAGCAGTCCTTGAGCACGTCGAGCGTCTGCCCGTTCCCATCGATCCGGGTGACGCGATAGTGGTATTCGACTGCGGTGACGAAGTGCATGCCCAGGGTGTGGGCGAGATCGTTCGGGATCTGCACCGCATTCGGATCCGGTGGCCACTTGGCCCTGAAGACGCCATCGGGGTCGGGCGGGTCGTCGCTCCCGAGGACGGGCTGCTCGTTCTGGTCGACGATCGCGAAGACCGGCTGCGCGCCGCGAGCGAGCTTCACCTCGTAGAGCAGCTGCTCGCCGTTCGAGACATCCAGCTCCGTCGCCAGGGCGTTCTTGGTGCATTGCGGCGGCTGTACGGCCATGGGTCCGGCCTCCTTCATTGTGCGAACCGACGCCGCGCGAGGTTGCAACCGGCGTGCCGCCATGAGACGCAGCTGTGTCGCCCCGCCGCCGCCGACCCGTCCACTCGAGTGGACACGACCGTCGAGAGGTCCGGCCCGCAGGACCGTGCGATCGCCCTTGCAGGGATCCCGCGTCCATCGAGCCGGCCGGGACGCCCGTCGTGGCTGGCCTCGTCGCACATCGACTAGAGTCGGCGGCGCAATGCTCGGAGCCGAAGCACGGGTGCGTCTGGTGTTGCTCCTCTGCCTCGCGGCGCTGCTCGCCTGCGACGCCGCCCCTCCGCCCCCCGGCCCGGTCCCCCTCGAGCAGGCGCTGGCCGCCCGCTGGGATCCGCTCGAGCTGGAGGTCGTGACGCGTCTGCCCGAAGAGCGGACCGGCGGGCGCGCCATCGTGCTGCTCCACGGCTACGGGAGCCGCGGGTCCGACATGCGCCCCCTGGCCGAGGCGCTGCTGGGCGACGACATCCGGGTGTTCCT
The DNA here is from genome assembly GCA_050618075.1 of Myxococcota bacterium. Lineage (GTDB taxonomy): Bacteria > Myxococcota_A > UBA9160 > UBA9160 > UBA4427 > JBNLVL01. Next base: position 68,901 of record JBNLVL010000010.1, read on the forward strand.
GCCCACCGCCGCCCTGCCCCACGAGAACGGCTGGGGCGCCATCTGGTGGGAGTTCATCGAGGGCGACTGGCCGAAGCCCTATTCCGACGACCCCTCGGCCAACGCCTGGCCCGAGCCCTCGAAGCAGCTGCCCCGGGCGCGCGAGGCCGTGGAGCGCCTGCTCGGGCGCATCCGCGCGCGCTACCGGCCCGAGGTGCTGGCGCTCGCCGGCCATTCCCAGGGCGCCATGCTGGCGCTCGACGTCGCGGCCGGCGTCTCACCGCCGGTCGATCGGGTGGCGGCGGTGGCGGGCTACGTGCTGCTCGATTCCATGCCGCGCATCGAGAAGCCTCGGGCCTTCCGCCCGCCGGTCTTCATCGCCCACGGGCGATCCGACCCCATCGTGGGCTTCGACGCGGCCGGCCGCATGCGCCGGGTGCTCGAGGCCCACGGCTTCCCGGTCACGCTCTACGCCCATCCGGGCGACCACGGCATCGACCCCGGCACGGTCCGCGCACTGAGGGCGTTCCTGCTGGAGGACGGCGACTGAGCGCCGTCCGGCGAGAGCGACGACACCCCGGGCGTTGTCCCCGCGCGCGAAAGCGGCGATGGTTCCGGTATGCCCGACCGCTCGCCCGGCCCGGCCTCCCGGAGGCGGCTGATCCTCGCCCGCCTGGGTGCGCTCGGCGCGTTCGCGCTTTCGGCCTGCGGACACCCGCCGACCACGGCGCCGCTGCGCTTCGAAGCAGCCGACGTCGCGCCCACCACCGCCATCGCCGGGCTGGCGGCCTGCTCGCCGCGGCAGCCCGCGGTCCAGGACATCGACCCGGACCGGCCGCTCGTGGTGCTGGTGCACGGCTGCTACTCGTCGGGCGGGCGCTTCCGGTCGCTGGCCGACGTGTTCGAGCTGCACGGTCAGCAGACGCTCTGCTTCAACTACGATGACCGCGACAGCCTGGCCGAGAGCGGCGGTCAGCTGCGCGCGGCCCTGGCGGCGCTGCGCCCGCACATGCGCGACCCGCGCGTCACCGTGGTGGGCCACAGCCAGGGCGGGCTGGTGGCGCGCGCGGCGTTCTCCGGCGCCGGCCCGGCTGGCAGCCTGGGAGAGGCGGCGGGCGACTACCGGCTGGTCACGGTCTCGTCCCCCTTCGCCGGGGTGGACGCGGCGGCCGACTGCGGTCGCGTGCTCCTGCACGTGGCGACCCTGGGCATCACGGTGGGCGTGTGCCAGATCGCCTCGGGCTCGAACTGGAACGAGATCCACCCGCGCGCGCGGATGGTGGTCGAGCCGCCTGCGCTGTCGCCGGTGGTGGAGAGCCACCTGGCGGTGGTGACCGACGAGCGCAACACCTGCCGGCGCCGGGGCCCCGATGGAGCGTGCCTCGAGAGCGACTTCGTCTTCGAGGTGGCCGAGCAGGAGAACGCGAAGCTCATGGTCGACGACCGGGTGCAGCAGGTGGCCGTGGCCGCGGGCCACGTGGAGATCGTCGGCACCGCGGGCGTGCGACCCGAGAAGCTGCTGCGGGCGCTCCAGGCCGAGGGCATCCTCGCCCCCACTCCGCTCGCCAGGCGGGCCGCCCTGGCCCGGCTGCTGGCCCGGCTGTACTGACCCGGCCCGAGTCCGCCTGGGAGGCCAGTCCAGCCAGCCCCCCCTTGCCCCTCTGCCCCTTTTCCCCCGAGGGGCATCCAGGGGGCGGCTCGGATTGACCAGAGACATCAAGCGAGCTCGAAATTGATCTTATGAATCAATTCGTTTATGAATTGACATATTTCGTCAATTCGGCATCTTCTCTTCATGCCGGCGACCGAGCACCTGCCCGAGGCCCACACGATCATCGGCGACGTCGTCGCGTCGCGCGGCAGCGAGCGGCCCCGCGATCTCCTGGCCCAGCTCGGCGAGGCGCTCGCCGCCGTGGCGGGCCACGGGGCCACGGCGGCGGTGCAGCCGCTCACCATCACGGTGGGGGACGAGTTCCAGGGGGCCTACGCCCGGCTCGCCCCCGCGCTCGACGTGACGCTGCTGCTCCAGCTCCGCTTCGCCGAGGTCGGGCGCCTGCGCTTCGGCATCGGCCACGGGGAGATCGAGTTCGATCCGGCGGTCCAGCCCCTGGGCCAGACCGGCAGCGCCTGGTACACGGCGCGCGCCGCCATCGATCACATCAAGGGCCAGGAGCGCAAGCCCAACGCCTTCCGGACCTGCGCCTTCGAGAGCGCCGACCCCGCCCTTCGCGGGCTGGTCAACGCCTACCTCATCCTGCGCGACGAGGTGCTGCGCCGCATGGACGCCCGGGACAAGCAGATCGCCGAGGGACTGATCGAGTCGCTGACCCAGACCGACATCGCCGCGCGCGTGGGCATCGACCCGGCGGCCGTCAGCCGGCGCAAGACCACCAACGGCATCGACGCCCTGGTGGCCGCCCGCCAGGCGCTGCTGGAGGCGCTTCCTTGACCGCGGCGGCCTGCCTGCTGCTCGCCCTGGCCGCGGCCGACGCGGTGGCGGGCGGCCTCTCGGGCTGGCCCCGCTCGCGTGGCCGGGCGGCGCTGGGCCTCGGCGCCGGCCTCGCGGTCGCGCTGGGCAGCAGCTTCGGCTTCGCGTCCGCCCCGGTTCCGCTCGGGTGGCTGGCGTTCGCGGGGGTCGCGCTGGTCGGTTGGATCGGCCTCCGAACCCTCCCCGTCAGCGAGGGCACCGGCTGGCCCCTTGCGTGGATGGCGCTCGCGGGTCTGGGGCTGCTGCTGGGAATCCCCGGCGAGCTGACCCTGCGCCCCGCCTGGGTCGAGACCGTTCGGGGCTCGCCCTGGCCCGGCCTGGCCGCCGCGTCCCCCGAGCAGGTCCTCTTCACCGCGGCCGCCTTCGCCGCGCTCACCACCACGGCCAACGGCCTGGTGCGCTCCACCCTCGCGCTGGCCGGGTCGAACTTCCAGACCGCGGAGACCACCCTGCTCGGCGGCCGCCTCATCGGCGTGCTCGAGCGCTGGCTCATCCTGGGCTTCGTGCTGGCCGGGGAGGCGACCGCGGCGGCGCTCGTGGTGTCCGCCAAGAGCCTCGTGCGGTTCCCGGAGCTGACCGCCGCCCGCGACCAGGCCAGTCAGCACGACGAAAGGCCTCGGCCCGTCGACGTGGTGACCGAGTACTTCCTGCTGGGCTCGATGACGAGCTGGCTGCTGGCCCTGCTGCCGGCGGCGCTGCTGCGCTGATCCCAGCCCGGCGCCGTCCCCGGCCCGCGCCCGGCCGGCGGGAGGCGCTCTCCGCGCCGGCGGACCGCTGGGCCCCGGCTCGCGCGCTACTCCGGCCCGACTTCGGGCAGCAACACCTGCTCGCCGGCGGCCACGCCGCTCAGCACCTCGACGCTGCCGTCGTGGGCGCGCGGGCCGGTGGTCACCAGCCGGCGCTCGGCGGCGCCCTCGGCATCCACCACGGTCACGTACTCGAGCTGCCCCACGCGCTCGACGGCGGCCTCGGGCAGCCGCAGGCGCCGGCTCTGGCCGGCGGGGATCGCCACCCGGGCGAACATGCCGGCGAACAGGCGCGCGTCGCTGCGCGGAAGGCTGAGCTTCACCAGCAGGGTGCGCGCCCCGCGCTCGGCGAAGGGGACGATCTCATCGATGCGCCCGTCGACCGGCTCGCCCAGCGCCGGGACCTCCACGCGCAGCACGTCTCCCACCTTCAGGTGCACGGCCAGCGACTCCCGGACCGGCGCCTCCACGCGCAGCAGCGTCGGGTCGTAGATGCGCAGGAGCGATCGACCGGGGACCGCCGTGTCGCCCGGCTCCGCCAGGCGGTCGACCACCCGCCCCGTCACCGGCGAGCGGATCTCGGCGAACGAGGCCGCGGTCCTGGCCTCGGAGAGCGCCTCCCGCCGGCCCGCCACGTCGGCGCGGGCCGCCCGCAGCTCGGTGGTCGCCTCGTCGAGGCGGCGCTCGGGCGCCACCCCGGTGCGCAGCAGCTCCTGGGCGCGCGCGTGCTCCCGCAAGGCCAGCTCCAGGCGCGCTTCGGCCGCGCGCAGCACCTCTTGCGCTTCGCCCACCCGGGCCCGGAGGTCGCGGGCGTCGAGCACCACCAGGACGTCGCCCTCGGACACGGCCGAGCCCGCGCGGACGCGCACGTCCTCGATGCGGGCGAGCACCCGGGAGGACACCGCCGTGTGCCTCGAGGACGCCACCTCCGCGCTGGCCCACTCGAAGGCGGGCTCCACGACCTCCTCCACGCTGGCTCGCGCGGCGCCCTCCGCCCCCAGGCCCGCGGCGACGTCGACCTCGCCCGGCGCCACCCGCTCCTCGCAGCCGCCCGAGAGCCACACGACCGCGGCCGTGACGACGACGATTCCGAGCACCGCCTCGACAGAGCGTCGCGCCAAACGCCTCACGAGGTCTCCTCCGCTCCGGCTCCGCCGCGCACGCCGTGCCCCGGCCGGTTCCGGTAGACGCGGTGGTAGGCGACGGGCACGACCACCAGGGTGAAGGCCGTGGAGACCAGGAGGCCGAAGATCAGCGCCCACGCCAGGCCCGAGAAGATGGGGTCGAGGGTGATCGGAATCGCCGCCAGCATGGCGGTCCCGGCGGTCAACAGGATCGGCCGGATGCGCACGGCGCCCGCCTCGAGGAGCGCCCGCCGCAGGCCCGTGCCCCGGCGCAGGGCGACGTGCACGAACTCGATCAGCAGGATCGCGTTGCGCACGGCGATGCCCGCCAGCGCGATCATCCCGATCATGGCGGTGGCCGTGAAGAAGGTGGGGTTGGCGAAGCCGCCCACCTCCCGGCCCGCCAGCGCCGACAGCAGCCAGAAGCCGGGCATGATGCCGATCAGCGTGAGCGGGATGGAGATCATCAGGATGAGGGGCATGGCGTAGCTTCCGGTCTGGTAGATCAGGATGCCGTAGATGCCGAGCAGGGCCACGCCGAAGGCGATGCCCAGGTCCCGGAAGACGTCCCGGGTGATCTCGAGCTCGCCTTCGCTGAGCCAGTCCACCCGGGTCCCGGCCGGCAGGCTCCAGGGCAGCCCGCCTCCGTTGGCGAGATAGGTGCGACCCGCCAGCGGCCGCGGCTCGGCGCCCGGGTCGCTCGGCGCACCGGGGTCGACGAGGTCGGCCGCCACGTCCGCGGCCACCTCGGCCGGCGCCCGCCCCACGGGCTCGGCGTAGACATAGGCGACCCGGCGCAGGTCCTTGCGGTAGATGGCCTGCTCGGCCCCCACGGCGTCGAAGCGGCCCAGCTCGCCCAGCCGCACGACCGGGGTGGCCGCGTCGCGCACGCCTCCGTCCTCGCGCGTCTTCACGATGCCCGCGCGGCCCTTCACCGGCAGCGCCAGCAGCGGCGCCGGCCCGGACCGCCGGTCGCGCGCCAGGCGCAGGCGGATCGGCAGGGGGTTCACCTCGCCGGGAGCGTGGAGCTGGGTCACGTCGCGGCCGGACAGCGCCAGCTCGAGGGTCTCGGCGATGTCGGCCGACGCCACCCCGGAGAGCGCGGCCTTCTCCTGGTCGGTCACGAACAGGAGCCGGGGCGCGGGGTCTTCGACGCTCGAGTCCACGTCGCCCACGCCCGGCTCGCGCTCGAGCCGGGCCGCGAGCGCCCGCGCGCCTTCGCGGACGCGCTCGTAGGCGACGCCGGGCGCCGCGGAGACCTCGGCCGTGAGCGTGGCGAGAACGGGCGGACCCGGCGGCACCTCGACCAGCCCGATGCGGGCGCCGGCCCCACGGGCCACCGCCTCGAGCGAGCGGCGCAGGCGCAGGGCGACCTCGTGGGACTGCATGGCGCGCCGGCGCTTGGGCAGCAGGTTCACCCGGATCTCGGCCACGTTCGGGCCGTTGCGCAGGAAGTAGTGGCGGACGAGCCCGTTGAAGTCCATGGGCGAGGCGAAGCCCGTGTAGATCTCGAAGTCCTTCACCTCGGGCGCCCGGCGCAGCACCTCGGCCAGCTCCCGCGCCGCGGCATCGCTGCGCTCGAGGCTCGTGTCCTCGGGCATGTCGACCAGGATCTGCAGCTCGTTCTTGTTGTCGAAGGGCAGCATCTTGAGCGGGACCGCGCGCAGCGCCACCAGCAGCGCCGCCCCGGCGAACAGCAGCACCATCGCGGCGAAGAGCGCCCAGGCGGCCCCGCGCGCCTCGAGAAACGGCGCCAGCAGCCGCTCGTAGGCCCGGTAGAGGCCGGTCTGCTCCACCGGCGTGACCCCGTCGCCGCCGTCGGCCGCCACCCCGCCGCGCAGCGCGCGGTAGGCCAGCCACGGCGTGATGGTCAGCGCCACCACCGTGGACATCACCACCGCCACCGGAACGTTGAGCGCCATCGGCCGCATGTACGGCCCCATCATCCCGGTGATGAAGGCCATCGGCAGGAACGACGCGATCACCACCAGGGTCGAGAGCAGGATCGGCGGGCGCACCTCGTTGACGGCCGTACGGACGGCGGCGAGCGGCGGCTCGGCCCGCATGCGCAGGTGCCGGTAGATGTTCTCCACGTCCACGATGGGGTCGTCGACCACGAGGCCCAGCGACAGGATCAGCGCGAACAGCGTGACCCGGTTGATCGTGTACCCCACCCAGAAGTTCAACAGCAGGGTCAGCGCGAAGGTGATGGGCACGGCGACCGCCACCACGAGCCCCTCGCGCCAGCCCAGGCTGTAGGCGATGAGCGCGATCACGATCAGGATGGCGACTGCGAGCGCCTCGAGGAGCTCGTTCACCTTGTCGTTCGCCGTCTCGCCCTGCTTGCGCGTGATGCGCACGTGCACGCCTTCCGGCAGCAGCGTGTCGGCCAGCTCCTCGATGCGCTCCTCCACGCGGTCGGCCACCCAGACGGCGTTGCTGCCCTTCTGCTTGGCGACGGCCACGTGCACCGCCGGCCAGAACGCCGAGCGCGCCACGTGCTCGGAGCGCAGGGTCTCGCCCGCCCCGAAGCCGATCCAGCTGTAGCCCTCGCGCTCGGCCGGACCGTCCCGCACCCGGGCCACGTCTCCCAGCGAGACCGGGATGCCGTCGACCACGTTCACCACCGCGCGCCGCAGGGCCTCGACCCCGCCGAAGAAGTCGCCCGCGTCGACCAGGCTGAAGACGTCGCGCTGGTCGAAGCCGCCCGCGGCGCGGCGCACGTTCGAGACGCCCAGCGCCCAGGCGACCTCCAGCGCCGAGGTCTGGCGCGCCGCCAGGGCGTCGGGGTCGAGCTCCACGCGAACCACGCGCGGGCGGCCGCCCACCACCTGCGTGCGGTTGGTCTCCGCCACGGCCTGCAGCTCGATCTCGAGCTCCTCGGCGATGCGCCGCAGGCCGAAGTCGTCGATCGACTCCGGTCGCTCGCTCCAGAGCGTGGCGATCAGGATCGGCACGTCGTCGATCTCGACCGGCTTCACCACCCAGGAGCGCACGGCCGGGGGAATCTCGTCGGTGTTGGAGTAGATCTTGTTGTAGATCTCGACGAGGCTGTCCTCGCGGTCCTCGCCCACGTGGAAGCGCACCGTGACCACGGCGCGCCCGGCCAGGGACATCGAGTAGATGTGCTCGACGCCGTCGATCTGGGACAGGAGCTTCTCGAGTCGCGTCGCCACCTGGCGCTCGACCTCGGGAGCGGGGAGCCCGGGGGCCGCCACGTGCACGTCCGCCATGGGGACGACGATCTGCGGCTCCTCCTCCCGGGCGGTCCCCAGCAGCGCCACGCCGCCCGCCGCCAGGGAGGCGGCGATCAGGATCGGCGGGAGCCCGCCGCGCAGGAACAGGTCGACCACCCGGGCGAGGAACGGCGGCCGGTCGGTCGGGCCGGTTGCCTGGGCCACCTTCCCTACTCCGCCTCGGCTCCGGCGTCCGCCGCCTCGTCGGTCGCGGGGAGCAGCAGGTCCTCGAGGAAGAACGCCGACAGCTCGGCCCGGCCGGAGAGGTTCGACTTGCGGTACACCGCCACGGCGTGCTGGCGCACGGTCCGCTCGCTCTTGTGCTGGAGCGCGGCGATCTCCTTGTGGCCGTAGCCCTTGAGGAGCAGGAGCGCCGTCTCGCGCTCCGCCGGCGTGAGCCCCCACTGGCGCAGCTGGGCGTCGATCTCCTCGCCGAGCCCGCGCAGCAGCTTCTCCGCGCGGGTGCGCCAGGCGTCGCGCTCGGCGCCGCGGGCTTCGAGCTCCGCCTCGGTCTGTGCCAGGGACTGGCGGGCATCGCGCCAGCCGAGCCACAGGAACGCCACTGCTCCCAGCGAGAGCGTCAGCATCGCCACCTCGAACAGCACATGGGGACTCCAGAGGGTCGTCGGCTGGTCCAGGGCGAGGTCGACAGCGCCCCCCGCGGCGATGGTCCCGAGCAGGAGCGTCGCCAGCCACCGGAACCTGCCTCCGACATCTGCCGGATCCACCGAGACCCCCTTTCGCTCACGCCCCGGGCGCGCGGATTCGCGCGCCCTCCGACATCTGGCGGATGGCCGGCGCGCGTTCGGACCATAGCTTGCGGACGAACACCAGACCGGAGGACTTCTCCCATGATGCCCGATCCCCTGCACCCCGCCGTCGTTCACCTGCCCATCGCGCTGGCAGTCCTGATCCCGGGCCTCGCCATCCTGACCCTCTTCCTGATCCACCGGGGGCTTCTGCCTTCCCGAAGCTGGGCGCTGATCGTGCTGGCGCAGGCCCTGCTGCTCGGAACCGGCTGGCTCGCCCTCGAGACCGGGGAAGAGCAGGAAGACCGCGTCGAGCAGGTCGTAGCGGAACGCCACATCGAGACCCACGAAGAGGCTGCCGAGCGCTTCATGCTGGTCGCGGGCATCGCCCTTCTGGCGACCGGAGCCGGGCTGCTCCCGGGTCGCCAGGGCGCGGCCGGCCGGGTCGCGGGCGCGCTGGCGACGCTGGTCGTGCTCGGGGCCGGGGTCTCGGTGGGCCACAGCGGAGGCGAGCTCGTCTACAAGCATGGGGCCGCCAGCGCCTACGTCGGCGGCCCCGCAGTCGCCCTCCCGGGTCGCCCCTTCGACGACGACTGACCCGGGCGTCGCGAGAGGCCGGCGACGCGGCCGGAGCGTTGCACCGGTTTCCCCGGATGCGCCGGATGCGCAGCTCGGACGGGCGAAGCCGGTGGGACGCCTACTCGCGCTTCCCCGGGTCGAGCGGCCCCGGAGTGACCGAGAGGAAGGGCGCGGCCTCCAGGTCCTCGGCGTCCATCATGGAGGCGATCTGCTGGAGGGTCGCCAGGATCAGGGTCTGCTCGTACTCCTCGCGCTTCTCCAGCTCGGCGTGGAAGCGCTCCTGCAGGAGCGAGGGGGCCGAGGCCGCGCGCTTCTCGCCCTCGGGCGTCACGCGCGCCACCTTCGAGCGCCGGTCGGCGCCCACCCTCATCTCCACCAGACCCTGCCGGGCCAGGCGACGCAGCAGCTCGCTGGTGGTCGACTGGCTGAGGGCGACGTTGCGCGCCAGCGCGCTCACCGTGAGCTCGTCGGCCTGGGCGATCACGCGCAGGGCCAGGAGCTGGGGGCCCGTGAGCCCGCACTCTTCCTGGAGCCGGTGCGAGTGCATGGCGATCGCGCGCAGGATGCGGCGCAGCGCGGCCACGATGTCTTCTTCGAGGTGGGGCTTGACGGCCATCGGAGCGGGAAGCCTAGCAGTGTCGACGCCGAGGGAACGATACATCGGACCCGATACAAAATCGAGACACGTCCGAGGGCGTTTCACTCCATTCCGGAGAGCCGGATCGTCGAAACGAGTCAGAAAGGGGCGCGTTCCCGACGGCATCGGGTCGTTTGGCTCGGGTGGGGCCGTGCGGCCATTGCGCGAGCAGCCGTCACCCGTATAACTTCGGGCCCGTACGATTCTTCCCCAGATGCGGCGCGCTCAGCGCGCGATCGGAGGTTCGAGATGACCCGCCCCCCCGCCCTCGAGATGCCCGGTTCCGTGGCCGGCGCCGCCCGGCTCGCACTCGTCGCCCTGGTGCTCGTCACCCTGGCCTGCGCCTCCGGTCCGGCGCTCACCCGGGACCAGGTGCTCGAAGAGATGGACGTCGTCGGCGAGCTCGACAGCCGCCTCGACCGCGCCAACCAGGACGGCCTCGAGCTGCTCGCGCCCCAGGGCGTGGCCAGCGCGCGACAGCTGCTCGAGGAGTCCATCGCCGCCGCCCAGGCCGACGACACCGACGAGGCCGTGCAGCGCGCCACCGAGGGCATCGAGCGCCTCGATCAGGCGGCGGCCGACTCCCGGCAGACCTCCGAGGCCCTGCGCGAGGTGCTGGAGAGTCGTGAACGCGCCGTCGCCGCCGACGCGCCCACCCTCCTGCCCGATCGCTTCGCTTCGCTCGAGGCGCGCCTGCGCGACGCCGCGCTGAAGGCCGAGAGCGGCGACCTCGAGGGTGCGAAGGCCGCCCGCCCGCGGCTCATGGACGGCTACTCGGCGCTCGAGCTGGAAGCGCTCAAGACCGACGCCACCGAGCTGGCCCGCATGGCCATCGCCACGGCGCGCGAGGCCGAGGCCGACCGCCACGCCCCGAAGACCTTCGAGCGCGCCAGGAAGGAGCTCGACATCGCCACGGGCATCCTGGAGACCGACCGCAGTCGCGTCGCCCAGGCCAACGTCCACGCGCGCCGCGCCTCGGAGTTCGCCGCCCAGAGCCAGCACATCAGCGAGCTGGTCAAGGAGTTCGACCGCCAGGACTACGACCACGAGGACACCGTGCTCTGGTACCAGGAGCAGGTCGCGGACATCGCCGCGCCGCTCGAGGGCGAGGTCTCGTTCACCGAGCCCAATCACGAGGTGATCGGGAACGTCCGCAGCCAGGTCGCCTCGCTGGTGGCCGCCCACGCCGACGCCGAGCTCCAGCTGACCGCCGCCCGGGAGCGCATCGCGGCCCTCGAGCTGGCCTCGACCATGTCGACCGAGGAGCTCCAGGTGCAGCTGGCGAGCGTCGAGCGCGCCCAGCGCGAGTCCGAGGCCCGCTACGCCCGGGTGGACGCCCTGTTCACCGACAAGGAGGCCGTGGTCTCCCGCCGCGGCCAGGACGTGCTGCTCGAGACCTACGGGTTCACGTTCCCGGTGGGCGAGAGCGAGATCCGCTCGGAGAACTTTCCGCTGCTCACGAAGATCTCGAAGGCCATCGCCGAGTTCGAGAACCCCGAGGTCATCGTGGCCGGCCACACCGACGGCACCGGCTCCACCGAGGTCAACCAGAAGCTGTCCGAGGACCGCGCCGCCAAGGTGGGCGACTTCCTGGTGCAGGTGGCCGGCCTGCCGGCCGACCGCGTGGTGACCAGGGGCTTCGGCGAGTCCCAGCCCCTGGCCACCAACGAGACCGCGGAGGGTCGTGCGCTCAACCGGCGCATCGAGATCCTCATCGTGAACCACCCGGGCGACACCTACCAGACGCCGCTCGGAGCGGTGAGCGCCCCGCCGCGCGAGGAGTAGCCGGGCCGTCGACGCGACCGGCGCCCTCGCCGGCGAGGATTACTCGACGACCGCGGTCCCGGTCGCGTCGAACGCCTGCTGGTTCCCCAGGAAGCTCGTCACGATGCGGGCCACGAGGTCGTCGCCGACCAGGGTCGCGTCGGTGAGCTTGACGCTCGAGCCCTTCTTGTTCTTGAGCTTGATCTTCGACGTGTCTACGTCGGGGTCGTACGTGCCCTTCACGTCCAGCTCGATCTGCTTGCCGGAATCGGTCTCGATGAGGGCCGTTCCGCGGATCTTGTTCTTGGCGTTGGTCGTGATGTCGAGGGTCAGCGTCCAGTCCGTCAGGACCGCCACGTTGTCGAAGACCACCGCGCTGACCTCCTCGGACTCCTTGGACTTGGAGCACTGCCGCTGGCCTCGCGCCTCTCCGCAGCCCTTCACCTCCCACTTGTAGGTCGCGGTGTCGGAGCCGTCGGGAAGGGTGATCTTGAGCACCCACTTCCAATCGAACTTCACGCTCACCCCGCCCTGGGTGACCTTGCCGTTGGCCTTCAGGCTCTCCTTCAGGACCGTCTTGCCGTCCTTCCTCTCGAGCTTGCCCTTGACCTTGGCCTTCTTGCTGCCGATGCCGGTGAGGTCGGCATCGCACTTGCCCTTGTACTTGCCGTTCTCGTTCAGCTTGCGCTTGCCGCACAGCGCAGCGATGCCGAAGAAGTTGAGATCGGCGTCTTCCGACAGCACGTAGATCGCGTTGTCGCCGCTTCCCTCGAACACGAACGTACCGTTGGGCGCGACGGCCGAGGCGGCCGCGGGGATCGTCAGCGCGGCGGCCACGGCGAGGCCGGGGAGCCATTTCGTCATGGGGGAGATCCTTTCTTCGAGTCCACCGACGAGTGTCGATGCGTGGGACACACAGTGTAGGCTCGCGCCCACGATTCTGTCACGAAATTCCGGGCGGAACCGTCGAGCGTGAGTGCCCTGCGTCGCCCGGACGGTTACGCGCGGCGGCTGCGGCGAATCGGGGGCGGTGAAAGAGGGGAGCCGGGCGAACGCTGCGAGCGGGCCCGTCGCGAGGACGCGGAGTGCGTCGCGCGGTGCGTTCCGGACCGGGGCCGCCGGGGAGGCGGCGCGGGAGGGGCGTGAAAGAGCCCGGCGACCGGGGCGGAGAGAACCCGCCCCGATCGCCGGAACATCACGCGTCGGCTAGTAGCGACCGCGGCCTCCGCCGCCTCCGCCACCGCCCCGACGATCCTGAGCCTCGTTGACGCGAATGTCGCGCCCGCCGAGGTTGCTGCCGTCGAGGGCGCGGATGGCCTCGTCCGCGTCGCTCGCGTTCTCCATCTCCACGAAGGCGAACCCGCGCGGGCGGCCGGTCTCGCGATCGGTGATGACGTTCACCGAGGCGACCGATCCGTGCCGACCGAAGAGGTCCTGAAGGTCCTCCTGGGTGCTCGAGAAGGGGAGATTTCCGACGTAAAGCTTCTTGCTCACTTGGCTGTCTTTTCCTGTGGTGCACACGACCTTCGAGGTTCGTGTGCGCGTCGATCGACCTGGCGCGCTCGGAATGTCCGAGTCCGACACCGGGGTCCATCTGCGAACGACCCGGCTCAATGCAAGCCGGGTGAGAAGGGTCTGTCTGTGGGACGAGGAATGAGGCGAGATTGCCGCGAACGCCGGCCCGAGATGGCCTTCTGGAGGCGGAGGCTAGGGAACCCGCCTACCCCTGGCAACTGCGCGGGGCCCACCCCGATTTCATCTGCTAGTTTCTCCCCACACCCCCGTCACCGCACCCCGATCTCTCTGCTGCGGCGAGGAAACAAGCGTGCAAAGCCAACCGCGCCCCTCGACCGACGGCGAGCCCGCCCACTTCCCGCGCGCGGTGCCCTGCTTCGACCACTCCTTCGACGAAACCCTCGTGTGTCGCTGTGGCGTCAGCTGGTGGACCCACCAGCGCCAGCCCGCGAGCTGCCCCCTGAACTCCCGGGGTCGCAATCGCGGCGAAGAGTCCGCGGCCGCCTCTCCCGCGCGGGAGCCTTGAGCGCGGCCCTCCGGTCCCTCCTCGAGCGCCAGATCCACCCCCCCACGGTGGCCGGGCTCGCGGTCGCTCGCGGCCCGGACGCGCCGCCCGAGGCCGTCTGGACGCCCGCCTCGCTCGGGGAAGAGCCGGCCTTCCTGGCCTACAGCATCACCAAGACGATGCTCGCGACCCTGGCGCTCCGGCTCCAGGAGGAGGGACGCCTGGCGCTCGACCATCGCCTCGACCGCTGGCTTCCCGGCGTGCCCGAGGCCTCGCGCATCAGCCTGCGCCGGCTCCTGGACCACACCGCGGGCCTGCCGGACTACGGGCGGCTGCGGGCCTACCACGACGCCGTGCGCCGCTCGCCCGGCAAGCCCTGGTCGTTCGAGCGCTTCGCCGCCATGACCTACGAGGGCGGGACGATCTTCGAGCCCGGGCAGGGCTGGGCCTACTCCAACCCCGGCTACATGCTCGTGAAGCGGATCCTCGAGGAGACGGGCGGCGAGCCCCTGGCCTCGCTGGTGGCGTCGCGCATCGCGGCCCCGCTGGGCCTGCGACGCACGTCGGTGGCCGAGTCGATCGACGACCTGGCGGACCTCGCGCCGGCCCCGTCCGCGATGCTCTCGGAGGACGGCGAGCTCCACGACACCCGCGGCCGCTACCACCCGGGCTGGGTCTGCCACGGCACGGTCACCTCCACCGCCTCCGAGATCGCGCGCTTTCTCCAGGGCCTGTTCGCCGGGCGCCTCGTCTCCGAGTCGTCGCTCGAGGCCATGACCACCGCGGTGCCGGTGCCGGAGGCCCCGCCCCAGTGGGAGCAGCCGGGCTACGGCCTGGGACTGATGCTCGACCGCGCCTCGCCCTGGGGCCGGCTCGCGGGCCACGGGGGCGGAGGCCCGGGCTACCACAGCGCGGCCTTCCGGGCCTCCGGACCCGACGGGCGCGGGGTGGCCGTCTGCGCCCTGTGCGCCTCGGAGCGGGACGGCCAGGCCGAGGACCTCGTCCGCGCCACGCTCGACCTCGCACACGCCGCTCGAGGCGAGCGCCAGGGTGATAGGCTCCTAGCTGGGCCCCGCATCCGGGGCCGACGAGGTGCCTTCATGAAGATCGCGTACGTGAACGTGTTCGTGAGCGACCTCGACCGGGCGCTCGGGTTCTACGCCGGGGCGCTCGGCCTGCCGCTGGACCAGAAGGCTCCGGAGCACGGCTATGCGTCGCTCTCGGCCGGGCCGGTGAGGCTGGGGCTCGCGGTGGCGGGCGCCGACCAGCAGGAGCTGGTGGGACGCCACACCGGGATCGGCCTCGACGTCGCCGACCTCGCGGCCGAGCACGCCCGCCTGTCGGAGCGGGGCGTCGCCTTCCCCATGCCGCCCAGCCGGCAGCCCTGGGGCGGGTTCATGGCGCTGTGCTGCGACCCGGACGGCAACGTGCTCTACCTCGACGAGGTGTCTGCGGCCCACGGCTGAGCCCAACGGGTCCTGGGACCGGGAACGGAGCCGCGGCCGGAGCCGCGGCCACGGCCGGGGCCATCGCGAGCCGGAACCGATAGACTGCGGCCATGGACGTCCGCCGCGCGACCCGTGACGACCTCGAGGCCGTCGCGCCCCTGTTGGCCGAGGCCTCGCTGGCGCCGCTCCCGCCCCATCTGCCGTTGCAGAACTGTCTCGTCGCCCTCGACGAGGAGAAGGTGGTGGGAGCGGTGGCGCTCGAGGTGCGGGGGCTGCGCGGGCTGCTGTGCGCGCTGGTGGTGGCCCCCGGGCACCGGCGACACGGACTCGGCGGGTCACTGGTCGAGAGCATCCTGGCGCGCGCCCACGAGCTGAGCCTGCGCGACCTCTACGTCCTGCCGGGCGACGAGGAGTCGTTCTTCACCAAGCAGGGCTTCCTCGCCGTCGACTCCGACGACATGGCCCCGGAGATCCGCTCGACCCTCGCCTACCGCGCGGCCGGTCCCGAGCCTCCGGCCGTGATGCGCTTTCCCCTGGCCACGCGCTGCGTGTAGGCCGGGCCGGCCCCCGGCGCGCGCGGACGGGGGCGGGGTCCGGCGCGGGGAGACGCTCGCGCGCGCGGGGACTCAGTCGGCCAGCCGCCGGCGCAGCGCCACGGTGACGGCGACCAGGAGCACCGCCAGCAGGCCCGCGAGCCCCACGTGCACGAGGTCGGGCTCGCGCCAGGCGGCGGCGGCGCGATCGGTCGCCAGGGTCAGGAGCAGCGTGCCCGGCGTCATCGCGACCAGGGTCCCCAGCGCGAAGTCCCGGAACCCGATGCGCGACGCCCCGGCCACGAGGTTCACCACGGTGAAGGGCGCCACGGGCAGCAGGCGCACCGTGGCCACCGCCAGCAGCCCCCGACGGCCGAGCGCCTGGTTCAGCCGGTCCAGGCGCCGGCCCGCGGTGCGCCGCACGGCGTCCCGCCAGAGGATGCGCCCGAGCAGGTAGCCGGCGCTCCCGCCCGCCAGCGCGCCGAGAAGCGCCGTCGCGAAGCCCGTGGCCCAGCCGAAGATGAGCGCCGCGGCGACGGTCAGCGCGGTGACCGGCACCATGGCGAGGCCGGCCAGGGCGAAGGCGGCGGCGCCGACGACCGGCCCCCAGGCGCTCTCCTGCAGGAAGCCCAGCAGCCGGTCGAGGCGGTCCGGGTCGGTCCACTCGCGCAGGGGCGTCCAGGTCCACACGGCCGCCAGCGCGGCCAGTCCGGCGACGCCCAGCCCGGCGCGCAGCCAGGCCTCGGTGTGCCGCTCCGTGTCCCAGCCCAGATCCTGGGCCATCGCCTCCACGGCCGCGGGCCGCTCGGGATCGACGAGGGCCGCTTCGGGGACCGCCGAGTCGAGCCACTCGGGCACCTCTCCCGTCAGCGGCGCGAGCGTGCGGTCGCCGTCGCGAAGCGCTTCGATGGCGCGGATGGGCGATGGCTCCCTTGCGAGCGACGCTTCCACGTCCTGCGGCTCGCAGCCCAGGTGCTCGGCCAGGAGCCGGGCGCGGAAGCCGGCGATCGCGCGGGCCACGCCATCGTCCTCCTCCGCCTCGATGGCGAGGTCGCATTCGGTGTCGAGCCCCATGGAGCGGTTCGAGAGGTTCGCCGAGCCGATGCGCAGCAGCCGGTCGTCGATGACGGCCACCTTCGAGTGGAGCGTGAGATCGGCGTCGTCCACGCCGGGGATCCGCGGGTGGTAGACGCGGAGTCGGTCGTGGGTGTCCGCCTCGCGCAGGCGGCGCAGCAGTCGGGCCCGCAGAACGCCCATGGTGGCCTCCTCGAGCCAGCCCGAGCAGCGGGCCGGAAGCACCAGCACGACCTCCGGCCCGTCGGCCTCCCGGAGGCGCTCGGCCAAAACGTGGGCCACCGTCGAGGACGTCAGGTACTGGTTCTCGAGGTAGATGAAGCGCCGGGCCGCTCGCAACGCGGCCACGTGGAGCTTCTCCACCTCGCGCACTTCGGCGTCTCTTCCGGCTGCGGCCGGGACCGTCCTCGAGATGCCGACCGTCACGTCCTCGAGGTCGACCCCAAGCTCCGGCGGCCACGGATCGTTCGAAGACTCCACCGCCTGGAGCCGCCGCCCGGTGGCGAGGCGCCAGCGCTCGCGGGCGATCTCGCCGAGGCGGCCGGCGGCGGCGCCGTCCACGGCCATGTGCACGTCGTGGAAGGGCGGATAGACGCCGAACCCGGGGTCCTCCCGGCGAGCGTCCTCGGCGGCGTGCTCGGGCGTGTCCCAGCGGCAGGCGGTGACGTCGAGGCCACCGCAGAACGCCAGGGCGTCGTCGACGACGACGATCTTCTGGTGGTGCGAGGCGCCGAGCGGATGCCGGTCGTCCAGCCGGAAGCGGACCCGCCGGTGGCTGCGCATGTCGAGGCGGAGCAGCGGCAAGGCCTCGCGCTCCAGGGCGTAGATGGGGGCGAAGTCCCAGCCGAGGACGTTCACGTGGAGACCCCGGCGCGCCCGCACAGCGGCGTCGAGCCGGAGGCGCAGCTCGTCGGCTTCGGGGTCGCTCGAGTCGTCGCGGCGCAGGCGCGTCCGACTGTGGAAGTCCCAGCCGAGCATCAGGATCGAGCGCTCGGCCCGCTCGATGGCGGTGGCCAGGGCGCTGAAGTAGGAGGCCCCGTCCACGAGCAGGGCCACGCGGCCCGCCCGGGCGCGCTGCCAGCAGGTCTCGCCCTCGACCAGGATGCGCTGCTCGGTCATCGCGCCCCCTGGCTCCCGCTGGCTCCGTTTCGCCCGAAGGATGTGACCGCTGCGCCGATACCTGCCCTGCATAGTTCATGGCTCCGGTGCCGTAAAGACCTGCAGGGAGCCGCCGCCCCCCTCCCTGGGGCGCGGCGCGACACTGCCGGGGAGGGAGCCGCGGCGATACCCTTGCGGAGTCGGAGGCTCCCATGCTTCTCAACCGCGCCGAGACGCTGATGATGAACAACCCGGTCCGGGCGTTCATCCAACGCCACTTCGAGGCGCCGCGGCTGCTCGACATGGGTGGCGCCATGGAGGGGGGCCGCGCCCTGGAGATGGGCTGCGGGCGGGGCGTGGGCTCGAGCCTGGTCTTCGACTGCTTCGCCGCCGACCGCGTGGACGCCTTCGACCTCGACCCGCGCATGGTGGCCCGGGCGCGCCGGCGTCTCGCACCCTACGGCGAACGCGTGCGGCTGTGGGTGGGCGACGCCACCCGCATCGCCGTCCCCGACGCCCACTACGACGCGGTCTTCGACTTCGGCATCATCCACCACATTCCGAGCTGGCGAAGCGCGCTCTCCGAGGTGCACCGGGTGCTCAAGCCCGGCGGCCGCTTCTACGCCGAAGAGGTGCTGGCGCCCTTCATCCACCACCCGGTCTCCCGCCGGCTGCTCGAGCACCCCATGCACGACCGCTTCGACCGCGAGACCTTTGCCAAGGCCCTCGAGCAGGCGGGCCTCACGACCATCGACACCCGCGAGCTGGGTCGCGCGTTCGCGTGGTTCGTCGCCGACCGTCGCGATCCCCGGGCCGAGGCCCTGCCCGCGGGTTGAACCACCGACTCCGGGAGGACCCACCATGGCCCCGCAGACCCGGGGCGCCGTCGGCGCCGCGACCGGCCTCGCGCTCACGCTCGCCCTCGCCTGTGCCGGCGCCCCGCCCACCGGGCTGGGGGTCCGCGACGGCGCGCTGGCCCCCTGCCCCGCCTCGCCCAACTGCGTGTCGAGCGCCGCTGGGGACGCCGAGCACGCGATCGAGCCGCTCGCCTTCGAGGGCGACCCCGCGGTGGCCTGGGCGGCCGCCCGAAGCGCGGTGCGGGAGCTTCCGCGCACCCGCATCGTCCTCGAGAGCGAAGGCTATCTCCACGCGGAGTCCAGCAGCGCGCTCTTCGGCTTCGTCGACGACCTGGAGCTGTGGCTGCGGCCCGAGGCCGGACACATCGCCGTGCGCTCGGCGTCGCGCGTGGGCTACAGCGACCTGGGCGTGAACCGCGAGCGCGTGGAGGCCCTGCGCACGGCGCTGGCGCAACGCGGGGGCCCGCCCGCTCCGTAGCCCCGGGAACCCTAGACGTGGTTGCGCAGCATCAGCTCCCGGGGATGGGGCTCGAGGTAGAGCTGACCCTGGAGGTACTCCACCTGGTGGCTGTCGATGAGGAAGCGCAGCAGGGTGAGCGGCACCACCAGCGGCACCAGGCCCTGGCGATAGTCCTCGATCATGGCGAGCACCCGCGCCTTCTCCGGGGCCGGGAGCGCGCGCTTCAGGTGGCCCAGCATGTGCTGCATGACGTTCACGTGCTTGCGCGGCGTGGCGCGGGTGCGCAGGGCCGCCGCGAACTCGGCGGCGTAGGCGGCGTAGACCTCCCGGTCCGGCCGCTGCTGGAAGCTCGCCACGATGCGTCCCATGCGCCGGTAGGCGGCCTCGTTGTGGGCCAGCAGCAGCATCTTGTGGGCGGCGTGGAACGCCACCAGGCGCCGCCGGGACAGGCCGCGGCTGGCCAGCACGCGCCAGCGGTTCCGGGCGAAGATCCGCTCGATGAAGCTCTCGCGCAGGACCGCGTCGTTGAGGCGCCCCTCCTCCTCTAC
Organism: Myxococcota bacterium; assembly: GCA_050618075.1. Classification (GTDB taxonomy): domain Bacteria; phylum Myxococcota_A; class UBA9160; order UBA9160; family UBA4427; genus JBNLVL01. The sequence continues at coordinate 88,241 of JBNLVL010000010.1, forward strand.
CGGGAGCGTGGGGTCGCTGTCCAGCAGCACCCGGGCGAAGTGACCGCGGCCGTCGCGCCGACCGGCCCCGCCGCGCTTCTCGGCCGGGTAGATCTTCACGCGCTCCATGCCGCACGACGGCGAGTCGCGCTTCAGGATGTAGCCGTCGAGCCCGACGCGCCCGAGGGCGCGCACCCGCTTGCGTGCGTAGCGCGCCATCTCCTCGGTGTAGTCCTTGCCCGTGTCGGGGACGCGCAGGCGATCGCCGGCCTCCCCCGCCTCCACCAGGCGCAGGGTGGGCCGGGGAACGCCCATCCCCAGCTCGACCTCGGGGCAGACCGGGTGCCATTCCACGTGGGCCGCCAGGGCCGACTCCAGGTAGCGGTCGCGCTTGTGCCCCCCGTCGAAGCGCACCTCCTGGCCCAGCAGGCACGAGGAGACGCCCAGGCGGATCGGCTGGTCTTCGTCGTGCCAGGCCCGCCAGGTGGGCGAGCGCGGGTCCGGCGTGGCGGAGGAGGCGGTGGGACGGGCCATGGGTCGAGCCTATCCGCTCGCCCGACGCTCTTCCACGCGCGGCTCAGAGCTCCACGGGCTCGTGTCCCTGGGCCCTCAGGCGTTCGATCAGGTCCTGCGCCAGGTTCCAACCCCACTGCTGGCCGCCGGCCATCGACTCCTGCATGGCAGCGGGCATCTTGGCCACGATGCTCTGCCCCACCGGCGTGGCGTAGAAGTCGCGGAGCGCCTCGACCTCCTCCAGGGTGAAATGGCGGTCGAAGACGTCGACCATCATCTCCACGAGCTCGGGGTCGCGGGGATCGAAGCTGCCCTGCAGCTCCGCCCACGTCTCCTCCGGGACGTCCGGAAACATCGGCCGCATCTGCGCCATCAGGGTGCGGGCGAGCTGCTCGCCCAGGTCGAGCGAGCCGCTCACCTCGAGGTACTCTCGGATGACTTCGTGCTTGCTGGGCGCGGCGCCGCCCCCCTCGTCCGAGTGGGTCGTCGGCGCACTCGCACAGGCGCACACGAGCAGCAACATCGCCGCCGTCCGGACACGCGTGGTCATGCCCCCTCCTCCCGATGGTTCGAGCCAGAGGCCAGCATAGGGCCATCGCCCGGGCGCCGGCGGTCTTCTAATATTTAACTTGCGCGTTAAGTTTCTGGGTGATACCCAGGACGCGTAGGGCCGAGCGGGTCCGCTCCCTTCGGCCCCCCTGCCCAGGAGGATCGCCATGGCGCCCGAGAGCCCCCCGAAGCACTCCAATCCCCCCGAAGGCTGGCCCCAGATCAGCTCCTGCGTCGTCTACGAACGCCCCGTCGAGGCCCTCGCCTGGCTCGAGGAGGCGTTCGGGTTCGCGACCCGCGTCCGGGTCGAGGACGGCGACGGCCGGCTCGTCCACTCCGAGCTCGAGCTGGGAAGCGGGCTCGTCATGCTGAGCGGGGTCCAGCCCCAGCGGCGCTTCCAGAGCCCCAGGGCCCTGGGAGGCCAGAACACCCAGAGCCTCTACGTCTTCGTGGACGACGTGGACGCCCACTGCCGGCGCGCCCGCGCCGCCGGCGCGACCATCTTGCAGGAGCCCGAGACCCGGCACTACGGAGACCGCCTGTACGGCTGCCTCGACTGCGAGGGCCACACGTGGTTCTTCGGCCAGCGCCTGGCCGACCCCCAGCCTCCGGGCCACGAGACGGAGACGGCGTCATGACGAACGCGACCCCTGCCTCCAACCCGCCCCAGGGCTGCCAGCGCGTCATCCCGTACCTCGCCTACGAGGACGCGCCCGCCGCCATCGAGTTCCTCTGCCGGGCCTTCGGCTTCGAGGAGCGCACGCGACTCGCCATGCCCGACGGCCGCATCGGCCACGCCGAGCTGGGCCTGGGCGACAACGCGCTCATGCTGGCCTCGGTCTACGAGGAGATGGGCCTGCAGAGCCCGCGGCACCTGCCGGCGGTCTGCGGTCAGCTCCTCTGCTACGTGGACGACGTCGACGCCCACCACGCCCGGGCGAAGGCGGCCGGCGCCACCATCGCCATGGAGCCCGAGGACCAGTTCTACGGCGACCGCCTGTACCGCGCCCTCGACCCCGAGGGCCACCACTGGATGTTCGCCACCCACCTGCGCGACGTCCCCCGCGAAGACTGGAAGGTCCCCGAGCCGTGAGCACCGCAGGCCGCGCTTGAAGTCCCTCGACGGCACCCTCCAGGCCCTGGCCGACCCCACCCGGCGCCGGGTGGTCGACCTCCTGCGCGAGCGTCCGCGGCGCGCCGGCGAGCTGGCCGCCCACTTCCGGATGAGTCCGCCGGCCATGAGCCGGCACCTGCGGGTGCTTCGCCAGCGCGGCCTGGTGCAGGAGGACCGGGTGGAGGACGATGCCCGGGTGCGCGTCTATCGCCTGTGCCCCGAGCCCTTTCGCGACCTCCAGCAGTGGCTCGACTCGGTGGAGTCGTTCTGGACCGATCAGCTCGACGCGTTCAAGCGACACGCGGAGGCCCGGGGACGCGGCCGCAGCCGGGGTCGGAGCGGGCGGCGATGAGCGAAGACGCCCGGGCGGCGGCGCCGGAGAGCCGGAACCCCTTCGGCGAGCCCCGCTTCGCCCGCTGGCTCGCGGCGTCGTTGGTGGCGGGCACCGGCGTGGGCATCCAGGCGGTGACGGTGCCACTGCTGCTGCGCGACCGGGTCGAGCTGGACGACCGGGCGCTGGCCATCTCCGGCGCGCTCATCGCCGGGACCCTGCCCGGCGCCCTGCTCTCCCTGGTGGGCGGCGCGGTGGCCGACCGGGTGGAGCGCCGGCGCATCATCCTGCGCACCTACTCCATCGCCGCCACGGTCTCGCTCGGCTATCTGCTGCTCGCCGGCCTCGACATCCGGGTCATCTGGCCGGTGTACCCCCTGGCCGCCATCGTGGGGGCGGCCAGCGCCTTCACCAACCCCGCCCGCCAGAGCATGCTGCCCCAGATGCTGGGTCGCGCGCAGCTCCAGAACGGCATCATCTTCGGCAACATGGGCTTCATGGCGACGCTCCAGTTCCTGGGTCCCAGCATCGGCGGCCTGATCACCGACTGGGGCGGCCTGGCCCGGGCCTTCGCCCTCGAGAGCGTGTTGCTGGCCATGGCCGCCTGGCTCTTCCACCGGGTGCGCACGGAGACGCCCCCGGCCCCGGAGCGACACATCCTGGCCGACTTGGCGGCGGGCGTCCGCTACGTCCGGGGCGAGCCGGCCCTGCGCAGCCTGCTGCTGCTGGCGCTGGTGCCCGGCGTGCTGTTCGTGGGCCCCTTCGCGGTGACCGTGCCGCTGCTGGTGCCCGACGTGTTCCACGCCAGCGACAAGTGGGTCGGGCTGCTCTGGGGCTTCTTCGGCCTGGGGGTGCTGTTGGGCTCGATCCTCCTCATGTGGAGGCCGCTGCCCCACCGCGGCCGCAGCATCCTGCTCGCCAACTTCTCCGGGGGCGCCGTCCTCGTCGCCTACGGCTGGAGCGACCAGCTCGCCCTGTCGTCGGTGCTGCTGGTGGTCTGGGGCATGGGCGCCTCGATCTTCATCAACTACGTCATCACGCTGCTCCAGGAGAACTCGCAGCCGCAGATGATCGGCCGCATCATGAGCATGTACTCGCTGATGTTCTTCATCGCGATGCCCCTGGGCTACGCCCAGGCCGGCGTGGTCACGCGCCTTTTCGGCCCGGCGGCGACGCTGGTGTCGAGCGGAGTGGTGGCCCTGGGCATCGCCGTCGCCTGCCTGGCGGCGCTGCGGCCCGTACGGGAGCTCGAGTGACGGCCGACGACCGCGTCCGGGTCACCACCCGCGTCGACGTGGCGCCCGAGGTGGCCTTCGAGGTCTTCACCGACGAGATCGACGCCTGGTGGCGCCGCGGCCCCCGCTACCGCTTCCGCCCGGACCGCGACGGACGGCTGTGCTTCGTCAGGGGCGCCGACGGCGACCGCCGGCTCCTCGAGGTGTACGACGACGACCCGGGCGACCCGTACCTGGTGGGCCGCGTCCTCGTGTGGAAGCAGCCCGAACGCATCGTCTTCGAATGGCGGGGCAACGCGTTCCGGCCGGGCCAGGTCACCGAGGTCGACGTGCGCTTCGAGCGCGACGGCGAGCACACGCGCATGACCCTGGAGCACCGGGGCTGGGACGCGCTGCCGCCCGACCACCCGGCGCGCCACGGCCTGGAGGGCCCCGCCTTCTCCGGCATGATGGGCCTCTGGTGGGGCGAGCAGCTCGTGGCCCTGCGCGCCCGGGCCGCCGGGCGCCCCGGGCCGTGAGGCGCCTCGCCGCCATCGCCTGCCTGGGCTGGCTCGCGGGGCCGGGCTGCAACCCCGACGCCACCCCCTGGAGCTGGCCCGACGCGGCCGAGCCCCGGGTGCTTCCTTCGGCCCTCGACCTCGCCGATCCCGACGAAGCCAGGCACTGGTCCGCGGGTCCGGACACGACCGCGGAGCGGGCCGGGTCGGGAGGCCTCCGGGTCGCTCCCGAGCCGGGTGCCGGCGGCGACGCCCGACTCTTCGTGGCCCGGGCGTTCCCCCTGGCTCCGGGGCAGCTCGGGCGGGTCGACATCGTGACCGTCGAGCCCAGCGCAGCCCTCGAGGTGGGGGTCTACATCCGCGGCCGCAGCGAGCCCGCCTACAGCGTGCGCGCCACGCCCCACCCCGACGATCCGCGCCTCCAGACCGCGCGCTTTCGCGAGGGCCGCTGGAACCACAAGCCGGTCCAGGGACTGCGCATCGTGGCGCCGGGCTCCGGGGGCGGCTTCACGCTCGTGCGCGTGGCGGTCTCCAGCGAGAAGTACGCGCCGGTGGCCCGGCCCGACCCCGAGGCCGACTGGTCCCGGGCCTTCGAGCCCACCGGTCCGGCGCGAAACGCGGTGCTGATCGTGGCCGACACCCTGCGCGCCGACCATCTCTCGCTCTACGGCTATCCGCGGGTCACCACACCCCACCTGGAAGGCCTCGCGCGCTACGGCGTGGTGTTCGAGGCGGCCTGGAGCCAGGCGGCCTGCACCTTCCCCTCGGTGAACTCGCTCCTCACCTCCCAGCCGGTCGCGAGCTTCCTCGGCGAGCCCGCCGCCCGCCGCCGCAGCCTGGCCGGAAGGGGCTCCGTGGCCGCGCGTCTCTCGGCCGCCGGCTGGAGCACGGCGGCCGTGTCGGCCAGCTGGGTCGTCCGCGCCACGCCGTCCCATCACAACGATTGGGGAGGCGGCTACGCCGCGGGCTTCGACCACTTCGACGAGGTCTGCGCCGGGCAGTCCGCCGCCTGCGTGAACGAGCGGGCCGTGGGGTGGCTGGACGAGAGGGCGGACGCGGAGGCGCCCTTCTTCCTGTACCTCCACTACCTCGACCCCCACGACCCGTACCGCCCGCCGGCCGTCCACGAACGCGAGCTGACCGAGCCCTTCGAGGGCGCGGAGTCCACCGCGCGCGGCGACCCGAACCCCCTGGCCGAGATCCGCTACCGCGGCGACGGGGCGGACGCCGTGCCCGAGGCCGACGTCCAGCACCTGCGCGACCTCTACGACGAGGAGATCCGCTTCCTCGACCGCCAGCTCTTCTTGCTGTTCGAGGCCCTGCGCCAACGGCGTCTGCTGGCCACCACGGTGGTCGTGCTGGCCTCCGACCACGGCGAGTCGTTCCTCGACCACGGCCACCTGAAGCACTGCCGGAGCGTCTTCGAGGACCAGGTGCGCACGCCCCTCGTGCTCTGGGCGCCGGGGGCGCAGCCGGCGACCCGACGCGGCGAAGTCGTCCAGAACCTCGACGTCCTGCCCACGCTCCTCGACTGGCTGGACGTGGCCGCGGGCGAGCCGCCCCCGGCCGGACGCAGCCTGCGCCCCCTGGCCGGGTCCACCGCGGCTCCCCAGCGCACAGGGCTGGCCTACAGCGCCCAGGGCACCTGGCTCTCGGTGAGCGACGGGCGCTTCAAGTGGATCCTGAACGCCGAGACCGGCGTGGGTCGCCTGTTCGACCTCGAGGCCGACCCCGACGAGTCGGCCGACGTCGCCCGCGCGCACCCGGCGGAGCGCGAGCGGCTGGCGCGCGCCCTGGCCCGACACGCGCCCGACGCCGCGGACCGCGCGCGCCTTTCCCACGCCGTCGAACGCCAGCTCGAGGCCCTCGGCTACCTCGAGGGAGACGGGCTCAAGTGAAGCGGCGGAAGTCCGGGGGCCGCTTCTCGCGCAGCGCCGCCCCGCCCTCCTTCGATTCCTCGGTGTCGTAGTAGAGCGACAGGCCGGCGAAGCCCATGGCGCCGATGCCGCGGATCGACTCCGTGTCGGCGTTGAACGAGCGCTTGGCCAGGGCGACGGCCGTGGGGCTGCGCTCCACCAGCTCGGCGCACCAGGCGTCCACCTCGGCGTCGAGCCGATCGTCGGGCACCACCTTGTTCACGAGCCCCATCTCGTAGGCCTCGACCGCCGAGTAGCGCCGGCACAGGTACCACATCTCGCGCGCCCGCTTCTCGCCGATCACCCGCGACAGGTAGGCGGTGCCGAAGCCCGGGTCGACCGAGCCCATGCGCGGGCCCACCTGCCCGAAGATCGCCGTCTCCGACGCGACGGTGAGGTCGCAGAGGGTCGCCAGCACGTTGCCCCCGCCGATGGCGTAGCCCCGCACCTTCGCCACCACGGGCTTGGGCACGTCGCGCATCACGGTGTGCACCTCGTCGATGGGCATGCCGATCATGCCGCGCGCCGCCCCGTAGCCGCGGGGCCCGTCGCCCGCCTCGGACTTGCTCGCCTGGTCACCGCCGCTGCAGAAGGCGCGCTCGCCGGCGCCCGTCAGCACGATGGCGCCGATCTGCTTGTCGTAGCCGGCGCGGAGGAACGCCTGGATCAGCTCTTCGCAGGTCCGGGCGCGGAAGGCGTTGTGCACCTCGGGCCGGTTCAGGGTGATCGTGGCGACGTGGTCCGCCTCGTCGTACAGGATGTCTTCGTAGCTCATGGGGGCTCCGTCGGGCTCGCGTGGGGGAGTGGGTCAACCGTGCATGGTGAGGCCGCCCGAGACGCTCACCGTCTGTCCCGTGATGAAGGCGGCGTCGTCGCTCAGCAGGAAGGCGACCAACCCGGGATAGTCGTCGGGGCGGCCCAGCCGCCGCATGGGGATCGCGCGCTCGAGCGCCTGGGCCAGCCGGCCCGACGGATCGAAGGACGCGAACAGCGGCGTGTCCGTGGGACCGGGCGCCACGGCGTTGAGGGTGATGCCGTCCCGGGCGAGCTCGCGGGCCACCGACTTCGAAAAGGCGACGATGCCGGCCTTGCAGGCGGCGTAGACGGCCTCGCCCGAAGACCCGACCCGGCCGGCGTCGGAGGCGATGCTCACCACCCGCCCCCGTCCCTGTGCCTTCATGCGCGCCAGCACCGCCCGGGTCACGTGGAGGGGCCCCATGAGGTTGATCTCGATGATCCTGCGCCAGAGCTCGGCGTCGGTCTCGAGGAAGTTCTCGGCGTGGTCCCAGCCGGCGTTGTTCACCAGCCCGTCGATCCCACCGGTCTCGTCGACGAACTCGGCCACACAGCGCTCCACACCGGCCGCGTCGGTGATGTCGAGCTCCCGGGCGAAGCCCCGGCCGCCCGCCTCGGTCACGGCCTCCGCGGTGGCCCGGGCCCCCGGTGCGTCGAGATCGAGGATGCCGACCGTCGCGCCCTCTTCGCCCAGGCGCAGCGCCGTGGCGCGGCCGATGCCGCTGGCGGCGCCGGTGATGAGGATTCGCATGCCTTCGAGGCCGCGCAGCCCGGCCATGGTGGATTCTCCGCCAGGTGGTTCACGGGTGGGGCTCCGGCGAGGGTCACTCCCGACGCGGACCCGGTCGCAGGCGACCGCGGCGCGCGCCTACTCCTCGTCTCCGGCGTCGGGGATGATCGTGTCGACCAGCTCGGAGAGGAAGCGCGTGTGGCGCTCGAGCATCTCCGGGGCGAGCAGGTCCACCCCGTTGAGCGACTTGTAGACCGGCGCGATCGAGAAGTAGCCGACGATCTCGTGGTACAGCATCAGCGCGATCAGCGGAACCTGGTCGGCGCTCCAGCGCTTCCCGCTCCGGCGCCTGCCCAGGGCCTCCTCGGTCTGGGCGAAGACCGGGCCGATCCAGTCGCGCAGCAGGGGGGTCAGCCGCTCGCCGCCCGCCAGGGTCTCGTGGAGGATGAGTCGGGGCAGTTTGGGTCGCTCGCCGAGCAGCTCCATGGCCTGGGTGATCAGCACCTCGGAGCGGGGCAGCGTCCTGCCCTCCACCATGGACGCCAACAGGTCGAGCAGCGGCCGCAGACCGCGGTCGAGCACCGCCTCGTACAGGGCTTCCTTGGACGGGAAGTGGTTGTAGAGGCTGGGAATCCGCAGGTCGACGGCGCGGGCCACGTCGCGCAGGGTGGTCCCGGCGAAGCCGCGCTCGGCGAAGAGGTCCTCGGCCGCGTCGAGGATGCGCGCCTGGGTCCGCTCACCCTTCGTGCCCTTCTTGACGGGGCGGGGTGCGGCCGGGGCGGGCTCGGACGGCATTGCGCGGAACTCCAGGTTGGGCTCGGTCCGAGTCTCGACTCTCGGCCTGGGCGCGTCAAGGGCGCAACCCGCTGCACGCACCGGCCAGGGCGCCCGGGTCGGCGCGGGGGCATGGCGACGGGGTCGCGCGTCACCGGTCGACTGCAACCATCGGGGGCACCCGCCCGGCAGGGGCTCGACTACAATTCGTCAGGTTCTACCCTGGTCGGGAACACGGGGAGATGGCGACGTGAAGTCACCGAGATCGCTCCAGCAGCTGGTCGAGCACCAGATGAAGCGCTGGGAGGTCGAGCACCGCGCGAGCTACCCGCGACCGGGCGGCGCTCCGTGCGTGGCCCTCTCGCGCCACGCGGGCTCCGGCGGCGAGATGATCGCCCAGCAGGTGGCCGAATGGCTCGACTACGGCCTCTTCGACAAGGACATCGTGGAGCAGGTCGCCCGCGAGCGTCACGTCCAGCGCGAGCTGGTGGCCGGCCTCGACGAGAAGGTGGCCGACGCCATCCACCGCTACGTCACCGACTCGTTCCGCAGCCGCGCCTTCAGCGAGAGCGACTACCTGCGTGGGCTGATCCAGGTCATCACGACGCTCGGGCAGCGCGGCATGGCGGTCATCGTCGGGCGCGGCGCGGCCTGCATCCTGCCGCCGGACCGCGCGCTCCGGGTGCTGGTCACCGCGCCGCGCGCGGTCCGCGTCGAGCGCTTCGCCAAGGAGCACTCCATCCCGGTGAGCGACGCCACCGACCGCGTCGATCGCATCGACTCCGTGCGCAGCGAGTTCGCGCGCTTCCAGTTCGGGGTCGACCCCGACGAGAGCACCCTCTACGACCTGGTCATCAACAGCGAGCACCTGCTCGGAGAGGCCGCGGCCCGGGTGATCGTCGAGGCCCTGCGCCGCCGGTTCCCCTCGGAGAACTGACCCGGCGCGCGTTGCGCGCGCGGGGCCGCTCTGGCAGGCTGCGGCGCATGCGCGTGTTCGTGACCGGATCGTCTGGGTTCGTCGGGCGTCGCCTGGTCGCCCGGCTGGCCGAGTCCGGCCACGCCATGCTGGGCGCCGACCGCGAGCACGACGTCACCCGACCCGACGATCTCGTCCACGTGCTGGCCGACACCCGACCCGACGCGGTCCTGCACCTGGCGGCGCGCAGCTCCGTGGCCGAGTCGCTTCGAGACCCCCTGGGCTGCTATCGGGTGAACTTCCTGGGCACGTCCCACCTGCTGGCGGCCGCGGCGGCCGAAGCGCCCCGGGCGAGGGTCGTGCTCGTGGGCAGCGGCGACCAGTACGGTCCCGCCGCGGCGGGTGCTGCGCCCTACCGGGAGAGCGACCCCCTCGATCCCCGCAGTCCGTACGCGCGCACGAAGGCCGCGGCCGAGTGGCTCGGCACCCGGGCCGCCGGGCGCGGGCAGGACGTGGTGCGCGTGCGCGCCTTCAATCACACCGGCGCCGGCCAGACCGAGCGCTTCGTGGCGTCGAGCTTCGCCCGCCAGGTGGCCGAGATCGATCTCGGTCTGCGCGAGGCCCACCTGCGCGTGGGCAACCTGGAGTCCGTCCGCGACTTCCTGGACGTGGACGACGTGATCGACGCCTATCTGGCCCTGCTCGACCCCGGCGTGCCGGCCGGCGTCTACAACGTGGCCAGCGGCCGGGGCGTGGCGGTGGGCGAGATCCTCGAGACCCTCCTCGATCTGGCGGGCGTCCGCGCCGAGGTGGAGGTGGATCCCGAGCGCTTTCGTCCCACCGACGCCCTGGTGGGCGATGCCAGCCGCCTGCGCGAGGCCACCGGCTGGTCGCCGCGCATCCCGCTCCGGCGCACGCTCGCGAGTCTGCTCGACGACTGGCGCGCGCGCCTCAGCCGGGACGCCCGGAGCCCGACGGCCGCCCCATGACCAGCGCCAGCCAGTGGTCGCCGGTCTCGTCGCGCTCTTCCCGCATGACCACGGGCGAGAGCCCCAGCGGAGCGAAGCGCCGGCACACGCTCTCGCGCTCCTCGGCCAGCAGGCCCGAGAGCACCAGGTGTCCGCCCGGCGCCACGGCCGCGGCGAGGGCCTTGGCGATGGGCTCCATCTCCCGGCGCAGCAGGTTGGCGAGGACCCAGTCGAAGCGCGCGCCGGCCACACACGCGATGGGCCCCAGGAGCCAGTCGCAGCGCTCCGCCAGCCCGTTCACCCGCGACCAGCGGCGGGCATCCACGGGAGACAGCGGATCGAGATCCAGCCCCAGCGCGCGCCCGGCGCCCAGGCGCAGCGCCGCCAGCGCGAGCACGCCGGTGCCGGTTCCCACGTCGAGCACCCGCTGGCCGGTCGTCCACCGGCTTCGCGGGTCCAGCATGCACTCGAGGGCCAGCCGCGTGGAGGCGTGGTGGCCGGTCCCGAAGGCCTGGCCCGGGTCGATCACCAGCTCGAGCCGGGGCGTCGCCGACGCCGGAGCCTCCACGAAGGACGGTCGCAGGATCAGCCGGTCTCCCAGCAGGAGCGCCGTCAGCCCCTGCTTCCACGCCTCGACCCAGTCGACCTCGGGCACGGGGCCAGGCGCGTCGACCCGCGCGCGTCCGGCGCGCACGGCGTCGTGGCCCGCCAGCACCGCGCGCAGGCCCGCCAGCGCCGGGTCGGGGACGTAGACGATGAGCGCGACCCCGCGAGCGTCGCTGCGCTCTTCGACGCCCACGGCGCCGGCGCCCCAGGCGTCGGCCGCCAGCCACTCCGCATCGGCCGCGGCCGAAGCCCCGTCGAGGTGGATTTCGATCTGGTGGTGCCGCTGGTCGCTGGACAGGAGTCACTCCTCTCGGGTCTCCCGGGCCGGTCGGACCCGTGGGACGGGTTTGAACGGTCGGGCCGATCCGACGCGCCGGGCCCGCCGGCTCCGCGGCCTGGCCCTCGCGGCCTGGCTGCTGGCCGGTCAGACCGGCTGCTACTACACGCACCTGGCCCACGGCCAGCTGGCCCTGCTGTGGGCCCGCGAGCCCGTGGAGGAGCTGCTGGCCGACGACGCCACCCCGGACGCCCTCCGCCACCGGCTCGCGCTCAGCCAGTCCGTCCGGAGCTTCGCCCGGGAGCTGGGACTCGAGGTGGACGGGCAATATACGAGCTATGTGCCCTGGGAGGGAGACCGCCTGGTCACGACCCTGGTGCGCGCCCGGCCGGGCGAGGTCGAGCCCACGCCGTTCCGCTTTCCGCTGGTCGGCGCGCTTCCCTACAAGGGCTACTTCGACCGCGAGGCCGCCCTGGCCGAGGCGGCGCGGCTGCGGGAAGAGGGCTTCGACGTGTGCGTCTCGCCGGTGGTCGCCTACTCGACCCTGGGCTGGGTCGACGACCCTCTGACGGGCCCCATGCTGCGACGGGCCCGCGGCGACGACGAGCTGGTCGAGACCCTGATCCACGAGCTGGTCCACGCCAACGGCTTCTGGCCCGAGGACACCGACTTCAGCGAGAGCGTGGCCTCGTTCATCGGCGGCGAAGGCGCAGTCCGCTTCTACGAGGCCCGGGGCGACGAGGCCGAGGCCCGGCGCGCCCGGGCCCGGGTGGACGACGACCGGCGCATCGCCGCCGTGGTGCTCGCGCTGCGCTCCGAGGTGGAGGCGCTCTATGCGCGCTCCGCGGCCGCCGACGCGAGCGCCGCCCGGGCCGCCCTCGAGGCCGAGGCGCGCCGGCGGCTGGCCGGCCTGGACCTCGCGGTCCGCTCGGCCGAGCGCGTGGCGGAGAGCGCCCGGCTCTCGGACGCCTGCCTCGCGATCCACGGCACCTACGCCGCCGACCTCCCCCTCCACGCTTCGCTCTTCGCCGCCCGGGGCGGCGATCTCCGCGCCTTCGTCGAGCGCCTGCGCTCGCTGGCCGAGGTGGACGCGCCCCGCGCTCCCTGGTTCGAACGGCCCTGACCCTGGCCCCGAGCGCCGGATCGAACCCCCCTCCGACGCCGGGTGTCGGAGAGGGAGGCACCGCTGCACGCGCGCTGCGGTCGGATTGCCGGCGGGCTGCCGGTCGCTGAGGCGACGACAGCTCGCTCTCAGGCCCCGGGCCGAACGGACCGAAACGATTCACAGCGCCGCGCGTGGGCGTCGCCATCCAGAGGAAACATGGAAGTCGCCAATCTCTCCCCGAGTCGCGCGTCGGAGCTGGCGCGAGACCTGGTCGTCAACGTCGAACGCGCGCTGCGCGGCAAGCCCGAGGTCGTGACCCGGGCGGTCGTCGCGCTGCTCGCCGACGGACACCTGCTGCTCGAAGACGTGCCCGGCGTGGGCAAGACCACGCTGGCCCGGGCCCTCGCCCACTCCCTGGACGCGAAGTTCCACCGCATCCAGTTCACCAGCGACCTGCTGCCCAGCGACCTCACCGGCGTGTCGGTGCCCCAGATGCTGGACGGCCGGCCCACCGGCGGCTTCGAGTTCCACCCGGGACCGGTCTTCGCCCACGTGGTGCTGGCCGACGAGGTGAACCGCGCCAGCCCCAAGAGCCAGTCGGCGCTGCTCGAGGCCATGGCCGAGCGCTCGGTCTCCGTGGACGGAACGACCCACGCCCTGCCCCAGCCCTTCTTCGTGGTGGCCACCCAGAACCCGCTCGAGCACCACGGCACCCAGCCCCTGCCCGAGTCCCAGCTCGACCGCTTCCTCATGCGCCTCGCCATCGGCTACCCCTCGCCGGAGCACGAAGCCGAGGTGCTGCGCGACGATCCGGCGGCCACCACCCTGCCCAGCCTGGAGGCGGTGGTGACGCTGCCCGAGCTGCGGGGCATGCAGAAGGTGGCGTCCCAGGTGAAGTTCGCGGACGCCCTGGCGGCCTACCTGCTGCGCGTCGTCGAGGAGACGCGGCAGCACGAGGCGCTCGAGCTGGGCGTCTCGCCCCGGGGCGCGGTGGCGCTGCGCCGGGCCGCCCAGGCCCGGGCGATGCTCGATGGACGCGACTACTGCATCCCCGAGGACGTGCGCGAGCTGGCCGTCGACGTGATGGCCCACCGGGTCTGGCCCGACGCCCGGGCGGGGCTCCGGCGCGGACGCGAGGAAGTCGAGTGGATCCTGCGCGAGATCCTCGACGCCGTGCCGGTTCCCCTCTGAGCCCGGTCGTGGAGCGCGGCCCCGCCGCCACCCGACCGAGCTTCCGGGCTCGGGTCCGGCGCCTGCTCCGGCCCCCGCGCGTGCTGCGTCCGACCCGCGCCGGCTGGTGCTTCTTCGCGGTGATCTTCGCGGTGGGGTTCGCCGCCCTGAACACCGGCAACAACCTGCTCTACCTGGTGCTCTCGCTGATGCTCGCCTTCCTCGCCCTGTCGGGCGTGCTGTCGGAGTCGGCGCTGCGCGGGCTCGAGGTCCGGCGGCGCCTGCCCCGGGAGATCTTCGCGGGTCGCCCCAACTCCGTGGTGCTCGAGATCCACAACCGCCAGCAGCGGGTGCCCTCGTTCGCCATCGTGGTGGAGGACCGCCTGGTCGCGTGCCCGGCGGACCACGACTGGGAGGAGGACGAGACGGTGCCCGGTGGCCGCTCCTTCGCCCTGCGCATCGACCCCGAAGGCCGAGTCCAGCGCCGTTACCAGTGGAGTCCCGCCCGCCGGGGCCCGGTCCGGTTCTGGGGCTTCCAGGTCTCCACGCGCTTCCCGTTCGGGCTGTTCCTGAAGTCGATGCGGGTGCCCGCCGCCGACGACGCGCTCGTGTACCCCGCCATGGAGAGCGTGAGTCACGCGCCCACCCGCTCGGGCATCGAGCGCGAGGGCGACCTCGAGCACGACGACCGGGGCCGGGGGATCGTCGCGAGCGGCGTGCGCGAGTACACCGAAGGCGACTCGCCCCGGCGCATCCACTGGCGGTCCTCCCTGCGCCGCGGAGCGCTGCTGGTCCGCGAGCTCGACGACGAGCGCGACGCCGAGGTCGAGGTGCTGCTGCGCACGGCGGGCGCCCGGGCCGGAGAGGACTTCGAGAAGCGGGTGAGCTGGGCCGCCAGCGAGGCCGCGGCCCACCTCGCCGCCGGACTCCGCGTGGCCCTGCGCACCGACCGCGAGCGCATCGACCCGGGGAGCGGCCTCGGGCAGCGCGCCCGGCTGCTCTCCTTCCTCGCGCGCATCCAGCCCGGCGCCGGCGCGGACGCGTCCGACGAGCCCGCCAGCCAGGGCGACCCGGGGGCCGAGCTCGCGACCGGAGCGCCGGCGGCGAGGCGCGCACGATGAGCCGCCTCGAGTTTCGCGCCGAGGTCCCGGACGCCCGGCCGCCGTCGGCGTGGATGCTGGTCACGGTCGCCGGCGCCACGCTCTGGATCACCGAGCAGCTGCGGCCCTGGGCCATCGCGCTCCAGGTGGTGGCCATCCTCTTCTCCCTGGTCACGCGCAATCGCCCGTCGGGCTGGCAGACCAGCCCCATCACCCTGAACCTCGGCATGTTCGGCATCGTGGGCGCGACCATCGCTCTGGCCCTGCAAGGCAACCCGGCCACGGTCTCCCTCGCCCACTTCGCGGCGCTCACCCAGGGGCTCCAGCTCCTCGACACGCGCCCCCGCAAGTCCGAGTTCCTGCTGGTCGCGCTGGCGCTCTTCCAGGTGATCCTCGCCGCCAACCTGACCGACAGCCTGTTCTTTCCGCCACTGCTCGTGGTCTTCCTGATCGCGGCCACCTGGACCCTGCTGGTGCACACCCTGCGCACCGAGGCCATCGAGGCCGGCGAGCGCATCGCGATCCACAAGGCCATCAATACCGGTCTGCTGCGCATGACCCTGATCGCCTCGGTGCTGTCGGTGGCGGTCGCGCTGGTGCTGTTCGTGATGCTGCCGCGCATGCGCTCGAGCATGGTCCAGGGCGGGCTCGGCAGCTCGCTGGCCGTCGCGGGCTTCTCGGACCAGGTGGAGCTGGGCACCATCGGGCGCATCCGCAAGGACCCCACCGTCGTGCTCCGGGTGCAGACCCTGGAAGGCCGCATGCCGTCGCGTGAGCAGTCGTACTGGCGGGGCCTGGCGTTCGACACCTTCGACGGACGCCAGTGGTCGATCTCGCCGATCTCCAAGCACCGGGGCCGCTTCCACGTCCCGGGCACCCCGCGCTTCGGCGTGGACCTGAACGGCGGCGATCGCGAGTTCATCAACCTGGTGCAGCAGGTGATCCGCGAGCCCGTGGAGGCGGGGGTGGTGTTCAGCGCCGGCGTCCCGCGCCGGGTGGAGGGGCCCCTCGACGTGCTCGAGTTCGACGTCAACGGCGGCCTCTACGCGCCCCGTCAGATCGGCGAGCGGGTGCGCTACACGGTGCGCACCGATCTCCGGCTGCCGGACGACTCGGCCCTGGCCGCCGACCGCACCGCACCGCCGCTGGATCGCGCCCAGCCGCCCGACCCGTCGGGCACGCGCTTCCTGCGCCTGCCCGAGCTGTCCCCGGAGATCCACGCCCTGGCCCTCGAGATGACGGCCGGCGCCGTCAGCGACGCCGAGCGCGCGCGGCGGCTCGAGCAGGAGCTGCGCCGGCGCGGCTCCTACACCGACGCGCCCCCGGACCTGGCTCGGCTGGACGGCCTCTCGCCCATCGAGCGCTTCCTGCTGGGCGAGCTCTCCGGCCACTGCGAGTACTTCGCCAGCAGCATGGTGGTGCTCGCCCGCTCCCTCGACATGCCGGCCCGGCTGGTGAACGGCTTCGCCGGCGGTCGGCTCAACAAGTTCGGCGGCTTCGTGGAGCTGGCCCGCTCCGACGCCCACACCTGGGTGGAGATCCACTTCGAGAAGCACGGCTGGGTGCGCTACGACCCGACGCCCCCCGACCTGCGCCTGCGCGAAGCCTTCGCGGGCAACCTGGGCGAACGCCTGGCCGAGATCTACAGCGCCGTCGAGACCTGGTGGTTCCAGCGCGTGGTCGACTTCGACAGCTCCGACCAGATCCAGGCGCTGAAGTCGGTGTGGACCGCGTGGCGCTCCTGGCGCAGCACCACGCCGGTGGGGAGCCCGGAGGCGCAGAAGCCGGAGCGCAGCCCGGGCTTCGAGCCGGTCCGCGACCTGCCCTGGGCGATCATCCTGCCCGGTGCCGGCGCGCTGGCCCTGCTCTTCGAGCTGCGCCGACGCCGGCGCCGCGCGCGTCGGCCCGAGGCGGAGGTCCCCGAGAGCTACCGCCGCGCGCTGCGCCTGCTGGCCCGGCGCGGTCTGCACCGCGCCCCGGCCACGCCGGCCCGGCAGTTCGCCCACGACGTGACCCCGGAGCTTCCCGAGCCCGCGGCCCGCGCCTTCCGCGACCTCACCGAGTGCTACCTGAGCGAGCGCTTCGGCGGAAGGTCCGACCCCCGCGCCCCGGAGCTGCTGGAGTCGCTGCGCCGGGAGTTCCGCGCCCAGGCGCGGGCCTGACATCCGGGTCCGACACCGGGTGCTGCGGCTACAAGACCCCCACCAGCTTGTGGGTCTGGGGGATGATGCGCACGTCGGCGAGGGTCTGCTCGGCGCGGCGCTGCCAGCCCAGCAGTCGTTCGGGCAACACCGACTCGACGACCGCTCCGAAGGGCGTCACCGGCTGCAGGATCAGCGGGACGGCCGGGTCGATCCCGGCGATGCGGCGCACCACCTCGTCGATCTCGTCGTCGCGGCTGGCGCGGGTCAGCACCAGCTTCACGTTCACCTCGCCGGCCGCGCGGGCGGCCTCCAGGAACCGGGTGTGCTCGGCGTGGAAGGGCTCGGGCGTCCCGCGCCTGGGCTCGCTCGCCCGGCGCACGTCGCTGGCGAGCTTCCAGTCCATGGAGACCACGTCGACGGCCCCGGCCACCCGGGCCATGGCGTTGGCGCACAGGCCGTGGGTCTCGAGGAAGACGCGACCGCCGAGACCGCGCACGACCTCGGCGATGGCGAGCACCGCCTCGGGCTGCAGCAGCGGCTCGCCGCCGGTGATGCTCACGAAGCGATGGCGCCCCGCCTCCAGGCGCTCGAGGTGCCCCGCCAGCTCGGCCGCGCCGATCGGGCTCGCGGCCGGATCGAACTCGCCGCTGCCGCGGCGGGTCTCCGCCCGGGCCCGCGACGAGGGCCGCCAGGTCTCCGGCGAGTCGCACCAGGCACAGCGCAGGTCGCAGCCCGCGAGGCGCACGAACAGCGTCGAGGCCCCGACGTAGGGGCCCTCGCCCTGGTAGGACGAGAAGATCTCGACCCAGTCGATGGCCAGCCCGTCGTCGGCCACCCGCCTAGCCTTCGAGGATCGAGCGGCCCATGGCGATCTCCGCGATCACGTCGTCCAGGCGCTGGGGCAGCCCGGCCAGGTTGCGAACGCGGAAGCGCGCCACGTGGTCGTCGTCGGGTAGCGCCTCCACCCACTCGAGCTTCGACACCAGGTGCTCGACCACGGCGCCGAAGTCGAGCGACCGCTTCCCACCCAGCTCCTCGCCGGCGAACACCACCGACTCCTGGCCCGGCGTGAGCGCCAGGGAGAGCCGTGCGGCGTAGCGCTCCCGGGCCACCCGGGCGCAGACGTGGGGATCGAGCTCTTCGGGCACCTCGACCACCACCAGCGAGAACCCCCCGAAGTGGACCAGGCGGAAGTCGCGCGAGCCGACGTACTCCACCTCGGCCGGCGGCGGCGGCGTCTCCGAACGGGACGCCTCCTTGGCGAGATCGCTGGGCCGCCCGGCCAGCAGGGCCTCGACGTCGCGTCGCCGGTCGCCCGGGTTCGCCGCCATCTCGCCCAGCCGCCACCACCAGAGCCTGCCCCAGCGCTCGTAGTCGTGCTGGGTGAAGCGGGCGGTGGCCAGGTCGACCAGCTTGTCGGAGAAGCGACTCCGCCGGGAGCAGGTGGAGAGCACGATGGGCAGCGTGCTGCCGGTGCCCGGGTTCCGGTGCAGGTTGTCGGCGCCGATGGTCTCGCGCACCGCGAGCTCGTCCTCGGGCGGCCAGTCGTGGTGGTCGAACCAGTGCACCCGGTCTCCGTAGAGACCGGTCGTGGAGATCACGTCGCGGGCCGGCTTGGGCTGGAACCCGATCAGGAAGATCGGCGCGCTCTCCTTCAGGTCGGTTGCGACGCTGCGGAAGAAGGTCATCAGCTCGTCCTGGGGATACACCCAGAAGCCCTCGATGAGCCGCACGTCCCGCGCCAGCAGGATGGCCGCCATGATCGAGTCGCGGTCGGCGTGGGCCACGAAGGCCGAGCGCCGGCGCGGCGGCCTGGGCTTCTCCTCGGGCTCGGGCTCCCGGGCCGGTGCGGTCTTGGCCATGCGCGCGCGGCGCCGCCGCTCGCGCTCCTCGGCCAGTCGCGCCTCTTCGCTGTCGGCCTCTTCGCCGAGCTCTTCGTCGTCCTCGTACTGCGGCGCCTCGTAGACGTCGAATTCGGGGAGGTCGGTCACGAGCTCGCCGATGTCCTCGGGCGCATCCTCGTCGTCGTCGTCGCCGTTGTCGCCGGACGCGGCGCCGGCCGCGGGCTCGGCGCGCTCCTCCCGGCCACCGCGACGGCGTCGCGAGCCCCGCCTCGAGCTGCCCGCTTCTGGCAGCGGCTCGCCGCCCTCGGAGTCGGCCTCGGAGGTCTGCTCCGAGCGCTCCGCGCCCCCGCGGCGCCCGCGCCGGCGGCGGCCGCGCGGGCGGCGGCCGTCGCCGTCGTCGTCGCCGCCCCCGTCGTCGAGATCGAAGGCCGACATCTCCTCGAAGCGCGGCGCGGAGCTGCTCTCGCCCGCGTCGCCGCCGTCGTCGGAGGAAGCGGCGGCCTCGCGGCCCCCGCGATCCCGGCCGTTGCCGTTGGCGTCGTCGCCGCTGCGGCCACGCCCGCGGCCGCGACCCCGGCGCCTGCGGCCGCGACCCCGGCCCGAGTCGGCGCTCTCGCCCTCGGCCTCGGCCGACGGCGCTTCGGACGCCTCGGCCGCTTCGGAGGCCTCCGCCTCCTCGCCCTCGGGCGCCCGGGTCTCCCGCCGCGGGCGCCGCTCCCGGCGGGCGCGCGGCCGCGGCGCGGCGTCGCCCGACTCGAGCAGCGAGACCGACGGAGCCCCGTCGCGTCCGGCGCGCACCTCGACCAGGGCGAAGCCCATCCCGAGCAGCGGCAGCAGCCGGGTGGCGGCGGCGTCGAAGGTCTTGGCGGCCAGCACCAGGCGCGGCGGCTCGAGGCGCAGGGGCGCTCCGGCCGAGCCCAGCAGGTGGGGCAGCGAGCCCTGGAGGTGGGCCGTGGCGTCGAGCACCGCGGCCAGGTCGGGCAGCGTGAAGTTGGCGCGCACCGCGCCCACCACGGGCAGGCCCTGGGCGTCGACGCCCGCCAGGTCGAGGGCGTCCTGGTCGCTCCCGCCCAGGGGCCAGGGAACCACGCCGTGCAGGTCGAGGGCGCTGCCCAGCAGCGGGATCACCCGGGCGCGCAGCCCCTCTTCGCCCTCGAGGGTTCGCCGGTCGTTCAGCCGGCGGCGCAGGTTGCCCTCCAGGCGATCGAGCGCTCCCGCGAGATCGGCGGGCGACAGCCGGGCCGAGGCGCGGGTGGGCAGGATGGTGTTGAGGACGACCCCACCGTCGTCGGCGCGCAGCTCGGCGACCCGGCGCGCCAGCAGCACCAGCTCCACGGCGCGTCCGACGCCGCGCACCGCGCCGCCGTGCTTCGAGGCGAGCCCCTCGAGCGCCGCCGCCGCGCGCTCGAACAGCGCCCGGTCCTCGGTGCGGGTGAGGTGGGCGGCGACCTGCTCGGGCCGCAGCGACGTGGGCTCCTCGGCCGGCTCGGGCTCGACGGTCACGTCGCCCTCGCCGAGCGAGCTGGCGGCCACGGCCCGGAAGCGGAAGGGCAGCGCGCCGAGCAGACCCAGTCGGCGGCGCGAGGCCGACGACCACTGGGGCGCGACGGCGATGACCTCGCCTTCGAACCCGCTACCGGGCTCGACGGCGGCGCTGGCCCCGTCGTCGCCCTCGGCCTCGGCCGGACGCGCGGTGTCGGTGGCCAGGGCCAGGGCGGCCAGCACCGCGTTGCCCCCCAGTCGCGGCGCAAAGCCGACGATCAGCCGGGTGCCGTCCTGGGCCTCGCCGCTGCCGACCGCCGCGAAGTCGCCGGGGACTCCCTCGACCTCGACCGGGTCGAGCCGGACCGCGGCGATCACGCCGTCATCGATGATCCTCTTGAGCCAGCGCTCCGCGTCGATGGGCGCCCCGCGGCCCCCCGCGTTCGACTTGCCCCCTCGCCTGCGTCCGAATCGTCTGCGCACGAAATCCTCCTCCAGCCGGCCTCGACGGCGCGCGGGCACGCGTCCCGCGCGGCGGAGATCCACCGGCTGCTGTGGGCCGACCGGGCCCGGGACGTCGGTCCGTCCGGGCGTGCATCAGTCGGCCCCCACGTCGACGACGGCCAGGGACAGCGCTCCGCTCTCCACCAGAGAGGCGGTGGCGTCGAGCACCACACGCTGAAGCTCTCCGAAGAGCCGGTCGCTGCCCACGGCGGTCGAGACGTGGTCCTTGTGTTGTGCGAAGTCCAGCAGGATGCCTCCAAGCAGCTTGCGATCGACGCGCACCTGCTTGACCACGCGGTTCCACTTGTCGAGCGGGATCGAGATCTTGAGGTCCTTGAGGTCGCGAAGGTCGTCGGGAAGACCCTCGCGGAGGAAGCCCAGGATCACCTGCTTGCCGCTCTTGCCCAGCGAGGCCCGCCACCATCGACCCTGTGCCAACAGCATGACGCTCCTCGATCGATTCCCGCCGCCCCGCGCCCCCGGACGCTCCACGCGTCCCGGGTCGCCGGGTCGGCCCCGTCGTCCAGCTCCCCGCCCGGCTGCCCCGGGCTAGGGCTTCACGATGAGCGACTCGGAGCCCGAAGCCCCTTCGCCGCCCTCGCCTTCACGCTCGCTCTCGTCCGCGCCGGAGGCCTCGGCCTCGGCGCGCATCATCTCTTCGATCACCGGGGCCAGCGCCACCTCGAGCAGCGCCAGCGCCACGATGTTCTCGCCCGGGGGACTCCCGGCGAACGCCTTCGCCGCGGCCAGGGCCGCCCGGGCGTCTTCCTCGCGACCCGTCTTCCAGGCGACGTAGGCCGTCTCGCGCCAGCGCACCGCGGTGTGCTCGCCGAAATCGCCGGCGTAGACCGACTCGGCCTGGGCGGCCACGAGGTCGTTCAGTCGCCCGCGGCGCTGGGCGCCCGAGAGCACGAGACCGCTCTGGGCTCCCTCCTTCACGCGCTCGGCCAGGAGGGCGAGCTCGCTCCGAGAAGGCGGCCAGGGCCCCACCGCCCCGCTGCGCACCGAGTCCGCCGCGCGCTGGAGCTGCGCCGGCGAGACCTCCACCTCGAGGGCGGCCGCCACCTGGTCGCCCGGGGTCGCCTCGCCCTCCGCATCGCCCACGATGCGCACCCGCCACTCCGCGAAGTGCCCGGGGAAGGGGCGATCCGCGGGCTGGGCCGCCACGGCGCGGGCCACCAGCGCGCGTACGGCGCGGGGCTCGGCCTCGCACACGCTCATACGCGAGCGGTGGGTCAGCGACTTGAGGAACTGCCGGAGCTTGCTGCGGCCGGCCTGATAGACGTCGAAGTCGGCGACGCCGCGCTCTTCGTCGAGCAGCAGCTCGAAGAGCCTCGCGCCTCCCCCGGGATTCGACTCCACCAGGTACACGAGCCGCGAGCCCCGGGGATCGAGACCCGACACGAACGCCAGCTCCAGGTGGTCCGACACCCCGGGCAGCTTGGCCACGAGGGGCTCGGCCGGGGCGGACTCCGGGAGCGCCTCGCCGCGGGAGCGCAGGCGGTGGCGAACCCGGCGCAGCGCCTTGCGGCCCGACTTCGGCAGGTCGGCTTCCACCAGGGAGCCCAGGGCCTCGCGACCCGTCTCCTCCCCGGCCCAGACGCCCGCCAGCTCCTCGGCGGCCTCGGCCTCCTCGCCCAGCAGCCAGGCCAGCACCCGCGTGGCGGCGGCGCCGTCGAGCAGGGCCAGCAGCTGGTGGGGATCGCCGTTGGCCGGCCGGATCGCGTCCGCGTCCCCGGG
The DNA here is from genome assembly GCA_050618075.1 of Myxococcota bacterium. GTDB lineage: Bacteria > Myxococcota_A > UBA9160 > UBA9160 > UBA4427 > JBNLVL01. Next base: position 110,530 of record JBNLVL010000010.1, read on the forward strand.
CAGCGCGCTGGCCGCCCGCTCGAGGGCTTCGGGCAGGCTCACGGGCTCGACTCCGCGCGCACCCAATCGAGATACGCCGCGCTTCCGCCGACCGCCGGCAGCACCAGCACCTCGGGGACGTCGTAGGGGTGGATCTCGTGGATTCGCCGGGACAACGCGTCGCACTGATCGCTGCGGGTCTTGATCAGCAGCAACACCTCTTCCTCGTCCTTCACTTCGTCTTCCCAGCGGTAGACGGATCTCGTCGAAGTCACGAGATTGACACAGGCCGCGAGCCGACACCCGACCAGATCGCGGGCCACCCGGACTCCGGTCTCCTCGTCGGGGGCCGTCACCAGGACCACACGCACGGCGTCGCCGCCCTCGGGGCCCCCTGCGTCCCCGTGGGTAACTCGTGACGGGGCTTCAGATCGGCTCATGAGGATCCAGCAGCTTCCGGTGCTCCGCCATGGCGAAGCGGTCGGTCATGCCTGCGACGTGGTCGGCGATGGCGCGCGGGGCCCCCTCGTCGTCGAAGCGGTCGCGCACCGAGGGCGGCAGCAGGCTCGGCGTCTCCGTGAACGTGGTGAAGAGCTCGCTCACCACGCGCTCGGCCTTGCGGGTCATTCCCAGAACCCGGGGGTGCTGATAGAGGTTGTCCATCAAGAATCGCTTGAGCTTCAGCCTGGCCCCGCCCACCGCGGGGGTGAAGCCGACCAGCGGCTCCTCGATCCGGCGCACCGCCTCGACCGAGTCCGGCGCGTGGAGCGCCAGCCGCGCCGAGGTCTCCTCGATGAGGTCGGTCACCAGGCCGTTGATCAGCGCGATGATGGTCTGGGAGCGGGCCACGCTGGGCGAGACCGCCGAGCCGCTGCAGCGCACCTGGGCCCGGCGCGCGGCCTCCTGCCAGAGCGGCACGTCCTCGAGCTGTCCGAGCGTGAGCAGCCCCGAGCGCAGACCGTCGTCGAGGTCGTGGTTCACGTAGGCGATCTCGTCGGCGGCGTCGGCCACCTGGGCCTCGAGGCTGCGCTGGGCGTAGAGCGGCGGCAGCGGCACCGGGTGCTCCCAGTGGATGCCGTGCTTGAGGATGCCCTCCCGGGTCTCGGCCGTGAGGTTGAGCCCGCGGAACTCCGGATACCGCTCCTCCAACCAGTCGACCACGCGCAGGGTCTGGCGGTTGTGGTCGAAGCCGCCGTCGGCGCGCAGCAGCTCCGCCAGCACCCGCTCGCCGGCGTGGCCGAAGGGCGTGTGGCCGAGGTCGTGGGCCAGCGCGATCGACTCGGCGAGCTCCTCGTTGAGGCGCAGCGCGCGGGCGATGGTGCGCGCGATCTGGGCCCCTTCGAGGGTGTGGGTCAGGCGGTTGCGATAGTGGTCGTGCTCGTGGTGCACGAAGACCTGGGTCTTGTACTCCAGCCGTCGGAACGCGCGGGAGTGGACGATACGGTCGCGGTCGCGCTGGAAGCAGGTGCGATACGGGTGGTCGGTCTCGGCCACCACCCGCCCCGCGGACTCCATGCTCTTGACCGCCGCGGACGCCAGCCGCTCGGCCTCTTCCTTCTCGTAGTGATCGCGACTGCGGGGACCGCTCACGGACTGCTCCCTCCAGCGTCGTCCTCCTCGCGGAGGATCTCCACCAGACGCTCCCGGGAGGCCTCGTCGATCTCGGCGTGGGAAGGCGGCGCAACGCCGCGTCCACGCTCGGGCTCCGGATCGGCCGGACGCAGGAGCGTCAGCAGCCCGAAGCCGGCGGCGATGGCCAGGACCAGGGCGAGCAGCACCGCGAGCGACGCGATCCAGCGCGCCGTGCCCGCTCCGGGCCCTCGTCCCTTCGGTGTGCGTGACCGCGCCTGGGCCATGGTCTCGTCGATCTCTCGCTCTCGACGCCCCCCGTCCGGGGTGGCCGCCGCTGGGGCCGGCTTCGATTCGCGCTCGCCGGGCCGCGGTGCCGGAAGGCATCCGGGGCCCGACGGGGCGTCCCGTGGAGGACGGCTGCGGGGTGGGGGGAATCGGTCCGCGGGCCACCGATGGCCTTGAGGGTAGGAGACACGCGCCTCGGCTGTCAACGCGAGCACCCCGCCAGGTATGCGAAAACGCGATGGTTTCGGCGAATCCGCCGCGATGGGACGGCTGCCTCGTACGGGCTAATCTGCGCCCATGCCCGATCCCCTCCGCTTCCCCGCGCGCCTGCTGCTGGGCCCGGGTCCGTCGAACGTCCACGCGAGCGTCCTCGAAGCGGCGGCGCAGCCCCTGGTCGGCCACCTGGACCCTGCGTTCCTGGCGGTGCTGGACGAGACCGGAGACCGGCTGCGACGCGTCTTCGCCACCGCCAACCCGCTGACCCTGCCCATCTCGGCCACGGGCAGCGCCGGCATGGAGGCCACCCTCGTCAATCTGCTCGAGCCCGAAGACGCCATCGTGGTGGGCGTAGCGGGCGTGTTCGGCGAGCGCATGTGCGAGGTGGCCAGCCGCGCCGGCGCCCGGGTGACCCGGGTGGAGACCGAGCCCGGGACCGCCCTCGACCCCCAGGCCATGGCCGACGCCATCGGCCGCGCGCGACCCCGGGCGGTCGCCTTCGTCCACGCCGAGACCTCCACCGGCGTGCACCAGCCGGTGGAGGAGATCGCCCGGGCGGCGCGCGAGGCCGGGGCCTTCGTGGTGCTGGACTGCGTGACCTCGCTCGCGGGCCTGCCCGTCCGCCTGGACGACTGGGGCGTCGACGCGGCCTACAGCGGCACACAGAAGTGTCTGTCGTGTCCGCCGGGCCTGTCTCCGGTGAGCTTCTCCGAGCGCGCCGTGGCCCACGTGCGCGGCCGCCGGCGGCCGGTGCAGAGCTGGTACCTCGACGTCACCCTGCTGGCCGGCTACTACGGCGCCGGCGAGCGCGTCTACCACCACACCGCGCCGGTCTCGGCGGTGGCCGGGCTGTGCCAGGCGCTGCGCCGGGTCGAAGAGGAGGGCCTCGAGGCCCGCTACCAGCGTCACCGCGAGGCCGCGGCGCGGCTCCTCGAAGGCCTGGCGCCCCTGGGCTTCGAGCCCCTGGTCGAGGAATCGATCCGGCTCCCCATGTTGACCACCGCCGTGCTTCCGGAACGGGTCGTCCAGTTCGGCGAAGCGAATCTCCGCCGGGCCCTGCTCGAGCGCCACGGCATCGAGGTGGGCGGCGGGCTCGGCAAGCTGGCGGGCCGCGTCTGGCGCATCGGACTGATGGGCGAGAACGCCCGGGTCGAGTGCGTGGAGCGCCTGCTCGAGGCGCTCCGCCGGGAGCTCGACTAGCGCTTCGGTCTCGATCGATCGCGCCCACGCACCGGAGGACTCCGAACCATGCTTTCCCTGTGTGCCGGCATCGCGTTCTTCGTGGGCATCCACCTGTTGATCTCGGGCACCCGCGCCCGGGATCGCCTGGTCGCAGCCATCGGCGAGGGCCCCTACCAGGGCCTCTTCTCCCTGGCGAGCCTGGCGGGCATCGTCTGGGCCGTGCGCGCCTACAACCACGCGCCCTACATCGAGACCTGGGGCCAGGTGGCCGCGGGCCGCAGCCTGATGATCGTGCTGATGGCGGTGGCCTTCGTGCTGTTCGGGGTCGGGGTGACCACGCCGGGCCCCACCGGGACGAGCGTGGCCGCCCTCGAGCGGGGCGAGCCGCCGCGGGGCATTCATCGCATCACCCGCCACCCGTTTCTGTGGGGCGCCTTCCTCTGGGCGCTCGCCCACCTGATCTGGAACGGCGACTGGGCGTCGCTGGTCTTCTTCGGCGGCTTCGCGGTGCTGACCCTCAGCGGGCCGATCTCGATCGACGCCAAGCGCGCGCGCAGGCACGGGGAGGCGTGGCAGCGCTACGCCGAGAAGTCGTCCAACGTGCCCTTCGGCGCCGTGGCGTCGGGCCGGGCCTCGCTGGGCGCGGACGTGCTGGGAGAGATGGGCTGGTGGCGGATCGCGCTGGCGCTCGGGCTCTTCGTGGTCGCGCTCTACGGCCACACCTGGGCCTTCGGCGCGTCGCCCTTCCCGGCCTGAGCTTCCTCGCCGGACCTCAACCCTGAAGCGACGCCTGAACGGGGTCCGAGAAGTCCACGCCCCGGCTCTGGAAGTCCGCTCGCGCGGCCTGGGCGTCCGCGCCGAAGGTGTGGATGTCCTCGACGGTGCGCGCGGCCGGATCGAGCCTCCAGCCCTGGGCCAGGTAGCCCTGGAGATGGCGATCGGGCACCAGCCCCACCCGCAGCAGGTTGGGCAGCACCGTCTCGGTCATGGGGTCGCGCAGGCCCTCGAGGTCGAGGCCCGACGGGTCGCTCACCTCGGCCAGGAGTCTGGGAACGAAGCGGCCGAGATCGAGGCCCACCGTGGCCAGGGCCTGGAACTGGGAGGAGAAGCCGGGCTTGCCGGCCCGACCGCCGATGCGCGCGATGGCGTCGTAGGCCCAGTTCTCCAGGCGCTCGCGGCTCGAGGCGTCCAGCTCCGGGATGCGCTCCTCGAGGGTCAGCACGCCGTACGCCACGTGGCGCGACTCGTCCTCGTGCACGCGGCCGATGAACTGCCCGAGCACGGGCTCGACGGCCATCTGCTCGCCCAGCCGGAAGAACGACAGCGCAATGCTCTCCAGGATGACCTGCATGCCCACGCACTTCGCCTCCCAGTCCTCCTCCGCCAGCAGCTCGGTCACGATCTTCTGGAGGTCGGGGTCGATGGGGAAGCGCACGCCGTGGCACTCGAGGTAGCGCGCGAAGACCTCCACGTGGCGGGCCTCGTCCATCACCTGGACCGCCGCGGCGAACTTGCCGTCCATGTCGGGCACGGAGTTCACCAGCTGGCCGCAGGTCATGAGCGCCGCCTGCTCGCCGTGCAGCACCTGGGAGAGCGTGAACAGCGACGCCGTCTTGTAGAGGCGGGTCTGCTGGTCCTCGGGCAGCTCCTTCACGCAGTCCAGGCGGCTCAGGAAGTCCTGGTCGCGCTCGAGGATGTCCGCGTCCGGCGCGAACTCGCCCCACTCGACGTCGAGCTCCGCGTTCCACTGGTGCCGCTTCGACTTGCTGTAGAGCGACTCGAGCTTCTCGGCCTCGAGGGCATAGCCGTCCTTGAAGACGCTCTGGAGGTGGCAGTCGGCGGCGAAGCGCTCGGCGGCGGCGGACATGGCGGTGGATCTCCCGGCTCGGGTGGGGGCGACACGACCGGTCTATCAACCGCGCCCTGCGGCGTCAACGCAGTTCGAGTGCGGCATCGCCTCACTCGGCGAAGTCCGGAATCCCGTTGGTGTTCTCGTCCACGAACGGCAGCGAGTGCACGGCGGACACCGCGTCCAGGTCGAATGCCACGTTGTCCGGGCCGCTGGGCGGCGTCTCGAAGGGCGCCGCCTCCACGCGTACGTAGCGGATCCAGTCGAGCCCGAGGTCGGCGAGATCGAAGGAGTCGCCGCCCGAGCCCTCGGGCGTGGGGAAGCTCAGGACCGGCTGGCCCACCAGGTCCTCGATGGGCACGTCCGAGGGCTCCGAGGCGTGGGGACCGGAAGGCACGCCCGCGTGGGCCATCACCGGGTAGACCCCGGCGCAGCCCGGGTGATACGGCGCCTCCAGGGCGTCGAGGCTGCAGGGAAACGCGTACCAGGTGCTCCCGTCCTGGCTGACGCTCACCCGGCCGGGCTCGCTGTAGGGCGGCTCCGAGAGGAGCCCGGGCGAGACCTCCAGCAGGGCGTTCTCGAAGACCGTGAGGTCCACGCCCTCCTCGTCGACCACCACGTTGTCGACGAACTCGAGCTCGATGGTCCCGCCGAGGCCCAGGCTCACGACCGCCAGGCTTCCGGTGAACGGGCCCGCGCCGGCGGGCCCGCCCAGCGCGTCGGCGGCCACCCCGAAGCCCGCCCCGGCGCCCGGGCTGAACGCCGCCACCGCGTCGGCGTAGGGATCGCCGCTGAGCGCGAAGGCGCTGCTTGCGGTCTCGAGCTCGCCGGCCACCTCCACCTCGACCTCGAGGAGGTTCGCGCCGTCGGCCAGTACCGCCGGATCGAAGAAGCCCAGCGCCTCTGCCAGCAGACGGCCCGAGGGCGGCGTCGAGAGCGTGAAGTCCGCGGTCACGTCCACCCCGTTGAGGCGGACGACGAGCGTCCCGGTGTCGGCCGTGGCCGCCATGTCCACGCGCAGGTCGATCGGCATGTGGGTGTGCTCCGAGTCGGCCTTGGGCCAGAGCACCCGGATCACCGGCGTGTTGCACGCCACCGTATGCACGAAGGCCAGAATTCCGATCAAGAACCAGTGGTTGAGTCTCATCATTCGACTCCTTTCTGAGCAATTGGAGTGGGGGCGAACGGTGCGATCGCGCGCCAGTCGGAGGGCGCGCCCGGCGCCAGGCGCTGGGCGAGCCGGACGGAAGCCCCGGCCCGCGGCGGCGCGACGTCGAGCGCGATGCGGCGCTGGCGCGGCTCGGCCCGGACCTCGAAGCGCCCCTCGTCCGGGTGATCGACCAGCAGCATCGCGCCGGCGCCCACCCAGGCCTCCAGCCGCCACTGCCCGTCGCGCACCACCGCCCGCGCCTGGGGCGCAGGCGGCGGGGGGGCCGCCAGGTCGAGGGCCTGGGAGGCGCCGGCCCCTCCGGGCCAGACGCCGAGCGGCGCCGCCACCAGCCGGACCGCGCCCGGCGGGCGCGGCACCGCCTCGAACTGCACCCGGCCCTGGGCGTCGCTGGCTCCGCCGGCCAGCGGGGCGGCGCGTCCGCTCGTGGGATCGACGCGCCAGAGGACCAGGGGGCGGGGCCCGGCGGCGTCGAGGCCGCCGGCGTGGAGGCTCGGTCCATCGACGCGGTCGACCGCCAGCGACAGCGCCCGGGCGCCGCGGTCGAGGGCCGGGTCGTCGGGCTCGCTCGCCTCGGGCGGGTCGACGGGCGGCCCCGCCTCGGGCTCGCGGTCTGCGCGCGGCGGCGGCGCCGCCCAGGCGGTGGTCCGGGTGCCCGGCGCGGCGGGCGTCGCGGGCCTCCGGGGCGCCGCGGACGCGCCGACGGACGCGCGTCCGCTCGGGTCCGGCGCGACCCCCGGCGCCCGGTCGATGGGCTGGCTGGCCGCGCTCCGGTGACCGGCGCCGGGGCGCTCCTCCGGCCCGCCAGTGAGCCCGGTGCGGCCCGCGGCCACGAACGCGACCGCCAGGGCGGACGCCGCCAGCAGCGCGCCTATTCCGACTCGACGTCGATGCCGCACAGCAGCGCCTCCGGCTCGCTCACCAGGAAGAAGAGATCGGGCCCGCTGAAGTCGACGCCGGGCCTTCCCGGCCGCACCCGGAGCCGCGACGGCTGACGCGGCAGCCCCAGGGTGTCGGCGCGCAGCGGGGCCGTGACGGCCACGGTCCGGCCCAGCACGAAGTCCTCGCGCCGGGGCGCCCCCTCCGACGACAGGAATCCGAAGCCGGTGAGGCTGCCGTCGCAGACCTCGAGGGCGTAGAGGCGGTCGCCGGCGTCGTTCCAGGCCAGGGTCTCGATGCGCCCGGGACAGCTCGCCTCGGGCGCGCCGGCGCGGACGGACGGCACCTCGAGCGGGTCGCGGCCGTCGAACAGCACCGCGTGGGCGAGCCGCACCGGCGCCGCGCCCGGGACCGGCGGGTCCGGCAACGCGTCGAGGGCGGTGAGGTCGAGGACGTAGACCTGCTTCGCGGTCACGTCGCCCACCGCGGCCGCCCGGCCGCTGGGATCGACGGCCAGGCCGGAGAACGCGGGGTTGGCGTCGCGCAGCGGATAGCGGGCCACGAGCTGCAGGGCTTCGGGGTCGAACACGTCGACCACGCCGTCGCCCAGCCGCACGGCCCCGGCCTCGAAGTCCTCGGTGTCCGGATCGTCCTCCACGATGCCGATGGCGCCGGTCGCCGTGGCGACGACCCAGGTGCGCCCGCCCTCGCTCTCCACGGTCTGGACGTGGGTGTAGTTGTAGGCGCCCTCGCTGCCCAGCAGGAAGGCGCCGCCGTCGGGAGTGGCGATGGGCGTGGCCCGGGGCGGGCTGGCCGAGTCGTCCCAGGCGTACACCGTGAGCGCGGCGGGGAAGTACTGGGTGTCGGTCTCGCCGCGGTCGGCGCCCAGGTTCGACACCGCCACGAACAGGCGCCCGGCCGCCACGGTCACGCCCGAGGTGAAGTTCGCGTAGTAGCTCGACCGGTCCTGGGGGCAGCTCCGGACCAGCGCCGGCGTGCAGGGGTCGCCCTGGGGCGCGACCGGGTCGATGGGATCGCCCCGGGAATCGACGGCCCCGTCCCGCGGCACGATGCAGGTGAAGTTCGGCAGGCCGGTGCGCCGGGCGGAGGTGCCGGCCTCGGGCCACAGCAGGAACTCCCGGGGATCGACCTCGGCGCTGCGGTCGAAGTCGGGGTCGACCGGCGCCGCGGGCATCGCCAGCTCGACCTCGGCCAGTCCGCCCCGGGCGTTTGCGAAGAGCACCGTCTCGTAGGCGCTGGTGGTGACGCCGGCGAGGCTGCGGCCCAGGGCCGTGACGTCGTCGATCAGCGGCGGGAAGATCTCGTCGCAGCCGTCGCCGTCGGCGTCGGCCGGCAGCTCGGTCACCTCCGCGCCGTCGGGAACCACGAAGGGCTCCTGGCGCACGTCGAGCGGCACCAGCGCGCTGTTGCTGAAGGTGGTCGCGAGCACCCGCCCCTGGCGCTCGGGGAAGAAGTCGTAGCCCGGCGGAAAGCCCAGGGGGTCGGGGAGCGCCACGCAGCGCGGGTCGGGGCTGTCGATCTCCACCACCGGGGTCGAGCCGCCACCGTTGCCGCCTCCGCAGTCGCCCGCCAGCGAGGCCAGCGCCAGCGCGACGGCGGTCCACCCCAGGAGCCGCGGGAGCCCGCTCACCACCGGACCTCTCCCTTGAAGGTGAGCGAACGCGGCGGCTGGGGGAACCCGATGGAGTCGTAGACCGACTCGTCGGACAGGTTGCTGCCCACCACCGACACCAGCAGGCTCTCGGGGCCGGTCGGCCAGCTCCAGGGCGCGAGCTGCACGAGGTCGAGGGTGAGGCTGGCGTCGTAGGTGGTGCGGGACGGCACCCGCGCGTTGCCGCTGGCGCTCAGCGGGATGCTCGACACGTAGTGCTGCTCGGCCGCGAGCTTCCACATGCCCGAGGGCGGCCCCAGGGCGGCGCGCAGGCTCCACTCCTCGTCGGCGCGGCCCGGAAGCGCGCGCGCTCCGCCGCCCGCGGAGATCACGAAGTCGCCCTCCCCGCCCTCGATGTCCGAGTCCTGCCAGGTGTAGTTGAAGCCCAGCTCGAGCCAGCCCAGCAGATCGACGCTCGCCGTCAGCTCCACGCCGTCCACGCTGGCGTCGCCGGTGTTGGTGGCGGCCACCACGTCGGGGCTGACCTGCTGGAAGACGATGGTGTTGTCGATGTCGCGGTCGAAGTAGATCACCTCGAGCCGCACCCGCTTCACGGGGCCCAGGTCGGCGAGGCCGAGCTCGACGCCCACGTCCCAGTCGAAGGACTTCTCGGGCTTCAGGTTCGGGTTGCCCCGGACGCTCCCCAGGTCGAAGCAGCAGTCGTCGAAGTTGGGCACGCGGTAGGACTTCTCGACGTTGCCCTTGACGCGCAGCCATTCGAACGGTGAGAACCGGCCCCCCAGGCGCGGCAGCCACTCGGTGCCCTCGCCCTCGGTGTAGTCGAAGCGCAGGGCGGGGACGAAGGCCACCCGGTCGTCCCACAGCGAGAGCTCGTCCTGCACCACCACGCCGGTCACCCAGCGGTCGCGGTTGTCGAGCTGGCGCGAGTCGAGGTCGTCCCGGCGCAGCTCGGCCCGGGCGCTGGCCAGGTGGTCGAGCCAGCCGGTCCCGGTCTCCCACTCGGCGAAGGCCAGACCGCCGGCGGACTGGTTGATGTCCCGGGAGTCGACGGGCAGCGCCGGACTCGGCGGGTCGGGGTCGCGGTAGCGCACGCGCTCGTAGCGGTGGTGGAGGCGCAGCTCGGTGCGCAGCGCGCCCTCCAGCCAGTCGTCGCGCTCCAGGCGCGCCGAGGCCACGTTGCGGGTGCGCCGCTGGCGCGCGTCCTCGCGCTGGAAGCCGTCGATGGACTGGCCCGGCTCTCCGCGACTCCCGTAGAACGCCTGGTCGGTGAGCGTGAGCCGCCAGCCCCACGGCAGGGCCTGGCCCAGGCGCAGCAGCGCCGCGTGGCTCTCTCCGTCGTTGTTGGTCCGCTGCTCCGAGCGGCTGGGCAGGGTGGCCACGTCGGTGCGGACCTCCGCGGTCTTGAAGTCCCAGTCGCCCTCGGTGGCGAAGCCCTCGTAGCCCACGGTGATGTCGCGCTCTCCGTCGGAGAAGCGGCGCGCGTGGCTGGCCGAGCCCGCCCAGGTCTCCCAGGACCCTCCGGAGAACGAGGCCGCCGTCGCCGGCTCGGCGCCCGGCCGCTTCGTGACGATGTTGACGACGCCGCCCACGGCGTCGCTGCCCACGTCCACCGAGCCGCCTCCGCGGGACACCTCGATGCGGTCGACCAGCGCGATGGGGATGGTGGACAGGTCGACGCTTCCGGTCTGGGCGCTGTTGAGACGCACGCCGTCCAGCAGCACCACCACCTGCTGTCCGCTGGAGCCCCGGATCGAGATCTCCGACTCCTGGCCGGGGCCGCCGAAGCGGCGCACCTGGACGCCGACCGAGTTGGAGAGGAGGTCGGCGGCCGACCGGTTCTCGCCGCGGAAGTCGTCGGCCTCGATGATGGTGCTGAACGAGGTCGGGTCCCCGGGCAGGTCGGCCACGGGCAGCGCGCGGACCCGCGCCTCGGCCCGGGGCCGCGGGCCGCTCGGCGAGGGCTCCGGCTCGGGATCGGCCGCCTGGGCCGAGCGCCCGCGGCCGCCGGCCGCCAGCAGCACCACCGCGAGCAGCACCGCCCGCAGCGCCGCGCCGCGCGGACCGTCGCTCGAGAGCCCCGTGAACCTCGGATCCAAGATCCCGCCGACCCCGGACGAGTCGCCCTCGTCCGGATCCGCGGGTTGCCGGAGCCGGACGAATCGCTCGTCGGGACACGACGGCGGGAAGGCGGGATGTTCGGGGAAGGGGCGCCAGAGCGCGCGCGACGCACGCCTCCGGCGCGCGCCCGAGGCATCGAGCCGCGCCACGCCTCCCCTGCTCCGGAGGAGGTCGCAACCGCTGGAAGGCCGGTCTTCTGGCTCCCGGATCAACCGGCCGTCGAGCCTTCCCGGTCCCTCGCGCTCGGCCCGGGGTCAGGTGACCTCGGCAGCGCTGGGACCAGTGGCGTCGTTCGACGGCCGTCCCCGGTTACAGCGACGGGCTCGCGCCGGATTTTCACCGGCTTCCCGCAGCCTCGGACGTCCGGGCCCGCGGCACCGGCCCCTGGGGCCGGGATCGCGGACGATCCGTCCGGGAACTTCCCGGAGCGGGAGCGGCCGGCTCAGCAGCCGGCCGTCCGGTGCCGGCCCTCTGGCCGCCCGGCTCCCGCGACGATCCGAAGCCGCCTCCGGCCTGGCGTGGCCCGGGCACCGCGCGGTCTGCGCGCGTGCACGGGCCCCCGCGTCACCGGAGGACACCTTCCAACCGCAATGTCCGCCCGATCTTGTACCGCGTGGTCCGCCCGTCCGCCATGCGGGCGGGAAACCTCGCCCCAGGAGCCGCCTAGGCGAGCGCCTCCCGGAACAGCGCCAGGGTGCGCTTCCAGGCGTCCGCGGCCGACGCCTCGTGGTAGCTCGCCCGCTGGTCGCAGTGGAAGCCGTGGTCGGCGTCGTCGTAGACGACGATCTCGTGGTCGGTCCCCGCCTTCTCGAGGGCGGAACGGATGGCATCCACCTGGTCCATGGGGATCATCGAGTCCTGGCCCCCGAAGTAGCAGTGGATGCGCCCCCGGATGCCCGAGGTCCGCGACACGGTGGACGGCCCCCCGCCCGGGCCCTCGGGCGCGGCGATCCCGCCGCCGTAGTAGCTGGCCGCGGCGTCCACCGGCGTGGTGCAGGCGGTGAGGTAGGTCATGTGCCCCCCGATGCAGAAGCCCATGGCGCCCACCTTGTCGGTGGTGTCGGCGCGACCGCGCACGTAGTCGATGGCGGCGCTCGCGTCGGCGATCATCTGGTCCGCCTTCAGCTGGCCCAGGTGCTTCATGCCCTCGGCCATGCCTTCGTCGTCGTAGCCCAGCTCCATGCCGGCCCCGGTGCGGTGGAAGTAGTCCGGCGCGAGCGCCACGTAGCCCTCGCGGGCCACCCGCTCGGTGACGTCGCGGATGTGGCTGTTGATGCCGAAGATCTCCATGTACACGAGGACCGCGGGGTGCGGCCCGCCTTGCGCCGGACGCGCCAGGTAGCCGGCCATCGTGCCTCCGTCGGCCAGGGGAATGGCCACCCGCTCGGTCGTGATCTCCATCGATTGCTTCTCCGTGGTTTCGTGGTTTGATGGTTCGGGTCGGTCTGGTGTCTGGTGTCTGATGTCTGATGTTTGATGTCTGATGTCTGGTGGGATGGTCCCGGTTCAGGTGTGCAGACGCACGAAGGCGGAGGGCTCCCGGAGGATCTCCGCCTCGAAACGAGCCAGCTCCGCGAGTCGCTCGGAGACGACCGCCGGCGCCGCGAGGGCGCGCGCCAGCTCGAGATAGACGTTGTGGTGGCGCGCCTCCGAAGCCAGCAGCCCCCGGTAGAGGTCCGCGAGCTCGGCGTCCACGGACGCCAGCGCCTCGGACAGCAGCTTGAAGCGCTCGCAGCTGCGCGCCTCGATCAGCGCCCCCACCAGCAGCACGTCCAGCAGCCGCTCGGGCTCGCCGGCGCGGACGTGCCGGTGGAGCCTCCCCCCGTAGGCCGAAGGCTTCTGACGCGCGAAGGCCACGCCCCGCTTCTCCAGCCGGCGCACCACCTGCTCGAAGTGCACCAGCTCCTCCCGGGCCAGCTGGGACAGCGGCACCTGCAGGAAGCCGTGCTCGGGATAGCGGAAGAGCAGGTTCACCGCGGTGCCCGCGGCCTTCTTCTCGCAGTGCGCGTGGTCGAGCAGGACGTCGTCGAGGTGCGCGAGCGCGCCCTCCACCCACTCGGCGCCGGTCTGTGAGGCGAGGTTCAGCACGGCGGCGGAGTGTAACCCACGACGGCGGGCCGGCCGGAAATGCGGGCTAGACTCGACCCCATGCAGACACGACGACTCGGCCGGAGCGGACTGCGGGTGAGCGAGGTGGGGCTCGGATCCTGGCTCACGTTCGGGAACACGGTGGACGTGGCCGCGACGGCGGAGATGGTCCAGCGCGCCTACGACCTGGGCGTCACGTTCTTCGACACCGCCGACGTCTACGCCCGGGGCGCGGCCGAGGAGGCGCTCGGCCGGGCCCTGCGCTCCGTCCCCCGCTCGTACGTGGTGCTGGCCACCAAGTGCTTCTTCCCCATGTCCGAGGTGCCCACCGACCGGGGACTCTCCCGCAAGCACATCGTGGAGAGCGTCGAGGGCTCCCTGCGACGCCTGGGGACCGACTACCTCGATCTCCACCAGTGCCACCGGCCGGACCCCGAGACCCCGATCGAGGAGACCGTCCGGGCCTACGAGGACCTGATCCGCCAGGGCAAGCTGCTGTACTGGGGCGTCTCCGAGTGGCGCGCGGAGCACGTGGTGGACGCCTGTCGCACGGCGGATCGCTTCTCGGCCTACCGGCCCGTCTCGAACCAGCCCCAGTACTCCATCATGCGCCGCCAGATCGAGCGGGAGGTGCTGCCGGTGTGCGAACGCGAAGGCCTGGGCCAGGTGGTCTTCAGCCCCCTCGCCCAGGGCGTGCTCACGGGCAAGTACCGGGGCGGACAGCTGCCCCGGGACAGCCGCGCCTCCAACGACGAAGTCAACCAGTTCATGGGCGCCTACCTCCAGCCCAGCGAGCTCGCCAAGGTGGACCGGCTCCAGCCGCTGGCCGACGAGCTGGGCATCACCATGGCCCAGCTCGCCCTCGCCTGGTGCCTGCGCCAGCCCGGCGTGTCGAGCGTGATCGTGGGCGCCACCCGGGCGCGGCAGCTCGAGGACAACTGCAAGGCGTCGGGCATGCGGCTGCCCGAGGAGGTGGTCGCGCGCATCGACGCCCTGTTCCCGGGCCCGGGCCCCGCCTGAGCCGGCCCCATGGCGCCCACGCAGCAGGCACTCCGCGCGGAGGTGGTGGTGATCGGCAGCGGCGCCGGCGGCGCCCCGGTGGCCGCCCGGCTGGCCGAAGCCGGGCGGGACGTAGTGCTCGTCGAGGCCGGCCCCCACCTCACCTCGCGCGACTTCACCGGCGTCGAAGGCGAGATGGTGCCCCGGCTCATGACCGCCCGCGTGGTCGCCGCCAGCGGAATGGAGCTCTACGCCGGTCGCTGCGTGGGCGGCTCGACCGTGGTGAACGACGCGCTCTGCTGGCGGACGCCGCCCGAGGTGCTGGCGCGCTGGCGCCGGGACCACGGGCTCTCCGGCCTGGACGAGTCGGTCTTCGGCCCGCTGAACGACCGCGTGTGGTCCGACATCCACGCTTCGCCCGGCGACCGCGCGCACCTCAATCGCAACGCCCACAAGCTCGAGGTGGCGGCCGCCCGCATGGGCTGGCAGGCCGGCCCCATGCACCGCAACGTGCGCGGCTGCGCCAACCTGGGCCAGTGCAACTTCGGCTGTCCGGCCAACGCGAAGCAGTCGACGCTGGTCACCTACGTGCCCCGCGCCCGGCGCGCCGGGGCCCGACTGCTGTCGAACGCCCGGGCGGAGCGGATCGAGATCGCCGGCGGGGCGGTCCGGGCCGTCGAGGTCGTTCGTCTGGACCCCGTCACGCGCCAACCGCAAGGCCGCCTGCGCATCGAGAGCGAGCGGGTCTGCGTGGCCGGCGGCGTGCTCGCCAGCGGCGCCCTCCTGCAGGAGAGCGGTGTGGCCGGCGCCGGACCCGGCGTCCAGCTGCACTCGAGCGCCTTCGTCCACGCCCGCTTCGCCGAGCCGGTCCACGCCTACTTCGGTCCCACCATGGCCTACGCGGTCACCGAGTTCGCCGACGTGAACGGCGCGACCGGCCCCGGCTTCATGCTGGAGAACGCCGCGGTCTCTCCCATCACCGCCGCGTCCTCGCTGCCCGGCTTCGGCGCCGACCACGCCCGCGCCATGGCCGCCCTGCCCCACCTGGCGCGCACGGTCGTCGTGCTCCGGGACCGCACCCGCGGCGAGGTCTCCGCGGACGCGACCGGACCGGCCGGCCTCGACTACCGCCCCGTGGCCGGCGACCTCGAGCGCATGGTGCAGGGCCTCGGCGCCATGGCGCGCGCCTATCTCGCCGCCGGTGCGCAGGAGGTCTTCCTGCCCGTGAACGGCGTGGCGCCGGTTCGCAGCGAGAAGGCCATCGCCGCCTTCGAGGCCCGGTCGCTTTCGCCCCGGGACTTCTCGCTCTACTACGCGGTGCATCTGTTCGGGGGCGCGGTCATGGGCGGACGTCGCGACGCCAGCGCGCTGCGCGAAGACGGCCGCGCCTGGGACGTCCGGGGACTCTACGTGAGCGACGCCTCGGCCCTGCCGAGCAACACCGGGGTGAACCCCCAGGTGACCATCCTGTCCAACGCCCTGCGCGTGGCCGGCGAGATGGAGGCGGCAGGATGACGGCCTGCGATCGCGCGGAGCGCCCCGAGGCCGAGCTGCGAAGCGCCCTCGCCCGGCTGGGCCGCCGCCGCTTCCTGGGATTGGGCCTCGCCACCGTGAGCCTGGCCCTCTGGCCCACCGGCTGCGGGGACGCGCCGGCCGCCCTGCGGCCGGCGGCCGACACCCGCTTGCGACGATTGTCTCCCCGGGCCTACGCCACCTTCACCGCCGCGGCCATGCGCATCGCCGGCCCCACGGCCGCCGCCGCCATCGCCGCGCGGGAGATCGACGTCGGCCTGGCGGCCGACCGCTGGGCGGACCGCGAGCCGGGGCTCGGCGGCACCCTCTCCCTGGCCCTGGGCGCCCTCGAGTTCGGGATCCCGCCCCTGGTCCCCAAGTGGCGCCCGTTCACCGGGCTGGCGGGCGACGCCCAGGACGCGGTCCTGGCCCGGCTCCTGGCCGCGCGCCTGGACGTCTCCCGCGACATCGCTCGGGGAGTGCGCTCGCTGGTCTTCGTGACCGTGTACGGCGATCCCCTGGGCGCCCGCTGGGCGGGCCACCCCGGGCCCACGGGCAACGACGAGGTGGGCATCGCCGACGCCATGACCTACGACCTCGAGCTCTAGCCGCGATCCGACGTTGGATCTCGGCGCCCCCGCCTGGTGGCCGGGCGTTCCCGCCGGACGGGGGCGCTATTCTCGCGCCCATGGGAACCCGCCTCCGACAGCTCGCGCTGGTCGCCCGGGACCTCGAGCCGGTGGTCGACGACCTGTGCGCCGTGCTCGACCTGGAGGTCGGCTTTCGCGACCCGGGTGTGGGCACCTTCGGCCTTCGCAACGCCGTCATGCCCGTGGGCGACAGCTTCCTCGAGGTCGTGTGTCCGGAGAAGCCCGACGCCAGCGCGGCGCGCTTCCTCGACCGGCGCGGCGGCGACGGCGGCTACATGGTCATCCTCCAGGTCGACGACCTGGAGGCCGAGCGCAAGCGCCTGGCCGAGCAGGGCGTGCGCATCGTGTGGGAGCTGGCCCTGCCGGACATCGCCACCGTCCACCTCCACCCGCGAGACCTGGGCGGCGCCATCGTGTCCCTCGACCAGGCCGACCCGCCGGCCTCCTGGCGCTGGGCGGGACCGGACTGGGAGTCGCACCGCCGGCCCGGCGGCGCCCGTGCGCTGCGAAGCGCCGAGCTGCAGTCGGCCGACCCCCGTGCCCTGGCCCGGCGCTGGTCACAGGTGCTGGGGCGGCCGGCCGTCGAGCTCCCGGCCGGCGCCGCGCACCCCGAGGGCGCGCTGGAGATCGCCCTCGACCCCGGCGCCCTGCGCTTCGTGGCCGAGCGCGACGGCCGCGGCGAGGGCCTCTGCGCCGTCGAGATCGAGGTGGCGGACCCGGAGAGCGTGTGTGCCGCCGCCCGGGCTCGCGGCATCGAACACGCGGACCGTCGGGTGTGGATCGGCGGGGTGCGCTTCGAGCTCGCGGCCGCCGAGGGACCCGAGCCGCCATGGGCCGGCCATCCCTAGGCCGGCCTGCGTCGGGCCGGCGTTCCCAGGCCTCCCACCCGGGCTGCCTGCTCTCCGGTTCGTCGCGCGGCGGACCGTCGGGAGCGGGGAAACCCAAGCAGCGTGAGACCGTGACGACCATCCGCCTCTACACCCAGAAGCTCAACCCGTACTCCGAGAAGGTCGCGCGCGCCCTCGGCTACAAGCGGCTCGACTTCGAGCGCGTGGTCTCCGAGGACCCCAACGACCTCAAGCGCTGGAGCCCGGTGACGGGCCAGCTGCCGGTTCTCGAGGTCGACGGCGAACGCAAGGCGGACTCCAGCGCGATCCTCGCCTGGCTCGATGAGATCTTCCCGGACCCGCCGCTGCTGTCGCCCGACCCCACGATCGCCTCCAAGCAGCGCAGCATGGCCGAGTGGTCGGACACCAGCTTCGTCTGGTACTGGAACCGCTGGCGCGCCGCGCGCTTTCCCCAGCCCGGCGACGCAGAGCCCGCCAGCCCCTCGCTGGTGGCCAAGCTGCGCAGCGGCATCCGCCGCGCCATGGGCGGACGGACGCCGAGCCGGGGCGAGCTGCGCGAGATCGAGATCGCCAACGAGATGGCGAGCCGCCTGGACGACCTCGTCGGGCTGCTGGGCGAGCGACCCTACTTCCACGCGAACGAGCCGAGCTGGGCCGACCTGTCGGTCTTCGGCATGCTCGAGGTGATGAAGGACAGCCCCATGGCCATGGGCCGCGACCTCATCGGCGAGCGGCCGACCCTGTTGGCCTACATGGAGCGCGTGGACGAGGCGACCCGCAGCCCGGGCCGCTGAGCCGCCGGGCGACCTCCGGAAGGCGAAGCCCGGCTACGCCTCGCCGCGGCGCGCCAGGGCGGCGCGGTCGTCACTGACGCTCTGGCGCAGGCGGTCGAGGGTCTCCTCGCGCAGCGCCCGCTTGGTGCCCGCCTGCGCGCGGCCGTTCAGCCCTTCGGCCAGTCCGGCGGCGAGTGCGAGCGCCTCGTCCACACAGGCCTCGGCCGGGACCACGCGATCGAGATAGCCCGCGTCGCAGGCGCCGGCGGGATCGTAGATCTCGGCCAGCACGGTCGCGCGCGTCAGGTGTCTTCGGGAGAGCCGGGCCTGGGCGAACTCGAGGGCGAAGCGCGGCAGGGTCATGCCGATGGCCACCTCGTTGAGCCCCACCTTGAAGTCGCCCTCGGCCCCCACGCGCAGGTCGGCCGCGCAGCACAGCACGGCCCCCATGGCGAGGGCGTGGCCCGTCACCGCGAGCACCACCGGGAACGGCGCCGAGTACAGCCGGACCGCCAGGTCGGCGCCCGAGAGCGCGAGGTCCATGGCCGCCTCGGGTCCCTGGGTCATGATCGAGAGCTCGAAGCCGGCGCTGAAGCGCCCGGGGCGCCCGGCCCAGACCAGCGCCTTCGCGCCTTCCTTCTCGGCGCGGTCGAGGGCGCTACCCAGCGCCTCGATCACGCCCGGCGAGAGCGCGTTGGCCTTGCCGTCGTCGAGCCGGATCCAGGCCACGGCATCGCGCATCTCGAACTGAACGGCCTCGCTGGACATGGCTGCCTCCTTTGCGCGGCCAAGGCTATCAGCTCGGCCCGGCGGCGTCGCGGCCCCGGCGTGCAGGTGGATCCCGAGCGCCCGGCGGCGCCCCCTCAGAGCGGGGCGGGCCAGCGCCCGGACTCGATGGGCCGAGGCTCGAGCCCCTCGACGTCGAGCTCGGCGTGGCGGATGCGCTCTCGGCGCCAGGTGTAGAGCACGTGGACGCGTCCGTCGGGCCCCTCGACCACCGCGGGGTAGGAGTACTCGCCGTGGCCCTCCTCGATGACGGCGGCCGCCGACCAGCTCCGTCCGTCTTCGGAGATGGCCACGTTGAGCGGGCTTCGCCCGCGCCGCGAGTGGTTGTACACGAGCAGGTGTCGACCGTCTCGCAGGGTCACTGCGTCGAGGCCCGAGGCCGCGTCGGGAAGCGAGGTCAGCCGGAGCCGCTCCCAGTGGCGCCCGCCGTCGGACGACCAGCTCTCGGCGACCCGGCCCGAACGCGTTCGACACAGCAGCTGCAGGCGCCCGTCGCCGTGGCGCAGCAGGGCCGGCTGGATGGCGCGCAGCCAGAGTCCCCGGTTGAGCGGGCCGCTCTGCTCCCAGCGCTCGGCGCCCGCGAGGTTCCCGTCGGGCTCCGGGCGCTCGCCGGGCGCGGTGTCGATGGAGCGCGGGCCGAACAGCGGGGCGCGGCGGCGCGGCAGCCACTCGAGATGGATGCGCCACCCCACGCCCTCGCGGCTGGATCCGCACAGCAGGCGGCCGTCGTCGAGGGCCAGCGGCTTGTTCTTCACCGGTCCGAGGAACCCCTGCGGCAGGCGCGTGGGCGCCTGCCAGGTGCGGCCGCCGTCGTGGGACCGGGTGTGCATGCCCCACCAGCGCCGGGGACTGGGGCCCACCTTGTAGAAGAGCTCGAGCCCGCCCGCGCCGTCGGCGTGGAGGACCGGGTTCCAGCACGGCCAGGGCCGTCCGTCGTGGCCCTGGCCGGTGGCGACCCGCTCGGGCTCGCTCCAACGTCCGTGCTGAAAGCGGGCGCTCCAGATGTCGACGTCGGAGGCGCCTTCCCGGGTCCCGCCGAACCAGGCCGCGACGCCCGTGTCGCCCGCGAAGGCGAGCGTGGCCGCGTGGCACTGGGCGAACGTCGCTCGCTCGAAGACGAAGCGGCGGACGATCTCGGGCGGAGGCGCGTTGGAGGCGGTGGGCGTTGCGAGCACGGGGTGGACCGCCAGGGGGGTGGGCTGACCCCGATTCCGTAGCAGGCCCGGGTGCCTCGCCGCAAGCTGCGAGTGTCCCAGATGGACCCACCTCGGCAAGCGGACGCTGACCGACCGATCAGTACAAGGCCGCGCGCCCGATGGACCGATCCAGGTCTGCTGCACCTGGCCTCGTGTCGAATCGTCACGTGACGATCCGGTTCGGTGTCATAATGCTCCGTACGGAGGATGTCCTTGGTCGCGACCCACGATCCCAGCCACGACACCGGCTCCCCGACACCCCTGGCGCCCGGCGCTCGGGACTCCGAGGCCCAGAGGGAGGAGACGCGTCAGGCCATCCTCGCCGCCGCGCGGGAGGTCTTCTTCGACGACGGGTTCGCCGCCGCCAACCTCAACCGCATCGCGGAGCGGGCCGGGGTCGGCAAGGGCACTGTCTATCGGAACTTCGAGAACAAGGCCGAGCTCTTCGTGACCGTCCTCGTCGAGCACGGGGCGAAGCTGCAGTGCGAGCTGAAGCGGAATCTCCGCCCCGAGAAGCCGGTGCTGGAGCAGATCCGGAACCTGGCCGAGCACTACCTCGAGATGTGGACCCGGGACCCGACCCTCTTCCAGCTCTTCTGGGCGGTCCAGAGCCAGGACGTCATCGGCTCGATCTCGCCTGCGCTGCTGGCACAGGTAGGCCGGGTGAGCCAGGGCCCCCTCGACCTGCTCGAGGAGCTGATCGAGCGCGGCATCGCAGCCGGCGAGGTCCGTCCCTGCAACCCCGGCTCCACGGCCAACGCCGTCACCGCCCTCGCCAACGCCTGCATCATTCCCATCATCGACCCGCGCATCGCCGAGATCGCGCGGCCCGGCGCGAGGGCGGCCTTCGATGCCGGGGTCGACCTGGTGGTGAACGGCCTGCGCGCTCACGACTGAATCCCGTCCAGGGTCTGCCGGCCCGGTCGACGCGCCTTCGGTATCCTCCGCCCGCGCGCAAAGCGGAGGCGTCGACCCATGGCCAAGAAGCCCACGGCTCCCACGGTGGCGGGCTGGTTCACCGAAGGCGAGAAGCCGCACCTCATCGGCAGTCAGTGCCGGACGTGCCGGACGTATTTCTTCCCGAAGGTCGAGCTCTTCTGCAGGAACCCCCACTGCCGGGGCACCGAGTTCGACGAGGTGCCCCTGTCGCGGACCGGCACCATCTGGTCCTACACCGAGCACTACTACGAGCCGCCCGAGCCGTTCATCGCGCCCGATCCCTTCGAGCCCTACACCATCGCCGCCGTCGAGCTCGACGCCGAGAAGATGGTGATCCTGGGCCAGGTCGCCGACGGCGTGAAGCACGCCGACCTGAAGGCGGGCATGCCCGTGGAGCTGGTGGTCGAAGGCCTCTACGAGCAGGACGGAACCGAGTACACCGTGTGGAAGTGGAAGCCGCTCGCAGCCTAGGAGTCGCCTGACATGGCAAAGGAAGTCGCCGTTCTCGGGGTGGGCATGCATCCCTGGGGCAAGTGGGGCAAGAACTTCGTCGAGTACGGCCTGAAGGCCTGCAACGACGCGCTGGACGACGCCGGTCTCGAGTGGAGCGACATCCAGGTCGTCGCCGGGGCCGAGACCGTGCGCAACGGCTACGCCGGCTACGTGGCCGGCGCCACCTTCGCCGAGGCCCTCGGCTGGTCCGGCGCCCGGGTCTCGACGTCCTACGCCGCCTGCGCCTCCGGCGCCCAGGCCATCAACAACGCCCGGGCGATGATCCTCGCGGACATGGCCGACGTCGTCCTGGTGGTGGGAGCCGACACCACGCCCAAGGGCTTCCTGGCCCCGAACGCCGGCGAGCGCTGGACCGATCCCGACTGGCTGCGCTTCCGGCTGATGGGCTGCACCAACCCCACCTACTTCGCCCTCTACGCGCGCCGGCGCATGGACATGTACGGCGCCACCGAGGAGGACTTCGCCGCCGTCAAGGTGAAGAACGCCAAACACGGCATGGCGAACCCGTACGCCCGCTACCACAAGGAATTCACCATGGAGCAGGTGCTCGAGTCGCCCATGGTGGCCGACCCGCTGCGGCTCTTCGAGATCTGCGCCACCAGCGACGGCGCCGCCGCCGTGGTGATCTCGAGCATGGAGTACGCGCGCAAGCGCAACGTGGACCCGGTGAAGATCGCGGCGGTGTCCACCGTGACGCCCACCTATCCCCAGACCACCATCGAGATGCCCTACTTCGCGACGGACTCGGCGGCGGTCGTGCCCGCCCCGGTGCGCGACTTCAAGGACTCCATCGCCCACGCGGCCTACGAGGAGGCCGGCCTCGGTCCGGAGGACATGTCGCTGGCCGAGGTCTACGACCTCTCGTCCGCCCTCGAGCTCGACTGGTACGAAAACATCGGCCTGTGCGGCAAGGGCGAGGCCGAGAAGCTGCTGCGCGACGGCGACACCACCCTCGGCGGCCGCATCCCGGTGAACCCGAGCGGGGGCCTCGCCTGCTTCGGCGAGGCCGTGCCCGCCCAGGCTCTGGCCCAGGTGTGCGAGCTCACCTGGCAGCTGCGCGGCCACGCGGGCGACCGCCAGGTCGAGGGGGCCAGGGCCGGGATCACCGCCAACCAGGGCCTGTTCGGTCACGGATCGTCGGTGATCTGCAAGGTCTGAGCGGCGGCCGCGCGGGGGAACACGCCGTGCTCGAGTTCGACCCCTTCCGCGACACCCAGGGGCCCGACCCCTACCCGCTGTACCGGCGCCTGCGCGACGAGGCGCCGGTCCACCACTCGCCCTCGGCCGACGTGCACTGCGTGTCGCGCCACGAGGACGTGGTCGCGGTGCTGAGGGACCACGGGGCCTTCTCCTCGAGCGCCATGCAGTCGGTGCTCATGAGCGCCGACGTGGGGCCCCTGGGACCTCGCTCCCTGCTGATGCTCGCCCGCTTCTTCTGGAAGGTGCGCACCAGCCCGTTCCGGCTGCAGCGCGCCGGTAGCCTGGTGTCGACCGACCCGCCGCGCCACGACACGATGCGCAGGATCGTCGCGCGCGGCTTCACCCCGCGGCGCATCGCGAGCTGGGAGCCCCGCGCCCGGGCCGTCGTGAACGAGCAGCTCCGCGGCCTGGGCGAGCGCCCGCGCTTCGACGTGGTGCGCGAGCTCGCGATCCCCCTGCCGACCACGCTCATCGCCGAGCTGCTCGGCGTCGAGCCCGAGCGCCGGGACGACTTCAAGCGCTGGAGCGACGCGATCATCTCGGTCGTGTCCGGCTCGGCCCGACACGACCCCGTGGAGAGCGGGCTGCTGGAGGGCTTCGGCGACCTCTTCGGCTATCTGCGCGGGGTCGTGCGCCGCCGCCGCCGCGAGCCCGGCGACGACCTGGTGAGCCTGCTGGTCGACCCCCGCCAGGAGGGCGTGCTGGACGAGCTGGGCATCGTGCAGTTCGTGGTGCTGCTGCTGGTGGCCGGCAACGAGACCACCACCAACCTCATCGGCAACGCCGTCCACGCCCTGCTGGACCGGCCGGACGCGCTGGAGCGCGCGGTGTCGGAGCCGGGGCGCATCCCGGCGCTGGTCGAAGAGGCGCTGCGCTTCGACTCGCCCATCCAGGTGCTGTTCCGCGAGGCCACCCGGGACGTCGAGATCGCCGGTCGGCGGATTCCCAAGGGCGCGACCGTGGCGCCGCTGCTGGGCTCCGCCAACCGGGACGAGCGCCGCTACCCGGAACCCGACCGCTTCGACCTCGAGCGCGACACCTCGGGCCACGTGGCCTTCGGCTTCGGCGTCCACTTCTGCCTGGGCGCCGCGCTGGCCCGCCTGGAGGCGCGGGTGGCCCTCGAAGCGCTGCTGCCGGAGCTGCACCGATTCAAGCGGGCCGGCCCCGCCGCCCCGCTCATCGACTCGTTCGTGGTGCGCGGCCGCTCGAGCCTCGAGCTGGAGGCGGTCTAGTGTCCCGCTCCGGAGGTTCGCCTGCGTTCGCATCCGCCCCCAGCCGCCCGGCATGAGTCGGACCATCGAGGCGGCGCTCGGGACACTGGATCAGGTCGAGCGCCGGGCTCGCGCCGCCACCGGCCCCGGTGGCCTGATCCCGCTGCTCGCCCCGCTCCGCGACGCGTGGGGACCCGACACGCCCGTCGGCCAGAGCCTGCACGTGACGATCCGGATCGCTCATGCGGCCTTCCCGGGCGGGACCCAGCCGTGGCGGGAGCGTGGCCAGGCGCTCTTCCTGCGCGGCATCGAGTGCCTGCGCGAGCAGCTGGTCGCCACGGGTGCGGAGTCCGCGACGACCGCACCCCACGTACACCTGGCCGAGCAGGCCATCGTGCGGTACCGGGTCGGCGCCGACCTCTCCGCCAGCGACTACGAGCGAGCCGTCGAGGCCATCGCGGAGCGCGTCGCGCGCGTCGAAGGACGCGCGGACGCCGACGCGGTCGCGCGTGCGCGGGTCGACCGCTGCCTCGAGGGACGGCTCGACGATGGATCGCCCTGGATCGAGGCGATCGGGCTCGCGCTCCGGGAGCGGCTGTTGCACATCGGCCACTTCGACCTCCGCAAGGGGGCAATCGTCCGCAACACGCACCAGCGGGCCGAGGACCTGTGGGCCGAGCTGGCTCACACCTACGGGCGCCCCCGATGGATGACGGGCGGCGCCCCCGACCCGGACGCCGCTGCGTCGGGGCGCGTGCTGGCCGTCCGTTTCTGGAGAGACGGCTTCGGCGGCGGAGGGGCGACCCTGTCGCGTCCGGACGAATCGACCCGCCTGGCCGTCGAGTTTCCCGCGCCGTGTCGCATCGACGACGAGCGCCTGGCCATCCTCAACGGCAACGCCTGGGAGGACCGGAGCGAGCTCGACGAGATCGTCTAGGCGGATCCGTCGCGATCGTCCCGGTCTGCGAGGCCCTGCGTCTCCTGCCCGGCCGCGGGCTGCTCCGGGCGGTGCCCCAGCCCGTTCGTGAGAGCGTCGAGCTTCGAGAGCAGAGCCTCGCGGCCCGCAGCGGACGGAGAGCGTCTGCGCAGCTCGGCGGCGAGCGTGGGCTCGATCGACTCGGTGTCCTCCAGGAGCCGCTCGCAGTGGCGGAGGATGGAGGCGTCGGGCACGAAGCCCGCGTCCTGCTTCTCCAGCATCAGGCGCAGGATGCGCGCGCGCTGTGCGACCAGCACCCTCGCCGGCGGTGTGGGCCGCCGGGCGCGGACGGCATCGAGCACGAGAGACAGCTGGGCCAGCGTCACGTGGGCGCTCGCATGGCTCGCCTCGGGCGAGGCGGGAAGGTCGTCGGGGATCTGTGCCCCGAACTCCGGGATCGCCGAGCGGACGTCTCCCAGCACCCGGTTGATCTCGCGCTGGATCCTGCGAGAGGGGCTCACCACCCCCCCCTCTCGCCGCTGGTCCCTCTCCTCCCGGCGGAGCGCATCGCGGGTCCGGACCGACCGGACCTTCAGCTGCTGAAGCCCTTCGCGTCGCTTGCGCGCCTTGCGCTCCTGCCACCAGCTCATGTCGATCCCCTCCTTGCGAGGCGCGGTGGCGCGAAGACCCCACCCGCCCTGCTGCGATCCGCCGCCTGCACTCAGGGCTCCGCGGGCGCGGAGAGCCTGTCCAATGCCTCTCGGGTGGCCTGCCGCGGCGAGAGGCCGGCGATCTCGACGACCAGCACCTCGTTTGCTCCGTTCGGCCCCGACCGAACGGCGACCAGGCGGCTGCGGGTGCGTTCGGGCTCGGTGGAGATCTCCGAGAACGAGCAGCGCTGGTCCCCCTCGATCCCGAAGCGCCGGCAGGTCCGAACGTCTCCCGGGAGACCCGGGGTCCGCGCCGGGCCGGTCGCGGCCACCCACCAGCGCTGCTCCTGGAAGCTCCGGTCCTCGCCGAGACAGCGCTCGACGCGCGCGATCTCCTGGAACTCGAAGGGGCATCGGTCGACGTCGTCGAAGCTCGCTCCGCCGACCAGGTGCTCGCCGCCCAGGGGAAAGGGGCCGTCCGGCGGTGCGTCGCCCGAGGGAGCCAGGGCGATGAGCAGCGCGCCCCAGGCGGCGACCAGACCGACGGCGAAGAGACCGGCTCCGACGACCCCTGCGACGAGTCCGCCGCCCATGCGAAGCCCGAGGTGTCGCTCGCGGTCCCGGGCCACGCGAAGCCCGATCCCCAGGACGAGAACGGCGATCGCGAGCACGACGGCGAGGCGCAGGATCTCGAGCCACATGACGCACGAGAACGTAGTCCATCGCTGGCACCGGGATATGGTCTCGCTAAGATCCTCGCCATGAGAATCGCACTGCTGCTCGGTCTCATCGCTTCCATCGCGTCCATCGCGCTCGGCTGCGGCGGGCCCGAGCCGACACCGGAGGAAGCCGCGGCCGAAGAGCTCGCCCGTGCGGGCGATCGGATCCCGCTCCTGTGCGGGACCGGCACGCGGCACCCGGACACCGAGGCCGGACGCGAGGCGCTCGCGCGCCTCGACGGCATGCGCGCGACCGCGAAGGAGGAGCTCGCCGCCAATGCCGATGCCCGCGGCACTCATCCGGCCGTGCGGGCGCTCCTCGAGGACTTCCTCGACCTTCACCCGTGTCCGATCCTGACGGTCAACCTCGCGCGCTACATCGAGCCCGAGCTCGAGGGCCACGCGCTCGACAACCGCAAGCTGTGGCCGGATCTCGGGGGCCGCCTGGGCGATGCCGTGAAGAGCCTTGCGCCCAGCTGGCTCGCCGGCGAGGGCGTCGTGCGGGCAGGCGGCAAGGGAGAGGCCGCGCTGCTCGTCTCGTACACCCTCCGGCCGGACGGCGCGATGAGCATGCGAACGTCGCGAGGCGGAGCCCTCGTCGTGCCGAGGCTCGCCGCCGACCTGAAGATCTACGCACGACACCCCGACGGCCGGAAGGTGCAGGAGAAGATCGGCTCACTCGAGCTTCCGGACGATTTCGAGTTCTCGGACACCGTCGTGCAGGGCCAGGAGCTGACGAAGGGAGCCGCGGTGCGCGCGATGGGGCGCTCGCTCGGAGCCCGCGTCCCCCAGGCCCTGTTCGACGCGCTGAGAGTCGAGGCGCGCTGACGGGCGCCCGAGCCCTGCACACCGGGACGATCGAAGAGGCCGACGACGATGAGTCGGGAGGACCTCCGATGAAGCTGGAGTTCAAGCCGGCGGCCTTGGCGAAGCCGAAGCGCTACGAGATCGCCGCCGGCGCAATCCGGGAGCTGGACGAGAGCGGAATGCCCGTCACCACCTTTCCCGTCGCGACCGCCGAGGGAGTTCGCTGGCATCAGACGTACGCGAACTTCTTCATCACGCGCACCCTGGAGATCTCGGGAGGTGGCGAGAAGCTCGTCCTCTCCCAGGTGATGCGGGCGGGACGGAATGCCCAGGACCCCGACGTCGCCGCGTTCCTACGAGCGGTCTCGGCATCCCTGTCGGCCGTGTCCGAGCGCAAGCCGGACCTTCGCGTCGAGATGGAGCAGCCCGCCTTGTTCCGTTGGGCCGGCTTCGGAATCTACACCCTGGCCATTCTCGGCTTGTACGCCCTGATGTCGATGGTGCTGGACCGTCGTGACGCCTCCGACCTCTGGTGGCTGACGGCGATCCTCGGTGCGGCAGCCGTCTTCTGCGCCTTCATGGCCTGGCGCGGACGGCCCTGGCGTGAGACCGAGACGATCACGCCTCACGATCTGTCACTCTCGTTGATCCAGCAGATGCGCTGAGGCACGCGGGCCGACGGGGGCGTCCAGGTCGACGCGATCCGCCGAAGGCCGAGTCCTCTTCCGACCCCGCCCAGCGCGAGGCCTGGGCGCAGCACATGGGTCCCGCAAGAGCGGACTCGGGAGCTTTGGCCCGAAGATTCCGATCGGGCAATCGGGGTCGCCGCGTCCACCCGCCTCTGCGGGCGGATTCCGAGGAACACCGCAGCCCGCGAGGCGGGAGCCCGCGATTCCCCTGGGGGCCTGCGGCCCGATGGGCTGCACCGTGGAACCTGTCAGCCCCGTTGACTCCCTCACCAGCGAACGAAGAGAATGGCCCCAGCGGGGAGGCCCCTCTCGGAGCGCGGAAGCCAGCCGGCCGCGCCGCGCCTCGAGTCGGCCCCCTTCACTCAGCCATTCCAGCCGCGTTCCGGGTGGGAACGCCGGAGGTCGTGATGGACCAGCCCGTCCACGTACGCTTCGCCTTCGTCAGCGAGGCGCTCGAGCCCGATTCGTTCCACGTGGCGTCGTTCGAGGGCGAGGAGGCGATCTCGTCGCTCTACCGCTTCGAGATCGAGCTGCTCTCGCGCGAGACGGCCCCGGACATCGACGCGATCCTCGAGGCGCCCGCCCGCCTCGAGCTCGACGACGGCACCGACGTCTCCCGCTTCCACGGACTGGTGACCGAGTTCGAGCAGCGCGAGCAGGGCCCGGTCTACGCGCGCTACCGCGCGGTCCTGCGCCCCCGGCTGTGTCTCGCGACCTACCGCAAGCAGAGCCAGATCCACCAGGAGACCACCGTCCCCGACATCGTGAAGACCGAGCTCGCGAACATCGACCTCAACGTCGGAGACCTGGTGGACGACCGGATCTCCGGCAAGTACCCCGAGCGCGAGTACGTGGTGCAGTACCAGGAGACGGACCACGACTTCATCTCGCGGCTGATGGAGCACGAGGGCATCTTCTACTTCTTCGAGGAGGGCGACAGCGGAGAGGTCCTGGTGCTCGCCGACGCCAACAGCGCGACCCAGGAGATCCGCGGCGGCTTCACCCTGCCCTACATCCCCCCCAGCGGACTCGAGAGCAGCAACACGCCCTGCATCCGCCAGCTCGTGGGTCGGCAGCAGCGGATCCCCGACAAGGTCATCCTCAAGGACTACAACTACCGCGTCCCCAAGGTGGCGCTGGAGGCCGAGTCGAAGCCGCTCGGCGAAGGCAAGGGCTTCGTCACCGCCTACGGAGACCACTTCAAGACCGTCCAGGAAGGCAAGGCCCTGGCCCAGGTCCGCGCCGAGGAGCTGGCCGCGCGCAAGCGCCTGTTCGTCGGCGAGTCGAACTGCGTGCGCATCCGCTCGGGCGCCCGCTACGAGCTGACCGAGCACTACCGCACCGACTTCGACCAGGAGTACCTCATCACCGAGGTCCGGCACCGCGGCGTCCAGCCCCTGCCCGAGGAGATCGCCGGCGATCCGGATGCCATCGACCGCCTCGACTACGGCAACGACTTCACCAGCCTCGCGGCCGACGTGCCCTTCCGCCCCGCAAGGGTCACTCCGAAGCCGCGCCTCGACGGCGTGATGAACGCCCGCGTCGACGCCGGCGGCAGCGGCGAGTACGCCGAGATCGACGACGAGGGCCGCTACAAGCTCGTGCTGCCCTTCGACCCCGTCGAACGCGACGGCGGCCGGGCGTCGCGCTACGTGCGCATGGCCCAGCCGTACTCGGGCGCCGGCTACGGCATGCACTTCCCGCTGCACAAGGGTGCGGAGGTGCTGGTGACCTGCGTGGACGGCGACCCCGACCGCCCGATCATCTGCGGCACGGTCCCCAACCCCGAGAACCAGAGCCCGGTCACCGGCGCCAACCAGACCCAGGCCAAGATCCGCACCGGCGGCGGCAACCAGATCACCATGGAGGACGAGAACGGCAACCAGCGGATCAAGATGGAGACGCCGTTCAACGGCACGGTCTTCCAGCTGGGATCGCCGAACCTTCCCTGGGCCGGGGCGGCCCTCAAGACCGCGGGCGGCGCCCTCTTCGACGTCACCCAGAACTGGGAGCAGTACGTCGAGGCGGACCAGATCAAGCGCATCAAGGGCAACAGCCAGACCTACATCGCAGGGTACAAGCACGAGGACATCCTGGGCGGCAAGAAGGAGTTCGTGCAAGGCGGCGGAAAGATCGAGATCATCGCGCTCCCCGGGAAGTCCTCGAACATCCTCGGCTTCAAGCACGAGACGGTCGTGGGCCTGAACATCAAGGCCAACAAGGCCAAGGACATCAACGTCACCCGGGAGGCGATCGCGGAGAAGGCCGACAAGATCGTCGAGTGGTCGCAGCAATACATAGGGAAGGCTGCGAACATGCAGTTCGTTGCGAACACGGTGAAGGAGAAGGCGGACCGGAAGGACGCGATGTACCAGTATCACATCTCCAAGGGCAACGAAGCCTACTTCGAGGCCGAAGAATGGCACCAGGAGATCAATCAGCTCTACTCACAGGCGCGCAAGATCAAGATCAAGGCAAAGCTCCAGGAGCTCACTGGAAAGGCGATCTACAAGGGCGCCTTCAAGGTGAACAGCATATTCACGGTCAAGGACTAGCCTTGAGAATCATCTCCGACGAGCATCTGGCCCCCGGGTTCACGGTCTCCGACATCCACCCATTCGGATTGACCGGAACGTTCTTCGTCAAGGGCCACTTCCGTCTCGAGCTCGATCGACCCGTCTCTGCGGCCGAAGAACCCGAGCCGCCGAGCGGCGACGTCTTCGAGAACGACGACCCGCAATGCGGCCTTCGCTATCCGAATGATTTCGCACCGCTGAAACCGAGAGGCGATGTGCTGGTCGTGGGAGGCGCCTACTCGCCGAACGGAACACCCACCCCAGTATTGGATGTCGCATTTCGGGTCGGCAACCTGAAGAAGCAGCTTCGCGTCACCGGCGATCGCGGTCCGACCCGACTCTTCGAACGTTGGCGCGCCGAACGTGCCCCTGAATCCTTCACGAGCCTTCCCCTGAGTTGGACTCGCGCCCGAGGAGGAGATCGATGGAATCCCGCAGGGTGCGGTCGCCTCGGGACTCCTTCTCCCAACCAGGTGAATCCCGCACACGTGTCCGGCCCGGCAGGCGCTCGACCCGGCCACTTCGGTCCAGTCGCAGCCAACTGGACACCGCGCGACCGCGGACTCGGCAGATACCGAGGTCGCTGGCAACGCAGCCGATGGCCCTGGCTGCCCGAGAACTTCGACTACGGCCACTTCAATGCTGCACCCATGGATCAACAGATCGATGGGTACCTCCACGGCGACGAAGAGATCGAACTCCACAACCTCCACCCAGAGCATCCTCGATACCGGTCCCAGCTCCCAGGCCTACGAGTTCGTTGCTTCCTTTCGGAAGGACCTCTCGTCGATGGAACGCCGGATTCGTTTCGCGAGGTCCCGCTCGTTCTCGACACGCTTTGGATCGACTCGGTGACGGGCCAGGTCCTACTCGTATGGCGCGGGCATGTTCCAGTGAGGTCACTGAAGCTCGAAGAGCTCGAACACCTGTACATCGCGACCGAGCCTCTGTCGGAGACTCCCTTCCCAGCAGAGATCCACCGCGAGGGGATGGCCCAGCGCCTGGCATCCGAGGACGGGACCGACGCGGACGCACAGGTCGAGCAGGAGCGCGCGCGGCGCCGCGGTGAGATCGCGGCGCGAATCGCCGAAATGGAGGACCAGATCCTCGCGAGCGAGGCTGCGGCGGACTCCGATTTCGCCGAGGCCATCGCACGTCTCGAAGCGGACCTTCCGACAGAGGCATTGGGAGATGCGCCAGCGCGCGATCCCGCCGCCGATCTCGAGCAGACGCTCGCCTGGCTCGCGTCGCCGGAATCGGACCTCGAGCCCGAGATGACCCAGCAGATCATGGACCTCCTCACGGGCGCCTACGAGTCCGGAGACGAAGGGATTGCCGACGCTCCACCCCCATGGACGCGCGAGCGTGTCCAGTCGGCGCTCGATGCGCAGGAAAGCCTTGCCGGCACCCGCCTCAGTGAACTCGACCTCTCTGGACTCGATTTCTCCGACACCGACCTGCGCAATGCGCGTATGGACGGAGCGGATCTGCGAGGAAGCCGCTTCCGCGGGGCGCGGATGGACGGGGCGCGACTGGCGCGAGCGAACGCCGAGGCAGTCGACTTCCGCGGGAGTCACCTCCGCGAAGCAGACTTCTCGGAAGCGGTTCTGGGTGGAGCGTGTTTCGCGGAGGCCTCCATCGAAGCGGCCGATTTCAGCGAAGCCACCCTCGATCGAGCCGATTTCTCGGGGTGCGACGGCGCTCACGCGATCTTCGTGGAGGCTGGGCTCGTCGAAGCCCGATTCATTGAAGCCAGACTCGAAAGCGCCGATCTCACTGGCGCGCGCATGGGACAGGCGGACTTCTCGGGCGCAAACCTCGAAGCAGCCTGCATCGAGGAGGCCGTCGCCCAACGAGCGCGCTTCGACGGCGCCAATCTCACCGGAATCCACGCGAGCGACGGCGCAGATCTTCGGGAAGCCAGCCTTCGCCGGACGATCGCGCCCGGGTCCACATGGCAGGACGCCAGACTCGACGGAGCGGATCTGCGCGGGTCAGCCATGCGAAACGCGGACTTCTCGGGCGCCTCGCTGGAGGGAGCACTGTTGTCTCGAGCAGATCTGGCCGAGTCCGATTTCGATGACACGAGCCTACAGCGCGCTCGCATGGATGAAGCCAATCTTCTCCGAACCTCGTTCGCGCGGTCCGACCTCCGCAATGCCTCTCTCGAGGACGCCAACGCCTACGCGGCCTCGACCTGGGATACCGCCGACGACGGGGCGTCCTTCGACGGCGCCAACCTCCGACGCACCGAGCTGGGATCGTGAGCCAGCCCCCTCTCACTCGCGCGGAGCTCCTCGATCACGTCGCACGGGGGATTCCAGTCGACGGTCGAAGCATGAATGCGGAAGACCTGAGGAGCTGCGACTTGAGGGGCGCAAACCTGGCGGGGATGAATCTCTTCGAGGTGCAGATGTCTGGTGTTCACCTCGTGGACGCAGACCTCAGAGAGACATCCTTCTACGGATGCGACCTTCGGAACGCAGATCTGACCGGAGCCGATCTCACATCTGCGCACGTCCACGAGTCCTGCCTGGATGGCGCAGTCCTCAGGAACACGACCGCCGAGAAGGCGACTTTCAGTCACTGCGAGGGCACGGCGGCCGACCTGCGCGGCTGTCGCGGCCACGAGCTGCTGATCGTGCATTGCGTGCTACCCGAGAGCAACTGGGAAGCCGCTGACGTGACAGCGTCGAAGTGGCTCAGCTGCGGGCTCGAAGGCGCGAGCTTCAGGAAAGCATCGGGCACCGAGGCATGGATCACCGATTCGAACCTCACGAGGGTCAGCCTGGCGGACGGCGACTGGAGGGGAGCAATCGTCGAGGATACCGACCTGTCCTTCTGCCAGGTCGATGGCACCGGACTGGCGGAGACCTACTTCCAGTCATGCGAGCTGAAATCCGTTGACCTCGCCTCGGCCCAGATGGAGCGAGGGGGGTTGATCGGATGCGACCTCCGTGAGCTGCTCGACCTCCCCAGCAACCTCACGGGATTCGACCTCTCGAAGTCCGTACTGGTTGGGCTCGACCTGTCGGATCGCGACCTCAGCGATGCCGACCTCAGCGAGTCCCGACTCGACGGTGTCGATCTGTCGCGTAGCATGCTGCGGAACACGAGGCTGCACGGTTCACACGCCGAATCCGCAATCCTCGCGGATGCCGACCTCTCCGGGTTGGATGCCTCCGGGTCGGTTCTGCGAGGAGCGATCCTCCGCCGCGTTCAGGGCAGATCGGCTTCCCTCCGAGGAGCAGACCTCGCTGAGGCAGAGTGGGCAGGCGCCGTCTTGGACGGATTCGATTTTTCGCGGTGCAAGGTCGACGTGGCCAGCCTGCTCGATGCAGACCTCCGCGGTGCTTCGCTTGCAGGACTGGATCTCGCGGGTGTCGATTTCTCGGATCGCGACCTCAGTGGCTGTCGCCTCGCACGATGCACGCTCAGCGGAGCGAGTTTTCGCAACGCGATCCTGATCGGTACCGATTTCGGCGACTCGGATCTCTCGGAAGCAGACTTCTCCAACGCTCGGATCGAATCCTCCGGGTTCGACGATGCGCTCCTCAGGGGAACGTCCTTCCAGGGTGCGGAATTGACAGGAGTCGAGCTCTTCGGCGCACAGATCGATGCAACGGACTTCACGAGAGCGCGGATGCAACGGACGGACTTCGAGCATCTGGACATGACGACCGCGGTCCTCTCGGGCACGAGCTTCCGCGAATGCGACCTCACCGGGGTCGAGCTCGCAGGCCGCGACCTCTCGAGCTGCGACTTCACCGATGCCGATCTCAGCAAGGCCAACCTCGAGGGCTGCGACTTCCGGGGCGCCGTCGTGACCCGCTGCGACTTCAGCGAGGCGCGGCTGGCGGGCGCGCGGCTCACGGGGGTCCAGGGGGCGGAGTGCGACTTCAGCGGCGCGGACCTGGGCGGTGCCGACCTGTCCGGGGGGCAGCTGGCGGGGAGCGACTTCACGCGGGCCAACCTCGAGCTGGCACACTTCGACGGAGCCATCGTCCGCGAGAGCCAGCTCCCCGAGGCCCGAGCCACCGGCGCCGGTTTTCGGGACGCGGATCTGGAGTACTCGAACCTCGCCTATGCGCGGCTGCGGGACGCCGACTTCCACGGCGCCGATCTGCGCGGCGCCGACCTGCACGGCGTCGAGGACGCCTCGTTCCGCGGAGCGCGCACGCGGCGCGCCCAGAAGACCGATCGCCACCGGCTGGAGGCCGAGACCTGGAAGCCCCCGGCCCTGGAGGAGGAAGCATGAAGGGACCCGAAGACGTGAATCTCGATCTGGCCGCAGCGCCCGGGTTGGACCTCGGCCCGGGCGTGGTGGAGGACGTTGCGGGTGAGCGCGTCCGCGTGCGCACCGAGCGGGGATCCGGCTGGGCGAGCTGGGCCGTCGGCTACCCTTACAGCGTCCAGCCCGGGGACACGGTCCTCTGCATCGCCGACGGCCGGCGCCGCTACGTCATCGGCGTCCTCAAGGGCAGCGGCGAGACGACCCTCAGCGTGCCGGGCGATCTCAAGCTTCGCGCCCCCCACGGACACGTCGACATCGAGTCCGGCCGCGGCGTGCGGGTCCGTGCACCCCGGGTCGGCTTCGTGACGCCTCTGCTCGAGCTCACGGCCAAGCTCCTCGAGGAGCGCTTCGAGAACGTCGACCGCTGGATCGAGGGACGGCTCGACGAGCAGATCGGCAGCGTCCGCAGCCGGATCGAGAAGACCTACAGCATGCTCGCCGGGCGCATCCGCCAGCGCGCCAAGGGGCGTGTGAAGATCGACGGCGAGCGCATCGACCTGGGCTGAGAAGCGACAAGGAGACGAGTCCATGATGCCTGCATCCTCGAAGGGCGGCGGCCAGTGCGCCTGCTTCCCCGACGTCTGCAAGACGCCGAGCCCGGCCGGGCCCGTGCCCGCGCCCTACCCCAACATGGCCATGCCCACCCAGGCGTCGGGCGGATCCTGCTCGAAGAAGGTGAAGATCAAGAACAAGCCCGTGATCGTGAAAGGCACGAAGATCCCGATGTCGAGCGGGGACGAGGCCGGCGCCGCGGGCGGGGTCAAGTCGAGCAAGATCAAGGGCCCCTGCGAGTACAAGAAGGGGGCCTCCAAGGTGAAGGCCCAGGGCAAGAACGTCTGCTACGCGGGCTCGATGACCAGCCACAACGACGGCAACATGCCGGCCGGCGCCCAGGTGGCGCCCAGCCAGAACAAGGTCACGGTGATGCCGTAGCGGGACGCGGCGCGGTCGAGTCCGGCCGCTCCGGGACCGGCTCCTCCCCGTCCACCGCGCCGCACCGCGTGGCAGGCGCCTGCCTGCGCATCGAAAATGAAAAGGCCCACCCCGCGGCGGGCGGGATGGGCCTGGAGGTCGGGATTCGAAGGGCTACTGCCCGCGGCGGCTCCGGATCTGACTCGCGGCGACCAGGATGCCGGCGCCGAACGCGAGGCCGGCCCCGGGCTCGGGGATCGCCGGGCCGGCGTCCCGCCGGTCCCGCAGGCGTGCGAATCGCCCGGCTCGGCCGCGCCCGCGTCGGTCGGAGTCGTCGTCGTCGTAGCGTCCGTCCAGGTGCTCGCTGTAGCGGAACCGCGGACCGCGGCGTTCGTCGCTGTCGTCGTCGGCCAGGGCGACGGACGGAAGGGAGAGAAGGAGACCGAGGGCCGTCAGGGCGAAGAGTCGTGCCAACATCGGGGATCGTCCTTCGTGAGCTCCAGGAGCCGGCATCCGCCGCTCCGGGGTGCAGTTGATCGAGATTCACCCTAAGCAACGAGAGGCCGAATCGCAACACTTTCCGGCCCCGCCGCGGATTCTTCTCACGCCGGCACCGAGCAGCCGCCGGGGTGCCCGAGGGTCTGCCCCTACATCAGGATCCCGCCCTCGGGCTGGAGCGGCTCCGGCACCTCCTCCTCCCCGAGAACCTGGCGCAGGTCGATCTCGATCGTCCGGCACAGCGCCGTCATGGGCGTGTCGTTGGGTCGGCTCTCGAAGGGGTTGCGGAGCTCGGCCCCCACCCGCTCGGTGATCACGAAGCCCAGCATCATCGCGGGCACCACGACCCAGTCGATCACGTCGAAGCCGTTCTCCGGGTCCATCACGACGATCGCCACCAGCGAGGCCACCATCCAGGCCACGAGCTTCGAGAAGTAGGCGACGCGGTCGGGGAACGCAGTGTGCTTGATGCGCTCGCAGCCCCCCTGGACGTCGTGGAGCTGGTTCAGGGATTCGTTCAGCATCAGCTGGCCGAGCTCCGAGAGCCGTCCGGCCCGCTGGGCCTCGGCGATGCGCCGGCCCTGGCGCTGGAGGAGCCAGGTCGGCTTGTTGGCGGCCCGGTCGAGCGCCGCGAGCTCGTCCCCGGCCAGCAGGGGCGCGAGCTCGTGCCAGTCGCCCTGGCCTCGCAGCGAGAGCCTCAGGGCAAAGGCGAACGCGATCTGCCGGTGGACGAGCTCGCGCTGCAGGGCGTCGACCTTGTCCGGGGCGTCTCCTCCTTGCGAGGGTGCGTGCAGGAGCGTCGTGGCCTGACGCGCGAACCCGCGGCTGGCGTTCACGAGCCGCCCCCAGAGCGTTCGGGCCTCCCACCAGCGGGCGTAGGCCTCGTTCACCCGGAACACCAGGAAGATCGAGAGCGCGGTCACGAGGAAGCCGACGGCGGCGAAGGAGAAGGCCGGGCGGCTCGTCCCCAGCCGGTCGTTCCCCAGCTCGACCAGGACGAGAATGACCGCCACCGCGAGGACGGGACGGATCTCGGGCTTCAGCAGTCGGACGAGATGGGTCGAGCCTTCGACGATCATGGCGTGCTGGGACGGTCCTCCCCGGCGCATTCCCACGTGTCGTGCGTGTCCCCATTCATCCTCGCCGATCCCCGCCCGGGGGTCGAGTCGTGCGGATCGCACCGGCGCGGCATCAGTGGCATCAGCGGCATCAGCGGCGGGACGACGGGGCTTCGACCCTCCAGATCCGGAGGCGGTCCGTCGGGCTCACCGCCTGGTCGTGCACCAGCTCCGGGATGGGCCGCAGGCTCGACACGTAGGCCTCGTTCTCGCGGGCGTCACGCCGCCAGTGCTCGCTGTCCGAGCGGTCGAGGAAGACCACGAAGAACGCGCCCCGGCGGCGAGCCAGCGTGCGGGCGACCCGCGGATCGACGTTGCGCCGATCGAGGTGGGTCCGCTCGCCGAAGACCGGGCTGATGAACTTCACCAGGGCCGCGGAGTTGGTGACGAGCACCGAGCCCTCGGGCGTGGTCTCGTAGATGGCCTCGCGGATCGCGGCCTGGCTCGCGCTCCAGCGGGCGTGGACCGCGTGGGCTCCGATCGACGCGAGGGCGACCCCGGCGAGCCAGAGGCAAAGACCCCAGCGAGCGGCGCGCCGCAGCGCGACCCGGTGGCCACCCAGACGCTCTTCGAGCCACAGCGCCCAGCGCGGCACCGCCTCGGCCAGGGCGAAGGCCAGGATCGGCAGCAGCGGGACGAAGAAGCGCGGCCCCAGGACCAGCTGCTTGGCGAGCCCGCTCGAGCCGCCGCCGTAGTCGTAGAGGAGATAGAACCCGACGAACAGGACGACCGTCGCCACGATCTCCGGCGCCCGCCGCCCCCGGTACGACACGCCCGCGACCAGCCCGCCCGGCACCAGGACCAGCAGCGCCAGCCCGTACAGGGGGAGGTTGCCGAGCAACGAGGCGGGTCCGAAGCCGTAGCCCGGCGACTTGTAGTGGAGCGGGTCACCCCACATCCAGGCGCTGGCGGCGAGCCGCAGGCCCACACCGGCCAGGCCGCCCAGCAGCAGCATCCACCAGGCCCGGTCCCGGCGCAGGGCCGCGCCGGCGAAGAGCGGCGCGAACAGCAGCGCGTTGCTCTCCCGGAACAGCAGCGACGAGCCCGCCACCAGGCCGGCGGCCCCCCAGAGCAGCTCCCGGCGGCGATCGATCCCGAGCCAGAAGAGCAGCAGCCCCAGCGACACCCACAGGAGGCTGGGCGTCTCGCTCATGCAGACGCGGCCCAGCACCAGCGCCGCCGGGAAGCCCAGCAGCACCGCCGCGGCCAGGGGCGACCGGCCCTCCTGGCGCAGCCAGAGGGCCGTCAACGCGAGAGCGCCCAGCAGGCAGAGCGCGGGGGTCAGGAAGGCGAGTGGCCAGCCGCCGAGCGCGATCCAGGGCGCCAGCAGCATGGCGGTGCCCAGCGGGTAGACCGTCTTGATCTCGCGCTCGACACTCTCGCCGGTCAGCGGATGGGTGATCGTCTCGCGATCGACCCCCGTCGCCACGACCTGGGCCTGTCGCACGTAGGCGAGCTCGTCGGTGACGGTGATCGTGCGCGGGTAGAACGCGGCGAACCCCACGACGTACGCCAGGGCCAGGCCGGCCAGGACCCACGTCCCCGACCTCTCCCAGCTCTCCCGCTTCTCCGATTCCTCGCGAGATCGTCCGTGCGGCTGGCCGGGCATCCCTGCTCCACCCCCGAAGGTCCGGTTCGGCCCGCGACCTTACCGGTTGGCGGAGCCCGAGTCACAGCCTCGATGGAATCAGGCGGTCCTCCCCCAGCACCTGGCGGGACCCGCCTCCATCGACCGCGGCGCGAGGCGAGCCGGGCCCGGGCCCAGGGGGTTCCCAGCGGCGTGGCGACGCATGACGCAGGCACCGGCCGCCCCGTCGGGTCGCGGAGCGCGGCCCGGCGCAAGACGAGCGGCGGCCCACCGCATATCGCGGGCTCCACCGACGGCCGGGCTTCGGCCCGGTTCCGCTTCCCTGCACCCGACCTGCGGTCCAACGGCTTCGTTCGGGCACCCTCCGCATCTGGTAGGCTGGTCGCCATGGCTACTCCCGCTCCTCGCTCCCGCTGGCTGTCGCTCCTCGTCTCGTCCCTGCTCGTCGGAGCCGCCCCCGGCTGCGTGCCCTCCGTCGACGGCGACGGCCCCCCCGCCTGAATGTGAAGCCGTCAGAAACGGGCCAGGAGTCGCGGCGACAGCGCAAGAAACAGGAGATGCGCCGGCGCATCCTGGACTGCGCTCTCATGCGCTTCGCGCAGGAGGGCTTCGAAGGCACCTCGCTGCGAACGATCGCCGACGACGTGGACGTCTCCATCCCGACCCTTCGCAACTACTTCGGCAGCAAGGACGGCCTCCTGGTCGGGATCCTGGAGCGGTTCTTCGATCTGGTGGACGAGGGGGTGCGGGGGATCGTGGAGAAGGGACTGACGGACACCGAGGAGATGATCCAGCAGGCTCTCGCCATCAACCGCACAGTGCGCGAGCTGCCTCCGGACCTCGTGGCCCACATGATGCGCGTGGCCGCCGCGGAGCCCGGGGTCGCGAGCGTCATGGAAGACCTGCAGAAGGCGCTGACGCGGGTCATCGTCTACGCGCAGGAGGAAGCCGGCGGCCGGCAGGACGTCGACGCAACTCGACTCGCCCAGATGATCGCCGACCTGATGCTCGGCGGCCTGGTGGATTGGGCCCGGTCGCCGGAGATCGACTCCCAGGCCCATACCGAGGTCGTGCTTCGTGCGGCCGTCGACCTGGTCATCCCGTCCCGCGCTCCGCGCGCAGCGACTCCGGCGGAAGAATCCGTCGAGGGGTCGCTGGTGGCGTCCGAGCCCACGGCCCACACGGCTCGCAGCGGGCTCCCGCGTCAGATCCTCGACGTGGCTCGCAGGCGCTTCGCCGAGGACGGTGTGCGCGAGACGACGCTCGAAGCCATCGCCGACGAGCTCTCCATCAACCAGCTCACGATCCTCCACCACTTCGGGTCGAAGGACGGACTTCTCGCCGAGCTCGCGATGGAGCTCGCCGACCGGATCGAGGACACCGTTCGCAAGGCACTGGCCACCAGCCTGGCGACGGACCTGCCGACCGCCATCGCCATCATCCCCAGCCGCCTGGCCGAGCTCCCGGACGTCGGAAGCCGTCTGACGGGAGAGGTCCTGCGGGTGATGCTGACCCACCCGGACGGGATGGAGGCCTCGCGACGCATCAACCGAGCCATGGCGGAGCTCGTGGCCGAAGGCCAGCGCCGAAGCCTGGTTCGCACCGACCAGAGTCCGATGGTCCTGGCCCGAGTGCTGCTGGACCTCACCTACGCCAGCGTCCTCCGCTGGGTCCGCGACCCTTCACCAGCCATCACGCAAGCGCAAGAGGATGTCATGCGTGCGGCCCAGCTCTTCATGGACCCGAGTCCGCCGGAGGCCTAGCCCGACGAGCCATCCCGCAGACCGGGACCGGCTGGTTCCGGCACGCTCGGGTCGACCCCCCCGGCATTGGACCGATCACGCCAGATGGGTAAATAGAGGCAAAAATTTTCTCCTATTTTCGCCTCCTCCCCGCAGGGCCTTAGGAGAGCTTCTCTAACACATCGAGTTTGCAGCGCATTCTTCCATCTCTCGGAAGACGCAGGCTTGGTACGGGGATTGCTCCGGTGCCGCGTCGGGAAGGGGTGCGGCCTCGGCTCCGGGGCCGGCATCGCGCTTCCCTGTCAAACCCTTGCGGGGACCCGTCGACGGGACAGCGCGAGCGGGATGGGGCACTCGGTGCGCGCCGCCCCTCGCTCTGCCGGTCTACCCGTCCACCGTCGATCCACCGTCGCGACTCAGTCGCCAGAAGGGGAAAGTGCAATGTCGGATTCGTCGGACCGGGATCGAGCCCAGCCCGAGCTGCGGAAGTTGGTCCGGGTGATCGTCTTCGCGGCCGTCGCCGTCCTCGGAATCGGTGCCACCTGCGCCAAGCCGAAGGTCATCAAGATCACCTCGCCGCTCCACGGCGAGTTCACCACGAACGCGAGCGTGACCGTCACCGGAACGATCAGCGGCGTCCCGATCGCCAACGCGCTCGTCGAGGTGAATGGAGTCGTCGTCACCGTGCAGCCGGACAACACCTGGTCGACGACTGTCGCCATGAATCCAGCCCAGGTGTTCAACCCGATCGTGGCCGAGCTCACGGACACCAACGTCAACGTCTCCCGGAAGGTCCGCCACGTCGTGATCTACGGGGACTCCGTCGCCGACGGCGACTTCTCCATGGACAGCATCGCCCTGCGGCTCAACGACTCGGGCCTCGACTCCATCGAGCCCATCGTCGCCGATCTGGTCGACCTCGACCTCGCCGCCCTGCTGCCGCCGGGCACCGTGGTCATCAACGACTACTGCGCCATCGACGGCGGCTTCCTGGGCTGCCTCGGCTCGGTCGACGTGTCGATCGTGAATCCGCCGCCCTCGTTCAGCGGCTTCGGATTGAACGTCGACTCCCAGATCGACTACGCGTTCGGCGACGTCACGGTCGACGACATCGAGGTCAACGCCTACATCAGCGGATCCGGCACCGCCCCGAGCTGCGGGCTGCGAATCACCGCCGACCAGGTCTCGATCGAAGGCGACTACACCCTCGAGCCGGACGCCGTCGATCCGTCGAGCATCGACGTCAACCTGATCGGAACGCCGGGCGTCTACTTCACCGCCTTCGACGACGAGTTCACCAGCGGCCTCTGCGACTTCCCGCTGATCGGCGACCTCATCCAGGCGATCATGGGCGACATCCAGCCCACCGTGACCAACGGCCTGCGGGACTTCTTGGCCGATCCCGACGGCGGCGGCCCCCAGGACGCGCCCATCGCCGAGGGCATCGAGGTGGCCCTGGCCGACATCGCCATTTCCGGCCCCATCGGCGAGAGCCTGGGGGTCGACCTCGAGGCCCCGTTCTTCAAGGTCGAGGAGGACGTCGACGGCATCACCCTGGGATCCGACGGCCGGGTCGTGGCCGATGTCGGGACCGGCCCTGGCCAGTGCGACGCGCCGGCCAACGCGCCGGACCTGCCGGCTTCGCTCTCCGTACCCGAGCCCTTCCCCACCTTCGGGCCGACCACCCCGATCAGCGGGCTGCCCTACGGGTTGGGCATCAGCCTCTCGACCGCGGCCTTCAACCAGCTGCTGAAGGCGGAGATCGAGTGCGGACTGCTGCAGGTCTCGCTGACCGAGATCGATCTCGGCCTGGGCGCGGGGCTCCAGCCGATCACCGCCGGCCTCCTGTCGCTGTTCATTCCCGAGCTGGGCTCCATCGACCCGGACACGCCGCTGATCGTCGACATGCGGCCGGGCCTGGCGCCGGCGATCACCGGCAACCCGGGCCCCCAGGGCGAGCTCGCCGAGCTGGCGGTCGGCGGACTGGAGATCGCGGTCAAGACCGACGCGCTCGAGAACCTCGTGTCGGGGCAGATCGACTTCATCGCGGGCCTGGACTTCGGGTTCGACGACCTGACGGGCGAGCTGGTGCCGACCATCTCGAGCGTCACCGCAGCGGCCATCGAAGTGGAGATCCTCGAGAACCCGATCGGGACCAACGCCGGTCAGCTGGAGTTCATCCTCCAGCAGCTGCTGCCGGCGGTGCTGCCCACGCTGGGCGACAGCCTGGGCTCGATCCCGCTGCCGTCCTTCCTGGGCCTCTCCATGCAGTCGGTGGCCGTCGAGCAGAACGGCGAGTTCATCTCGCTGTTCCTGGACCTGGTCGAGACCCCGGAGTCGCCCCCCATCGCCTCCTACGAGTTCATCAACACGACCGGTGCGAACGTAGACGAGTCCACTGACCCCGCTCCGTTCGCCGCGACGTCGGCTCTCCCCGGTGTCACCGCAGGTGGATTCACTTCCGGTTTCACCCTGGACCCGCTCGTTCTCCACTCGGGCAGCGGAACGCCCAACCTGCTGCACTTCGCCGAGAACAGGGGCCTGGAGGATGGCGAGACCAACGACATGGCCGGCGCCGTTGCAGCCGATCAGTGGGTCGGATTCACCGTCACCGCCGACCCTGGCACGCTGCTCGATCTCGACGATCTGACCTTCGATGTAGTTCGAAACTCCGGGGGGGCACTCGACTACGCGATTCGAACCAGCGTCGACGGCTTCGCTGCCAACCTCGTGTTTGCGGACGACGTCATCACGGAAAGCCAGACCAATCAGCTCATCGACTTGAGTGGCGCGGCCTTCGATTCACTGTCGAGCATCGAGATCCGCATCTACTTCGACGACCGTTTCGCTGATGACGGTGGCAGCTCGGGCACCCGCGTCGACAACGTCGTCCTGAATGGCCTGGTCGTCCCCTAGCCGGGGACGGCGCTCTTGCTCGGGGCGGGGCTCGCCCCGCACGGAAGGCGGCGCACGAGCGGATGCGCGGCGCTGCTGCGAGATCTCGTTGGGAAGGGGTACGGCGGTGCGAGCTCGATTCCGGGCCGGCATCGACCTCCCCGCAGAGAGAGGAGAACGATGATGCAGTTCGGAGTTGTGCGACAGGAGTCGCACGTTGATTGGCGGCGCGTTTGCTCGGTGATCGCGGTTGTGTTGCTGCTGAGCCTGGCGGCCACGGATGCCTTGGCCTTGACGATCCATCGAGCCAGGTCAGGCGACCTGACGGAGTGTCCGGACCTGGCCTGCGCGGCCGCTGGCGGGCCCGGCGTGGCGAGCTTCCCGATTGGTGGTTCGGATGGCGATGCGATCGCGGCGGACGCCTCCCAGTTCTACCGGGCCCGGAACGGCCGGCTGTTCATCTACACCG
Source organism: Myxococcota bacterium (assembly GCA_050618075.1). GTDB lineage: Bacteria > Myxococcota_A > UBA9160 > UBA9160 > UBA4427 > JBNLVL01. The sequence goes on from JBNLVL010000010.1 coordinate 153,999, forward strand.
ACCCGGCCGGCGCGGCCAACGGGACGGCGAGCGGCGCTGGCTACGTGACCGACATCAATTGGGACGGCGGGAACGACGATGCGTTGGCCACCGATGGCACCCTCTTCTACCGGGTGCGGAACGGCAGGTTGTTCACGTACACGGACGTGGCTGGGGCCGCGATCGGAACCGCGAGTGGCACCGGCTATGTCTCGGACATCAACTGGGATGGGGCCGACGATGACGCGCTTGCGGCAGACGGGACTTCCGTCTTCCGCGTCCGAGGAGGCACTCTGTACGAGTATGCCCTGGCTGACCTTGCGGATGCCGCGGTCACCGGCGGAACCCCGCTCTCGACCACTTCCTGGTCGGGCTCCAATGGTGACGGGATCGCCGCCCTCGTTCCGGAGCCAGGCACCGCGATGCTGCTTGGGATCGCGCTGGGGGCATTCGGGCTTCGCAGCCGACGCTCGACAGCACAGTCCTGACCGAGAGCCCGGCCCCAGAGCGGGATCGCGGGGTCGCGGGATCGGCTCGTTCCGGCACGCTCGATTCGAGTCCTCGCGCATCGGCCGATCCTCCCAATGGGGAAATATATGAAAATATTTTTTCCTATTTGGATTGATTCTCGGGTGAGCGCGAGAGCGGCCATTTCGTAACCCATTGGCATGACTACGGTTTTTTAATTATCTCGAGGACGTAGAAAATGGTACGTGGGTTGCATTCCCCTCGACCCAGGGAAGGGGTGTTGCCCTATGTCGGGGCCAGCATCGCGCTTCCCTCATCGAAATGGAGGCCGCCCGATGCGACGATTCTCGCTCCTGGCCCTGACGTTTCTTGCCGCGACCGTCCTCTCGGCATCGAGCGTCCAGGCATTGACCATCGCTTCTTACGAGTTCATCAACACGACCGGTGCCCACGTATCGGAGTCCGATGACCCGGGCCCGTTCGCTGCGACGTCGGCGAGCCTCGACGTGACCGCAGGTGGGTTCACGTCCGGTTCCACCCTGGACCCCCTCGTCCTCCACTCGGGCGTCGCAACGCCCAACATCCTGCACTTCGCCGAGAACCGGGGCCTGGAAGATGGCGAGACCAACGACATGGCCGGCGCCGTTGCAGCCGATCAGTGGGTCGGGTTCACGGTCGCCGCCGCCCCTGGCAAGGTGCTCGATCTCGAGGAGCTGACCTTCGACGTCTATCGGAACTTCGGGGGGGCCCTGGACTACGCGATTCGAACGAGCGTCGATGGCTTCGCTGCCAACCTCGTGTTTGCGGACGACGTGATCACGGAAACGCAGACCAGCCAGTCCATCGACTTGAGCGGTGCGGCCTTCGATGCGCTGTCGAGCCTCGAGGTCCGCATCTACTTCGACGACCGTGCCGCCGATGGCGGCGGCAGCTCGGGCACCCGTGTCGACAACGTCGTCTTGAATGGTGCAGTCGTGCCCGAGCCGGGCACTGCGCTCCTGCTCGGGACGGGCCTGGCGGGACTCTTCTTCCAGGCAAGACGGCGCACGAGCTGAGGGGCGGTAGGGGGCTTCGGGTTCGGGCCCGGTCTCGTACTGCAGGTTTCGGGAGCGCCCTCGGCGGGCTACGCCGGGGGCGCTTTCGTTCGGACTCGCCGGGATGCCCAACCACCCGCGTCGAAGCAGGTGTCCGAGCAGCGGAGCACTGGACGGCCGGAGGTCTTGCACGTCTCCTGACACGGCGCCGTTGGAAGCCTGTGCCTGCAAGACGGACGATCCAAGTACAACGTTGTCAGTCGCACCATGCACGGTCACACGCAACGTCGACCGATCACGCCTACCCGACCAGCCCGCTGCTCGGTCTACCCAGTGAATGATCTTCGAGGCAACGAAGTAGCCGTCGCCGCGCTGTCATCGGCGGGTTCGATGTTCTGAGGCCGGGCCAGAAGCAGGTGCCAACGCGTCGAGATGCGTTTCTCAAAGCCTGGAGCCTTCGTGTGTCGCGAGCCAGCGCGGCCGCCCGTGGCGATAGGGCATTCGAGCTGCGCCCTGACGCGACGCCCGGGCATGGTCGTCATGTCGATATCCCGCGGGGACCACAGCCCGTGTGATGGCATCCCGTCGCTTCTGGCATCCCGTCGCCTCTGGCATCCCGTCGCTCCTGGGAAGGAGACTCGACGCGCTCCAGGGTCGAGATGCCTGAACGCCGCCTCCGACGCACTTCTGGCCCACCCGGCTGACACATCTGACCGGATCCGACCACTCTGACTCCTGGGGACACCGAACCACAGGAGTCGCGCCGAACCATGTCGATCCGCCGCTGGACCTCTCTCTCGCTGTTTTCTGCCGTCCTGGCCACCGCGCTCACGGTTGCGCCCCGCGCCGACGCCCTCTCGATCTTCTCGGACCGCGCGTCCTTCGAGGCCGCCTCGGGGCCGTTGTCCAGCGAAGGCTTCGAAGCCGCGTTCGCCGCGGCGCCGAGCGTCGACTTCGGACCGTTCACCGCGAACGTCGGCTTCGCCGACGTGGTCTCGGCCAACGGCGCGAGCCACCCCCAGTTCGTCTCCGAGGGCGATCGTGCCCTCTACGCATTCGATGCCACACAGCCCTCCACCATCGGCAACACGATGATCTTCACCTTCGACACGCCGATCCACGCGTTCGGCATCGACGTCAACGACTTCTCGAGCGGCCTCCTCGACCTCCAGGGGACCGGCAGCGATCCGCTTCTCATCACCCCCCTGTGGACCACGGCCAGCGATGGCGCTCCCCCGGCGACGATCTTCTTCGGCGTGGTGGACCCGATGCCCTTCAGCCAGGTCACCATCTTCTGGAACCGGGCCCAGGACGCCGTCGGGTTCGATGACCTCGCCTGGTCGACCAGCGTCCCCGAGCCGGGGACCGGCCTGCTGATGTGGACGGTCGCACTGGTGGGTCTGGGGGTTCGTCAGCGTCGCGCGCGCGCCTGCCGCCAGTAGGAGCGGCGTGAGACGCGCTGGCGTCACCCCAGCGCGGGACCTCCGCGATCGGGCCGGGAGGCCAGCGGGGGGCCTCCAGGACCTCGGGGCCGCCCGAGGCGCAGATCAGCCACCCGCCTCCCGCGATCCCACGAACCCACGAGCACGACGTCGAGGCTCGCCCCGGCAATCACCGACGCGAGGCACAGGGCCGCATCCGATTCCACGATCGGGCCGAATACACGGACATGAAGACGAGCTCTCCCGGATCCGTGCCGGCCCTCGCCCTGTTCGTCGGGCTGGCCCTCGCGTGTGCAGCGCCCTCGGGCATCCACCCTCGGGGCCTGCCGGAAGATGCCGTTCCCATCGACCTCGGGCGCTTCATGGGAGCGTGGTTCGTGGTGGCGCACATTCCGACCTCGGTCGAGGAGAACGCCTACGAGGCCGTCGAGCGCTATGCGCTGGAGCCCGACGGCACGATCGCCGTGCAGTTCGAGTTCTGCGAAGGAGGGCTCGGCGGCCCGCGCCAGGAGCTCACCATGACAGGCTGGGTGTACGACCCGAGCACCAACGCCGAGTGGCGCGTGCGTCCGTTCTGGCCCCTGCGGCTCGCCTACCAGATCCTCGAGCTCGACCCCGACTACACGCTCACCGTGATCGGACATCCGTCCGGCGACTACGCGTGGGTCATGGCGCGACAGCCGGAGATCGACGAGGTCGAGCTGGCCGCCATCACGGCGCGTCTCGACGCGGCCGGCTACGAGACCGATCGGCTCCGCCTCGTCCCCCATGCGGACGGGGCGTGCCGCGACGGGCCGCCGCAGTAGCGCGGCTCCACATCGCTCCTCTCCCAGGAGCCCGGCTCTCGCGGCGCACGCGCCGGGACGGCGGCGTTCGAGGCCGCCGGCGGTGGTCCCGGCGCTCCGTCGCGCGGGGGGCAGCGCCACGAGGGCGGCTGCCATTGCGGCGAGCGCAGACGTTCGCGCAGGTCGCGGGCGATGTCTTCGAAGCCGAGCATGAGCGCCCGCGTCCAGACGCCGCGTCCGCCCGCGTCTCGCGCGACCCGGCCCTTTCCGCAGGCGCGGAATCCGTGCTCGAGTCCGGCCACCGGTCCCCGGATGCGCAGGACCCACTCGGACTCGAAGAGATCCGGGCTGCGCGGCAACGGTCGATGCCAGGCCCACAGCGACTCGATCTCGATCTCGAACCGCTCGTCGACGGGCGTCGAGGTGTCGGATGTCGCCGCCAGGGCGCTCGTCACGACCCGCACTGCCAGGGCCTCGACGGAGTCGCCGGCCGGCAGCCACAGGACCCCGCCGCGGCCGTTGCGGCGTCGGCCGAGGGCCCGGCCCCGGGCCTCGGCCCTGCGTTCGAGTCCGCCCGGAAGCGAGGGGCGGCGAAGCGAGCGCGGCAGGCGGGCGAAGTGACGGAGGTCGCGGACATGCGGGGCGGCGCCCTCTTCGCGCTCGTCCGGCTCCGCAGGCGCGACCGTGATGACGCCGTCCCATCCGAGGCGACCCGCCCACGATCCACTCTCGCTCTCGGGCGGCCCGGGTGTCTCGCAGGCCAGCAGACAGGCGAAGAGCCCCGTGGCGACGGCCAGACCCCAGCGGTGGACGATTCGGCGCATCCCATCGCCTCCGGGGCTGCGGTCGGAGTGACGGTTCAGCGGACGACCACTGACCCCTCGGCCTCCGACCGGACGCCCTGTAGACGGTAGTCGATCACTCCATCCGCAGACAGGAACGGATCGGCGACTTCGTCGTCGGGGATGGGGCCTTCGGGACATCGGGCACGCCCTCGTGAGTCATGGCTCTTCGCGACCGATCGACTGCCTGAAGAGCCAGTCGCCTTGCAGACCGAGGAGCTCCCCGTCTCCCCGGGCGCCCTCACCCGGCGGCGGCGCGCCCCGAACCGCCGACAGTGGTAGGCTGGATCGCTGGAGGCACCCCATGATCGACACCGCACCCTTCGGCCGCACCGGCCACCAGAGTACGCGCATCCTCTTCGGCGCGGCCGCGCTCGGCGGCATGCCGCAGGAGCGAGCCGACGGCGTGCTCGAGCTGCTCGACGAGTTCGGCATCAATCACATCGACACGGCCGAGGGCTACGGCGACTCCGAGCTGCGGATCGGCCCCTGGATGGAGCGCCACCGCGCGCGCTTCTTCCTCGCGACGAAGACGCGCGAGCGCAGCGGCGCCGGCGCCCGCGCGAACCTCGAGCGCTCGCTCGAGCGGCTGCGCACGGACCGGCTCGACCTGATCCAGCTCCACAACCTGGTGCACGAGGACCAGTGGCAGCAGGCGTTCGCTCCAGGGGGCGCGGTGGAGGCCCTGGCCCGGGCTCGCGACGAAGGCCTCGTCGCTCACGTCGGCGTCACGGGCCACGGCACGCGCGCGCCGGAGATGCACCGCCGCAGCCTCGAGCGCTTCGACTTCGCCTCGGTCCTCGTGCCCTGCAACTGGACGATGCTCCGGGACCCGGACTACGCGCGCGACTTCGACGCCCTCGTGGCGCTCTGCGACGAGCGCGGCGTCGCCGTCCAGACCATCAAGTCGATCGCGCGGCGGCGCTGGGACGGTCCGCCCGAGCGCGCCTTCAGCTGGTACGAGCCCCTGCGCGACCCGGCCGCCATCCGCCGTGCCGTCCACTTCGTGCTCGCGCGCCCCGGACTCTTCCTCAACACCTCGAGCGACGCGACCCTGCTGCGCGCCACCCTCGAGGCGGCGAGCGAGCCGATCGACGCCCCCACCGACCGGGCCATGCGCACCGACACCGAGTCGCTCGGCATCGCGCCGCTGTTCGTGCGCGACGTGGCGGAGGAGGTCGGCCTGGCGCCCTGACCGGGGCAGCGCGCGGCAAGAAGCACCGCACGTCGTGCCCGGGGTGCGTCGGGGAGAGCGCCCGATGCCGTGACCGTCGCGATGGAGCTTCGCGACGGAGCGCGCGACGGTCTTCGATGACCGATGGCGTCCCCAACGGGGTTCGAACCCGTGTTGCCGCCTTGAAAGGGCGGAGTCCTAGGCCACTAGACGATGGGGACGCATCGAGAGGCGCGGCCGGGAGGCCGGCGCGCCGGAGTATGGCGAATCCGCCTGCCGGCGTCAGCCCGGCGCCCGGCTCGGGGCCCTACCCCGGGTCGACGATCTCGAGGGCCCGCCACAGGTACCAGGACGCCACGCTCGCGTAGGGTCGCCAGGGCTCGGCCAACGCCTCGAGCTGCGCCGGCTTCGGCAGCTCGTCCAGGCCGTAGACGAGCTGGGCGCCCTTGCGGACGCCGTAGTCGCCCACTGGGAGGATGTCCGGTCGTCCCAGCGAGAACATCAGGATCATGTGGGCGGTCCAGGGCCCCACTCCCTTGATCTCCGTGAGCGACTCGACGACCTCCTGCTCGCTCATGTGGAAGAGGCGGCGGCCGCTCACGCGCCCGCCGTCGAAGGCCCGCGCCACCTCGCCCATCGCCGCCTGCTTCTGTCGCGACAGGCCGAGACGGCGAAGCTCCGCGGCCGGGGTGGCCAGCAGGGCCGCGGGCCTCGGGTAGCGCCCTCCGAAGTGCGCGCGGAAGCGGGTGTCGATGGCCCGGGCGGCCGCCCCGGCGAGCTGCTGGAACAGGATGGAGCGCAGGAGCGATCCGTACGGGTCCCCTCGCACCCGGAGCCGACACGGCCCGACGTCGCGGATCAGCCGACCCAGCGCGGGGTCGCGGCGCGCGAGATGGCGGCGGGCCCGGGCGAGGCAGTCGTCGCGGTCCATGCGCTCGAAGCGGCGAGCACGGGTGGGCGGGCGGGCCATGGCGGTCTCCGGCGCGCCCGGCCGGGCGCAGGCCCGCCAGGATAGCCCGGCGGCAGGCTCTCGGGCCCCGGCTGCTAGACTGGCGCTCCATGAACGACCACGCCATCCGCATCGAGCGGGCGCAGAACCTGTGGACCAGCTTCGAGCGCAAGCACCTGCCCCTGGCCCGCGCCGGATCCCTGGTCGCCAACCCCCAGCTCGACTTCGATCTGATCGGCGGCCTGGCCGGTCCCAAGGAAGAGATCCTCACCTACGCCTGCGCGGCCACCGACCCGGGGGTCTACGGACGCTGGGGCACGCACCCGCCCTCGGGCATCCTGCTGATCGGCCAGCACGGGGTGGGCAAGAAGCTCCTCGCCGCCGCCCTGGCCACCCGGACCGAGACGTCCTTCCTGCGGGTGGACGTGCCGCGGCTGGCCATCGACCTGATCCACTCCGGCGGCAAGGTGGGTGACTTCATCACCGCCTGGACCGCCATCCTCGAGGAGATGCCGCAGCTCACGGTGTTCTTCGACGAGCTCGAGTTCATCCAGGCCGAGGAGCTGGGCGAGGCCCGGCGCGACCTGCCCGCCGGCCCCATCATGGATTTCCTCCTCGAGCTGGTCGACCGTGCCATTGGCGCCGACGAGCACCTGGTGGTCGCCTCCACCGCCCATCCCGACACCGTCCGCCACGCCTTCATGAGCCCCGGGCGCTTCGAGCGCATCGTCGAGGTGGTCCCCTCGTTCCCCGAGGACGTCGTCGAGGCACTCCGCATCCACGCGGCGGCGGCCGAGAAGCGCGCCGGCCGCCCGCTGTTCGACGGGGTGGAGTGGGCGTCGGTCGTCGGGCAGGTCAAGGACCCCACCCCGGGCGAGTGGGTGCGCATGCTCCACGCCGTGCTGCGGCGCAAGGCGCGCTGCGAGGCCGCGGGCGAGGAGGTCACGCCGGTCACCACCGCCGACATGACCCGCGAGGCCCAGAAGGCCCGGGAGACCCGCGCGCGCATCCGCCGACCGACGGTCGGCCACTACGTGTAGAATCGGTCCGAGGAGTCGTCTGCGATGGGAACGTGGCTGGTCACCGGCGGAGCCGGATTCATCGGGAGCAACTTCGTCCGCCTGGCCCTCGAGCGCACGGACCACCGGGTCGTGGTGCTCGACAAGCTCACCTACGCCGGGAACCTCCAGAGCCTGGCCGAGTGCGCCGAAGACCCGCGCTTCTCGTTCGTGCGCGGCGACATCGCCGAGCCCGCGATCGTGGCCAAGGTCTTCGAGCAGCACTCCCCCTCCGCGGTCTTCAACTTCGCGGCCGAGAGCCACGTCGACCGCTCGATCGACGGGCCCGAAGCCTTCGTGCAGACCAACGTGGTGGGCACCTTCCAGCTCCTGGAGCACGCCCGCCACCACGTGGCACAGCTGCCCGACGCCGAGCGGGCGGCGTTCCGCTTCCTCCACGTGTCCACCGACGAGGTCTTCGGCTCGCTCGGCAGCGATGGCTTCTTCGACGAGACCACCCCCTACGCGCCCAACTCGCCCTACTCGGCCTCGAAGGCGGGCGCCGACCACCTGGTGCGCGCCTACCACCGCACCTACGGGCTGGCCACCCTGGTCACCAACTGCTCGAACAACTACGGGCCCTACCAGTTCCCCGAGAAGCTGGTCCCCCTGATGATCATGAACGCCCTCGAAGCCAAGGACCTGCCCATCTACGGAGACGGGGGGAACATCCGCGACTGGCTCTACGTCGAGGACCACTGCGAGGGGCTGATGGCGGTGGTCGAACGCGGCCGGCCGGGCGAAAAGTACAACCTGGGCGGAGACTGCGAGCGCACGAACCTGCAGCTCATCGATGCGCTGTGCGCAGCGCTCGAGCAGGCCCGCCCCGCCTCCGGAAACGCCGCCCTCGCCGCGCGCGGTCTCGAGTCCTACGCCGAGCTCAAGACCTTCGTCAGCGACCGGCCCGGCCACGACCGCCGCTACGCCGTGGACGCCACCCGCATGCGGGAGGAGATCGGCTGGCGCCCCCGACACGGCCTGGAGTCGGGCCTCGCCTCGACCGTGGGCTGGTACCTCGAGCACCACGACTGGTGCGCCGCGGTCCAGTCCGGCAGCTACCAGCGCGAGCGCCTCGGGCTCCTCGAAGACGCCGGGTGAGGCCGGGGCGTCGGTCTTTTCCCTGATTCCGCCGACTCTTTCCCCCAGTTTCCTTCTCCATGATCTCGCCGAACCGCCTGCCCGACCCCGCGACGCCTCGCGGGCGGCGCGCCCGGGGTGCCGAACCCCGTCCAGCCCGATTCCGCGGAGCCGACCGCCGCTTCCGCGCCCGTCTGCCGACACCCGTCCGCGCGCCGAGGCCGCAGGGCGCCGGCTTGTTGCCGCTCGGCTTCGCACGACCTGCCGATGACGTACGTCTGCGTGAATCCTCATGCTTCGGGTCGGTCTGACCGAAATCGACAGAGCGCGTGCGCGCACGGGCCCGGCGCGATCCACGAGATCGCCGAGTCGAAGCGCGCCACGCCGGGTGACGTCAGGCAGGGCGCGTCCACGCCGAGGAAGGACCCATGATCCGCACCCCGAACACCCACTCGGTGCTCTTCGTCGACGACGAGGTCAACATCCTGAAGGCGATCCAGCGCCTGCTCCGCCACGGCTCCTGGAACGTCCTCACCGCGTCGCGCCCGGGCGAGGCCCTCGAGACGATCGAGCGCGAGGGCGTCCAGGTGGTCGTCACCGACCAGCGGATGCCGGAGATGAGCGGCGTCGACTTCCTGGCCCAGGTCCGCGAGCGGCACCCCGACATGGTCCGGATGATGCTCACCGGGTACACGGAGATGACGATCGCGGTCGAGGCGATCAACCGCGGCGAGATCTACCGCCTGATCACCAAGCCCTGGAACGACGACGAGCTCAAGGCGACCCTGCGCCAGGCCTTCGACCACTACGATCTCAAGCAGGAGATCAAGCGCCTCAACCAGGTGACCCGCGAGCAGAACTTCAAGCTCCAGGACATGAACCGCAACCTGGAGATGAAGGTGCGCGAGCGCACCAAGCAGCTGGCCGAGAAGCACCGCGAGCTGCGCACCGGCTACGTCCAGACGATTCGCGCCCTGGCCGAGGCGGTCGACGCCAAGGACGCCTACACGCGCGGCCACTCCGAGCGCGTGGGCGTCTACGCCTCGCGCATCGGCCGCGAGCTGGGGCTGCGCAAGGAGATGATCGAGCGGGTCTACATCTCGGGCCTGCTCCACGACGTGGGCAAGATCGGCGTGCCCGACAACATCATCACCAAGCCCGACCGCCTGACGCCCGAGGAGTACCGGGAGATCCAGAAGCACCCGGAGATCGGCGCGAAGATCCTCGAGCCCGTCGAGTTCCTGCGCAACGTGGTGCCGTGCGTGCGCCACCACCACGAGTGGTACGACGGCTGCGACGCGGGCTATCCCGACCGGCTCCGGGGCGACCAGATCCCCCTGCCCTCGCGGATCATCCTGGTGGCCGACACCGTGGAGGCCATGACCAGCGACCGGCCCTACCGCAAGGCGCTGCCCATCGAGACCGTGGTGAGCGAGCTCCACAAGTACGCGGGCAGTCAGTTCGACCCGAAGGTGGTCGAGGCCTTCCTGCGCCTCCTGGAAGAGGAAGGCGATGCCTTCATCTCCCGCGACCAGAAGTTCGACATCTACGCCTTCATCGAGGGTTGAGCGTGAAGCCCCCGCACTCCGCGTGGCCGGACCTGAACGCGCTGTCGGCCCTGGGCTTCGGCCCCGACACGGCGCTGATGAACGACCCCAAGCTGTTCGTGGACCGTCGCTTCCTCGCGGCGCTCCTGCAACAGCTCGAGCAGGAGCTGGGGAACGCCCAGGCCCGGGACACGCTTTTCCAGATCGGCCTGCTCCACGGCCTGCGCGACGCCGAACGGGTGCTGCGCGGCGAGTTCCTGCCCGCCCTGCCCGGCCACGGCACCTTCGTGGCCTCGAGCGCCGCGGCCTCCACGCCCCTGGCCATGCGCCTGGGCGCGCGCATGAGCGAGGGCGAGGCCCGGGCCATCACGATTCCCGGCTGCTGGCCGGAGTGCTACGAGGCCGACGCCCGGCTCTCGCGCCTGGGGCCCGCGGACACTCCCTCGTGCGCGCTCTCGTCGGGCTACACGAGCGGCTGGCTCTCGGGCACCCTCGAGGCCGAGATCCTGGTGGTCGAGGAGCACTGCCTGGCCGCAGGGGACTCGGACTGCGTGTTCGTCGCCCGAGAGGTCGACGGCTGGCGCCAGACCGGCGACGCCCGGGCCGCGCGACTCTCGGAGTGCGTGGACTTCGACCTTTTCCGCGAGGTCGCCCTGGCGCGCTCCTCGGAGAGGCTTCCCGAGCTGCGGGACATCGAGGAGGTCCTGGAGCTCGACGGCTCGGAGCCGGTCGTCCACGTCTGGGGGCCGGTCATGGTGATGCCCTACGTCGACGCCGAGGAGGCGCTGCACGCCATCGACATGCTGACCCGGGACCCGGGCACCCAGGAGGTGGCCGTGGTGGTGGTCGACCTGCGCAACGCGGTCATCGACGAGGGCCTGGGCGCCTCGGTCCTGGAGCAGGTGGTGGACATCATCGGCTCCTGGGGCGCCGAGGCGATCCTGGCGGAGGTGAATCCCCTCTGCGAGGACGCCGTGGCCAGCGTCGAGTCGCGCCACCTGCTGGTCCGCAAGGACCTGCCCGAGGCGATCGCCGTGGCCTTCCAGATCGCCGAGGCCCAGGCTCGGCCCCAGTAGGCCCGGGCGCCCGCGGGCTTCAAGTCCCGGCCCGGGCCGCCCGAAACATGGACCGATGACCGCGACTCCCACACAGGGCTCCCTGGCCGAGCACCCGCTGCCCAGACTCCTGATCGAGCTCCAGCGACGGCGTTTCGAGGGGGCCCTGGCGCTCGCCCGGGACCGCTCCCAGACCCGGATCCTGTTTCGCGACGGGGCGCCGGTCCAGGCCGAGTCGTCGCCCGCGGGAGAGAGCCTGGCCTCGCTGCTCGTGGCCGACGGCCAGCTCGAGCCCGAGGCCGCCGACCGCGTGGGGCGGCTGGTGCAGTCCCAGGGCTGCCCCGAAGGCACGGCCATCCTGGGACTGAAGCTCGTGGAGCCCAAGGTGCTCTTCGGCGCGCTCAAGGAGCAGCTGCGGCGGCGCATCGTCGCCTGCTTCGAATGGACCGCGGGCGAGTTCGCCCTCGACGCCGAGGCCGAGGTGCCCGCCGACGCGGCGGCCCTGCGCTGCGACCCCCTGCGCGTCGCCCTCGAAGGCATGGTGCGCCACTGGGGCGTCGAGCGACTGGCCGTCGAGCTCTCCCCGAAGCTCGCCCTCTTCCCCACCCGCAGCCCGGCCTTCGAGACCGTCTCGCGCCGGCTCCCCGACGACGACGTGGTCTGCTCGGCGCTCGCGGCCTTCGACGGAGCCCGGACCCTGGGCCAGGCGCTGGGCGCCTCGGCGACCCAGCCGACCCTGCTGGCGGCGGTCTGGCTGCTGGACGCGACCGGCGCCGTGGCCTTCCAGGACGCCCCGATCGAGGCCGAGGCCGGCGACCAGGCGCCTCCGGAGATCGAGATCGAGGTCACGGGGGCCTCCCCCGCGAGCGGCCCCGCGCCCGCGGCGGCGAAGCAGGCGGCGGAGGAGGAGCCTGCGGCCGAGGTCGCCTCCGGGCTCCCGCCCGAGTCCCAGGCCCTCCACGACGAGATCCTGGAGCAGCACGAGAACCTCGGCGAGCTCGACTACTACGCGCTCCTGGGCGTCGACCCGGAGACCCGCGGCGCCGCCATCAAGAAGGCCTACTTCAAGAAGGCCAAGCGCTTCCATCCCGACGCGCTGGCGCGGATGGGGCTCGCCGCCATCAAGGTGCAGGCGGGCGAGGTCTTCGCGCGCGTGAGCGAGGCCTACGAGGTGCTGCGCGACGACGACAAGCGCGCCCGCTACGACGCCCGACTGGCCGGCGGCGGCGACGAGTCCGACGCCAACCGCCTGGCCCAGGCCGAGACCTTCTACGTGAAGGCCACGTTCCTGATGAAGATGGGCAACTTCCGCGAGGCCCACCCGCTGCTGGAATCGGCCGTGGAGCTGTGGGGCGAGGATGCGGCCTATCACTCCGATCTCGGTTGGGCGCTCTACAAGAAGGCCCCCTCGGAGCCCGAGCGCGCTCGCGAGCACCTGGAGATCGCCCGCACCCTGGACCCCGACGACGCCGAGAGCGAGTTCCGACTGGGGCTCGTCCAACGCGCCCTCGAGAAGAGCGCCTGAACCCGGGCTCCCGCGCGGTTCGGTCGGCCCCGGACCCGCGTGGCGGCGTCCGCGGCCCGCAACGGACACCACACCCCGCACATCACCGCGCCAGGAGCACCGCGCTTCCACCGACGCGCGCTGCGTGAGACCACGCAGGCGCCGCCCCTCGTCGCACCAGCCCGCGAGGAATCGTTCAGATTGCCCGCGCTCGTGCCGATCCACGGACACAGCCCGGTTCGACCCAGCCGTTGCGCACCCGCAATCCCAGGCAGCCGGACACCCGAACGTCGAAGCAGATCGCTGGAGGTTTCATGTCGTTGTTCAAGCGAAGCTCCAAGCTCGGAAAGAGCAAGGGTGAAGAGGGCTATGGCCGGGGCGAGGCCAGCATCGCCGAAGGCGATGACGTTCTCATCGACGAGGACGTGATGGTCGAGAAGCTGATGCAGAGCCTCGAGGCCCCGGACTACCAGCCCCCCACCCTGCCGTCGGTGGCGGTCGAGCTGATGGGCCTCGCCCGGAAGTCGGACGTGGACATGAAGGAGGTCGTGGGCCTGCTCGAACAGGACAGCATGATCGCCGGGCGCGTGCTCAAGCTCGTCCAGTCGCCGCTCTACTCCGGGCTGTCCCAGATCAACTCACTGAACGACGCCCTGATGCGTGTGGGGCTGAAGACCCTGCGAGACGTGGTGATGCAGATCGCCATGAACATGAAGGTCTTCCGCTCGACCGACTACGCCGACACCATGGAGCTGCTGCGCCGCCACAGCACCATGACCGCGCACATGGCGAAGATCGTGTGCAAGCACGCGAGGATCGACGCCGACGGCGCCTTCCTGGCCGGGCTGCTCCACGACGTGGGGATCGCCGGCACCCTGCTCGCGCTCTCGGAGGGCAAGGGCAACCGGAAGACGCCCCCGGACCTCATCGCGATCTGGCCCGCGGTGGACCGGGTGCACACCCGCGCGGCCGAGATCATGGCCGGACACTGGGACCTGTCCGAGGAGATCGTGACGGCCCTGGCGGCCCACCACCAGGTGCTCCTCCAGGGCAAGCCCCACCCGCTCGCCGCCTGCGTAGCGATCGCCGACGATCTGGCCCACGAGCGAGGCTTCGGCGTCGTCCCCAAGAGCGACGGGTCCCTCGACGAGACGAAGCTCTCGCGAACCGACTTCATGAGCAGCCACGTGAACGTGGATCGCAGCGGAGCCAGGACCCTGGAGCACGCGCGCAACGCCCTCGACCTCGACGACGCGGCGATGGAGCAGATCCGCGCCCAGGCCGCGGAGCTCGAGAACCCGTTCGCCTGAGCGACCGGCGGAGACGCTGCGTCGCGACCCGGGGGCCACGGGCGCCCCGGGCCCGCCGCTCGCAGGCGCCCGGCGGAGCGACCGGCCCCGGGAGGGAAGCGGCTAGTCGATCGCGGTGTCCGCGGCGTCCGCCAGCCAGCGGCGGGCGGCCCGGTCGGGAATCAGGCGAAGCGCCTCCGGGTCGGCCACCACCTGGGACCAGCGCGGAACGACCACGCCCACCTCGTGGTCGTCCGCGTCCGTCCAGAAGAGCCGCGCCGAGCGATCGCCCACGCGGACCAGCGGGCCCCGGAAGCCCCGGCGCTCGGCCTCGCGACCCAGCACGCGCAGCAGCGTCGCCAGCTCGCCCGAGAGCGGCAGGCGACCGACCCCCACCCCCGACGGCACCGCGTAGAGCGCCTGGAGGCTGGGATCGGAGAGCGCTCGACCCTCGAGGACCCGCTCGCCCGTCCGGCGCACGCGCCCGACCTCGCGCACCACCACCGAGGGGCCCAGCACGCCGTGGCCCTGGAATCCCAGGGCGTGGCCCAGCTCGTGGAGCGCGGCGCCCAGGAACTCCTCGGGCGTGAGCGGCCGGGGGCGCCCGAGCAGGTCGAGGTTCGCGCGGTCGAGCCAGACCCGTGCGCGCACCAGCGGGCCCCGGGTGTCGGCGCGGCAGTCGGCCGCGGCGAACGCCGTCTTGGGCCAGGCGCCGCCGTCGCCCTCGGGCACGAAGCGGATCTCGACGTCGGCCGGCGGCCCGCTCGGGCGAAGCCGGACCCCCAGGCCCGCCTGGTTCCAGGCCCGCAGCGCGCGATCCAGCAGCGCCCGGTGGTCGGGACCGGCGTCGGGGGGCAGGGCCACGCCCAGGGTCCGACCCGTGGGCCAGCGGCACAGGAAGAGCTCGAGGGCCTCGCTGCCCGGCTCGAGGACCGGCCTGAGGTAGGGGTGCGCGTCGCGCAGGCGCTCGCCGCGGACCTCGGCGAGCTCGGGGTAGGCGCGCTCGAGGGCGCGCCAGTCCCAGCCGCCGCGGGCCGGTGCACAGGCCGCGCCCGCGAGCCACGCGATTCCGCAAGCGCACGCGAGGAGCGCCCCCCCGCAGCGAGCTCCGCCTCGGGCCCTCATCGCCGCGCGCGATCCCAGATCGCGAACACGAAGGTGCCGGTGAGCACGAGCCCCGCCGCGCCGTGGAACATGAACGTGAAGCCCATGCGCTCGATCGCCGAGCCCAGGCTGGGCCCGCCGATCAGCACGCCGAGATCGAAGAGTCCGGTGTAGATCGCCATGGCGGTGCCCCGGTCGGCGCTGCGGGCGCGGGTCACCACCAGCGAGAACAGGATCGGGAAAGTGTAGCCGTGGCCGATGCCGCAGAGGACCCCGGCCGCCCACACCGCCACCTCCGAGCGCGCCAGCCCCAGCACCAGGAACCCCGCGGCCAGGCACAGCAGCGCCGGAAACAGCACCCGCTTCGGCCCCGCTCGGTCGGGCAGCCAGCCGAGGAACACCCGCAGACCGATCGCCGTCGCCGCGTAGGCGGTGAAGAAGCCGCCCACCGTCCCCACTCCGGTGAGCTCCACGAAGAGCTTGAGGAAGACGAACACCGAGGTCAGCGCGGTGGTGAAGATGCCGGCGATCCACCAGAGGGGGATCAGCTCGGCCTGGGACAGCACCGCCCGGAAGCCCCGCGGTGTCGTGCTCTCTCCGGCGGAGGGCTCCCGGGGCAGGTCGCGCAGCGGCAGGGAGAACAGCATGGCGACCACGGACAGCGCCAGGGCCACCTGGAAGAGCGCGTCGTAGCCGGCTCGCGCCAGCACCTGGTCCCCGACCACCCCGCCCACGGACACCGGCAGCATGCCCGACACCCCGAACAGTGCGAGCCCCTCGGTCCGTCGGCCCTCGGGCACCAGGTCGGCCGCGTAGGTGAACAGCGACGTGAACAGCAGCGCCTCGGCCAGACCGTGGAGGATGCGCACCGCGAAGACGAGCGGGCCGATGGACCCGACGGCCAGATAGCCCGCCACCGCCGCCACGTTGAGCGCGTTGCCGGCGAGGATCACCCCCCGGCGTCCGCGGGTGTCCATCACCCGGCCCACCCTGGGGCGGACCCCGATCGCGGCCACGGCGGTGATGCTGGTGATCCAGCCCACCAGGGCGGCGCCCGCCCCCAGCTGGTGGAGGAAGCCCGGGAAGTGCAGGAAGAGGTTGAAGGCGACGCCCTGGGAGAAGTTCGCGAGGGCCACCAACAGGAACGCGCGGGTCCAGAGCGGCTCGCGTTGCACGGGCGCGCGCCCTCCGCGGTCGGGGCTCAGGGTCGTCGCGCCGCCGCGCGCGCGAACAGGGCCTCGGCCGCGGCGCCGAGACCGGCGAACCGCTCGTCCTGGGTCTGCCCGCGGTGGTAGCGGACGAAGAGCTGCTGGAGGACGACCGCGGTCTTGTACACACCGAACACGACGTAGTACGGCATGACCGCCAGGTCGGTCCCCGTGCGCTCCGCGTAGCGCGCCAGCGCCTCGTCGGCCTGCATGAAGCCCTCGAGGTGCGTCGGCATGGCGACCGCCGGTCCGCCGTCGCCGCCTTCCACCCAGTAGCTCATGAGGCTCCCCAGGTCGCACAGGGGGTCGCCCTGGGTGCACATGTCCCAGTCGAAGACCGCCACGCAGCGCCCCGGATCGTCGGGGGCGACCGCCATGTTGTCGAGCTTCCAGTCGTTGTGCAGGAGCGTCGGCGGAGGCGACTCGGGCAGGTTGTCGACCAGCCAGCGCGACAGCTCTTCGGCCAGGGCGAAGTCCGAGGTGCGGGCGCGGCGGTAGCGATCGGCCCAGCCGGTGACCTGCCGCTCGAGGAAGCCTTCGGGACGCCCGAGGTCCTCCAGACCCACCGATTCCGGGGCCACCTGGTGGAACTCCGCCAGGGTGTCGACCACCACCTCGGACAGCTTGCGGTTGGCGACCGGGTCGTCGCCGCCGCCGAACTCGGGCGGCACCTCGCGGCGCACCACG
This sequence comes from Myxococcota bacterium, assembly GCA_050618075.1. Classification (GTDB taxonomy): domain Bacteria; phylum Myxococcota_A; class UBA9160; order UBA9160; family UBA4427; genus JBNLVL01. Next base: position 171,201 of record JBNLVL010000010.1, read on the forward strand.
ATGCCCCGGCGCCGCTCCATCACGAAGAAGTCGGCCCCGGCGATGTCGTGGTCCTCGCACAGCAGGAAGGCGCGGGGCGCGTACGGGAACCCCTTCCAGAGCCGCGAGAGCGCGCGGTACTCGCGCTTCATGTCGTGGGCCCCGGGCGCGAGGGTGCCGTGGGGCGGACGCCGGAGCACGTACTCGACCGCGGCGTCGCCCTCGCCGAAGGTCAGGAGGTAGGTGAGGTTCGCGTGCCCCCCGCCGAACTGGCGGATCGTCAGCGGCGCCTCGGCGCCCTCGAGGCGCCCCTTCAGGTAGTCGGACAGGCGTTCGACGTCGAGGCGCTCGTCCTCGCGGACGTCGATCACGTCGGCCTTCTCGGTCTCCGAGACTTCGCTGGGCGCCGGACTCGCGTGACTCGTGTGGGTGGGGGCTCGGCTCATCTGGCGGCGCATCCTATCACTTCGCCCTGCCCTCGACGATCTCCACCGCGTCCGGACGCTCTTCCACCTCGAACCCGAACACCCTGGAATAGAAGTAGAGCTCGCCGTCGAGGGCGGTGCGGATGTTCTCCGCCTTCCGGAAGCCGTGCTGCTCGCCGGGGAACGCCACGTAGGCGTGGGGGATCCCGCGCCGGGCCAGGGCCGCGACCATGGCCTCGGCCTGGTTCGGCGGCACCACCCGGTCCTCGAGCCCCTGGAAGAAGATCACCGGGCAGCGCAGCCCTTCGGCGTGGCGCAGGGGGGACCGCTCCTCGTAGATCGCCTTGCCCTCGGGATACGGCGCCACCAGCGAGTCCGTGTAGCGCGACTCGAACTTGTGGGTGTCCCGGGCCAGGGCCTTGAGGTCGCCGATGCCGTAGTGGCTGGCGCCGGCCGCGAAGACGTCGTGGAAGGTGAGCGCACACAGCACCGTGTATCCCCCGGCGCTGCCCCCGCTGATGGCCATGCGCTCGGCGTCGACGCGCCCGGACGCGGCCAGCCCCTGCGCCGCCGCCACGCAGTCCTCCACGTCCACCACGCCCCACTGCCCGCGGAGCCGTTCGCGATAGCTGCGGCCGTAGCCGGTGGACCCGCCGTAGTTCACGTCGACCACCGCGAAGCCCCGACTGGTCCAGTACTGGATGCGCAGGTCGAGCACCGGCGCGGTGGCGGCGGTGGGTCCTCCGTGGCCCTTGACGAGCAGCGGCGGCCTCTCGTCCTCGAGCCCGCTGGCCTCGGGGTGGGTCGGCGGATAGAAGAAGGCGTGGACCTCGCGTCCCCCGGCGCTCTCGAAGCGCATCTCCTCGGGCCGGGAGACGAACCCTTCCGGCAGCGCGGACTCCGAGCTGCGGCGCAGCGCGCGCGGGCGGTCGTGGGCCAGGTCGAGGGCCACCACCTCGGAGGCGCGATCGGGCGCGGCGCCCATGAAGACCGCGGTGTCGCCCTCCACCTGGATCCCCTCCACCCAGGTGTAGGGCAGGTCGAGGTCTCGGAGCCGGCCGGTGGTGCGGTCGAGTCGCGCCAGGCGGTCGCGGCAGCGCACGCCGTAGCGGCAGAGGAGCGTGTCCGCGTCGATGAAGGCGTAGCTCGACATGCCGAAGACCCACTGGGGGCGGCCGAACTCCGCCTCCATGGGACACAGGGGGACGGACTCCCCGTCGCGCCACTGGTAGAGGTTCCACCAGCCCGTGCGGTCGGAGACGTAGGTGAGCGTGCCGTCGGGCGCGAACGACGGCTGGAAGATCGACTCGCCCCGCCCGCCCGCCACGGCCCGCGAAGCGCCCACGGGCCCGTCCTCCGGGCTCCAGTCCTGCACGTAGAGGGTGGTGCCGTCCCAGGGCATGTCGGGATGCTCCCAGGCCGTGAAGGCGAGCCGTCGGCCGTCGGCGCGAAAGCGCGGGAAGCTCACGAAGTCGTGGCCCTCGGCGAAGGCGAGCGAGCGTCCGTCTCCCAGGCAGAAGGCGCGCAGGCGGTTCGTGGGCTCGCCCGCGGACGTGCCCCGAACGGGCGCCCGCTCCTCCACGGCCACCATCCAGGCGCCGTCGGGCGAACGCGCGGGATCCGCCAGCCGCGCCCCGGCCTCGCCCAGGGCGCCGCCCGGACCGTGGAGCCGGCCGTCGGCGGCGTCCACGTACCAGAGCCCGCCGCCGGCCAGGAGATAGTCCCCGCCCCCGTACTCGTGGACGAGGGAGCGCACGTTCACAGCGTCGGGGCTCGCGTCGCGCGGGTCGTCCCGGTCGGTCACGCTCACGACCACCTGCCGGCCGCCGTCGCGGGGACGCCCCTCGAGCCAGGCGATGCGCCCGCCGTCCACCTGGGGTTGGCCGAGGCGGAGCCCGCCCTCGGCGATGCGCGCCGCGGTGATGGGCGACCTCCAGGATCCGTAGGCGAGGCGTTCGGCCATGGACCCAGCATCGCGAAGGGCGCCCGGCCGATCCAGACCCGCGCCGCCGGTGCGCTCCGGCGGCCGGGGAGACGCTCGGGTACCGTCGCGCTGCGTCCCGCACCCGAACCCCGGAGAGGACTCGCGTTGGAGCCCATCGAGCTGGCCCTGCTCTGCGCCGGCGGCCTCGTGGCCGGCATCGTCAACACGCTGGCCGGCGGGGGATCGCTGCTGACGGTCCCGCTGCTGGTGTTCCTCGGGCTCCCCGGGACCCTGGCCAACGGCACCAACCGCGTGGGCATCGTGGTCCAGAGCGTCACAGCCGCCTGGCGCTTCCGCGCCGAGGGCGTCGAAGGACTGCGCCGCGCCCTGCCCGTCCTGCTGCCCGTGGTGATCGGATCGGCGGTGGGCGCGGTCGCCGTCTCCCGGCTCAGCGACACGCTCTTCGAGCGCCTGTTCGGCGTGGTGATGGTGGCGCTGCTGATCCCCATGCTCGGCGGAACCGGCGCCTCGTCCGCCAAGGGCGAGCGGCCGTGGCCCGGCTGGCTGCGCGCGCTCCTCTTCTTCGGCATCGGGCTCTACGGAGGCGCCTTCCAGGCCGGGGTGGGCATCTTCCTGATGCTGGTGCTGGCTCGCACCGGCATCGACCTGGTGCTCGCCAACCACATCAAGGTGATCGTCATCGCCGCGCTCACGGCGATCGCGGTGCCGGTCTTCGTCGCCAACGGCCAGATCGCCTGGGTGCCGGCCCTGGCCCTCACCGTGGGCTTCGGCCTGGGCGGCGCCCTGGGCGCGCGCTGGGCGGTGCGGGGCGGCGAGCGCCTGATCCGCCCGGTGCTGGCCCTGGCCGTGGTCGCCATGGCCGGAAGGATGCTGGGTCTCTACTAGGCGCCCCGTGCCTCCAACCTTTGCTCCTGGCCGCTTTGCTGCTTCATGCGCTGAGGCCGCTTCGCTCCTCCTGCGCTCCTCGGGGCGTGTCGGGGGGGGCCAACGACTCCAGTCCGCATCACCTCGGAGGCTCGAACGAGGGCCGTTGGCTGCCCAGTGCGAGACCGGGGGAAGGGTTGGCAGCGGAGCGACCGCCGAGGCGAGCACGCTGCTCGCGCGCTCGAAGCGCTCCTACGACCGATGGCGGCCAGCGTGTGGACGAGCGCAGGCGTCGTGTTCCCTGCGGCCGCCAGCCTCGGCCACGAAGAAGCGGAGGGAGACGGAGTCGCAACCCTTCCCCCGGTCGAGGCAGCGGAGGAGCGCATGTGGAGCGAAGCGGTCCACCGCGCGGGCGGCGCGGGCGGAGCTAGACGTCGGACAGGTGCGCCGACACCAGGCGGGCGAGGAATCCGTGGAAGCGCCGGCGGGACCGGGCGTCGTCGGGCAGCCCGGCGCTCCGCCTCACTTCGTCGCCCAGCACGCCGTCGCCCAGCAGGGCGACGGTCACCAGCAGGACCGAGAAGTCCGTGTCCTCCCGGTCGGGGTCCGGCCTTCCGGCCTCCCTGGCGAGGGCCAGGCGCCGGGCGTGCACCACGTCGGCCAGGGAACGGACCAGCCGCTCGGGCTCGCCGCCGTCGTCCGGTGCGCTGCGACCGGACAGCGCCAGCCAGGCCAGCAGGCGGGCGTGGCCGCGGTCGCCCAGGGTCTCGAACGCCCGCTCGAGGATCCCCTCGGCGGAGCCCGGCTCCGAGGACGCGCGCTCGAGGGCGGGCAGGAGGTCGTCGTTCAGGGCCTTCAGCCCGTGCATCGCCAGGGCCTCCAGGAGCCCCTCGCGGCTGCCGAAGTGGTGGAGGATCGCCGGGTGGGAGAGGCCGAGCTCGGCGGCGATGTCCTGGAGCCGCAGGGCCTCGGGCCCCCCCTCGACCAGGCGCTTCTGGGCGACCTCGAGGATCGCGTGACGGGCATCCTCCGCGCTGCGGCGCTTGCGGGGCGGGGCGGAAGAGCGGGGCTTGGACACGGAACCCTCCTGTGCGGACTGATCGGTGCGGGCTGGTCGGTGCGCGCTGGTCGGTGCGCGCTGGTCGAAGCGGGCCGGTCGGCGCGGGAGCCAGGCTTCGCCGGGGACGGCTTGACCTCCGCCCTCGATGGGTTAACTTACAACATTGTAAGTAAGCGCGCCGCCCTTCCATCCTGCGCCCGACGGAGGCTCGAACGCCATGGCCCGGACCCCTTCCGCGATCGCCCCGAACCCCGCTTCGCTGCAGATTCCCCCGCCGCCCGCCCGGCGGCGCATGCGTCCGCTCCAGGCCTGGAAGGCCATCCGCGCGCTGCTGCGCGACCCCGACGACACCAGCCAGGTCTTCCTGATCATCGAAGCCCTGTCGGGCGGCTCCTTCGAGCGGCTCTTCCAGCGCTTCGCCGGCACCCCGACCGGCCAGGCGGTGCTGCGCGACGGGCGCCGACTCGTCGAGCGCCTGGACGATCGCGAGGCGCTGCTCGCCCTGCCCTCCGACACCCTGGGCCACCAGTACGCGCAGTTCATGGAGCGCGAGCAGCTGAGCGCCGGGGGCCTGGCCGAGGCCAGCGCCGAGGTCGACCGCGCCGATCGCGAGTCGGACCCCATGCGCCAGCTCGTGGGCGAGCGCCTGCGCGACATGCACGACGTCTGGCACGTGGCCGGCGGCTATGGACGCGACCTGCTGGGCGAGGCCGCGCTGCTCGCCTTCACCTACGCCCAGACCGGCAACCGGGGCATCGGCTTCATCGTCCTGGTCGCGCTCTGGAAGGCCCGGGGCCGCGACGGCCGGCCGTTCCGCGCCCTCCTCCGGGAGTCCTACCGCCGAGGCCGCAGGGCCGCCTGGCTGCCCGCGGCCGACTGGGAGGCCCTGCTCGAGCGTCCGCTCTCCGAGGTGCGGCGCGAGCTGGGTCTCGGGGCGCCCCCGACCTACGAAGCCGTGCGCTCCGAAGGCGCCCCCGCCCTGGCCTGAGCCGGCGCCCGGCGCCGGCGCGCTGAATCGCGTTCCGCCGCGGTGACCCGCTCCTGCTCTACACTGCCCGCTCCCTGAACCGGAGCGGGAGAGCAGGAACATGGCGCGTCTCGAAGGCAGGATCGGATTCGTCACCGGGGGCGGCACGGGCATCGGGCTCGCCTGTGCGCGCGCCATGGTCGAGGCCGGGGCGCGGGTGGCCCTGGCCGCCCGGCGCGAGGAGGTGGTGGCGGAGGCCGCGGCCGAGCTCGGCGACGCCGCGATCGGCGTCGCCTGCGACGTCACCCGCCAGGAATCCGTCGACGCGGCCGTGGCCCGCACCGTCGAGCACTTCGGCGCGCTCCACGTGGCGGTCAACTCGGCGGGCACGGGCGGGGCCGGTCACGTCCTCAACAGCACCGATGAAGAGTTCGCCACGGTCCTCGACACCAACCTCACCGGGGTCTTCCGCAGCCTGCGCGCCGAGGGCAAGGCCATGAAGCAGGCCGGCGGAGGCGCGATCGTCAACATCAGCTCGATCGCGGGCGCCCTCACCCATCGCTACATGACCGCCTACTGCGCTTCGAAGGCGGGCGTGAACATGCTCACCCGCTGCACCGCCGACGATCTCGGCCAGTACGGCATCCGCGTGAACGCGGTCATGCCGGGCATCGTCAAGACCGAGCTGGCCACCGCCCTGTGGTCCAACGAGGGCGTGGTCGCGGAGTACGAGCGGAGGATGCCCATCTCCCGCCTCGGCACGCCGGAGGACGTCGGGCCCTTCGTGGCGTTCCTGCTGTCCGACGAGGCGAGCTGGATCACCGGCCAGTGCATCGGCGTCGACGGCGGGCACACCATCCGCCAGGGCCCGGACCTGGTGGAGCCTCTGTTCGGGCAGTTCGTCCCCGAGGAGCGCTAGCCCTGCTCGGGCCTGGCGGCGCGGCCCGCCCTCGCCGAGACTGGCGCCATGCGCCGAGAGCTCGAGCCCGAGGTGATGGACGACGAGGCGGAGTCGCTCGAGTACGAGGCGATGGACAACTCCGCGCCGAACGAGGCCTTCGTCGCGCGGCTGGTGGAGCTCGGGATCCGCGGCGAGGCCCTCGACCTGGGCTGCGGTCCGGGCCACATCCCGCTGCTGGCCTGCCAGCGCATCCCGGATCTGCGCGTGAAGGGCGTCGACCTGGCCGAATCGATGCTCGTCCTGGCGAGGCGACGCCTCGCCGGCCACCCCGACCTGGCCGGCCGCATCCGCTTCGAGCACGCCGATGCCAAGGGGCTCGCCGAGCCCGACGACGCCTTCGATGCGGTCTTCAGCAACACGGTGCTCCACCACGTCCCGGAGCCCCTCCCCTTCCTCCGCGAGGTCGCGCGGGTGCTGCGGCCGGGCGGCGGCCTGCTGATCCGCGACCTCTTTCGCCCGGAGACGCCGGAGCGGGCCCTCGAGCTGGTGGCGCTCCACGCGGCGGGCGCCAGCCCGGGCCAGCAGGAGCTGCTGCGGGCCAGCCTCCACGCAGCGCTCACTCCCGGCGAGCTGCGCGAGCTGGCCGACGCCGCCGGTCTCGAGGACGCCGAGATCGTGCTGGACAGCGACCGTCACATGTCGCTCCAGCGCGCCCCCGCGACCGGGCGCTAGTCGCCTCCCCACCGAAGGGCGGAGAGATGCCGCCGCAGACGACCGCGGGCGCCGGCGGAGCCTCCGCGACCCGCCACGTCCGCACCTCAAGCTCGTCGGACAGCTCCACGAGGAGCGCGCCGTCGCGACCGGTCCACAGGACCTCCGCGCCCGCCGCCTCGAGCCGCGCCAGGACCGGGGGCGACGGCAGCCCCCGGCGTCCGGGATACGGGGCGGACACGAGCGCCAGCGCGGGGCGCACGGCCGCCAGGAACGCCGTGTCGCTGCCTCCGGCGCTGCCGTGGTGGCCCACCTTCAGCACGTCGGCGGCGAGCGGCCGCCCGGCGGCCAGCAGGGCCCGCTCGCTGGCGCGACCCGCGTCGCCGGTGAGCAGGACGCTGCGCTCGCCCACGCCGACGCGCAGCACCAGGGAGCGTTCGTTGCGCGGACCCGACGGCCCGACCCGGGGCCACAGCACCTCCACGTCGAGGTCGCCCACGCGCACGCGCGGGTCCCCGGCGCTGACGCTCCGCAGGCGCGTTCCCCGCGAGCGGGCGCGGCGGGCCAGCCGCTCCCGAAGCGCGGCGTCGAACCCGGACGGGAGCCAGAGCTCGTCCACGGGCAGGGCGTCGAGGACGGCGGCCGCGCCCCCGCGATGATCGAGGTCCGCGTGGGTGAGGACGAGGACATCGATGCCCTCGACGCCCAGGGCGCCCAGCGCCGGGACGACCACCGACTCCCCGGCATCCCAGCGCCCCGGGACGGCGCCCCCCGCGTCGACGAGCAGCGTGCCCCGTGTCCCCTGCACGAGGACGGCGTCGCCCTGCCCCACGTCGAGCGCCACCACACGCGGCGGCGCCGGCGCGATGGCCGGAGGCTCGGCCCAGGCGATGACGCCCAACGCCCCGGCGCACGCGACCAGGCGCAGGCGGACCGAAGCGCTGCGCGCACTGCACGCGGCCAGCGCGGCGGCGACGGCCAGGGCCCAGAGCGGGGTGGCTCCGGGGACCGGAGTCGAGGGGTCGGCCGCAAGCCAGTCCGCCAGCCGCACCAGCGCGTCCAGGTGGAGCCGGGCGACCTGGGCGCAGGCCTCCACGAACCGATCGGCGAGGCCCGGGGCGCCCGCGCCGAGGGATGCAACCCAGGCGGCCGACGTCGCGGCGAACGCCAGAGGCATCAACACGAAGGCGCACCACGGCACCGCCAGGCCGTTGGCGGCGAGCGCCCACGGGCTGGCGGCCAGGCCGTGGGCGGCGAGGATCGGGGCGGTGGCGATCACCGCAAGTGCGGTCGTCGAGAGCGAATCGCGCAGCGCGCCGGCGAGCCATGGCCGCGCCGGCCAGGCTCGCGGTGGCCGGGCCGTCAGCAGCGCCCCCGCCGCGGCGAACGAGAGCTGGGGCCCGAGCTCGAAGAGGGTCGCCGGCTCCCAGGCCAGCACCGCGAGCGCGGCCACGGCCAGGGCTTCGGCCGCGCCGCGCCGTCGCCCCACCCACAGTCCGCCCACCGCCAGCGCCGCCAGCACCCACGCCCGCACGACCGGGGGCCGGCCCCCCGCCAGCCACGCATAGGCGGCCGCCGCGCTAAGGGCGACGGCCCAGGCGAAGGCGCGCACGTCCCGCGCGTGGGCCCAGTCGCCGGCGCGCACCAGGAGCCGGCGCGCCAGGGCGTACACACCTCCGATCACCAGGGCCACGTGGAGGCCTGAGACCGCCAGCAGGTGGGCGATCCCCAGGCGCGCCGCGGCCCGGCGGTCCGCGTCCGCCACCCCGCGGCCCTCGCCCAGGGCCAGGGCCGCCAGCAGCGCGCCCCCCCGGCCCTCGGAGCGCAGTCGCGAGAGGGTTCGCGCCCGGGCCCGGGTCGGCCCACCGCGCCCGCGAGCCGCCGCGAGGTCGCGCCGGTGGAGCAGCCCGGGCGCCACCAGTCGGGCCCGGGCGCCCACGCCGCGGCGGCGCGCGGCGGCCGCGGCGTCGCGAGCGCCGGGATTGGCCCGCCCGCGCACCGCCTCCAGGCGCAGGTGCGCCCGGATCCGCTCGCCGGCCACCAGCGCGGCCACGCGCGCGAACTCGGGGTCTCCGCCCCAGGCCCGGAGCTCGACTCGGCGGGGTACGCAGGCCTCGCGCGCGGCGCTGGCCGGCGCGACGCCGGCGAGCTCGACCCGCACCCCCGCGCCCGGGCCGGCTCCCAGGCGGGCCACGCCCGCGACCCGCGCATCCACCACCGCCTGGCAGCCGCAGGCGTCCGGGGCGCGCCGCCGCGCCATCTCCAGGCGGCCGGCGAGGGCCGCCGCACCGAGAACGAAGAAGCCGGCGGCCAGGGCCACCAGGCCGACGCCCGCGCCCCGCCGGCGCAGCCCGAAGAGCGCGCCGCCGAGCAGCGCGGCCGCCAGCCCGAGGGCCGGCAGCGCGAGGGCCGGCAGCGCGGAGGGCGCGACCCGGTCGCCGAGACCGACGCCGGCGGCGAAGACCACGGCCAGCAGGGGAAGCGGACGCAGGCGCGACGCTCGCGGCGACCGCCGAGTGGACCGAGGCAACCGGGCGGCACCTCAGGGACCGGGGTGGCGAGAACCTAGCAGGCGCGGAGTCGCGAGGGAGCGGTCAGTGCAGGATGCGGTTCGAGGAGACCGGTGTGCCCTTCGCGCGCATGCGCCGGAGATAGGCCGCCAGCACCTCGAGCGACTCGTCGAGCTTCGAGAGCTCGCCGGCGAAGCTCTTCATCAGCTGCTCCAGCTCTCCGAGGTCCCGGAGGTTCTGGGCCAGTCCCTCGTTGGTCTGGCTCTCGACGGCGTACGCCGCGGCGACGCCGTCGAGCACCGCGTCCCGGGTGGCGCCGTCCGCGCCGTCCAGCTGGGACTCCAGGCGGCGCGCCAGGGCCTCCGCGAAATCGGCGGCCAGGCCCCGCCGCTCCAGATCCCCGCGGATCGACTCCTGTGCGCTCTCGATCCCGGTCCGACGGGCGCCGAACGCGCGCGCCAGCCCCTCTCGCTTCCACCGCATCCCTGTGTGCTCCAGCTCGAAAGGGGCCGACCCGACTCCCATCGCTGTGGCCCTGCTTCGCAAGATCGGTGCCACGCCCCGGCAACCGGCACGCCTGGATCCAAGCCGCCGAGGGACAAGGGTTTTCGGTGGACGTCGGGGGATCGCGTCGCGCGGGGCCGCGGGCTCGCGCACCGACCCAGGAGCGAAATTGGGAAGCGGCTTTCCCTTCCCCGCGCGACCGCGGCAACGGCCGGCGGCGCGGTCCGGGTGCCGTCAGCCCGTGCCTACTCGCGCCACGAAAAGGGAACGCGGGCCGTGTCGGCCTCGCTCTCGAGGGCGCGGTACTGGCGCTCGAGCTCCTCGCGGTGGCGATCCATGTCATCGTGGGCGCGGCCGTGGCTCTCCGGCACGCGCTTGCGCCGCTCCTCGAGCAGCCGCATGCGATCCTTCAGGCCCGCGAACTGGGAGCGCCAGTCCGCCTCGCTGCGACCGCCCCGGATGAGGCCTTCCTCTTCGAGGCCGTTGGGCCTGAGGGTCACCAGGCCGCGTGCCGGGTCGACCTGGTACTGGAAGCGGTTGAAGAACGAGAGCCCGAGCAGGCCCACGGACATCGAGTCGCTGACGGCGGCCGGCACCTTCTCGACCCGGGCGCCGCCGAGCTCGACCGCGTCGAGCACGATCAGCGGCGAGCTGATGGTGCCGTTGGCCGTGCTGTAGCGCGCGGTGCGCGCACCCTCGAGGTCGATGCCCAGCCGGTCGACGACCGCTCGCGGAATCACCACGTGGCTGGCGCCGGTGTCGATGATGAACGGCGCCGAGAGCTCGTCGTTCACCCGGGCCTGGACCCGCAGGCTGTTGCCCGCCTTCTGGACCTGGATCTGGTAGACCGCCTCGGCTCCGCCCGCTCCCGACGCGGCCCGCCGGCCCGCCCGGCGGGCGGCGCGACGCCGCACCGGCGACTCGCCCGAGTACCGCTGGAGACGATCGTTGCCCCGGGGCGCCGCCGCCGCGGCCTCGGCCGCCGCGCGCTTGGCCGGCGGCACCTTCGTCAGATCCTGGGTGAAGTGGACCTTGCCCTGGGCGTCGACCCAGCGGTAGATCTCGGCGTCGGCCGCCACCGCGGCCCCCAGCGCCAGCCCCAGGGCAGCGATCCAGGCTGCGCCGGGCCAGCGCCGCGGACAGCGGAAGATGTCGTCGGATTGCGCCATTCCGAGGGGTGACTCGCCGAAGGGGTTTCTCCCCCTTCTCATCGGCGGTGTCCAGGCGGCGCTTGATGCTCGCCCGGAGCCGGCTCACTCCGCCGGGGACGGATCTGCCTCGGAGCTGCCGGTCCCCGACGCCTCGCCTTCCGGTTGCTCGCCGACGGGGGGCGGGGCGAGGGCGTCGAGGAAGCCGCGCACGCTGGCGGCGTCGCCGGCGCTCACCCCGGGCACCGCGGCCAGGGCCTCCACCGGCGCCTCGCGGATGGCGCGCAGCGAGCCCAGGTGCTTGAGCAGCGCGCGCCGCTTGCCCGGACCGATCCCCGGGATCTCCTCGAGGATCGACATCAGGCCCGCCTTGCTTCTCAGGCTGCGCTGGAACTCGATGGCGAACCGGTGGGATTCGTCCCGGACGCGCTGCAGCAGCAGGAGCCCCTTGGAGCTCGGCGGGAGGTTCACGGGGTTCGTGCGGCCCGGCAGGAAGACGCGCTCGGCCTTCAGTCCGCCTCCGCGACGCACCCGGACCGAAGGGCTCTGCTCGTCCCGCTCCTTGGCGATCCCCAGCGTGTCGACCGACAGACCCGCGTCGGCCAGCGCCGCCGTCACCACGCCGAGCTGCCCTCGGCCGCCGTCCACCATGAGCAGGTCGGGCAGCGGCTCGCGCTCCACCTTCGCCAGGCGGCGCCGCAACACCTCGCGCAGGCAGGCGTAGTCGTCTCCGCCGAGGGCCTCGCGGATGCGGTACTTGCGGTAGTCGCTCTTGCACGGCCTGCCGTCCTCGAAGACCACCCGGCTGGCGACGGCCAGGCTGCCCTGGAGGTTGGAGACGTCGTAGCACTCGATGCGGTGGGGCGTGGCCGTCAGATGGCAGCGCTCGCGCAGCTCCTGGAGGGCCGCGTTCACGCTCTCCCGAGCCTCGATGCGGCGGGCCAGGGCCAGCTCGGCGTTGCGCACGGCCATCGCCACCAGCTCGCGCCCGCCCCCGCGCCGGGGCGTGCGCACCGTGACCTTGCGGCCCGCGCTCTCGGACAGGAACCCCTCGAGCACCGTCGCGTCCTCGAAGTCGGCCGAGGCCAGCACCTCCCGCGGCGGGCGTCGCTCCTCGCCCACCCCGTAGTACTGTCCGAGGAACGAGTCCATGACCTCGCCGTCGTCCAGGCGCACGTCGGAGAAGCCGTAGTCGTCGGCCCCGGCCACCCGCCCCTCGCGCACGTGGAGGACCTGGACCCAGACCTCGTCCGCCTGCCTCGCCAGCCCGAACACGTCGCGCTCGGTGGGCTTCTCGGTGACCATCTGCTGGCGCTCGACCGTGCGCTCGACGGCGCCGATGCGGTCGCGCAGGCGCGCGGCCTCCTCGAAGCGCTCCTGGGAGGCCGCCTCCTCCATGCGCCGCTTCAGGTCCTCGACCAGGCGCGCCGACTGGCCGCGCAGGAACAGCACCGTCCCCTCCACGAGCTCGCGGTAGGCCTCCGGCTCCACGCGGTCGCAGCAGGGCGCCACACAGCGCTTCATCTCGAACTCGATGCAGGGCCGGCCCCGGCGCCGGTAGTCGCCGAACACCGTGTCGCTGCACGAGCGCAGGGGGAACACCTTGCGCAGGTTGGAGATGGCCTCCTTCATGGAGACGCTCGACGTGTAGGGCCCGAAGTACTGGGCGCCGTCCTTCTTGAACTGCCGCACCATGGTGAGCCGCGGCCATTCGTCCCGGGGATCCAGCCGCAGGGCGAGGTACTGCTTGTCGTCCCGCAGCCGCACGTTGAAGGGCGGCTTGTGGCGCTTGATCAGCTCGTTCTCGAGCAGCAGCGCGTCCTTCACGCTGGCGGTCATCAGCACGTCGACGTCGGCGGCCCGCTCCATCAGCGCGGGGATGCGGATGCGGCCGTCGCCCCCGGCGACGTACTGGCGCACGCGCTGGCGCAGGTTCTGGGCCTTGCCCACGTAGAGGACCGCGCCCCGCCGGCTCTTGAACAGATAGACGCCCGGTCCGGTGGGCAGCGCCTCGACCCGCTCGCCCCAGTCCACCGTCTCCCGGCTCACGACTTGCGGAGCCAGTCCTGCTCGAGCTCGCGAATGCGGTCGCGGAGCTCGGCGGCGCGCTCGAACTCGAGGGCCTCGGAGGCCTCGCGCATCTCCCGGCGCAGGCCGTCGATCAGCTCGGGCAGCTCGTGGCTCGGCACCGCCTCGGCGTCCCGCCGGGTCTCGACGGTGACGTAGTCCTGCTCCCAGATCGTGTCGCGCAGGCTCGCGATGCGCTTCTGGACGCTGCGGGGGGTGATGCCGTGCTCCTGGTTGTACCGCTCCTGCACCTCGCGCCGGCGCTCGGTCTCGGCCAGGGTGCTGCGGATCGAGTCGGTCTGCTTGTCGGCGTAGAGGATGACCCGCCCGTTCAGGTTCCGGGCCGCCCGCCCGATGGTCTGGATGAGCGACCGCGTGGAGCGCAGGAAGCCCTCCTTGTCCGCGTCGAGGATGGCCACCAGCGCCACCTCCGGGATGTCGAGGCCTTCGCGCAGGAGGTTGATGCCCACCAGCACGTCGAACTCGCCCTCGCGCAGCTCGCGGATGATCTCCATGCGCTCGATGGTCTTGATGTCGCTGTGGAGGTAGCGGATGCGGATGCCCAGCTCGGCGTAGTAGTCCGTGAGCTCCTCGGCCATGCGCTTGGTGAGGGTGGTGACCAGGACCCGGTCGCCCGCCTCCACGAGCCCGCGGATCTCCCCCAGCAGGTCGTCCACCTGGCCGCTGGCCGGCCGGATCTCGACCTCGGGATCGAGCAGCCCGGTGGGCCGGATGATCTGCTCCACCACCACGCCGCCCGAGGCCTCGAGCTCGTAGTCGCCGGGCGTGGCCGAGACGTAGAGCACCTGGCCCAGCCGCGACTCCCACTCCTCGAAGCGCAGCGGGCGGTTGTCGAGCGCCGACGGCAGGCGCCAGCCGTACTCGACGAGCGTCTCCTTGCGGGCGCGGTCGCCCCGGTACATGCCGCCCACCTGGGGCACCGCCACGTGGCTCTCGTCCATCACCACCAGGGTGTCCTCGGGGAGGTAGTCGTAGAGCGTGTAGGGGGTCTGGCCGGCGCTGCGCCCGTCGAGCCAGCGCGAGTAGTTCTCGACGCCGTGGCAGAAGCCCATCTCCTGGAGCATCTCGACGTCGTACATGGTGCGCTGCTCGAGCCGCTGGGCCTCGAGCAGCTTGTTCTCCTTGCGGAGCTCCTCGAGCCGCTCGCCGAGCTCCTCGCGGATGCCCCCGATGGCCTTGCGCAGCCGCGCCTCGCTGGCGACGTAGTGGCTCGCCGGGTAGATCATGGCGCGCCTGGGCCGGGCCACGACCTTGCCCCGCAGCGGGTCGATCTCGGCGATGGACTCCACCTCGTCCCCGAAGAACTCCACGCGGATGGCCCGCTCGGCCTCGTACTGCGGGAAGATCTCCACCACGTCGCCCCGTACCCGGAAGGTCCCGCGGTGGAAGTCGTGGTCGTTGCGGTCGTAGAGCATGTCGACCAGGCGGCGCAGCAGGTCGTCCCGCACCAGGTTCATGCCGACCTCGACGTAGACGTGCATGTCGCCGTAGTTCTCGGGCGCGCCCAGGCCGTAGATGCAGGAGACGCTGGCCACCACCAGCACGTCCCGGCGGGTCAGCAGCGAGTGGGTCGTGGAGTGGCGGAGCTTGTCGATCTCGTCGTTGATCGACGAATCCTTCTCGATGTAGGTGTCCGAGGCCGGGATGTAGGCCTCGGGCTGGTAGTAGTCGTAGTACGAGACGAAGTACTCGACCGCGTTCTCCGGGAAGAGCTGCTTGAACTCGCTGTAGAGCTGGGCGGCCAGGGTCTTGTTGGGGGACATGACCAGGGTGGGCCGGTTGATGCGCTCGACCACGCAGGCCACGGTGAAGGTCTTGCCGCTGCCCGTGACGCCGAGCAGGGTCTGGTGGGCGTCTCCGCGCCCGAGGCCGGCCACCAGCTCCTCGATCGCGCGCGGCTGGTCGCCGGTCGGCTCGTACTCCGAGACGAGCTTGAACTCGCTCACCCGGACCTCCTCAGCCCCGCTTCCAGCGGGCGCCCTCGGGCGTGTCCACCAGTGAGATGCCCTCGGCCGCCAGCTCGTCGCGGATGCGGTCGGCGGTGGCGAAGTCCTTCGCCTTGCGCGCCGCCTGGCGTTCGGCCACCAGCGCGTCGATGCGCGGATCGCTCTCCTGCTCCGCGCGCTCCTCGGCCGGCACCCCCTCGGCGAGGTCGAGGGCCAGCAGCTCGTCGAAGTGGAGCAGCAGGTCGCGCCGGTCGGCCTCGGAGAGATCACTGCTGCGGGCCACCTCCCAGGTCACCGCCATGGCCCTGGGGGCGTTCAGGTCGTCGCGCAACGCGGCGCGGAAGCGCTCCCGGTACGGGGCCTGGCGGTCGCGGTCGCCCTCCCCCGTGGCGCCGCGCACGGCGGCGGCCTGTCCCAGCAGCCGCCGGTAGCCCACCGCGGCCGACTGCAGGGCCTCGTCGGTCAGCGTCACCTGCTGCCGGTAGTGGGCCTGGAGGAAGAAGTAGCGGTAGGCGCGGGGCTCGATGCCCCTGGCCACGAGATCGTCGAGCAGCGCGATGTTGCCCTTGGACTTCGACATCTTCTGGCCCTGGAAGTTGTAGAACTCGTTGTGCATCCAGAAGTTCACCCAGGGGTGGCAGCCGAAGGCGCACTCGCTCTGGGCGATCTCGTTGCTGTGGTGCACCGGGATGTGGTCCACGCCGCCGGTGTGGATGTCGAAGTGCTCGCCCAGGTACTTGGAGCTCATGGCCGAGCACTCGAGGTGCCAGCCGGGGAAGCCGCGTCCCCAGGGCGAGTCCCACTCCTGCTGCCGCTGCACGCCGGGCTGGGCGAACTTCCAGAGGGCGAAGTCGGCGGGGTTGCGCTTGCCCGGCACCTGCTCGATGCGGGCGCCGTCGCCGTCGCCCTGGCCCTCGAGGTCCAGCCGGGCGAACTCGGCGTAGCGGGGAAACTTCGAGACGTCGAAGTAGAGGCCGTCCTCGATGCAGTAGGTGCAGCCCTTCGCCTCGATCCGGCGGGCCAGCTCGATCTGCTCGGCGATGTGCTCGGTGGCCTTGCAGTAGACGTGGGCCTCGAGGCAGCCGACGCGCCGCCGGTCCCGCAGCCACATCTCCGTGTAGCGCTCGGCGATCTCCTCGGCCCGCAGCCCGCTGGCGGCGGCGGCCTTCTCCATCTTGTCCTCGCCGGCGTCGGCGTCGCTGGTGAGGTGCCCCACGTCGGTGATGTTGATGACGTGGCGCACCTCGAGCCCGGCGTCCTCCAAGGTGCGGCGCAGCAGGTCCGCGAACATGTAGGGGACGAGGTTCCCGATGTGCTGGGGCCCGTACACCGTGGGACCGCAGCTGTAGATGCCGACCCGCCCCGGCTCGATGGGGACGAACGGCTCCTTGCGCCGGGTCCGGGTGTTGTAGAACTGGATGTCGCTCAACTCGCTCCGCTCCGGATCATCGTTGGGATTCCAGCAGCACCACCGCCAGGGCTGCGATGCCCTCGCCCCGCCCGAAGGCGCCCAGGCCGTCGGTGCTGGTCACCTTGAGGTTCACCCGGGCCTCGTCGGCCCCCAGCAGCGCCGCCAGCTGGGCGCGCATCTTCGGCTGGTGGGGCGCCAGGCGCGGCGCCTGGGCGATGACCGTGGCGTCCAGGTTGCCCAGGCGATAGCCGCGCTCGCGCATCATCGCCGCCACCCGCTCGAGGATGCGGCTGCTGGCGATGCCCGCGAGCGACGGGTCCGACGACGGGAAGTGGCGCCCGAGGTCGCCCTCGCCGAGCGCCCCCAGCACCGCGTCGGAGACCGCGTGGAGGAGCGCGTCGCCGTCGGAGTGTCCCTCCAGGCCCCGGTCGTGGGGCACCTCCACGCCGCCCAGCATCAGCGGGCGGCCGGCCACGAGCCGGTGGGCATCGACGGCCTGTCCGATGCGCGCGCTCACGGCTCCTCCCGCGCGAGCCAGGCCTCGGCCGCCGCCAGGTCCTCGGGAAGGGTGATCTTGGGGTTGGGCCGGCGGCTCTCGACCACCCGGACCTCGACGCCCAGGCGTTCGACCAGCTGCGCATCGTCGGTGCCGACCACGCCGTCGGCCCGCGCCTTGGCCAGCGCCTCGCGCAGCAGCTCCGCCCGGAACACCTGGGGCGTCTCGGCCGCCCAGCACTCGCTTCGCTCCGGCGTCTCCACCACCCTGCCCTCGCGCACCCGCTTGATCGTGTCCCGGGCCCGTGAGGCCAGCAGCGCCGCCCCGGTCCCGCGCGCCCCTTCGATCACCCGCGCCACGTCGCCCGGGTCCACCAGGCAGCGGGCCGCATCGTGGACCGCGACCCACGAAACCGATTCAGCCAGGGCGGCCAGCCCGGCGGCCATGGAGTCCTGGCGCTCCGCCCCGCCGACCACGGCCGGCGCCAGCCCGCGCACGCCCGCGAGACCGAGCGCCTCGAACCGCGCCTGCTCGGCCCCGGGGAGCACCGGGACGATGCGTTCGACCGCGGGCACCGCGGCCAGCGCCTCCAGCGATCGGACGACCAGGGGCCTGCCCGCCAGCGACACGAAGGCCTTGGGAAGCGAAGAGCCCAGACGCTCCCCGCGCCCGGCCGCGAGCACCAGCGCTGCCACGCCCATGCCCCCGAGGATAGTGCGGGGGCCCCCGCGCCGCTTCCGCCGTGGGCACGGGCTGTTACAGTCCCGCTCGGAGGAATCCCATGGCCACGTTCGCCCGTCCCACGACCCTCGTCTGCCTGCTGACCGCCCTCGCGCTGGCGGCCCTGCCCGCCTTCGGGCAGGCCCCGAGCGAGGACGACCTCGACTACGAATCGAGCGAGACGCCCGACGAGATCGAAGGCGAGCTCACCGGAGCGCCCACCCTCCACGGCCAGCTCCGGCTCTCCCTGGGCGACGCCATCGCCATGGGCCTCGAGAACAACCTGAACGTCGAGGTGGCCCGCTACAACCCGCGCATCGCCGAGGAGGAGCACGTGAGCTCCTGGGGGGCCTACGATCCGACCTTCGCGGGAGACCTGGGGTATACGAGCGACGACCAGCCCAACGCGTTCGCGTTGAACACGGTCTCGGCGGCCAAGACGCGGACCACCGACGGCAACCTGGGGATCGCGGGGCTGGTCCCCTGGCTCAACGCCTCCATCGGTCTGGATTTCGCGGGCTCGCGCACCAAGACGAACTCGACGATCCAGGCGGTCCGCCCCGAGTACAACTCGAGCGTGACCGTCTCGGCCGACGTCCCCCTCCTGAAGAACCTCATCTGGAACCCGACCTGGACCGCGGTCAAGACCACCGGGATCCTCGAGGACAGCGCCCGGGAGGAGTTCCGGCGCTCGGTGATGGACGAGGTGCGGGACATCGAGACCGCCTACTGGGACCTGATCGCCCGGGAGGAGGAGCTGCGGGTCGCCCAGAAGAGCCTGGAGACGGCCACGGCGCTGCTCGACCAGACCAACACCCAGTACGAGGTGGGCGTGGTCTCCAAGGTCGAGGTCGTGGAGGCCCGCGCCGGCGTGGCCGAGCGCGAGTTCAACCTGATCCGCGCCGAGAACCTCTACAAGCGTTCCCAGGACGTGCTCATCGACCGGGTCCTGGGCGAGAACCTGACGGCGGGCTCGCGCATGGAGATCGAGCCCACGGACCGGCCCGAGGACTACGTCGAGTACCAGATCGACGTGGAGGAGGCCGTACGCAAGGCCTTCGAGTACCGGCCCGAGCTGGCCTCGGCCCGCAACGAGGTCGAGCGCCAGGTCGTCCAGAAGAAGTTCGCGCGCAACCAGATGCTGCCCGAGTTCAACGTCCAGAGCTCGTACACCGCCACGGGCAAGCGCGGCAAGAGCCGGGTGCTCCGCGACCGCGAAGGAAACCTGACGACGACGAAGGCCGCGCAGCCCACCCTCATCGGCGACTTCGGCGACAGCGTCGGGGACTGGGACGACTCGTCGGGCGGCGACGTCTTCACAGTGAGGGGCGTGGTCTCCATCCCCATCGGCAACGTCTCGGCCCGCGCCGACGCCCGCAAGGCCCAGTTCGAGCTGCGGCGCGCCAAGACGCGCCTGGTGCGTGCGCGCCAGGACATCATCCTCGAGGTGCGCGACACGGCGCGCAACCTGGTCTCCGCCCAGGAGGGCATCGAGGCCGCCCAGCGGCGCCAGGAGGCGGCGAACGAGCAGGTGCGCGCCGAGCGCATCCGCCTCGAGCACGGCGAGTCGACGCCCTTCGACGTGCTCGAGCGCGAAGAGGACCTGGTGGACGCCGAGAGCCAGCTCATCAACGCCTACCAGCTCTACCGCAGCTCGGTCACCCAGCTCGACCGGGCCCAGGGCACGATTCTGCAGACCCGCAACGTGGTCATCGACGACGTGGCGAAGTTCCGCTAGGCCGCCGGGCCGAGCGGTCGGGCCCGGTCATCGGTCACAGAACGGCAGACCCCGCTTTCCGATCATCCAGGGCACGCAACGATCGCTGGCGGGAAGGGGCTGCGATATCTTGCGGGCCTCCGAGCCATCGGAGCGGGAGGGTGAGCGTGAGTCTGTTCACGGGGAGAGGTGGCGCCGGACGCAATGGACGCAATGGCCGGGGAGGACGCCGGCGCGACGACGCCGGCGCCGAGGATCGGACCGCCACGCCGACCGGAGGCGCGGGAGCGCCCCGGGACGAAGCGGACACACCGATCGCGCCCCCGGGCGCAGCAGCCGGAGCAGGGGAAAGGGGTTCCCCCTTCGGACGACGAGCAAAGCAGAGCGCCGGCAAGGGCGCTCCAAGCGGAGGAGAGGCCGTGGCCAACATCGGAAAGTCGATCGTCTTCAAGGGTGAGCTCACCGGCGACGAGGATCTCGAGATCGAGGGCTCCATCGAGGGACGCATCGACCTGCCGAAGGGGCAGCTGACCATCGGCTCCCACGGGCGCGTCAAGGCGGAGATCTCCGCCAAGGCCGTGGTGATCATCGGCAAGGTGACGGGCAACGTCAGCGCCACCGAGCGCCTGGAAGTCCAGTCGTCGGGCATCGTCGAGGGCGACATCCGCGCCCCGCGCCTGCTCATCCAGGAGGGCGCCGTGGTGAACGGAGG
This sequence comes from Myxococcota bacterium, assembly GCA_050618075.1. Taxonomy (GTDB): domain Bacteria; phylum Myxococcota_A; class UBA9160; order UBA9160; family UBA4427; genus JBNLVL01. Next base: position 191,305 of record JBNLVL010000010.1, read on the forward strand.
CATCGAGATGGGCGGCCAGGCGGCCTCGCCGAGCAAGCCCGCCACGCCCCCGGTCCAGCAGGCGGCCGCCGGAGGCGCCAAGGCGAGCTAGCGCTCCCGGCGCCGCGCGCCGGACCGGCCTACTTCGCTCCGCCCCAGCGCGTCTCGAGGAAGAGCAGGGTCGGCGCGGCGATGAAGACCGACGAGTAGGTGCCGATCAACACGCCGATCGTCATGGCGAAGGCGAAGGGCCGGATCACCTCTCCGCCCAGGAAGAACAGCGACAGGAGCGCCGCCAGGGTGGTTCCCGAGGTGAGGACCGTGCGCGAGAGCGTCTGGTTGACGCTCTGGTTCAGCACCTCGGGCAGGTCGAACTTGGTGCGGATCGCCATGTTCTCGCGAATCCGGTCGTAGATGATGATGGTGTCGTTCAGGCTGTAGCCGAGGATGGCCAGCATCGCGGCCAGGATGCGCAGGTCGAACTCGAGCCCCAGGATCACGAACAGGCCCGCCGTGATCAGCAGGTCGTGGAGCACCGCCACGATCGCGCCCGGAGCGAAGCGGGAGCTGAACCGGAAGGCGATGTAGCCGAGGATGACGAGGCTCGCGAAGAGCAGCGCCTTCAGGCCGTCGTCGCGCAGCTCGGCGCCGACCCGCGGCCCCACGAACTCGACCCGCTCGAGGCTGTGGGCGCCGATGGCGCCGCCGAGCGTCTGGGAGATCTGGACCACGATGTCCGACTCGGCCTCGGCGGCTTCCTCGACCTCGGCCGCCGCCTCGGCGTCGCCCTCCACGAGGGCGGCGTCCTCGGCGGCCTCCACGGGCGCCTCCACCGCCGTGCTCTGGAACTTGAGCAGGAACTCCTGGCGCTCGGCGCCGGCCTCGCCGTAGCGGACCACGTCGAGCCCGTCGATGCCGTCGAGGCCGCCCACGACCTCGCGGATGCGGCCCTCGTCGGCCTGGACGCCGGGCTCGAAGCGGACCTGGATCTCGGTCCCGCCGGCGAAGTCGATGCCCACCTGGATGCCGCGCAGCGGAATCGCGATCACGGAGGCCAGCAGCAGCAGGGCGGACAGCGCGCCGGCCAGGTGGCGCTTGCCGATGAAGTCGATGTGCGTGTCGGGCTTGACGATCTCGAAGGGCACGCCGGGTCTCCTCAGATGGAAAGCTGTTCGACCGGCTTCGTGCCCGGGAACACCTGGAAGAGCAGCCGCGTCACCACCAGCGCCGTGAAGACGCTGGTGAGGATGCCGACCGACAGGGTGACCGCGAAGCCCTTGATGGGCCCGGTCCCGAACTCGAACAGCACCAGCGCCGTGATGAGCGTCGTGATGTTGGCGTCGAGCACCGTCCAGAGGGCCTTGTTGAAGCCCGTGGAGATCGCGGCGCGCACCGCCTTGCCGGTCCGCAGCTCCTCGCGGATGCGTTCGAAGATGATGACGTTGGCGTCGACCGCCATGCCCACCGTGAGCACCAGCCCCGCGATGCCCGGGAGCGTGAGCGTGGCCTCGAAGATCGACATCAGCCCGATCAGCAGGATCAGGTTGACCAGCAGCGCGACGCTCGCGTAGACCCCGGAGAGCCGGTAGTAGGCCACGGCGAACACGATGACCAGCAGCAGGCCCACGCCCGAGGCCGCGAGCCCGGCGTCGATCGAGTCCTGTCCGAGCGACGGACCGACCGTGCGCTCCTCCTCGATCACCACCGGCACCGAGAGCGCTCCGGCCCGCAGCACCACCGCCAGGTCGGCGGCCTCCTGGGGCGAGAAGCGGCCGGAGATCTGCCCGCGGCTGGTGATGCGCGACTGGATGACCGGCGCGCTGTAGACCCGCTCGTCGAGGACGATGGCGAGCTGCTCGCGCTGGTGCTTCTCGGTGAGGTCGCCGAACTGGCGACCGCCCTCGGGATTGAAGCGGAAGTTGACGATCGGGCGCTGCTGGCGGTCGAAGCCCACCCGCGCGTCCTCGAGGTAGTCGCCGGTGAGGTCGGCCGCCTTCTTCACGAGGTACGCGGCCAGCTCGCGCCCCGACTCCTTGTCCTTCTCGAACAGGATCTCCTGGTCTTCCGGGATCCCGTCGGGATGCTTCGCCTTCAGCAGCTCCTCGGTCTCGGCGCGGTCGAGGACGATCTTGAACTGGAGGTGGCCGGTGGACTCCAGCAGGCCACGCGCGCGGCCCCGGTCGATCTGGCCACCGGGAATCTGCACCAGCACCCGGTCGGCGCCCTGGCGGGTGACCACCGAGTCGGGGATGCCCCGCACCGGATCGTCGATGCGGCGCCGCATCACCTCCAGCACCTGGAGCATCGTCCGCTCGCGGATCTCCTGGATCCAGTCGTCGGTGAGGATGTAGGTCGACGCCAGACCGCTCGACTCGCTGCGGCGCAGGACTCCGTAGTCGTCGATCACCTCGGCGGTCTCGGCCCGGGCGTCCTCGGAGGCGAGCTCGATCTCGAGCCGGTCCTCGAGGGCGACGAGCCGTCGCGGCGTGATGTTGCGGTCCTCGAACTCGCTCTCGAGGTTGCCGCGCACGAACTCGAGCTCGCGGGCCACCGCCTCCTCGAGGTCGACGCCCACCACCCAGTGGATGCCTCCCTGGAGGTCGAGGCCCAGGCGCAGCTCGTCGTCGGGCCAGATCGGGCTCTCGATGCGCTCGGCCTTCGGCACGAGGTTGGCGAACGAGATGAATCCGAAGATCACCACGAGCGCCGCCACCATTCCCAGTCGCAAGCGCAGACCGCTCACTTCTTGCTGCCTCCCTTGGCCTCTTCCTTCGCGCCGGGCTTCGTGACCGACTCGATCCGGCCCCGCTGCACCTTGACCCGGACCCGGTCCCCGCTCTGCAGGGCCGCGATCTCCAGGGTCAACACGTCGTCGGTGGTGCCGGTGACCTTGCCGTGCAGACCTCCCGAGGTCACCACGGTGTCGCCCTTCTCCACGGACTTGAGGAGCTGCTCGTGCTCCTTCTGGCGTCGCTGCTGCGGGCGGATCAGCAGGAAGTAGAAGATGAAGAAGATCGCGCCCATCATCACGAAGAAGCTGTAGTCCTGGCCCGCTCCCTCCTGCTGGAGCAGCACCGCGGTCCCGAGTCCCGTCATCGCGATCTTCCCTCCCGGGCGACCGCCGGAGGCGTCTCGCAGCTCGCGAGTCGCGTCCCGGGGTAGAAGGTCGCCAGAATGTCCTCGTGCCCGAGCCCCCGGGCGGCCAGGGCCCGGGCGCCCCACTGGCTCATGCCCACGCCGTGGCCGTAGCCGGTCCCCACGAACACGAACCCGCCCTGCCCGTCCGCCTCCGCGTCCGGGCGGACGCTGAAATGAGTGCTCCGCAGCACCGTCTCTCCCACGGCCTGGCGGAGCTCCCGGCCCGAGAGCTCGACCGTCCTCCGGCCGCCCTCGACCCGCAGTCGCGTGACCCGCCCGCTCTCCGAACGCGCCAGGATCTCCAGGCGCTCGGGCCGCCCGATCTCCCAGCCCGCCGCTTCGAGCGCGCGCCGGAGGGTCGCCCCCGGAAGCGCGACGCGCCAGTAGGTTTCGGGAGAGATCTCCTCGCCCTCGACCTCGAGGCTCACCAGGTACGCGACGGGCCGCCCCCAGACCTCCTCGGCGCTGGCCGTGCGGCCTCCGGAGGAGGAGTGGAAGGCGGCGATGATGGGCCGCCCCTCGTGGACCAGGCGGCAGGAGCGAGTGGATTCCACCGCCTCCTGCACGCTCGGGAACTCGTCGGACACGCCGCGGTAGCGCTGGCTCCCGGTGTCCGCCCGGAGGTCGTAGGCCTCGGACGCCCGCCGCGCCCGCTGGTGGAGGGCGTAGGTCCGGCTGGCCACGGCCTGGGCGCGCAGGGCCTCGGGCTCCCAGCCGGGCGCCATCTCGGCCCCGACGGTGGCCACCAGGTAGTCCTCGAGCGGCAGGACGTTGATGGCGGCCAGGCCCTCGGGCGTCCGCCGCACCTCCAGCTCTCCACGCACCTGCCAGTCCTCGCTGCCGGGGAGATCGACCCGACTCACCGTCAGAATTCCGTCGGGCCCGCGGGCCCTCCAGCGCGCGGGCGCCGGCCTGCGGCGTCCCGCCACGCTCAGACCGTCTCCGTCGGCCGGCTCGACCCTCTGGGCGTCGGGCCCGCCGCCGCGCACCTCGATCGTCTGCGCATCCTCGAAGAGCAGGACCCGCACCGGCGGGGTCGGGTCGGCCGCGGCCGAGTCCGGAGCGACACCCCCGAACGCCAGCCCGAGGACCAGCCCCAGGAACCGCCCGAGGAGCCGTCGACGGAGCCGCCCGGGAGCCGTCGGCGCGTTGGCACCCGGCCTGCAAGCGAGCGTGGATATCGCAGAAACCCCGCGATTCGTCAAGGGAATCGGCGAGACCGGCGAGCCTCCGGCCGCGCTAGAGGTCGCTGCGGATGCCCTCGGCGCGATCGGTCTGCTCCCACGGAAAGCCCTGATCCTCGCGGCCGAAGTGGCCGTGGTACGAGGTGGCCCGGTAGATGGGCCGCTTCAGATCGAGGGACTCGCCGATGCCGTGGGGGGTGAGGTCGAAGTGCTTGCGCACGAGGCGCTCGAGAGCGCCCTGGTCGAGCTGCCCGGTGCCGAAGTGGTCCACCCGCACGGACACCGGCTCGGGGACGCCGATGGCGTAGGCGAGCTGAACCTCGCAGCGCCGGGCCGCACCGGCCGCGACCAGGTTCTTGGCCACCCAGCGGGCCGCGTAGGCCGCGCTGCGGTCCACCTTCGAGGGGTCCTTGCCCGAGAAGGCGCCGCCGCCGTGACGCCCCATGCCGCCGTAGGTGTCGACGATGATCTTGCGCCCGGTCAGGCCGGCGTCGCCCATGGGGCCGCCGACGACGAAGCGCCCGGTCGGGTTGACGTGGAACCGGGTGTCGTCGTCGATCCACTCGGCGGGCAGCGAGGGCCGGATGATCTCGTCGACCGCGTCCTTCTTGATCTGGTCGTGGGAGACATCGGGCGAGTGCTGGGTGGAGAGCACCACCGCGTCGATCCGCTTGATGGACTCGCCCTCGTACTCGACGGTGACCTGGCTCTTGGCGTCGGGCCGCAGGTAGTCGAGCTGCCCCGACTCCAGCAGCTCGCGGTGCCGCTCGATGAGCCGGTGGGCGTAGCGGATGGGCGCCGGCATCAGCTCCGGCGTCTCGTCGCAGGCGAACCCGAACATCATGCCCTGGTCGCCCGCGCCCTGCTCCTTGTGCAGCCCCTCGCCCTCGGTGACGCCCTGGGAGATGTCCGGGGACTGCTTGCCGAGGGCGATCTGGACCGCGCAGGTCGAGGCGTCGAAGCCCATGTCGGAGCTGGTGTAGCCGATGTCGTGGACCACCTGTCGCACCAGGGGCGCCAGCTCGACCTGGGCCTCGGTGGTGACCTCGCCCAGCAGCATCACCAGCCCGGTGGTGGTGGCGGTCTCGCAGGCCACCCGGGAGTGGGGATCCTGGGCCAGCATCGCGTCGAGCACGGCGTCCGAGACCTGGTCGCAGAGCTTGTCGGGGTGCCCCATCGAGACGGATTCGGACGTGAAGAAGGATCGGCTCGACATCGGGGCTCTCCTCTGCGTGGAACTGGACCCACCGGGTCGGGTCGGGTCGGTCGGACGGGGCCGGAGATTAGGGGACGCCAGGGGGGGGTTCAATCGCGCGGGACGGGCGGCGTCGCCCCGGAGCCGGACGGCCCGGACCAACGGGAGGGGGCCGCTCAGCGAGGGGTCTGGGGCTCCTCGGAGGCCTCGAGGATCGCGCCCAGGGCGACGACGGCCTGCTCGGCGTCCTGGCCCACGGCCCGGCTCACGAGCTCGGTGCCCGGGCCGGCGGCCAGGGACAGGATCGACAGGACGCTCCGGCCGTTGACCCACTCCTCGCCCTTGCCCACCTGGATCTCGCACTCGAAGCGGCCGGCCGCCGAGACGAACCGGCCGGCCGGGCGCGCGTGGAGACCCAGCTCGCTGCGCACGGTGAAGGTGCGCTCGATCTGGAGCAGCGCGCTCACGCGGGCTTCTCTCGTTCGGGCTTGCGGAACAGCTCGCTGGCCAGCGAGATGTTCCGCTGACCGTACTCCTTGATGAAGCTCGCGAGCTCCTCGAGCGGCCGCTGCTCGCCGAGGGTGGCCAGCTTGATCAGCATGGGCAGGTTCAGGCCGGTCACGACCTCCACGTGGTGCTCGTCGAGGAACGACAGGCTCATGTTGGAGGGCGTCCCGCCGAACATGTCGGTGAGCACCAGCACTCCGGCCCCCTGGTCGGACGCCTTCAGCGCGGTCGAGATGTTCTCCCGCATCTCGTCGACCGACTGGGTCGGCTCCACGCTCACCGCCCGGAAGGTCGGCGGCTCGGGCACGATCAGGCGCAGGGCCTGGAGGAACTCCTCACCGAGGCCGTAGTGGGTGACGATCACGACCCCGACCGCACCGCTCGCGGGACCCGCTCGGCCCCCTTGCTTCGAACCCGCCATCCGTCCCCCCATCCCTTCGAGTCTTCTTCGACTCTTCTTCGGCTGTTCTTCGGCTTGCGTCTGCTCTGTGTCTTCGGATTCCCGGGCTCGTCGCGTCCCCGGTCCGTTCGAGCCCTCGATCACCCGACGAGGCGTTGCGCCGGGCCCGCGCGCCGCGGCCCGGGCCCCCGCCGCTCAGCGATCGGCTCCGCCCAGGGCGCCCTCGCCGCGACGGTAGTCGCGGTGGTCCACGCTCACCTCGCGCCCCCTCTCACCCAGGGCGGCGGCCAGCGCTTCGACGATGGCCACCGACCGGTGGCGCCCTCCGGTACAGCCGATGCCGATCGTCAGGTAGGCCTTGCCCTCCTGATCATACAACGGCAGGAGGAACGTCAGCAGTCCCGTCACCCGCTCGAGGAACTCCGCGCTCCGGGGTCCCTTCATCACGTACTCGGCCACGGGAGCGTCGAGGCCCGTTCCCCCACGCAGGGAATCCTCGAAGTAGGGGTTCGGCAGGAAGCGGACGTCGAACACCGTGTCGGCGAACGGAACCAGCCCGTAGCGGAAGCCGAAGGACACGAGCCGCACCACGGTCCGCCGCGAGCGCCCCGAGACGTGCTCGATCACCGTGGAGCGCAGCTCGTGGACGTTGAGGTCGCTGGTATCGATCCGGAAGTCCGCCAGACCGGCCACCGCCGCGAGCTGCTCCCGCTCCCGGGTGATGCCCTCCTCGACGCTGCCGGTGGGCGACAACGGGTGCACCCGCCGGGTTTCCCGGTAGCGGTTCACCAGCGCGTCGTCGGCGCAGTCCAGGAAGATGAACTCCAGCCGGGTCCCCGCCTCGCGGATGGCCTCGACGGTCTCGGGAATCCGCCGCAGGAAGGGGGCCTCCCGCGAATCCACGGCCAGGGCGATCTTGCGAATGGGAGGCGTCGCCACCGCGCACAGGTCGATGAACTGCTGCACGAGCTGGGGCGGCAGGTTGTCCACGCAGTAGAACGAGAGGTCCTCGAGGGCGGCCATGGCGGTGGACTTGCCGCTGCCCGAGAGGCCCGCCACGAACACCACCCGGGTCTCCTCGCCGGTCACGAGCGCTCCCCCGGCCCGCCGTGGACCTCGGCCAGGCGGGCGTCCAGGCTGCGAGCCGGGTTGCGCCCGGCACAGCGCTGGAGGTGGTCGCGGACGGCGACCTCCACCAGGGTCGCCATGCTGCCCGCCGGACGCGCCGGCAGCCGAAGCGACGGCAGCTGGACCCCGGAGAGCTCCTCGGTCGGCCGCTCGAACCCCACCCGCTCGAACTCGACGCCCTCGCGCCACTCCTCGATCCGACAGATCAGGTCCACCGAGCCCTCGTCCCGCACCGCGTCCGGCCCGTACAGGTCCGGCACGTAGAGCAGTCCGATGCCGCGGATCTCCATGTAGTGGCGGATGACCTCGGGCGCGCTTCCGACCAGCGCCTTGGGAGCCTGGCCCGGGGGGTCGATGGAGCGGACGCGGACCACGTCGTCGGCGACGAGCTGGTGGCCGCGGTGGACCAGCTCGAGGGCGCACTCGCTCTTTCCGATCCCGCTGGGCCCCAGCAGCAGGACGCCGACGTCGAGCACGGCGATGAGGGAGCCGTGGGACTGGGTTTCCACCGGCGGGCCCACCCCGGTCAGAACTTCGCGTCCTCTTCCTCGATGCACTTGAAGATGTCTTCCAGGGACGACGCGTTCTCGAGCCGCTCGCGGAACCCGGGGTCCCGGAAAAAGCGCGAGATGCGCGCGAGGGCCTTCAGGTGCTGTCCCCCGGAATGCTCCGGGACCACCAGCAGGAAGAACAGCCGCGTGGCCTGCCCGTCGATGGACGCGAAGTCGATGCCGTTCACGCTGCGCGCGAACGAGGCCATCAGGCGCTCGAGCCCGGGCATCTTGCCGTGGGGAATCGCCACACCCTCGCCGATGCCGGTGCTCTGGAGGTTCTCGCGGTCGCGCAGGACATCGATCAGCCGGTCGGCCTCGATCGAGGGCTCGGCGCGCGCGAGCGAGTTCGCCATCTCGGACAGCACGTCGTCCTTGCTCTCCGAGGCCAGGTCCAGGATGACTGCGTCCCGGACCAGGATATCCATGATCTTCATTGGTGGCCCTCCAGTCCGGCCCTCATCCCATCTCACGGCGCTTGGTCGAAGACAGGATGTTCATCGATTCCCGGTACTTGGTCACGGTCCGGCGCGCGATGTCGATGTTCGCCGATTTGAGCATCTCGGCGATCCGCTGGTCGGAGAGCGGCCGCCGGGTGTCCTCGTTGGCGATGATCTTGCGGATCTTCTCCTTGACACTCTCGCTCGCGATCGCCTCGCCGTCGAATCGCCCGATGCTCGAGTTGAAGAAGTACTTGAGCTCGAAGATGCCCTGGGGCGTATGCACGTACTTGTTGGTCGTCACCCGGCTCACGGTGGATTCGTGCATTTCGATGTCGTCGGCCACATCGCGCAGGTTGAGCGGGCGCAGGAAGTTGATACCGCGCTCGAAGAAGTCCCGCTGGTGCTTGATGATGCTCTGCATCACCTTGTAGATCGTGCGCTGGCGCTGGTGGATCGACTTGATCAGCCAGAGCGCCGAGCGGACCTTGTCGTGGACGTAGTCCTTGGTGTCCTTGGCGACACCGTTCCCCTGGGAAAGCACGTCTCGGTACAGGGCGTTGATCCGGAGCTTGGGCAGCCCGTCCTCGTTGAGCAGGATGTGGAAGTCGTCGCCCACCTTGTAGACGTAGATGTCCGGGGTGATGTAGACGGGATCCTCGCCCCCGAAGGCCCGCCCGGGCCGCGGCTCCAGCCGCCCGATCGCCTTCGCGGCCGCCGCCACCTCCTCCACGCTCACCGCCAGCGCCCGGGACAGGCCGCGGAAGTCGCGCTTCTGCAGGAGCGGGAGGTACTCCTCGACGATCCGCAGGGCCAGCGGGTCCCGCATGCGCAGGGCGCGCATCTGGATCAACAGCGACTCGCGCAGGTCCCGTGCGGCGACCCCGGTGGGATCGAAGCCCTGCACCTTGCGGAGCACCGCCTCGATCTCGGCCTCGTCGTCCACGCCGGCCTGGCGACCGATCTCCTCGAGCGTCGCGCACAGGTATCCGTCGTCGTCGAGGTTGCCGATGAGCCAGCGGGCGATGGTGTTCTCGCGCTCGTCGAAGGCGGAGAGCTGGAGCTGCCAGATCAGGTGCTCCGAGAGCGACAGCCGCTTGGTGGCCGTGGCCTCGAAGGAGCGGCGCTCGTCGTCCTCGGCGCTGGGACGCTCCATGCCGGTCTGGGGCTGGGACTCCATGTAGTTGTCCCATTCGATGTCGGCGATCTTCTCCGCGTCGGTCGGCTCGTTGTCCGCCGCCGGCGCGTCGGCCTCGCCCGCCACCCGCTCGAGGTCGGCGGCCACCTCGACCTCGGCGGCGTCCACGTCCGACGGCGACGCGTCGTCGGCCCCCGCCGCCTCGGCGTCGCCCGCCGCGTCGGACTCCTCTCCGGGCGTCTGGTCCGAGAGCTCGGCCGGGGTCGGCTCGTCCTCGCCCTCCATGACCTCGTCGAGGACCGGGTTCTCCTGCAGCTCCTGCTGGACCAGATTGACCAGCTCCAGGCGCCCGAGCTGGAGCAGCTTGATCGCCTGCTGCAGCTGGGGCGTCATCACCAGCTGCTGGCTGAGTTTGAGCTGTTGCTTGAGTTCGATCGCCATTGCTAAGCCACGATGCCGGCGCTCAGTGGAGCCGGAAGTTCTCCCCGAGATAGACCTCGCGGACGGTGGGGTCCGACGCGATCTCCGACGGCGTCCCGTGTCGCAGGATCTGCCCGTCCTTGATGATGTAGGCGCGATCGCAGATCGAGAGCGTCTCGCGCACGTTGTGGTCGGTGATGATCACCCCGATCCCCCTGCCCTTCAGCTGATCGATGATCTTCTGGATGTCGATCACCGCGATCGGGTCGACGCCCGCAAAGGGCTCATCGAGCATCATGTACTTGGGGTTGAGCACCAAGGCTCGGGTAATTTCCACACGCCTGCGTTCGCCCCCCGAGAGGGCGTCTCCTCGCCGGTCGGCCTTCTCCGTGAGCCCCAGCTCCGCGAGCAGCTCCTCGAGCCGCTTGCGCCGGACCCGGCGGTCGGGCTCGACGGTCTCGAGGATGGCGTTGACGTTGTCCGCCACCGAGAGGCGCCGGAAGATCGAGGCCTCCTGGGGAAGATAGGTGATCCCCAGCCGCGCCCTCCGGTACATCGGCAGGTCGGTGATCTCCCGGTCGCCCAGGTGCACCTCGCCGGCCGAGGGCCGGAGGCTGCCCGCGATCATGTTGAACGTGGTGGTCTTGCCCGCTCCGTTGGGCCCCAGCAGCCCGACCACCTCGGACGGGTGCACCTCGAGGCTCACGTCCCGGACGACCTCCTTGTCGCCGTAGCGCTTGACGAGGCCCTTGCCCGACAGGCGGTCGCTGGACTCGCTCACGACGGTCCCACCTGACAGCCGTCCACCGGCTCGGTGCCCTCGGGATGGATCACCACCGACGGCGCCCCCAGGACCCGGACCCGGTCGGTCTCGAGGTTGAAGTGGATCTCCTCGCCCCGCACGCGGTCGCAGCGCTCGCGCAGCTCGGCGTGCCCGCGACACACCACCGTCTGGCTCTCCCGTCGATAGGTTGCGGTGTCGCAGTTCGCCCGGCGGTCCCCCTGCTTCACCCGCACGCGGCCCTGGGCCACCAGCCGGTCCGGCTGGGCGGCGCCCGCCGGATAGTGGGCCTGGAGCACGTCGGTCTCGAGTCGGATGTCGCCCTGGACGACCACCACGTCGTCGGTGAAGACGATCTGGCGTCCTTCGTCCTGGGTGATGACCTCGAGCTCCTTGGAGCGGATACGGATGGGCGCATCCTTGCGCGCCAGCCCCAGGCCCAGGCCGCCGTCGCCCTCGGCGGGCTCGTCCGCAGGGGGCGTCGCCGAGACCGGCGGCAGGGGCTCGGGCCGGGCGTCCGCCCCGAGGTCGCGGAGCATCGCGGTCGCCAGGGTCTGCGCCGCCGCCGCCACGCCCTCGGGCGCGAGCGACTCCGCCCGCGCCCGGTAGCGCCCGACGGCCGCGCCGGAGTGGCCGGACCGGAGCTCCGCCTCCATCACCACGCCGCGCGGGGCGTCGTCGGCGTCGCCCTCGAAGCGACTGCTCCCGACGACGATGTGATCCACATGGTGGCTCTCGGCCCAGTCGCGGATCTGCCGCGCCTCCGGGTCGGCCACCCAGCCGGCCTCGAGCTCGGCCGGGGGCAGCACCCGATCCAGGCGGCCCTCGGACAGGGCGGCGGAGAGCGCCTCCCCCACCCCCTCGCGGGCGTCTCCGCTGAAGGGCGAGACCCCGACACTCGTCGCTCCGGCGAGCCCGGCCGGGACGAGCCAGAGCCACGCCACGATCGCCCAGGTCAACCCTCCGCGATTCAAGCGACTCACGCGATTCACGCGATTCACGCGGCTCATGGCCCCTCCTGGACCAGGGTCGCACCGCCCAGCAGGCGGAAGCGACGCTCCTTCACGTAGTAGCGGAACCCGCCCCCGCGATAGGAGGTGCCCGACGCCTCGGTGATGAGGACGGAGTCGTCGGTGTAGAGGAGCCCCTGCTCGTGCTGATAGCGCACCCAGCGGGCCGCGAAGCGGCGACCGTCGTCGGTGCGACCGACCACGTTGCCGCGAAACCGGAAGTCGTTGGTGCTGAGGTCGAGCACGCCCCGCTCGCAGGTCATGGCGAAGCCTTCGTGCTCGCCGCTCGGGGCGACCCGCGCGCGCACGGCCTGCAGGAACGCCAGCTGCCCCACCGTGTCGAAGCGCGCCGACTCCGACTCGAGCACCAGCTCGTTGACGCCCCCCTCGCTGGTGGTGAAGCGCATGCCTTCGATGTCGAGCACCGGGGCTTCGGCGGCGGCCGAGACCGCGAGCCACGGCGCCAGCGCGAGGACGGTCAGCCAGACTGAGACCGGCCTGCCTGCATGCGGTAACTGCATGCAATAATCATACCGACCTGGGGGCAGTGTTCAACCAGCAATGCGGGGAGAGCCCGCGCTGGAGGTGCGGTCACTCGTCGGGCTCGTGCCCGAACAGCGTCTGGAAGGGCTCGTGGGAGACCAGCCAGTGGGCGGGCCGCACCAGGACGAAGTCGAGGATGACACCGATGGGATGCAGGATGTACGCGATCACGCGGACCGGGTGCCCGGACTCTTCGGGGTCGTGCTCGTGGGCCTGGGACGTGGTGACCGACGCCGCGGTGAGCGTGAGCGCCAGGACCAGCACCGTGAACGCGCGCGCGAGCCGCGCCCTTCCCCGGGCGACCGGGTCGGACATCGTCGCATCCTCCCGAGACATCGTCCCGGAGGTCTTCAGCGAGGAGTCGGGGCTGTTCGGAGACATCGGAGTCCCTCCGATCCTTGGGCGGCCAGATGGTACATGCCCCCGCCGGCCTTCGCCCCTGGTCGGGGACCAGCGAAGCGGGGGTGCATACCGGTTGGGACACCACCCCCGCCCATCGGTTGCCTGGGGCCGGAACTGGACCCGGAGCCCGGGTCGGACCCCTAGCGGCGCCAGAAGCCGGGCGTGAACAGGACCAGCAGCGTGAACAGCTCCAGGCGGCCCGCGAGCATGCAGGCCGAGAGCAGGAGCTTCACGCCTGCGGGGAAGTGGGCGAAGTTCTCCGTCGGCCCGATCTCGCCGAGACCGGGCCCCACGTTGCCCACGGCGGTCAGCGCCGCCGACAGCGCGGTGAGCGGGTCGTAGCCCGCCGCCGCCACCACCAGGGCCGTAGCCCCCACGAGGCCCGCGTAGGCCGCGAAGAAGGCCCAGATCCCCGCGATGACCTCGGCGCCGACCGGCCGCCCGGCGTAGCGCACGACGGGCCGGACGGCGTTGCGGTGCCCCACCACGGCGAAGGCGGCGCGCAGGGCGCGGAAGCCGAGCACCACGCGGAGGCTCTTCACGCCGCCGCTGGTGGAGCCGGCCATGGCGCCGGGGATCATCAGGTGCAGCAGCAGGAGCTGCGCCAGTCCCGGCCACGCTTCGTAGTCCGCCGTGGCGTAGCCCGTGGTCGTCACCAGCGAGACCACCTGGAAGACGGCCGCGCGCACGGCGTCGCCCTCGTGCCAGATGGTCGCGGCCACCACGGCCGAGCAGACCGCGACGATGCCGGCGAAGTAACGCAGCTCCGTGTCGCGCCAGACGCTGGACGAACGCCCGCTCAGCAGCCGGTAGTGCAGCACGAAGTTCATCCCGGCCAGCACCATGAAGACGATCACGATCCATTCGATGGCCGGAGACTCGAAGGCCGCGAGCGACGCGTCGCGGGTGGAGAAGCCGCCCGTGGAGAGCGTGGTGAGGGCGTGGCAGAGCGCTTCGTAGGGGCTCATGCCGGCCCACGCCAGCGCGATCCACTCGGCCGCTGTCAGCCCCACGTAGATGAACCACAGCTGCCGTGCGGTCTCGGCGATGCGGGGCCGGATCTTCTCGGCCACCGGCCCGGGCACCTCGGCCTTGAAGAGCTGCATGCCCCCGATGCCCAGGAGCGGCATCAGCGCGACGGTGAACAGCACGATGCCCATCCCGCCGAGCCACTGGGTGAGCGAGCGCCAGAGCAGCAGCGAGTGGGACTGGGACTCGATCGAGGTGAAGACCGTCGAGCCCGTGGTCGTGAAGCCGGCCACCGACTCGAAGACCGCGTCGGCGCCGGCGAGCGCGCCGCTCGTCCAGTAGGGGAGCGCACCGAACAGCGAGGCGGTGACCCAGGAGGCGGAGACCATGAAGAAGCCGTCGCGCGGCCGGACCCGAAGGGTGGTCGGGCGCACGCCGAGAGCGATGGGCAGGCCGCAGATCGCCGTCACCCCGGCGCTGAAGACGAACGGCAGGAGCGGCTCGCCGTAGACGAGCGCCGTGACGATCGGAGCCAGCTGGAAGCTGGCGAGGAGGACCATCAGCCAGCCCAGCAGCTGGAACGCGAGAAGCATGTTCATCGCCGTGGTCCCCTCCGGGCGGCGGAACCATACCGCCTCGCCCGGAGTCCGTCCGTGCCGCGCACCGATCTGCTGGGTAACCGGTCTTGCACTTTCGAGCCGAAAGCCCCTAGGGGACATGCATTTGCGAGAAAATCCGGCTTCTTTTCGAGGCCGTTGTTCCGATAAGAGGCCAAATCAGCTAGAAAGGGTCGAGTTCGAAAGCCCGCCGGATCGCGAAACGCGAGTTTGCAGTTTTCCCTCGCATCTTCGATCCGATCGACGTTCGGCCCGATCGACGTTCGACCGGATCGACGTTCGACCGGACCGACCTTCGACCCGATCGACCTTCGTTGGCTCGACGGTCGCTGGATCGACACTCGATGGGATGAAGCATGGAGCCCAACGCCGAACCGACCACCCGGGTGCCGACGGGCGCCGAGAAGCTGATCCACTGCCTGGAGCGCGAAGGGGTCGAGCTGATCTTCGGCCTGTCCGGCGGGGCCGCCATGCCCATCTTCGACGCCCTGGTCGATTCCTCGATCCGGCTGATCCTGACCCGCCACGAGCAGGGCGCGACCCACATGGCCGACGGCTACGCCCGCGCCACGGGCAAGCCCGGCGTGGTGCTGGTGACCTCGGGGCCCGGCGCCACGAACACGGTCACCGGGCTCCTGACCTCGCTCATGGACTCCGTGCCGATCGTGGTGCTGTGCGGCCAGCAGATCACGCCGGTCCTCGGCAAGGACGCCTTCCAGGAGGCGGACGTCACGGGCATCACCTACCCGGTGGTGAAGCACAGCTACCTGGTGAAGGAGGCCGACGAGATCCCGCGCATCGCGCGCGAGGCCTTCCACATCGCCAGCAGCGGACGCCCCGGCCCGGTCCTCATCGACCTGCCCAAGGACGTCACCCAGGGGCCGTGCGAGGCGCCCTTCGTCGACGACGTCGACCTGCCCGGCTACCACGTGCCGGGCCGCGGCGACCCCCAGGCCATCGCCAGCGCGGCCGAGCACCTGAAGGCGGCGCGCCGGCCGGTGCTCTACGTCGGTCACGGCGCGGTCATCTCGGACGCGGGCAAGAACGTGATCGCCCTGGCCGAGAAGGTCCGCGCCCCCATCGTGAACACGCTGCTGGGCAAGGGAGCCGCCGACGAGCAGCATCCCCTGCACCTCGGCATGCTCGGCATGCACGGGACGGCCTACGCCAACAAGGCCGTGGCCGACTGCGACCTCATCATGGCCATCGGGGCCCGCTGGGACGACCGCATCACCGGCAAGGTGGACGAGTTCTGCAGCGACGCGGTGAAGATCCACGTGGACATCGACCCGGCGGAGTTCAACAAGGTGATCCGCCCGGACGTCTGCATCGAGGGCGACGCCCGGCTGGTGCTCGAGGACCTGCTGCCGCTGGTCGAGCGCGCCGACACCGAGGACTGGCTGGCCCGGTGCGACGAGTGGCGCGCGCGCTACCCGCTCAAGTACCCGAAGCAGGGCGGGCTGCGCGCCCAGCACGTGCTCGACCGCCTGAACCACGCGACCGAGGGCAAGGCGATCATCACCACCGACGTGGGCCAGCACCAGATGTGGGCCGCGCAGTTCTGCCTGGCCTCCAGCAACCGCCACTGGATCTCGTCGGGCGGCGCCGGGACCATGGGCTTCGGCATGCCCTCCGCCATCGGGGCGCAGTTCGGGTGTCCGGAGAAGGAGGTGTGGGCGGTCGTCGGCGACGGCGGCTTCCAGATGACCCTGTGCGAGCTGGCCACCTCGGCCATCCACGACCTGCCGGTCAAGACCCTGGTGATCAACAACAACTACCTGGGGATGGTGCGGCAGTGGCAGGAGCTGTTCTTCGAGAACCGGCTCTCCGGCGTCGACCTCGAAGGCAATCCGGACTTCGTGAAGCTGGCCGAGTCCTACGGCGTCAAGGCCTGGCGCATCCGCCGCCCGGCCGACGTGGACAAGGTGCTGCAGCGCGCCCGCGAGTACCGGGACGGTCCGTGCGTGGTCGTCGCCGAGGTGGTAAAGGAGGACAACGTCTTCCCGATGATCCCGGCGGGCGCGCCGCTGTCCGGGATGATCATCGAGAAGCCCAAGACCCGGCTCGAGAAGCCCACCGGGAGCACCTGACATGAGCACCGCCGTCATCACCAGCGAGGCCATGCCGCCCCTGGACCGCGCGAACGGCCCGCTGCACACGCTGTCTCTGTACGTGAACAACAAGCCCGGCGTGCTCGTGCGCGTCGCGCTCGTGTTCTCGCGGCGGGGCTACAACATCGAGAGCCTGGTGGTGAGCCCCTCCGCCCAGGGCGACTTCTCGCGCATGACGATCACCTGCTCGGGCGCCCCCGACACCCTCGAGCAGATCATCAAGCAGCTCGCGAAGCTGGTGGACGTGGTCCACGCCATCGATCACACCGGCGACGCCTCCTACGAGACCGAGATCGCGCTGGTGAAGCTCGCCTGCAGCATGAGCGAACGCACGGAGATCCTGCAGGTCGCCGAGCACTTCAGCGCCAAGGTGGTCGACTACGGCGCCAGCAGCCTGATGCTGCGGGTCTACGGGTCGAGCGAGAAGGTCGACGCCTTCATCGGCCTGCTCCGGCCCTTCGGCATCGTCGAGCTGGTGCGATCGGGCAAGATCCTGATGGCCCGAGGCGGCGACACCACCTGAGCCGCCCGCCAGCCCATGGACCGGCCCTTCATCTACATCGCCGCACTCCGCCGCTCGGGCTCGAACCTGCTGTGCGAGGCGCTCTCGCAGCTGCCCCGCAGCTTCGTGTTCCGGGAGCCGGGCATCCCGCGCGGACTCTTTCGCCTGAAGGACGACGACGTCGCCCGCTTCGCCGAGCTCGGCGTGGACCTGCGCGCCCTGCGTCGCGCCCGGCCCGAGGCGGCGGAGGAGCGGCTCGCGGACTTCGCCGGGCGCGTGCTGCCGGCGCTGCGGGAACGGGTCGAGCAGCTGGGCATCAAGGAGATCAAGCACGCCGGCTGGCGGGAGCTGCTGGCGGCGCTGCCGGACACCCGCATCGTGGTCACCGCCCGCGATCCCCGCGACGTCTACGTCTCGCTCCACCACAAGCGGGCGGACCGGGGCATCGCGTTCAAGGGCGAGCTCACTCCGGCGGGCGTCGCCGAGGAGGTGGAGCGCACCTTCCGCGAGCAGCGCGCGATGCTCGAGGAGACCGACGCCCTGCGCATCCGCTACGAGGACCTGTGCACGGACCCCGGCACCTGGGAGACCCTGCGCGACCACGTCGACAGCCCGCTGGCCGACCTCGGATCCGTGGGCGACCTCAACCGCCACAACCGCCGGGTCCACGGCGACACGGTCTCCGCCCTCCACGTGGGGCGCTGGAGGCACGAGCCCGACGCCGGGCTGCGCGCCGGGGCGGAGGCCACCTTCGAGCGGCTGTCCGGCTACGCCGCCTTCTGGGGATATGCGTGACCGGCCCGGCTTCCCCATCATCCGGGTCACCATGAGCACCGCCCACGCCCGCGACTTCGTGATGACCGGGGCTCCGCGCAGCGGGACCACCTATCTGTCGGCGGTGCTGTACCGCCCGCCGCAGGTCGTGACGCTCTCGGACCCGGGCGGGGTCTGGAAGCGCTTCTACCGCGAGCACGGCGCCTCCCCGGAGATCTTCGGGGTCTTCGCCGACTTCCGCCGGCGCATCGCCGCCGGAAAGCCCGTCCCCGTCCTCGCCGGCACCGAGGGCATGGCGGGGCGCGGGCGCGTCGACACCTGGAACCAGAAGAAGGTCGAGCAGAGCGTGGACGTGGCGCCGGACTTCGCCCTCGGCATGAAGAACCCGGAGGTCTTCCTCGCCCACCTGCCGATCTTCCTCGAGGCCGGCCTCCCCTGCCTGGTCTGCGTCCGGCACCCGGTCTCGGTGATCAGCTCCTGGGTCGCCCGGAAGCGCCGGCGCGGCAAGCCCATGAAGGGCTTCTCCGACGGCGAGGCCGTGACCTTCCGGTCGACGGCCGGCGATGCCGCGGGCCGGCGCATCGAGCTGCACAATCACTTCTGCCGGCAGATCCTGGCCGTGCGTGACCACCCGAGGCTCAAGCTGGTGCGCTACGGCGAGTGGTTCGATCGGCCCGGACTGCTGGACGAGATCTGCGACTTCGTCGGCCTCGAGAGCCCCGGGCGCCTGGAGCCCGCGCCGATCCCGCCCTCGTCGATCGTGCTGGACGCAGGGGAGCAGGACCGGATCCTCGCGGAGTGCCGGATCGCCGGCGAGCTGGGCTACCCCCTCGACGGCGATCGGCTGCGACCGCCGGGCGGCAGCGAGGCGGTGCCGACCGGGGCCCCGGCGTCGGGCGCCAGCGGAGGGGCGCGATGAGCCGCCTGCTGCTCATCGTCGGCCTCCAGAAGTCCGGGACCACCCTGCTCTCGCGGCTCCTGCAGCAGCACGGATTCGAGAACCCCTTCCGCACCGAAGGCAACGACTTCTGGGGCAACGAGCCGCCCTTCTCGCCCACCGGCGACCCGGCCGGCCGCATCTACCAGGCGAGCGCCGGCCGGCGGGGACACGAGATCGGCGCGGAGAGCGCCGACGCGGCCACCGCCGCCCTGCTCGAGGAGAGGCTGCGCAAGCTGCGCACCGGCGACGCCCCCATCCTCAACAAGAACCCCTACAACAGCGTGCGTCTGCCGTGGCTCCGGGCGCTCTTCCCCGACGCCGTCATCGTGGCGATGGTGCGCCGGCCCGTGGCCAACGTCTTCTCCCTGGCCAAGAAGTACGTCCCCCACGACCAGCGGGGCCTGCCGCCCGAGGAGGGCTGGTGGGGGGTCAAGCCCCGGGGCTGGCGGGACCTCGTCGACCCCGACAAGCAGCGGCAGTGCGCGCGCCAGTGGGCGGCGGTCAACCGCTGCATCGTGGAGCACCGCGAGCACCTCGACGCGCTCTACCCCTATCACGAGCTGTGCGCCCACCCCGCCGCCCGGGTGGCCGAGCTCCTCGAGCGCTGCACCGGCCGGCGCGTGGCGCCGCCCGCGATCGAGCCCCTCCGCTGCTTCGACGACGAGGTCGAGCGCGGGTCGCGCCTGCGCTCGAAGAACCGCTACTTCCGCGAGCGGGGCGACCTCGCGACGCCGGGAGAGGAGCCCGTGGAGTTCGCGCCCTTCGATGGGGCGACCGTCGACGCGATCCACTCGATCTGCGCCGGGACCGCGCGGCTCATCTGGCCGGACTCCTGACGGGCGGCGCCTGCTTGCGGCTGGGGTCCTCGACGAACGGGGTGAGGGGCAGGCGCTCGGCCAGCCACGCCCGCAGCGGCGAGTCCGCGGCCAGCGGCGGATCGATCGCGTCCAGGAAGCCGGGCTTGTTGAACCAGCGGAAGTAGTGCACGTGGCGCAGCGCCTCGAGCGGTGCGTCGCGCCAGGGCTCGGGCAGTTGCGCCCGCTTGGGGAGCGGGTAGTTGTAGCGGGGGTCGAGCACGTCGACCCGCTCGGCGACCGACGCGAGCGCCGCCGCCAACGCGACCTGGTCGGCGTTCTTGACGCCGTTGTAGGGCAGGTGGTTCGCCTCGAGCAGGCTGCGGAAGCACGCCAGCCAGCGCTCGGCCAGGCCCTCGCTGCGGCGGAAGGCCATGAGCCCGGCGTTCCAGTAGGCGCGCACCCGCTGCCGATCGACCGTGGTCTCGACGAACGGGGGCTCGGGCACGCCGCAGAGGGCGTACACCTTCTGCCAGTAGCCGTCCTTGCGGTCGTCGGGTCCGCTGCTGGCGACGTTCTTCTTGTTGGCGGGGCGCACGGCGGCCGCGGTGTCCGGAGACAGCGCCAGCTCCGCCGGCTCGCCACAGAAGAAGGTGTCGCTGTCGAGGAAGACCACCACGTCGACGTCGAGGTGGGCCTCGGCCCAGGCGGTGGCGAACAGCTTGTTGGCGACGGGGATCGCGGCGAACTCCCGGTTCAGCGGCTCCACCCGGTGCTCGACCTCGAGCCGGCGAAGCGCGTCGCGGGTGGCCCGGGCCAGGGGCTCTGGCTCGCGAGGCTGGAAGCTCAGGATGGGCGCCCCGGCGAAGCGACCCGCGAAGGCCCGGATCGACTCGAAGAGCATCACTCCCTGGGCTTCCAGGCGGCCGGGCTCGACGCAGGCGACGAAGGCGAGTCGCATGGGGCGAGCATAGCGCTGCGCCCCATGGCCCCCACGGCTATGCTGCGGCGATCCCGCCCGAGGAGGCTTCATGACCACGCTCGCCTCGCAGCGAGACGACACCGTCGGCGGCGCAGAGCCGCGCGGCTGGCCGGGGTTCTTCGTGGTGGGCACCGGGCGGTGTGGATCCACGCTGCTGCGCAAGCTGCTGCGCGTCCACCCGGACCTGCACCTCCCGAAGGAGACCCACTGGATCCCCATCCTCCACGACTTCTTCGGCGCCCGCGAGATCGAGGCCGACGAGTTCTTCGCGGCCATCCGGTCCGTCTACATGGCCAAGGGCAAGACCGCCTACGCGCGCATCCTCAAGGAGAACGCCACCCGCGAGGACGACTTCGAGGCCGCGCTGCGCCCGGCGCTCGAGTCCCTGCCCCGGCGCGACCTCGCCTCGATCATGGATCTGTTCTACGGCGC
This sequence comes from Myxococcota bacterium, assembly GCA_050618075.1. Taxonomy (GTDB): domain Bacteria; phylum Myxococcota_A; class UBA9160; order UBA9160; family UBA4427; genus JBNLVL01. The sequence continues at coordinate 212,242 of JBNLVL010000010.1, forward strand.
CCTGGCCCGGGCGAACGGGGCCAGCTTGTGGGGCGACAAGACGCCGGACTACGGGCTCTGCATGGGCCTGCTCCAGCGCATGTGGCCCGACGCGAAATTCCTGCACATCGTCCGCGACGGACGCGACGTCGCCCTGTCGATGTCGCAGGTCCTGAGCTTCCAGCTCCAGGTGGCGTGGGGGGTCTGCTACTGGCCGTCCATCGCCTGGGAGCGCGCCTACGCCGCGCGCCTGGACGAAGCGCGTCGCGCGCGGCCGGCCGGCGAGTTCTTCGAGCTGTGGCGCCGGCGGCTGCTGCGCATCCGCGACGAAGCCGGGCGACTGCCGCCGTCGCAGTACATGGAGATCGAGTACGACGGCCTGCTGGCGGACCCCCGGGCCACCCTCGATCGCATCTCGAGCTTCCTCGGGCTGCCGGTCCAGGCGGGCTGGATCGACACCGCCGCGGGCCAGGTGCGCTCGGGAGATCGCCGCAAGAACGCCGACGACCCGCGCTATCGGGCGCTCGGGGAGGAGCACGGCGAGACCCTCCGCACCCTGGGATTCGAGGCCTGAGACGGCCGATCCCAGGGGGTTCGCCCGCCCCCGCACCCGGATATGCTCCCCTCGGCTCGGCTCTCGTCGAGAGCGGGGCGCCGGGGGGCCGCGGGCCGGTCAGCCGGCCCGCCGACGTCAGTCGGCCCGCCGAAGAATGGACGGAACGGAGAGGGCGTGAATGCGGACCCACCAGCGTCGACCTCAGCCTCCGGCCGCATCTCGCGATGCCGACCGCACGACGGGGACCCCCATGCAGCTCGACCTGCGGCGACCCGCGCCGACCCTGCGACGCCTCCTCGCCTTGGCGCTCCTGGCGGCGCTCGGGGCGGGCGTCGCCCACGCGGCTCCGCCCCGGGAGCGGACCCTCGCGGTCATCGACGCGATCCCCGCGAGCGGCGGCCCGAGCTACGGACTGCAGGTCGAGGTCGACCGGCCCGACGCGGCGCGGGGCTCGGTCTTCCGCGTGGGCGACCACTTCAGGTACCGGTTCCGCTCCCAACGCGACGGGCACCTGACGGTCCTGCACATCGACAGCCAGGGTCTCACCACCCTGCTCTACCCCAGCGCGGCCGACCCGGACAGCCGCATCGTCGCCGGGAAGGACAAGTCGTTCCCGGCGGAGCTGTCGGTGCAGCCGCCCCTGGGCCGGGAGGATCTGGTGGTGATCGCCACACCGTCCGCGGTGAGCCTCGACGACCTCGGGCTCGAGCTGCCTCCGGGCGAGGCGGTGGTGCAGCTCGAGAGCACGGCCGCCCCGGCTGTGGTCGAGAGGCTGCGCGACCGGCTCTCGGGGGTCCCGCCCGACGCGATCGCGATCACCCAGACCGCGATGCGGGTCGAAGGACGCGGCGACGTGCCGTTGACCGCCCAGGACATCATCGTCTTCTGGACCACGCGCACGCGTTCGGTGGAGCGGCCCCGGCTCGACCTGCCCGTCGAGTTCGCCACGGGCTCGGACGCGATCGACGACGACGCCCGCCGTATCCTCGACGAGATGGGCAGCGCGCTCAACTCGCCCGGGCTCGCGCGCCAGCGCGTCGAGATCGGCGGACACACCGACGATGTGGGCGAATCCGACTACAACCAGGGCCTGTCCGAGCGCCGCGCCGCCGCCGTGCGCGACTACCTGGTCGAGCAGCACGGGATCGACGCCGGGAGGCTCCAGGCCCGCGGCTACGGCGAGACCGCACCCAAGGAATCCGGCACCGACCCCGCGGCGCGCCAGGCCAACCGCCGGGTCGAGTTCCAAGCGGCGCGGTGAGCCGCGCCTGGCACCGGGTCGAGCGCGCCCGCACCGCCTGGGGCGAGTACGAGCTGCGCCGCCGCGGCGCGCCCGAGGACCGCGACTTCCTGCTGCTGGTGGACGGCCGCGTGCTCATGAACAGCCGCGCCGGCCGCTCGGAGATCGCCCTCGCCGAGCTCGCCTGCGGTGCGATCGCGGATCGCCCGGCGCCGCGCATCCTGATCGGCGGCCTGGGCATGGCCATCACCGCGCGGGCCGCCCTCGACGCCCTGGGCCCGGACGCCCACGTCGACGTGGCCGAGATCGAGCCCATCATCGTCGACTGGTGCCGGGGCCCGCTGGCCGTCGTGTCCGACGACGCCCTGGCGGATCCGCGGCTGGCGGTCGACGTCACCGACGTGGCCGAGAAGATCGCCTCGACGGGCCTGCGCGATCCCTACGACGCGATCCTGCTGGACCTCCTCGAGGGCCCCCACGCGGGCACCGACGCGGAAGACGATCCGCTGTACGGCCGCAGCGCCCTGGCGCGCACACGGGACGCCCTGGCTCCGGGCGGCGTGCTCGCGGTGTGGAGCGAGGACCCGGACCGCGGCTTCGAGGCCCGCCTGCGCGCGCTGGGCCTGGAGCTCGAGCTGCACCGGCCCGGTCGCGGCGGCCGCCGCCACGCCGTCTACCTGGCGCGACGCGCCTCGTCGCCCGCGAACTCCGCCACCACCCGCAGCAGGCCCTCGCCGTAGCGCTGCGCCTTGGCGTCGCCGATGCCGTGGGCGAGCTTGAGCTCGTCGAGGTCCCGGGGGCGCAGGCGCGCCACGTCGCGCAGGCTGCGGTCGCTGGCGACCACATAGGGCGGAACGCCCTCCAGCCGGGCCTGCTCGAGACGGTGGCGGCGCAGGGCGTCGAACACCTCCTGGGCGGCCGGGTCGAGCACGTCGTCGGCGGCGGCGGCCCGCGCTCCCGCGCGGCTGCCCCTCGGCGCCGGGGCCGGCAGCCGCTCCGGCGGCAGCAGCAGGCGCACCGGATGCTCCCCGCGCATCACGGCGATGCCCTCCTCGGTGAGCACCGCCACCGGGCGATCTCCGCCCTCGAAGTCCACCCAGCCGGCCACCACGCAGCGCCGCAGCAGGCGCTGCAGCCAGTCGTCGGTGTGCTCGGCCAGGGCGCCGAAGGTCGGCGTGAGGTCGAGGTGGCTGCGGCGCAGGCGGGGGTCGTCCGCGCCGCGGAGCAGCTTCGCCGCCGCGGCCAGGCCGAAGCGCCCGTGGATGCGCGCGACCGCGGAGAGCGCCTTGCGCACGATGAGCGCCACGGCCTCGGGATCGCGCCCCTCGTCCCGACCCAGGCGCAGGCAGACGTCGCAGCGCCCGCAGCCCTCGAGCACCTCGGCCTCGTCGCCGAAGTAGCGGAGGATCGCGTCGTGGCGGCAGCTGCCGCCCTCGGCCCAGCGCATCAGCTCGAGGAACAGGCCCCACTTGTGACGCACCACCTCGGGCTCGGGGAGGCGTCCATCGGTGGGGCTCTCGAGCAGATGCCGGCGCAGAGGCAGATCGCGCGGTGCGTGGAGCAGCAGTCCCAGGGCCGGCTCGCCGTCGCGCCCGGCGCGGCCCACCTCCTGGTAGTACGCCTCCACGCTGCCCGGGGGCGCGAGGTGGACCACCGCGCGCACGTCGGCCCGGTCGATCCCCATGCCGAAGGCGTTGGTCGCCACCACCACCTCGAGCTCGCCGGCGCTGAAGCGTGCGTGGACGCGCTCGCGCACCTCGCCCGGGTAGCCCGCGTGGTAGGCGCCGCAGCGCCAGCCCGCGCCGCCCAGTCGCTCGGCTTCCTCCTCGGTGGAGCGCCGCGTGGGCGCATACACGATGGCGCTGCCGCGCCCGCTGCCCGGCTCCCCGAGCGCCTCGGCCAGGGCGGCGTCCACGCGGCCGGAACGGTCTCGGGCGCCCACCACCTCCGCGGCCCGCAGGGAGAGGTTCGGGCGCGCGAACCCGCGCACCAGCTGCGGGGTGTCCGCGGGCAGCCCCAGGCGCTCGAGGATCTCGTCGCGCACCACGGGCGTGGCCGTGGCCGTGCAGGCCAGCACGCGGGCGCCCGGCAGGTCGCGCAGCAGGCCGCCGATCTGCATGTATTCGGGCCGGAAGTCGTGGCCCCACTCGCTGATGCAGTGGGCCTCGTCGATGGCGACCAGCGGACACGCGAGATCGCGCACCAGCGAGCGGAAGCCGTCCATGGCCAGCCGCTCGGGGGCGGCGTAGACGAGCTTGAGCTCGCCCCGCGCCACCCGGGCCATGCGCCGCCGGAGCTCGTCGGCCGGAAGCGTTCCGGCCAGGTAGGTGGCCGCCACGCCCCGCGCCTCGAGCGCGCTCACCTGGTCCTGCATCAGCGAGATGAGCGGAGAGACGACCAGGCTGGTCCCCGGGAGCAGGGAGGCCGGGAGCTGGTACGTGAGGCTCTTGCCGCCGCCGGTCGGCGCGACGAGCAGGACCCGGCCGACGTCGAAGAGGGTCTCGATGGCCTCTCGCTGTCCGGGGCGGAAGCTCGACCAGCCGAGCTCCCGGAGGTGCTCGTCGAGCCGGAGGGGGACCGGGCGCCGCGGGGTGGGAGTCGTCGTCGGAGGCAGCGTCAAGGTCGCGGTCCAGTCCCCGGGTCTCGAACGGTTCGTCGCTGTCGATGCCCGAGACGGCGGGCTCCGCCTCGGGCGTCGAAGTTAGCAGTGGACTGCTATCGTGCCGCGGTGCCACGACGGAGGATGCCCACGTGCCCCAGCCTTTCCGCTTCGGTGTCCAGCTGAGCCAGCTCCCGGCCGAGGACTGGCGCGAACGCGTCCAGCGTCTGGAGTCCCAGGGCTACTCCACGGTCTTCTGGCCCGACCACTTCGGTCCACAGTGGGACCCGGTGGCCGCGCTGGCCGCGGTCGCCTCGGTCACCGAGCGGCTGAACGTGGGCTCGCTGGTCTACGACGTCGACTACCGGCACCCGGTGATCCACGCCAAGGCCGCGGCGACCATCCACCTGCTCTCGGGCGGACGCTTCGAGTTCGGACTCGGCGCGGGCTGGATGAAGAGCGACTACGACCAGGCGGGCATGGCCTACGACCGGCCGGGCATCCGCATCTCGCGCCTGGAGGAGGCCCTGCAGATCGTGCGCTCCATGTGGGCCAACGAGTCCACCAGCTTCGAGGGCCGGCACTACCGGGTGACCGAGGTGCCAAAGGCCGCGGCGCTGTCCGAGGGCGACGCCCCGCGGATCCTCGTGGGCGGCGGCGGTCCCCGGGTGCTGCGGGTGGCCGGCACCTACGCGGACATCGTGGGCATCAACCCGAGCCTGCCCGAGGGCCGGGTCACCTCGACCACGGCCGCCGACCTGACCCCGGACCGGGTGCGCGAGAAGGTCGGCTGGGTGCACGAGGCCGCCTCGGCCGCGGGCCGCGACCCCGAGCGCCTCGAGCTCAACGCCCTGGTGTTCGTGGTGGCCATGGCCGACGACCCGAAGCCCATCCGCGAGGGCATCGCGAAGAACACCGGCATGAGCGTGGACGAGGTCGCGGGCTGCCCCATCTTCCTCACCGGGCCGCCCAGCGAGATCGTCGATCGCCTGGCGCACCAGCGCGAGCAGACGGGCATCAGCTACGTCACGATCCAGGGCGGCAACGACGACGTCCTCGCGCGCTTCGCCGAGGAGGTCGTGGCCCCGCTCACGCGCTCGTGAAGCCGAAGCTCCTCGACTACACCGTCCTCGTCGTCGAGGACCTGGACGCGGCCCTGGGGTTCTACGTGGACGCCATGGGCCTCCAGGTGAGCCACCGGGCCGAGGAGTACGCCCAGCTCTTCACGGGCCACACGCGCCTGGCCTTCTACACCCGGAGCGCGCTGGCCGAGAGCCTGGGCCGGCCGCTCGTGGCCCCGGCCGACGACGCGCCGGCCTTCGAGCTGGGGTTCAAGGTCGAGGACGTGGACACCGCCTTCGCCGACCTGGTGGAGGCCGGGGCGCGTCCGGCCGCCCCACCCCACGACCGCCCCTGGGGCCAGCGCACCGCGAGTGTCCGGGATCCCGACGGCAACCTGGTCGAGCTGGTCCAGGACCCCGCCTGAGACGCGCCAGCCGGTCCCCCAGCGGGATCGCGGAGTTTCGCGGCCGCCTGCGTCCGTTCTGCTCAAGTTCGAACGCCCCCGTCCGATGGAGCGTTCAACCCCCCGGTGCACCCTCCACCGCCCCGTCGTGCTGGAAGGACGTCCATGAAGGCCCTGGTCACCGGAGGCGCGGGCTTCATCGGAAGCCACCTCGCCCTGAGGCTCCTCGAAGGAGGCCACCAGGCGGTGGTCGTGGACGACCTGTCCGCGGGCCGGGTCGACCATCTCGACCGGGCGCTCGAGCGCTACGGGTTCCTGCTGCGGATCGTCGACCTCCTGGACGCCGACGCCCTCTCCGACTGCTTCACGGGCGTGGACTGGGTCTTCCACCTGGCCGGCTACGGCGACGCGCGCGAGGCGCGCCGGCGACCGAAGCGGGCCCTCGAAGCCCACGTCCAGGCCACCCTCCAGGTGCTGGAGTGCGCGCGGCACTTCCGCGCGAAGGCCTTCGTCTACGCGGCGTCCGCCACCTGCTACGGGTTGGATGCGCCGGTGCCGACTCCGGAGATCGCGCCCACCTCGCCGTGCGATCCGCTGGCGATCACCAAGCACCTGGGCGAGCAGCTGGTGCTCGACTGGTCGAGGCTCTACGACCTGCCGGCGATGTCCCTCCGGCTGTTCGACGTCTACGGAGCGCGGGCCCCGCTGACCCCGCGCTGGGGCCCGGTGGCCTCGGTGTTCCTGGCCCAGCGCGCCTCGGGCGCCCCCCTCACCGTCGCCGGCGACGGAGCGCAGACCCGGGACTTCGTCCACGTGGACGACGTGACCCGGGCCATGATCCTGGCCGCCCAGCAGCCCCAGCCCGGCGAGGTCTTCAACATCGGCAGCGGCGTCGGCACCTCGATCACGCGCCTGGCCGAGCTGGTCGGGGGGCCCTGGGTGTCCGTCCCCGCCCGTCCCGGCGATGTCCGCCAGCGCACCGCGGACGTCCGCCGGGCCCACGAGCGGCTGGACTGGCGCGCCGAGATCGACATCGAGGAAGGCATCCAACGCCTGCTCCACGACCTCGACGCCTGGCGGAACGCACCGGTCTGGACCCCGGAGTTCGTGACCGAGCTCCACCAGGGCGCGCCGGCGCCGGCCACCACGACGCCCCCGTCCCCTTCGCCCGATCCCGCGGTGATCCCACCGCCCGCGAGCCCGGCGCCGCCCGCCTGATCCTGCGGCGCGATCCCCCGACCCGGGCACGGGCTCGCACACGCGACGCGCGCACGGCTCCGCCCGCAGCCCGGACGCCCGTCCGGAGCCCGTCGCTCGCAGGACTTCGCTGTATCATCGACATGCCTTCGACCGGAGACGCCGTGCCCCGACCTTCCGAATCCGCGCCCTCTCGCCTCGCCGCCGCCGGCGGCGCGCTCCTGTGCCTCGCGCTGCTCTCGCTCGTCCCGACGTGCGTGACGGGTCCGTCCAAGCCGCGTCCGCCGGGCGACGTCGTCCTCATCCTGCTCGATACCCTGCGCCCCGACCATCTCGGGTTCTACGGCTACCCGAAGGAGACGGCACCCTTCCTGGCGAAGTGGGCCCGGGAGGGCGCGGTCTTCGAGCGAGCCCACTCGACCAGCTCCTGGACCGCTCCGGCCACCGCCTCGCTCTTCACCGGCCTCTACCCGACGGGCCACGGCGTGATCGAGGGGTTCTTCGCGCACCGCGGGCGGATGACCGAGCTGTCCCGGGGCGGGAGCCCGGTCCTCCCGCTCAATCGGCTGCCCGACTCGCTGGCGACCCTCCCCGAACGCTTCGCCCGGGCCGGCTACCGGACCTTCGGCGCGGCGAGCAACGTCAACATCGGACCCCACATCGGCTTCGACCGCGGCTTCGACCGCTTCCACTACGCCCACAAACAGAGCGCCCGGAAGGTGCTCGCCGAGGTCGGGAGCTGGCGCGACGCGATCGTCGGCTCCGCGGCGCCGACCTTCCTGTACCTCCACCTGAACGACGTGCATTCGCCCTACGAGAGGCGCGAGCCGTGGTTCGAGGCGGCCGAGGACCCGCGCGCCCGAGAGATCTCCGCCTACGACAGCCAGATCAGCTACGTCGATCGCGAGCTCGCGCGGCTGTCCGCGAAGCTCGACTGGCAGGCCTCGACCCTGGTCGCGGTGGTCTCGGACCACGGAGAGGAGTTCGGCGAGCACGGCGGGCGGCGCCACGACGGCGGTCTCCACCAGGAGCTGACCCGGGTGCTCATGCTGTTCCGGGGTCCCGGCGTCCCGGCGACCCGCATCGCCCAGGACGTCTCCCTGGTGGACGTCCTGCCCACCCTCGCAGAGCTGGCCGGGCTTCCCCCGGAAGATCCGAACGCCCCGTCCCGGGACGGGCGGAGCCTGGTGCCCCTCATGGAGCCCGACGCGCCCGAGCGGGCCGGGGAGCGCGCCGGGCTCGAGGAGCGCGCGCTCTTCGCCCATCGCGCCATGAAGCGCGAGCACTTCGGCCGACACTGGTGGGCGGTGGTGCGCGACGGCTGGAAGCTGATCGCCGACCCCGACCGCGAGCGGCTGTACGACCACCGCGACGACTTCGGCGAGCAGCGGGACCGGGCGGCCAGCGAGCCCGAGCGCGCCCATGCCCTGCGCAGCGAGCTCGACGGGTTCCGGGCCCGCGGCTTCCACAGCGACTCGCCCACCCGCGCGGTGCCCCTGGACCGCGACCTGCTGGAGGCCCTGGAGGAGCTGGGCTACGTCGAGCCCGCGCCGGCCCCCTGAGGCCCCGCCCCGAGCCCCTCCCGGGCCCGGAGACCCGCCGCCGCCCCACGGCCCCGCCGTTCCGCGGCGGAAACTGCTGGTAGCCGAGCCCGCAGGCAGCCGAGCCCGCCGCGAGGTGAGCCCGCTCACAAAGCCGCGCTCGCCGAGGCCGATGGGACCGTCAGCCCTGGACTTCGCTCGCCACCTGCGCACCCAGGGACCCCGCCGGGCGGCCAGGAACCGCTCAAGCCGCCCGATCTCGAGGCCGATCCGCCTTGAAATGGCGAGGAGCCCTTCCATGCAAGACGGACACACGCGGAAGCTCACCCGGGCCGCAGACGCGCCCGAGACCCGGGACTTCTTCGGCCGGAACCGCGCCGCCCTGGTCAGCCTCACCGGCACCACCGCGGGCAACGAGTACGACCTCGACGCACCGAAGATGGTGGTGGGGCGCGGTCCCGAGGCGCACCTCCGCTTCGAAGACTCGGCCATGTCCCGCGAGCACGCGGTGTTCGAGCTCACCGATGAAGGATTCCGGGTGCGCGACCTGGGCAGCACCAACGGCGTCGTGGTGAACGGCAACGACACCCTGATCGCCGACCTCCAGCACGGCGACCGCGTCGCAATGGGCGAGCACACCTTCCAGTACGTCCTGGAAACCCGGGCCAGCGGCCCGCGGACCTACGTCGTCGACGACGCCTGAGGCGACGGCGGCCATGGCCGACACCGCCACCCAGGGAGCCCGCACCGGTCGCCAGATCGGACACTTCACCGCGCTCGAGGAGCTCGGCCGCGGCGGCATGGGCGTGGTCTATCGCGCGCTCCAGAACGGGCTCGAGCGCCCGGCCGTCCTGAAGAAGCTGCGGCGCGACCTGGCGGAGCACGAAGACCTGCTGCGGCGGTTCGAGCGGGAGGCCCGCGCCGCGGCGGCGGTCCACCACCACAACGTCGTCGCCGTCTACGATCAGTTCCAGCACCGCGGCGACCACTACATCGCCCAGGAGTTCGTCGACGGCGCCGACCTGGCCAAGGTGCTCGACCGCGCCGGCCCCCTGCCCTGGCGGATCGCCGGACTGATCGCCCTCGAGGCCACCCGCGGCCTGGAGGCGATCCACTCCCAGGGCACGGTCCACCGCGACCTCAAGCCCGCGAACCTCCTGCTCGGCCGGCGCGGCGAGGTGAAGATCGCCGACTTCGGAATCGCCCTGGAATCCGATGGAGAGGCCCTGACGCGGCCGGGCGGCCTGGTCGGATCGCCGCCCTACATGTCGCCCGAGCAGCTCCTCGGCGAGCGGGTGGACCAGCGGGGCGACCTGTTCGCGCTCGGCGTGATCCTCTACCAGATGCTGACCGGCCGGACGCCCTATCCCGAGCCCGGGGAGGACGCCAGCGAGACCTGGCTGACGCGCATGCGCAAGGAGCGGTACACGCGACTGCGTCGGGCGGCGCGCGGGGCTCCGCGCTTCGTCGACCGCCTGGTGCGCCACTGCCTGCGCGGGCGCCCCCGCCAGCGGCTGGCGTCGGCGGCCACGGCGCGCCGCATCCTCGAGCGCGGGCTCGGGCGGCCGTCGCCCGAGGAGACCCGGGCCGAGCTGGCCGGCTGGCTCTGGGAGCACGGCGTGTTCGAGACGCGAGACCACGAGACCGTGGTGCTCGTGCGCCCGGCGGCCCAGGAGGCGGTGGCGAGGGGCTCGTGGTGGACCGCGGTCGCCGCCAGCGGCGTGCTCGTGGTCTCGGTCCTGGTGGTGGACGTGCGGCCGACCCGGGAGCCGGCGCCGCTGCCGGACGGGGGCCCCGACCCCGCCGCCGCGGTCGCAGCGGCCGACGGGGGCCCGGAGAGCCACGACCGGGCCGCGCTCCTCGACCCGGAGAGCGACCCGGGGCTCCCGCCTTCGGACGCGACCCCGACCCACGGCTCCGGCGAACCCGCCGAGCCCGCCTCCGCGAGCCCGACCGACGCGCCCTGACCCGTCGCGTGCGCAAGGGTGCGAACGGCGCGCGCCGATTCATGCGCGGCCCCCGACCCGCGCCGGCGACGGGCGCGGGTCCGGCTAGCGCACGTGGGCTCCCTCGGCGGTGCGGCGCAGGGCGGCCCGGGCCCAGCGCGCCCGCTCCGGAGGCTCCGAGCCGGCGAGCGCCTCCAGCTGCGAGCGCGCCGCGGGCGCGGAGAGACTGCCCAGCCCCTGGATGGCGGCGCGCGCCACCGCCGGGTCGGCGTCGCGACTCCCGCGCGCCAGGAGCCCCACGTCCTCGGCGGACGCGGAGCGCGCGATCGCCCGCCAGACCGCGCGCCGCACCCGCTGCGAGGGGTCGTCCACGCGCTGGCGCAGCCAGAGCGCCACGGCGGGGTCGGGATCCGCGCCGGCCAGGCCCGCCAACGCCACCGTGTCCGCCTCCCCGGAGACGCCGGCCAGGAGCCGGGCCCACAGGGCGCCCGACCCCGGGCCGAGCGACGGCTCGAGCCAGTGGAGGAGCGCGATCCGGCGGGAGAACGGCAGGGCCGCGTCCCCCACCCGGCGGGCGAAGGCCTCGCTCGCACCGGGAGCGTCGAGGAACCCGGGACGCCCGGAGATCCGGAGGAGCTCGGCCATCGAGTCCGCCTGGAGCCGCTCGACCCCGGAGTCGAGGCCCGCCAGCAGGATCGACCGCAGGCCGCCGAAGTCGGCGCCCGGGTCGTCGACCCAGGCACGCCAGGCGCGCGCCTGGTCGAGGATGCGCGCCCCGTCGTCGCCCGCCAGGATCCACTCGTCTCCCGGCCCCTGGACCGAGTACCAGGGGAACGAGGGGGCCAGGGCCGCGAACTCCGGGCGCTCCGACGTCCGCTCGAGGAACACCAGCGCGCTCGCCCCGTCCGGAAACGAGGGCATGCCTTCGGCGTGGAAGAAGACGTCCAGCTCCGCCCCGACGTCGGGAAGGCCCGTCCCGGCTCCGGACGCGCCGCGCCGCGCGAGCACCTCCTCGATGCGCAGGCGCTGGACCTCCTGGCGGTCGCCCCCGGCGACGCGCTCGATCCGCGGGTCGCCCAGGAAGCGGGCGCGCACGCTCAGCGCCGAGTGCTGGAGCGACTGGCGAAGCGTGGCCCGCGACAGCACGACGTGGGCCCCGGCCGGAGGGGGCAGCGAGCCCAGGGCCACCCAGGCCAGCGCGAGCAGGACCGCCCAGCGGACCCGCCGCGCGGCGCTGCTCCCCATCTCGAACACTCCCGAGACGAACACTCCCGAGACGAGCACTGCCGAGGCCAACGCTCCCGACGAACCGGCCGAGCGCCTAGGGATGGACCTGGTCGATCAGGGTCGCGATCTTCTCCTGGAAGACCGGGTCGGCCCCGGGGCCGATGTTGTTCTGCATGGTGGTGCCGCAGTCCAGGGTGTCGGCCAGGACGCAGCGTTCCTCCATGCCCGCCAGCACCTCCAGGAAGCACTTGAAGCAGGACGGATTGAACTTCGCCTCGGGCATCTGGTAGCCCAGCTCGTCGTTGCCGAGGCCGATGGTGAAGCGGTGCGCCGACGCCTCGCCGATGCGCTCGCGGTAGAGGTCGCCGATCTGCGGATCGAGCTCGTTGGGCGTCACCACCAGGGTCGCGTCTCCGATCCGCAGCACCTGGACCTCGGTGGTGATGCCCAGCAGTCCGTCCTGGGTCTCGATCGCGCGGCGCCCGAAGAGGCCCAGGGTGCCGAACGCCTGGAAGTACGGGTTCTCGACCTCGAGGAAGAAGGGCCCGCTCGCCGCCACGTCGATCGCGGGCGCAGCGCTCCAGCGCAGGTTGGCCGTGAGCGCCGACGCGGCGCGCTCGGCCAGGCGCCGGCCCATCTCGTCGGCGAACTCGAAGGTCCGACGGGGAATCGGATCGCCGGTCTCCGGATCGTCGAGGTCGACGTCGAGGGGGCCCTGCAGGACGCCCAGGTCCGCGCTGACGTAGATGGCGACGCCGCCGAACACGTCCTCCAACGCCTCGCGCATGGCGTGGGGGAAGTCGGCGGTGAGCAGGGTGTTGTCCGAGCCCAGGGACTCGGGGTGGCTCGCGAAGTTGACCACGGTGGCGATCACGTCGCCCAGGGGTCGCAGGTCGGGAAACGACTCCCAGGGGTGGAAGAGCCAGTGCCAGACCTCCCGGGCCCGCTCGCGCAGCGAGCGATAGTGGGCGAGCTGCAGGGTCGGCACGCTGGTGTTGAGGATGGGACCGGGGTCGCCCTCCTTGTAGAGGATGCCCTCGCCGAACGAGGTGAGGTCGATGACCAGCTCCTGGAGCACCTTGCCGTCGGCCACGAGGCCCGGCCACGGCTCGAGCGAGGCGCCCTCGGTGGTGCCCGTCGCGAAGCGGATGGCCGCCGGCGCCAGTGCGTCGTCCGCCGCCTCGATGCATGCCACCACGCTGTCGTTCACGAAGTCGAGGTAGCCCTGATCGACGCCGCTCGTGAGCTCGTCGGGCCCCCACAGGCCCATGGTGTCCGGGCCCTCGTGGTTGTGGGTGCTCGACACGACGATGGCGTCGAAGCCCCGCGCCGGGTCCACCAGGCTGCGGATCGTCTGGACCTCGTTGTTGAAGTACCCGACGAGGTCGAGGGTGACGAGCGCGACCTTGGTCCCTTCGGACTCGATCACGATGCCGCGGGCGGACAGCTCGTCGTGGACCCCGGTGGCCTGGCGGTCGTTCCCGAACCCGGCCATGTAGATCGGGTCCGAGTGGTTCTCGCCCACCACCGGCGTGATGACCTCGCTGCACGCCGCCGCGCGCATGGGCGACTCACCCCGGGCCGGCGGCTCGACGATCGGACAGGCGTGCCCCATGAGCCCGATCGCCAGCACGGGGAGCGCGACCGCCGAGAGCCCTCGGGCCCGACCGCTCCCGGCCGCGCTCCGCCGGGCGGCTCCGTTCGCCTTCCGCTGACCCTGCTGACCCTGCTGACCCTGCTGCCGCATCGGATCTCCTCCTCGAAAGCCTCCGCACGAGCGGGCGTGCCCCGCGCAGGCACCATTCTACCCAGAGCCGCCGCGCGGTTGCGGAATTTCCCACCCACTGCCAGTCTCGGTCCGCGCCCCGGGGCGCCGGAGACACGAGGGAGACGACGAGACATGGCCATCGAGGAAGGCAAGAAGGCGCCCGCCTTCACGCTGCGCAACGCCGACGGGGAGAAGGTCGCGCTGAAGGACTACAGCGGACGCAACGTGATCCTCTACTTCTACCCCCGCGACGACACGCCCGGATGCACCAAGGAAGCCTGCGGCTTCCGGGATCTCTGGAAGGACATCCAGGAGCAGGACGCCGCGGTGCTCGGCGTCTCACCCGACGGCGAGGCGGCCCACCGGAAGTTCGCCGACAAGTACGACCTTCCGTTCCCGTTGCTGTGCGATCCCGAGAAGAAGGTGATGGAGAAGTACGGCGCCTGGGGCGAGAAGATGATGTACGGCAAGAAGACCGTGGGCGTCATCCGCTCGACGGTCTGGATCGGGCCCGACGGGAAGGTCGTCCGGCACTGGAAGCGGGTGGCGAAGGCGGCCGACCACCCGGCCAAGGTGCTCGAGGCGCTCGAACAGGGCGCCTGAGCGCTGGAGCTCAGGCGCCTTCGCGCGTCCGGAAGAAGGTGGTCGAGAAGTCCGGCGGCAGATTGAGGATCTCGGCCGGGAACGCCTCCACCAGGAACTGCACCACGTCGCGGACCGAGACCACGGCGACCGGCCGCCCGTGCTCGTCGACGACGGGCACGTGACGCAGTCCGCCCACCGACATGATGTTCAGCACCCAGGCGATCTGAGCGTTGGACGTGAGGCACTCGGGGTCGGGCGTCATGACCTCCGCCAGCTCCAGGGTGGCCGGGTTGCGCCCCCGGTCGATGATCCGGAGCAGGATGTCCCGCTCGGTGAAGATGCCCACGAGCTTCGAGTGCGCGCTTCCGTCCTCGGTCACGAGCACGCAGCCGCGGTGCTGCTTCTGCATCTCCCGCATGGCATCGGACGCAGAGGCCGCGCGACCCAGGAGGATCGCCGAACGCGTGGGCAGCCGATGCACCGGCTCGCGCAGGAGCGACGCATCGAACGCGGGACGCCCGGACGAGCGCTCTTCGCGGAAGTAGTCCTCGTCGAATCCCTCGAGATCGACGTCTCGGATGCGTGTTCCCATGGTCCCCTCCTCCAGCTCCACACTATACCAGCCCCGTCGGGTTCGAGAGACGAGGGGCCTTCCCCTCTTGCGTCCCGGTCGCGCACCGGTCGCGTCCCGGTCGGCGAGCTATACCCCCCCAAAGGGGCCACCCCGGAGGCGATCGCTTGACGCCGCTCGACATCGGAGTCCTGGTGCTCTACGGGTGCGCCGTCCTCGCGCTCGGGGCGGCCGCCGCACGCCGCTCGCGCGCCGCCGAGACGAGCTCCCACGACTGGTCGCTCGCCGGCCGATCGCTCCCGACCTGGGCGGCGGCCACGTCCATGATCGCCACCGAGCTCTCGGCGGCGACCTTCCTGGGCGTTCCCCACGCCGCGTACACCGGAGACTGGTCCTACCTCCAGCTCGCCTTCGGCGCCCTCGCCGGCAAGGCCATCCTCGCGCGCTGGGTGATCCCCCGCTACCACGCCCTCGAGGTGGTGACCGTCTACGGCTTCCTCGGCCGACGCTTCGGCGTGTCGGCCCGGCGCGCGGCGGCCGCGTGCTTCGTCGCGGGTCGGACCCTCGCCTCGGGCGCGCGCCTGTTCATCGCCGCCCTCGCCCTGTCGGTGGCCGCCGACTGGTCGGTCGAGGCCTCGATCGTCGGCTGCGGCGTGCTGTGTGCCCTCTACACCCGCGCCGGGGGTCTGCGCGCGGTGGTCTGGACCGACATCCTGCAGGCCGGCGTGCTGCTGGGCGGCGCCGGCGTTCTCGCCGTGCTGCTCGGCCACGAGGCCGGCGGCGCCGGCGCGCTCCTCGAATGGGGCTCTGCCCGGGGCTCGACGCGCGTCTTCCACGGGTCGCCGTGGCTCTCCGTCGGCGACTCCACGGCCCTGGGAACCGCGTTCCTGGGCGGCCTCGCCCTGACCCTCGCCACCCACGGCACCGACCACGACATGGTCCAGCGCCTGCTCGCGGCGCGCTCGGGGCGCGCCGGCGGCCGCGCCCTGTGGAGCTCGGCCTGGCTGAACTTCCCGCTGACCGCGCTCTTCCTCTTCATCGGCACGGGCCTCGCGGCCCACTACGCCGCACCCGGCGCCCCGCCCCCGTCGGACCCCGCCCGGGTGGTGGCGCTCTTCGCGCTCGATGCCCTGCCCTCGGGCCTGCGCGGCCTGCTGTTCGCGGGCCTGTTCGCCGCGGCGATGTCGAGCCTCGACTCCGCCGTGTGCGCCATCGCGACCACCTGGCACACCGACCTGGCCGGCCGGCCCGACGCCGCGCCCGCCGACGCCCGGCGCCTGCGCTCCACCTCGCTGCTGGCCTCGACCGGCGTCGTGGTCGCGGCCATCGCCGTCGCCGCCTACCACCGGGCGCTGGCCGGCTCGGATCATCCCCCGGCGCTGGGGCTGGTCGAAGTGGCCCTCTCTTCGATGACGGTCCTCTACGGCGGCCTGCTGGGCGTGTTCGCCGTGGGGCTGTTCACGCGCTGGCGCGTCTCGCCCGCGGGCGTCATCGCCAGCCTCGCCGGCGGCGCCGCCGTGGGGCTCGGGCTCTTCCTCCACCCGCTGTGGACCGGCGCGCCGCTCATCGCCTGGACCTGGTGGGTCCCGCTCGGTGCGGCCGCCGCGACCGCCGTCGCCGGTCTCGACGCCTGGCGCGGGCGCCGCACGCGACTCCGCGACTAGGGAAGCAAAGGAGGACCCTGCCAGGGCGACTCGCCGCTCCGGCGCCGCCGGGCGGCGCGCGCCTGGATGACCCGGCGCTTGGCGAAGGCGCGGCCGCGCAGACGCCAGGCCTGGGCATAGGCGGGCAGCACCGCGCGGTCGCGCAGCAGCGCGAAGCCCAGGCGCAGCCCTTCCCAGAGGAGGATCACCGGGAGATCGAGCCAGAACCGGGCGCCGCGCTCGTTCTTGATCATCTCGAGATAGTGGTTCTTGAACGAGTGCCTTCGCACGCTCTCGGCCATGGCGAAGCGGCGGTCCGCGCGCCAGGTCCGCCCGTGGACGGCCGCGGCGTCGGCCACGTACAGGACGCTCCAGCCCAGGAGATGCGCCCGCCACGAGAGATCGGTGTCCTCGTGGTAAACGAAGAAGTCCTCGTCGAAGACCTCCCCTTCGACCGAGAGATCCCGGGCCGCCGCCAGCCGGATCCACAGCGCCGCGCCGCTCGCCCCCCAGACCTCCTCGGTCGACCCGAACTGCCCGTGGTCGGGCTCGCCGGCTCCGCGGTCCCGGGGCCGGCGGTTTCGCGGCATCACGATCCCCGTACTGTCGAGCACCGGAGCGTCGGGGCGGGTCAGGCGGCCGCAGGCCAGCGCCACGTGCGGACGCGTGGCCAGGGCGTCGAGCATGCAGCGGGCGAACGCGGGGGCCAGCACGACGTCCGGGTTGAGCAGCAGGAGGTGCTCGACCTCGGGCGCCGCCGCGGCCAGCTGGGCCAGGGCCCGGTTCGCACCGGCCGCGTAGCCGACGTTGGGCGCGGCCTCGAGGACGACCTCCGGCCAGGCCTCGCCCACGGCCCGGGCCTCGGCCGGGTCGCCGTCGGCGTCCAGGACGTACACCTGCCGGGGCGCAGGCTCGAGGGCCGCCACGCTCTCGAGGCAGCGTCGCAGGTCCCCGTAGCTCCGGTGGTGGACCACGGCGACGGCGTAGTCGGGGCGCGGCAGGCGCCCGTCGCGCCGGTCCGGATCCGGCGTCGGCAGGGACCGGTCCTCCACGCAGGTCGACGTCGCCATCGGGGCGAGCGTAGTGGCCCGCAGAGGTCGCCGCCGCCTCGAGGCGCGCTCGCCCGACGCGCCGGGGCGCGAATCGCTGTGCTATCGGTGCCGCGTTGGATTGCCCATGCCTCCCTCGCCGAACGCCTCCCACCCTTCCGAAGCCCGCGGGCCCGGCGGCTCCGGGCAACCGCCGTCCCGGCCCCGGCTCGGCCCGGTGCACGCGCTCGTGGCCTCGGCGCTCGCGCTCTGCGCCGCGCTGGCCCTCGCCTACGGCCCGACCCTCGTCTGGGACCCGAGACAGGAGGTGCCCAGCGAGACGGCCGACGCGCTCGAGGGCTGGTTCTTCTCCACTCTGGGCAGCGCTCCGGCCCTGACCCTGGCGCTGGCCGCCTGGCTGGTCTGGAACCGGCGGGCGGACCTGCTGGCGGGCACGCCCTCGGCCGGCGACCGCGCGCTCGGCGCCCTCCTCGGCACAGGGGCCGCCGCGTTGCTGCTCTGGGGCCGCCACGTGGGCGCACCCGAGCTCGGCGTTCCCTCGCTCTCGCTCGCGCTCGGCGCCGGCAGCCTCGCCATCGGCGGTCGCTCGGCCGCCCGTCGGGCCGTCTTCCCCGCGCTCTTCCTGCTGCTGGCCCACCCCATTCCCGTCGCCCTGGTGAACGCCCTGCTCTACCCGCTGCAGCTCTTCACCAGTCAGGCGACGAGCGCGGTGTTGTCCTTGCTGGGCGTCGCCCACCTGCAGTCCGGCGACCTCATCGAGACCTCCCAGCGTCACTTCCGGGTGATCGAGACCTGCTCGGGCCTGCGCGCCGCGGTCACGCTGCTGATGGGCGGCGCCCTCTATCTCGAGCTCTTCGGCCGCAGCCGACGTCAGGCCATCGTGATCCTGGTCTGCGCGGTGCCGCTCGCCCAGCTGCTGAACCTGATCCGCGTGACCTCGATCGTGCTGATCCCCCAGTCCTCGATCGACAGCATCCACACCGTGCAGGGCATGGTGATGCTGTTCGTCGGCATGTTCGTGATCGCCGGCATCGACGCGCTCGAGGCCCGCATGGCCGGGACCCGCCGGCGGCGGGCGCCCCGGGCCGCGAGCCGCCCGCCCGCCCCCGGCGCCGCCGGCCGCATGCTCGCGGTGGCCGCCGCGGTCCTCGGCGTCTGGGCCGCGGGCCTCGCCGTTCCCGAGGCGGAGCGGCCGCCGCGGGTCGGAGCGCGCCTGTTCGCCCTGCCCTCGACCCTGGACGGCCACACCACCGAGGTGCTTCGTCTGGATCGCGAGTACCTCGGGGCGCTGCGCCCGTCCGACGCCGTGCACCGCCGCTACCGTCAAGACGACCGCGTCTTCGAGGTCCTGGTGCTCGCCGACGAGCACCGCGACCGCTTCGACTCCATCCTGTCCGCGAAGGCGGGCGTGATCGGCTCCGGCTGGGAGATCCTCGAATCCGAGCCGGTCGTCCTCGAGGGCGTCGACCGCCCCCTGCGGCGGACGCTCCAGGGCCGCTACCAGGAGCGCGCGGTCGCCCTCCAGCTCCGCGACGGCTTCGCGCCCTGGCCCGTGGAGCT
Source organism: Myxococcota bacterium (assembly GCA_050618075.1). Lineage (GTDB taxonomy): Bacteria > Myxococcota_A > UBA9160 > UBA9160 > UBA4427 > JBNLVL01. Next base: position 231,168 of record JBNLVL010000010.1, read on the forward strand.
GCTCCGCTCGGCCCTGGTGCTCGACCGCGGCCCCTTCCGGCGATCGGGGCGGGCCCTCTCGGTCCTCGTCAGCACGCCGGTGCCCAACGAGCCGGGAGGTCGCGCCCGGGCCGAGGCCGAGCTGCGGAGCTTCGCGACCGGGCTGGTCGCGGCGCTCGAGCGAACGGGCATCCTCGAGGCCGGGAGCGGAGCTCAGCGGTAGCCGGGCGCCCGGAACACGAAGTGCGGGTAGATCTGCTCCGAGCGCAGCCCGTCCCGCGCGATCACCAGCTCCTCCACTGCCTCGGTGGCGCCGAGGCAGCTCGACACCGTGGCGTCGTCGAAGACGATGTAGCCGCCGGGCACCATGAACGGCCGGACGGCCTCGTAGCCGTAGGCGACCGCCGAGCGGATGTCGCAGTCCACGTGGGCCAGCGCGATGGCGCCGCCGGCCAGGAGCGCATCGGGCGCGGTGTCTTCGAACAGCCCCTCGCAGAACACGATGTTGGACAGCCCGGCCTCGCGGGCGCTCGCGCGCAGACCCTCGAGGTCCGCGTCCTCGAAGTCGCCGGCGCGGTGGGCGTCGACATCGCCGTCGGTCTCGGGCATGCCGGCGTAGGTGTCGAGCGCGTACACCCGCATGCTCGGGTAGAGCACCCGTGCCACGTGGGCCATGAAGAGCACGTTGCCGCCGCGGTGCACGCCCAGCTCGATGATGTGACCGAAGGCGATCCGGCCCAGGAAGATGCGCAGCAGCAGGAACAGGTTGTGGCGCTTGGCGCCGCCCAGCAGGCTGCGGGGCCCGGCCAGGTCGGCGGCCTCGCGGTACAGCGGATCGGCCTCCACCTGCTGGCGAAGGTCCCCGAACTCGAGTCCCCACCCGCGCTGGTACCCCTCGTAGGGACAGCGCCCCCGGCGCCAGCCGGGCCGCACCTGGGCCATGTGGGGCAGGCGGATCCCCGCCGGCCGCGGCTCGACCGCCGGCGCTGCGGAGGCCGCGGGCTCCTCGGGCGAAGATCGATCGTCGGTCGCGGTCAAGGGGACCTCCCGCAGCGCGGCTCTCCCCGGCGCTCCAACCGACCGTACCGGCTGTCCATCCCGGATGCACCAGCCCGTCGCTGTCCTACACTGCGCCCGCTTTGGCCACCGCATCGCCCCGCCCCGACGCGCTGGCGGCCGTCCTCGCCGCCGTCCTCGCCGTCGCCTGCCAGCCCGCCCCGATCGAGACCGTCACCACCCTCGGTGAAAAGCTTCCCGGCGCCGAGTTCGAGATCGAACGCCGGGAGATCGATTTCGGCCGCCCCGACGCCCACGCGGTCATGACCCGCGGCTGGGGCCAGGACGAGGGGAGCGGCGACGGGACCTTCGTCTGGAGCGTGGCCGAGGAATCGGTGCTGTCGCTGTTTCTCGCGCGCCCCCGCCCCCTCGACCTCACCCTGCGGGCGCGCCCGGCCCCGTTCCCCTCCCTCGGCCCCCAGGCGATCGCCGTCTCGGTCAACGACACCGCCATCGGCGAGATCGAGCTGGACGGACCTCGCGATGTCCACTCGCTGACGGTGCCGGAGTCCGCCCTGGTCCGCGGTCGCAACCAGCTCGCGTTCCGCTACCGCTGGACCCGATCGCCCGCCGAGATGGCCACGGGCTCGACGGACGTGCGGCGGGTGGCCGTGCAGTGGATCCATCTCGCACTCGACGATCCGGGGAGGCCGCCGGGCTCGGGATCTCCTGCAGCCGTCGACACCCCGGGCGGCGAGCCCCTCTCGCGTCCGGCTCTCGACGAGCAGGCCGGGGGCTTCTGGCTGCCGCCGGCCTCGCGCACCGTCTTCCACGTGGCGGCCCCGTCGGGCGCGTGGCTCGAACTCGAGCGCCTCGAGGGCCCGGAGGCCGTGGAAGTCGAGATCGAGCGGCGCAGCGGCGCCGACGGCGCGGCGCGGGTGCTGGACGAGCAGACGCCGACCGCGCGCTTCGAGCTGGCGGGCCCCGACGACGACATCGTCCGCATCGCACTCTCCACCCTGGGCGACGCCGCGCAGACCCCCACGCGGAGAGGCGTCCGGGTCTCGGGGCGGGTGCGCCGGACGGCGCCCCAGGGAGACACCGACCCGGCCCCCGCCTCGCAGGCCGGCGAGGTGGGCGCTGCGGCCGGGACCGACACACCCGCTGCTCGATCCTCGACCCGACGGCCCGACATCGTCCTCTACATCACCGACACCCTGCGCGCCGACCGGATCGGCACCTACGGCTACGCCCGGCCGACCACTCCCCATCTCGACGCCTTCGCCCGCAGCGCGATCGTCTTCGAGCGGGCGCTGGCCCAGGCGCCCTACACCCGCCCTTCGACGGCGTCGATCCTGACCGGACTGTCGCCCTCGACCCACCAGGTGCTCGGCATGCGCACGGTGCTGCCGGCGGAGACCACCACCCTGGCCGAAATCCTCCACGCAGCCGGCTACGAGACAGCGGCGTTCGTGGCCAACGGCAACGTCATCGAGGAGTTCGGGTTCGCCGAGGGCTACGACCACTTCGAGGATCTCTCCCGGCCCAGCCAGACCCGGGCCCGGGGCTTCGAGATCCACGCGCGCCACGCGTCACGCGCCGAGCACGAGTTCGTGGCCCCCCTGAACGAGTACGTCTTCGACTGGCTGGACCGGCGCGACGGAGACCGGCCGCTGTTCCTCTACGTCCACGCCGTCGAGCCGCACTCGCCCTACAACCCACCGGCGCGCTATCGGGAGCGCTTCGCGCCCGAGGCCGGCGGCGACGCGCTCGACCCCGAGACCGAGGCCGTGGTGCGCAGGCTCCAGCAGTCGTTCATCGAGCGCGGAGTGCCCCAGGCCCAGCGGGACATCGGGTCGCGCGCCTGGCTCCACGCCCTGGCCGCCGGGTCGATCGCCCCCACCGAGCGCGTGATCGCCGACCTCGAGGCGCTCTACGACGCCGAGGTCGCCTACGCCGACGACGCGTTCGGCGCGCTGCTGGCCGAGCTCGAGCGCCGGGGCCTGCTGGCCGACGCCGCCGTCGCCTTCCTCTCGGATCACGGGGAGGAGTTCTTCGAGCACGGATCGTGGGAGCACGGCAAGACCCTGCACGCCGAAGTGCTGCGGGTGCCGATGATCCTGCGACTGCCTGGCGACGCCCCGAGGGGAATCCGGGTCGCCGACATCGCCCGGCACATCGACGTGCTCCCCACGCTGCTCGAGGCGGTGGGGGTTCCCGCCCCCAGATCGATGGATGGGCGCAGTCCCATGGATGGGCGCAGCCTCCTGCCCTCGATCCGGGGTGAATCCGACGACCGCAGCAGCCTCGCGTTCGTGGACCTCAACGGCTTCGTGGCCCAGAGCATCGAGCAGGGCCCCTGGAAGCTGATCGATTCGCGCAGTCCAGAGGCAGGAATCGCGCTGTTCTCCCGGGACGACCCGCAGGAGCTCCGCAATCTGGCGCAGGGCGACCCCCTGCTCGCCGGCTGGCTCGCAGCGCAGCTGCGGCTGGAGCTGGCCCGGAGCCGGGACCGGGCGCTCGAGGCCCCGACGACGGACGTGGACGCCGACCTCGAGGCCCGACTCCGCGCCATGGGATACGTGGAATGACGCGATCGGACGGGGATTTCACGGGTTCGTCACAGCGTCCTGTTGGTTCGCTGCCGGATCGAAGTATTGTATAGTGCCGAGAGCGCCGGCTCTCTGGGGGAAGCTTGCCGTCATTCCTCGCAGGGTTGGTGTAGCGACGCGGCGACACGGCCGACGGGACGATCGAGAGCCGATCTCGATTCCCGGAACCGTGCGTCGGACGACGGAGATCGTAGGTTCGTGAATCCGCGGATTCGTGAGCCAGTTTGAGAGCCAGGTGGGGATCGGGGCTCGAGCTGCATCGGTCGCAGAGCGACGACGATGGGCGAATCGAGGATTCTCTCCGGGCACGTTCCGGGCCAGCGGGTGCAGGACCGGATGGGCGATTGACAGCTAGTGCTCGTGCTGATGGGGGAAGCGGCGCCGGAACGAGACGACCTCCGGCTGTAGACGAAGCTGAACACAGGCACCTGAGAGGGAGAGGGACCGGGACCCGGAATCCAGATTCGAGGATCCGGATCCCAGAGCTGCCAGGTCCAAGGTCCAGATGGGACCGCCGCGGTCCGCGCCGCCCTCTCCCCGCCCGTGTGAGTCCGGTCTACGGTCGAATCCAGGTCTTCGGATTTGTGAATCCGGCGCGGTCGCCCGAGACAGAACGACAATCGGAGGTTCGATCCATGAAGCTTCTGAAGACCCTTGCCATCGCGTTCGCCGCGACTGCGCTGGTCGGACACTCGGCTCTCGCGGGACCGCCGCCGGGCATGGGCCTCGTGCTCAGCGACTTCAACGCCGACGAGCTCGTCGACATCGCATACCGCAACACCGTGCCCAGCACGGTGGTGATCTACCTGATGGACGGCGCGACCCGCACCTCCTTCGGCGTGATCAACGACCCCGGCGCCGACTGGGAGATCGGCGGCGCCGGCAAGCTCGACGCCGACGAGAACTCCGACATCGTCTGGTACAACACCACCACCGGCCAGGTCACGATCTGGTTCATGGACGGTGCGAGCCGTGACAGCACGGCCGTCGTGGCCGCGCCCGGCGCCGGATGGGCGGTCATCGGCGTGGGCGACATCAGCGGCGACGACATCGTCGACATCATTCTCCAGGGCCCCAACGACGAGATCGTGGTGTGGATCATGGACGGCGCGAACCGCACCGCCACCAACACCATCGCGACGCTCGGCGGCGACTGGACCTTCATCGGCGTGGGCGACCTCAACGACGACGGCACCGGCGACCTCGGGTTCCTGAACACGACCACCGGCCAGATCGTCAGCTGGAACATGGACGCCGAGAACCGAACGAGCACCTCCACGGTGGGCTCGGTCGACGTCAGCAAGTTCGCCCTGCGCGCCCTGGTCGACCTCGACCTGGACGGCGACGCCGACATCAGCTTCCAGCGGACGGCGGATGGCCGGGTCGCCAACTGGGAGATGGAGGGCGGCGCCCGCATCAACTCGTCCTTCGTCACCTCCGGCGGCATCAGCGCCAGCTGGGTGACCCAGGGCGGCGGCCAGGCGGACGATGCCGGCGGCGAGGACCTGATCCTCCGTCGCTCGGACAACGGCTTGACCGCGACCTGGTTCATGAACGGGCTCAACCGCACCGACAACCAGACCAACGTGCCGAGCCCGCCGGTCGCCTGGGAGGTCCAGCCCTAGGGCCCGACCTCGAGTCGAACCTTCGGAGACGAACGGGGATCGGTCGCAGGACCGATCCCCGTTTCTCGTTGCGCAGGCGCGATCCACACGGCATCGCACCTGCGGGATCGTGCGCACCGCCCCACTCTCCGCTCCGGGTGGTGTCGCCCCCTGGGGCCCGCAGCCCCGCGAGGATCTCGATGCAGACGCTCCAGGACCTGCGTGCTCGCCTTCGTTGGCCCAACCGGGTAGGATGCGAAGCGCCGCGCGCTGGGGGGCCGCTTGCAGGAGAGGGGCGTGGGCTCAGGCCCACGCAATGCCCTTCCGTGTCCCGACCGCTCCCCCGGTCCGATCGGGTCCGAGGTCGAGCACGAGAGAGGGCCCAGGAGCGGCCGAGGGCTCACAGGGGATGACCCAACTCACCACCGAGACTCGGGATTCCGGCGGCCGAGCGGTTCTGGTCCTGGGCATGCACCGGAGCGGCACCTCCGCTCTCGCCGGGGTCTTCCACCACCTCGGAGCGTCGCTGGGCGAGCGTCTGCTGCCGCCCCAGCCCGACAACCCGGCGGGCTTCTGGGAGAGCCGGGTCGTCTCCCAGATCCACGACGAGCTCCTGGACGAGCTCGGGCGATCGTGGCACGACGCCCGGCCGCTCGGGCTCGACCTGACCGACCCCGCGGTCGAGCGGGCGCGCACGCGCCTCTCGGAAGCTCTCTGGCAGGAGTTCGACGGGGCGCACCTGATGGCGGTGAAGGACCCCCGGCTGTGCCGCCTGCTTCCCCTCTGGCGCCCGGTGCTGGGCGAGCTGCCCTGGCGGCCGGGCGCCGTGCTCGTGGTCCGCAACCCCTCGGACGTCGCGGCCTCCCTGGCCCGGCGCAACGGCCTGAGCTTCGCGCAGTCGACGCTCCTGTGGCTGCGCCACCTGCTGGAGGCGGAGCTGCACACCCGGGACTGGCCGCGGGCGCTGGTCCGCTACGAGGACCTCCTCAACGACTGGCGGAGCGCGGCCGTGCGCATCGCGGACACCCTGGGGTTCGCCTGGCCCCACCCGCCCGAGGCCGTGGCCCCCGACGTCGAGGCGTTCCTGCGCCCGGACCTCCAGCACCACCAGGGCTCCTGGGACGCGCTGTCCACGGACGAGCGCGTCTCGCCCTGGGTGCGCGAGGCGGTGCGCGGCCTCCAGAAGGCCACCCACAGCGGCGACCTGGAGGTGCTCACCGACGCCTTCGACGACCTGCGCTCCAGGCTGGCCGACGCCGATTCTGCCTTCGATGCCCTGCTGGTCGAGCCCCAGGCCATGGAGCGGACGCTCCAGCAGGTACGCGCCGAGCTGGTCGAGTCCCAGGGCGAGGTGGACTCGGTTCGCGACGAGCTCGGCGTGCGCAGCGACGAGGCCGCCTCGCTGCGCGAGCAGCTGGCCGTGGCGCGGGAGCACGTGAGCGCTCGCGACACCCGACTCCGCGACCTCGAAGAGAACCTCCGCGCCCACCGCGAGAGCCTCGATGCCCGGGACGGCGAAGGCGAGTCCCTGCGCCGCGCCCTGGCCGCCCGAGAGGGAGAGATGGCCTCGCTCCGGGACAACCTGGTGCTGGCGCGCGAGCACCTCGACCTGCGCAGCCGGCGCCTGGCCGAGCTCGAGGCCCGCCAGGAAGAGACGCGGCAGACGCTCCACCAGCGCCAGAGCGAGCTGGCGCGCGCCCTGGGCGAACGCGACGAGAGTCGCGACGCGCTGGCCCACACCCAGTCCGAGTTCGAGAGCGCACGCCAGCGCTTCGAGGCCGAGCGCTCCGAGGTGGAGCGCCAGCTCGACGCGGCGCGCCAGCAGCTCACCCGCCTGGAGCACGACCACGCGCTGGCCGCCGAGAACGCCCGGGGGCTCGAGCGCGAGCTGGGCGAGATGCTCGCGTCGCGCTCCTTCCGGCTCACCCGCCCCCTTCGCAGCTTCGAGCACTGGCGCCGCCGGCGCCGCCAGCGAGCCGCCCAGAACGGCTCGGGCGTGACCTGGCGCGCCCTGCGCGGCGTGTTCCAGACCCTTCCGGTGTCACCCGCCACCCGCTACCGGCTGAAGACGAAGCTCTACAAGCGCGCCGGCTTCCTGTTCGCCCGCACCGAGTCGTACCGGACCTGGCGGGCCTTCGAGTCCGCCCGGCGGTCGCGCGGGGCGGTCCGGACCGCCCCGGTGGAGTTCGCCTCGTCGGGCGACGACGAGAAGCGCGCACCACGGACGCCGACCGTCTCGGTCGTCGTCCCCGTCTACGAACACCTCGATCTGACCCTCGCCTGCCTCGACTCCATCGCCGTGGCCGGAAGCGCCGTGCCCTACGAGGTCATCGTCGTCGACGACGCCTCGGATCCGGCCACCGGCGAGGCCCTGTCCGCGCGCCCGGACGTCCGGTACGTCCGGAACCCGGAGAACCTGGGCTTCGTTCGCACCTGCAACCGCGGTGCGGACGAGGCGCGGGGCGAGTTCATCGTCCTGCTCAACAACGACACCCTCGTCCGCCCCGGCTGGCTCGACGCGCTCATCGGAACCTTCGCGGACCACCCCGGGGTCGGGCTGGTCGGCGCGCAGCTCGTGTACCCCGACGGCCGCCTGCAGGAGGCCGGCGGCATCCTGTGGCGGGACGGCTCGGCCTGGAACTACGGACGCGGCGGCGATCCCCACGCGCCGGCACACGCCTACGCCCGGGACGTCGACTACTGCTCGGGGGCGTGCATCGCGCTTCCACTGCGCATCTTCCGGGGCCTCGGCGGCTTCGACGAGTGGTTCGCCCCGGCCTACGGCGAGGACAGCGACCTCGCCCTGCGCGTGCGCGCGCTGGGTCTGCGCACGCTGTACCAGCCGCTGGCGGTGGTCGAGCACATCGAGGGGGCCACCTCGGGGACCGACCCGGACCAGGGCATCAAGGCCCACCAGAAGACCAACGCCCGAAAGCTCTTCGAGCGCTGGGAGCCGGTGTTCGAGCGCTTCGCGCCCCCGGGCGTGGAGCCCGAGCGGGAGAAGGACCGCGACGCCGTGGCCCGGGTCCTGTTCATCGATGCCTGCACCCCGACCCCGGACCAGGACGCGGGCTCGCTGACGGCGCTGCGGCTGATGCAGGCCTTCCAGTCCGTCGGCTACAAGGTCACCTTCGTTCCCGAGGACAACTTCCTCTACCTGGACGACTACACCGCGGACCTGCAGCGCCTGGGCATCGAGTGCCTCTACGCGCCCTACGAGCGGTCCGTCGAGGAGCTGCTGCACCGCCGGGGCGGAGAGTTCGACGTGGTGGTCGTGTTCCGGCACGCCGTGGCCGCGAAGCACCTGACCACCATCCGCCAGCTGGCGCCCCAGGCCCGGGTCGTCTTCCACACCTCCGACCTCCACTTCATCCGCGAGCAGCGCGAGGCGGCGCTGCGGGGCCACGAGGCCGTGGACTGGCACGAGACCCGCGAGCGCGAGCTCGACGTCATGCGGCGCAGCGACTGCACCATCGTGCACAGCGCGACCGAGCGCGACTGGCTGCTCGAGCTGATGCCCCACGCGTTCGTCTACGTCTTCCCGTGGATCCTGGACGTCACCGGGTGTCGCGCTCCGTTCGAGGCGCGGTCGGGCCTCGTCTTCCTGGGCGGCTACGGACACCCGCCGAACGTCGACGGCGCCCTCTACTTCGCGCGCGAGATCCTGCCCAGGGTGCGGGAGCGGCTGCCGGATGTGGAGTTCCGGATCGTCGGCGCCAACCCCACGCCCGAGCTGCGCGCGCTCGACCTGCCGGGTGTGGAGGTGACGGGCTATCTCCCGGACCTCGGCGAGGCCCTGGACCGCTGCCGGCTCTGCGTCGCTCCGCTGCGCTACGGCGCGGGGATCAAGGGCAAGCTGGCCATGACCATGAGCTACGGCGTGCCGAGCGTCGCGAGCACCATCGCCGTCGAGGGGATGGAGCTCGAGGACGGCACCCACGTGGTCGTGGCCGACGACCCGGATCGCTTCGCCGACGAGGTGGTCTCGCTCTACCACGACCGCGCCCGCTGGAGCCGGATCTCCGACGCGGGCATGCGCTTCCTCGAGGAGCACTACTCGACCGAGCGCGGCCGCCAGCGGGTGGCCGAGATCCTGCAGGCGCTGGGGGCCCCGCCCTTCCGCGGCCGCTGCAACGTCTGCGGCGACGAGAGCGGCTTCGGCCCGAGCGAGAGCTTCGACCTGGCCCGGGACGTACCCTGTCAGGGCTGCGGCGCCACCGCGGCGGAGCGGTCCCTCGCCGCCGGACTCTCGTGGATGGCGGACGAGCCGGCCGGGCGCGACCTCGCGGCCCTGGCCCGGCGCCGGCAGCCGCCGGCGATTCTCGACGCCACGCCCCGCGGCCGCCTGGCGCGCGCCCTGGGAGCCAGCGGCGCCGATCGCGTCTTCCCGCCCGCCGGGGCCGGCGACCCCGCTCCCAGGCTGGACGCCGTCGCCGCCCTGGTCGACGACGGCGAGGCGCTCGACCCGGCCGACCTCGCCCGCTGGCGCGCCCAGCTGGCTCCGGGCGGCTGGCTGCTGCTGGACCTGCCCTACGCGGCCGACCAGGAGCGTCCGGGCGGCGGCCGGGCGGGCCGGGACGTCTTCCAGCGGCTGCGGGAGGCGGGGTTCGCGCCCTCTCTCGCGAGCGCACCGCTGCCCGAGGCCGGCATCGCGCGCCGCCAGCTCTTCATCGGCCGCGCCGAAGCCGCGGCGGAGCGGCCGGGAGCCGTCGACCCGGGCGACCGCGACGCGCGCCTCGCCCGGGAGATCGAGGTCTATCGCGAGGTCGAGGACGTCCACGACCTGCCGGAGATCTTCCACTACTGGAGCCAGCGACACCTGCGGCCGATCCTCGAGGCCTGCTCCATCCCGGACGTGGACGGGTTCTTCGTGGACGCCCTCGCCCGGGCCTGCGAACGCGCGGGGACCCGGTCCGCCCGGATCGTGAGCCTCGGGTCCGGCAACTGCGACTTCGAGGCGGGGCTTGCCGAGCAGCTGGTGGCCCGGGGCGTCCGGAACTTCCGCGTCGAATGCCTCGAGCTGAATCCCCACATGCTGGAGCGGGGCCGGCAGCGCCTCGCCGGGACGGAGCTCGCCCCGCTGTTCCGGCTCGTCGAGGGCGACGTGGCCCGCTGGGATCCCCGCTGCGACGTCGACGGCGGGGTCGACGTCTTCGTCGCCAATCAGTCGCTCCACCACTTCAGCGAGCTCGAAGCCCTGTTCGAGCGCGTCCGCGGCGCCCTCCGGGACGACGGAGTGTTCGCGATCAGCGACATCATCGGCCGCAACGGCCACATGCGCTGGCCCGAAGCGCTCGCCCGGCTGGACGAGATCTGGGCGTCCATGCCCGACCGCTACAAGCTGAACCACGCGCTCCAGCGCTTCGAGGCGAGCTACGAGAACTGGGACTGCTCGACCGAGAGCAACGAAGGCATCCGCGCCCAGGACATCCTGCCGCTGCTCGTCGAGCGGTTCGGCTTCGAGACCTTCGTCGCCTGGGGCAACCTGATCGACGTCTTCGTCGACCGGGGATTCGGTCACAACTTCGACGTGAACCGCGCCGAGGACCGCTCCTTCATCGACGAGGTGGCCGAGCTCGACGAGCGCCTGATCGACGAAGGCGTCCTGACCCCGACCCACATGCTGGCCCTGCTGCGGACGGAGCCCGTGGAGAAGACACGGGTCTACCGCAACCGCACCCCCGAGCGATCCGTCCGCCCCCCCGACTGAGGGCCGGCTCAGGCTCCCGTTGGCAGCAGCGCCTCGACCAGGGCGCTGGTGAGCTCGTCGAGGCTCCCGAGCACCCGCCGCGCACCCGCGAAGTCGCACGAGCCGTTCAGCGGATGCCGGACGGCCACGCAGGCCATGCCCGCCGCCCGGGCGGCCCGGACCCCGCGATCGGCGTCCTCGACGACCAGGCAGCGCGGGGCGGGAACCCCGAGCCGGCGGGCCGCCTCCAGGAACGCATCGGGCGCGGGCTTGCGGCGCGCGTAGTCCTCCCGGCTCACCACGGCGTCGAAGGGCGCGTCCGGACCGAGGCGCTCGAGCGCGATCTCCACCTCGGCGGCCACGGAGTTGGTCGCCAGGGCGAGGCGATGACCCTTCGACAGGCGATCCAGGGCCTCGCGGGCTCCCGGCATCGGTCGGAGCCCGGCCTCCAGGGCGGCCACGTAGAGTGGAGCGCGGAGCGCGCGCATCTCCGCGGCCGTCACGGGCAGGTCCCAGGTCTCGACCGCGTACTCGGGCCCTCGCCCGGCCATCACCCACTCGCGCTCGTAGACCTCGACCGACAGCTCGACCCCGTATCCCGCGAGCAGGTCCCGGTAGACGCCGAAGCGCAGCCCCTCGCTGTCCACGAGGACGCCGTCGAGGTCGAAGACCACGGCCTTGCTGCGGGTGTCGGAGGGCGGAGCCACGGGCCGGACGCTAGTAGGCGTTGCGGTGACTGACGCCGCGCCACAGCGTCATCAGCAGGATGCGCAGATCCAGCCCCAGGGACCAGTTCTGGATGTAGTAGATGTCGTGGTCCACGCGCTCGTGCAGGCAGGTGTCCCCCCGCCAGCCGTGCACCTGGGCCCAGCCGGTCAGCCCGGATCGCACCTTGTGCCGCAGCATGTAGCCCGGGATCTCGTGCCGGAACTCCTCGATGAAGACCGGCCGCTCGGGGCGTGGACCGACCAGGCTCATGTCGCCGCGCAGCACGTTCCAGAGCTGGGGCAGCTCGTCGGCCGAGAAGCGCCGCAGCCAGGCGCCCAGCTTCGTGCGCCGGGGGTCGTCGGGACAGGTCCAGGCGGGTCCCGCCTCCTCGGCATCGGGGCGCATCGTGCGGAACTTGTACATGGTGAAGACCCGGCCATCGAGCCCCATGCGCCGCTGGCGGTAGAGGATCGGCCGCCCGCTGGTCAGCGCGATGGCGGTGCCGATGGCGAGATAGAGCGGGAGCGCCAGGACGAACGCCGCCCCCGCGACGGCGATGTCGAAGGCCCGCTTCTGGATCGCGGCCCAGCCCACCATCGGGGTGTCGCGGAGGTTGATGACCGGCAGCCCGTCCAGGTCCTCCACCGAGCGTCGCAGGGACAGCACGTCGAGGAGATCCGGCACGAGCTTCACGCTCACGATCTCGTCGTCGAGGTCGGCCAGCACCTTCTCGAGCGCGTCGCCCTCCTCCCGAGGAATCGCGATCAGGACCTGGTCGACCCGGGCCTCGGACAGGCGCCGCTTGAGGTCCGAGTAGGACCCGACCACGTCGACCCCGGCGACCTGGCCCGACCCGGGCAGCGGTCGCGCGGACAGCACGCCCCGCACCCGCAGCCCGGCCTCGGGGTGCGCGTGGATGCGCGCGATGGTCTCGGCGGCCAGCGGCCCCGCGCCCACCACGAGCACGTAGCGCAGGTTGTAGCCCCGGCGCCGGAGGCCCCGCAGCCCCAGGCGCAGGCTGGTGCGCAGGCCCAGGACCATCGCGGGACAGACCGCGCTGAAGATCAGGACCACTCCGCGCGAGTAGTAGTAGCTGCGGGTGAAGAAGGAGATGGCCACCAGCAGCGTGACCCCCACGGCGGTGACCCGCACCAGCTCGCCCGCCTCGGCCAGCAGCGCCGTGCTGCGGCGCGGCTCGTAGAGTCCACGCTGGCGGAACAGGATGAACCAGAGGGGCAGGATCACCACCAGCGCCTCGACGTAGGCACCGAACGGTGGAACGCCCCGGGGAGCCGGCAGGCCCGCGTAGAAGCGAAGCCAGTAGGCCACCATCCACGCGCTGGCGACCAGCGCCAGGTCCGCGGCCATCAGCAGCGAGCGGAAGACTTCGCTGTATCGGTAGAGCAAGCGCACCTCCCCAGAGACATGGGGATTCTGCGGCCTGAGGAGCCCCGGCGCTAGTGTCCTGTTCCGGAAGTTCGGCGTCGAATCGACTCGGCTCCCTGCACATCACCCCCTGCACCGAGAAGTCGACTACGAGCCGCTCGCAAGGCGCGCGAGGGAGGCATAGCCGTCGCTACGGCGACCGAGCGCAACGCAGCGAGCGGCTCGTAGGCGGCTTCGAATGCAGACGAACTTCCGGAACAGGACACTAGGGGCTGCGGCCAGGCGGTCCTGCACCGCATTCGCCCGGGCGGCTCGTGCTGCCGCACGGGCCGCGGCTGCGCGGGGGCGCGGCGGGCACCCGGTAGACCGAGGCGGTGTGCCCCGCCTCCACGACCCGGTGGACCCGCTCGAGGCCGTGCGCCTTCGCTTGCCGAAGTCCCTGGTGGGCATCGAGCTTCGACTCGTCGACGATCACCCACCGCACGGCGTGGGACTGCAGATAGGCGAGCATCCCTCCCTTCGGCGCCGAGGGAAGGGGAACGAAGGGACGCCCCGCGTAGTAGGCCACGCGCAGTCGCCCCGCCGCCACCGGACCGGGGTCGTGGTCGCCGTCCCTCAGCCATTCTGCGGCGCGCCGCTCCGCGAGTCGATCGAGACGCCGGGGGGCGAGGTCGCGCGGCCCCCAGGCGGCCGCCAGCAGCGCGGCGATCACGAGCGGCGCCAGCCACGAGCGGGCCGGCCCCGCGGCCCGTCCTGTGAGCCCGAGCCGCGACACCATCCAGCCGACGCCGAACACGAGCCCCGAGGCCGCGTATCCCATGAGCGGAACCAGAGGTGGCAGGGCGTGGCGGCGACTCACGTAGCCCGCGCCCAGGGCCAGCGCGGCCAGGACCGCGGCGTACGCCAGACCGATGCCGCCCACGAACACCGCCCTCCAGCCGGGCCGGCCCCGGGCGGCGAACAGGCCGAGGGCGAGGAAGGGCAGGAGCTCGAAGCGGAAGACCGAGACGCTCGAGCGGTAGAAGTCCCAGGACGCGGCGGCCAGTCGCTCGCCCGGCGTGCGCGGAGGAGGTCGGTCACCGGCCCGCGGCAGTGTGCCCGGTCGCCGCAGCGGCGTGGCCGGCGCGGGTCTCGCGTCGGCCGACCGGCCGGCCAGCCCCGCGACGGACTTCTTCTGGGTGAGCTGCCAGGCGCCGGTCTCGAGGCGCAGCGCGGTCGTGTAGAGCGCCGCGGGCACCAGGGCCGCGGCGAGCAGGGCCGCCAGCGCGACGGCCCGCGCGCGCGCGCGGCCGTCGCCCCGCCCGATCCACACCGCACCGCCCAGCGCACCCAGCAGCGCCAGGCCGAGTCCTTCGGGTCGAGCCAGGTAGGCCAGTCCGGAGAAGGCGCCCGCGGCCGCTGCGTCGGTCCAGCGACCGGTTCGCGGCGCGCGGTACAGGAACAAGGCGCTCCACAGGAACAGCGCCAGGTACAGCCCGTCGCTCTGCACGTCGCAGGAGAAGGAGACGGCGTAGGGATGCAGCGCGAGGATCGCTCCCCCGGTCCAGGCGGTGGCCCGGCCGAACGCCTCGTCGAGCCAGAGGGCGAAGGCGACGACCGCCGCCCCCCCGGCCGCGGCCGACAGCGCGGCCGCGGCGTTCTCGAGCCCCGGCCCCAGGAGCGACAGCCCGGCGACCAGCGCCGGATACAGGGGGTGGTAGGGATGGCGCAGGGCGCTCGACCCGTCGCCGTCGACGATCGACTGGGCGAGGGAGAGGAAGACCGGGCCGTCGTCGAACAGCGCCGCGGTGCGAAGCCACGCGACCCCGCGCACCGCGATGGCCAGGACGCCGAGGCACGCCAGCATGGAGCCCTGGCCCGGCTGCAGGTCCGGCTGCAGGTCCGGCTCGACGGCCGGGCTCCCAGCCCGCCCACGCTCCCGGGTCGCCGACATGCTTCGGGGCCTCCTCGCATGCCTCGACACCTCGCGGGGCCGCTCAGGCCGCGTCGGCGTCGCGCGCGTCCTCCTCGACCGCCTGGCGCAGCTCGGCGAGGAACCCGGGAACCGCCGAGACCACGCGGCTCCAGTTGGGGATCTGGGGGGCGCCCATGGGATCGCGCACGAAGTCGAGGCCCGCGGCCCGGAGCGCTCGGCTGAAGGTCTCCACGGCCACCTCCTCCTCGTGGCGCGCGAAGGAGAGTCCGTTGAGCGCGGCGTCGTCGCTGTAGCGGGCGATCGCGTCCTGGGCCGTGCGCACGTAGGCGGCGATGAGGGTGTTCAGGAACCCCGCGTCGAACTCGACGCCGTAGCTGGCGAGATTGCGGATCAGCGACGTCGCGATGTCGAGCACCATCCGATGCAGGCCGCGGCTGGCGTCGTCCGCCGACAGGTCCTGGTGCTTGTGGTCGTAGTTGTCGGTGAGCTCCACCTGGCAGACGCGCTTCACCGAGCAGTTGCGGTAGACCTCGGCCAGCACCCCGACCTCGAGGCCCCAGTCCGCCGGGATGCGATTGGCGCGGACCAGGTCGATGTCCATGGAACACTCGCCCGCCAGCGGGTAGCGGAAGGAATCGAGGTACTCGAGCAGGGGGACCGCGCCCAGCACCGACTTCATCGCGCGCAGCAGCGGCGTCATGAACAGCCGGGTCACGCGGCCGTGGAGCCGGTCGGTGACGCGGCTGTAGTACCCCTTCGCGAACTCGTAGCCCAGGTTCGGGTTGGCCGTCGGAAAGCAGAGCCGCGCGAGGAGCTCGCGGTCGTAGTCGCGGATGTCGCAGTCGTGGATGGCCACCACCCGCGAGACGTTGGAGGCGAGGACGTAGCCGAAGGCCATCCAGGTCGCGCGCCCCTTGCCGTCCTCTCCCGGATCGAGGCCCTCTTCGCGCAGCCGCGCCACCAGCTTCTCGAACCGGGGCCCCTGGTTCCAGACCAGGTTGACGCCGGCTCCGTCGACCGTGTGCACGTCCTGGAAGAGCGCCCGGGTCGCGGCGTAGTGCTCCGGCGAGGCCTCGCCGGACAGGCTCACCACCACCTGCTTCAGGTACGGGACCGACTGCAGCTCGTCCACGATGTGGACCAGCGCGGAGCGGGTGATCTCGGAGAAGTGGCACGGAAGCACCAGTGCGATCGGCCGCTCGCCCGCGAACGAGAGCAGGTCGAACTCGAGGCGACGGAGATTGGTGTCGCCCAGCCGGTGCAGCGTGCTGACGACGCCCGTCTGGTGGAAGTCGGCCACGGCGGAACCCTCGCACCCCATTCCCGGGGCTGCAAGGCCGCCCGCGGCTCAGGCTGCGGGCTCTTCCGTGACGACCTCTTCGAGCAGCGCCAGGGCCTGGGGATCGATCTCCATGAACTGGATTCCGAACTCGGTCGTGATGGGGTCGGTATCCACCGCCCAGACGACGCGCCCCACGGCCTCCACGGTCTGCTCGCCCAGGTTGAACGTGATGCGCAGCACCTCGTCGAGGTCGATGTCGCAGCCCACGGCCTCGAACCGGATGCCGCCGGTGGACAGGTTCTTGCTGACCGCGAGCCGGTCGCGGTTCGCGCGTCCCATGGGAGCGAACGAGATCACCTGATCCGTGCCGATGCGATGGTACTTGCGCCTGTCCACGAACCCGGGTCCTCCGAGGCGTGGGCCCCCCGGCGCCCCCTCTCGGGGCGGCTCGCGAGCGGGGCCTCGAAGGACTTCTCGGACGTCCGGATTGGGGGCTTGAGGACCCGGCGCGGGAAGCCCCTCAGCGGCCGCCTGCGAACAGGTCGAGCTGCGGATCCTCCTGGGTTTCGCGCGAGAGTTGCGTCACCGTGAGGCCGAGCCTGCGGACCGGACGTGTCCCGGCGTCGGTCCGCTGGAGGAGCGCCAGGCCGAGCTCCACCAGGTCCGGCGCCGAGGCCACGGCGCGGGGCGCGGTCTGCGTCCGGGTGGCCCCGGGGCCTTCGCTGAACCGCACCTTCACCCCCACGCGCCGGGCGGCCAGTCCGTGGCGCCCGAGGCTCTCCTCCACGCCCCGGGCCAGTCGCTGGAGCGCCTCGGCGAGGGCCGTCCAGTCGGCCTGGGGCTCGTCGAAGGTGAGCTCCTGGCTGGCGCTGCGCGGGTGGCGCACCGCGCGCACGCCCCGGGGATCGTGCCCCTCGGCGTAGTCGAGGATGCGCAGCCCCCGATTGCCCAGCAGCGCCTCGAGGCGCTGGCGGCCCAGGGCCCGTACCTCTCCGACGGTCCTGGCGCCGGCGCGCTGGAGGGCGGTGGCGGCGCGCGGCCCCACGCCCGGGAGCCGCTCGAGGGGAAGCGGTGCCAGGAACCCGCCCTCCTCGCCCGGCCGGATCCGCAGCAGCCCGGACGGCGGGGCCTCGCGGGCCGCCAGCTGGGCCACGAACCGGACCGGCGCGATGCCGACCCTGAGCTCCAGGTCGAGCTCCTGGGCCACGCTCTCCCGCAGCTGGCGGCCGATCTCGAGCGGGTCCGCCGCGAGCGGGGTGACGTCCAGGAAGGCGGCGTTCAGACCCTCGGGCTCGAGGGCGTCGTGGACCCCGCGCAGGCAGCCGCGCAGGGTCTCCGAGACGTCCCGGTAGAAGCGCATGTCCGTGCGCAGCGCCCGCGCCCGGGGACACCGCTCGAGGGCCGCGAGCATCGACATCCCGTCGGTCACCCCGGACTCGGCGGCCTCGACGCTGGCGGACTGGACCTGCCCGCGCTTGCGGGGATCTCCGCCGACCAGGATCGGGCGCCCGCGCAGCTCGCGATGGCGCGTGCGCTCGATCGCCGCGTAGAAATGCGGCACCTCGACGAAGACGATGACCGGCGTACTCACGGTGCGGGCACCAGCGTCAGGCGGCGCGCCGCGCGATCGGCCTCGAGCTCGCTCGGCTCGGGCCAGGCCCGGAGCGAGCCGTACCTCCAGGTCTGGAGGCCGCCCGCGAAGCCCGGCGCCGAAGCCTGCCCGGGCACACCCGGCACGACGACGGCGCGAAAGGAATCCGCCTCGGCCAGCCCGCGCGACAGATCGGCCCACATCTGGAAGCCGCTGATCCGCTGGACCTCGAACCGGCCGGGTGCGGACTCGGTCCGCAGCAGAGTATGCCGGGAACCGCCGATCTCGACCGGCCTGGCCAGGCTCTCGAACGACAGCGGCGGGCCATCCGGGCGCTCGAACGCCGCGAACGACAGGCGGTGGAGCCGCCCCCAGCGCCAGCGCGCGCGATTGGGCCCCAGCTCGAAGCGGATCGCCACCCAGGCCTCGCGCAGCGCGCGGCTGAGGGCGGGGACCACGCGTCGCCGGTCCGCCCACGAGTCGCGAGCGTCGCCCCGCGCCGACGCCAGCAGGACCGCCGCGGCCACGAGCTCGGGGTCGGCCCCGGGCAGCCTCCGGTAGCGCGCGAGGAGCTCGGGCCCGAGGACGGGCTCGAAGAGCTCGGACACCAGATGGTGGAGGAGCGTGCGGTACACGATGGCGCCGGCCGACCCCGCGTCGAAGCTCCCGTTCCACTCCAGGAGCAGGCCCAGCATCTCCGCCGGCCCCGTGCCGAGGCCCGGCCCCCTGGGCGCGAGCTCCCGCACGGCCTCGACCACCTCCCGGGTCCGCGCCTGCAGGGAATCGTGGAGCCAGGCTTCGGCGTCGCCCGACGCGTCCGCCGCGTGGGCGTCGAAGCGCTCGCCCAGTCGCTCGGCGCGCAGGCCTCGCCGCCACAGCCACTCCACCCGCGAGCTCCCCCGACCGTCGGGCAGCACCTCGTCGGCCACGAGGATCGGCGGTGCATCGCGGGCCGCGCGTCCGTCGGCCCGGCGCGCGGGCAGGCGGTCGAAGGGCACGGGCTCGTACCAGTTGAACGCGCGCATGCGTCCGGGCACCGGAACTCCGCTCGAGGGCAGGATGCGCTGGGGCAGCCAGCCGACCACGCGAGCCCCCCGCACGCCGTCGCGGTCGGCATAGGCGACGGCGATCGAGGGATCGCGGTGGTGCCCCAGGGCGAGCTCGACCTCCTCGGCCGTCTCCGCCCGAGGCAGCGCCAACAGCGACCCGGGACCGGTGCCGGGCCGGGCGCCGGTCCAGGACACCGCATAGGCCTCACGCTCCGGCCCGAGCAGGTCGTCGAGGAGCGGTCCGTGGTGGGTGCGGCGGATCCGGAGCGGCACGGGATCGGCGCCCCGGACCTCGATGCTCTCGACGCGCTCGTCGAGGGGAGTCCAGCGGGATCCGTCGTGGTAGCGCTCGCTTGCGTCCCGGTGCAGGGACTCGAGGAACAGATCCGTCGCCACGGCCCGGGACGGCGCCACCGCCCAGGCGACCCGTTCGCTGCGACCGCACCAGAAGATCGGCAGGCCCGGAATCGACGCGCCGGCCACCGCGAGCTCGCCGCCGGACACGAACGACGGATGGACCAGCGCCGGAGCCGAGGCGGCGAAGGTGAGCTCGGCGGCCAGGGACGCCGCCGGCCGGGCGTCCGAAGGCGGGACCACCCAGCCGCTGCCGTCCAGCCGGGCCACGTCCAGGAGCGCGGGGCGCAGGGCTCCGTCGTCGCCGGCCGGGGCCCGTGCAGCCATGGCGGCGGGCCAGTCCACCGGCAGCTCCACTCCGCTCGCGGCCCCGCGAGAGGGAAAGAACGGCCGGGCGCCGACCCCGCCCAGCACCTCGATGAAGTCCGAGAGCACGATGGCCAGGTCGGCGGACTGGGCGCTCGACCAGGAGACGAGCTTGTAGATCGCCAGGCTGTCGAGGGCGCTCCAGGCAGACAGGTCCCGCGCCGGCGGGCGCCCGCCCTGCCGCCGCTCCGCGCGCAGCCGCGCCAGCCGTGCGTTCACCCCGCGCGCGTAGGCCTCGAGCAGCCCGCGTTCGTCGTCGCCGAGATGGTCGACGGCCTCCCGGGCGAGTCCGGTGAAATCGAGGGTCCGCGCCAGGCGGTCGGCCGCCAGCCCCGCCTCGCCGATGCGCGCCGCCGCGCGCCCGTGGGCCAGACGCCGGAGCCACAGCATCTGGTCGAGCCGGTCCTGGGCGTGGACGAAGCCCAGCCCGAACCAGGCGTCCGAGTCGCTGGTCGCCAGGATGCGCGGCCAGCCTTCGCCGTCCCGCCACACCTCCACGGCCGCCTGCGTGCCGACGACTTCGAGACGCCCTTCGTAGAGCGGTCGTTCCGCCCGCGCGGCGGCCCGGTCGACCAGCCAGCCCCGGAACGTCCCGGCGGCGAGCACCAGCGCCACCGCCGCCACGGCGATTCCGGCGGCCAGCCCCACGGCCCCGCGTCGGCGACTCATCGAGCCTCCTCGGGCGTTGCGAACACCGTCTTCGGCCCCTGCGCCAGCGCTCTCGACAGCCAGCTTCGTTCGATCACCGATCCCCCCGGGTCGACCCCGTGATCTTAGCGGTCGGCGGCGCTTCGCGACTGAGCGCGGAGTGGCCCGCCGCGCACTCCGAGCGCGCCGCTCCGAGGCCCGGAAGGCCCCACTCGGAAGTGTGCAAAGTCCTGTGAAGTCGCTGGGTTAAGCCTCTCCGAAAGGTGGCATTCACCCCCTCGTGCGGGTACTCTGCCGGCCCCGTCGCGACCCTCATCCGGGTCGAGCCACGCTGAAGGAGCGAGTAATGTCCGTTCGCATCGGAATCAACGGTTTCGGCCGCATCGGCCGCCTGGTCTTCCGGGCCGCCCAGGACAAGGACATCGAGATCGTCGGCATCAACGACATCACCGATGCCAAGACCCTGGCCCACCTGCTCAAGTACGACTCGAACCACGGGATCTTCCCCGGCGAGGTCGAGGCCGACGGCGACGCGCTCGTCGTCAACGGCAAGAACATCCCGATCAGCGCCGAACGCAACCCCGCCGACCTGCCCTGGGGCAAGCTCGGCGCGCAGATCGTGGTCGAGTCGACCGGCCTGTTCACCAAGCGCGAGGCGGCGGCCGACCACATCAAGGCCGGTGCGGAGCGGGTGATCATCAGCGCCCCGTCGCCGGACCCCGACGTCACGATCGTGCTCGGCGTCAACACCGACGACTACGATCCGGCCAAGCACACCGTCATCTCGAACGCGTCGTGCACCACGAACTGCCTGGCCCCGGTGGCCAAGGTGCTCCACGACAACTGGGGCATCGAGGCGGGCTGGATGACCACGATCCACGCCTACACCTCGGACCAGCGGCTGCAGGACTCCCCGCACAAGGACCTGCGCCGCGCCCGCGCCGCCGCGATGTCGATGATCCCCACCAGCACCGGCGCCGCGCGGGCCATCGGCCTGGTGATGCCCGACCTCAAGGGCAAGCTCGACGGCTTCGCGATCCGCGTTCCGACCAACGACGTCTCGGTGGTCGACCTGTCCGCCAAGCTCGGCAAGGACACGGACGTCGATGCGATCAACGGGGCGATGAAGGCGGCGGCCGACGGGCCCATGAAGGGCGTCCTCCAGTACGTCGACGAGCCCCTCGTCTCGATCGACTTCCTGGGCAACTCCCACTCGTCGATGTTCGACGCGCCCACGACCAAGGTGATGGACGGCAGCTTCGTCAAGGTCCTCTCCTGGTACGACAACGAGATGGGCTATGCGACCCGCGTGACCGACCTCGCCCTGCTGATGGGCAAGTAGTCGGTGGCGGTTCCCGGTCTCGACGACCTGCTCGCCGGGGACGGCGTCGCGGGAAAGCGCGTCTTCGTGCGCGCGGACCTCAACGTGCCGATCGCCGACGGCCAGGTGGGGGACGACACGCGCGTGCGCGCGTCGCTCCCCACCCTGCGCCGGCTGCTGGCTGCGGGCGCGCGCGTCGTGCTGGCGAGCCACCTGGGGCGCCCGAAGGGCCAGGTGAAGCCCGAGTTCTCCCTTCGACCGGTGGCGGGGGTGCTCGCCCAGGAGCTGGGCTGCGGGGTTTCGTTCTGCGAGACCACGGTGGGCCCCGAGGCCGAGGCGGCGGTCGAGGAGCTCGGCGACGGGCAGATCCTCCTGCTCGAGAACCTGCGCTTCCACCCCGGCGAGACGGCGAACGATCGCGACTTCGCCCAGGCGCTCGCCCGTCTGGCCGACGTGTACGTCAACGACGCCTTCGGGACCGCCCACCGCGCCCACGCGTCCACCGCGGGCATGGCCGAGTTCGTGCCCCGGCGCGCCGCGGGCGACCTGCTGCGGGCGGAGCTCGAGCATCTGCGGGTGGTCCTCGAACCCGAGCGCCCCCTGCTCTGCCTGCTGGGCGGCGCCAAGGTCTCGGACAAGCTGGCGGTGCTCGAGGCCCTGGCCCCCCGCGCCGACGTGCTCGCCGTGGGCGGGGCCATGGCGTACACGTTCCTGGCTGCCCGGGGCGAGCCCATCGGCACCTCGCTGGTGGAGACCGAGCGCTTCGACGAGGCCCGCCGGGTCGAGGCGGCGGCGGCCGCCGCCGATCGCCGGCTGCTGCTGCCGGTCGACCACGTCGTGGCCCGGTCCCTCGACCCCGATGCGCCGAGCCGGGTCGTGAAGGAGATCCCCGACGGCTGGATGGGAGTCGACATCGGGCCCGAGACCGCCGCGCGCTACGCCGCCGAGGCGAAGGCCGCGAAGACCGTCTTCTGGAACGGCCCCATGGGCGTATTCGAGGTCGACGCCTTCGCCAAGGGCACCGAGGCGGTCGCCGCCGGCGTGGCGGGATCGTCGGCGACGTCGGTCGTCGGCGGCGGGGATTCGCTGGCCGCCGTCAACAAGCTCGGCGTCGGCGGGCGCATCTCCCACCTCTCCACGGGAGGCGGCGCCTCCCTCGAATTCGTCCAGGGGCTCGCGCTCCCGGGCGTCACTGCACTGGAGCGCTGAGCATGCGCAGACCGATCCTGGCCGCGAACTGGAAGATGCACAAGAGCGTCGACGAGGCGATCGCCTTCGCGGACGCGTTCCTGCCCCTGGTCTCGGGCGTCGACGACGCGGACATCGTCATCGCGCCGCCCTTCACCGCCCTCGACCGCCTGGGCCGCGCCCTGGGTGGCAGCAACGTGGCGCTCGCCTCCCAGAACGTGAACCCCGAGGCCAAGGGCGCCTTCACCGGGGAGATCGCTCCGGAGATGCTCGTCGACGTCGGCTGCCGGTACGCCATCGTGGGCCACAGCGAGCGCCGGGCCCTGTTCGGCGAGACCAGCGAGTTCGTGGCCCGCAAGGCGGCCGCCCTGCTGGAGCGCGACCTCCTGCCCATCGTGTGCGTGGGGGAGACCGACGACGAGCGCGAGGCCGGTCGCACCTTCGACGTCGTCGGGGGACAGCTCGACGAGAGCCTGGCCCGCGTTCCGGATGCCCGGGCGCCGGAGGTGGTGGTGGCCTACGAGCCCGTGTGGGCCATCGGAACGGGCAAGACCGCCACGCCGGAGATCGCCCAGGAGGTGCACGCGTTCATCCGCGAGCGCCTGGGCAAGCGCTTCGGCCAGGCCGCCGAAGCCATGCGCATCCAGTACGGCGGATCGGTCAAGCCCGCCAACGTGAGCGAGCTCATGTCCCAGACGGACATCGACGGAGCCCTGGTCGGCGGCGCGAGCCTCGAGCCGGAGAGCTTCTCGCAGATCGTCCGGTTCGAGCGGCGCTAGGAGGAGACGAGCGCGATGGACGTCCTACTCACGGTTCTCCACGTCATGGCGTGCGTGATCCTCATCGCGGTGGTGCTGCTGCAGCACGGCAAGGGCGCCGACATGGGCGCCATGCTGGGGGGCGGCGGCGCCAACACCGTGTTCGGAAGCCGCGGGGCCGGCAACTTCCTGACCAAGGTCACGACCGCCTGCGCGGTGGTGTTCATGGTCACGAGCCTGTCGCTCTCGTACCTCATGAATCTCGGAAGCGACGACCTGATCTTCGATGGCGAGGTCCTCGACGAGCCCGCCCCGGCGGAGGCGCTGGAGGAGATCCCCGAGGCCGCCGCGGACGAAGGCGACGCGGGCGCTCTCGAGGAGATCCCGATCCAGCCGGCGCCGGACAGCGATCCCGTGGCGCCCGCTCCCTGATTGCAGACGGGCCGGGCCCGGACGCCCCGGCGCTCTGGCAGGGGGCCATCGCTTCGGTATGCTCCTCGCCTCTCGGATCGGGCCGCCGGGCGCGGCCCACCGGATGATTCAGTCTGCGGCAGTGGCGGAACTGGTAGACGCGCCAGCTTGAGGGGCTGGTGGGGGCAACCCCGTGGAGGTTCGAATCCTCTCTGCCGCACCATCTGGAATCCCGTCCGACTCCTCCCTCCGCCTTGGAACTCCAGCGAGCGGGAGCAGCTCATGGCGAGACTGGCAGGCAAGACGGCCCTGGTGACCGGAGCCGCGCGAGGCATCGGGGCCGCCATCGCGCGGCGCTTCACGGAAGAAGGGGCGCGGGTGGTGGTCAACGACCTCGACCCCGAGGCGGCCGGCAAGATCGCCGCCGAGATCGGCGGAATCGGACTGGCGGCCGACGTCTCCGACGGCGCGGCCGTCGCGCGCATGTTCCGGCAAGCGCGCGAGTCCCTCGAGAGCCTGGACATCCTGGTCAACAACGCCGGCATCAGCGGCGCCGAGAACGACCCGGAATCCATCGCCCGGCTCGCGGCCGTCGGCCAGCAGCAGGTGGCCGACGGGCTCGCCGGAAACGAGCCCAGCGTCCACTTCGACGCGATCCTCGACGTCGGCGACGAGGAATGGCGCCGCCTGCTCGCGATCCACCTCGACGGCACCTTCTACTGCACCCGCGAGGCGCTGCGCTGGATGATCGAGACCGGCACGCGCGGCTCCGTCATCAACATGGGTTCGATCATGGGCACCAGCGGCGGGGCCATGGCGCCGGCCTACTGCGCCGCCAAGGCGGGCATCCTCGGGCTCACCCGCTCGCTCGCCCGCGACCTCGCCTCGCGACGCATCCGGGTCAACGCCATCGCGCCGGGCTGGATCGAGAGCGACATGACGGCCCCGCTCGCGGCGATCCACCCGATGCTCCGGGCGCAGACGCCCCTGGGCCGACTCGGCGACGTGGACGACGTGGCCTGGGCCGCGGTCTACCTGGCCAGCGAAGAGGCCCGGTTCGTGACCGGCCAGGTGCTGTCGCCCAACGGCGGCTGGACCATGAGCCAGTAGCCTCGCCCCTCCCGCCCCGGACGACCTGCGCGGGTGTGGTGTCGGCGTCGAACGAACGGATGCCACGGACGGACGCGTCGTCCGGGCTGCGCGAGCCCGCCGGCGCCGCCCCATGCGTCGCGCTCCTCCCCACTCCGCTGGATCTCGTCCCGGAACGCCACGCTGGCCTTTCCCCTCGCGTAGCGCGACCTCCGCTGAACGTCACCGAACCCGTCGATCCGCTTCCCCTGTGGCGATCGAAGGTGTAGCCTCGCGCGAAACGTCACAGGACGGCAACACGTCCGACCTCTGGAGGAGAGCCCCGATGGCAGCCAAGAAGGCGACGCGGAAGAAGGCCACCAGGAAGAAGTCCACCAGGAAGAAGACCGCCAAGAAGAAGGCCGGCAAGAAGAAGGCGACGCGGAAGAAGGCCTCCAAGAAGAAGGCGGGCAAGAAGAAGAGCGCCCGCAAGAAGGCCGCCGCGCTCATGGGAAGCGAGCTCCCCAAGTCGCTCTCCGCGTTCTCGAAGCAGCTCAAGCGCGATCTGAACGCGATCGAGCGGCGCATCGAGACCGCCGGCAAGGACACCCGTCGCAGCCTGGCCCGCATCGTGCGCGATGCCAGCCACCAGCTCGGGCGGCTCGAAGCCCGCGGCCAGAAGGAGTGGCGCAGCCTGTCCAGGAAGGCCCAGCGCGAGGTCGACAACGTGGTGCGACGCGTGCGGCGCGCGACCCGCTGAGCGCGGGTCTGCGACCTCACCCACCCGAACCCTGTGACGGACTCCGCCCGCCGGACTCCGCGGGGAGGAGTCCAGAACGTGGCCCGGATGCCCGCGATGGGGAGAGCGACCGCCCGACCGGTGAGCACGCCGCTCGAGAGAACGTCGGATCGACCGGTCGGCAGCGACGTGGGAAGACCCGGGAGGAGACCGGCGGTGCGAAGGCTCGCGTCGACCGCCGTGCTCGGGCTCGTATTCGGGGCTGCGGCGCTCCTGCTCCCGCTCTCGGCGGGCGCGGGCGACCCGGAGAAGGGAGCGGCGGATCCGCCGCGTCGCTTCGTCCGGGTGCCCGCGCCCGACGGGATCCAGATCCGGCGGTTCAACAAGACCGACGGACCGAAGCCCGAGCGGGACAGTCGCGTGACGGTCCACTACCACGGCACGCTCACCGACGGAACGGTCTTCGACAGCTCCGTCGAGCGCGGCCATCCGGCAAACTTCCCGCTCGACAAGGTGGTGCCGTGCTGGACGGAGGCCCTGACCCGCCTGCGGGTGGGCGAGAAGGCCGAGGTGCGCTGTCCGCCGAAGACGGCCTACGGGCTCAAGGGCTCGCCTCCCGCCGTCCCGCCCAACGCCACGCTGATCTTCGAGGTCGAGATCCTGGGAATCCGCTAGACGGCGGTCCAGCCTCCGTCGACGGCGATGGTCTGGCCGCACATGAAGCTCCCGGCGTCGGAGGCGAGCAGCAGCAGGGCCCCGGCCAGCTCGCCCGGCCGCCCGCCGCGCCCCATGGGAGTCCGGCCTCGCATCCACTTTTGCGAGCGCTCGTCGTCGAACATCTCGCCGGTCATCTCGCTGGGAAACCAGCCCGGCGCCAGGCCGTTGACGCGAACGCCCTTGCGCGCCCACTCGGCCCCCAGCTCCCGGGTGAGGTTCACGACGCCGCCCTTGGTGGCCGCATAGGCCGCCTGGGCCACCTGCCCGGATCCCACGAGCCCCAGGATCGACGCCACGTTGACGATGCTGCCCGCGCCCTGCTCGAGCATCACGCGGCCGACGCGCTGGGCGCACAGGAACACCCCGCTGAGATTCACGTCGCAGATCCGCTGCCAGCTCTCGAGGGTGTGCTCGGCGGCGGGCACCACGTCGGTGATGCCCGCGTTGTTCACCAGGACGTCGACGCGGCCGTAGTGGGCGAGCGTCGCCTCGACCAGGCGGTCGACGTCCGGCTCCCGCGACACGTCGCAGGCCACGTCGATCGCCTCGACGCCGCTCTCGGCGAAGCGCTCCACGAGCTCCTTCAGGCGATCCGCCCGCCGGGCGGCGAGCACCAGCCGCGCCCCGGCGCCGGCCAGGGCCTGGGCGATCTCCACCCCCAGGCCCGACGACGCGCCGGTGACCACCGCGACGCGGCCTCCCAGGTCGAACAGGCTGCCCGGTCCGTTCGTCTTGCTCATCCACCCGCTCCTCGTTCGGCTCGGCGCGCCAGGGACCGCTCGATCCAGGTCCGGTAGAGGCCCTCGGGATGGGCGCCGACGATGACGGCGTCGTTGCCCTCGAGCTGCACCGCCGGGACGCCCGTCACCCCGACCTCGAAGGCCCCCCGGTACTCGTGAAGCACGCGCTCGAGGAGCTCCGGGGAGCGCGATTCCCCGAAGCGCTCCGGCGCGAGCCCCGCATCGCCCCAGAGCTCCTCCAGCACCCGGGCATCGCTGATGTCCCGGCTCTCGAAGAAATACGCCCGCAGCAGACGATCGTGCATCCGCTGGAAGGCCTCCGCGCCCAGGCCCAGGGCCGCCTTGGCGACGAGGTGCGCGGGCACGCTGTGGGTCGGCGGCCCCTCGTCGCTCGACCAGGTGCGGAACTCCGCGGCGTCGTCCTCGGCGCCGACGCGTGCCCAGCCCCGGGTGTAGGCGGTGAACTTCGCCCGACGCTCGGGCGTGCGCGGCGCCGGATCCGGGCGCAGCAGGTAGCTCCGCCACAGGAGCTCGATGCGGCCCGCGTACTCCGCCTCCAGGCGCCGCAGCCGGCGCGAAGCGTTGTAGCACCAGGGGCAGAGGTAGTCGGACCAGACGATGAAGCGGACCGGATCCACGGCGCCGGGGTCAGCCTTCCGGGGCTGCGAGCGAGCGATAGCGGCCCCCGAAGTACAGCAGCGGGTCGCCCGCGCGCGTTCGCACCTCCTGGACCTCGCCCACGTAGATCACGTGGTCACCGGCGTCGTGGGCCCCGACCACCCGGCAGTCGATGTGGGCGAGCGAGCCCGCGATGAGCGGGCTCCCGGTGACGCCATCCTCGGTCTCCACGCCCTCGAAGCGCCGAAACTCGTCCTTCTTGGACGCGAAGCGGTTGGACAGGGCCTCCTGGTCCGCGGCCAGCACGTTGGCGGCGAAGCACCGGCCCTTCTCGATCACGGCCAGGGTGTTGGAGCGCTTGTCCGCGCACACGAGCACCAGCGGCGGGTCCAGCGAGACGCTGCTGAACGCCGAGACCGTCATGCCGTGGATCTCCTCTCCAGCCCGCGCCGTCACGATCGTGACTCCGGAGCCCCAGAGCGCCAGACCCGCGCGGAATTCATCGGCCGATACCGCCAACCTGCTTCTCCTTGCCCTGCCCGAGCCGTCCGAGCCGCTCGGCTCGGCGCATTCTAGCAGGGCCCGGTGCGCGCTCGACCCGACGAAAGACCCCCTCCGCGGCCGCGGAGGGGGTCTGGGATCGGGTCCGGACGAGAGCGTCGTCAGGCGATGCCGATGGTGTCGTCGAGGTAGACGTCCTGGATCAGGTTGAGGAGCTGGACGCCCTCTTCCATGGGCCGCTGGAACGCCTTGCGCCCCGAGATCAGCCCGCAGCCGCCGGCGCGCTTGTTGATGACCGCGGTCTTCGCGGCGTCCTCGAAGTCCTTGCCGCCCGAGGCGCCTCCCGAGTTGATCATGCCGATGCGGCCCATGTAGCAGCCCGCGACCTGGTAGCGACACAGGTCGATCGGATGGTCGGTGGTGAGCTCGCTGTAGACCTTTTCGTGGGTCTTGCCGAAGTCGATCGCCTTGAAGCCGCCGTTGTTCTCCGCCTGCTTCTGCTTGACGATGTCGGCCTTGATGGTGACGCCGAGGTGGTTCGCCTGGTTCGTGAGGTCGGACGCGACGTGATAGTCGGTGCCGTCCTTCTTGAAGTCGCTGTTGCGCAGGTAGCACCAGAGCACCGTGGCCAGCCCGAGGTCGTGGGCCATCTCGAAGGCCTCGCTCACCTCCTGGATCTGGCGCGAGCTCTCCGCCGAGCCGAAGTAGATGGTGGCTCCCACGGCCGCGGCGCCCATCTCGGCCGCCTGCTGGACGCTGGAGAACATGATCTGATCGAACTTGTTCGGGTAGGTGAGCAGCTCGTTGTGGTTGAGCTTGACCAGGAACGGGATCTTGTGGGCGTACTTCCGGGCCACCGAGGCGAGTCCGCCCAGCGTCGACGCGACCGCGTTGCAGCCCCCCTCGATCGCCAGCTTCACGATGTTCTCGGGGTCGAAATAGATCGGGTTCGGAGCGAACGACGCGCCGGCCGTGTGCTCGATCCCCTGGTCCACGGGGAGGATGGACAGGTAGCCCGTTCCCGCCAGACGGCCGGAATCGTAGATGGACTGAAGATTGCGCAGCACCGGGACCGGGCGGTCGCTCTGGGAGACGACGCGGTCGATGAAGTCGGGGCCGGGAAGCGTGAGCATCGAGCTCGGGATGGCATCGCACTTGTGCTCGAGCAGCGAGCTCGCGTCCGGGCCGAGCAGATCAGTGATCGAATCCATTTGGGCAACTCTCCTTGGTCGGGCGTTCGGGCGCCGTCCTGGTTGCGGCGCCCTCGGATTTGCGCCCGAGAATCTAGCAGGCGCGCGGCATCTCTCCGCGCCCTGGGGAGTGGCCCGATGTGTCGCGAAGGTGGCGATCGAGCCACGCCGGGGCAAACCCCGCAGGGCCTGACCCAGATCGACCCAGCTCGACCCGGCTCGGCCCCGCTCGGCCCCGCTCGGCCCGGATCGATCCGGAGCGATCCGGAGCGGCCCGGAGCGGCCCGGAGCGGCCCGGCTCGCTTCGGAGCGACGCGGCTCGATCCACCGCGATCGGGCTCGTCCGGTCTCGAACCGGGATCCCGGGCGCCTCGCCGGAGCCGCTCGCGGCGATCGCGAGCCCGCCGCGGCGGCCCCTCGCGAACGTGCAACGCGCCGGCAACGGGCTCGCGGCGCCGCGGAGGACTACTCGTCCTCGGTGCCGTAGCGCTCGTTCAGCTCCTCTTCGGAGAGGATCATGTCGATGGTGCGCGCGAAGCGCTTGGTGCTCTTGGTCTCGTCCACCACCCAGTAGATGTTCAGGCGCTTGCCGGCGGGAATGTCGGTCAGCTCGCCGCGACGCCCGTTGATCTTGACGGTGGTCCGGGTGAGGACGCTGCCCTCGGGCTTCACGTCGAAGGAGGCCTCCTTGCCCTTGCGGAGCGCGATCTCCTTGTCCTTGATCCGCTTGCCCGGCTTGCGCACCTTGACGGTGATGGTGTTGCTCTCGGAATCGAAGCTCACCCACTCGGCCTCGGTCTGGATGCTCTTGCCCGCGGCCGAGGCCGTCCCGGCCAGTCCGAGGGCCGCGATGGCGGCGGCGAACGCGGCGACGGCGACCACGCGGTGAATACGGTTCGTCATGGGCTTCATGGCGACGGGCTCCCTTCTGCGGTTGCGATCGCGATGGCCCCCGCCACCGCGACGGCGCCGACGCTGCGACGTCGACACGACTGACTGTGTGTTCGTGGCGACCTCGGCGGTTCGCCCGGTCGCACACTCCCCGGCCCGCGTGGGTCACGCGCTCGGGTCACTGCGCATCTCTGTCCCGAGGATCCCCACCTCGAGAGAGCGGCGCCCACTCTACTCCAGCTGGGACGCCGTCGTCATGCCCGGAATTCACCGCCCGGCCTTGACCGGCGGGGTCCGCGCGGGGAGTGCGTCCACGTAGATCAGGACCAGATCCATGACGTTGGTCCCGGTGGGCCCGGAACGCACGATTCCCCCCTCGCGGTCGAAGAATCCGTAGGCGTCGTTGCGCTCGAGGGACTTCACCGGGTCGACTCCGGCCCTGCGCCCGCGCTGGGCGCTGCCCGGATCGGCGTAGGCGCCGGCGGCATCGGTCGGGCCGTCGGTGCCGTCGGTCCCCACGGCGAGCACGCCGATCCCGTCCTCCCCGTTCAGCTCGAGGGCCGCTGCGAGCGCGAGCTCCTGGCTCCGCCCTCCGAGCCCGTCCCCAAGGACCGTGACCGTCGTCTCTCCCCCGGCGACCGCCACCAGGGGCTCGGCCCGCCGGCGCGCCCTCGCCTGCCGCACCAGCTCGCGCGCGGCGTCCCGCGCCTCGCCCTCGAGGCACTCGCCGAGATCGACCGCCGCCAGGCCCCGCCGCCGCGCCTCGGCGAGGGCCGCGGCCCGGGCGTCGGCGTTCGACGCGACGATCGTGTGACGCACCCGGGCGAACACCGGGTCGCCCGGCTTGGGCGACTCCTCGCGCTCGCCCCGGGCCCCGGCCTCGAGGTGCGCCCGCACCGCCTCGGGCCAGAGCTCGTCCGCCCCCCGCGCCGCCAGCACCGCGCGGGCGTCGGCGAAGCGGCTCGGGTCGGGCGCGCAGGGCCCGGACGCGATCAGGTCCAGTCGGTCGCCGGGCACGTCGGACACCACCCGGACGTCGATCGGACGCCCCCCCGCGGCGCGCGCCAGGCGGCCGCCGGAGACCGCGGTCAGGTGTTTGCGGACGGTGTTGAGCTCGTCGATGTCGGCCCCGGCCTCCAGCAGGCGCCGGGTGGTGCGGGCGACGTCGTCCAGCGTGAGGCCCGGCAAGGGACGGGTGAGCAGGGACGAGGCGCCGCCCGACAGCAGCACCCAGAGCCGGCCGTCGGGTGCGACGGCGCCGGCCCGCGCGAGCGCGGCGCGTCCGGCCCGCTCGCTGCGCGCGTCGGGCACCGGGTGGCTCGCCTCGAGGACCGGGCTCCGGAGCCCCCCACCACCGTGGCCGTCCTTGGTGACGACCAGCCCGTCCCGGAGCCGCGCTCCGGCCCGCGCCTCGGCGGCCCGGGCCATGGGGACCGACGCCTTGCCGAGGGCGAGCAGCCACACGCCCCCGGAGTCGGCGCCCGGGTCGGGCGGATCGGATTCCAGGCTGCGTTCGAGGGCGGAGCCCGCGCCCACGGCGTCGAGGGCGCTTCTCCAGCAGGCGAGCAGCGTCTCGCGACTTCCCGGGCCGGCGCCCACCCGTCAGCCGCCGGAGCTGGGCTCGGGCGGGGCCTCGGCGGGCGCCTCCTCGGGCGGCAGGAGGCGGATCTCGATGCGGCGGTTGAGCGCGCGCCCCTCGGCGTCGACGTTGGGCGCGACCGGACGGTACTCGGCGAAGGACACGGCGCTCAGCCGCTCGCCGGCGACGCCTTCGCGCTGGAGCAGGCGCACCACGCTGGCGGCCCGCGCGCCGGCCAGCTCCCAGTTCGTGGGGTAGCGGACCCGCAGCGCCCCCCGGATGGGCATGCCGTCCGAGTGCCCCTGCACCTCGATGCGCTGGGCGATGCCCACGAGCTGGCCGGCGACCTTGGCGAGCACGGCCTCGCCGTCCGGCCCGAGCTTGGCGGAGCCCGGCGCGAACAGCACCTCGTCGGACACGTTGAGGCGGATGCCCTCGCGCAGCTGCTCGATCTCGATCTGTCCCGCGGCGACCTCGGACTCCAGGTCGGCGACGAGCCCCTGGTAGGTCCCTCGCAGGCGCTCCACCTCCTCCTGCTGGGCCTCGAGCTCGGTGCGGGTCGCCACCAGGGTCGTCGAGAGCTCGTCCCGACTCTGCTGGAGCTTCGCCACCTCCGTCTGGAGCGACTCCCGCTCGTCGAGCAGCGCTTCGGTCTGGGCGACGAGCGCCACGCGCTCGTTGTCGAGGTTCTCGGTCGAGCGCCGGGCCGCCTCCAGCTCCTTCTCGAGCCGGAAGTTCTCGGCGGACAGCCGCTCGCTCTCGCTCACCAGCTCCTGGTGGGCGCTTCGCGAGACACAGCCGGCCAGCGCGGCCGCGGCGACGACGCTGAGGACGACGCTAGGCCGTCGGACTGAGAGTAAGCTCGAGCGCATCGTCGATGGTCCCCACGAACTGAAGATCCAGCCCCTCCAGCAGCGCCTTCGGGATCTCGTCCACATCCTTGCGGTTCTTCTCCGGGAGCACCACCCGCTCGATGCCCGCGCGCTTGGCGGCCAGCACCTTCTCCTTGATGCCCCCGACCGGGAGCACCTTGCCCCGCAGCGTGATCTCGCCCGTCATGGCCACGGTGGGGAGCGCCGGACGCCCGGTGAAGAGCGACGCCATGGAGGTCACCATGGCCACGCCGGCGGACGGGCCGTCCTTGGGGACCGCCCCGGACGGCACGTGGACGTGCAGGTCCTCCGCGTCGAAGACCGAGGGGTCGACCCCCAGCTCGGAGGTGTGGGTGCGGAGCCACGAGCGGGCGGCCTCCACCGACTCGCGCATCACGTCGCCCAGGGAGCCGGTCAGCTTCAGGCGGCCCTTGCCCTTCATCCGCGTCGACTCGATGAACAGGATGTCGCCGCCGGCGGGCGTCCAGGCCAGCCCGACCGCCACGCCCGGCCGACCGCCGCGCTCGGCCAGCTCGGGCTCGTACTTGACGGGACCGAGCAGCTCGTCGAGATCGTCGGGCTTGACCACGACGGCGCCCTCGACGGCCCCCTCGGCGACCCGGCGCGCCACCTTGCGGCACACGGCCGAGACCTCGCGCTCGAGGTTGCGCACGCCGGCCTCCCGGGTGTAGCTCTCGATGATGCGCCGCAGGGTGTCGTCGGGGATCTCGAACTCGACTCCGCCGATGCCGTTCTGCTCGATCTGCCGCGGCAGCAGGAAGCGCCGGGCGATCTCCAGCTTCTCCTCGAGGGTGTAGCCGGGAAGCTCGATCACCTCCATGCGGTCGCGCAGGGCCGGCGGAACCGGGTCCATGATGTTCGCAGTCGCGATGAACAGCACCTGGGAGAGGTCGAACGGGACCTCGAGATAGTGGTCGCTGAAGTCGACGTTCTGCTCCGGGTCCAGGACCTCCAGCAGCGCCGACGACGGATCGCCCCGGAAGTCCGTCCCGACCTTGTCGATCTCGTCGAGCAGGAACACCGGGTTCCGCGTGCCCGCCTTCTTCATGCTCTGGATGATGCGGCCCGGAAGCGCCCCGACGTAGGTCCGCCGGTGGCCGCGCACCTCGGCCTCGTCGCGGACCCCGCCGAGCGAGATGCGCACGAACCGGCGCTCGAGCGCCCGCGCGATCGAGCGGCCGAGGGACGTCTTGCCGGTGCCCGGCGGCCCCACGAAGCACAGGATGGGACCGCGCAGGTCGCGCTTGAGCGACAGCACCGCGATGTACTCGACGATGCGATCCTTCACCTTCTCGAGACCGAAGTGGTCCTCGTCCAGGATCTCCCGGGCCACGCCCACGTCCAGCCGGTCCTCGGACGCCTCGTTCCACGGCAGATCGGCGATCCACTCCAGGTAGCTGCGGATGACGCTGTGCTCGGCCGCGGCGGTGGGCGTCTGGGCCAGGCGCTCGAGCTCCCGGTTGGCCTGCTTCTGCGCCTCTTCGGGCAGGTCCGCCGCCTCGATGCGCTGGCGCAGGCGGTCGATCTCCTCTTCGCTGTCCTCGGCCTCCCCGAGCTCGCGACGGATCGCCTCGAGCTGCTGGCGCAACATGTAGTCGCGCTGGGTCTTGCCCATCTCGCTCTGGACCTTCTCGCGGATCTCCGTCTCGAGGTCGAGGGCGTCGCGCTCCTTGTCCAGCTCGGTCTGCACCAGCTTGAGCCGCGCGGCGATGTCCGCCTCCGCGAGCACGCGCTGCTTGTGGGGGACGTCGAGATCGAGGTTCGACGCGACCAGGTCGGCGAGCTTGGACGGGTCCTCCAGGTTGGCGGCCAGCACCTGGAGCTCGTCGGAGAGCCGGGGGCTCTCGGAGACGAGGGCCGCGAACTGCTGGGAGACGTTGCGCACCAGCGCCGTCGCCTCGACGGACTCGGCGTCCCCGACCTCCTCCAGGCGCCGCACCCGCGCCAGCAGGTAGGGGTCCTCGGAGCGGAACTCCTCGATCACCGCGCGCGCCACCCCCTGGACCAGCAGGCGGTACGAGTCGTCCGGGAACTTGAGCATCTTGACCACGCGCAGGACGGTCCCGACGCGGTAGACGTCGTCCGGCCCCGGGCTGCCCTCGATGGGCCCCTTCACCGCGGTGCACAGCATCAACCGGCTGGGCTCGACCAGCACGTCGTCGACGAGTCGCTGGGAACGCGGCGTGTTCACCAGGAGCGGCGACAGCAGGAACGGGAACAGCACCGTGTTCTTGAGCGGAAGCACCGGCAGCGTGTCCGGCAGCTCGACCAGCCCCTCGTCCGCGTCCTCGTCCTCGGCGCCGCCCACGGTCACGTCGACCCCGCCGCGGCCGGCGTCCCAGTCGGGCTGGATGCCCTCGTCGACCTCCTCCTCGTCGCCGAGCCCGAGGCCTTCCTCGCGCTCCCTCGTCATTCGGTCTCCACCTCGATCTGTCGGGATCGTCGTTTCGAGAGGATCACCTCGAGGATCCCGTCCTCGAGGTGGGCGCTCACCTGGTTGCGGTCGAACGGCACCTGCACGCGGAGGGCGCGCTCGAAGGGTCCGAAGGCGATCTCCATCTGATGGAGACGCTGGATCTCCTGGCCGGCCGGCACGCTCCGCACACCGCTGATGCGCAGCAGGTCGCCGTCCACGCTCACCCGGATGTCGTCTCCCTGGACGCCGGGCACCTCGGCGCGGACCACGATGGCCCGCTCGGTCTCGAAGACGTCGACCGAGGGCTGCCAGCGATCTCCGCGGAGCTGGTCGGGGAAGTCCCCGAACAGCTCCGAGAGAGGATCCCGGCCCTGCCTCTTGGGATCACTGATCGCCCTTCTCCTCGGTGTACTCGGCATCGATCACGTCGTCGTCGGCTGCGCCCGCGGCGCCTCCTCCGGACCCCGCGGCGGCCTCGGGCCCGGCTCCGGCCGCGGCTCCCGCCGCGGCTTCGGCCTTGTAGAGCGTCTCGGCCACCTTGTGCAGGGCCGCCTCCACCTGCTGGTGGGCGGCGTCCATCTTCGCGGCGTCGTCGGAGTCGAGCTCCGTCTTCGCCGCCGCGATCGCGGACTCGAGGCCCTCGATCTCGTCGCCGCCGAGCTTCTCCCGGTTGTCGTCCAGGGTCTTCTCCGCCTGGTAGATCAGGGAATCGAGCCGGTTCCGGCTCTCGATCTTGTCCCGGCGCGACTTGTCGTCGGCGGCGTGGGCCTCGGCGTCCTTGACCATCCGCTCGATCTCGTCGTTGGACAGGCCCCCGGTGCCCTCGATCCGGATCGACTGCTCGCGGCCGGTCGCCTTGTCGGTCGCCGAGACCGACAGGATGCCGTTGGCGTCGATGTCGAACCCGACCTCGATCTGGGGCACGCCCCGGGGCGCCGGCGGAATGCCGTCCAGGATGAAGCGGCCGATCTCCCGGTTGTCGTTGGCCATCTCCCGCTCGCCCTGGAGCACGCGGATCTCCACCTGGGGCTGGCTGTCCGCCGCGGTGGAGAACACCTGCTGGGCCTTCGTGGGAATCGTGGTGTTGCGCTCGATCAGCTTGGTCATCACGCCGCCGAGCGTCTCGATGCCCAGGGACAGGGGCGAGACGTCCAGCAGGAGTACGTCCTTGACGTCGCCGGCGAGCACGCCTCCCTGGACCGCCGCGCCCACGGCCACCACCTCGTCGGGGTTGACCGTCTTGTTGGGCTCCTTGCCGAAGAGCTCCTGCACCTTCTTCTGGACCAGCGGGATGCGCGTCGAGCCGCCCACCAGGACGATCTCGTCGATCTGGGAGGTCTGGAGCCCCGCGTCCGCCAGGGCCTTGCGGCAGGGCTCGAGGGTGCGCTCGATGTCGGCCTCGACCAGCTGCTCGAACTTGGCGCGCGAGAGCTTCATCACCAGGTGCTTCGGACCGGTCTGGTCCGCGGTGATGTAGGGCAGGTTGATGTCCGTGGCGGCCGCGCTCGAGAGCTCGATCTTGGCCTTCTCCGCCGCTTCCCGCAGGCGCTGCATGGCCATCGGATCGCCGGCGAGGTCGATCCCCTGGTCCTTCTTGAACTCGGCCAGCAGATAGTCGATGACCCGCTGGTCGAGGTTGTCGCCGCCCAGGTGGGTGTCGCCGTTGGTCGCCTTGACCTCCACGACGTTCTCGCCCACCTCGAGGATCGAGATGTCGAAGGTGCCGCCGCCGAAGTCGTAGACCGCGATCTTCTCGTCTTCCTGCTTGTCGAGCCCGTAGGCCAGCGCCGCCGCCGTGGGCTCGTTGATGATCCGCTTGACCTCGAGGCCGGCGATCTTCCCGGCGTCCTTGGTGGCCTGGCGCTGGGCGTCGTTGAAGTAGGCCGGAACCGTGATCACGGCCTCGGTCACCTCGGCGCCCAGGTGGGACTCGGCCGCGGCCTTGAGCTTCGCCAGCACCATGGCCGAGATCTCCGGCGGCGTGTACGTCTTGCCGTCGATCTCGACGGCCACGGCGCCTTCCTTGCCCTCGGTCACCTTGTACGGGACCAGGCGGATCTCCTCGGGCACCTCGCCCATGCGGCGTCCCACGAAGCGCTTGATCGAGTAGATCGTGCGCTCGGGGTTCGTCACGGCCTGTCGCTTGGCGATGGCCCCGACCAGCCGCTCTCCCTCGTCGGTGAAGGCCACCACGGAGGGCGTCGTGCGACCGCCCTCCTCGTTGGCGATCACCACGGGCTGTCCGCCCTCCATGACCGAGACCACCGAGTTCGTGGTCCCCAGGTCGATGCCGATGACCTTTCCAGATGCCGCCATTGCTTCCTCTCGCCTCCCCGTTCTTCTTTCGTTCGCGATCCCGGTCTTGCTTGCGCTGCTTCCGGTTGGCTTCCGGCCTCGCGGGCCGTATGGGGACCGCGGACGCTAGCCCAGACCCTCCGGGGCAACCTTCCCCGGGGTGAATTCCTCCGAGCCTCGCGGCATCCGGAGCCGCCTGAGGCGCGAAACGCGGCGAAAGCTCGGCCCGACGGGGACCCTGTCAACCGGCCCCACGCCTTTCCCGAGGGTTGTGTCCCGAAGAATGTGGGCGCACCGATCGGGGTCCGGCAATGCGCGGCTCCCGGGTCGAAGTCGCCGGCCTCGCGCACTTCTCGGCGATTTCAGGAACTATCGCTCTCGCCGGCGGGGGGATGAGCCGATCACCAACAATCGTCGGGACACAACCGAACTGCCACCGGCGGGGCGGGGTCCACCCAACGGGGTCGGGGATCGATCGGGGAGTCGCGTCTTCGGTGTTAACTACCCGAAATCGCAAGGCTTTAGTTGGATCCGGACGCGGGGCGGCTATACTGCGCCGCTGGTCCGGGGGGGATGACAGCCGAGCGGGCCGCGGCCGTTGCCGCAGCAGCAGAAGCTGGACACTCCGAGCGCAGGCCCCGGTCGGAATCGTGGTCGGCGTCGGCGCAGGCGCCCCGGGCGTGCGTCGTCCCGAGGCCCGAAGCGCCGGTGCGAGGCGGTTCGAGGCGACTGGAGACCGCCGGAAGCGGCGGGTGGCGGGAAGTGACGGGAGCCGACGGTTCGCTGGGCTCGAGGGGTGGAATGGCCCACTCTCTCGGCCTTCGAAATCCGTGCTCTCGAACGAGGGTGTCCTCTAGGGAGATCCGGGAGACCCGATGGGCGGTCTTGGTCAACTCGGCATACGCCTCGCGAACATCGGCCTGTTCGTGGCGTGCGCGTACGTGACCTCCGGAATCGTCAACGAGGTGGGCGGCGAATGGCTCGCTCCGCCGGTCGCGGCCGCGGCCGCCCCGCCTCCGGCCGCGCGCTCGAGTCGCGCCCAGTGGCAGGATCGGCAGCCCATCCTCGACCGCAATCTCTTCGGCGCCCAGCTCGCCGGCGAGGACCTGCCGGAGCCCGAGCCCGACGAGGATCTGCAGGAGACCCGGCTTCCGCTCCGCCTGCTGGGGACCGCGGCCGCGGACGATCCCGCGCTCTCGACGGCCGCCATCGAGGACAAGGGGTCCCAGGAGCACCAGGTGGTGCGCGTGGGAGACCGGCTGGAGAAGCATCCGCGGGTCGAGATCGCCTCCATCGAGCGCAAGCGGGTGGTGCTGCTGAACGGCGCCAAGCGCGAGGAGCTGGTGCTCGACGAGGACGCGCCGCCGTCCCGGCCCACGCGCCGCACGGCGCGGCGGGCCACGAGCCGGCGCGAGCGCCCGAAGACGAGGATCTCCGACCGTCTCCAGCAGCTGCGCGAGCGCGCGGAGCGGGCGGCCGAGAGCCCGCGGAGCGCGGCCACGCTCTTCTCGGACGCGCGCATCCTGCCCAAGTACGAGAGCGGAGAGATGGTCGGCATCCAGCTGAGCGCGATCAAGTCGGGCAGCATGTACGAGAAGTTCGGATTCAAGGACGGCGACGTCATCACCGAGCTCAACGGCATCGAGATCAACAACCCCGCCTCCAGCGCGAAGCTGCTGTCGGAGCTCACCCAGGCCGAGGAGTTCGAGTTCACGGTGAACGGACAGAAGAAGACCATTCCGGCGGACCAGGTCGCCGACATCCTGGACCAGCTGTGATGAGGAATGCCCGCGTGAGCCACGTCCTGCGCCTCGCCGCACCCACGCTCCTGCTGACGGCCCTTCTCCTGGGACCCGTGGGCGCCGCCTGGGCCCAGTCGCCGGAGTCCGCCGACGGGGGCGGCATCCAGCTCGACTTCAACGACGTCGAGCTCGCGGTGGTGATCGACCAGATCGCCCAGATCACCGGCCGCAACTTCATCTACGACGATCGGGTCCGGGGCCGGGTGACCATCGTGTCGCCGTCCAAGGTGAGCATCGAGCAGGCCTACGCGGTCTTCGAGTCGGTGCTCCAGGTGAAGGGCTTCACCACGGTCGAGGGACCGGGCGGGGTGCTCAAGATCATCCCCATCCGGGACGCCAAGGAATCGAGCATCGAGACCATCCGCTCCGGGGCGGGAGAGAACCGCGACCGCTTCGTCACCCGGCTGATTCCCCTCCACTACATCGACGCCGAGGCGATCACCAACACGGTGAAGCCCCTGGTCTCGAAGGACGCGGCGATGGTGGCCTACCCGCCCACCAACACCATCATCCTGACCGACACCCAGGCCAACATCCGGCGGCTGCTGTCGATCCTCGAGGCCATCGACGTGGAGACCTACCGCGAGGAGCTGGCGGTGATCAAGGTCCTGTACGCGGACGCGGTGACCATGGGGCAGCAGATCTCCGAGATCTACGGGGCGGAGGTCTCGGCCCCCACCACCTCCCGCCGCCGCACCTCGGTCTCCCGCCGCACGAGCGCCCGGGCCGCCGCCCAGACCGCCGAGGCGGCCTCGCGCGGGACCGTCCGGATCATCACCGACGACCGCACCAACTCGCTCATCGTGCTCGCCAGTCGCAGCCAGCTCGAGGACATCCGCGGCCTGGTCCGCAAGCTCGACGTGCCGGTCTCGGGCGAGGGCAGCATCCGCGTCTACTACCTGAAGCACGCGGACGCCGAAGAGCTCGTCCAGACCCTCACGAGCCTGGTGAGCGGCTCGCGGCCCAGCGCCGGGTCCACGGGCCGGGCCGGGACCACGTCGGCGGCCACCGCCCAGGCGCTGCGCTCGGCCGTGACGGAGCTCGAGGGCGGGGTCAGCCTGAGCGCCGATCCGGCGACCAACTCCATCATCATCCAGGGCAGCAAGGAGGCCTACGAGACCCTGAAGGGCGTGATCGAGCGGCTGGACATCGCGCGGCCCCAGGTGCTGGTCGAGGCGCTGATCATGGAGGTCAACGTCAACGACGCCAAGGACCTGGGCATGAACGCGCTGCTGGCCATCGACAGCGCCATCGACTTCACGATCCTGACGGCAACCGATCCGGCGACGATCGCTGCCCTGGGAGGAACGGTTCTTCCGCCCACCGGGGTGAGAGGGGACCTGTCGAGCCGGGTCGGAGACAACCCACCGCCGTTCCTGCTGAACACCCGCCGCGACGGCGGCACGACCTCGATCCAGACGCTCCTGCGTGTCGCAGCGACCGACGGCGACACGAACGTGCTGTCGGCCCCGCACATCCTCACCTCGGACAACGAGGAGGCGGAGATCCGCATCGGCAACAACATCCCGATCCCGACGAGCCGCATCGAGTCGGCCGAGGGCGCCTCGTCGGACGGGCTGAACAGCTCCGTCAACATCGAGCGCCAGGACATCGGCGTGACGCTGCGCGTGACCCCGCAGATCAGCGAGGGGGACACGCTCCGCCTGCGGATCTTCCAGGAGATCACGAACATCGACCCCACCCTGACCGGAGTCGAGGTGGGGTTCGACCCGAACGAGACCGGCGTGGCCCTCACGAATCGACGGGTCGAGAACACCGTGGTGGTGAACAACGGACAGACCGTCGTGATCGGCGGACTGGTCAGCGACCGGGCGACGGAGCAGCTCAGCAAGGTCCCGTGGCTCGGCGACATCCCGCTCCTGGGCTGGCTGTTCAAGACGAAGACCACCTCCATCGAGAAGGTCAACCTCTTGATCTTTCTCACGCCCAACATCGTGCGAAGCGCCGAACAGCTCGAGGCCCAGACGATCCGCAAGCGCGAGGAGTTCCGAAACCGAGCGGGGCGTGCGCTCAAACTGAGCGACTCCGAGCGGGATCAGGCGCTCCGCGCGGGCATGGACCCGAACTCCTTCAAGGGGCGCAATTCGGTGCGGAATGCCCTGGTCGACCACATGAGGCGCTACCCGATCGAACGCATGGCGGCGATCGAGCAGGCGGATCACGACGCCCGCCGGAAGCGCCTGATGCGCGCCGAGCAGGACAACCTGCGGACCTACCAGGTTCGAGCCGGCGTCTGGAGCGACCCGGGCGAGGCCCAGTCCGTCATGGTCGACCTGAGCGACGGGGGCTTCGACAGCACCCTCGTCTCCGAAGAGCGCGGTGGCGTCGTCCTCTACGAGGTCCAGCTCGCCCCCTACGAGACCCTGGACAAGGCCAGCGAGGCCGTGGCCGTCCTGCAGCGCTCCTTCGACCTCGAGCCGGAGGTCCGGGTGATCCAGACCGAGACCGCGGAGGCCGCTCCGGTCGACGGCGCAGCCGCCGAGGAGGCCGCGCCGGTCGACGGCGCGGCCGCGGAGGAGGCCGCGCCGTGAGCGAAGGCGCCGGCAGCTCCGATGCGCGGGCCGACCGGCTCGAGCTCGGCGAGCTCCTGCTGCGCAGCGGGCGTCTGCTGCCCGAGCAGCTCGAGCGCGCCCGGGAGCGCCAGGCCCAGGACGGCGGCCGGCTGGGAGAGATCCTCGTCCAGGAGGGCATGCTGGAGCCGGACGACGTGCTGCGGGGCGTGGGCCAGCAGCTCGGGCTCAGCGTGCGCACCGACCTCGACCCGGGCGACGTGGACGAGACCCTGATCGACCGGGTCCCCATCGGCTTCGCCAAGCACCACCGGCTCATCCCGCTGGCCCTCGAGGAAGACGGGACCCTGCGCATCGCGTCGTCGAACCCCCTGGACACGGCGCCGCTGGACGACCTGCGCCTGCTCTTCGGGAGCCGGGAGATCGCCCTCGAGCTGGCCCCGGAGCGGGTCATCCTGAACACCATCAACGAGGTCTACGACCGCGGCATGGCGGTCACGGACCAGCTGGCCGAGGAGGCCGAGGACGACCTCGACGAGCTGGCCTCGGTGATCAGCAGCGAGCCCCAGGACCTGCTCGAGGCCACCGACGACGCCCCGATCATCCGGCTGGTCAACTCGATGCTGCAGCACGCCGTGAAGGAGCGCGCCAGCGACATCCACATCGAGCCCTTCGAGAAGGTGATCCGCGTCCGCTTCCGCATCGACGACGTGCTCTACGAGCCGATGAAGCCCCTGCCCAAGGCGCTCCAGGCCAGCATCGCGTCGCGCATCAAGATCATGGGCGGGCTGAACATCGCGGAGCGCCGACTGCCCCAGGACGGGCGCATCCGCCTCAAGATCGCCGGCCGCGACTACGACGTGCGCCTCTCCACCCTCCCCGTGGCCTACGGCGAACGCCTGGTGATGCGGCTGCTGCCCGACTCCCAGGAGTTGCTGGACCTGGAGAAGATCGGCTTCACCGAGGCCCAGCTCGGCACCATGGAGAAGCTGGTGAAGCGGCCCAACGGGATCATCCTGGTGACGGGTCCCACCGGCAGCGGCAAGACGACCACCCTCCACGCCGCGCTGGCCCGGATCAACAACCGCGACCGCAACATCATCACCGTGGAGGAGCCCGTCGAGATCCAGCAGCCGGGCATCGGCCAGATCGAGGTGAACTCCAAGATCGGGCTGACCTTCGCCGCGGGGCTGCGCTCGATCCTGCGCCAGGACCCGAACGTGATCCTGGTGGGCGAGATCCGCGACCTCGAGACCGCGGAGATCGCGATCCAGGCGTCGCTCACCGGCCACCTGGTGCTGTCCACCCTGCACACCAACGACGCCGCCAGCGCCATCACCCGGCTGGTCGACATGGGCGTGGAGCCCTTCCTCGTCGGCTCCTCCCTGGCGGGCGTCCTGGCCCAACGGCTCGTCCGCGTGCTCTGCACCCAGTGCCGCGAGCGCTACGAGGCCAGCGAGGACGAGCTCCGGGAGATCGGCGTGCGCCCGCCGGGCCGACCGGTCGCGATCTACCGCGCCGTCGGCTGCCCGGTCTGCAACCAGACCGGCTACCGCGGCCGGCTCGGCATCTTCGAGTTCATGCTCGTGGACGACGACATCCGCGCCATGGTGACCGGACACACCGATTCCAAGACGATCAAGGCGAAGGCGGTCTCCAAGGGAATGGCCAGCCTTCGCGCGGACGGAGCCCGCAAGGTGCTCCAGGGCGTGACGTCGGTGGCCGAGGTGCTGCGGGCGACCGAGGACGAGGGCGCGGTCGCCCAGATCTGAGTCCCCGCCAAACCCGATTCGAGACACGAGAGACCCAACCGTGCCCGTCTATGCGTACAAGGGGGTGACCGCGGCCGGCAAGGCCACCCGGGGCACCCTCACCGCGGAGAGCGCGCGAGCCGCCCGGGCCCGCATGCGCCAGGACGGCGTGTTCCTCACCGAGATCGGCGAGGCCCGCGCGACCGCCACGGTGGCCGGAGCCGGCAAGGCCGAAGGCGAAGGCGGCTGGCGCATCGACCTGAGCTCGTTCCAGCGGATCCCCACCATGGAGATCGCGCTGGCGACCCGCCAGCTCTCGACCCTGGTCGCCGCCGGCATCCCGCTCGTCGAGGCGCTCGGTGCGCTCACGGACCAGATCGAGCACGGCCGGCTGAAGTCGGTGATCGCCGGCGTACGCGAGAGGGTGAACGAGGGGTCGGCGCTCGCCGACGCCCTCCAGCAGACCCGGCAGTTCGACGACCTCTTCGTCAGCATGATCCGGGCCGGCGAGGCGGGCGGCGCCCTCGAGGTCGTCCTGGCGCGCATCGCCGACTACCAGGAAGAGCAGGTCCGGCTGACGAACAAGGTCTCGTCCATCCTCATCTATCCGGCGGTCATGCTGGCGTTCGCCGGCGTGGTGGTGATCGCGCTGGTGACGGTGGTGCTCCCGCAGATCACCTCGCTGCTGGAGTCCCTGGACCAGGAGCTCCCCTGGTACACCGTCGCGATCATGTCCGGGTCGGAGTTCCTGCGCACCTGGTGGTGGGCGCTCGCCCTGGTCGGGGTCGCGCTGTTCGCCGCGTTCCGGCAGACCGTGCGGACCCAGCGTGGGCGCGCCGCCTACGACCGGTTCCGCCTGCGGATGCCGGTGGTGGGCCGCATCATCCGCCTCATCGCCATCGCCCGGATCACCCGCACGCTGTCCACGCTCCTGGGCGGCGGCGTGTCCATCGTGCGCGCCCTCGAGATCTCGAAGCACGTGGCGAACAACCGCGTCATCGGAGACGCCATCGAGGACGCAAAGGTCGCCATCACCGAGGGCGCGACCCTGGCCGTTCCCCTGCGCAACAGCGGGCAGTTCCCACCCATGGTCACCCACATGATCGAGGTCGGCGAGCGCAGCGGGGCGCTCGAAGGCATGCTCACCAAGGTGGCCGAGACCTACGACGAGCAGGTGGAGACGACGGTGAGTCGGCTCACCTCCCTGCTCG
Organism: Myxococcota bacterium; assembly: GCA_050618075.1. Taxonomy (GTDB): domain Bacteria; phylum Myxococcota_A; class UBA9160; order UBA9160; family UBA4427; genus JBNLVL01. Next base: position 275,967 of record JBNLVL010000010.1, read on the forward strand.
AGCCCCTGCTCATCCTGCTGATGGTCGGCATCGTGCTCGTGATCATCATGGCCACCCTCATGCCGCTCCTCCAGATCACGAGCTCGATCAGCTGATAGGAGAGAAAACGATGAACGAGAACGCCCTCCCCCGGACCGGGACCCCCGGCGAGCCGCGACGCCGACGCCGGGGATTCACCCTGATCGAGATCATGGCCGTGGTCATCATCATGGGCCTGCTGGTCGGCATCGTCGGCTACAACGTCTTCGCCCAGGTGGACAAGGCCAGGGTCAACACGGCGCGCGCGACCATGTCACAGCTCGAGACCGCCCTCGAGCTCTACCGCATGGACAATTCGCGCTATCCGACCACCGACCAGGGGCTCGACGCGCTGGTGAGCAAGCCCTCCGGAACGCCGGAGCCCCGGAACTATCCGTCCGGCGGCTACCTCAAAAAGAAGGGGGCGCTGCTCGATCCCTGGGGCAACCCGTACCAGTACGAGAGCCCGGGCAGCCGCAACGCTTCGGACTACGACCTCTGGTCCATGGGCGCCGACGGCTCCCCGGGCGGTGACGGGGTCGACGCCGACGTGACGAACTGGGACGACGAAGGAGAGGCCGGATGAACCCGGGCTCCGCCCGGCAGGACGGTGAGCGCGCGCGTCGCTCGCGGAGCGCCTTCACGCTCCTCGAGCTGCTGGCCGTGGTCACCATCCTCGGACTGGCCATGCTGATGGTCCTGCCGAACCTCGGAGCCACCCAGAGTCGGATGCTGACGAACCAGGCCAAGGAGCTGGCGGCGGCCCTCGAGCTCGCGCGCCAGCGGGCGGTGATGACCGGGCGCCCCCACCGCATGCTGGTGGCCGTCGACGACGGGCTGTACCGGATCGAGTGGTTCGTCAGCGACGCCGAGGCCGAAGGGGACGACGACGATGGGGAGATCGGGCCGGCGCCCTGGGAGCAGGTCGACCTGCGCAGCGGCGACGCGATCCCCATGTCCCCTCCCCGGATCCTGTGGCGCGAATACCGGCCGATCCCCGGCGCCGACGGACGGGACAACTGGCTGTCCGACGGCATCCTGTTCGCGGGCGTCCAGACGCCCGAGGGCTGGCTCGACTCGGGCGACGTGGCCGTGGTCTTCGACCGCGACGGAAGCACCGATTCGGCGGAGATCGAGCTCGCCACCCAGGACGACCTGAGGATGGTGCTGGAGATCCGGCCCCTCCAGGACATGGTGCGGATTCGTGGATCGTCCGACGAGGTCTGAGAGCCGCCGGCCGCAGCGCGCAGGCTTCACGCTGCTCGAGGTCCTGGCCGCGATCCTCATCTTCATGCTGACCTTCACGGCGTTCGCGGGTCAGTTCAACGGACTGCTGCGCGGTCAGGGCGAGAGCAGCCGTCGCATCCGCGCGGCCCTGATCGCCGACGAGGAGCTGGTCGCCCTGGAGAGCCAGCTCGCCGTCGGGCAGACCCCGGTGGTGGACGAGCAGGAGAAGGACCAGGAGGAGTTCCGGATCACCGTCACCGTGGAGCCCTGGCTCCCTCCCCTCCAGCTCGAGCCCGCGCCGGGCACGCCGGGCGCGGAGTCCGACGACGACGCGCCCCCGAGCCTGCTCGCACCCACGCCGGAGAACCCGGACGGGGTGCTGCGCCGGCTCCACGTGCGGGTGGAGTGGGACGAGGGCATCGATACCTACGCCGCCACCCGCACCACGTTCGCCCTCGACCGCGAGGCCGCCAACGCTCTTCTCGCCTCCGCCGGCCTGGGCGAGGCGCCGGACTCCGGGGTCCCGGAGTGAGGCGCGCGCGCGGCGGCTTCACGCTGATCGAGGTGCTGGCGGCGACCCTGCTCACCACCGGCGTGGTGGCCGGCGCATCCACGTACTTCATGCAGATCTCCGAGGCGACGGACCGCGCCACCCGGCGCACCGCCGAGGTCCGCCACGCCACCGCGATCCTGGATCGGGTGGCCCGGGACCTGGAGGGCGCCTACCTGGTCATGCGCGGCACCCAGGCCGAGGCAGACGCGGCGCCGCACCCGTGGATCTTCCTGGCCGAGGAGCAGCGGGCGGGGGACGGGGCCGACCGCCTCCGCTTCGCCGTGCTGAACCACGTCCCCCGCACGAACTCAGGGCACTCCGCCGACCTGGCGACCGTCAGCTACGCGCTCCAGGCGTCCGAGGAGGTGGGCTACGCCCTGTGGCGCTGGGTCGAGCCGGGGCTGCGTGCGGAGCGACTGCGCGAGCTCCCCGCCGACGATCGCCGCGGGGCGGTCCTGGCCGACGGCCTCGCGGGCTTCAGCGCGCGCTTCCTCTCGGACGAGGGCGATTGGCGCAGCACCTGGGACTCCACGGCCGCCGCCGAGGCCGACCGCCTGCCCGTGGCCGCCGAGCTGACGGTGGCGCTCCTCGACCGTGACGCCTGGGAGCTCGACGGCGAGGAGGTCCCGGGGGAGGCCTTCACGCGCACGGTCCTGCTGCCGGTGCGGCCGGTCGACCTGTCGTCGGACACCCAGGACGGCGACAGCATCGACACCGACGGCGACGGCATCCCCGACTCCGAGGACGGGGACATCGACGGCGACGGCATCCCCAACGCCTCGGACGACGACATCGACGGCGACGGGATCCCCAACGACGAGGACGCGAGCCCCCGCGGCGGCGACGAATCGCTCGAGGACGAGGACGCGTTCGCCGATGAGGACGAAGAGGGGGAGGACTCGGACTGCCAGTTCGGGACCATCGGCCAGTGCCTCCAGAAGAACGCCGGGCTGATCGGCCAGGACGTGGACCCGGGGTACTGGAACACACGCCGGAGCGACTGCGCTCCGGCCTCCATCCCGCTGCCGGGCCTGGAGCTCCAATGTCAGTGAGCCGTCGATCCGAACGGGGCGTCGTCCTCGCCATGGTGCTGATCCTGGTGCTGCTGCTGGCCAGCGCGCTCTTCGCGTTCCAGCGCCGCACCCTGGTCGACGTCGTGGTGATCAAGAACCGCGACTGGACCGCCCAGGCCGAGGCGCTGGCCCGCGGCGGTATCCGGCTGGCCACCACGGTGCTGATCGACGACCTCCTGCGCGACGCCGCCTCGGGCGGGGGGCAGCCCCTGGACGACGCCGAGGACTCGGGCCCCCGGAGCATGGACACCCTCGCGGACCCCTGGGCGCGCATCCACGAGCAGGAGATCGTCACCGAGGACGGGGGCCGTCTGCGCATCCGCATCGAGGACGCGGGCGCCCGCCTCAACCTGAACTCGCTGGTGGGCCACGGCGAGGCCGCGGGGGTGGGCGACGAGGCGGCGATCGACGCCGACGTCGAGGAGTACCTGGTCGAGTTCTTCACGAAGGTGATCGAAGAGCTCGACATCCCGCCGGTCGAGAAGGTCTGGAACCCCCGGGAGGTCGCCCAGAACCTGATCGACTACCTGGACGACGATTCCGTGCGGCTGCGGGGCGGGCCCGAGGACGACTACTACGCGCGGCAGGACCCGCCCTACGCCGCGGCCAACCGACCGCTGCTGTCCGTGGACGAGCTGCGCCTGATCGAGGGCTTCGACGAGACCCTGGTCGAAGCCCTCCGCCCCTACGTCACGGTCTACCCGCTGGTGTCGGGCGAGGACCCCGAAGGCGTCAACGTCAACACGGCGCCGCCCTGGGTCCTGGCGGCCATCCAGCACGGCCCGTCGGGCAGCCGCCGGCTGCTGGACGAGGACCGGGTCCGCCAGATCCTCCAGCTGCGGGAGCAGGGACGGTTCCTGTGCGACGACTCGTCCAGCGACCCCGACCGCTGCGAGACGCCCGCCAACGTGAACGTCGAAGGAGGCTTCTATCCGCCCACCCGCCTGCCCGCGTCCGCGTCGCTGTTTCGCGTGACGGCCACGGCCCGCGTCGCGAGCGTGGACCGCCGGGCCATCGCCATCGTCGACCGCAGCAACCCGCAGGAACCGCGGCTGCTAAGCTATCGGGTCCAGTGAGGGGACCCTTGGCGATCGGAGTCAACATCCCGTGCCGATGATGAAGACCGTACTCGGGCTGGACTTCGGCTCCCACTCCGTGAAGGCGGTGGAGCTGCGCCAGACCCTGCGCGGTGTCGAGCCGGTGCAGCTGCGCGTACATCCCCTGGCCGCGCCCGACGCGGACATGGAGGAGCAGCTCCGCCGCTTCGCCGCGATGCACCGCCTGCCCTTCGAGCAGGCGATCTGCGCGCTGCCCGGCGACCGCATCACCTCCCGGCGCCTCGAGTTCCCGTTCCGCGACCGCAAGAAGCTCCAGGCGGCGGTTCCCTTCGAGCTCGAGGCGCAGACCCCCTTCGACAGCGAGGACGTGGTCGTCGACTGGACCGTGCTCGAGGGCGACCGTCACCACGCCTCGGTCCAGGCGGTGCTCGTGCAACGCGAGGAGGTGTCGGCCTACCTGGAGAAGCTCCAGAGCTGGGGCTGCTCGCCGCGCACCCTGGAGGCCGAGGGGCTGGTGCTCGGCAACCTGGCGGCGATCTTCGACCTGCCGGGGACCCGCCTGCTCGTCGACCTCGGCCACCGCAAGACGACCTTCTGCCTGCTGATGGACGGCCGCCCCGTCGCGGCCCGCACCATCACCCTGGGCGGCGCCGCCCTCACCGAGGCGGTCGCCAAGGACCGCAACCTGCCGCTCGACGAGGCGGAGCGGGTGAAGTGCGAGGACGGGGTCTTCCACCTCGGGTTCGACAGCGCCTCTCCGGCCTCGCTCGCGGTGCTCGACCGGCTGGCCCGGGAGACCGTGCGCACCCTCGAGTCGCTGGAGCCCGTCCTCGGCGGCCCGGCCGAGGCCCAGGTGGCGAGCCTCGTGCTGTTCGGAGGCACGGCCCGGCTCCACCGCATCGACGAGTACCTGGCCGAGCGCACGGGCATCCCGACCGCGCGCCTGGCCCCGCCGCCCGAGGCCGAGGGCGCGTCGCTCGTGGCCGGCGGCGACCCGCTGCTGTTCGCGCCCGCCCTGGCGCTGGCCCTGCGCGGGACCGGCGAGGCCCGCTCGCGGCTCGAGTTCCGGCGCGACGAGTTCGCCTACCGCACGGACCTGCGCCGCTTCTTCGGCCCGCAGCTGCGCGCCACGGCCCTGCTGCTGACTGCGGTGCTCGTGCTGCTCGGCGCCCGGGTCGTGACCTCGGTCGGGCTCGAGTCGCGCCGCGCCGACCAGCTGTACGCCCAGCTCCAGGGCCTATACACCGGCGCGTTCCCCGACCAGCCGGCCCCGGACCGCCCGGTCATGGCCATGCGCCGCGCGCTCACCGATGCCCGCGAGCGCGCGGACTTCCTGGGGATCTACGGCAACGGGTCGGCCCTCGACCTGCTGGCCGAGCTGTCGCGGCGGGTCCCGCCGGACCTCCCGGTGCGCTTCGAAGAGATCACGATCGATCGCAACGTGATCCGGATCAAGGTGTCGGCCGAGGGCTTCGAGGCCACCGACCGGCTGGAGCGGGTGATCGCCGCCTCGCCGCCCTTCACCTCGGCCAAGGCCGGGGAGAGCTCCACCGACCGCCGCAGCGGACGCATCGAGTTCGACCTCATCATCAGCCTCGACGAGGGCGGAGAGGGGGCGCCGTGAACGACTTCCTCGCCCGCATGCGCGCCGCGTGGGACAACCTCTCGAGCCGCGAGCGCTGGCTGGTCATCGCGGTCGGGGCCTCCCTGGGCGCCACGCTCCTCTGGGTCGCGGTCCTGAACCCGATCGCCGAGTCCACCCGCCAGGCCCGCTCGCGCACCGAGGACCTCGAGCAGCAGCTCGAGATCATGACCCGGCTGCGCCGCGACTACGACCAGGTGGCCGGCCGCCTCGCGTCGGTGGAGCGGCGGATCGCGGCGGGCCGCGAGACGGTGGGCCTGCGCACCCTGCTCTCCGGGCTGGCCTCGCGGTCGGCGGTCAAGATCGACTCGATGGAGGAGCGCCAGAGCCCCGACTCCGACCGCTACACGGAGACCAAGCTCGAGGTGACCCTGAAGAACGTGAGCCTGGGCCAGACCATCAACTACCTGCACAACATCGAGGCCGAGACCCGCCTCCTCTCGGTGAAGAGCCTGCGCGTCCGTCACGCCAAGCGGCGCAGCGCGGCCACCGGCGACGGCGAAGATCTCCTGGACGTGACCTTCACGGTCTCGAGCTTCGAGCCCATCTGAGGTCGGGTGCGTGATGAACTCCGCCGTCGAGCGCCTGGGCCGGCCCCTGCCCCGCAGCTTCCAGATCGTCGGGCTCCCACTGATCTTCGTCCTGCTGACGGCGTTCTTCGTGTTCCTGGGATTCCCGTACGAGCGCGTCGCCGGCGGGCTGATCGCCCAGGTGGAGGCGTCCACGGGCCTGCGCCTGGAGATCGAGGACCTGGGCCCCTACCTGAGCCCGTTCGGCCCCGGGTTCCAGGCGACCCAGGTGGTGGCGGTCCCGAAGGACGGCGGGATGATCCAGATCGACCACGTCCGCCTGCGCCCGGCCTGGAGCGCCTCGTGGCTGCGCGGGGACCCCGCCGTCCACGTGGGCCTCGACAGTGCGCTCGGCGCCGCCTCGGGCGCGCTGACCATCGGCGACCGCTTCGGCTACGACGGCGAGCTCGAGGGCGTCGACCTGGGCGCCCCGGCCATCGCCAACCTCCTGCCCTTCGAGGGCCTGGACGGCAGCCTCTGGGCCGACGCGGACGTGGAGATCGTCGACGGCCTGCCCGACGGCCAGCTCGAGTTCCGCGTGGGGGACGGCTCGGTCGCCATCCCCAACTCGCCGCTGGCCATCCCCTTCGACTCCATCGAGGGCGAGATGTTCTTCGGCGGGGAGAGCACCATCCGGGTCGACCTCCTGGAGGTCCTGGGGCCCATGCTGGACGCCCAGGTGACCGGCCGGGTGGGCGACGGCAGCCCGAACGCCCAGCTCTCCCGGGCCCCGCTCGATCTCCAGGTCGACCTCCAGGTGAAGGGCAAGGCGGCGCAGTCCACGGTCCGCAACGCGGGCGTGCGCCTGGACCGCGACGGCAAGGCGTCGATGAAGGTGGGCGGGAACCTGTCGTCGCCCCGGGTCCGCTGACGGGATGGGCGACGCCGAGGAGCTGCAGAAGGTCTTCAAGACCCTGGCCGACCCCACCCGGGTGCGGATCCTGCGGCTCCTCGAGCGCGAGGAGCTGGTCGTCCAGGAGCTGATGGAAGTGCTGAGCATGGCCCAGTCCCGGGTCTCCCGGCACCTGGCCATCCTGCGCGAGGCGGGCCTGCTGGACGACCGGCGCGACGGCACCTACGTCGCCTACCGCTTCGTGCTGCCCGAGCAGGGCGCCTGGCGCGACGCCTGGAGCCTGGTCACCCGCAACCTCGCCGACGACCCCACCACCCACCGCGACGACGCGGCGCTGGACCGGGTGATCGACGCCCGGAGCCGCTCCTCACGCTCGTTCTTCGACACCGTGGGCCCGGAGTGGGACGCCCTGCGCAAGGTCTTCGACGACGACCTGCTGCGCGCGCGGGCGGTCGCCCGGCTGGTCCCGCCCGGCCTGCGGGTGGCCGACGTGGGCACCGGCACCGGCGTCCTGGCCTTCGAGCTGGCGCGACTGGGCCTGACGGTCGTGGGCGTCGACAACTCCCGGCGCATGATCGAGGCCGCCCGGGAGAAGCTGGCGCGAGAGGAGGCGATCTCTTCCGCCATCGAGTTCCGCGAGGGCGACGGCGCGTCGCTGCCCCTCGCCGACGACGAGGTCGACGCGGCCTTCGCCCACATGGTGCTCCACTCCGTGGACTCGCCGTCGGCCGTCGTCGCCGAGATGGCGCGGGTGGTGAAGCCGGGAGGAGCCGCGGTGGCCGTCGACTTCGTGCGCCACGACCAGGAGTGGATGCGCCGGGAGCTCGGCCTGGTCTGGCTGGGCTTCGATCCGGACGAGATCCTCGAATGGTTCCGCGGCGCCGGGCTCTGCGAGCCGACGGTCGAGCTGTTTCCCTCGCACACCCGGGACCGGAGCCTGCCGTCGACCTTCATCGCCTGGGCCCGACGTCCGGACCCCACCCTGGGATGACCCCGCGCGGAGTCCTGGTCGATGCCGCCGGCTGCCTGATCCACCCCCGCGAGCCCGTGGGCGCCACCTACGCGCGCGCCGCCCGGCGTCAGGGGGTCGACCTGCCGGCCTGGCGGGTGGACGACGCCTTCCGGCGCGTGGTCGCCCGCGCTGAGCCCATGGTCTTCCCGGACGTGCCACCGGCCGCGCGCCCCGAGCGCGAGCGGGCCTGGTGGCGAGGTGTGGTCCGCAGCACCTTCCTCGCCGTCGACAGCACCGTGCGGTTCCCCGACGCCGAGGCGCTGTTCGCCGGACTCTTCGAGCACTTCGCGGGCGGGGGCGCCTGGAGCCTCGCCCCGGGCGCCCGCCAGGCCCTCGCCACCCTGCGCGCCGACGGCCTCGCCCTGGGCGTGGCCTCGAACTTCGACCATCGCCTTCCGGACATCCTGGAAGAACTCGAAATGGCTATACTTTTCGATTCTATAACGATCCCGTCGACCTGCGGCTTCGCCAAGCCCGACCCGGCGTTCTTCCGGGCCGCGACGAGTGCGCTCGGGACGGCCCCCGGCGAGACCCTGCACCTGGGCAACGACCCCGAGCGGGACGTGGCGGCGGCCCGGGCGGCCGGTCTGGCGGCCCTGCAGTGGCCCGGCGGGAGCCCGGAAGATCCGAAGGACTGGCGTGCGCTGCCCGCGCGGATCCGTGCGGCCGCTACCCTGGAGCGTCGGCCTGCGCCCCCGGCGCCGCACTCTGGAGACGAACCCACCTCATGAGCGATCCCTCCGAAACCCCCGACACATCGGTCGACTTCTTCCGGGAGCGCTTCGGCCTGGGCGAGAGCCAGCTGGCCACGACCCTGGGACGGGCCCTGGAGCGCCAGGTCGACCACGCCGATCTGTTCTTCGAGTACAGCACCCAGGATTCGGTGGTGCTCGAGGAGGGCATCGTCAAGAACGGCGACCGCCACGTGGAGCAGGGCGTGGGCGTGCGCGCCCAGACCGGCGAGCGCCAGGGCTACGCCCACAGCGACGAGATCACCCGGGAGAGCCTGGAGCTCGCCGCGACCACCGCCCGCGCCATCTCGCGAGAGGGCGGCGGTCGCCAGGCCGTGGAGGCCCTGGGCGGCGCCCGGGCGCGGGGCGGTCACGACCTCTACCCGGTGGCCACCGCGCCCACGGACGTTCCGGTCGGGCGCAAGGTGTCGCTCCTCGACGACATCGACGTCTATGTGCGCGGACTCGATCCGCGCATCCAGCAGGTGATGGCCAGCGTCGTCAGCCAGCACCGGCGGGTCCTCGTCGCCGCCAGCGACGGGACGCTGGCCGGGGACGTGCGGCCCCTGGTGCGCCTCAACATCCAGTGCATCGCGGCCGACGGCGAGCGCCGGGAGGTGGGCTTCCAGGGCATGGGCGGCCGCTACGAGATGGACCGCCTGCTCGACCCGGAGACCTGGAAGCCCCTGGCCGACGAGGCCGTCCGGGTCGCCACGCTGAACCTGGACGCGGTGCCCTGCCCCGCCGGCACCATGGACGTCGTGCTCGGCCCGGGCTGGCCGGGAATCCTGCTCCACGAGGCCATCGGCCACGGTCTCGAGGGCGACTTCAACCGCAAGAAGACCTCGGCCTTCTCCGACCGCCTGGGCCAGCGGGTGGCGGCCGAGGGCGTCACGGTGGTGGACGACGGAACCCTGGCCGGCCGGCGCGGATCGCTCAACGTGGACGACGAAGGCACCGAGACCCGGCGCACGGTCCTCATCGAGAACGGCACGCTGGTGGGCTACATGCAGGACCGCCTGAACGCCCGGCTGATGGGCATGGAGCCCACGGGCAACGGCCGCCGGGAGAGCTACGCGCACCTGCCCATGCCCCGCATGACCAACACCTTCATGCTCGCGGGTCGGGACGATCCCGAGGACATCCTGCGCTCGGTGGACCACGGCCTCTACGCGGTCTCCTTCGGCGGCGGTCAGGTGGACATCACCAGCGGGAAGTTCGTCTTCAGCGCGAGCGAGGCCTATCTCATCGAGAACGGCCGGATCGGCGCCCCGGTGAAGGGCGCGACGCTCATCGGCAACGGGCCCGACGTGCTCACCCGGGTCAGCCGCATCGGTCACGACCTGGAGCTGGACCTCGGCGTGGGCACCTGCGGCAAGGACGGCCAGGGCGTACCGGTGGGCGTGGGGCTGCCGACCATCCGGGTGGACCAGCTCACGGTGGGAGGCACCGAGGGATGAGCGAGCAGGATCTGGAACGCCAGCGCGACGTGGTGCGGCGCGCCCTCGACCGCGCCCGCAAGGCCGGGGCCGAGGCCGCCGACGCGGTGCTCGTCGAGGACGAGTCGCTGGAGGCGCGGGTGCGCGACACCGAGATCGACTTCGTCAAGCAGGCGGCGGAGCGGGTGCTGGGCATCCGCGCCCTGGTCGCCGGCCAGGGCGGGCTGTGCTCGGCGGTCACCTCGACCAGCGATCTGTCGCCCGAGGCCGTGGACCGCATGGCCGAGGAGACCGTGGCCCTGGCCCGGCAGACCGCGCCCGACCCGACCGCGGGCCTGCCCGACGGAGGCTTCGCCGAGGACATCCCGGACCTCGAGCTCTTCGACGAGGGCGACCGCCAGGTGCAGGTGGACGCCCGCATCGACGACGCCCTGCGCGCCGAGTCCGCGGCGCGGGCCGTGGACCCGCGCATCGCCAACTCCGAGGGCAGCCAGGTGGGCAGCGGCCACGGCCGCATCGTCTACGGCAACACGGCGGGCTTTCTCGGCGACTACGGCTCGGCCTCGCACTCGCTGTTCTCGGAGCCGCTGGCCATCGACGGCGACGACAAGCAGCGCGACTACTGGATGACCGTCGGGCGCAAGCTCCACGACCTGGAGGACCCCGGCGCCGTGGGCCGCCACGCGGCCGAGCGCGCCCTGCGCCGCCTGGGGGCGAAGCGCGTCCCCACCTGCGAGGTGCCCGTCCTCTTCGATCCCATCACGGCGCCCAGCCTGCTGCGACACCTCGTGTCGTGCGTCTCGGGCTACGCCATCTACCGCGACGCGAGCTTCCTGGCCGGCCGGCTGGGCGAGCAGATCGCCAGCGACCTCGTGACCGTCGTCGACGACGGCCGGCGCCCCGGCGGCCTCGGCAGCAAGCCCTTCGACGGAGAGGGCCTGCCCACCCGGCGCAACGTCGTGGTGGAGAGCGGCCGGCTCGAGACCTGGCTGCTGGACAGCTACTCCGGTCGCAAGCTCGGCCTGCCCTCGACGGGCAACGCCGCGCGCGGCGCCGGCAGCGGGCCTTCCGTGGGCGCCACCAACCTGTGGCTGGAGCCCGGCCAGCGAAGCTTCGAGGAGCTGGTCTCCGAGATGGACCGCGGCCTGCTGGTGACGGAGCTCATCGGCATGGGCTTCAATCCGGTCAACGGCGACTACTCCCGCGGCGCCGCGGGGCTCTGGATCGAGGACGGCGAGGTCCGTCACCCCGTGGAGGAGATCACGATCGCCGGCCACCTGGGCGACATGCTGCGGGACATCGACGCGGTGGCCAGCGAGCTCCGCTGGCTGGGCCGGGTGGCCTCGCCCGCCGTCCGCGTCGCCCAGATGACGGTCGCCGGGGAGTAGCCGTGTCGTCGGGGGCGCCGCCGGTCATGCTGGGCCTGGAGATGCCGGACGTGGACACCTGGTCCGAGCGCGTGGTCGTGGCCCTGGGACAGAACCCGGGAGCGTTCACCGGCCCCGGCACCAACACCTACCTCATCGGCACCGGGCCGCGCCGGATCCTGCTCGACCCGGGCGACGGCCGCGACGAGTACTGGCCCGTCCTGGAACGCGCCCTGGAGGTCGCCGGGGCCGAGGGCATCGAAGCCATCGTGCTGACCCACGGCCACCCGGACCACATCGGAGGCGTGGAGGGCGCGCTCGCGCGCCACGGCGACGTGCCGGTCCACAAGTACCCCTGGCCGGAGCTGGACGCGCGCTATCCGTTCCCCCAGCAGCCCCTGGCAGACGGCGCCCGCGTGCGGACCGAGGGCGCGACCCTGCGCGCGGTCTTCACGCCCGGACACTGCCAGGACCACTGCTGCTTCGTCCTCGAGGAGGAGAACGCGCTCTTCACCGGCGACAACGTGCTCGGCGTGGGGACCACGATCATCCCGGCGAAGGGCGGCAGCCTGCTCGACTACATGGGCTCGCTCGAGCGCCTGGAGGCCGAGGGGCCCGGCCGGATCTACCCGGCCCACGGTCCGCTCGTCGAGGACGGGCGGGCCAAGGTCCGCGAGTACATCGACCACCGCCTCGACCGCGAGCGCCAGATCCTCGAGGCCATGGACCGGGGCGCCGAGCGCGTGATGGAGATCGTGCGCAGCGTCTACGCCGCCTATCCCGAGGCCCTCCACGCGGCCGCCGGTCAGTCGGTGACCTCGCACCTGCTGAAGCTCGAAGCCGAGGGCCGCGCCACCCGCGACGCCGGGGTCGAGGCCCTGGACGCCCGCTGGAGCCGCCGGTGACCCATCCGGTGGTGGCCGGGCTGCGCGCGCCCGAGCCCGAGGCGCGGCGCGACGCCTGCCGGGCCGCGGTGGCGGACCCGGCGGCGGTGCTGCTGCTGGACCCGTTGGTCGAGGCCCTGGGCGACCCGGACCGCACGGTCTCGCGCGCCGCCTCCGACGCCATCGCGCGCATCGGCGGGCGCCAGCCCGAGACCCTGCGAGCCCTGCGAGGCGCCCTGCACGGAGACAGCCCGGCAAAGCGCTGGGGAGCCGCCTTCACCCTGGCCCGGGTGACGCCCCCCGAGCCGGGCTGGCTGCCGGCGGTGGTCGAGGCCATGGGCTCGCCGGACGGGGACGTCCGCTGGGCCGCGACGCGACTGCTGGTCGACATCGCGCGACTGGACCCGGGCACCGGGCCGGTGGTTCTGGGGCTGGCCCGCGGCGCCGACCAGCCGGCGGTCCGCCGCATGGCCACCTTCGCGCTCCGCGACCTGGCACCGGACGACCCCGCCACGACCGCGGCGCTGCTGGACAACAGCCGCTCACCCGACGCAGGCCTGCGCCGGGCCGCCTTCACGGCCCTGGCCGCGCTCTGCGAGCCCACCCGCGCGGTCTGGGACCGACTCGCCGAGTCCCTCGCCAGCGAGCGCGATCCCGGGGTGCGCGCCCTGGCCGCCCACGGCGCGGGCGAGCTCGCCGCGCGCACCCGCGAGGGCCTGCCCCGCTCCGTGCGCGCGCTGCTGGAGGGGCTGTCCAGCCAGAGCCCGAGCGGCGTTCGCCGCGCCGCGGCGGCGGCCCTCCAGCGAGCCCGCGATCCGCACCCGGCCCCCGGAGCCGGGGCGCCCGAGTCCGACCAAAGCCATGGAGAAGAGCGACGATGACGGCCAACCAAGAGCGCGGCGCAGGCCGCAACGTGATCGCCACCGGAGGAACCGGCGCCCTGGGCCGCGCGGTGGTGCGCGCGTTCCTGGACGCGGGAGACCGGGTGGTGGTGCCGTGGATCGTCCCGGCCGAGCGCGATGCCCTGGTCGGCATCGAGGCGGCCGCGGTCGACGCCGGTCGACTCCGGCTGGTCGAGGCCGACGTGGCCGAGGCCGCGGGCGCGGCCGCGGTGGTGGAGGCCGCCGGAGAGGTCGACGTGCTGGTGAACGGCGTGGGCGGATTCGCCGGCGGCAGCCCGGTCCACGAGACCGACCTCGAGGTCTGGGACCGCATGTACCGGATGAACCTGCGAACCGCCGTGGCCATGAGCCGCGCCGCCGCGCCGGGCATGATCGAGCGGGCCTCGGGCGTCATCCTGGGCGTCGCCTCCCAGGCCGCGCCGGCCCGGGTCGAGACGCTCGGCGCCTACTGCGCGTCGAAGGCGGGCATCATCGTGCTCACCGAGATCCTCCAGAAGGAGCTCGGCCCCCACGGCATCCGCGTCAACGCCGTGTCGCCCTCCACCATCGACACCCCGGCCAACCGCGAGGCCATGCCCGACGCCGACTTCTCCACCTGGACCCCGCCCGACCGGATCGCGGCGGTGATGCGCTGGCTGGCCGGCCCCGACGGCGCCACCGTGCGCGGCGGGATCGTGCCGGTGTAGGGGCTCCTCCCGGAGTCCTCGGCCAGCCCGTCCCGGGCCGGTTCTACGACTCCTGCGACCGCGACCACTCCGGGCGCGACTCCGTGCCCCGCACCAGGATCGACTGGGACGAGTGCCCGAACGGGCCCCGATCGTCGTACAGGCGGGCGTGGGCCGTGCCGGCGCCGAGGTCGCCGTAGCTCGTGCGGGCGTCCAGGCAGACCCACTCCCCCTCGGCCGGGCGGTGGAGGTTGAGGCTCGTGTCGGGGTTGATGGCCACGAAGCCCCGGTCCCGGAGCTGCCGGGGATTCGACGCGATCTGGCGCATGAACGGCACGGAGTAGGTGAAGTCCGAGACGACCGCCACGCGCTCGAGCGGCGTCACCTCCTCGCCGGCCACCAACGGCACCTTGAGCCGGAACCACACGGTGGGCGTCTCGAAGGCGGCGACCGGACGCATCTCCAGGGCGTGGTGGAAGGCGTCGGGACGCAGCACCGTGCGGTCCTCTCCCTCGCCGAACCAGCGGCGCAGGCTCGCGGCCGCGGGGCGCTCGGGCGGCGCCTCCACGGCGACGGCGTCCCCTCCCCCCACGTCGATGGCGCCGGTGCGGAAGCGCATGGCGCGGGCCCGGGCGTACTCGACGTCGCCCCCGCCCTCCCCGCTGCGCAGCGACGCCTCCACGATCTCGACGCTCTTGCCCGGACGCTGGGTGTGGACCACGCAGCGGACCGGCGCCAGGGGCGCCGCGCGCATGAGGTCGACGGTGAGGCGCACCACCTGACGCGGACGGTCCGAGCCGTGCCGCTCGACCGCCCGGGCCAGCAGGCCCAGCATGGGGCTGCCGTGCTGGGTGCCCGCGTACCAGGGACCGGTGGCCAGCGCCGTGGGGTGGAACCGCTCCCCACCCCCGTCTCCGTCTTCCTCGCGTTCGAAGATGCTCGCCGCCGCCAGCGGACGGCCGGCGGAATCGCTGGGGGGATCGTCGGACATGGCGCGCAGGCTATCACGCCCGGGACGCAGCGCCGAGCGCCGGTCGACTACCCTTCGGGCCATGGACCGACACCGCTTCTTCGCCGACGCGCGCACGGACCTCGCTGGCCCCCTCGCCGGGGTGCGCGTGGTCGAGGCGACCACGACCTGGGCGGGCCCCATGTGCGGCTGCCTGCTCGCCGACTTCGGGGCCGACGTCGTGAAGGTGGAGCATCCGGACGGCGAGATCGCCAGGCGCTCGCCGCCCTTCCTTCCCGACGTCGATCCGCCGCTCTCCTTCATGCACGCGACCGTGAATCGCAACAAGCGCAGCCTCGCCCTGGACCTGCGCCGGGACGAAGGCCGGACGATCTTCCTGGAGCTCGCCGCGGGCGCCGACGTCGTCGTGGAGAACTTCCGGCCCGGCACCCTCGAGGCCTGGGGCCTGGGCTACCCCCAGGTGCGCGCGCACAACCCATCGGTCGTCTACGTGTCGATCAGCGGCTACGGCCAGTACGGCCCGGACTCCGACCGCGTGGGCTACGACCCGCTCGCCCAGGCGGCCAGCGGCTTCCTGTCCCTGAACGGCTCTCCCGACGGCGAGCCGGTGAAATCGCCCACCTTCCTGGGCGACGACCTGGCCGGCCTCCACGGGGCCCTCGCCGCGCTGGCCGCCCTCCATCACCGGCGCGAGACCGGCGAGGGCCAGCACATCGACGTGTCGCTTCTGGACTCGCTGCTGTTCCAGTCGACCGGGTATCTCACCCTCGGCGCCATGGGCGCCGACCTGCCCCGCCTGGGCAACGAGTTCCGGATCGCCGCTCCGGCCCGGACCTTCCCGTGTCGCGACGGTTCCGTGATGGCGGGAGCGCTCCTCGACCGGCAGTGGCGCGAGCTGGCCCGGCTCATCGGTCGTCCGGAGCTGGCCGACGATCCGGCCTACGCCACGGCGCCGGCGCGGATCGCCCGCCGCCAGGAGGTGAACGCGCTGCTGACGCGCTTCACCCAGGAGCGGTCGGTGGCCGACGTGGTGGCCCGGTTCGCGTCCGCGGGTGTCCCGGCCGAAGCCGTCCGCAGCTACGCCGAAGCGGCGCGGACCGCCCACGTCCAGGAGCGCGAGATGCTCCAATCGCTGCCCGCGCGAGAGGACCGGCCCGCGGCCGGGCCGGTGCCCCTGGTGGGCCCTGCGGCCAAGCTCTCACGCACGCCCACCCGGGTGAGACGACCGGCCCCGGAGCTGGGGGCGCACACGCGCGAGATCCTGCGCGAGCTCGGACACGACGATTCCGCGCTGGCCGCGCTCCAGGCGGCGGGGGTGGTGAAGCAGGCGGGGTCGGATCACTGAGCCGGAGCGGGGGCGGCCGGCGATTCCGAGGAACGCGCCCCCGCGACCCGACCGACCACCGCGAGCGCGCGGCCGCTGGCGGCGTCCCGGGCGGCGACCCACACGTCGGCCCCGTCGATGCCGAGGGTGACCCGCACGTGCCCCCTGCCGGCGGGCGCGGGCGCCACGCCGACGATCTGGACCGCAGCGACGGGACGGGCCTCACCGGGCCCCGTGGCCCGCCCCCGCAGCAGAAGGATGGGAATCTCGGTCTGCCCGTCCACGGCGGTCGAGTAGTCCACGGTCCGCTCGCAGAACCGGCACGGCTGTCCGGCGCGCAGCACCGGGGCCATTCGACCATCTCCCAACGCCACGCCCAGGTGCTCCACCAGCACGCCCTCGCTCGAGACCGCCGGAGCGGCCCCCGCGAGTCGCAGGGGCTCCGGTCGGGGGGCGTCCGCTGCGCCCGGCGCGCTCGCGAGGACGGCCACGACGGCGAGAGCGGCGACCCTCCAGCGCGCCGCCGCGGGAGCCCGGAATCGACGAGTGGCATCCATGGGCCGCCTCATCGACGCGCCGCGACCGGGACTTGAAGGTCCCCGCGCCCGCCGGAGCGGTCCCGCGCGTCCTCGATTGACCGCCGGCCCCACGTTCGCGAAAGTTGGGCCCGAGGCGGGATGCCCGACGACGGCTCATCGACGGTCGATTCCCGCGGATGTTCCCGCGGATGGACTGGAGGTCGCGGCTGGAGGTTGCGGCTGGAGGTCGCGGCCGGAGGTCGCGGGCCGGAATTCGCGGGCCGGAAGCCATGGGCTCGTGGTCCCGTCTCGGACCGGAGATTCCGAAAGCCGTGAGGGACCCGGCGGGGCCGGCGACCTCGCGCCAACGCATTGCAGAAAACGTTCGCGAACCGAAAGGAGCCACCCAGGATGGCCGATCTCAAGGGCAGCAAGACCCACCAGAACCTCAAGGATGCCTTCGCCGGCGAGTCGCAGGCGAACCGGCGCTACCTCTACTTCGCGAAGCAGGCGGACATCGAAGGCTACCCGGATGTCGGCGGCCTGTTCCGCGACACCGCCGAGGCGGAGACGGGCCACGCCCACGGCCACCTCGACTTCCTGAAGGCCGCGGGCGACCCGGCGACCGACAAGCCCATCGGCTCCACCGAGAAGAACCTGGGCGCCGCCGTGGCCGGCGAGACCTACGAGTACACCGAGATGTACCCCGGCATGGCCAAGACCGCCCGGGACGAGGGCTTCGGCGACGTCGCGGACTGGTTCGAGACCCTGGCGAAGGCCGAGAAGTCCCACGCCGGCCGCTTCCAGAAGGCGCTCGACGGCCTCGAGGAGCTCTAGGGCCCGACGAGGCTCGGACGCAACTTCGGGGCGCGGTCTTCGGGAGAGGCCGCGCCCCGATCGCTTTCGGCGTCCCGCCCGCGGCGGGGCGACGACGGGAGGCGCGCGGGCGGAAACGATGAAGGTCGAACACCCCGAGAAGCCCTCTGCGGAGTGGTCCTACGGAGACCCGGACTACTGGGACGAGGCCTCCCTCGAGCGCGAGCTGCGCCGGGTCGGCGACATCTGCCACCAGTGTCGCCGCTGCCTGCCGCTCTGCCCCTCGTTCCCGAAGCTCTTCGACCTGGTCGACGCCACCGACGACGAGATCCAGGGCGTCAGCCGGGAGGGGTTCGACGCCGTCAACGAGCTCTGCTTCCACTGCAAGCTCTGCTACAACCACTGTCCCTACCACCCTCCCCACGACTGGGACGTCGATTTCCCCGCCTTGATGCGGCGACAGCAGCTGGTGCGCAACAAGCGCGACGGCGTGCCGTTGATGCGCAAGCTCACCACCCGCACCGACCTGCTCGGCGCGCTGGGCTCGGCCGCACCGCCGCTGATGAACTTCGCCAACCGCAATCGCCTGTCGCGCATCGGCATGGAGAAGACCGTCGGCATCCACCGGGACTGGGTCCAGCCCACCTACCACGCCGAGACCGTCGACAAGTGGTTCCGCAAGCGGGGCGGTCCCCGGGGCTCCGGGGAGAACGGCCAGGCGGTGCTGTTCACGACCTGCAGCGTCAACTTCAACGACCCCGAGACCGGTCGGGCGGCCGTGGAGGTGATGGAGCGCAGCGGCATCCGGGTGGACGTCGCCTATCCGGGCTGCTGCGGCATGCCCTCCACCGACACCGGCGACCTGGACGCCATGCGCCGGGCCGCGTCCCGCAACGTGGAGGCGCTGTGGCCCCACGTCGACGCCGGGGCAAAGGTCGTGGTGCCGGGACCGTCGTGCTCGCTGCTGATGAAGACCGAGTACCCGAAGCTCCTCGAGAGCGACGCCGCCCGGCGCGTGGCCGAGGCCACCGTCGACCTGATGGAGTTCCTGTTCCAGCTCGGGAAGGCGAAGCTGCTGAATCGCGAGTTCGTGAACCCGCTGGGTCGGGTCGCCTACCACGCCCCCTGCCACCTGCGCGCCCAGAACGTGGGATTCCCGACCCGCGCCCTGCTCAAGGTGGCCGGCGCCGAGGTCGAGCTGGTGGACGCCTGCTCCGGCGTGGACGGCACCTGGGGCATGCAGGCCCGCTTCCACGACGCCTCGCTCCAGGTCGCCAGCAAGATGGTGGAGCGCATCCGCGAGGCGCGCCCCGACGAGATCGCCACCGACTGTCCGCTGTCGGGTCTGCGCATCGAGGAGACCCTCGGCCGCAAGCCGGTCCACCCCGTGGTCCTGCTGCGCCGCGCCTACGGAGAGGCGGAGACGTGAAGCCCCTGAGCGTGGACGACATCCTCGACATCGACGCCTACGAGCAGGTGCGTCCGGACTACCGCCCCCGGGTCATCGCCCACAAGGAGACCCGCCGCCTGGCGGTGGGCGACCGCGTCTCCCTGGTCTTCGAGGACCGCGAGACCCTGCGCTACCAGGTCCAGGAGATGACCCGGGTCGAGCAGTCCCGGGGCGCCGCGCGGATCCAGGCCGAGATCGACGCCTACAACGACCTCGTGCCCGGAGAGCGGGAGCTGTCGGCCACCCTCTTCATCGAGATCCCGGAGCTCGACCAGATCCGGG
The DNA here is from genome assembly GCA_050618075.1 of Myxococcota bacterium. GTDB lineage: Bacteria > Myxococcota_A > UBA9160 > UBA9160 > UBA4427 > JBNLVL01. The sequence continues at coordinate 295,320 of JBNLVL010000010.1, forward strand.
CGGAGCTCGACCGGCTCATCGGAATCCACGAGCACGTGGCCCTGGTGCTCGACCCCGGCGCGGCCGAGGAGAGGCTGTCGGCGCGCTTCGACCCGAAGCAGATGGAGGAGGACCGCATCTCGGCCGTCCACTACCTGCGCATTCCCTTCACCGCCGAGCAGGTCGAGCGCTTCCGGGCCGGTGTGCCGGTCCTGCTGCGGATCGACCACCCCAACTACTGGGCGGAGAGCTTCCTGGGCCCCTCGACCCGGGACAGCCTGGCGCGCGACCTCGCGGGCGAACCCGTCAGCCTGCTGGACGTCGGCGCCGCCGCTCCCGCGGCCCCCGCCCGGGACCGCCTGGTGCGCGAGCTGGACGGCGCCCGCGTCTGGCGACCGGCCCATCCCCTGGCGCCCGACCACCACGTGGTGGAGCTCACCGGACCCGGCGCGAGCCTCTTCGATCTCTCGCCCGAGCGCTGGGCCGCGCTGCGCCCGCTGCTGGCGGAGCTCGCGGGCGAGCTGGTCGGCGACGACGGGGCGTGCCGCATCTGGACCGAAGCCCGAGCGGACCGGGGCCTGCGCATCCACCTCTCCGGGCGCGTGTCCTGAGCCAGCGCCGCCGCCGGAGGATCGCCTTCGCGTCGACGGTCGTCGGAGCGCTGCTCGTCCTCGAGCTCGCCGGATTCCTGGCCCTGCGGCTGCTGGCGTCCCGGGCGCCGCTGCTGTTCGCCTTCGACCTCGAGGCCTCCCTGGAGGCCCTGGACGAGCGGAGCCTGGCCGCGCACCGGGCCGGCGGCCCCAGGGACGTGGTCTACCTGTTCGACCGGGCCCTGGGCTGGATCCGCGCGCCCGACCGCTCGGTCGTGCGTCCCCACGGCCCCCGCATCACCACCGACGCCCTCGGCTCCCGGGTGACTCCCGGGGCCCGGGGACCGCTGTGGATCGCCAGCTACGGCGACAGCTTCACCGAGGGCCTGGACGTGGGAGACGCGGACACCTGGCAGGCCCGGCTCGCCCGGCGCACCGGCACCCGGGTGCTCAACTTCGGGGTCTCGGGCTACGGACCGGACCAGGCCCTGCTGCTGCTCGAGCGCAACCTGCGCGACGGGATCGAGGCCCCGGTGGTCGTGCTGGCGATGATCGACGAGAACCGCAACCGGCTGCTGGGCTTCGTCCCGCGCTTCTACAACCAGCCGGCCGGCCCGTTCATGACCTTCAAGCCGCGCTTCGTGCGCAGCGCCGGCGGCTGGAGCGTCCAGAGCTTCATGCCCGAGGACATGGGCGACGTCGAGGCCGTGCGTGCGGCGGCCCGGACCGCCAGCCTGGTCGACCCCTTCTTCGGACTGCGCCAGCACCGGATCGCCTTCCCGTACAGCCTGCGCGCGGCCGCCTTCCTCTGGCGCTGGGGTGCGTCGCCGAGGACGCCCTGGCCCGGAGACCGCGAGGAGGCCTGGGCCATCCTCGAGGAGATCGTCCGGCGCTTCACCGCCCTGTCCCGGGAGCGGGACTTCGTGCCCGTGGTGGCCCTGCTGCCCCAGAGCGTGGAGGAGATCGCCGAGCCCGACCGGCCCCGGCAGGCCCACATCGCAGCGCGCATCGCGCGGCCCGAGCGGACCGGTCTGGTGTACGTGGACGTGGGCGCCGAGCTCGCCGGTCCGCGCGCCGAGCAGATCGCGCCGGGCTTCGCCCCGGACACCTACCTGGAGCGACGCCACCCCTCCTCGGCGGGCAACGGCGCCATCGCCGCGGTGCTCGAGGACGCGCTCCGGCGGGCCGGCGCGGGCCCTCCCGGGTCCTAGGGTGTCCAATGCCGGAACGGTGTAGACAGCTCGTGCTGTCTCGTGTGCTCCTCCAGGACAGGGCCGCGCCGCTTCGCTCCACCTGAGGTGCTCCGCTGCCCCGACCGGGGGAAGGGTTGCGACTCCGTCTCCCTCCCGTGTCGATGGCGCGCAGGCTGGCGGCAGCAGGCAACAGGACGCCTGCGCCCGTCCACGCGCTGGCCGCCCGCGTTGCAGCAGCGCTCCGAACGCGAGAGCACCCTTCTCGCGTCGGCGGTCGCTCCGCTGTCAACCCTTCCCCCGGTCTCGCATCGGGCGGCCAACGGCTTCGTCCGAACTTCCGAGGCGGTGCGAACCGGGGTCGTTGGCTGCCCCGTCCCGGGTCGGGGGGAGCAGGGGGGTCCCGCGCGCAGTTCCGCAGGCGGTAGCGCCAGCGCGAAGCAGCCCGGTTACCCCGGGAAGCAACCCCCTTGGTTCGCCGAGGACTGTCTGAGCACGGGCGCCCCCCTGCTCCCCCCGACACGCCCCGAGGAAGTCAGGCGAAGCGAAGCGGCGCCTCCCGGCGGTTCGTTGGATGGCTGTGGCTGTCTTCTCTGCCAGCCGGGAGGTGTCTACACCTTTGAGACACAGCTCAGCCTAGGGTGAGCCGTGGCCGCGGGGGGGCTACTGGATGCGCCGGCGGCCGGCGAAGCCCTCGTCGTAGCCGTGGAAGAAGTCCAGCCCCTCTTCCGGCCAGCGCCAGCAGTAGTAGCCCGCGCCGTTGTCGAAATCGACGAGCCAGAGCCCCCTGGTCTCCAGGCCGAGGGCCTCCATCTCGCGGACCCACAGCGAGACGCGGTCGCGGATCCTCCGCTCCAGGTCGCGCGCGACCTCCGAGCTCGCCGGGTGTCGGTCCCGCTGCTCGACGAGCTCCTCCACCGCGTCGACGGTCCGCTCGGTGCGCGAGCGGACGTCGGGCAGGACGGCCCGCGCGGCCGCCAGGCTCCATTCCCGCTTCAACTCCCGCCCTGACCTTCCTCGTCGGCCGCCATCTTGATGAGCGAACGCACGACGACGCTGCGCTGGGCCCCGCCGACCAGGGTCTTGAGGTCCTCGTAGAGGGTGGGGTCGGTCAGCAGCAGGCCCATGGTGCCCTGCCCCTCTTCGAGCCCGGCCAGGATGCGATCGAGCCGCGCGCCCGCGTCCAGGAACGACGCGACCTGCTCCGACTGCTGGTCCGCGGGATCGAAGATGAGCGAGTGCAGGAGGCCGTCCCCCGACTCGAGCTCGCTCATCATGCTCTCGAGCGCCGCCAGCGAGGCCTCGATGCTCTCCACGCCCCCGCCCTCGTAGCTGTCGTAGATGAGGCTGTGGAGCATTCCGCTGCCGTCCTGGACCTCGAGCACGAGCTCGCCCACGGCCGCGATGGCGCTGGCGAGCTTCCGCCCGCCCTCCTCCTCTCCGAAGCTCTCGACGACGCCGTTCAGGTTCCCGGCCAGCCGGGAGAACTGCTCGAGTGCGCGGGTACCGGTGGTGATGGCGTCCCCCAGGCTCGCCGGCGTGATCGCGGTGATCGAGTCTCCGTCGGCGAGCTCCCGGGCCTCCGCGCTGCCGATGGTCACCTCCACGTAGCTGTCTCCCAGGACCCCGATGGTGCCGATGCGGGCCGTCGAGTCCTCGCGGATCCGGTCCTTCACGGACTCGTCGATGCGCAGCAGCACCTCGAGGGGATGCTCCGGGTCCGCGGTGAAGCGCACGTTCTCCACCCGACCCACCTCGCGTCCGGCCAGCCACACCGGGGCGCCGGACATCAGGCCCTGCACGTTCTCGAACTCCGCCCGCAGGCGGTACTGCGGGGTGAAGATGCCGGACTCCGAGGACAGCAGCAGCACGGCCAACGAGAAGAGCGCCAGCCCCCCGATGACGAAGCCGCCCACGATGAGACTCAGGCGATAGTCACGCTCCATTGGGTTCCCCCCCGTGTGGATCGGCCGCCTCGGGCGCCGCCGCCGCGGGCTCGCCCATGAAGGCCTCGACTGCGGGAAGCGTCGAGCGGCGGAAGTCGTCGACGCCTCCCTCCATCACCAGGCGCCCCTCTTCGAGCAGTCCGATCCGATCGGAGACCGCGAAGCAGAGCGGCAGATCGTGGGTCACGACGATCGAGGTCACCTCGAGCCTCTGCTGGAGGCTGCGAATCAGGTCCCCGATGCGCCGGGAGTTGGCCGGATCGAGCCCGGTGGTCGGCTCGTCGTAGAGGATGGCCCGGGGCTCGAGCGCGATCGCCCGGGCCACGCCGACGCGCTTGCGCATGCCCCCGGACAGCTCCGCCGGCATGACCGCCCCGATGCCCCCCAGCCCCACGGCCTCGAGGCACTCCTCGATCCGCGCCTGGACCCGGTCCTCGCTCCAACGCCTGTGCTCGCGCAGGGGGTAGGCGATGTTCTCGGCGACGCTCAGCGAATCGAACAGCGCGGCCCCCTGGAAGACGAACCCGATGTGCGTCCGCAGGTCGACCCACTCGCGCTCCTCCCAGTCGGTGACGTCGCACCCCTCGACGAGCACCCGGCCCCGATCGGGGTGCAGGAGGCCGATCATGTGCTTGAGCGACACCGACTTGCCCGTGCCCGACCCCCCGAGCAGCGTGTAGCACTCGCCCACCGCCACCTCGAGGCTCACGCCGCGCAGCACCGCCTGTCCGGCGAAGGACTTCCAGACGTCCCGGAGCTCGACGAAGGTCGCCGCGCTCACAGCAGCATCATCGCCTGGGAGAGGAAGTAGTCGGAGACGAAGATCGCGATCGACGTGACCACCACCGCCCGGGTGGTGGCGCGTCCCACGCCGACGGTCCCTCCGGTCGTGTTCAGGCCCATGTAGCTTCCCACCATCGCGATGGTAAAGCCGAAGAAGAACGTCTTGACGAACCCCATCAGGAAGTCGTCGAGGGTGACCGTGGAGGTGACCGTCTGCAGGTAGAAGCTGGCGCTGATGCCGTAGCGCGAGGCGATGATCAGCCCGCCCAGGATCCCCAGGAAGTTGGCCAGCACCGCCAGCAGGGGGACGCCGAAGGTCAGGGCCAGGACCCGCGGCAGGACCAGCTTCTGGACCGGGTCCGCCCCCATGGCGCGGATGGCGTCCACCTGCTCGGTCACCGCCATGGACCCGATCTCGGCGGTGATGCCCGCGCCGACCCGGCCGGAGACCATGAGCGCGGTCAGGACCGGGCCGAGCTCCAGCACCAGGGCCAGGCCCACGAAGCTCCCGGTGTAGGGCTTGGCGCCGAAGCGCCCGAGCGACACGGCCGTCTGGAGGGCGAGCACCATGCCGGTGAACAGCGCCGTGACCGCGACGATGCTGGTGGAGCGGACCACGGCGCTCTCGAACTGCGCCAGGGCATCGCGCGCGGGGAAGCGCCGGCGCACGAGCGCGCGCGCCGTGCGTCCGGCCAGCACTCCGAAGTCACCGAAGGCGCTCACCAGGTCGAGGGCGCGTTCTCCCAGGGTGGCGACCCGCAGGGCGACCGGTGCGTTCATCGGTCCACTCCCTCCGCGGGCGGCTCGAAGCTCGCCCACCAGCGATCGAAGTCCGGCACCGCGCGATCGAAGCCACCGGTGGCGGCCAGCACGAAGTCGACGAGGCAGCCGTCCACCCGGGTCGTCACGGTCTTGAGCCGCACCGGCGCCCCCTCGCCCCGGACCTCGGCCCACTGCACCCACGCCGGCTGGCCGGCCACGCTGGCGGGACCCGCCTGGGTGCGCTCGCGGGGCCCCGTGCCGATCAGCAGGTGCCGCGCCAGGACCGGCAGCGTCGCATCGGGCCCGCCGCAGCGGGAGGCCACGACCATCGTGGCCTCGCCCGCGCCCGCCCCGCTGCGGAACGCCAGGTCGGCGCCCTCGACCTCGATGCGCCGCCATCCCAGCGGGCCCGACGCGGCGTTCGCGGCTCCGACGGACGGGCTCCCGGCGCCCGGGGCCGCCGGGTCGGAGACGCGGTAGCCGAGGCGGGTGTGCTCGAAGACGCCGGGGGCGCCGGGATCACCGGGCGAGGTCGCCACCACCGCGGGCGTGGCGCAGCCCAGCAGCGCGACGGGCACGACGGACGCGACGGCAAGTGCGTGACCGAGGGCCAGCACCAGGGTCGCGAGGATCGGAGCGGGGACGAACCTCCCCTGCGACGCGGCGATCGCGCTCTCCCACCTCGAGCGAGGGGCCCCATCCATCGCTTGCGGAGGCTACCGGTTTTCGCGGGGGCGCGCCTTGACTCCGCGCCCGACGACGGGTACTCCGCCCGCATGCCGAGCGTTTCCCCCACCCTGGTGCTGGCCAGCGGATCCCCGCGCCGTCGCGACCTGCTCGCGCGCGAAGGCCTGCGCTTCGAGGTGCTTCCCGCCTCCATCGACGAGGCGCGCATCGAAGGCGAGGCGCCGGCCCCCATGGCCGAGCGCCTGGCCCGGGAGAAGGCTGTGGCCGTGGCGACGGGGTTCGCCCCGCAGCCCCGGCGCTGGGTCCTCGGGGCCGACACCATCGTAGTCGTCGACGACCGGGTCCTCGGCAAGCCGCGGGACCCGGAGCACGCCGTGGACCTGCTCACCCAGATCGTCGGCCGCGCCCACGAGGTGCTGACCGGGGTCGCGCTGTGCGCCAGCGGCCGCTCCGAGGCCTGCAGCTTCGTCGTGTCGAGCCGCGTCCACATGCGTCCGGCCGCCATCGAGGAGCTGCGGGAGTACGTGGCCACCGGGGAGTCGCTCGACAAGGCGGGCGCCTACGCGCTCCAGGGCCAGGGGCGGCGCTTCGTCTCCCGGGTCGAGGGCAGCGAGAGCAACGTGATCGGCCTGCCGGTGGAGGAGACCCTGGCGTGCCTGCGCCGGGCGGGCGCCCTGGAGGCGAGCCGGTGAGCTCCCAGGCGGACCTCGACCGCGAGGTCGCAGAGCGCCACGCCGCCCTGCGCGAGCGGATCGCCGCTGCGGCGCACCGCGCCGGGCGCCGCCCCGAGGACGTCGCGCTCGTGGGCGCCTGCAAGCGCCAGCCGGTCGAGCGCATCGTCGCGGCGGTGCGCGCGGGCGTCCGCGAGCTCGGGGAGAACTACGTCCAGGAGACCCGGGACGTGCGGCCCCGGGTCGAGGCGCGGCTCGACCCGGGGCTTCCGCGACCCCGCTGGAGCCTGCTGGGAGTGCTCCAGCGCAACAAGGCCCGGGCCGCCCTCGAGCTGTTCGAGCTGTTCGAGGCGCTGGATCGCGAAAAGCTGGCCCGGGAGCTCGACCGGCGGGCGGCCCAGGCGGGGCGCGGCCCCGAGAGCCCCCTGCCCCTGCTGGTCCAGGTCAATCTCAGCCGGGAGCCCCAGAAGGGGGGTGTGGCCGAGGAGGGGCTCGCGCCCCTGCTGGAGGCCTGCGCGGGGCTCGCGGCCGTGCGCGTGATCGGCTTGATGACGGTGCCCGCCCCCACGCCCGACCCGGAGGGCGCGAGGCCGGCCTTCGCACGGCTCCGCGAGCTGCGCGATCGTTGCAGGGCCCTTCCCGGCGGCGCGCACCTGGGCGAGCTGTCCATGGGAATGTCCGCCGACTTCGAGGTCGCCGTCGAAGAGGGCGCGACCCGGGTGCGCATCGGGACGGCGCTCTTCGGAGCCAGACGGGAGCCAGCATGACGACGGACGACACCACGCCCGAAACCCCGAGCCTCGCCGGTCGGCGCATCGGCTTCATCGGCTGCGGGGCCATGGCGCGCGCCCTGGCCGGTGGGCTTCGCGCGGGAGGCGTCGCCGCCGGCGACATCCGCGCCTCGGACCCGGACCCGGACCAGCGCGCCCGGTTCGCCGAGGCAACGGGCGTCTCGGCCAGCGCCGACAACGGCGACACCGTGGCCGCCAGCGAGGCGGTGGTGCTGGCCGTGAAGCCGGGCATCGTGGGACCGGTGCTGCACCAGCTCGGCGGCCTGTCCGACCTGGATCGACCGCTCTGGATCTCGATCGCCGCGGGCGTGTCGCTCTTCCAGATCGAATCGCAGCTTCCGGCCGACGCGCGCGTCGTCCGCGCCATGCCGAACACCCCGGCCCTGGTCGGCGCGGGCGCGACGGCCCTGTGCGCCAACGCGGCCACCCGCGACGCCGACCGCGCCCTGGCCCGCGCGGTCTTCGAGGCGGTGGGCAGCGTCTGGGCGGCCCCGCGCGAGGACCTGATGGACGCGGTGACGGGGCTCTCGGGGAGCGGCCCCGCCTACGTGTTCCTGATCCTCGAGGCGCTGGGCGACGCGGGGGTCCGCCAGGGACTGCCGCGGGACGCGGCCTACCAGCTGGCGTTCCAGACGGTCCTCGGCGCCGCCCAGCTGGCCAAGGAGAGCGGACGCCACCCGGCGGCCCTCAAGGACCAGGTGACCTCGCCCGGCGGCACCACGATCGCCGGCCTGGCGGAGCTGGAACGCGGCGGAGTGCGCGCCGCCCTCCAGGCCGCGGTGGCCGCCGCCACCGCCCGCTCCCGGGAGCTGGGCCGCGGCTGAATGGCCCCAGCGCACCCCCCGGGCGGCCCAGCCGCGGGAAAGCTAAAGAGTTCCAGCGCCTTGGTCGATTGCTTGCCTGGGTGTGAGACCGCACCGCCGCCCCGCAGTGGGGATCGGCCGCCGGTCCGCCCCAGGAGACGCCGTCGCGATGAGAATGACCCCGCTCGACATCCAGAGCCACCGCTTCGGACGCCGCTTCTCGGGACTCGATCCCGAGGAGGTGGAGTCGTTCCTGCGCATGGTGGCCGAGGACTACGAACAGCTGCTGCGCGACAACGAGACCCTGAGCGACCAGATCCGCCGGCTCGAGACCCGGGTGGACGAGCTCGGCAGCCGGGAGCAGGTGCTCCAGGACACCCTGGTCAGCGCCCAGGCCATGACCGAGGACATGCGCAAGGCCGCGCTCAAGGAGGCGGAGCTGACCCTCTCGGAGGCCGAGGTGAAGGCCGAGAAGATCCTCGACGCGGCCCATCGCCGCGCATCGCGGCTGGCGGAGGAGATCCGGGAGATGGTCGGTCTGCGCACCCGGCTGGCCACGGCCCTGCGCGCCGCCATCGACACCCACCTGTCGCTCATCGACAGCCTCGAGGAGGATTCCCCCGAGGAGGCCCACCTCGACGGCAAGGTCACCTACCTTTCGCGACCGGCGAGCCCGAGGGCGAGCAGCGCGCCGGAGCCGGGCGGAGGCGGTTGACGATCGAGGCAGGCGGCTTAGATCTCGATTCCAGCGGGAACGGGGTGCGGTTCTGGATCCACGTGTCGCCGCGCGCCCGGCGCAACCGGGTGGGAGGAGTCCACGGGGGCGCCCTGCGGGTGGCGGTGACTTCTCCGCCGGTCGAGGGCAAGGCGAACCAGGCCTGCGTCCGCGCCGTGGCCCGGGCGCTGGGTCTCGGTCGCTCGCAGGTGACCGTGGACCCGGGATCCCGGTCGAGACGCAAGCGGGTCTCGATCTCGGCCGACCCGACGCCGGTCCTGAGCCGACTGGGCGAGCTGGCCCGGTCGCCCGAGGAGATCGACTGAGGTCCGACCGAGGCCCGACCGAGATCCGCCAGGGCCCGAGCCCGCGCCGGAACCGTGCCCATGTGGCGGCTGGGGCCAGGTTCGGGTAGAAACTTCGCCAGCCGACGCCGGAGGCCATCGTCCATGCCGATCTACGAGTACCGCTGCGACAAGTGCGAGCACGAATTCGAGCGCGAGCAGCGCATCTCGGACGACCCCGTCAAGACCTGCCCCAAGTGCCGCTCGCGTCGGGTGAAGCGCCTCATCTCCCAAACGTCGTTCGTACTCAAGGGCGGCGGTTGGTACTCGGATCTGTACTCGAGCTCGAAGGGCGGCAAGAGCGACTCCTCCGACTCCGACGGCAAGAGCGCCTCGAAGGAGTCCAAGTCCGACTCCAAGTCGGACTCGAAGCCGAAGTCCAAGACGAAGGCGAAGGCGAAGTCGGCCGCCTGAACCGGGCCTCCGCGCCGCGCGCGTTATACTGCGCGCGGATTCCATCCGGAGGCCTGCACTCCATGACCGGGACACCCGAGAACCCCGAAACCGTCGTCGTCGACGGACTCGGCCTGGCCAAGACCATCCGCAAGGAGATCAAGGAGGCCGTCGAGCAGGAGAAGATCTCCGGCGGGCGCGCCCCCTGCCTCGCCGTGGTGCTCGTGGGCGACGATCCGGCCAGCGCGTCGTACATCAAGGGCAAGCGACGGGCCTGCGCCGCGGTGGGCATGGAGTCGGTGGAGCACAGCCTGCCGGCCGCGACCTCCCAGGCCGAGCTGCTGGAGCTCATCCACCGGCTGAACCGCGACGAGGCCGTGGACGGCATCCTGGTCCAGCTTCCGCTCCCTCCCCACATCGACCCGAGCGTCGTGGCCGAGGAGACCGACCCGGGCAAGGACGCCGACGGCATCCACCCGCTCAACTCGGGACGCATGCTGGCGGGAACCGCCGACCTCATGCCGTGCACACCCCTGGGCATCATGGAGGTGCTCGACCGCTACGGCGTCGAGCTCGAAGGCGCCCACGCCGTGGTGATCGGACGCAGCGACATCGTGGGCAAGCCGGTCTCGATCCTGCTCCAGCAGCGCAACGCCACGGTCACCATGTGCCACTCGCGCACCCGCGACCTGCCGGCGGTGTGCCGCGAAGCCGACGTCCTGGTCGCCGCCACCGGACGCCCGCGCATGGTGAAGGCCGACTGGATCAAGCCCGGAGCCGCGGTGATCGACGTCGGGGTGACCGAGGTCGACGGCAAGCTCGTGGGCGACGTGGACTTCGACGCGGCCCTCGGAGTGGCGTCGCTGATCACGCCGTCGCGACGCGGCATCGGGCCCATGACCATCACCATGCTGCTCCGCAACACGCTCCACGCCTACCGGGCGCGGACCCGGGAGACCACCGGCTCGTGAGCTCGCTCCAGCGCACCCCCCTCCACGATCGTCACGTCGAGCTCGGCGCCCGCATGGTCGAGTTCGCCGGCTTCTCCATGCCGGTCCAGTACCGGTCGATCCTCGAAGAGCACGCCGCGGTGAGGGAGCGGGCCGGGATCTTCGACGTCTCGCACATGGGCCAGCTGCACCTGTCGGGACCGGGCGCCGTGCGCGACGCCGAGCGGCTCGTCAGCTGCCGGGTGGACAGCCTGCGGCCCGGCCGCATCCGCTACGGGCTGCTGTGCAACGAGCGGGGCGGGGTCGTGGACGACGTCACCGTCTACCGCGAGTCCGACGACGCGCTCATGCTGTGCGTGAACGCGGCCAACATCGACAAGGACCGGGAGTGGGTCCGCAGCCACCTCGGGTCGGACACGCAGCTCGAAGACCGCAGCGCCGAGACCGGCCTGCTGGCCCTCCAGGGACCGCAGAGCGCCGCCATCCTCGAAGCGCTCGTGCCCGGGGCCGCCGGCATCAAGCGCTTCCGGTTCGAGCCGCGCGAGGGCCCCTTCGGCGCGGTCTGGGTCTCGCGCACCGGCTACACGGGCTCCGACGGCTTCGAGATCTACGCGCCGGCCGAGCACACGGTCGAGCTGTTCGACGCGCTGCTCGACGCGGGCCGGAGCCGGGGCCTCACCCCGTCGGGGCTGGGCGCCCGCGACACCCTGCGCCTGGAGGCGGCGCTGCCCCTCTACGGCCACGAGCTCGACGACGACACCTCGCCCCTGGCGGCGGGGCTCGAGCGCTTCGTGAAGCGCGACATCGGGGGGTTCATCGGGGCCGAGGCCCTGGAACGCCGGGCGGCCGACGGACACCCCCAGGTGCTCGCCGGCCTCGTGATCGAGGGTCGGGGCATCGCGCGCGAGGGCCACGAGATCGCGCGAGACGGAGCGACCATCGGTCGCGTGACCTCGGGCGCACCGTCCCCCACACTCGGGCAGCCCATCGCCCTCGGCTACGTTCCCCCGGACGCGGCGGTCGAGGGCAGCGCACTCGAGGTCCTCGTCCGATCCCGTAGCGTGGCCGCCCGCGTGGTGGCCACTCCGTTCGTGGCGCGCCCCGCGGCCGCCTCAGCCACCACCTGAACCGGAGCCGGCCCTCGAGGAGTGGGCCGATCACCTTGGAGACGCCCCTTGGCCGACTACGACATTCCCGACGACTGCCACTACACCAAGGAAGACGAGTGGGTGCGCCCCGACGGCGACCGTCTGGTCGTGGGCATCACCGACTACGCCCAGCAGCAGCTCGGTGACGTGGTCTTCGTCGAGCTGCCCGCCGTCGGCGCCGAGATCACCGCGGGCAAGACCTTCGGGGTGATCGAGTCGGTGAAGGCCGTCAGCGACCTCTACGCCCCGGTGACGGGCCGCGTGGCCGCCATCAACGAGGCCCTGGCCGAGACCCCGGAGAACGTCAACGAGGCGTGCTACGGGGACGGCTGGATGATCGCCATCGAGGGGGTCGCGGACGGGGCACTCGACGAGCTGATGGACGCGGCCGCCTATGCCGCCTACGTGAAGGGCCGGGAGGAATGACCGAGAGCCGGAGGTACATCCCCCACACCGCCGAGGAAGTGGCGGGCATGCTGGAGGTCATCGGCATCGAGTCGATCGACGACCTGTTCCGCTCGATCGATCCCAAGCTGAGACTGGACCGCCCCCTCGAGCTGCCCCCCGCCCTCTCCGAGCAGGAGCTGACCGCGGAGCTCTCGGCCATGGCCGCTCGCAACGCGTCTTCGGCCGATCACGACTGGCTGCTCGGCGCCGGCACCTACGCCCACTACTCGCCCAGCGTGATCGACGCCATGGTGTCGCGCGGCGAGTTCCTCACCGCCTACACGCCCTACCAGGCCGAGATGAGCCAGGGCACGCTTCAGGCCATCTTCGAGTGGCAGACCATGATGGCCTCGCTGACCGGCATGGACGTGGCGAACGCGTCGATGTACGACGGCGCCTCGGCCACCGCCGAGGCGGCGCTGATGGCGATGCGCGTCACCCGACGCCACCGGGTCGTGTACAGCGGCGGCCTGCACCCGCACTACCGGGCGGTCATGCACACCTACCTGGACGGCCTCGAAGCCGAGGTGGTGGAGGTTCCCGTCGGGGCCGACGGGCGAGGCGGCGACCTCGCATCCGCCCTCGACTCCGCGACCGCCTGCGTGGTGATCCAGCAGCCCAACTTCTTCGGCTGCATCGACGACCTGCAGGCGATCGTGGCGGCCGCCCGCGAGGCGGGCGCCCTGGTCGTGGTGTCCGTCAACGAGGCGCTCTCCCTGGGGCTCCTGACGTCGCCGGGCGAGCAGGGAGCGGACCTCGTGTGCGGGGAGGCCCAGAGCTTCGGGGTGCCCATGGGGTTCGGCGGCCCCCACGTGGGCTTCCTGGCGGCTCGACACAAGCACGTGCGCCAGCTCCCGGGGCGGCTGGCCGGACAGACCGAGGACGAAGACGGCCGCCGCGGCTTCGTGCTGACCCTGTCGACCCGCGAGCAGCACATCCGCCGGGAACGCGCGACCTCGAACATCTGCACGAACCAGGGCTTGTGCCTGCTGATGGCCACGATCTACCTGTCGCTCATGGGCCCCCACGGCCTGCGACGGCTGGCGGAGATCAATCTCGCCAAGGCCGAGTACGCCAAGCAGTGGGTGCGGGCGACGCCCGGGCTCGCGCTGGCCTACGACGGCACCCCCACCTTCAACGAGTTCGTGGTGCGGGTCCCCGACTCGGGCGGCGCGGCCCTGGAACGCGCCCGCGCCGCCGGCGCCGTCGGCGGACTGGACCTCGAGGCGTTCGCGCCGGAGCTGGCGCCCGCGGTCCTCGTCTGCACCACCGAGCTCACCTCGCGGGCGGCGATCGACCGCACCCTCGCGGCGCTCGCGGGTGGGGAGGCGTCGTCGTGAGCGAGTCCACCCCGCGGCTGCCCAACGCCACCGACGGCATCGCCTGGGAAGAGCCCCTGCTGTTCGAGCGGAGCGTCCCGGGCCGGGTCGGCCACAGCTGTCCCGAGCTCGACGTTCCCGAGGTCGAGCCCGGCTCGGTCCTGCCCGAGGGCCTGCTTCGCCAGGACGCGCCGGTGCTGCCCGAAGTGTCCGAGGTGGAGGTCGTGCGCCACTTCACGCGGCTGTCCACCTGGAACGCCGCGGTCGACCTGGGGCTGTACCCCCTGGGCTCGTGCACCATGAAGTACAACCCGAGGATCAACGAGGCGCTGTCGCGCCTGCCCGGGTTCGCGCGCTCCCATCCCCTCCAGCCCGCCGACCTCTCCCAGGGCTTCCTCCACCTGATGCACGAGCTCGAGGGCCAGCTGTGCGAGGTCAGCGGCATGGACCGGGTCTCGCTCCAGCCCGCGGCGGGCGCCCAGGGCGAGCTGGCCGGAATCATGATGATCCGCGCCTACCACACGGCGCGGGGCGAGAAGCGCAACAAGGTGCTGGTGCCCGACTCGGCCCACGGAACCAACCCCGCCAGCGCGGCGCTCAACAGCTACGACGTCATCACCATCGAGTCGGGCCCCGACGGCATCCTGCATCCGGAGGCGGTGGAGGCGGCGATGACGCCCGAGGTGGCGGGCCTGATGCTCACCAACCCGAACACCCTCGGGCTCTTCGAGGAGCACGTCGCCCGCATCTGCGAGATCGTCCACGCCCGCGGCGGCCTGGTCTACGGCGACGGCGCCAACCTGAACGCCCTGATGGGGATCGCCCGCCCGGGCGACCTGGGCATCGACGTGATGCACTTCAACCTGCACAAGACCCTCTCGACCCCCCACGGAGGCGGCGGCCCCGGGTCGGGACCGGTGGGCGTGAAGAACATCCTGGCGCCGCACCTGCCGGTTCCCGTGGTGCGGCGCAGGGACGAGAGCGAGGGGGGCGGCTACGAGCTCGACTACCAGTTCCCCCACTCGATCGGCCGCCTCCACGGCTACCTCGGCAACGCCGGGATGTTCGTCCGGGCCTTCGCGTACCTGCGCTCCCTGGGGCCCGACGGGCTGCGCCGCTGCTCCGAGATGGCGGTCCTCAACGCCAACTACCTGCTGGCCCGGCTCCGCGACGCCTACCACCTGGCCTACGACGGCCCCGCCATGCACGAGTGCGTCTTCACGGATCGCACGCTCGGCGAATCCGACGTGACCACGATGGATCTCGCCAAGCGGCTGATCGACTACGGCTACCACCCGCCCACGATCTACTTCCCGCTGATCGTCCACGGAGCGATCATGATCGAGCCCACCGAGAGCGAGACCCTCGAAGGCCTGGACCGCTTCGTGACCGCCATGCTGGAGATCGCCCGGGAAGCCAAGGAGGACCCGGAGCGGGTCAAGTCGGCGCCCCACCGCACCCGTCACCGGCGTCTCGACGAGACCCGGGCGGCGCGCCGCCCCGTGCTCAAGTGGGAGCCCCCCGAGTCAACCGGGGGCTGAGAGTCGTCCCGCCGCGCCGCGCGACCCGGAGCCCGCGTCAGGACTTCTCGGGGACGCGCTCCTCTTGCACCCGCCCCCGGGCCACCTCGGCCCAGGCCCCGGTCGGCTCGAGCTGGAGATACCGGTGCCAGTGGAGCCGGGCGCGCTCGCGTTCGCCCAGCTTCTCGAAGAGCAGCGCCAGGTTCACGTGCAGGTCCGGATACAGGGGGTCGCCCTTCAGCGCGCTCGAGTAGTGGCGAAGCGCGTCGCGGTCCCGCCCCTCTTCCTCGAGGACGTTGGCGAGGTTGAAGTTCGCCTCGACGTGCCAGGGGTCGATCTCCAGGCAGCGCTCGAAGCAGGCCTTGGCCCGCCCGCGTTCGCCCTGGTTGTAGAGAACCGCCCCCAGATTGCAGTGCGCGTCGGCCATCTCCGGGTCGGCCGTGACCGCCTGCCGGTAGGCCTCGACCGCCGCGGCGAAGGTCTCGGGATCGGAGTCCAGCTGGCAGCCCTTCTCGAACCACTCGTGGGCATCGTGTCCCCGCACCCCACGACGCTCCTCGAGCTCGAGCACCTCGGTCTCGCCGGCCTCGGGCACCCGGAAGTCGAGGACCATCTGGCCTTCGGGCTCGAGGAGACGGCCGTCGTGGTCGACCACCATCCTGGGCGAGCCCTCGGCCCAGACCCGTAGCGCCCCGACCGGGTCGTCGATCTCCGGCAGCGTCTCCCGCAGCACCTCCACGCTGCGGCGGATCCGGCGCAGGGGGATTCCCTGCTGGATCAGGCCGAGCACCGCGCGGGCGCAGACGAGATCGCGGAACTCGAAGGCATCGTCGGCCGCCCAGTCCCCCGCCCCGTCGGATCCCCGGGTCGAGTCGCCTGCCGCGGCGGTGGCGGCGCGGCGCGCTCCGGAGCGGGCCGCGTCGCGCTCGGGCGCGGCGACCGATTCGGCGCGCACCGAGAGGCGGGCGAGCACGGTCCGCTCCCAGTAGCGCAAGCGCTGGGGCGTGACCTTGAGAATGCGCGCTGCGTCGCGAAGCGTGTAGCTCCCCACCGGCACGCAGGGTACACCGACCGCGCGCGAGCCCGAAATCAAAATCGCCGGAAACCTCGGGGCGAGAAGGGACCCGGGACCGAGCGGCGCTCGCAGGAGCGAGCCGGGAGCGGCGTCGCGCCGGGGCGAGGGTGCTAGAGTGCGCCGCGGCGGGGTTCCCGTGGCTGGTGCCCGGCGCGGTCTTCAAAACCGTCGAGGATCGTGGCGACACGCTCCTGGCGGGTTCGATTCCCGTCCCCCGCCGCCATCTTTTCGCCCCTCCGGGACCGCATTACACTGGACGCGAACCGAGGCGCAGCACCCCGCGCAGGAGAACCCATGGCCGAAGACGCGAACATTGTGATCCGATTCAAGGACGTCGAGCACGACGAGTCGGCCAGAGAGCAGCTCGAGAAGCGCTGCTCCGGGCTGAGCCAGGAGTTCCCCGAGACCAACCGCTTCGAGCTCAATCTCAGCACCGGTCCCAACGAGATCCACGCCCAGGCCCACGTGACGGGCAAGGACATCGACGCCGCCGCCCACGCCTTCGCCCCGGACCCCCGGCTGGCGGGCGAGCGCGCCCTCGAGAAGCTCGAGCGCGAGCTGCGGCGCATCCACGACAAGCGGATCTTCGCCCACCGGCGCGAGGCGAGGAAGACGAACCCCAAGCGCTCGTAGACGCCGCGCCCGGCCGCGGGGACCTAGCCCAGGATGAGGTGGAGCCGGAGCCCCAGCAGGAAGTCCCCTTCCAGCTTGATCCGACGCTTCAGGAGAGCCTGGGGCGCGGCGATGCGGCCGGCGTTGAGATCGCGCCAGGTGTCGACGTCCACGCGCACCCGCAGATCGGCCGCCTCGCTGTCGCCTTCGCGACCGCGGACCCGCTGGGACTCGATGCGGATCGCAAAGGTGCCGCCATCGGGCCCGGTCAGGTCGAAGACGATCGTGGCCTCGGTGTCGCCGAGGCTGCGCCGGCGATCGGGGTCGTCGTCGACCGCGTCGCCGATCCAGCTGGTGAAGAAATCCCGCGGTGAGATGTCCGCGGGCGGCCTGGCCCGCTCCATGACCCGGAAGACTATCAGACGGAGCGGCGCAGGGGCGCGGCGCGCCCGAACAGGAACCCCTGTCCGTAGGGGATGCCGAGGCTCTGGAGCGTGGCCAGCTCCTCACTGGTCTCGATGCCCTCGGCGATGATGTGCGCCTTCAGCTTGCCCGCCACCGAGTGCAGGGCGCGCAGCAGCTCCTGGCGCGGGGGATCGGTGTCGATGCCCCGGACCAGCGAGAGGTCGACCTTGATGAAGTCCGGGGACAGCTCCATCACCGCCTCGAGGCTCCCGTAGGCCACCCCCGTGTCGTCCAGGGCGATCTTGAACCCGAGGTCCGCGTAGGTGTCGCGGGCCTCGCGGAAGATCGCGAAGTTGTCGATCGATTCCCGCTCGGAGATCTCGAACACGACGTCGCTGGGCCGCAGCCGGAGGTCCTCGAGGGTGTTGCGCAGCGCGTCCTCCCGGAAGCTCGGGTCGTGGATCGCGGTGGGCAGGCAGTTGAGGAAGAGCAGCTTGCCCGGAGGCAGGCCGCGCGCACCGCGCAGGGCCGAGCGCCTGCACAGGCAGTCCAGCTCGAACACCAGGCCCGTCTCTTCGGCCATCTGGAAGAGCGCCCCCGGGCTGTGGAGCTCGGTGTCCCAGGGCCCGCGCACCAGGGCTTCGTAGCCGAGCACCTCGCGGGTGGTCAGGTTCACGATGGGCTCGTAGAGGATCGTGACGTCTTCGGCGAGCACCAGGTCCACGAAGCGTCGGGCCCGGTTCCGCGCGACCAGGTCCGCGTTGATGCGGGCGTCGTGGCGCGCGCGCTCGAGCAGCTCGCCCACCTGTCGGCCTTCGCGCAGACCGGGGTTGTGGAGCGCCAGGCCGTGGCCGACCGGGAGGAAGGGCGCCTCGCGGTGGTAGGGATAGACGATCCGGTGCCCCTGGCGCGCCAGGTCCTCGGAGAGCCGTGCGGCCAGTCGGGGCAGATCCTCGCGGTAGAAATCGTGGTCGCTGCGCGGGCGGAACAGGAAGACGGCGACCTCGTCCACCCCCGCGTCGCCGGTGACCAGGGTGTCGCCCTCGGCCATCTCTCCGGACAGGGTCTCGCGGAGCAGCCCGAGCAGCTCCTGGGTCGAGCGCTCGTAGGCGCGGATGCCGTAGCCGCGCTCGATCCGCTCGAGCGGGGAGGCGTCGACCAGCACCAGCCCGACGGCTCCGTTGGAGCGCAGGCGCTCGGCGATCCACGACTGGGCGTCGGCCAGGCCGGCCGCAACGGCCGGCCCGCCGGGGTCGGCGGGAGTGTCCTGGGATGACGTGAACACGTGTCGCCTATCGGCCCGCAGCCGGGCCAGGTTGAGATCAAGCGCCGGCGCGGATGCGCAGGTACTCGCTCAAGGCGGCGCCCGTCAACGAGTTTCTCGCCTTCCCCAGCTCGGCCGGGGTGCCCTGGGCCACCACGCGGCCTCCGTCGGGGCCTCCCCCGGGCCCCAGGTCGACCACATGGTCGGCCCGGGAGACGACGTCGAGGTTGTGCTCGACCACGTAGACGCTGGCGCCGCCGTCCACCAGCCCGTCGAGGGCGCCCATCAGCACCTCCACGTCCGCCGGATGCAGACCGGTGGTGGGCTCGTCGAGCACGTAGAGCACGTCGCGGCCTCCCTCGGCCAGGGCCCGGCCCAGTCGCATCCTCTGGTGCTCCCCGCCCGACAGCGTCGAGAGGGGCTGCCCCAGCTGGAGGTAGCCGAGCCCCACCCGCGCGTAGGGATCGAGGCGCTCGGTGATGGCCCTCTCGCCCACGAACACGCCCAACGCCTCTTCGATGGTGAGCTCCAGGACGTCGACGATCGAGCGCCCGTCCACCCGCACGTCCAGCACCTCGGGGCGGTAGCGGCGCCCTCCGCAGGCCTCGCACGGAACCCGGACATCGTCGAGGAACTGCATGTCGATCACGACCTCGCCGGCGCCCTCGCAACGATCGCAGCGTCCGCCGGCCACGTTGAAGGAGAACCAGCCCGGCCCGACGCCCAGGCGCTTCGCCTCGCGGGTGGAGGCGAAGAGCTTGCGGATGCCCTCGAAGGCCTTGGAGACCGTGGCCGGATTCGAGCGCGGGCTCCGGGTGGGCGGCGATTGGTCGACCACCACCACCTCGCCCAGTCGCTCTCCCCCCACGACCCGGGTGCAGGCCCCCCGGTCCGGATCGCCGGTGAGCTGGCCGACCAGCACCGAGCGCACGAGCGTGCTCTTGCCCGCGCCCGAGACGCCGGTGAAGACCACCAGCTGACCCAGGGGCAGCTCCACGTCGACGTCGCGGAGGTTGTTCTCCCGCGCCCCCTCGATGCGCAGGAAGTGCCGCGGGCGGCGCGCCGCGCGACGCGGCGCGGGCGTCCGGTCGCCGCGCAGGGCCCGGGCCGTGGGCGAATCGGCCACGGCCCGGAGCGCATCGACGGAGCCCTCGTGGACCAGGCGGCCGCCGCGCCGCCCGGCGCCGGGTCCGAGCTCGATGACGTGGTCCGCGGCGCCCACCACCTCCGGCGCGTGCTCCACGACGACCACGGTGTTGCCGAGGTCGCGAATCGAGCGCAGGACGTCGAGCAGCCGCTCGACGTCCCGGGCGTGGAGCCCCACGGTCGGCTCGTCGAGGACGTAGAGGGCCGCGGTGAGGGTGCCTCCCAGCGCCGTGCCCAGCTGGATCCGCTGGGCCTCGCCGCCGGACAGGGTGCGGACCTGCCGGTCGAGGCTCAGGTAGCCCAGCCCCACGCGCTCGACGGTGGCGACGCGCGCCCGCATCACCGGCCACAGGCGCGCCAGCCGCTGCCTGGCCGACTCGGACAGCTCGAGTCCGTCGAGCCAGGCGCGCAGCTCGGAGACCGTCATGCGCGTGACGTCGGCGATGTGGCGGGAGCCCACGCGCACGCACAGCGCCGCCTCGCGCAGGCGGGCCCCGGCGCATCGGGCGCACGGGTCGAAGCGCCGGTAGCGGGCGATGAGCATGCGCGCCTGCACCTTGTAGCGTCGGCCCTCGAGCCAGTCGAAGAAGCCCCGGACGCCGTACCAGAGCGAGTCGTCCTCGTCGGCGCCGGGGTCGCCGTCGATCACCCACTGCCGGCTCGCGTCGTCCAGCTCGCGCCACGGACGATCGGTGGCCACGCCGCGCCGGCGACACGCCCGCAGCAGGTCCCGCCGCATCGAGCGACCGGTGGGCGTGGCGAAGGGCGCGATGGCGTCGCCCGCGAGGCTCAGGGAGGGGTCCGGCACCACCCGCTCGAGGTCGAGCCCGGGCACGCGCCCGAAGCCCTGGCAGGTCGGACAGGCGCCCAACGGACTGTTGAACGAGAACAGAGACGGCTCGGGGGTCTCGAAGCGGCGCCCGCAGCCCTGGCAGACCAGCCCCTCGTGGAGCTCGGTCGGCTCGCCGCCCCGGGGCCAGACCCAGACGCGTCCCCCGGACCGGGCGAAGGCCCCCGCCACCGCCTCGGCGAGCCGCGCGCGGTCCTCACCCTCGCGGACCGCCAGACGGTCGAGCACCAGGCCCGATTGCCGGCGCAGGCGGTCGAAGGCGTCGTCGTCGAGGTCGGCGAGCTCCCGGAGGCTCCCTTCGGCGTCCAGCAGCCGCGTGTGGCCTTCCCGGAGCAGGCGCGCGCGCAGCTCGCTGCCCCGCTCCTGGGGCGAGAGGCCGGCCAGGGGGGCGGCCAGGGTCACGCGCTGGCCGTCGAAGCCGCGGCCGATGGCGTCCACCGTCGACGCCACCGTGTGGGGAGAGACCGGTCGCTCGCAGTCCGGACACACGGTCTCCCCCACCCGTGCGAAGAGCAGGCGCAGGTGGTCCAGGATCTCGGTGGCCGTGCCGACGGTCGAGCGCGCCCCGGTGACGCGGTTGCGCTGCTCGATGGCGATGGCCGGAGGGAGGTTCGAGATGGCGTCGACCTCCGGGCGCGGAAGCCGCTCGAGGAACTGCCTCGCGTAGGTGGAGAGCGACGTCACGTAGCGGCGCTGACCCTCGGCGTAGAGGGTGTCGAAGGCCAGCGTCGACTTGCCCGAGCCCGAGACTCCGCTCACCACCGTGAGCGCGCGCAGGGGCACCCGGCAGCTCACGCCCTGCAGGTTGTGGGAGCGCGCGTTGTCGATGCGGATCTCGGTCTGGACCACCGAGTCAGCCGCCGGCGCGGAACAGGCTGCGCAGCTTGAGGGCGAGCGAGAGGTCGCCCTCGATCTGGATGCGCTTCTCCATGAAGAGCAGATCCGGGTTGCGCTCTCCGGCGAGGACGCCGAAGAGGTCCGGCGCACTCAGGCGGTAGAGCACGTCCGGCCCGGGGACGGCCGCGGCCTCGGCGCGCAGCAGACCCCGGTCGATGGTGAGGGACAGGACGCCGCCCCCCTCGCCCGACAGCTCCATCTGGAACGAGACCTCCAGGTCCCGGGCGGACTCGGCACGGAACCGCTTCCTGAACCAGTCCAGCGCATCCGCGATGCTCTCGGGTGCGTGCCCCATCGATCCCCTGCACATATCCAAGGTGGTCCGGCCGGGCGCCCGGCGGAGTGGCGGCAGTCTAGATGGGGACCGACTCGCGGGTCAATCGAGACCGGGGCCCCGCGGGATGGGCGCGGGCGCCTCAGCGGAGCGGGTCCGGCTCTTCGTAGAGGAGCGTGACGCTCACGTACTCGCCGGTCTCGCTCTGGGCCATGTGCACCACGCGAACATCCGTCTGGCCCAGGAACTTGTTGAGGTCCTCTTCGACCTCTTTGACGAGACCGCGTACGACCTTGCACTGGAGCATGGCCTAGCCCTCGCCTCCTTCCGTCTGACGGCTTGCGGTCTCAGCGTAGCGCAGCTTCCCCGCCGCCTCTGCGGCGTCGCCGACCCGGCGCCAGTCCTCGGCCCCGGGCTCGCGACCCAGCGCGCGAGCGCTGGCCTTCAGCAGGAACAGGTCGCCCTCGCTGATCGCTTCCCCGTACAGGGCCTCGAGCTGCTCTCGCGCGTCGGCGCGCTCGAGGAAGGCGACGGCCTCGTTGCGGCGGCCTTCGGCGAGGTAGGCCTCGCCGATGCGCAGGGCCTGGGCCGGGTCGAGCGTCTTCTCGAGCAGATGGCGCCTGGTCAGGGGATCGGGAGTCGAGACGCGGGCCAATGCTTTCCCTCCGGGCTCCGGAATGGTTCACGCTCAGTAGCGGGGAATCGACGGATCGACGGTCAACGACCAGGCCTCGATCCCACCCTCCACGTTGGACACGTCCGCGAACCCGTGCTGCTCGAGCAGCTGGCAGGCCCGGGTGCTGCGACCGCCGAGATGGCAGTACACGGCGACCGGACGGTCCTTCCAGTCCGCGAGCTCGTGCATCCGCTCTTCGAGCTCGCCCAGCGGAATCCAGCGGGACCCCGCGATGGACGCGCGCTCGACCTCGGCGGCCTCGCGCACGTCGAGCAGCAGCGGGGGCCGATCGCCGGCGAGCCACTCGGACAGGGCGCCGGCGCCCACGGATTTCGGGCCGCTGCGCCGTTCGTCCGCCGAGGGCAGCCCGCAGAAGCCGTCGTAGTCGATGAGCTCGGTGACGCTGGGCGCCTCTCCGCAGACCGGGCACTCCGGGTCCTTCTGCAGCTTGAACTCGTTCCACTCCATGGACAGGGCGTCGTAGAGGACGAGTCGGCCGATGAGCGGCGTCCCGAGCCCGGTCAGCAGCTTCACCGTCTCCGTGGCCTGCACCATGGCGATGGTGCCGGGCAGGATGCCGAGCACGCCCCCCTCCGCGCAGGACGGGACGGCGCCCGGCGGAGGCGGCTCGGGGTACAGACAGCGGTAGCAGGGTCCTCGGGACGCATCGAAGACCGACGCCTGGCCCTCGAAGCGGAAGATCGAGCCGTAGACGTTGGGAATGCCGAGCAGCACGCAGGCGTCGTTGCTGAGGTAGCGGGTGGGGAAATTGTCCGTGCCGTCCACCACCACGTCGTAGCCGCGAAAGACGTCCAGGGCGTTGGCCGACGACAGCCGCTCCCCGATCGCCGTGATCTCCACGTCGGGATTCAGGGCGCGGATGCGCTCGGCCGCCACCTCGACCTTGGGCCGGCCGATGTCGGCGGTGCTGTAGAGGACCTGGCGCTGGAGGTTCGAGGCGTCCACCACGTCGTCGTCGGCGAGTCCGATGTGGCCCACGCCCCCGGCCGCGAGGTAGAGCGCGAGCGGACAGCCGAGCCCCCCCGCGCCGATCAGCAGCACCCGCGACTGCAGCAGCTTCTGCTGCGCCTCGAGGCCGAACTCGGGCAGGGTCAGCTGGCGCCGGTAGCGATCGAACTGGTCCGGTCGAAGGGGCGGCCTGGCTGCGGAGTCGGGGGCCATGGCGAGACGCTAACCGACCGTGGGGCCCGCGCAACGCGGCCTCCGGCGGCGGCCGGGGCCGGCTCCCGGGGACCGGGGCCGGAAGCGACGAGGGCCTGCCGCGCGCGCGACAGGCCCTCGTGCAGTTCCGCTTCCGCTGGCGAGCCTATTCGTCGTCGTCCTGGGACGGAATCACGACGATCTTGTACGCCTTGCGGGGCTTGTCCACGAACTTCCAGGAGACGGTGACCCACTCCTTCTGCTTCAGGTCGCCCCACTCCTTCTTGCCTTCGCCCTCGACCACCGTCTCGTCGACCTTCACGAAGGAGACTTTGTCGCCCTTGCGGTTGTCGACGATCATCTTCTTCTTGCCGATCTTGTCGATTCGGCCGGTGAACTCGCGGTACTGGGCCGAAGCGATCGACGGAAGCACCACGGCCGCCGCCAGGGCGATGCCGAGAGCAAGAGCAATCTTTCGCAGGTTTCTCATGACTGGGGTGACTCCTTCCCGATGACGATGGCCGGTCGCCGAGCCGCCGGGGTCCCGACCCCGACGGCTCGAACCCGACTCATTGAATCCGTTGGCTCGGCCGCTCCGCTGCGAGCTCGACCCCTGCGCCCTTCGACGCACGTCGTGCTCGCATGATTCATCCTCCAGGCTTCCGATTCCCGATCCCCGGTTGCCGGTTCCCGATTCGCGAATCGCGAATCGCGAATCGCGATTCCCGGTTGCCGAAGCCTCGAACGCTCGGGACCTCCCGAGCCCCGGAACGCCAGCCCCCGCAGGCGCTCCATTCGCGGCCGGAGTTTGGTGCCGGAGGTGGGATTCGAACCCACACGACCTCGACGGCCGGGGGATTTTGAGTCCCCTGCGTATACCAGTTTCGCCACTCCGGCGGGCGGCCGCCGATCATACCCGAGAGACGTGGCGCGGAACAGCCGATGCCGACCCACTCGCCCGATTTCCAAGGGCTTTGACAGCTTCCGGCCCGGGCGGTAGTTTCCGCCGTCCGAGTGGGGCTGTAGCTCAGTTGGGAGAGCGCGTGAATGGCATTCACGAGGTCAGGGGTTCGACTCCCCTCAGCTCCACCACTCCCCTTCCCTTCGCGCCGCCTCCGAGCGGCGCGTTCCTCTTCGGGCTCCGTTCGTGGAAGCCGACCGCCCGGCCGTCGGCTCCGGAAATCCGCCCCGGACCCGGCGCGGGCTGCATCCCGTTCTTGTCCGCGTCATAGAACGTGTTCTACCATCGGGCGCTCCGAGCGGGCTGCGCCCGCCCGCCGTCCGAACCCCAGGAGACATCCCCGAAGATGACGACCGAGATGGAGAGGGAGAGCGCGGCATGAGTGCGTCCGATTCCGGCCTGATCGCCCAGCACGTCCTCGAGTACGACTACCGCCGGTCCCTGGGGCCGGTCCTGGGACGCTTCTTCACCAGCCTGCGCGCCCGCCGACTGGAAGGTCTGAAGACCCGGGCCGGCCGCGTGCTGGTGCCGCCGGCCGAGTACGACCCGGAGACCGGGGAGAGCACCACGGACGAGTGGGTGGAGGTCGGACCCGCCGGAACCGTGCGGAGCTGGGCCTGGGTCCACTCCCCCCGCGCGTCCCATCCTCTCCAGAGCCCGTTCGCCTTCGCGCTGGTCCAGCTCGACGGCGCCGACACGACGCTGCTCCACGTGGTCGATGCCGGCGGCAAGGAGAACATGGAGACGGGCATGCGCGTCACCCCGAAGTGGGCCGACGAGACCCAGGGCTGCATGGCGGACATCGCGTGCTTCGTGCCGGAGGATTCCCAGTGAGTGAAGAGCAGGAGCCCGTCACCCGGATCGTGACTCCGGTGCGCTCGGAGTACGTCTATCGTCCCGGCGTGGCTGCCGCCCGCTATCTGAGCGCCATGGCCCAGGGCAAGATCCTCGGCCAGGCGTGCGACAGCTGCGGCCGCGTCTACGTGCCGGCCCGGGGCGCGTGCCCGCGCTGCGGCGTACCCACCACCCAGGAGGTCGAGCTGGCCGACAAGGGCACGGTGGTGACACTGACCGTCGTCCGGGTCCCCTCGGAGAACATCAAGGTCGACCTGCCCTACTGCGTGGCGAACATCCTGCTGGACGGAGCCGACATCTCCTTCACCGGCCTCATCCAGGAGTGTCCGCTGGAGGACGTGCGCATCGGCATGCGGGTCCAGGCCGTGTGGAAGGACGCGTCGGAGTGGGGCCCCACCTCCGAGAACATCCGCCACTGGAAGCCGATCGACGAGCCGGACGTGCCGTTCGACGAGCTCGAGGGGGTCTCCTGATGCGCGACGTCGCCGTCATCTCCTACGCCCAGACGAAGTACGTCCGCAGCGAGACCCGACTGAACGAGGTCGAGATGCTGATGCCCATCGTCCACGAGGCCCGCGCCCGGTCGGGCCTGGGCAAGGACGAGATCGGGTTCACCTGCTCGGGCAGCACCGACTACCTGGCCGGACAGTCCTTCTCCTTCGTGATGGCGGTCGACGCCCTCGGCGCCTGGCCCCCGATCAACGAGAGCCACGTGGAGATGGACGGAGCCTGGGCGCTGTACGAGGCCTGGATCAAGATCCAGTGCGGCGACGTCGACTCGGCCCTGATCTTCAGCTTCGGGCGGTCGTCCATGGGCGACCCGGCCGAGACGCTGGCCCTCCAGCTCGACCCGTACACCCTGGCGCCGCTCCACCCGGACTCGATCAGCCTCGCCGCCCTGCAGGCGCGGGCGTGCCTGGACGCCGGCAAGTTCACCGACCGGGACATGGCCGAGGTGGCGGCGCGCTGCCGGTCCCAGGCGAAGTCCAACCCCGACGCCCAGCTCGCCGGCGACTTCGACGTGGACGCGCTCCTGGACGAGCCGCACCTGGTCTCTCCGCTGCACCGACACGACTGTCCGCCCATCACCGATGGGGCCGCCGCCATGGTGATCGCCGCCGACACGACGGCCCGGCGCGTGTGCGACAAGCCCGTCTGGATCCGCGGCCTGGAGCACCGGTTGGACGCCCACCAGCCGGGGGTTCGCGACCTGACGGTCTCGCCCTCGACTGCGGCGGCGGGCCGCGCGGCGGGCGTCGGCGACGCCAAGGTCGACGTCGCCGAGCTGCACGCGCCCTTCACCCACCAGGAGCTGATCCTGCGCGAGGCGCTGGGACTCGCCGACGACGTGGTGGTGAATCCGTCGGGGGGCGCGCTGGCCGCCAACCCCATCATGGTGGCCGGCCTGGCCCGCATCGGCGAGGCGACGCGGCAGATCCAGGCCGGAAACGCGTCCCGGGCCGTGGCCCACGCCACCTCGGGCCACTGTCTGCAGCAGAACCTCGTCTGCGTCCTGGAGGGCTGAAATGGCTGAACGAGCGGCCGTCATCGGGGTCGGACAGACCAAGTACGACGCGAAGCGCATCGACGTCTCCCAGGTCGGGCTCATCCGGGAGGCGGCGGAGCGCGCCCTGGCGGATGCGGAGATGACCTGGAAGGACATCGACGCCGTGGTCGTGGGCAAGGCCCCCGACATGTTCGAGGGCGTGATGATGCCCGAGCTGTTCCTCGCCGAGGCCCTGGGCGGGGTCGGCAAGCCCATGCTGCGCGTCCACACCGCGGGCAGCGTGGGGGGAACCACGGCCAACGTGGCGGCCAGCCTCGTACAGTCCGGCGTCCACGAGCGCGTGCTCACCGTGGCCTACGAGAAGCAGAGCGAGAGCAACGCCATGTGGGCGCTCTCGATCAAGATGCCCTTCGCCCAGACCATGGTCGCCGGCGCGGGGGGCTTCTTCGCGCCGCTGATCCGCGGCTACATGCAGCGCTCCGGGGCGCCGGAGGACACCGGCATCCGGGTGGCCCTGAAGGACCGGCAGAACGCGCTCAAGAACCCGTACGCGCACCTGAAGTTCCCGGACATCAGCTTCGACATGATCGCCAACTCGCCCATGCTCTGGGACCCGATCCGCTACCTCGAGACCTGCCCGTCGTCCGACGGCGCCTGCGCCCTGGTGATCACCGGCGAGAAGACCGCCCGCCGGGCGAGCCGGCCCGCGGCCTGGATCCACGCCACGGCGATGAAGACCGAGCCGACCATGTTCGCCGGCCGCGACCAGGTGATGCCCCAGGCCGGCCTCGACTGCTCGACCGAGCTCTACAAGAAGGCGGGCATCCAGAACCCGCGCGAGGAGATCGACTGCGCCGAGGTCTACGTCCCGTTCAGCTGGTTCGAACCGATGTGGATGGAGAACCTGCACTTCGCCCCGATCAACGAGGGCTGGAAGATGACCTACGAGGGCGCGACGGCCCTCGACGGCGATCTCCCGGTCAACATGAGCGGCGGCGTGCTGTCGAGCAACGCCATCGGCGCCTCGGGCATGATCCGCTTCGCCGAAGCCGCCCTCCAGGTGCGCGGCATGGCCGGCGAGCACCAGGTCGACGGCGCCCGCAAGGCCCTGGGCCACGCCTACGGCGGCGGCTCCCAGTACTTCAGCATGTGGATCGTGGGCAGCGAGCCGCTGTAGCGGAGCGCCTCACCTCGGTGACGACACCGCGCTCCGAAGTTACACAGAATCGACTCATCGCGTGATAGAGTGAATCCTCCGGTCGAAGGCTGAGACCGGCCAGGGGCACCGCGGCGAGTGGACCAGGGCCAGATCAATCGAGGAGCGGACGGCCCGACCACGACGCCCGCGTCGCCCGCTCCCTCGAGCGACGACCCGCGGTGCACGGCCACCCCGGTCGCCCCGCCCCGCTGGTCGGCACCCGTCCTCTACCTCCTGCTCGCGGTGACCTACGGCCTCTACGCCTGGGTGTGGACCTGGCGACACGCTCGCTACCTGGAGAGGGTCGGACATGCCGACGAGTCTCCGCCGTCTCCGCGGGCGTGGGCGTGGGCCTCGTTGAGCCCACCCCTCGCCTGGCTGGTGCTCTACGAGATCGGCCGCCGACAGGCCAGCCGAGCGGGACGAGATGCGGCCCGCGCGTCCGTATGGGGCCCACCCCTGCTGTATCTGGGACTGGTCGTGGCTCTCTACCTGTCGGGAATCGGCAGCGTCTGGACCCTCGTGGCATTGGCGCTCGCCCTCCCACCGGTCCTCGTGCAGGCGCAGATCGCCCGCGTCCAGGACCCAGCCCCCCGGACCGCAACCCGACGCGACCGGAGGTGGCTCGAGTGGATCGCCGCCGGCGGTGGCGTCCTGATGGCGACCCTCACCGTGTCGGTCCACGACATCGACGCGCTGACGCTGCTGCGCGTCCGCGAGCTCGAACCTGGAGTCCGCGTGGAGAGCCATGGGGCCGGTTTCTCAGTGGCCGTTCCGACGGCGGGCTGGCGCCGCTTGCCGCCGGGCACCCTCGGAGGCGAGCGCTCGGTGCTCGAGCTGGCTCACGCGAGCGG
This sequence comes from Myxococcota bacterium, assembly GCA_050618075.1. Classification (GTDB taxonomy): domain Bacteria; phylum Myxococcota_A; class UBA9160; order UBA9160; family UBA4427; genus JBNLVL01. Next base: position 324,093 of record JBNLVL010000010.1, read on the forward strand.
CCGCGCCCAGCTCATCGCGTACCAGGCCGACGACGCGCGCCTCACGATCGACGATGTGACCTCGACTCGACGCACGATCATCTCCGAAGCCGAGACGCTGCTCGGAGTCGAGGAGCGCCGCACCTTCCGCGCGGAGTCGTCCTACGATCCCCTCTCCTATACCGACTACCAGGTCCAGGGGGCTCTCGGGACGCGAGCGGTCTACCTCGTCGTCACGACGCCGATCGAGGGAAAGATCGTCGAGATCGTCGCCACGAGCACCGATCTGGCACTCGACGGACCCGACCTGAAGTCCCTCGTTCTCAGCGTACGCGCCTCGGCCATCCCCTCGGAGCACGAGTGAGAACGCGCGCCTCGGCGATCTCCACGGCGTTCGTCGCCACGGCCCTCCTGGCCGCGCAGGCCACAGCCGCGTCGGGTCGAGGCCCTCTTCCCGAGTGGGTCGAGCTCGGCGATCACGGCCAAGCGCGGCCAGCCGTTCCAGCGGACTATCTCCGGATCGCAGAGGATCGAGCAGAGGCGCTGGCGGCCAGCGGAATCCCGGCGGTCGACCTGGTACAGCACTTCGAGATCGAGAAGCTCGACGATGGGCACTACCGGGAAACCTTCGTCCTCGTGCGACGTTTCCTCAGCGAGGAAGGACTCGCCCAGTACGGCAACGTTTCCGTCGGAGTCGCGACCGAGCGCCAGACCGCCAGGGTCCATCGCGCGTATTCGATCGCTCCGGACGGATCCCACAGGAAGGTGAGTCCGGATGCCTACCAGATCGCGCAGAGCCAATCGACCACGGTCTTCTCGGACCAGATGGTCCTCGTCGTCCCGTTCACCTCTCTCCGGATCGGAAGCACCGCCGTCCTCGAGGTGAGCATCACGTCGGACGAGCGCGACTGGCCGCTCCCCTGGAGTCGGGTCTTCACCATGCAGTCGTCGATCCCCATCGAGCGATTCGAGGTCGAGGCACGGTGGAGTCCCGGAACGACCCCATTGCACCACGCCGCAAACGACGCGGGCATCTTCTGCATCGGGTCGCCGGGCCCGGTCCTGCGCTGCTCCCGGTTCGCCATCCCGGCCGTGGACTTCAGCACGTCCCTCGAGGGATGGGCGGACCTGCTGCCGGAGCTCGTCATCGAGGAGCCCCAAAGCTGGTCCGACATCGCCTCCGCGGAGATGGCGGTCATGGCGAAGTCGAGCCGACCCGACGATTCGACCTCGGCCCTCGCCGCCGAGCTGATCGCTGGCCTCTCCGACGACGATGCGATGCTCGAGCGGGTCCATCGATTCGTGAGCGACGAGATCCGCTACGTGGCCTTCGAGCACGGGTCCTCTGCGATCGTACCCCGCCCGGCAGACGTGACGCTCAGCCGCCGCTTCGGGGACTGCAAGGACAAGGTCGCCCTGTTCATCGCCCTCGCTCGATCTGCCGGTCTCGAGGCCTTTCCGGTCCTCGTATCGAGCAGCCGCTACGACCCGGAGCGACTTGCGGCCCCGGCCTGGAGCTATTTCGACCACATGATCGCGTGCGTTCGGCCCGCCGGATCGAAGTCCCCCGATCGCCGCTGTTTCGAGCTCACGGTCCCCGGGGCCCACCACGGCAGCCTGCCGGTGAGCCTGGAGGGGGCCGTCGCGCTCGAACTCCTCCCCGATACTGGGCAGCCCACTACGCTGCCGGACTCCGAGCCCGGATGGAGCGCGAACGTCGATGTCCTCCAGACCCTGGAATGCGACGGACGTCTCGTCGAACGCGGATCGGTGGAGCTGGGTGGCGGGGGTGGCCAGATGCTGCGCTCACAGCTCCGACAGTCGCCCCCCCTCGATCGCGAGACGTGGGCCAGGAACGAGCTGAAGGCCGCACTGGGACTGACCCGGGCACCGAAGGTGGCCGTGCAGGGGGTCGAGGGATCCGGGCCGCTGCTTCGAATCGCCTGGGAGCGTTCCCAGGCGATCGGCCTGGACTTCGACCGGGTCGGCGAGTACGCGACCTACGACGGCTGGCTCTACTATCTCGGTCGCAGCTTCCAGCCCCAGACTACGACGCATCGCTATCGACATCCCGGCCTCGTCGTCCGATCGCGCTATCAAATCGAGGTCTGCAGCGATGCCGGCCCGCGGTTCAGCGGACCGGACCTCGAGTTCGAATCGCGGTTCGGCAGTCTGCTTCGCAGGAGCCGGACCGTGGGCGACCGTGCGGTGGTCCACACCTCACTCGAGATCGAACGCGCCCTCATGCCCCCGGAAGATCTCGGCGACTTCACGCACTTCCTCGACGCCTCGCTCCTGCAGACGTCGATCTGGCTTCGCTTCCAGTCCAGGGGGAAGCCGTGACCTCCGTGGCAGGAACCGGGTGGAACGCACGGCCCGACGGTCCCGCCCACTTCGGGTGGTTCCAGTCCTTCGTCGATCTGCACCTCGCCCCCGAGCGCTTCTTCGGGAAACGCATTCCGACCGCCTCGACCCTGGCGGCCGTGTGGACCATCGGAGCAGCTTCGGTCATCGACCGCATCGACACGATGATGCTGCGCGCCGACTCGAGCATCGCGCTCGGCTCCCTCCAGGTCACGGACAGCTGGGCGGCGCTCTGGCTGGCCGTCGTGGTCGGAGGGCTGGTGGTCGGACCTCTGTACTGGGCGCTCGGGGGGTGGTGGTACGCGCTCCGCCTCCGATGGTGCGGCGTCGCCGGACCGGAGAGGCGCGAAGCCTACAGGCTGAATCTCTTCACGAACGGGGTGGCCGCCTGGCCCACCCTGCTGGTGACGCTCCTGTCCACCCTGCTGTACGACTCGTACCGCAGCGCCTCTCTCGCGGTGGGAATCGAGTGGATCTACCTCCTGGCTCCTCCCTTCTGGTCGATCTGGGTCAGCTACCGCGCCGTCCGGACCGGGCTTCGAGTGGACCCTCGGCGAGCCCGACTCTGGTTCGCCATCCTGCCGTCTCTCGCCTTCGGCTCCGCGCTCGCGTTGTTCTTCGCAGCGGGCGTCGCCTCCGCTTGAGCGGCCGGATCGCAAGGCGAGAGCCACCCGTCTCCGAGTCTCCATCCCGCCTGCGGCGGCGGCTCCCGGTCCTTCGGCATGTGGACCGTGGGCCGCGAGCCGCTGTAGCGGGGCGCCGCCCGGGCCTCACGCGTGGATGGGCGGGCGCCGGTCGCTCCAGCGCACCTCGGCCTCGAGCTGCGCCGCCACCCGCAAGAGCACGTCCTCCCGGCCGGCGTCGGCCACGAGCTGCACGCCGACGGGCAGCCCGTCCGCGCTCATGTGCAGCGGCAGGGACACCGCGGGCTGGCCCGTCACGTTGAAAGGGACGCAGAACGGCAGCAGGGCCCCGGAGCGCATGAAGGCGTCCATGGGCTTGTCGACCGAGGGCACGATCTCGCCCACCCGCGGCGAGGGCCGCGTGATGGTCGGCGTCACGAGCAGGTCGAAGCCGTCGCCGGTCCACCAGTCGAGCATCTCGCGCCGGAACGCGTTGTAGGCGTCGGTGGCGGCGATGAACCGGGTGGCGCTGACCGAGCGGCCGATCTCGGTCACCCGCCAGTTGTCGGCGTCGAGGTCGTCGGGCCCGAGGGTGCGACCCAGGAGCTGCTCGAAGCGCTCGACGTCCCGGGCCTGGCTGGACGAGATGACGTCGAGCACGTGGGGCAGCAGCGCGTCCGAAGCCAGGACCCGGGGCCAGTCGTCCTCGACCCGGTGGCCCAGGGCCTCGAGGCGCTCGACGGCGCCCCGCACCGCGGCCTCGCACTCGGGATGGATCGGCTCGCCGTCCGGCGGTCGGGTGACGAAGCCGATGCGCAGGCTTCCGGCGTCGGCCCCGACCTCGTCGGCGTAGGGGCGCGCCGGGGGTCGCGCCGCGTAGGGGTCTCCGGACATCGGTCCGTGGACGCAGTCGAGCAGCGCGGCGGCGTCGCGGACGCTGCGGGTCACCGCGAACTCGAAGGTCATGCCCGCCCACGACTCCGCGGTGTCGGGGCCCAGGGAGACCCGTCCGCGCGAGGGCTTGAGCCCCACCAGCCCGCACTGGCTGGCCGGGTTGCGGATCGAGCCGCCGCCGTCGCTGGCGTGGGCGAAGGGAACCAGCCCGGCGGCCGTGGCCGAGGCCGCGCCGCCGCTGGACCCGCCGGCCGAGTGCTCGGGGTTCCACGGGTTCCGGGTGGGGCCGTAGGCGTCGGGCTCGGTGATCGACCAGGCCCCGAGCTCGGGAACGTTGGTACGACCCACCACCACGAGCCCGGCCGCGTCGAAGCGCTTCACCAGGTTGGAGGTGGTCTTCGCCCGGAACTTGGCGTCCTTCAGGAAGCGCGTGCCCCAGTGGATGGGGTCACCGGCCCGGTTGCCCCCGGCCAGGTCCTTCAGCAGGAACGGAACGCCCCGGAACGGACCGTCGGGCAGGTCGCCGCCGGCCTCGTCACGGGCCCGGTCGAAGTGCTCGTGGATGACGGCGTTGAGTCGGGGATTCAGCGCCTCGATCCGCGCGATGGCCGCCTCGACCAGCTCGAGGGGCTTCACCTCGCCGCGCCTCACCGCCTCGGCCTGCTCGGTCGCGTCCGCGTGGGCCCATGCATCGCTCATGTCGCTCTCCCGTCCGGGGTGTCGTCGGAGCATTCTCGCAGAGGCGCGGGGCCGCGCGCACCTGATTCGTCGCGCCCCGGCCGGGCGGGCCGGCCGCCCGGAGGCGTCACCACGGCCAGCGCCGCCGGCGCCACCTCGATCTCGACGGGCGTGGTGCCCCAGGCATCTCCGTCCAGCTGGACGGGCACCGGCTCGCGGGTGGCCGACTCGATGCGCACCCGGCGGGCGGCGAGGGCCTCGCTTCCCCGGAGCCCCGCGCTGCACCGCAGCAGCCCGGCGCATCCGTAGCGGACCAGGTCGACGGGCCGCGCCCGGTGGAAGAGCCGGATGTCGAGGTGCCCGGAGTCGCAGCGCGCGCGCTCGGTGAAACGGAAGAGCCCCCCGTAGTTGCGGAGGTTGCTCACCAGCACCAGGGCGCCCTCCCGCGGCGGGTCGTCGTCCACGCGGACCCGGAGACGGGGCTCCTGGTAGCGCCGCAGCACGCCCAGGACGGGACGCACGTAGCCCCGGAAGCCCAGGGTGCCCCGGCGCGCCTCGCGGATGCGCCGGGTCACCATGGCGTCGAAGCCGCAGCTGGCGTTCATGACGAACCGCTGGCCGCCGCCCGGGCCGATCCGACCCAGGTCGATGCGCCGCACCTCGCCCTCTTCGACCAGGGCGACCAGTGCGGCCAGCGCCCGCAGGCGGCGCGGCCAGCCCAGCTCGCGCGCCAGCATGTTCGCGGTGCCCACCGCGAGCTGGACGATCGGTACGCGCCCCGGGTCGGGCAGCCCGTTGACGACCTCGTTGAGCGTGCCGTCGCCGCCCACCACCACGATGCGATCCGACGGGCCCAGGGACGCGGTGCGTTCGGCGGCCCGGCGCCGCGCGTCGCCGGGCCCGTGGGTGTCGAAGCGCTCGACCCCGTGACCGCGGGCCTCCAGCCGCTCCACGAGGACCCGCGCCGCCCGCTCGCCCCGGCCCTTGCCGGCCACCGGATTGCTGAGCACCAGGACCTTCACGGGCGCCTCCATCCGGGGCGTGTCACGGGGACTCCGCGCTGCCCGCCCGCACCCACTCGCGCCACGGCCGGAAGACGTCCTCGGGGCGAAGCGCCTGCGCACCGGCCCACGGGTCGGAGCCGTCGTCGGTCACCGCCGCGAAGCCCAGGCTCTGCTCCCGCGACAGGGCGCCGTGGGTCCCGCGCTGTCCGCCCATCATCCGCGCGCCGGCGTGGGTGAGGGCCGGCCCGTAGGTCCAGCCGTCCCGCATCGAGAAGAGCACCGGCGCCGGGAACCGCACCAGGTCCTCGAGCCCCCGCCGCAGCCGGGCGAGCGCGTCGGGAAAGCGATGCCCGAGGCTGCGCCGGAAGAGCTCGCGGTCGTCGGCCCAGCCGTCGCGCAGACGGCCGTCCCGCTCGAGCTCCCGCCAGAGCGGCGCGTACTCCAGGGGGTCGCCGTCCAGGCATTCGTAGCGGAGCGCGTCGCCCCGCCAGCGCACCCGGGCCCGGCCGCGCCGGCCGGAGCCGCCGAACACCATGCAGCCGTCCCCGGTGCGCGAGCACACGAGCTCCACGCCCGGCGCCTGGGACACCACCAGCGCCACCTCCGCCGCGCGCTCGGCCCGGCAGTGCACGACCCCGCCGCCCACCTCTCCGTGGGGAACCAGCACGACGCCCTCTTCCGCGCTGTGGCCGGTCGGGAAGCCCCCGCGGCGGAGCTCGTCGGCGAGCGCCGCCTCGGACAGGTGCTCGAGGGGACCGAAGCTCATGCCGTGGTCGCTGCACAGCACGACTCCGGGCCAGACGCCGTTGCGCCGCAGGGACTCGCTCCGCACCGCGTGGACCGATGCCGCGATGTCGCGGAAGGCTTCCACCAGGCTCGCCCGCCCGTCGAAGTGGCCCACGCCGTCGGTGGCCGACAGATAGCCGAGCCACGGCCCCCCTTCGTGGGCGAAGCGATGGTTGATCCAGCGGATCTGCGCCTCGGCGAGCCGGGCGCGCAGGAGATAGATGCCGGCCTGGGCGATGGCGCCCCGGGGCCTCGCGCGGTAGGGGGCCGTGGCCGCTCCGCTGCCCGACTCGTGCAGGCCGCCGCGCACCTCCCGGCTGGGCGGGTGGTAGTAGCGCGCCTCGTAGCCCGGCGGCCGCTCGGGAAAGATCTCCGACAGCAGCGCCGGCACCGCCACCTCGGTGAGCGACGGAAACACCGACACCACCGGGCGCGGTTCGCGGAACCCGTGGAGCCCGCCCTCGGCCCACACCTCGTGCGCGAGCCCGTGGGGGATCGCATCCACCAGCAGGAAGAAGACGGGCGGATTCATCGGGGTGGCCGCCGCCGTCTCACGCGAGCAGGCGGACCCGGACGCGCAGCGGGTGGTGGTCCGAGAACGGTCGCGACTCGGGCCGCACCAGGTCCACGCTGGTGGGTTGCAGGCGCAGGTCCCGTGCGTCGCGCAGGTAGACGCGGTCGAAGCGGTCGGCCGCGCTGCGTTTGCGCACGTACGGGTTGGTGGCACAGTAGGTGTTCTCGCCCCGGGACAGGGCCGGCGCCACGTCCAGGAAGCCCGCCGCCTCCAGTCGAGCGGCGCTCCGCCGGTCCTGTTCGCTGTCCCGGTAGAAGTTGAAGTCGCCCATCAGGACCACGGCGCGCGCCTCGGGCTCGAGGACGCGCAGCAGGTCGTCCAGCTGCCGGGCGCGGACCGGGGCGAAGCGCAGGCCGGCCTGGAAGTGCACCACGCAGACCGACAGCTCGGCGCCCGGCGGCGTCTCCACCGTGGAGAGCAGGGCTCCCTTGCGCTTCAGGCGGTCGCTGCCGCGATGCTGGCGGAAGTGCTCGACGCGCACGTCGCGCACCGGGAGGCGGGCGGCCAGGGCCAGGCCCGAATCCCGACGCGAGCGCGGAAGCACCAGGTCGCGGGCCTGGAAGGCGCGGTGCCAGGGGCGCCACAGCTCCTGGATGCCGACCAGGTCGTAGCCCCCCACCGCCAGGTGCTGGGCGAAGCGCCGCTTGCGACCGTGGCGTTCGCGGGCGAAGGGCCAGGGCAGGCCCCAGAGATTCACGGTGAGAAGCTCGAGCTCCGTCGTCACGGTCTCCACTCCGCCGTCGAATCCGGCGCCGTCGAATCCGGCCGCCGCGTTCGGCAGCCCAGGCCACAGAGTAGGACCCATCTCGAGGAGCGCCGGTTCTTGGCAGCCCGGCGCGCGTTCGCAAGGAGCGGCGGTCCCCGCTAGTTGAGGCGGTCCCGCCAGGCCTGGGCGAAGTCGCGCAGGGCCGACGGCAGCGAGCCGTGCTCGGTGCGGCGGGTCTTGCCGCCCTTGCGCGAGACCTCCACCGTGTAGCGCGAGGGGTCGCGGGGGCTCCCCACGACGCGCACGGTGCGTCCCTTGTCCTTGAAACGAGCTCCGAACGTCAGCGGTCGACAGGCCATGAGATGTCCTCCTTCAGGACACCTCATCGGGCGCGATCCGGATTCCTTGAGAGAAATCGGCGGGCTCCAGAAGATTCTGCCGGCTCCTGAGGGCCTCCGGGACCCCCGCCTTGCCCGCCCCGCGGGGCCACGGGCCGCCTCCGCCCTCTCCCCTCCGCGCCTCGACCTAGCCGATCGACTTGTCGCGCCCCTCCCAGTACGGCGCGCGCAGCTCGCGCTTCAGCACCTTCATGGCGCCCGAGAGCGGCAGCGGTTCGCTCCGGAAGTCGACCGACTTGGGGACCTTGTAGCCCGCGATGATCTCCCGCGTGTGCGAGATGATGATCTCCGCGGACAACTCGACACCGGGCTGCGGCACCACGATGGCGTGCACCGCCTCTCCCCAGGTCTCGTGGGGGATGCCGATGACCGCGACCTGGGCCACGTGGGGATGGGTGCCGATGGCCGACTCGACCTCGGCGGAGTAGACGTTCTCGCCCCCGGTGACGATCATGTCCTTCACTCGATCCACCAGGAAGAGATAGCCGTCCTCGTCCAGGTAGCCGGCGTCGCCGGTGTGGTACCAGCCGCCCTCGAACACCTCCCGGGTCGCCTCGGGCTTGTTCCAGTACTCGCGCATGAAGTTGCCGCCCTTCGCGCACACCTCCCCGATCTCACCGCGGGGAAGCTGCCGTCCGTCGGGACCCTGGATCGAGACCCGGGTCCCCCGCGCCGGCCGTCCGACCGATCGCAGTCGCGGCGAGCCGGGCTCGTGGTCCTCGGGCAGCAGCACCGTCAGCGTGGAGCTCGCCTCGGTCATGCCGTAGCCCTGGATGAGATCGAGCCCGGGCAGGTCGGACTGCACACGCGCGAGCGTGGCCTCGGGCATGGGCGAGGCCCCGTAGACGAGGCGCTCGAGGGACCCCAGGCGCTCGGGGCTGTACTTGTCGCTGGCCAGGCACATGCCGATCATGGTCGGGACCATGAGCGTGTCCGTCACCTGGTGGGCCTCGATCAGGTCGATCACGCCGTCGGGGTTGAACATGGGAATGAACACCACGCGACCGCCGTAGATCGGCGTGCCCAGCAGCCCGAGCATGGAGGCCGCGTGGAACATCGGCGTCTGCATGAGATAGGTCCCGATCTGCAGCCGGTCGATGGTCATCGCCCCGTGGTAGACGTTCAGGATCTCGGCGCGGTGCTCGAGGAGCACGCCCTTGGGCAGCCCCGTGGTCCCGCCGGTGTACATCAGGACGACGGGATCGCTCTCGTCGGGCTCGGCCGGCCACTGCGGCGCGGCGCTCGCCAGCAGCGCCTCGTACTCCACGTCGTGGTCGACCTCCCCCTGGCCGATGAGCACGACGTGCCGGAGGGTGTCGGCGTCGCCCATCTCCTCCCGGGCCGCCGCGACCAGCGGCGCGAACATCGGGTCGGTGAAGATCACCTCGGTTCCGGAGTCTCCGAGGATGTAGGCGAGCTCCCGGGGAGCCAGGCGCAGGTTGAGCGGGTTGATGACGCCCGCGCCCATGAAGGCCGCGTGCCAGAGTTCGAGGTAGGCGTGGCTGTTGAGCGCCAGCACGGCGAACCGGTCGTCGGCCGCCACGCCCAGCTGCGAGGCCAGCGCGTGGGCGAGGCGCGCCACCCGCTCGGTGTGCTGGCTCCAGGTGCTCCGGTAGTCGCCGTCGACGATGCCTTCGACCTCGCCGTACTGCTCCATCGCCGGCAGATAGCTGTGCGCGTAGACGAGTTCCTTCATGGGCGCCTCCGACGGCCAGACTGCACGCGCCCGGAGCCGGATGCAACCGGAACCGGAGCTGCTTGCGGCCTCCGGGCCGTGGGGCCGCCCGCCGGGGCTCAGGGCCCGGCGTCCCCGCCGTCTCGTTCGGCCAGCTTCTGCCGCACCTCCGCGTAGGCGGCCCGGGTGAGCGGGTAGCGGCTGAAGATCACGGCGGCGAGGCTGGAGATGACCAGCGGGAAGCCGCCGTAGAGCAGTCGCAGCCCGAGAACCGTGCCCGGGCCCTGATCGAGGTCCGGAACGAAGCCGATGGCGTCGAGCACGAACCCCATGGCGAACAGCGCGATGCCACCGCCGGTCTTCTGGACCAGCATCCAGATGCCGTAGAAGCCGCCCTCGTGGCGGTCGCCGAAGTGGAGGTCCTCCCACTCGAGGACGTCCGGGCCGATGCTCCCGGGGATCATCCACAGACCGAGCGCGCCGGCGCCCACCAGGACGTTCAGCACGGGGAAGAGGATGCCCAGCTCCCTGGGGATCAGCACGACTCCGCAGGTCGCGATCCCCAGGTACAGGAACGCGAAGATGTAGCCGTGCTTCTTGTCCCGGCTGCGCAGCGCCCGGGCCCACAGGGGGGCCGACAGGAAGACGCCGGCGAAGTACCCGAGGATGACGCCGATGTCGAGGAACGCGGCCGATCCGACCCGCTCCACCGTGGGCCCCAGCCAGGTGCCCTCGAGCCCGGTGGCCGTGAACACGTAGCGGTTGACGAAGCGGAAGACCGCCACGGGCGTGGTCGTCGCGAAGACCGCACAGGCGTAGCTCGCGATGAGCAGCCGGGCGGGACGGTTGCGCAGGGGGAACTGCACGATCTTCACCAGGTCGGGGAGCATCGGGCGCTTGGGCAGGCGCGAGGCGTCCACGCGCTCGCGCAGCCCCAGGAAGGCGATCAGCGCGCCCACCAGGATGAGCCCACCCACTGCGAGGCCGCTGGTGGCGAAGGTCACCCGGGGCGCGACGAACGCGAGCATCAGCATGGGGACGAGCGCCCCGGTGAAGTCGCCCAGGTTCCCGATGGTGACCCGGTAGGTGGCGACCCGGGTCCGCTCGTCGTAGTCCGGGGTCAGGTCGGGGGCCATGGCCTGGTAGGGGGTCTCGAAGATCGTGCGCGCGGTGAACGCGCACAGGAAGGTCACCAGGAACCAGGCGAACAGGGCCTCGCCCTCCACGGCCGGGGGCCGGAACAGCAGCACGGTGGCGAGGGCCAGCAGCGGCGCCCCCACCAGGAAGAAGGGGCGTCGCCGCCCGATCGGCGAGCGCGTGTTGTCGGTGATGTGGCCCATCAGGGGGTCGGTCACCGCGTCCCAGAGCTTGGCCAGCAGCATCACCAGCCCGAAGAGCGTGGCGGGGAGCTTCAGCGTGTCCACGTAGAAGAACGGGATCTGGGTGTTGACCAGGGTGTTCATGGCCGAGAGCCCGAACTGCGCCGCCGAGTACGAGAGCAGGACCGCGAGCGGCAGGCGCTCGCTGGCGAGGGGGGGCGCGGCGCTGGCATCGGAGGGGGCAGCCACGTCGGGAGTCTCGCACGCTCGCGCCACCCGCGGGAGTCGGCGGCCGGCGCCGGGTTCGTCCGCCGGCCAGCGCCCGCTCGTGTACACTGGGTGGATACGCCTCACGGCCCCGTCTCCCGGAGGTCCCATGCGCGCACCCCTCCGCCTCGCCCTGCCCTTCGCCCTGCTCGGGGCGGTCCTCTCCACATCGCTCGCGCCGCGGGCCGACGCGGCGCCGGTGGCTCGAGCGGTGGACTTGTCGCTCCGGATCCCGATCGACCCCGACTACTGCTGCGGTGGCGGGTTCAACCTCTTCGTCGCCAGCTCGGGCCAGGTGACCGTGGATGAATCCGTGGGGAGCCTGCGGATCGCCGAGGCCGCGCTGGCCCTCGCCACCCGGGTCGTGGTCCCGATCGCCTACAGCTCGACCGCCGTGGCCAGCGTCACCGCCACGAAGCTCAGCAACCTCTCCGGGACCTTCTCCGCAGGTCGCGTGGCCGCCCAGACGCCCGGCGAGGTGTGCACGGCGTCCGGTCCGCCGCCGGGCGAGGCCTGCATCCGCGACGGCGTCGGGCTCGGCGGCGCCATGGGATTCACCGGGACGATCAAGATCCACGTCATTCCGGACATCGTCGTGATTCCGGTGAAGCTCAGCGAGGTGCGCTGGGGCCTGCCGGGTCCCGCCACGCCCGGATCCATTCCGTTGTTCAACCTCGAACCCGACCCGGCCCCGTGGACCCTCAACCGGGGCGTCGCCGGAGACAACAGCTCGAATTCGACGTCCACCGGAGAGATCAACGAGTTCCACAGCTCCTTCACCATGGTGAGCCCCGTCTTCGCCGGAGCCGGCGGCGACAACGGCTTCATGTTCGCACCGGCCTTCCGACTGACCGTGAAGTTCACCGACGGACTGGGCATCCCCCAGTTCATCCGCGACGCCTTCGACGGCGACGGCGACGGCATCCTGGCCGTCACCGACAACTGCCCGGACGTCCCCAACCCCGGCCAGTCCGACCTGGACGGCGACGGCGTGGGCGACGCCTGCGACGTCTGCCCGAGCCTCTCCGACCCGGGCCAGGAGGACGGCGACTTCGACGGCGTGGGCGACGCCTGCGACAACTGCCCCGCGTACCGCAACCCCCTCCAGACCGACGCCGACGGCGACGGGATCGGCGACGGCTGCGACGCCGAGTGCGCCGACGGCCTCGACAACGACGGCGACGGCGACACCGACTTCCCCGCGGACACCGGCTGCGCCGACTCGGCCTTCCCCCTCGAAGACCCCCAGTGCCTGGACGGCGCCGACAACGACGGCGACGGCCTCGTCGACTTCGGCGCCGACCCCGGCTGCCGCAACGCGTTCTGGCCGTTCGAGGCCCCCGAGTGCGACGACGGGGCCGACAACGACCTCGACGGCGACACCGACCACCCCGCCGACTCCGGCTGCGCCGCCGCCTGGTCCCTGCTCGAGGCCCCGGAGTGCAGCGACGGCCTCGACAACGACCTCGACGGCGCCGTCGACGGCGACGACCCCGGCTGCAAGAACGACGCGTTCGAGACCGAGCGCCCCGAGTGCCAGGACGGCATCAACAACGACCCGGGCGAGGATGGCTTCATCGACTTCGACGGCGGCGCCTCGGCCGGCCTGCCGCCGGGCGAGCAGACCGCCCCCGACCCCGACTGCGACGGCAAGCCCTTCAAGGCCACCGAGTCGTCCCGCTGCGGACTCGGCGGCGAGTGGGCGCTGGCCCTGGCGGGGCTCCTGGCCCTGCGGCGGCGCTGCGCGTCGGGGCGGAAGCGCTAAGGTCGCGCGGACGCCGCCGGATGCGGCTTCCGGAGGTCCAGCGTGCTCGAGCAGACCATCGGCGTGGCCGTCTTCGTGCTGCGGCCCGGCGCCGGCCACGACACCGAGGTGCTGCTGCTCGAGCGCGCCGGCGGCGACATGGCGGGCAGCTGGTCGCCCGTGGCGGGCCGCATCCGACCGGACGAGCGGGAGGCGGACGCGGCGCTCCGGGAGCTCGCCGAGGAGACGTCCCTCGCGCCCGAGAGACTCTACGCGGCCACCTTCTCGGGGTACAACGAGCGCGCCGATCGGGGCGATGTGGGTCGGATCGGACTCTTCGTCGCCTTCGTACCGGCGGAGTCCGCGGTGACCCTCGACGCGGAGAGCAGCGACCACGCCTGGCACCCGATCCGGAGCGCGATCCCCCTGCTCCCCCAGGAGGCCCAGCAGGCCGTCCTCTCGAGAGTACTGGACGACTTCGTCCGCACGCCTCCGGACGAATCGCTCCGCATCCTCTGAGCCCCGGCGCGACGACGCCGCGCGCGCATCTGCGCTACCCAGAGACATGACCTCGCGCCCGTCCGGATCCGGTCTCCCGTCGGCCCTGGCTGCCCTCACCCTGCTCGGCTGCGGCGTCTGGGGCTGCGCCACGCCCGCCCCGGCCGTCGATCTGCCGGCCCTGGCCTCGGTCGAAGCGATCGAGATCGACCCGGAGTGCTCCGCGGCCTCGTGTCCGCCTCCACGCCTGGTGCGCGATCGACGGGAGATCGCCTTCCGACTCGCCCTGCTGCACGCGCTCAACAAGGACTGGCAGCGCGTCGACCCCGAGCTCTGCCCGGACCAGCGCCGACGCGGTCGCATCACCTATCTCGACGCCGGGGGCCGCCCCGTGCTGGTCGTCTGGGAGCGGGTCTCCTCGGAGCGGGTCCAGCTGTCCGTCCACCGCAACGACTCGGGCTGCCAGGCCACGCCCGCCTGGACCCGGGAGGAGTACGGCTCGGCCATGGAAGCCGCCCAGCAGCTGTACGGCCGGATGCTCCAGCGGGATCGCCCGGGAGAGGACCGCTAGCGGGTCGGCGGCCTCAACCCGGGAAGAAGCGTGCCCGCAAGCGCCTCGACCAGGCGGCCGCGCGCACGCCCAGTCGGGGACTCAGCGCCCGGGGCGGGCGATCGTGATTGGCCCCGACACCGGTCCGGAGGGCCGCGGGAAGCCGCGCGGCCTTGCACGGCTCCGCCGCGCGCCGGAACGCCGCGGCCAGCCTCGGCTGGTCCAGGGCCTCGCAGAGCCCGACCAGCACCTCGACCTCGGCGTCGAGCCCTTCGAGCCTTCGGCCTGCATCGCGGCGGAACAGGATCTCGAGATCCAGCAGCTCCTCGAGCTCGTTGGCCAGCCGCAGGAGGAGGACCTCTCGCCCCGTGGCGTCGAGGCCGTGCGCGGCCCGGCGCAGCGACCGCAGGTCCCGGGCGTCCCAGGCAAGGGCCGAGAAGGCGGCCAGGCGGGCCTCCACCGCCTCACCGAAGGTCTCGCGCAGCTCCCTGCGCTTGGCGGGAGCGATTCCCAGGGTTCCGTCTCCGAAGTCGCCCTGGTCGTAGGCGCCGTGGAGGAGGCCCGCCAGGACGCCGTCGATGCGGGCGCCGAGGGCGGCCAGTATGCTGGCCGTGCCCACCGCGTGGCAGATGAAGGGGCGACCGCTGGGACGGAAGCGGGCGGAGTGGAGGCTCGCGGCGACCTCGTAGGCCTGCCCCACCCGGGCGAGCTCGCGCTCGCCGTAGCCGCATGCCACGAGCTGGCGGTAGAGCTGGGAGCTGGTCTGGGCGACCGGGGCATCGAGTCCCATGGCGTCCTCCCGCCCTCGGGCTCCGGGTCTTCCGCTGCGGCCGCGGCTGCACACGGAACACACACCCCTCGACGACTCGGGCATGATGGGGCCGAGCGCAACGAGCAGGACCCGCATGTTGCCCTACCTCGAGGAATCCGGAGCACGGGATTCGCGCGACCTGGTCGAATTCGCCGGCGAGCGACGCGCCTCGATCCTGGCGACCCTCGCCGAGCACGGCGCGGTGCTCCTGCGCGGTTTCTCGAGCGAGGGCCCCGCCGCCCTCGGGCGAGTGGGCGAGATCCTCGCCCCGCCGCTCATGGAGTACCAGGATCGGGCCGCCCACCGCACCCAGGTGGTCGGACGCGTGTACACCTCGGCCGACTACCCACCCCAGCACGAGATCTTCCTCCACAACGAAGCCACCTACGCCCTCCGCTTCCCGGGCAAGCTGCTCCTCTACTGTGGGAAGCCCGCCCGGCAGGGAGGTCGCACGCCGCTGGCGGACACCGGCGCGGTCTGCGAACGCCTGGCTCCGGAGATCGTCCGGGCGTTCGCCCGGGCGGGCGTGTCGTACGTGCGCAACTTCGGGACCGGCGCCTTCGGGCCGTCCTGGCAGGATGCCTTCCAGACCGGGGACCGCGACGAGATGGAGGCCTACTGTCGCCGCTCCGGCATCGAGGTCGAGTGGCGCGACGGCGCCGGCCTGCGCACCCGGCAGACCCGCCCCGCGCTGATCCGACACCCCGTCTCGAAGCGCGCGGTCTGGTTCAACCACGCGGCGGCCCTCCACGTCACGACCCTGCCCCCGGCCACGCGCCGCAGCGTCCTCAAGCTGTTCAGCGATCAGGACTACCCGTGCAACACCTACTACGGGGATGGATCGAAGATCGAGCCCGAGGTGCTCGACGCCATCCGCGAGGCGTACGAGAGCGAGGCCCGGGGATTCGAATGGCGGATGGGCGATCTGCTCGTCCTGGACAACCTGCGGGTCGCCCACGGCCGGACCGCCTTCAAGGGGCCGCGCGAGGTCTTCACTTCGCTGGCGGAGCCGACGGATTGGACCCAGGTGGAGGTGCCCGGTGTCGACGACCTCGGATCGCACTGAACGATTGCTCGCCCTGGTGCAAGAGCTGCTGGAAGCCGCGGAGGTCGAGGCCGTCGTCTCGGACGACACGTCCCTGCTGCGTTCCGAGCTGCTCGACTCGCTGGCGCTGCTCGAGATCGCGGGCTGGGTGGACGACGAGCTGTCCGGAGGACTCGATCTCGAGTCGACCGACATCCGGAAGGAGTGGGACAGCGTCGCCGACATCCTCGCCTTCCTCGATCGGCACGCCTGACGCGTGGCCCCCTCCGCCGAGCGCGACCAGATCGTTCCGTTCGCCGAGTCCCATCGGAGCGACGTGCTCCGCCTGCGCGCCCCCTTCCGCGGCATCTCCCCGGCGTGGAACGCCGAGCACTTCCGCTGGCAGCAGGAGGAGAATCCGTGGTTCGAGGGACACCAGATCCAGCTGGCGCTCCACGACGGCCGGGTCGTGGGCATGCGGGTGCTGCAGGCGGCGGAGTGGGAGGTGGGCGGGCCCGCGATCCGCTTTCGCGCCCCCTGCTACGTGGGCACGGTCATCGAGGAGGGCCACCGGAGTCGGGGCCTGATGTCGCGACTGAGCCGCGCGATCGAGGACCAGATCGAACGCAGCGGTGGGCGCTTCGCCCTCAACCTGAACGCGGGTCCGGTCACCCACATCGGCGCCCTGGCCGAAGGCTGGCGCTCCCTGGGCGCCTTCGGCGCGTCGATCCGCGAGCGAGGTGGCGAAGGCTTCGGCCCGCTACAGCGGGCGACGCGCGCCCTGCGGCGTGGCCTGTCCGCTCTCCTGCCCCTGCCCGGCGCCGGCCTCTCCCTCGCGAACCAGCCGCGTCCGGAGGAGATGGCCGAGCTGGCCGCGACCACCCGCGATCCCGCTCGGATCCGACACGTGAAGGACGAGCGTTGGTTCCGCTGGCGCTACCGCGACCCGTCGTCCCGCTATCGGTTCGCGTACTTCCGCCGGGCCGGCCGGCTCGTCGGCTACATGGTCTTCCACCGGACGGCAGCGCCTCTGGCGGCGGGCCCGCTGGACCTCGCCGACTGGGAGAGGGACGCCGAGCTCCCCTGGACGGAGCTGCTGGGCGTGGCGGTCCGGCTGGCCGACCGTTGGGTCCTGCCGCTCACGGCCTGGAGCGCGGCCCTGCCCGAAGCGGTGCGACCGGGTCTGGTCCGGCTCGGGTTCACGCCCCGCCCGCTCTGGGGCCCGCTGGCCCGGCGTCGCCCCACCTTCCTCGTCGGACGCATCGACCGAGCCGCCGACCAGTCGGACCGCGCCTGGGAGATCGGGCCGGCGCGCATCGACGAGGTCGACCACTGGGACATCCGGCCGATCTACGCCGATCCCTTCTGAGGGGCCGGGGATTGCTGTGCAAGCGCTCGGCCCTCGACTACGCTGCTCCCGCATGACGACCGCGTGCGCACCGCGCCGCACCCCGGTGCGATGACCTCGTCGCCCGAGCGGCCCGCACTGCCGGGGCGGCGACGCGCCCTGGTCAACGTGGCCGCGAACTACGGGTCCTTCCTGGTCAGCGCGGTCGTCGGCTTCTTCCTCTCCCCGTTCGTCGTGCACTCCCTGGGAAACGACGCCTATGGAGCCTGGGTGCTGCTCGGGTCCCTGGTGGGCTACCTGGGTCTGCTCGACCTGGGAGTGCGCGGCGCGGTCACCCGCTACGTGGCCAACCACCACGCCGCGGCCCGCCACGACGAAGCGGGCCGCCTGGTCTCGGCGGCGCTGTTCCTGTTCGGGCTCTCGGGTCTCGGAGCCGTCATGCTGACCGCCGGCTTCGCCACCTGGGGTCTGCATCTGTTCTCGCTGCCGCCGGAGCTGGAAGCCGTGGCCGCGCGGGTGGTCGTGATCGGCGGCCTGAACCTCGCGGTGTCGCTGGTGTCGGGCGTCTTCGGGGGCACGGTCGTGGGCGTGCATCGCTTCGAGGTCGTGAACGGGGTGAACGTCGGCGTCACCCTCGTCCGCTCCGGGGCGATCGTCGTGGGGCTCCTCGCCGGGGGCGGCCTGGTGACCCTCGCCGGCATCCAGCTGGCCGCGTCCCTGGTCTCGGGCGGGGCGCTGGCCTTCGCCAGCCGGCGGGTCTACCCCGAGATGCGCATCGGGCTCGGCCGTTGGCGCCGGGAGCACCTGCGCACCCTGGTGTCGTTCGGGGCCTTCGCGTCGCTCCTGCAGATCGCGAGCCTCGTCATGTATCACACCGACACCGTGATGATCGGAGCCCTGCTGCCGGTGAGCGCGGTGACCTTCTTCGCCATCGCCCTGAACCTGATCGACTACGCCCGGCGGCTGGTGAGCGGCATCTCCCAGACCATGACCCCGATGGTGGGCGCCCTCGAAGGGGCCGAGCGCGCCGAGCGCGTGGGCGCGACCCTGCTCACGGGCGCCCGCCTGGCGACCCTCGTCCTGCTCCCGGTGCTCGTGACCTTCGTCGTGCGCGGCGAGACATTCATCGGCCTCTGGATGGGAGAGGAGTACGCGAGGCCGTCGGGGCTCGTGCTCACGGTTCTCGCGCTCGCGCGCTGGCCGGCGGCGGGCTACCAGGTCTGCACCAGCACACTGATGGGGCTCAACCAGCACCGCGGGCTGGTCCCCGCCGTGATCGTCGAGGCGCTGGCGAACCTGGGCCTGAGCCTCGCGCTGATCGGTCCGTTCGGCATCACCGGCGTCGCCCTGGGCACGCTCGTCCCGCGCTGGCTCATCAGCCTGGCCTTCGGCCCGTGGTACGTGCGCCGCACGATCGGACTCGCACCCGGGCGCTACTACCTCGACGTGCTGCTCCGACCCGGACTCGCGCTGGTCCCGTTCGCGCTCGCGAGCCTGGCCTTCGAGCGCTGGATCCCACCCGACGGGCTCGTGGCGTTCTTCGGTCAGGTGGCCCTCGCCCTGCCCCTGGCCGCCGCCGGCGCCTGGCCTCTGGCCCTCCAGGCCGAGGAGCGACGCCGGATCGTGGCGGCGGTTCGGAGCGCTCTGTCCCGTCCTGCCCGCTAGCCCCGGTGCTCCGGGTGGATCGGCGCCCCAGCCACCGCCGGCGGCTTCGCGACGGGGACCTGGGAGCGTCCCTGGGCGAGCCCGGAATGGCACGCCCGTTGCACTTTCTGCGCGCTATTCTCGAAGCCCTCGGGCACGCGGCCATTGGCCGGGCGCGGGATCGCGGGGGCGAGAGTCAGGAGGACTCGACCATGACTCCCCGAATCACGCACAGCGGCTCCATCCCGACCCTTCTGGGTCTCGCCCTGCTCTGCCCCGGCTTCGCGTCGGCCGAGGACGTCGTCATGAAGGACGCCACCGCCTTCGTCACCGGAACGGCGAAGGTGAAGGTCGACGGCGTGAGCGGCAGCTGCTCCAACTTCGCGTCGCTCGACGTCGATTTCCGGAGGAAGAAGTTCAGCGGCATCGACAACGAGGGCAAGCTCTTCGAGGGCCGCTTCAAGCAGAAGGGCACCGACGGCCGCAAGCTCGTCGGTGAGCTCACCTCGAAGTCGAAGAAGCGCATCGTCAAATCCGCCAAGGGCATCCTCAAGGCCTGCCTCGACACCAACGACGTAAACGCCTCGGGCAGCGGCTACAAGTTCATCGCCAAGGTCAACAAGGACCGCGACATGCTCAAGGTGAAGGGAAGCGCCAGGCTCGAAGGCTCGATCGAGGGCGATAGCGGCACCGGCAAATACACCGTGAAGATGCAGGGCTCCCTGACCCTGGCTCCCGCGGAGCCCGCCGCCGAGCTCTAGGCGCGGGCCTCCGGCAGCCCGGGGAGGGGCACTGGCACCGCCGCGCTCGTCTCCGGGGCGCCGACCTGCCATCCTCGGGGTCGTGGACTCCTCGGCGCCCCAGCGGGTCTCGCGCCCCTTCGCCGGCAACCGGCCTCTCCAGGCGATGGTGGTCGTGTACGGCCTCGCCTGGATCGCCGGCGCGGTCGCGCCGGTGGACCGCGAGACGTGGCTGCTCGAGAACCTGCTGGTGTTCGCCGCCGTGGCGGTCCTGGCCGCGACCCATGGCCGGTGGGCCTTCTCGAACCTCTCCTACGCGCTGCTCGGGGTGTTCCTGCTCCTCCACGTCGTCGGCTCGCACTACACCTATTCCGCGGTCCCGCCCGGCGACTGGGTGCGGGACACCCTGGGCCTCACGCGCAACCACTACGACCGCTTCGTGCACGGGTGCTTCGGGCTGCTCTGCGCCTATCCCCTGCGCGAGATCACGCTCCGCCGGGTGCACGCCCACCGCAGCTGGAGCTACCTGATCCCCGTCTTCATGGTGGTCGCCGTGAGCGCCAGCTACGAGGTGATCGAGTGGGCCGCCGCACGCACGGTCGACCCCGAGGTCGGCGTGGCCTACGTCGGAGCCCAGGGCGACGTGTGGGACGGCCAGAAGGACATGTTCCTGGCGCTGCTGGGCGCCTCGCTGGCCATGGCGCTCACCGGGCTGTATCGACTCGCCACCGGGCGCGAGCCGTACCGGGGCCCGTTCAGCGTCGGCCCATCCGGCGCAGGGCGTCGGGCTTGAAGATCGCCTCGGGGATCCTGCCCTCCCTCCCGGCGAGCCAGTCCGACGGCGGCTGGGCCGTCTTGATCTGGTCCGCCGCGTAGCGGCCGGCCACCAGGTCGAAGCTGAACACACCGTCCAGCGAGCAGGAAGGGACCTCGGCGATCGGCACGACCATGCCCTCCATCACCCGCCAGAGCTCGCCCCGCTTGTCGTAGATGTCCTGGACCACGGCGTACCAGCTGTCCTCGTCGAGGTAGAAGACGCGCTTGTGGTAGAGGTGCCGCTGGCCGGGCTTGACGGTGGCCTCGACCACCCAGACGCGGTGCAGCTCGTAGCGCATGAGGTCGCGGTTGGGGTAGGCGGCGCCCAGCGCGTCCTGGTAGGTCAGGTTCTCGCCGTAGTTCATGGCGAAGCTGTTGTACGGGACGTAGAGCTCCTGCTTGCCGACGAGCTTCCAGTCGAAGCGGTCCAGCAGCCCGTTGAACATCCGGGTCTGGTCGTTGGTCATCAGGTTCTCGGTGCCGTTGAGCGGGTTGTCGTAGGCCGTGGTGGGCGCCCGGCGCACGCGACGCTGGCCGGGGTTGTAGATCCAGGCCCGGCGCTGCTCGTTCACCATCTCGTGGACCAGCACCACCTGCCCGGCCAGGCGCGCCGGAGCCAGACGCTCGAGCACGATCGAGGCCGCCCGCCCACCGGCATCGGACACGTCGTGGTAGCGCTGGTCGAAGATGAGGGCGTCGTAGGTGATCTTCGACTCGACCGGGTTCATCGCGCCGGACCTGGTGGGCACGACGGTCGCGTAGTACTCCACCTTGCCCCGGCTGAGGAACGACAGGGTGTGGTTCCACATGACCTGATGCCCGTTCTTCGGAATCGGGAACAGGAACGAGTGCCAGCCCTTGACGAGCGCGTTGCCGGACTCGTCGAGCTCGACGGCGCCCGGCTGGGCGTTGCGGCGGGAAGCCTCGTAGACCCACTCGGGGTAGCCGCAGCTGCGGCGCGTGGGGTAGACGTCCATCCGGTAGCCGGCGTGCTTCGCGATGAGCGCCCGCTGGCCGGGCGAGAGCTGGTCTGCGTACCGGTCGACGTTGTCGGCGTCGATCCGCAGGCGCGGCCGGTCTTCGGAGAAGGGGTCGATGCGCACTTCCCCCACCTCCCAGCCGTCGGGGGGCGTGGTGTAGCCGCCGGTCCACTCGGGGATGGTGCCCTCGGCGTTCCCCGCCCGTTCGGCGCCCACCGGCGTCAGGCTCCGGCCGAGCTCGGCCGCCTCCTCCGCCGTGACCTGGGCTCGAGCCTGGGTCGCCAGCAGGGCGAGGGCGCCGATCGCCAGCACTCCCGGGCGCCGGGGCCCCGCGCGATGGATTCTCGGGTTGGACAACTCGTTCTCCTCCAGGCGCTCAGTACGCGTAGGAAATGCTGAAGCCGGCGAAGTCCCGGTCGCGATTGCCGTTCCTGACTCCGCCTCCGAAGCTGTTCGAATAGCTGGCGGTGACGACGAAGCGCTCCTGATACCTCAGCTCCAGGGTGACGCCGACCTGCTTGGTGTGCTGGTTGTAGGCCGCCTCGCCCGGGGGCGTGATCCCGTACAGATCGTGCCGGAAGCTGAGGATCGGCTTGAACGTGAGGGGCGTGCCCAGGATGCGATCGTAGGTCAGCTCGAGCCGCAGCTGATAGCCGAGACCGGTGTCGTCCACCGCCGCCACGCCCTGGGGAGTCGGATAGAACTCCTTGGGCACGCGAAAGTTCAGGTAGTGGGTGACCCCGAACTCCAGGATGGCGATGGCCTCGCTGGCCCCGATCGCCCTCAGCAGCTGCCCGACGCCGACGGTGCCGGGCCCCACCTGGTAGAGGCCGTTCAGGATGGCGACGATCCGGTCCTCGCGGACGGATCCCTCCACCTTGCCGCCCGGCCCACCCGCGGCGACGTCCGCGAGGAGCTGCTGGAAGCCCGGCAGCGAGCGCCCGGGATCCCCGGTGATGGGCGTGGGCTGGTTCTGGCGATACGAGACCTCTCCGCCGACGGCGATCCCGGCCACCAGGGTGTTGAAGCTGAACCCGTAGAGGTCGATCTGCTCCGGGTACTCGTTGATGTAGCCCAGGTCGTCGAGGGTCGTGCCCTTGAAGCTGACCGTCGGGTACTTGTCGTGGAGCCGGATGTAGTAGACCCCGAGCTCGGTCTCGAGCGCGTCGATGTAGTAGCGGAGCGCGGCGCCCCACTGCCCCTGGTCGCTGGCCGGCTCGTTTCCGCGGAACGGGTACTCGGTCTTCTGCAGGACGAAGCCGCAGAGGAAGGGGTCGACGTTCTGGGGATTCGTCCCCCTGTCGCCGCAGCCGGTGAAGAAGCCGTCGGTGCCCCGACCCACCAGATCGCTGGTCGAGAAGAAGGTGCCGACCGGGTCGAGCTGCGTCCGCCGCCAGCCGAACTGGTAGTAGGCCTCGAAGCTCAGCGACCCGACGAGATCGCCGCTCACCCGCGCGATCGGCGCCGGCGCCAGGGCCTCCTTCAGCTCGCTCCCGGGCAGGCGGATCTTGCTGACGTCGATGCTGTTGATCGCGTTGATGCCTCCCTGGATGAAGATGCTCTCCCCCCAGCTGAGGACCTGGTTGCCGACCCGGACGTCGAAGTAGCGGTCGGCCACATCGAAGTCGGCGTACAGGTAGGCGTCGAGCAGCAGGAACTGCCGCCCGACCACGCCGCCTTCGAACACCGCGTCGCGCTGGCGCGCCTCGGAGCGCAGGTCCGTGCGCCGGGTGTTGGACTCGTCGTTGAGCATGGGGTCGAAGAAGTAGTTGAAGCGGAGGAAGGCGCCGTAGTTGCGCCAGTCCAGCTGGATGTCGTGGCTGCCCTTGGTGAGCACCGAGAAGACGTCGCCGTCGTTCCAGTTGAGGTTTCCGTCGTCCCCGTTGACGAGGGCCCCCTCGGTGGCATCGAGCTCCGGGATGGGCCCGACCTTCCCGCTGCAGCCGCCATTGGCGGTGGCGACGAAGCGGCAGTCCCGGTCCTGGGCGCGGATGGAGGTGGAGACCGAGAAGAACGAATCCACGCTCGCGCGCAGCTCGCCCCACTCCCAGCTCTCCGCCGAGGCTCCCCGGGCTCCCGGCAGGCCGCAGAGCAGCCCGGCGAGCGCCAGCTGGACCGCGAGGCGCCTCCGGCCGGTCCAGCGAGCTCGCCGACTGCGGGACTTCGCGTCCATCGCCTGCTCCCTTCGCCGCAGCGGGTCCAGCGCTCGGCTCAGCCCGTGTGGCCTCGCCGATCCCGGGCGAACCGGCTCGCCGGTGCGTCGCACGCTGCCCTGGACTGGCAAGGCCCGTGCCGAAGCGCTTCGGCCCTGACAGTGCGTTGCGTGCGGTGAGGGTCCCGGTCCGACGCCCGACGGCGCGACAGTTCGGGACTCGACGACTGCAGCTGGGGCACATTGCCACCGCGTGGGGTCCGCCGCTTCGTCGCAGGTCGCCCAGGACCCGACCCGGCCGTCGGCCATCTTGCCCACCCGCGCCGTGGCTCGAACGGTAGACTGCGAGCCATCCGCCGTCCGCCGTCGGACCGGGGAGGGAGATGATCCGCCGTCTGGAGCAGATCCTGTTCGGCCACCGCGCGAGCGTGCTGGGGATCCTCGCGCTCTCCACCGTCGCCATGGGTGTGCTGGCCGCGGGCGTCCGCCTCGACACCGCCTTCGAGAACCAGCTCCCCCTCGGCCACCCCTACGTCGAGACCTTTCTCGAGTACCGCGACCAGATGACCGGGGTGAACCGGGTCGTGGTGGCGCTCGAGAGCAGCGACGGCGACATCTGGACGCCGACCTACTTCCGGCGGCTCAGCGAGCTGACCGACACCCTCGCCTTCCTGCCGGGCATCGACCGACGCAGCGTCACCTCGCTGTGGACGCCGAACATCCGCTCGATCGAAATCACCGAGGACGGCATGCGCTCCGAGGACATGATCGGCTCGGGCATCACCGTCGACAGCCTGGACGACGCCGAGATCGCGCGCATCCGCGACCGCGTGCTGCGCTCGGGCCTGGTGGGCAGGCTCGTGTCGCGCGACTTCTCGACCGCGATGGTGGTGGCCGAAGCCGTGGACGTGGGCCTCGACACCGCCCAGGACACGGGCGTGCTCGAGCTCGCCGCCAGCCTGGAGGCCGAGGTCCGCTCCCGCTTCGACGGCAACGGTACGCGCGCCCACATCATCGGCTTCGTGCCCATGATCGGTGAGATCGCCGAGGGCGCGCGGACCGTGGTCCTGTTCTTCTGCGTGGCCTTCGTGCTGACCGGACTCGCGGTGTACGCCTACTCGCGCTCGTGGATCCTGACCGCCCTCCCCCTCTTCTGCTCCTTCGTCTCGGGCATCTGGCAGTTCGGCGCCATGGCGGGGCTCGGCTACGGCGTCGATCCCCTGGCCATCCTCGTGCCCTTCCTCGTGTTCGCGATCGGCGTCTCCCACGGCATCCAGCAGATCAACCGCATCGCCCGTCGCACGGTCGAGGGCGACGACATCGAGACCGCGTCGCGGGCCGCCTTCCGCGACCTGCTCGTTCCGGGATCCATGGCCCTGATGACGGACCTGATCGCCTTCGCGACCCTCGTCCTCATCCCCATCCCCATGGTGAAGGACCTCGGAGTCACCGCGGCCATCGGGGTCGCGTTCAAGATCGTCTCCAACCTGGTGATGCTGCCGGTCCTGGCCTCGTACTTTCCCCTCGACCACGGCTACGCCGAGCGGAGACGGCGCTCCCAGGACCTCGCCGCCCGCGTCATGAACTTCGTCGCCCGGCTGGCCCGCCCCGTCCACGCGCGTCGGACGCTGGCGGCGTTCGCGATCATCTTCGGGGTGGCGGCCTGGCAGGGCCAGGGGCGGCGCGTGGGAGACCTGCAGCCGGGCGCCACGGAGCTGCGGCCCGGGAGTCGCTACAACCAGGACGCCGCGCGGATCGTCGAGCGCTTCGACCTCGGGCTCGACGTGCTGACGGTGCTCGCCGAGACCCCGCCCGACTCGTGCGTCGACCACGACGTGGTCTCCTACCTCGACCGCTTCAGCTGGCACATGACCAACGTTCCGGGCGTGATGTCGGTGATGTCGACGCCCGTGGTGGCCAAGGTGATCAACGCCGCGTGGAACGAGGGGCGCCTGACCTGGCGGGCCCTCCCGCGCAACCGGTACGCGCTCGCCCAGGTCACCTCGTCCATTCCCAGCGGGCTGGGCGTCTACAGCGCCGACTGTCGACTCATGCCCGTCCAGATCTTCACCTCGGACCACCGGGCCGAGACGATCGAGCAGGTGATGGCCGGCGCCACCGCCTTCATCGCGGCGAATCCCCACGACCGCGTGGAGCTCCGGCTCGCCAGCGGCAACGTCGGCATCCAGGCCGCCACCAACCAGGCCCTCGAACGCGCCGAGGTCCCGATGATGCTCTGGGCCTACGGCAGCATCGTGCTGCTGGTGACGCTCACCTACCGGAGCTTCCGGGCCATCCTGTGCTGCTGCCTGCCGCTCTGCGTCGCGACGTTCCTGGGCTACTGGTTCCTGAAGGAGCTCGACATCGGCCTCAAGGTCTCCACGCTTCCGGTGATGGTGCTCGCCGTGGGCATCGGCGTGGACTACGCCTTCTACATCTTCAGCCGGCTCGAGCTGTACCTCCGCCGCGGCGTCCCCATCGGCGAGGCCTACCGGCGGGCGCTGGTGGAGACCGGCAACGCGGTCGTGTTCACCGCCATCACCCTGGCCATCGGCGTCTCGACCTGGGCCTTCTCTCCCCTCAAGTTCCAGGCGGACATGGGGCTGCTCCTGGCGTTCATGTTCTTCATCAACATGGCGATGTCCGTCACGCTGCTGCCCGCCCTCGCGGTGGTGCTGAACGGAGGAGCGACCTCCGGGCGCCCGGAGGACCCCGCTCCATGAGCGGGCGGTGGGCCCGGCTCGCCGCAGGCCTCCTCGCCGGCCTGGTCTGGGCGGCCTCGGGCGCTGCGGCGGAGGGGCCGAACCAGGCCCGATCCTCCGCGAAGGCCGCGCAGACCCTGCTGCTCGACGCGACCCGCGCGGGCGATCGGATCGTGGCGGTGGGGGCCTGGGGACACGTGATCCTCAGCGACGACGGGGGAGCGAGCTGGCGCCAGGCCCGTCGGGTCCCCACCCGGGCCGTCCTCACGTCGGTCCACTTCGTCGACGACCGCCTCGGATGGGCGGCCGGCCACGACGCGGTGGTGATCCACACCGGCGACGGCGGCGAGACCTGGTCCCTGCAGCACCGGGACGTCGAGAGCGACACACCCCTCTTCTCGGTCTGGATGGCGGACGCCCGCCGAGGCTACGCGGTCGGTGCGTTCGGCCTGGCCCTCGCGACGCGAGACGGCGGCCGGCATTGGGCCCCGGTGCCGATCCTCCCCGGGGAGGACGACCTCCACCTCAACGCGCTGTTCGAGGGACCCGGCGGCACGCTCTTCATCGCCGCCGAGGCGGGACGGGTGCTCCGCTCGACCGACGGGGGGACCACATGGACCGCCCTCGACCCGCCCTACACCGGATCGTTCTGGGGAGGCCTCGCCACCCCGGACGCCGGGGTGCTGGTCTTCGGGATGCGCGGGCACCTGCTGCGCAGCGACGACGGGGGCGAGAGCTGGCAGAGTCTCGACTCCGGCACCGACCAGTCTCTCAGCGGAGGGACGGTCCTGCGGGACGGGCGCAGCGTCCTGGTGGGCCTGGGAGGGACCGTCAGCCAGAGCCGCGACGCCGGGCGGCGCTTCCGGGCGTGGACCCGAACCAATCGGCGGGGCGCCAACGCGGTCCTCGAGGGCGCCGCAGGCCTCCTGGTCTTCGGAGAAGGGGGCGTCGAAGCGCTCGACCCGGCCGCCGACCCCGCGCCCTAGGGAGCGGAGCCCGCGACCGGGTCGACGCGAGCCTCGGGCGCTCGACGCGTCGACGTCGAGCCTGCCCGCGACCTCGCCGTCCTTGCAGCCCTCGGCGCGCAACCTGAGCGCGCCCTTCGGCTTGCCGTTCTCCTGCTCGACGCAGGGTGCCGGCTCGTCGGCCGGGGCGTCAGTCCGACCCCCCCGAACCGGTCGGGCGATCGAGCCCGCGGATCACGGCGCGGACCCGGAGGCGATGCTAGACCTCTCCGCCCATCGGACGAGGATCTCGCCGAACCGACCTCCGCTGGACGGGGTCGTTGGGGAGAGCACCGGTTCGATCCGGCGGGGGGCCCGTGGCGAGCAGACCCGAGACCGGCACAGCGACCCCGAGCTCCGCCGGGGAGTCCCCCCCGCTTGGACAGGGGCGCTCCCGGCGATCGCGGGGGCCCCGCGACCCGCGCGGACGCACCGGGACCGACCGAGGCCCGAGAGCGGTGGTGCTGCTGATCGGGCTGGCCCTGGTCGGTGTGGGCGCGGTCGCCGATTCCGAGCCCGAGCCGCGCCCCACCCCTCCGGATCCGCCGGCCATCCGGGCCCTGCCCGGCTACCGCGCCTCCCTGGTCGAGAGCCGGCACTACCCGGGCGAGCACTACGTCCTCGAGGCCGGCCCGGCCCGAGCGCCCGCGGTGGTGCTGATCCACGGCATCAGCTCGGACGGCGCCCACGACTGGGACGCGCTCATCCCCGTCCTGGCCCGCACCCGACGGGTGCTGGCCTTCGACCTGCCCGGCTTCGGACGCTCGTCGAACCCGCCCGAGGCGGCCTACTCGCCCACACGCTACGCCGAGTTCGTGGGGGAGCTGATCGAGGCCCGGGTCGAGGGGCGCTTCGACCTGGTGGCCCACTCCATGGGCGCCTCCGTGGGCCTCGAGGTCGCCCGCCGCTACGGAGACCGGATCGACCGGGTGGTGCTGGCCGACGCCGCCGCCATCCTCCACGGCCACGCCCTCAGCCTGGCCCAGATCGAGCGCGGACAGCAGAAGATGGGGCCCCTGGGTCGCCTGCTCGACCCGCTGCGCCACGGCGCCTACGACGTCATGGGACTGGTCCCCGACAAGCTGGTCCACGCCTTCGCCGTCCGCCTGGAGGGCGAATCGGCGCAGCGGGCGGCGGCGCAGCTCATGGCCCACGACCTGGGCCCCGCCATCGATGCCATCGACGCCCCGGTGCTGATCGTCTGGGGCCGGCGCGACGACGTCGCCTCCCAGCGCGGCGCCTGGGTCCTCGCCTCGCGCATCCGCCACGCCCGGATCGCCTTCATCGAGCAGGCGGGTCACCATCCCATGCGCGACGCCGCCCCGGAGTTCAACCGGCTGGTGATGGACTGGCTCTCGGGAAGAACGGACGTGGGGCGGGCCCTGGCCCCGGCCGAGGTCCCGTCGGACCGGGTGGGCACCTGCTTCGACTCCAACCGCCGGGTCGAGTTCACCGGCGCCTACGCCTCCCTCGACATCCGGAGCTGCGGGAACGTGAGCCTGCACGGAGTGCGGGCGCGACACGTCGAGATCTTCGACTCCGTGGTGACCGGGGAGGACACGGTCGTCGTGGGCCGCGACTCGGCGCTCTCCATCTGGAAGAGCCGCGTCCAGCTCTCGGGCGGTGCCCTCACGGCGGTCGTGCCCCTGCGCATGGCGGGCAGCGAGCTGGACCTGGCCGGCATCACCTTCAACGGCCAGGTCGCCTCGGTGGAGGCGGTGGGAAACGCCAAGCTCCTGTGCTCGCTCTGCCGGCTGCGGCGGCCGGGCTCGGACACCCGGCTGCACGGATTCCGTTCGCTGAGCGCGCCGGACCACCTCTGACCCCCTCCCAGGGCGCACCGCGCCGGTTCCACCCGGCGCGGGAGGCGTCTACAATCGACCCATGCGTTTCCCCCGACGCCTCCGGTCGCCGCTGGCCGTCCTCCTCGCCGTGGCGCTCCCTCTGGGCTGCAGCCTCAAGGTCACCTCGCTCGAGCCCAGGGGGCCCCGCACCGCCTACCAGGGCGCCGAGCCCCTGGACATGCGGGTGCGGGTGGAGGGCGCGCCGGGACTCGTCGACTTCCTCCGCCAGGAGATGATCTTCGCCGAGGTGGCGGGCCCCCTCGACGACGAGCCCGTCGACCTGGTGATCAAGGCCCGGACCGACGGGGCCTTCGCCGAAGGGGGCGCGGCGAAC
This sequence comes from Myxococcota bacterium, assembly GCA_050618075.1. Lineage (GTDB taxonomy): Bacteria > Myxococcota_A > UBA9160 > UBA9160 > UBA4427 > JBNLVL01. The sequence goes on from JBNLVL010000010.1 coordinate 353,551, forward strand.
TTCTTCACCTACTTCCCGGGGGCCTTCGTCCTCGTCCCCAGCTTCCGGGGGATCCGCTGGCGCTACGACGCCAGCGCCGAAGCCGAGGCCTTCGACGCCGTCACCAACGAGCGCGTCGGCCGCTACCAGGCCAGCTCCTCCCACGAGCTGGTCCATCGCGCCACGGTCTTCGGCTCCTTCTTCAGCGCGATCGTCATCGTCCCGGCGATCGTGCGCGGCGCCAGCAACACGAAGGTCCGGCCGAAGTACGAGCAGCTGATCTACCAGAAGACCTACCGGGACCTCTGGCAGCGCATGGGCTCGGAGATGATGCGCGACCAGGGGACCTTCGCCCGGATCGCGGCCAAGGCGAAGCAGCGCCGTCTGGCATCGGCGCGGGCGACCCGACCTGCGCCGCCTCCGGTCGCCCCGCGGCGCTCCGGGTCCGTCGACGCCAGCCGCTTCTATTCGAAGCGAGTGGCGGTGGTGGTGGGCATCGACGACTACCGGAACTGGCCGAACCTGGAGGGCGCCCGCGGCGATGCGGAGCGGATGGCGCACCACCTGCGCCAGGCGGGCTTCGACGAGGTCATCGAGGTCTACGACGAGAAGGCCTCGCGCCGCGCCCTGCTCAAGACCCTGGGGCGGGAGCTCGGGTCCCGGGTCGACGACCAGTCCCTGGCGTTCATCTACTTCGCCGGCCACGGACAGACCGAGACCCTGCCCGGTGGCGCCAAGCGCGGCTACCTGGTCCCGGTGGATGCCGACCTGGAGGACGTCTTCTCCACGGCGATCTCCATGGAGACGGTCCGCGATCTCTCCAATCGCATGCGCGCCAAGCACGTGATGTACGCCATCGACGCCTGCTACTCGGGGCTGGCGCTCACCCGCGGCATCTCCAGACGCGCCGATCTGCCCAACTACCTCGACATGATGACCTCCCGTCGCGCGGTCCAGATCATCACGGCGGGCTCCGAAGGCGAGCAGGCCGTCGAGGTGGGCGGTCAGGGCCTGTTCACCACCTACCTGCTTCGCGGGCTGGAAGGCGAGGCCGACATCGACGGGGACGGGGCCGTCACCGCCAGCGAGCTGGGCACCTGGGTCCGGCCCCAGGTCACCCTGGCCTCCCAGAATCGCCAGTCCCCCCAGTTCGGCACCATCGACGGCAGCGGCGACGCGGTGTTCGGCGGCGGCCGCTGAGCGACGCCCGACCGCCCCGGCGCGCACTTCGCCCCCGCCGCCCCACGGCGCCCTCGGGCGCTCCCACCCGGTCCGCGCGCGGCCGTCCCTGCGCAGCCGAAGCCGCACCCCGCCCTTGCATCGTCTTGTGGAACATGTTCTATTTCCAGCGAGATCCGGGGCGGGCCCGCTCCCGGAACCATCCCCTCTCGACCAGGAGACCGATCCATGTCCGACGCTGGCGCCCCCCTCGGGTTCTGGAACCTCGCTCAGAAGTCGCCCGACGCGTTCGCTCTCGCGGCCCCCGACGGCCGCGACTGGACCCGCGGCGAGCTGCTGGCCGAGGCCAACCGCATCGCCCACGGCCTGCGCGCCCTGGGCCTCGAGCGCGGCGACTGCGTGGCGGTGGTGCTGCCCAACTGCGCGGAGTTCCTGGCGGTCAATCTCGCGATCACCCAGATCGGCCTCTACATGACGCCGATCAACAATCACCTCACCGGCCCCGAGATCGCGTACATCGTGGGCGACAGCGGCGCCAAGGTCTTCATCGGCGCCGAGCAGTTCGGGGAGGCCTGCCGGGAGGCGGCGGCCGAGAGCGGCCTGTCCGGCGACCATCTCTTCTCCGTGGGCGCCGTTCCGGGCTTCCGCGACTTCTCCGAGCTGGGCGCCGGCCAGCCCGAAACGCTGCCCGAGGACCGCTCGTCGGGTCAGGTGATGAACTACACCTCGGGCACCACCGGGCGTCCCAAGGGCGTGCGCCGCACCCTGGCCGACCTGTCTCCGGACCTGGTCGCCACCCTGACGACCGGCTTCCTCGGCATGTTCGACCTCCAGCCCGAGGACGACAACGTCCACATCTGCGGCTCGCCCCTCTACCACACCGCGGTCCTGGTGTTCGCGTCGGCCTCGTTCCACATGGGCCACGGCGTGGTGCTGATGGACAAGTGGACGCCGGAGGAGATGCTGCGGCTGATCGCGAAGTACCGGGTGACCTCGAGCCACATGGTGCCGACCCAGTTCAACCGGCTGCTGTCGCTCCCCGAGGACGTGCGCGCGAAGTACGACGTGTCGTCGCTGCGGGCCATGGTGCACGCCGCCGCGCCCTGCCCCATCGAGACCAAGCGCAGGATGTTCGACTGGTGGGGCGAGGCCATCTACGAGTACTACGCGGCCACCGAGGGAGGCGGAACCCTCTGCAAGCCGGCCGACTGGCTCGCCCATCCCGGAACCGTGGGCAAGGCCTGGCCCAACGCCGAGGTCAAGATCTTCGACGATGAGGGCAACGAGCTGGGTCCGAACCAGATCGGCACCGTCTACATGCTGCTGGGCCAGGCGAGCTTCGAGTACAAGGACGACGCGAAGAAGACGCGGGACAACCGCATCGGCAACTATTTCACCGTGGGCGACGTGGGCGAGCTGAACGAGGAGGGGTACCTCTTCCTGCGCGACCGCAAGAACGACATGATCATCTCCGGGGGCGCCAACCTGTACCCCGCGGAGATCGAGGCCGAGATGATCCAGTGCCCCCTGATCGGAGACGTCGCCGTCTTCGGCATCCCCAACGACGACTGGGGCGAGGAGGTGAAGGCCGTGGTCGAGGTGGCCGAGGGAGTCGACGCCACCCAGGAGACCCGCGACCGGATCTACGAGTTCCTGAAGCCGCGCCTCGCGAAGATGAAGACGCCGCGCAGCATCGACTTCATCGAAGAGATGCCGCGGGACCCCAACGGGAAGCTCTACAAGCGCAAGCTCCGCGACCCGTACTGGGAGGGCCGGGACCGCCAGATCTAGCCCTCGGGGCCAGCGTCCCGGGACCGGACGGCCGCGGCGACGGCGACGGCGAGCGGGGCGGGCTCGCGCCCGCGGTGGCTCAGCCTTCGATGGTGATCGCCTGGCGCGGACACAGCCGCGCGGCGTTCTCCACCTTGGCGCGGAGATCCTCGGGGATCTCGTCGAGGAGGACCGTCAGCGTGTCGTCCTCTTCCACCCGGAAGACTTCGGGTGCGGCGTCCATGCACAGCGCGTTGGCCTCGCACAGGTCCCAGTCCACCACCACCTTCATCCCACCACTCCTCTCTCGAATCGCCCCGAGCCGTGCTCGCGGCGGATGGACCCGAATCGGGAGCTCCGACCCGTGGTACGCGATCGCTCGTTCCCGCTTCTGCTGGATTCTGCTGGTCTGCGCTGAATCATGGCCGGCTCGGTGAACGGGACGCAAGCAGCAACTTGATGCAGGGGCGACCGTAGCCCAGTCGCGAACCCGTCGCCGCGCCGGCGCACGGCCTTGAAGTCCGTTCAGTCACCGGATCACCACACCCACGGCAGCCACGCCCTTCTCTGCGCGGGATAGTCGGCAAAGCGCTCGCGGTACCAGCGATGGTGCGCCACCGCCCGGGGCACCAGGTTGGCCGCGGTGAACAGCGCGAACGCCGCTCCCGCCGCGGTGCCCGTGGCCAGGGCCCAGCCGGTCCACTCCACGATCTCCCCGAGATAGTTCGGACACGACACGAAGCGGAACAGACCTCCGCGGGGAATCGAGTAGCCGGTCTCGCCGGGCTTGCGCAGACCTCTGAGGATCGCGTCGGAGCGGAGATTGATCGCCATGCCCGCCGCGAAGAGCCCCAGCCCGATCCACACCAGCGGATGGGAGCCCATCGCTGCACCGCCCCCTCCGAGCTGGCTCACCGCCCAGCCGTTGAGCGACCCGTTCAGCGCGTTGAACGCGAACGAGAGCCCCGCCGTGAACAGCGGCATCCCCTTGCCCCCGGAGCGCATCAGCAGAGGAAACACCAGGGTGCGCTGGCCGTAGTGGAGGACGTAGAGGGAGGCGAACAGCAGCGGCCAGCCGGAGATGCCGTGGTCGCCGCGCGAGAAGAACCACAGGAACGCGAGGGGCGAAGGCGCCTCCATGACGATCCAGCCCAGGCGGGCCGACACCGTGGGCCCCCACCCCGGGCTCCCGTGGCGACCGTAGGGAGCGACGAGGAAGAAGAGCGAGACGAACACCACGGGCGCCGCCGCGAACAGCGCGACCACGCCCCAGGAATAGGCCTGCTCAGACATGGAGCTGGCGGCCCACTCGCTGCCCGATCGCGGCTCACTTCTCCAGTCCGGCGCCGCGGAGCAGCAGCTGCGCGGAGTCGCGCATGCCCTCGATCATCGAAGACTGGGTCTGGAGGCCCCCCGACCAGCCCACGAGCTGGCTGAACCAGATGGCCTCGAGGGTGTCGGTCACCCGCTGCTCCGACTCGTCGGCCGGCTGGGCGGCGCCGCCGGTCGCCTCGGCCACGCCTCCCCGGAGCGCCACGAGCATCAGCCGCTCCATGCGATCGTGGAACCCGGCCACCTGGAGCGCCAGCTCCGGATCGCCCGAGGCCGCCGCCTTGATCAGCGCCCGGGCCAGGTTCGGGCGCCGCAGGAGCCCCCGGGTCGCGACGGAGAACAGCGCCACCACCCGCTCGAGGGCGGTCGCGCCCTTGGGAGGCCGCTGGAGGATGCGGCGCTCCAGGTCCTCGGTCTCCTGGTCCAGGGCCGCCACCAGCAGGTCTTCCTTGCTCCGGAAGCGCCGGTAGAGGGTCCCGAGGGCGACCCCGGCCTGGGCGGCGACGTCCCGGAGGCGGACGGCTTCGAAGCCGCCCTGCTCGGCCAGGGCGACGGCCGTCTCCACGATTCTGCGCGAGCGTTCTTCCATGGGCCGTCGTCCGATCCCGATTGAAACATGTTTCAGAATCGGATTCCAGGCCGTCCGGGGGGTGGATCACCGATGGGAGGCCGCCCCACCCGGCTCAGCCCGCCTCGCCCGCTTCCCGCTCCCGGGCATAGGCGTCGAGTCGATCGGCCAGACGCTGGGAGAACGCGGCGAAGCGATCCAGGTCCCGGGCCGGGAGGCCCGCCCAGACGGCGTCGATGGCCCGCTCCCGGCTCGTGCGCAGCCGCTCCAGCAGCCGGCGCCCCCGCGCCGTGACTTCGTACTCGCGCTGGCGCGCGTCGGCGCTCGAGATCGAGGCGGACACCAGGTCGCGGTCCTGGAGCTGCCGGAGGGTCCGGGAGACGGCGGTGGGATGGGCGTCCCGGGCGCGCGCGAAGAGCGAGGGCATGAACTCGTCGCGGGCGATCTCCTCGAGGACCCGCCACTGGGGATCGGTGAGCCCGACCTCCCGGGCCAGCTGGGCCCGGCGGCGCTCGAAGAGCTCGGTCAGCCGCTGGAGGCTCTGGATCGCCCGATCGATGGCGGGGCCCTTGCGGTTCTTGGCATTCATATATAGTTTACTTTCGTTAACTATTGACAACGTACCCTCCAGGCTACCCCGGCTCGCCGTCGGTCACCATCGCAGGACCCACGGGAAGCCCCGGGCGGGCGGTCTCCGAGGGGAGCGAAGAGAGGATCCGCCATGGACGTCAAGCAAGCGGTCCAGGCCCAGTTCGGGGCCGTCGCCGAGCGCTACTCGCGGAGCGCGGGGCACCTCGCCGGCCCCGACCTCGATGCCCTGGTGGAGTCGGCGGGGCTCTGCGGCCGCGAAGCGGTGCTCGACGTGGGCTGCGGCACGGGCCACACCACCCGCGCGGTGGCCGCGCGCGCGGCCCGGGTGATCGGCCTCGACCTCACCCCCGCGATGCTCGCCGAGGCCCGCCGGCTGGCGGACGAGGAGGGCCTCTCGAACCTGGAGCTCCGCCGGGGCGACGCGGAGGACCTGCCCTTCGACGACGACAGCTTCGACGTGGTGACCTGCCGCCTGTGCGCCCACCACTTCGCCGACCCCGTGGCGGCCGTCCGGGAGGCGGCGCGGGTGCTGCGCCCGGGCGGCCGCTTCGTGGTGGTGGACAGCGTGTCGCCCGAGGCGCCGGCCCTCGACACCTTCCTCAACACCATCGAGCTGCTCCGCGATCCGAGCCACGTGCGCAACCACAGGGTCTCGGAGTGGTGCAGCTGGCTCGAAGCCGCGGGCCTGCGGGCGGAGCCGGGCGGGGACCACCCGATGCGCCTCGACTTCGCGAGCTGGTTCGAGCGGATGCGCACGCCCGCGCTCCAGGCCGACGCGATCCGCGCCCTGTTCGACGGCGCGTCGGACGCCGTGCGCGAGGCCTTCGTCTACCGGCCCGACGAGGGCGCGTGGACGATCCCGATCTCGCTGGTGCGAGGCGTGGCCCCGGCCTGATCGGCGAGGTCGGGTCGGAGCTATGCTCGCCGGGTGACGTCCGCGCCTCCGCCCCACGCCGCCGGGCCCACCGGGGCCTTCGCCCGATCGCTGCTCGAGCGCGGCGACCTCGAGAGCAAGCTGACGCCCCCGCCCGCAGAGGTGCTGGAGGAGATCCGCCTGCCGTGCCGAGCCCCCCCGGTGCAGGTCGACCTGCCGGCCCGCGAGCCCGGGCTCGACCTCGGGGACGGGGCCGAGGCGCTGCCGCGTCCGGGATCGCTCGCCTCGGCCGGGGCCCGGGCCTCGTGCCTGGCGCGCTTCGCGCACCACGAGCTGATGGCGGTCGAGCTCTTCGCCTGGGCGCTGCTGCGCTGGCCCAGCGCGCCTTCGGAGCTCCGCGCGGAGTGGCTGCGGATCCTGGCCGACGAGCAGCGGCACTGCCGCCTCTACCTCGAGCGGCTGCGCGCCCACGGCCGCCAGCTCACGGACTACGCCCCCCACTCCGCCTACTTCTGGCGCCAGGCCCGGGCCGTCGGCGACTCCCCCCACGGCGTCCGGGCCTTCCTCGCGGCCATGGGCCTCACCCTCGAGCAGGCGAACCTCGACTTCACTCTCGTCTACCGGGACGGCTTTCGCGAGGCCGGGGACGAGGCCAGCGCGGCGGTCTGCCAGCGGGTCCACGACGACGAGATCGGGCACGTCCGCTCCGCGGCGCGCTGGCTCCAGCGACTCGACGCCCGCGAGGCCCCGGAGCCCCGCGATCTGGTCGGGGCCTACGAGCGCGCCGTGCCCTACCCGCTCTCGGCCGCGCGGGCCAAGGGCCGTCGCTTCGACACCGGCGCCCGGCGCCGCGCCGGGCTCGGGGGCGAGTTCATCGAGCACGTGCGCTCCGCGCGCTCCTCCCAGGAGACCGGCGTGCGCCCGGGCGCGCGCGGCCCGGAGCGTTCGTGAAGCTGTTTCCGAACCTGGGTGGGGAGGAGGGTTCCCGCTGGCGCGAGATGGCCTCGCAGCCGCGCGTCGCCCAGATGGCCAGGCTCTGGCGCTGCCTGTTTCGCGAGGGCAGCGGCTGGACCGGGCTCGCCCCCATCCCCGAGGCCCCGACCGGCGACTGGCCGACGGACCTGGGGCCGCCCCCCTCGGAGCCCGCCTTCGCCTGGCTCGACGCGCTGGGCGAGACGGTTCCCTGGCTCGCGACCGCCGAGAGCCGCGAAGGGATGGAGGATCCGGCGAGCGCTGCGGCGCCGTCGGTGGAGGCGGTGGCGCGCACCCACGACAAGGCCTTCGCCGCCTCCTTCGCAGAGCGGGAGGGCTATACGCCGCGTCCACTGCGCGGCCTCGTGGAGGCCTACGCTCCATCCGAGCTCGCCGATCCGGAGCCGTGGATCGCGCGGCTGCGCACCTCCCTCTCGACCTGGCCGGCCTGGACCGGCGGACGCTTCATCCTCAAGCCGCGCTTCGGCAGCAGTGCCCGCGGCCGGGTCGCGGGGCGGGCCGACGCCCTGGACCCGGAGGTCCTGGGCGGCGCCCTGCCGCGTCTCGTCGCGCAGGGCGGAGCCGTGCTCGAGCCCTGGCTCGAGCGGCGGGAAGACCTGGCGACCTGCCTGCGCATCGCGCCCGACGGGGCGGTCGAGGTCGTCGGCAGCCTGCGCAGCATGACGTCCGGCTCCGGCGCGCTGCAGGGCCACCGGGGAGGCGTCGACTCCCGCGGCCGGATCTTCTCGGAGAGCGACTTCGAAGAGCCGTGTCGCGAGGCGGCCGCGGCCCTGGCCCACGCGGCCGCCGAGGCGGGGCTGCGCGGACCGTGTGGAGTGGACGCGCTCGTCTTCGAGTGGACCGACGCCGACGACGCCCCGGAGCCGCCGCGCCAGCGGCGGACCCTGCGGCCGGTGGTCGAGCTGAACGCCCGCTTCACGGCGGGCCTCGTGAGCCTCGGACTCGTCCGCCGCGCCCTGCCCGCCGTGCGCGGCCGGATCGGCCTCGAGCCCGGAGTGCGGCGCGCGTTCCTCCTGGGCCTGCAGCCGCCGCCGGGAGGGGGCGCCGATCCGTGGGCCGATGCGCTCGCGCGCGCCGGCGAGGGCGCGGCGCTGGTCCGCCTGGGCGCTGCGGCCGGCGCGCCGGAAGCCGGCCTGCTGTTCGCCGCCTCGAGCGAGCGCCTCGACGAGGTCCTGGCCGGCGGCTGACGCGACCGCGGGCCTCAGATCCGCCGGAACCTGGGGGGGCGCTTCGCGAGGAAGGCGTCGACCCCCTCCTTGAAGTCGGGCCGGTCGAACGACTCCACCATCAGCGACACCGCCTCCTTCTCGGCCGGTCCCAGCGAGGCGGAGAGCTGCTCGTACACCTGGCGCTTCATGATCTGCATGGAGGTGGGCGAGCTGCCCTTTGCGAGCTCGCGCGCGTAGTCCTCGACGAACGGGATCAGCTCGTCGTGGGGCAGGACGCGGTTCACGAGTCCGATGCGCTCGGCCTCCCGGGCGTCGACCCGGCGGCTCGAGAGCAGCAGGTCGAGGGCGTGGGCCGGACCGACCAGCCGGGAGAGCAGCCACGCGCTGCCCCATTCGGCGATCAGCCCGCGCTGGGAGAAGGCGAGGGTGAACAGCGCCCGGTCCGACGCGAATCGCAGGTCGCAGGCCAGCGAGATGGGCACCGCCATCCCGGCCACCGGACCGTTGATGGCGGCGATCACCGGCTTGCGGACGGACATGAGGTAGGTGTAGGTGCCGCGGAAGTCCACCATGGACGGGTCGCCCGGGTCGGCGCCCTCGAGCTCGGCGGGCGCGGAGCGATCGCGGTCCCCGTCGCCGATGGCCTGCAGGTCGTTGAGGTCCGCGCCCGCGCAGAAGCCGCGGCCCGCGCCGGTGAGGACGATGGCCACCACGCGCTCGTCGGCCTCGGCCTGGGCGACCGCGTGCTTCACCTCGGCCCCCATGCGCGAGGTCCACGCGTTCAGCCGCTCGGGCCGGTCGAGGGTGATGGTCGCAATGGGGTCCTCGACTTCGTAGAGGATCTGTTCGTACATGGCTCCCCGCTCTGGTCAGACCCCTGGTCCGACTCCTGGTTCGACTCCTGGTTCGACTGGGCGCGGCCCCGGGCTGCTGTCCTCGGGCCGGGCCCCATTGTAGGGCGCGAGCGCCGTCCGGCACGGTGCTACCGTCCTCCGCCATGTCGATCCGGGCCGTCATCTTCGATCTGGGCGGAGTGGTCCTGGGCTCGCCGCTCCACGCCATCCGCGACTACGAGGCCGAGCTGGGCATTCCCGAGGGCTTCGTCAACCGGGTGGTGGTGGACACCGCGCCGGGGGGCGCGTGGTCCCGGCTCGAGCGCGGCGAGATCGCGATGACCGACTTCTTCGAGGCCTTCGAGTCGGAGTGCCGGGAGCGGGGTCAGCGGCTCTCGGCCCGCGTGATGATGGAGCGCATGGGCGAGAGCGCCGCTCCCCGGCCCGAGATGCTCGAGGCCCTGCGTCGCCTGCGCGGGGCCGGGTTCGCGCTGGCGGCCCTGACCAACAACTGGTCCACCGACGACGGCCGTCGGAGCAACGCCGGAGCCGACCTCCGGCCCCACTTCGACGTCTTCGTGGAGTCGGCGGTGGAGGGGCTGCGCAAGCCGGATCCGCGCATCTATCGCCTGGTCTGCGAGCGGCTGGGGGTGGCTCCGGAGCACACGGTCTTCCTGGACGACATCGGGGGGAACCTGAAGCCGGCGCGCGCACTGGGGATGACGACCATCCGGGTGGTCGAGCCGGCGACCGCGCTCGGCGAGCTGGCTTCGGTGGTGGGGATCACACTCTGCGACTGAGACCCGTCTCGAGCCGGCAGCTCACGTGCAGGCGGGTCCCAGAGGGTTCAGGAGATGCCCGCGCGGGTCGATGAACCCAGGGTCCAGGGCGCGCCGATTCCGGAAGCTGCGGCCGCCAGGGGGATTCTCATGGAGCACCGCACCCGGTCCGTCCGCCTCGTCCTGTTCCTCGCCTCGCTCGCGACGGTCTCGGTCGTCGGGACGTCGACCCCCCTGTCCGCCGCGCGGGCCGAAGAGTGGGCCATGGTGGGCGCGCGCTACCAGGGCATGGGCGGCGCGGGGGTGGCCGCGGTCAACGACAGCCTGGCCACCTACTGGAACCCCGGCGCCCTCGCCTTCGCCGAGGCCAGCGACGTGGCCCTGCCCGTCGGCATCACGCTGTCGGCCGAGGGGGGCGTCATCACCGACCTCGACGAGGTGGCGCGCTTCCTCGAAGAGACCGACTTCGAGTCCATCCTCGACAAGATCCGCAACGGCGAGACCCTGGACCCGGACGAGCTCCAGGCCGCGCTGAGCCTCACCTTCGACCAGCTCGCCGACCTCGACCAGGACAACCAGGGCTTCCAGGGCAGCGTCCACGCCTCGCTGGCGGTCCGCCACGAGCGCTTCGCCGTCTCGGGCATGGGGATCGGCTACTACGGAGTCGACCCGCTCTTCGACATCAGCAACCTCTCGCTGACCTCGGGCCAGGCGGACAAGGCGCTTCGCGCGGTCGTGGGCGCCGGGCAGGATCGCAGCGCCCAGCTCTCCAGCGCCGGGCTCGACCTGGCCGGCGACATCTCCGACATCTTCGCCCGCTTCAGCAACCCGGCGAAGGCCACGCCGCGCGCCCAGGAGCTGGTCTACCAGGCCGAGCAGGCGGGCGTCGACACCGGCGACAGAGAGGTGCGGAAGCTCGCCAGGCAGATCGCCCGCTCCACGGTGAAGGGCGACGGCGACCTCTCGATCAACGACAGCGGCACCTTCGTCTCGGGCCTCGCCACGGAGCAGGTCGGCCTCGCCTACGGCCACCCGTTCTTCGAGCGCATCGGCATCGGGGCGAACGTCAAGTACATCCACGGCATCTCGTACTTCGACCTGGTCCAGTACGACGAAGTCGACAACGTGGGCGACGCGCTCTCGGAGCTGACCGGGCGGGACCGCCGGCGCCACGACGACGACTGGGGGATCGACGTCGGTCTGCTGGTCAAGCCCTGGGACTGGCTGCGGATCGGCATCGTCGGACGCAACCTCAACGAGCCGTCGTTCCAGGTCGACGTGCCCGAGACTTTCAAGGCCCTCGCGGGCGCCCCCGACAACCAGTTCACCCTGGAACGCCAGGTGCGCGCGGGCGTCGCGGTCGAGCCGTTCCCGTGGTGGACCCTGGCCGCCGACGTCGACGTCCTCGAGAACCAGAGCGAGAACCTGTCGGGCTTCGACTCGCGGCTGGTCTCCGCGGGCACGGAGCTGCGGTTCGATGTCTGGAAGGTGGGGCTCGCGCTGCGCGGCGGCGTCTACGCGAACGTGGCCGACGGCGCCAACAACGCGGTCGCGCTGACCGGCGGGCTCGGCCTCCGCGTCTGGCATCTCTACCTGGACCTCACCGCCGGCGCCTCGCCGGACACCGAGGAGATCGAGTCGGACCTCGGCGGCAACGACGAGTTCCCGTCCCGCGCCAACCTGGCCGCGGCCCTGCGCTTCCAGAAGGAGTTCTGAGACGCACACCGCGTCGGTGTGACGCTCCGTGATCCCGAGTAGACTCCGCGCCCATGAACGGCGCGTTCCGCTCGCTGGCCGGCCTGGCCCCCTTGACCCGCCTGGCCCGCTTTGCCCGCTTGGCCGGAAGGCTCGTCCTCGCGCTCTGCATCGGACTCCTGACCCTCGAGGCCCTGTCCCAGGGGATCGCGCGCGCCGGACTGGGTCTCAGCCGACACCGCGCCCACCGCGAGCGGACCCTGTTCCTGTCCAGTCTGCCCGTCGAGCTGCGCACCGAGGACCCCGAGGCCCGGGCCCGCGGGCGGGAGGACCGCCCCTGGTTCGAGCGCGTCGAGTCCCATCCGTTCTTCGGCTACGTCCTCGATCGTCGCTGGGGCGACTTCGCCAACAACCACGGGTTCATGGCCGCGGTCGACTACCCCTACCGCGCCCGGCCCTGGGAGTACGTGATCGGCATCTTCGGCGGCTCCGTCGCCCAGCAGATCGCCCACCAGGCCCACACCCTCGCCGAGGCCCTGCGCCCCGCGCTCGTCCGACGCGGCTACCACAAGGTCACCGTCCTCGACTTCGCCCAGGGCGGCAGCAAGCAGCCCAGCGCGTTCTACATGCTGGCCTACTACCTCCCGGACCTGGACATGGCCATCAACCTCGACGGGCTCAACGACGCCTTCCAGGCCGAACGCCAGCTCCCCGACTATCCGGCGGCCTTTCCCACGCCGTTGATCTACCGCCCCCTGCTGTCCCTCTCCTCGTCTCCGTACGCCGCGCGCGACGCAGCCCGGCTCGCGCTGCTGGACGAGCGGGCGGCCTCGATCACCCGGCTCGTGGACGAGTCGGTCCTGCGCCACGCCCTCTTCCCGCACCTCGCCTGGCGCGCCTGGAGGCGCACCTACGAGTCGCGGGCCAGCGCGCTGCGCCAGTCCCTCCAGTCGGCCGGCCGGGATTTCTTCGAGGGCGTGGAGCCCCCCTCGGACGACGGCGGGCGCGCGGCCCTTCGCCGCTACTTCGATCTCTATCGGCGCACGACCCACCACTCGCACCTCCTGGCCGAGGCGGAGGGCAAGCTCTTCTTCCACTTCGTCCATCCCAATCAGTACGTGACGGGCGCGAAGCCCCTCAGCGACGAGGAGCGCGCGCTCTACACCTCGGACCACCCTCCGGGCTTCCACACCGCTCGCTACCGGCGGCTGGGCGAGATCTCGGCGGCGCTCCGCGCCCGCGGCGTGGCCTCCCACTCCCTCGAGCGCCTGTTCGCCGACGAGCCCAGGACCATGTACCGCGATGCGTGCTGTCACCTGAACCGCGAAGGGGTCGCCCGGGTGAACCTCGCCATCGCGCGGCACATCCTCGACTCCGGACGCCTCGAGGGCGTGGCCCCCCCGGACCCGTCCGCGCCCACCGCAGCCCTCTCGCCGGAGCTCGCGGGACTCACCGCCCCCGGACCGCGGCCCCGGAGCGCGGCGACCAGCCACGTGCGGCGCGACGGTCACGTGCCCGGCCGCGTGGCCCGCGCCTTCCTGGGTCCACCCGAAGGCGGCGCGCGCTGGCTGTCGCTGGAGCTCGGGCTCCCGGCCGGGCTCGACCGACAGCGCGTGGAGGTCGTCGTCGACGGTCGCCCGGTGGGCGTCGTCCGCCTGGGAGCCGGCGGCGCCGAGCCCGTCGCCGCTCGACTCCCGCTCCCGGCCCTTCCCGCCGAGGCCGTCCCCCCGGTGCACGTGGTCGAGCTGCGGGCGGACCGCGCCGCCCCGCACCCGGACTGGCCCATGGAGCGCTACGCCTTCCGGCTCTTCGCGATCGCCCTGGAGAGCCCGGAGCCGGACTGACCCACCCGCCCCCGACCCGGAACGGGGCAGCCAACGACCTCGAATCGTCTTGCCGCAGCAGGTTCGAACCTGCCGTTGGCCACCCAGTGCGAGACCGGGGGAAGGGTTGGCAGCGGAGCGACCGCCGAGGCGAGCACGCGGCGCTCGAGCTCGAACCGCTCCTTCAACCGATGGCGGCCAGGGTGTGGACGAGCGCAGGCGTCGTGTTCCCTGGGGCCGCCAGCCTCGGCACCGAAGAAGCGGAGGGAGACGGAGTCGCAACCCTTCCCCCGGTCGGGGCAACCGAGGAACTCAAGCAAAGCGAAGCGGCCGAATCCGAAGGAGCCCGTGCGGCCCTGCGGAGGGTCGCGCACGCGATGGGCTCTAGAGCTTCTCGGCCGCCTGGAAGCGGGCCCGCATGTGCTCGGTCCAGACACACATCAGCGGCTTCCTGGGCAGACCCAGGGCGCGCAGGTCCTGGGCGATGGGGTGCCCCCCGAGCTCCAGGCGGAAGCGCCCGCCGCCGAAGACCCCGAAGCCCCGCCCCGCCATGGTCGAGGCGGTGCGGTGGGCGACCCCGTTGATGAGCGTGAACGTCGCCATCTCCCGTTCGGGCATCTCCTTGTCGCCACCGCGGGGAGCCGTCACGTCGAGCACCAGCTGACCGTCCATCTCCAGGCGGCATCGGGCCTCGTCCTCGGTGTAGTCGAAGTCGATCTTCTCCACGGTCTTCGGGAAGCCCCAGATCGTGCAGCCCGCCTCGCAGGTGAACGACTGGTTCACCGGCAGCTTGTAGATGTAGCTCCCGAGCCTCTGGCGGAAGAAGTCGACGATCGTGCCCAGGTACGGAACGCCCTTGGGAGCCCCGCGCGGCCGCACGAAGAAGGTGATGGACACCTCGTCGTAGTCGCCGAGGTCGTTGTCCCGGTAGTCGATGATCGCGAGGGCCAGCAGGGTCCGACCGGGCGCGATCTCGACCACCTCGAACTCCGGAGGAACCAGCGCACGGGCGGGCGCCGACCGCACCACGAAGGTGGCGGCGCCGGAGGCGGCGTCGCGCACGATGCAGGGCAGCGTGACCTCGCGACCCTGGATCTGATAGCTGGGCGGCTGCGGGCGGGGCTCGGACACGGGCGGACCTCCGATTCGGGACGCGACGACGTCCCAGGGTGCCTCCCCAGCATACGCCTCCGCGCTCCCCTGATGCCGGTTCAGTCGACCTCGGCCAGCCAGTCGCGCGCGGGCAGGTAGTCGTCGTAGAGCGCCGCCTCGGGGCTGCCGGGCTCGGGCCGCCAGTCGTAGCGCCAGGCGGCCAGCGGCGGCATCGAGGCCAGCACCGACTCGGTGCGCGCGCCGGCCTCGAGCCCGAAGCGGGTGCCCCGGTCGTAGAGCAGATTGAACTCGACGTAGCGCCCGCGCCGGTACAGCTGGAAGTCGCGCTCGCGATCGCCGTACGGGGTGTCGCGCCGGCGCCGTGCGATCGGCAGGTAGGCCTCGAGATAGGCGTCGCCGAGCGCGCGGTGGAGCGCGAAGCAGCGATCGAACCCCCCGTCGCTGCGATCGTCGTAGAAGAGCCCGCCCACACCCCGGGCTTCCTGGCGGTGCGCCAGGAAGAAGTACTCGTCGCAGGCCTTCTTCATCTCCGGGTAGACGGACTCGCCGAACGGAAGGCAGGCGTCGCGGGCGGTGCGGTGCCAGTGGACCACGTCCTCCCGCCACGGGTAGTAGGGCGTGAGGTCGAAGCCGCCCCCGAACCACCAGGTGCTCCCGCTCCCGGGCGCCTCCTCGGCCGGCGTGGCCATGAAGAAGCGGAAGTTCGCGTGGGAGGTCGGGACGTAGGGGTTGCGCGGATGCACGATCAGCGAGACCGAGACGGCCTCGTAGCGCCCCCCCGCCAGCTCCGGCCGGCGCCGGGTGGCCGCGGGCGGCATGCGGGTGCCCAGGGTGTGGGTGAAGTTCACCGCCGCGCGCTCGAGATGGGGGCCGTCGCACAGCACCCGCGGCCGCGACCGCCCGCCCCCGGGCCGGGGAAGCTCGTCGCGCGCGAAGCGCGCCTCGCCGTCCAGGGCCTCGAGGGCATCACAGATCCGGTCCTGCAGCGCTTCGAGCTGCGCTCGGACCGCATCGACGTTCGGGAAGTCGGCACCCGCCTGGCTCGTCACGGCTCGCCCTCCGGCGTCCCATGGTAGCGCCGTGGCGAGGCCCCTCGCGCCACGCGCTCGCTCGCGCTGCGGGTGGCTCGCCCGAAGGCACGGATCGGCCTAGGCGCACTCCCGGGCCAGGGGCGGGATCTCGGGCAGCTCCGCCTCGGCGAGCTTCGCGAGCTCCTCGATCGCGCCGGCCACGCGATCGGCGAGGCGATGGGCCTCGGGCACACGCTCGCCGCACGCCAGCACGCCCACGTCCACCGAGCCGGCGTAGGACAGCACGGTGATGTTGAGCCCGGCGCCCTCCATCAACGGGCCGTGGGGATGGATCGCGCGAACCGGGCGCCCCAGCAGCGCCAGCGCAACGGGCGGTCCCGGAACGTTGGAGACGATCAGGTTGAAGAGCGGCCGGTGGGCCGCGGCCAGCTTCCAGCGCGAGTAGGCCTCGAAGGCCCGGCGCGTGAGGCCGGGCGTCGCCAGCTCGGCCAGCGCGCCGAGGGTCCCGTCGCCGAGAGCGGCGTGGAGCCGCTTCGAGCGCCGGGTGGAGCGGGACACCTCGGTGAGCTGGTGGAGGGGATCCTCGAGCTGCACGGGCAGCTGGGTCAGGAAGGCCGAGATGCGGTTGCCCGCGTCGGGCGCCTCGCCGGGCGGCCGGGTCGAGACCGGGACGGCCGCCACCAGGGGGGTCTCGGGCAGCGCGCGGCGCTCGATCAGCTCGCCCTGGAGCGCGCGGGTGCAGGCCGTGAGCACGACGTCGTTGACCGTGCCGCCGTAGACCGCGCGGACGCGCGCGATCGATTCCAGCGATGTGCGCGCGTAGGCGACCCCGCGACGCGCGGAGACCGGCCCGTTCCAGGGCGAGTCGGGCGCCTGGAACGGCAGCGCCGCGTCGCGAATGGGCGCGTCCGGGGCCCAGTGCGCCCGGGCGATCTCGCCGGCGGAGCGGCCCGCCCGTCGCAGGGCTTGGCTCCAGACCCCCGGCCGGTCGCGCAGCCCGCCCAGCCCCCGGCCCAGGAGCTCGGCGGCAGAAGGCTCCGGGTCCGGCCTCCAGGCGTCCTCGACCTCCGAAGGGTCGCGCGCCTCGTCGTGGCCGCGATCGAACAGATGCAGCAGGAGCGCCGCCCCGGACACCCCATCGAGCGCCGCGTGGTGGGCCTTCACGACGAGCGCCGTCCGGTCCTCGGCCAGGCCGTCGACCACGACGATCTCCCAGAGCGGTCGGGCGCGATCCAGACGCCGGCGCGCCACGCCCTCGACGATGCGCGCCAGCGCGCGAGCGTCGCCGGGCGGCGAGGCGGTCGCCCGCACCACGTGCTCGCGAACGTCGAAGTCCGGGTCCTCGATCCACATCGGATGCCCCAGGGAGAACGGCATCTCCACCAGCCGGCGCCGGAAGGGCGGCAGGCAGGGAAGCCGCGCCTCGATCCGCGACAGCAGGGCGTCGAACTCCAGGCGTCCCTCGACGACGATGGTCGCGACCACGTTCATGGGAGTCGTCGCCGTTTCCGCGTACAGAAACGTGGCATCGAGACCGGAGAGACACTTCATCCGCGAAACCTCCGTGGGCCGGGGACCTCGCAGTCCGGCCGGCGCGCTTGGGGGGGGGCACTCCGCCTCTGGAGCAAGAGACGTGCCGCGGAGCGATGCCCCGGACGTGCGATTCGCCGGGCAGGACTCGGCGGATCCGTCCCGCCGCTGGCACAGCCATCGGCCCGCCCGCGCTCGGGCTGCTCAGCGAAGGGGCAGCGGGCCCAGGCAGCGATCAGTGAAGGTGGATGCGGGCAGGAGGCCGCGGCGGGGTCGTCAGTAGAGGAGATCCGAGCGGAGGGCGGGACTCGCCGCCGACCCACCGACACTCGCTCGCGTCGCATCGAGACAGCCGCGACACAGGCCGTGGGTCACCACGAAGAGCCGGCCGCTCCAGGGCCAGAACGCGAAGCCGGTGGTCCGGCGGCAGCCGCTGCAACGTCGACGAGCCAGCGTGATTCCCATGGTCCCCCCCTCGCCCAGGCGGCGATGGGCGGTTCTTCTGCAACCCATGTGCCGATGGCCGGGCTGATGCCGGGTCGGCACGAACCGGGCGGAGAACGGCAGAAGCGGCGTCCCCAAGGCACGCCTCGACCCCAGTGGGACGCCGGGCGCCGGCCGGCGGCTCCGGAAGCGGGCTCTCGCTGCCCACGCGCTGGGCACGCGCCGGTACGCGCCGGGCATGTGGATCCGGCGGTGTCCTCAGGGAGCGCCCTCGCGCTCGATCGTCACCTCCCGGCCGCCGCCGGCCAGCGGGTCGAGCCGGGCCTCCACGCGCGCCGGCTCGAGTCGCGGGCCCGCCTCGCCTGCCCGGCTCTGCAGCACGACCAGCGCCGGCCGGTAGCCGTCGCGCTTGAAGAAGAGTTTGTGATCGCGATCGGCGCGAAGCTCGAGCGCGCCGGGCACCGGCTCGACCACCTCTCCGTCCACGTGCACCGACGACGGCGTGGGCTCGACGGCGAGCTCGACGACCTGCAGGGGTGCGCAGGCGACGGTGAAGAGCGCCGCCACCGCGACGACGGCGATCGGCGGCGTCGCCCGCCCCACCCTGCCGAGGCCCGAGCTCCCCGAGCGCGAGCGTGTGCGTGTGCCTGTGGATCGATCCCGCGCGAGTCCCATCCCGTCGCCCCCCATCGTCGCCGGCCGACCCGACCGATCCGGCCGGGTCAGTTTGACGGCTCCGAGCGGGTTCGGCCACGCGAGCCGTGGCCGCGTCCGGCGCGGGTCGATATGCTCCGCGCCCCATCGAGGACTCCCGTCATGACCTCCCAGACGAAGCCTTTGCAACGACCCCGACGCCCCGAGTTCTCCTCGGGCCCCTGCGCCAAGCGGCCCGGCTGGTCCCTGGCCGACCTCGAGAAGGCCGTGCTCGGGCGCTCCCATCGCTCGAAGCCGGGCAAGGCCCGCATCCGCGAGGTGCTGGACCGCTCGCGGGCCCTCCTGGGCCTGCCCGACGACTACCGGATCGGGCTCGTCCCCGCCTCGGACACCGGCGCCGTCGAGATGGCGCTCTGGTCCCTGCTCGGCGCCCGCGGCGTCGACATCCTCTCCTGGGAGAGCTTCGGCGCGGGCTGGGTGACCGACGTGACCCGGCAGCTCCGGCTCGACGACGTCCGGGTGCTCGAAGCGGACTACGGCGCGCTGCCGGACCTCTCGGCCGTCTCCCCCGAGCGGGACGTGGTCTTCACCTGGAACGGAACCACGTCGGGCGTTCGCGTCCCCGACGCCGGCTGGATCGCCGACGACCGCGACGGGCTCAGCATCTGCGACGCCACCTCGGCCGTCTTCGCCATGGACCTCGAGTGGTCGAAGCTCGACGTCGTGACCTGGTCGTGGCAGAAGGTCATGGGGGGCGAGGCGGGCCACGGCATGCTCGTGCTCTCGCCGCGGGCGGTCGACCGGCTGGAGAGCCACACCCCGCCCTGGCCCCTTCCCAAGATCTTCCGCCTGACCAAGGCCGGCAAGCTCATCGAGGGCATCTTCGAGGGCGCCACCATCAACACGCCGTCACTCCTGTGTGTCGAGGACGCCCTGGACGCCCTGGGCTGGATGGAGTCCATCGGCGGCCAGGGCGCCGTCCGGGACCGCAGCGAATCGAACCTCGAGGCGGTCGCCCGGTGGGTGGCGTCGGCCGACTGGGTCGACTTCCTGGCCCGGGACCCGGCGACCCGTTCCTGCACCTCCATCTGCCTGGAGCTGGTGGACCCATGGTTCCAGGGGCTGGAGGCCGCGGAGCGCAAGGACGTGGCGAAGCGGCTGACCTCGCTGCTCGACGCCGAGGGCGTCGCCTACGACATCGGCTCCTACCGCGACGCCCCCACCGGCCTGCGTCTGTGGGGCGGCGCGACCGTGGAGCGCAGCGACCTCGAGGCGCTCTTCCCGTGGCTCGACTGGGCCTGGAACCAGGTCAGGGCCTAGCCGGGCCCGAGGCCGGCGCCGAGCCCGCATCCGTCGCGGGGGCCCGGAACGGCCCGAGCCCGCGGCGTTCGAGCTCGGCGGTCGCCAGCCGCTGGAACTTGCGATTGTTCAGCACCGCCAGCGGGATCATGCCCACGTAGCCGCGGGGAAGCATCGGGGCTTCGTCCCAGACCCGGAGCTGCTGGTAGGGCCGCGCCGCCCAGGCGTGGTGATCGGCGTGTCGCGACAGCCCGATGAGCGCGTAGTAGGTGAAGCCGGAGTGGGTGTCCCAGGAGTCGCTGGGGCGTACCCGCGCGCTGCGCCGCTCGAGCCCCCAGTGCTCGAAGTAGTTGACCACCTCGAGCAGCCGCGACGCGAACAGCGCCTGCAGCAGGAAGAACGCCAGGGCGACCGGGCCGCAGGTGATCGCGATCGAGAGCGCCAGCCCCCACCCGACGACGAGTCCGTGGACCACGCGGTGCCGGAGCATGCGCGGGTCCAGGTCGGACATGCCCTCGTCGCCCAGCCGCTTCTTCTCCAGGCGCCAGGCGCTCCTGAACTGGGCCGGCACCGTTCGCACGTAGAAGCGGTGGAAGCTCTCGCCGAAGCGCGCGGTGGCGGGGTCGTCGGGCGTGCCCACCCGGACGTGGTGGCCTCGCAGGTGCTCGGTGTAGAAGTGCTCGTAGAGGACGGTGCACAGGAGCGCGCGGCCGAGCGTCTGCTCCCAGCGCCGCTTGCGGTGGATCAGCTCGTGGGCCGTGATGATCTGGTAGCCCGAGCTCGCCCCCACCACGACGATCCCCAGGAAGAAGTCGAGGGACAGGAGCTCCTGGACCGCGAACAGCCGGGCGAGCAGCGCGACGTTCACGAGCTGGAGCGCCGCCAGGGCGTACACCAGCGCGTCGAAGGGCCAGGCGGGCGTCTGCGGCGCGGGCTGGCGCTCCTCGGACCAGCCGGAATCGTCCAGGATGAACGCCGCCGCGATCGGGAGCGCGAACAGCCAGGCACTCCACCAGGGGTGCGGACCGGTCGCGAGGAACAGGCACGCGTTGGCGGGGAACCAGAAGGACAGCAGGTGACGGGACCACAGCGCCCCCACGCCGGTGGGACCGGCGACCGGGGCCGTGGGACTGGAAACGGGCTGGGCGGCGGACACGAAGCATCTCCCCGGGCGCGGCGAGTGGAGGCGGAAGCGGCGCGGTCGGGCCCGAAGTCCACATACCGCGCCGTATGTGGGATTGATTTTCCACATACGAAGCGGTATGTCAATGCGATGCCCTCGCGAAGCTCCGATCCCGCCTCGTCCCCCTCCCACGCGCGAGCCCGGCGCGAGCCGCCCGAGTCCCGTGAGCCCGAGGCCGGGCGGCGGGAGAGCGCCAAGCAGGCCACCCGCCTGGCGCTGCTCGAGGCGGCCATGGCGGAGTTCGCCGAGAAGGGCCTGGACGCGCCGAGTCTCGATGGCATCTGCGCCCGGGCGGGGTTCACCCGGGGCGCGTTCTACGTCCATTTCCGGGACCGCGACGATCTGGTCGCCGCCGCGATGGAGCGCGCCCTCAACCTCTTCCTCGACGCGGTGATCGCCGGAGACGAGACCGCCGGCGACCTGGCCCAGGTGGTCGAACGCTACGTCGTGCTGGCAGCGCGAGGGCTCGAGGACCTGGGGAGCTCGCCCCCCGAGCCCGCCGTCGAGGCCTTCGTCCCGTTCCACCAGGTGCTGGCGGCCTGCCAGCGCGACGAGAGCGTGCGCGAGCGACTGGTCTCGATCCTGGGCGAAGCCAGGAACCGGGTCGCCCGGAGCGCCGAGGCCGGCCAGCGAGCGGGCCGCCTGCGGGACGACGTCGACCCGGGTGACGCCGCCCAGCTCCTGGTGCTGCTGGCCCTCGGCGTGCGGGTCGCCGCGGACCTGCAGCTCCCGGTGCACGTGGCGCCGACGCGCGACGCCCTGCTCCAGCTCCTCTCGGGTCCCGGCACCCGGTCCTAGCCCGGCGCCTCTTCGGTCTCGAGAGCCGGATCGGAGCTGTGGGGAACGGCCACGGCGCCCGCCGCCAGGCCGGCGCGCAGGGCGCGGAGTCGCTCCAGCTCTTCCTGCATGGCGCGCATCCGATCCTTCCTGGCCTCGAGCTCTCCGTGCTGCGCCGTGTAGGCGGTCTCCAGCGACCGCGCCTTCTTCTGGTAGCGCGCGGCCTCCTTGGCCGCGGTGCGCAGCTCGGCCTCGATGGCGGCGAGGCGCGCCTGGGCCTGCTCGGCGAGGTCGCGCTGGGCGGCGAGCGCCTCGCTCTCGCTGGGGGCGGGCGGCTCGGGCCGCGACTCGGGCGCGCTCGGGGCCGCGGTGGGCGGCGGCGCGGGGGCGGCGGCGCTCTGGGCGCGGTCGAGGGCGGCCAGCGCGGACTGGCGATCGGCCCGGGCGATGCGCAGCGCCTCCTCCAGCTCCCGGATGCGCGCGCCCTCCCCCTTGGCGTCGTCCTGGGCCCGGGCCGCGCGCTTGCGGGTCTTGTCGAGACGCTTGCGCAGCTCGCCCAGCTCTTCACCGCGCTTGCGGGTCTCTCGCGCCTTCTCCTCGGCCCGCTTCTCGGCGGCCCGGGCGGCCTCCACGGCCTGGTCGCGTTCGCTGCGCGCGGCCGCGATCTGCGCGGCCTGGGAGCGCGCGTGGACCACGGCGAGGATCGCCGCGCCGAGTCCGACGGCGGCAACGATCCAGGGAAGCACGTCGATCACGTCGGGCTCCTTCTTTGCTCGGCCAGTTCGACCAGCTCGACCAGATCGACCAGCTCGACCGGCTCGGCCAGATCGACCAGCGCGACTGGCGCGTCCGGCTCGGCCGGTCGCTCCGGCGCCGTGGGCCGAGGCGGCGGGGCCGCGGGCAGGGTGGTACTACCATATCCCGATCCCACTGCGATTCGGTGTACTTCGGACGCGATTTCGGCGAAGGCCGAGGAGGACCATGACGGCCAGAGCCAGCGCAGCGCCCGGCCCCCGGGCGCGGGCCACACGGGGCGCCCGAGCCGGCGCGAAATCCGACCGCGGCGAACGCCTGTGCCGGGCGGCCCGGCGCCTGAGACGCGACCTCTCGGGCCTGCGCTTCGGCGCTCCGGTCACCCACGTCTACGATCCCGTCGAGTACGCGTCGCGCCCCTACTTCCAGTACCTGCGGCGCTTCGGCGCCGGCCCGAAGCGGGTCGTGTTCCTGGGCATGAACCCGGGCCCCTACGGCATGGTCCAGACCGGGGTGCCCTTCGGCGAGGTCGGCCGGGTGCGCGACTGGCTCGGCATCCGCGGCGCGGTCGGCCAGCCGCGACGTCCCCACCCCAGACGGCCGGTGCTCGGGTTCGACTGCCCGCGCACCGAGGTGAGCGGGGCGCGGCTCTGGAGCACCGTCGCCGACTGCTTCGGGACGCCCGAAGCATTCTTCGAGCATCACTTCATCGCCAACTACTGTCCCCTCGTCTTCATGGAGGAAAGCGGCCGGAACCGCACTCCCGACAAGCTCGCCGCCGGGGAGCGGGAGCCGCTCTTCGAAGCCTGCGACCGGCACCTCCAGAAGGTGATCGAGGTCCTCGAGCCGGAGTGGCTGGTGGGGATCGGCGGCTTCGCCAGCGAGCGGGCGCGCAGGGTCGCGAGCCCGAACGGCCCGGAGATCGGCCAGATCCTCCACCCGAGTCCGGCCAATCCGCGGGCGAACCGCGACTGGGCGGGCGAGGTCCGGCGCCAGCTGCGCGCGCTCGGGCTCTGCCGCGGTGGCTCGTGATCCAGCGCCCTGGCCCGGAGCCCGATCGGAGTTACCCTCCGCGCCCGGGTCGGACCGACCCGCCGCGCGATGCGGCACCAGGCCTCGAGACCTCCGGATCCCGAGGCGCGAGAGGGGGGAAGCGGATGCATCGGAACTCGCTGGATGACCGACCGAGCGACCGGCGGAGCGACCGACCGAGCGACCGGGGAACGAGCGGGAGCGCGCGCAGGCGGCGCAGCCTCGCCGTCGGAGGCCTGCTCGTCGGGGCCGCCCTGATCTGGAGCGCCGGCTGCGGCGGCCAGGAAGCCACGACCACGAAGGGAGACACCATGAGCGGATCCGGCGGGAGCGCCATCGAGCAGATCGAGGGCTTCATCGCGAGCCAGGACATCGACACCTCCGGCTCCGGCTGGAAGCAGAAGCTGACCCGGCCTCCCCAGGCGTCGTTCGGCGACGGGGAGTCCTACGTCTGGGTCCTCGAGACCAGCCACGGGACCATGCGCTTCCGGCTGCTGCCCGAGGTGGCGCCCATGCACGTCACCAGCACCCTCTACCTGACGAAGCTGGGCTTCTACGACGACGTGGTCTTCCACCGCGTGATCAGCGGCTTCATGGCCCAGGGCGGCGACCCGACGGGCAGCGGCCGGGGAGGCCCGGGCTACACCTACGACGGCGAGTTCTCGTCCTCGGTGCGCCACGACAAGAAGGGCCTGCTCTCCATGGCGAACGCCGGACCGGGAACCGACGGCAGCCAGTTCTTCATCACCTTCGTGGAGACGCCCCACCTGGACGGGAAGCACACGATCTTCGGCGAGCTCATCGAGGGCGAGGACACCCTCGACGCCCTCGAGGCCCGGGGCTCGCGCAGCGGCCGACCCACCGAGCCCATGCAGATCAACCGCGCGACCATCGAGGCCCAGTGATCGCCGGCCCCGCGACCGGAGCAAAGATCCCATCACATTCCGGGACGTTGCCAAGCATCCCGAGAACCCGCTCGAATGATCCTGGGGCGCAGCCCCGGCCCGGGCTCCGCCGGGCGCGGGGGGCGGGCCGGGGTGCGCCAGGCCGCCTCCTCGGGTAGAACCGTCTCGATGGGACGGGGTGATGGCTCCCAAGACGACCCAGCGCGCCCGCGGGCGCGCCCGGACCGCGCGCCGGCGCTCGCCGCGGCGGCGCCGCCGGGGCGCGCGCCGGCGAGCCAGCCTGGGGCGAGCGCGGGGCCTGTTGTGGATCGGCACGGCGGTGCTGGCGGTGGCGGTGCCCAGCCTGCTCGCGTCCTGCGCCACGCCTCCCCGGCAGCCCGACGATCTGTGCTCGATCTTCTTCGAGAAGCGTTCGTGGTACCGGGCCGCCAAGCGCGCCCGCGAGCGCTGGGGCGTCCCGGAGTCGGTGCAGCTCGCGATCATCCACCAGGAGTCGAGCTTCCGGGCAAGGGCCCGCCCTCCGCGCTCGCGCATCCTGTGGATCTTTCCCGGCCCCCGCCCCTCTTCGGCCTACGGATACGGTCAGGTGATCGATGCCACCTGGGACCGCTACCGGCGCGACACCGGCCGCGCCGGCGCCGACCGGGACGACTTCGCGGACGTCGCCGACTTCATCGGCTGGTACGCGGTCAAGATCGAACGCCGGGCCGGCGTCCCGCGCAACGACGCCTATCGCCTCTACCTCGCCTACCACGAGGGACCGCGGGGCTACGTCCTGGGCAACCACCGATCCAAGGCCTGGCTCGATCGGGTGGCCCGCAAGGTGCGGCGGCGGGCCAACCGCTACCACCAGCAGTACATGGGCTGTCGCGAGCGGCTCCAGAGCCCGTGGTGGTGGCCGTTCTGAGGCCCCGGACCCGGCCTCCGGGAGCCGCGGCCCCGCTGGTCTAGACTGGATCCGGCATGAGCCACGAAACCGCCACCCGTCACCTCCGCGACTACGTCGCGATTCCGTCCGTCAATCCCATGGGACGCGACGACGTGCCGGCCGAGGTGGCCGGCGAGCAGCGCTACGCGGAGCACGTCCGGGCCGAGCTCTCCCGCATGGGTGTGGACGCCTTGCTGGTCGGCCGCGGCGACCGCCAGAGCGTGGTGGCCGAGATCCGCGCCCCCGCCAGCGCCGGCGCCCGGGACACCCTGCTCGTCGCCTCCCACCTGGACACCGTTCCGGTGGACACCATGGAGATCCCGCCCTTCGATCCCGTCGTCTCCGAGGGCCGTCTCTACGGCCGCGGGTCCTGCGACACGAAGGCGGGCCTGGCGGCGCTCATGGCGGCGCTCGAGCCGGTGCTGGCCGCCGGCACCCTCCGCCGCAACCTGATCCTCGTGGGCGAGGCCGACGAGGAGCTGGGCAGCGTGGGCGTCGACGACACCCTCGCCTGGCTTCGCGACTCCGGCCGCGCACCCGACTGGGTGATCGCCACCGAGCCCACGGAGCTGCGGATCGTGACCCACCACAAGGGCATCGCCATGGCGCGCCTCGAGGCCCGGGGCGTGGCCGGTCACAGCTCGGACCCCGGCGCCGCGCGCAACGCCATCGTCTCCCTCTCCCGCGCCGTCCTGGCCCTCGACGAGCTGGCGCGCGAGCTGGGCGGGCGACCCGATCCCATCCTCGGCCCGGGCACGCTCTCGGTGGGACTCGTCGGCGGCGGCATGGCGCCCAACATCGTTCCCGACGAGGCCTGGCTCGTGTGCGATCGCCGGCTGGTGCCGGGCGACGACGCGGACTCGGTGCGGCGCGAGATCGAGGGCGCGCTGGTCGATCGCGGCATCGAGGACGTCCGCGTCGCGCGCTGCCGCGTCGAGAAGGCGCCCCTGGCCACCGACCGCGACCATCCGGTGGTGCAGCGGTGTCTCGCCTGCCAGGACGACGTCGGCATCCGCCCCGACACCGGCGTCGTGGCCTTCGGCACCGATGCCGGCCCGCTCTCCCGGGAGGGCTGGCCCTCGGTGGTGTTCGGTCCCGGGTCCATCGCCCAGGCGCACACCGCTCGCGAGTACGTGGAGATCGACCAGCTCGAAGCGGCCACCCGCTGGTTCCGCCGGCTGCTGGAGACCGGCGACTAGCGGGGATCAGGGCGCAGACTCCGCGTCGCCCCGGGCCATGCGCTCGGCGCCCACGGGCGGGAAGCCCGCCACTCCAGTGGGACGCGCCCGGGCTCCGGTGAGCGTGGTCCGGGTGGGGATGTAGTCCTGCCCCTCGGCGGCGTGGGTCTCGATCTCGATGGAGACTCCGCCCGTGGGAGCGAACTCGGCCAGGGTGGTCGAGACCACCCGCGGCCCGTACTGACGCGGCAGGAACGGGAACTTGGCGTCGACGCCCGGGAAGGCCGCCGTGAGGATCTGGGTCTCGGCGGTGCCCACGAGCGAGCGCCCGTCGACCATGCCCTGCCCCTTTCCGATGACCTCGGTCTCCACGTTCCCGTCCGGTCCCGGATACGAAGACCGGAGGTGGAACGTGGACGAGTAGGAGCCGTCCCCCTGCTCGACGAGGATCAGCGTCCCCTCGATCGGTCGCCCCCGGTCGGCGCCCACCGGTGTGGTCACCCCTTCGACGGCGTAGGTTCCGGACACCGAGCCCGTGATCGGGTCCGGCGAGCGCGGCTCGCCCCCGGGCGAGCAGGCGAGTTGGGTGGCGAGCGGCAGCGAGAGGCCCAGCGGAAGCAGGTAGCGCGCGAGACGCGGGGGACTCATGTCCTCCTCCCTGCAGTGCGGAGTGTCGCCCCATTGTACGCCGGCGGCCCGGGCGGAGGGCAGCGAGAAGCCCCCCGGCGTTCGGGATTTTTGCCTTTCCCCCGGCGGGCGCTGGCGAGTAAGCTTCCCGCCATGAGGTCCTCCCCCCGAGTGTGTCCGAGCGCGGTTCGTCTGCTGCTCCGCGAGCGGATCCTCGCCCTTGCGACCTCGCTGGGCCTGCTCTGCGGGTGGGCCGGATTCCCCGACACCGCGGGAGCCTGGGGAGACGACGGGCACCGCATCGTGTGCGAGATCGCCCAGCGGCACCTGGACGACACCGCGCGATCCCGCATCACCGCGATCCTGGCGACCGCCCCCGAGGTCGCGGACTGGAGCGAAGCCTGCACCTGGGCCCACTCCATCCAGGACGAGGGCCACCCGTCGCGGGCGGCCTACGGCGAGTGGGACCCCTACCACTTCCTGAACATCGATCCCGACGCCGACCAGCTGGCCCTCGGGCGGGACTGCCCCGATCGTCGATGCCTGGTGAACGGCATCATCGACCTGGTGGGTCGGCTCCGCTCCCGAAGCGCCACCGACGAACAGCTCGCCACCCCGCTCATGCTGCTGGCCGGGCTGGTGGGCGATCTGCATCAACCCCTCCACGTGAGCGCCCGCGACCGCAACGCCGGACTCGACACGCTGGTCAACTTCGGGATCGGCGGGGACCGCTGGCTGCGCAACGTCTCGCTCTACGAGGTGTGGGACCGCTACCTGGTGGAGGTCCATACCGGCGGCAACTGGCGCGCCGGGGCCGAGAGCCTGGCCTCGACCATCAACGAAGCCGAAGTGCGCCAGTGGGTGCGGGCCGACCTCTTCCGCTGGGCCAACGAGTCGCGCGCCCTGTCCGAGGAGGAGACGTTCTGGGTGGAGACCGGGATGGGCCTCGGGACCGACTATGTCGGGACGGCGACACCGTTCCTCGAGCAGCAGCTCCGGCGCGCGGGGGTCCGCCTGGCCGCGATCCTCAACCTCGTCCTCTCCGGGGACGAGAGCCAGACACCCTTCTACGTCGGCAATGCGTACTGGGACGTCTTCTACTACCCGGAGTGCGAGATCGCCCGGCGGATTCCCCAGGACCACCTGCGGATCTGGGAGGACCGCCCGGCCGGGCGCCGTCTGGCCTTCCCCTGCCCCTCCCTCTGAGCCGCGGCTCGAAGCTCCTCCGCGCGCCGCGGGCCAGGCCCTTCTCCGTGGCGGGGGCAACGCTCGCGCCCGACCCTCCGGACCGCGTGCGCCGGGCCCCTGGGTCGGGCTAGCCCGTGACCGCGATCGATCGACGGAACAGCGCCAGGCTCGTGCCGAAGAAGCCGAGGCCGAGCACGGTGACCATCAGGAACTCCGGCCAGACGATCCCGAGGCCCGCGCCGCGGAAGATGATGCTCTGGGAGAAGCTCACGAAGTGGCGCGAGGGGAGCAGGAAGGTGAGCGGCTGGAGCCAGTCGGGCTGGCTCTCGACGGGCGTCATCCCTCCCGAGAGCATCTGCATGGGCATGATCACGAGCAGCACGAGCAGCGCGAACTGGGCCATCGACCGCGAGACCGTCCCCAGGAAGATCCCGAGCGCGGTGGCGAAGAAGAGATAGAGCGCCGTTCCCGAGAGGAACAGCGGCATCGACCCGGCGATGGGGACGCCCAGGAGCCACCGGACGACGAAGGTCAGCGAGAGGGCCGCGCTCGCCAGGATGACGAGCCCGTTGGCCCAGACCTTGGACATGGCGATCTCGAACGAGGTGAGCGGCATCACCATCAGGTGCTCGATGGTGCCGTGCTCCCGCTCCCTGACCAGCGCGGCCCCCGTCAGGATGATCGTGAGCATGGTGATCTGATCGATGAGCGTGACGATCGCGTGGAACCACCCGCTCGTCCGGTTGGGGTTGAACGACATCCGCGTGACCAGCTGGACCGCCTCCGGATCGCCGCCGCCACGGCCCTGGAGGAACCGGGCGATCTCGTCCGAGACGATGTTCGTGATGTAGCTCGCTCCGATGCTCGCCTGGGTCATGGCGGTGGCGTCGATGTTGAGCTGGATCTCCGTCCGCCTGCCGGCGAGCAGGTCGGCCTCGAGGCGGGGCGGCAGGTCGAGCACGAACATGAAGCGCCCGGAGTCCATCCCCGCGTCGACCTCGTCCGCCTCGATCCGCTCCGGCGCGTGGAAGTTGGGCGGGAAGAGCGCCCCGGCGATGCGTCGCGAGAGGGTCGAGCGGTCCGCGTCCACGATCCCCACGGTGGCGTTGTGGACCTCCGTGGACGTCCCCTGGGCGCGCACGTACACGGAGAACGAGAAGGCGAAGATCAGCAGGGCGACGATCACGGTGTCGCTCCGCAGGCTCCGGAGCTCCTTCGTGCCCAGCCAGAAGATCGCGGCGAGGCGGTCCCCCACTAGCGATCCTGCTCGCGGAGCGCGAGGGTGGCGAGGAGCGTGAACACCGGGATGAACGCGGCGATCGCGACCAGGTCCGTCGCCACGTCGCGCAGGCCGAGCGCCTTGGTGAAGGTCCCCAGGCTCAGGTGCGTGTAGTACGCGGTCGGCCAGATCGACCCGATGAGGCGGGCACCCCCCTCCAGGGTCGAGACCGGCTGGATCAGGCCGGAGAACTGCATGGTGGGCATCATCGTCAGGATCGCGGTCGCGAAGACGGCGGCGACCTGGGTCCGGGTGAAGGTCGACGTCAGGAGCCCGAGCCCGGTGGTCGCCGTGACGTACAGGAGCGCCCCCAGCGTCAGCGCCAGGGCGCTGCCCCCGAGCGGCACCCGGAACAGGAAGATCGCCATCAGCGTCAGGAGGACGAAGTTGAGGAAGCCGATGGCGACGTAGGGGAGCTGCTTGCCGACCAGGAACTCGAGCCGCGTGGTGGGCGTCACGTAGAAGTTCGTGATGGAGCCGAGCTCCTTCTCCCTCGCGACGCTCACCGCCATGAGGATCGCCGGGATCAGGATCAGGAGGATCGGTGGAATCCCCGGCGCGATGGCGTAGATGCTCTCGAAGGAAGGGTTGTAGCGGTACCGGGACTCGATCTCGACGCCGCTCGAGACGCCGGCGGAGGCGCGGGGTTCGGCTGCCAGGTCTTCGAGGTAGCGCGCGTGGACGGCGCTGACGTAGCCGTGGATGGTCTCCCCGCGGAAGGGCATCGCGCCGTCGATCCAGGCGGATACGCCGGGCCGGTCGCCGCGCCGCAGGTCGCGTCCGAAGCCCGGCGGGATCTCGAGCACGAGGGAGACGTCCGTCGACTCGAGACGCCGCTGCGCTTCGGCCGGAGAGCCGATGGGAGGCTGCTCTTCGAAGTAGCGCGATCCCTCGAAGTTGCGCAGGTAGGCCCGGCTCTCGGGGGTGCGGTCCAGGTCGAGGGCCCCGTAGCGGACGTCTTCGACGTCCATCGTGATCCCGTAGGCGAAGACCAGCATGAGGAGCGCGGAGCCCGCGAACGCGAACGCGAGACGGATGGGGTCTCGCAGCACCTCGAGGCTCTCGCGATAGGTGTACGCGAGCAGACGGCCCAGGGGCAGCGCGCCCCGCCGCCTCCCGGCGGGTGCGGACGCAGCCTCCCCAGCCGGCTCGCGGAGCCGGGCCAGGGCCCGGGTGTCCTCGGTCCCCGCGCCGATGGCGTCGCGGATGTAGCCGACGAAGGCCTCCTCGAGGGTCTCCACCCGTCGCTCGGCCACGAGCGCCGCCGGCCGGTCGCACGCCAGGACCGTGCCCGCGTGCATCAGCGAGATGCGATCACACCGGCCGCCCTCGTTCATGAAGTGGGTCGAGATGAAGATGGTGACGCCGTCGGTGCGCGAGAGGTCGATGAGCAGCGACCAGAACGCGTCCCGGGCGACCGGGTCGACGCCCGAGGTGGGCTCGTCGAGGATCAGCATCTCCGGCTCGTGGATGATCGCCACCGCCAGCGAGAGGCGCTGCCGGACGCCCAGTGGGAGCTGGCTCGCCCGCTCGTCGGACCGGTCGGCGAGCCCGAACCGGTCCAGAAGCTCCGCGATCCGCCGCCGCGCGCGCCCGGGATCGAGCCGGAAGAGCCGCGCGTGGAGGTCGAGGTTCTGGCGGACCGTGAGCTCCCCGTAGAGCGAGAACGACTGCGACATGTAGCCGACGCGGCGCCGGGTCTCGAGGTTTCGCGCGTCGACCGGACGCCCGAAGAGCTCCGCCTCGCCTTCCGATGCGGGCAGGAGGCCGGTCAGCATCTTCATGGTCGTCGTCTTGCCGCAGCCGTTGGATCCCAGGAAGCCGAAGATCTCGCCCCGCTCGATCTCGAAGCTCACGCGGTCGACCGCGGTGAAGTCGCCGAAGCGCCGGGTCAGGTCGCGCGCGACGATCACCGGCCCCTCGTCGCTTCGGCGCCGCGGCGGAACCGAGAGGGGCTCGCCGCTCCCGCGCTTCGCCGCCGGGAGCAGGCGGACGAACGCCGCTTCGAGGGACGCGGCGCCCGTCGTCCGCAGGAGCTGGTCGGGCGTCCCCGAGGCGAGAAGCGCGCCCGCATCCATGGCGATGAGCCAGTCGAAGCGCTCCGCCTCGTCCATGTAGGCCGTGGAGACGAGCACGGACAGCTCCGGCGCCCCCTCGCGCATGCGCGCGATCAGGTCCCAGAACTGCCCGCGCGAGAGGGGGTCGACGCCCGTCGTCGGCTCGTCGAGGATCAGCAGGTCCGGGTCGTGGATCAACGCGCAGCAGAGGCCGAGCTTCTGCTTCATGCCGCCCGAGAGCTTTCCGGCCGGGCGGGCGTGGAAGGGCTCCAGCCCCGTGGCCCGCAGCAGGATCTCGATGCGCTCCCGCCTCTCTCCGGCGGTCCTGCCGAACAGGCGCCCGAAGAAGTCGAGATTCTCGAACACGCTGAGCTCGGCATACAGGTTCTTGCCGAGCCCCTGCGGCATGTAGGCGATGCGGGTACAGACCGCGCTGCGGTGCCGCGCGTCCGCCATGTCGCCACCGAGGACCGTCACCCGCCCGCTCTGGATCCGACGCGCGCCCGCGAGCAGGCCGAGGAGCGTCGACTTGCCCACCCCGTCCGGCCCGATGAGCCCCACGAGGGCGCGCCCGGGGATGTCGGTCGTGGCCTCCGCGAGCGCGAGGGTGTCGCCGTAGCGGTGGCTCACGGCCGAGAGCCGCGCGACGGCCTCCGGCGCGGCGGTCACGAGGGCCCGCGCCCGTCGGGCGGCAGGCGCGCCTCGAGGGGCTCGGGCCAGGCGGCCCCGTCCGCACCGTCGAGGCGCACGTAGGCGACCCCCCGGACGCCGGTCTTCACGAGCTCGATCCGGGGCTCGACGACCTCCCGGGGAATCCGGACCTTCACCCGGAACATGAGCTTGTCGCGCTCGCTGGGCGTCTCGACCTGCTTCGGCGTGAACTGCGCCTCGGGTGCGACGAAGCTCACGCTGGCCGGGATGACGGCGTCGGGGAGGGCATCCAGAACGACCCGGGCCTCGGCGCCGATCGCGACACGCGTCGCCTGGCGCGAGGGCAGGAAGATCTCCATGTAGACGTCGGTGAGGTCGACCAGGGTGAGGACGCGCCCGCCCGCGGAGAGCACCTCCCCGGGCTCGGCCAGGCGGTAGAGCACGCGCCCCCGGGCCGGCGCTCGCAGGACGGTCTCCGCTCGCTGCGCCTCGATCCGCGCCACCCTCGCCCTGGCGGCCTCGATGGCGGCTTCGGCATCGCTGAGCTGGGCGTTCGCAGCGTCGCACGCGGCCTTCGCCGTCATGAAGCGGGAGCGCTTGACGTCCAGCTCGCTCTCGGGCTCGACGTCCTTCTCGAAGAGCAGGGAGGAGCGACGCAGCTCCCTGTCGGCGAGATCGCACTCGGCCTCGCGCTGGGCGATGTTGGCCCTGGCGACGTCGCGCTGCTCGACGGCCTCACGGGTCCGGGCCCGGGCTTCCCGGAGCTCGGCCTCGATCTCGGCGCTGTCCATGTGGGCGAGGACCTGCCCGGGCTCCACCAGGTCGCCCTCCTCGACGAGGACACTCGCCACGCGACCCGCGTACTTGGCCGCGATGCCGACCTCGTCGGCCTCGATCCGGCCGTTGCCCGTTGCAAACCCGTCCGGCAGGCTGGAGCGGTTCATCCACCACGTGGCGGCCGCCGCGCCGATGAGGGCGAGCGCGATCGCTCCGGCGGCGATCCATCGCTTTCCGCTGTCGTTCATGGAAGTGCTCCTGCCGCCCGCGGCGCGAGAGACCGTCAGGGCCTCACCACGTAGAAGGCGTTCACGGGGTGTCCCAGCTCCAGGGGCTCGAAGCGCGTGAACCCCGCCTCCTGGGCCATGGCCTCCAGCAGCGCGGCGTGGAGGCCGAGGGTCCCGAGGCCCTGGCCGTCCGGCTCCGACAGCGCCGACGACATGCAGGTGAGGATGCTCATGCCGTACATGAGCGGGGCCATGGGATTCTGGGACACGTTGGCCTCGTAGGTCGGATGGGCCTTGATGTCGGCCACCAGCCAGGTCCCGTCGTCCGCCAGCGCCCGCCGGATGCCCGCGATCACCCGGCCCGGATGGGTCATGTCGTGAAGGCAGTCGAAGGTCGTGACGAAGCGGAAGCGGCCGTCCTCGGGCAGCGGCTCGGCGACGGCGTCGTGGAAGCGCACGTTCTCGACGCCCGCCGCCCGGGCGTTCTGCCGGGCGCGCTCGAGGGCGTGGTGGGAGATGTCGTAGCCGTGGAACTCCGACTTCGGGTAGGCCCGGGCCATCTCCAGCAGCGCCACGCCGGCGCCGCAGCCGACGTCCGCCACGGGAATGCCCGCCTCGAGCTCCTCCACCACCCCTTCGACCCGCGGCAGGGCCAGGGGCACGAGCAGCGTTCTGAACCAGGGCGCGAGCCCCCGCTCGATGCCGCGGGCTCCCTCGGCGCCGTGGGCGTCGTAGGGCAGTCCGAGTCCCGTCTCGAAGCACGTCGGGAGCCGATCGGCCGTGGCCAGCTGCTTGGGAAGCGCGTCGAAGTAGCCCGCCCCGAAGGCCGGATGGCTCTCGTCGGCCAGCACCGCCTCGGCCTCGGCGGACAGCGAGAAGCGTCCGTCGCCCTCGTGCTCGAGCACCCCGGCAGCGCCCTGCTGGTAGAGCCACTCCCGGACCCAGCGCTCGTCGAGCCCGGTGCGGGCGGCCAGGTCCCGGCTGCCGACGGACTGTCCCCCGGCCAGCGCGCGGTAGAGGCCCAGCCGGTCCCCGAGGTGGATCATGAGCGAGGTCATGGCTCCGCCGAGGGCGTCGAACACGAGCCGCGCGGTCTGCTTCAGCTTGTCGCCATCGAGTGCGCGCGGGGCGCCGGGGCTCGATTCGGTCATCGCGTGTCTCCTGGAGTCGATTGGAGGATTCGTCACCGGGCTCTGGTCCCAGGTCGCTGTCGCGCAACCGTGGGCCCGGGCCCCAGGGTAGCGACCCGGAGCGGCCGAGCGCGCTGGTCGCCGGGGGGGCGATGGGGAACACTGGGGCCGTGCCCCCCGCCGAGGACGAGTCGCGACAGCCCGCGCAGCGCGGAGACACGGAGGCGATCGCGTCCGACCCGGTGCAGGTCCCGTTGCGCGTCCGCATCTCCTATGGGGCTCCGGGCTTCGCGGGGGCGGCGATGGCGATCCCGATCGCCATCCACCTGAGCATCTTCTACTCGGACGTGGTGCTGGTTCCGCTGGGGTTGATCGCCATCGTGAAGGCGGTGGCCCGCGCCTTCGACGCCCTCACCGACCCCGTGATGGGCTGGCTCACCGATCGCACCCGCTCGCGCTGGGGCCGGCGCCGGCCCTGGATCTTCGTCGGGGCCCCGCTGGCCGCCCTGGCCTTCGTGGGCATGCTGAGTCCGCCGCGCGGGCTCGACCCCACCCTGGCCGCCGGCTGGCTCGCGCTCACCTACACCCTCTACTACCTCTTCCACACGGTCTATCAGATCCCCCACTACGGCCTCGGACCCGAGATCACCCAGGACTACCGCACCCGGGCCTCGCTCTACGGCTGGTCCGAAGGATTCTCGGTGGCGGGAACCCTGGTGGCCGCCGCGCTCCCCGGAGTCCTCGCGAGCCTCGTCGGGGACGAACGCGACGGCATGGTGCTCTTCTCGGTGGCGTTCGCGTTGCTGCTGACGGCGCTCTACTGGAACCTGGTGGTGCAGGTGAAGGAGCGCGAGGACTACGTGCGGCGCCCGCCCAACCCGCTGGTTCCCGGGGTGAGGCGGGTCATGCGCAACCGGGTGTTCCGGATCCTGCTGACCGTCTACCTGATCGGCTCGGTCACCGGCGCGATTCCCGGCACGATGATGCCGTTCTTCACCAAGTACGTACTCCAGCCCGAGCACCCGGAGCGGTGGCTCGGCATCTTCCTCGGCGTCTACTTCGGCTCGGCCTTCGTGTGCATGCCGCTCTGGGTCTGGGCGGTGAAGCGCTTCGGGAAGAAGCCCGTCTGGGTGTTCAGCTTCGCCAGCTCGCTCCTGGGCCTGCTGGCGATCTACTTCCTGGTCGGCCCCGGGGACTACTGGACCTTCGCGGCCATCCTCGCCTGGGCCGGCTCCACCTTCTCCGCGCGGCTCCTGCTGGGGCCGGCCATCCAGGCCGACGTCATCGACTACGACGAGCTGCTGACGGGCAAGCGCCGCGAGGCCCAGTACGGCGGGCTGTGGTCGATCATGACGAAGTTCACCGTGATCCCGAGCATGTCGGTGCCCCTGGCCGTGCTCGCCAGCCTCGGCTACGCGCCGAACGTGGAGCAGAGCGAGACCGTGCAGTGGGCCATCCGCGCGATCTTCGCCCTCGCGCCGGCCGTCACCTCGCTGCTCGCGCTGCCCCTGGCGATCGCGTACCCGATCAACGAGCGCGTGCACGGGCTCATCCTCGAGGGCATCGGCCGGCACCGGCGCGGCGAGGACGCGGTGGATCCGCTCAGCGGAGAGCCCCTGGCTCCGCCCGCGCTCCTGGGCGAGGAGGCGGACGCCCACGGCTGGTTCCTCGACCACTTCTCCCACCGGGAGCTGCGCCGGGCCGAGGCGGGCGGACGCCTGCTGGGGGGCGCCGTCGCCGCCTGCGCCCTCTGGCTGGGCCTGTGCGCCGCGGCGGTCTGGGCGTCGCTGGGCCGCATCGACGACCTCTCCCGGGAGCCCGGGCTGCTGGCGGTGGCCGAGATCATCACCGCCGGCGTGGCGTTCACCGCCTTCTGCTACCACGCCGTCCGGGTGCGCGCCGCGTGGCGGTTCGACGCGAAGCCCCCGTCCGCCGTGCGCCTCCGGGCGCACCGCGAAGGTCCCGGCGTGGCGGCCGGCCCGGCGTCCTCGCCAGGCGCCGCGCCCTGACGGCGCGACCTGACGGCGCGCCCTGACCGCGCGCCCCGACCGCGCGCCCTGACGGCCCGCCCCGACGCCATGCCCTGACGCCACGCCCTGACACCGACCCGGCGACGCCGCTTCGCACCGCCCCCCGCCGGACCGCGCGGCCCCGCTCTGCCCCGCTCAGCCCAGGATCCCGCTCTCGCGCAGGGCCGCGATCGCGGCGGCGTCGCGGCCGAGTTCCGAGAGCACCTCCTCGCTGTGCTGGCCGGGCGCGGGCGCCATCCAGCGCGGCTCGCCCGGGGTCCCGTGGAAGTCCGCCGGCGTGGCCGGGAGCAGCGTCGTCGCGCCGTCGTCGGGCACCTCCAGCAGCCCGCCGCAGGCCATCACCTGGGGATCCGCGAGCACCTCTTCGATGCTCTGGACCGGCGCCCACCAGAGGTCCTCCTCGGCATCGAAGCGGGCTCCCCACTCCGCGGTGGTCCCGGTCGCGAAGATCGCGTCCAGCTCGGCGATCAACGCCGCCGAGTTCTGCCGGCGGGCGTCGCCCGTGGCGAAGCGTTCGTCCTCGAGCCACTCGGGATGCCCGACCGCCCGGGCCAGGGGCGGCCAGTGGCGATCCCCCTCGAGCCCCACGATCCAGAACCAACGCCCGTCGCGGTCGCGGTAGCAGTTGATGGCGGGGTTGGCCATGGTGCTCCGGTCCGCCACGCCCACCCCCACGCCAAAGCGCGCCGCGATCGAGAGATCGAAGCTCAGGGTGAACAGGCCCTGGCGCAGCAGGGACGTGGAGACGAGCTGTCCGCGCCCGCTCCGCTCGCGCTGGAAGAGGGCGGCGGAGATCGCACCGGCCAGGGTCATGCCGGCCGGGTGGTCGCCCATGCCGCCGCGCTGGAACGGCGGGTGGTCGTCGCCGCGGGTCAGCAGCTGGGCGATTCCGGCGCGCGCCCAGAAGGCGGCGATGTCGTAGGCCGCGCGACCCGCGTCGGGCCCCTCGCTGCCGTAGCCGGTGATGAGCCCGTAGACGAGGCGCGGATGGCGCTCGCACAACGTGTCGGGGTCGAGCTCGAGGCGGCGCAGGGCGTCGGGTCGGACATTGGTGAGGAAGACGTCGGCCTGCTCGATCAGCTCGCCCGCGAGCTGGCGGCCCTCGCTCCGGGAGAGGTCCAGGACCACGCTGCGCTTGTTGCGGTTGTCCATTTCGAAGGGCGGGTTGAAGGGCAGATCGCCGCCCAGCATCTTCGAGAAGCTCCGCGCCGGATCCCCGATGCCCGGCGGCTCGATCTTGACCACATCCGCGCCCCAGTCGGCGAGGATGCAGCCGGCCGCCGGCGCGGCCACCCAGACGCCCATCTCGACGACCCTCACTCCCTCCATCGGTCCCGGCATTCGACTCTCCTCCCGCTCGCGACCCGGCGCAGCGCCTAGTCGCGGACCGTTCGCACCTCGTCGACCAGGCCCCAGCGCCGGGCCGTGGCCACGTCGATCCGCTCTCCGGACAGCGCGAGCCAGCCGGTGCGCTCCCGACCGATGCGCCGCGGCAGGCTCACCGTTCCTCCGGCGCCCGGCACCAGCCCCATGCCCAGCTCGGGCAGCTCGAAGAACGCGCTCTCGTCGGCGACCACCCGCCCCGCCCAGGCCGGAAGCTCCATCCCGGCGCCGATGCAGGCTCCCTTGAGCTCGGCGCGGAGCCGGCCCGAGAGCTGCGAGAGCGCGTGGGCCGGATGCCGGGTCGAACGCACCGCGTGGGCCGTCACCGGGTCGGGCGCGGTTCCGAACTCGTCGAGATCGCCGCCGCTGCAGAACGACGCGCCCTCCCCTCGCAGCACGACCTCCTCGATGGACGGGTCCGCCAGGGCCACCGCCAGGCCCTCGACCAGGGCGTCGCGCATGGTGGCCGAGTAGGCGTTGTGCCGGGACGGCCGATCGAGGACGAGCTCGAGCCGCGCGTCCCGGCGGTGCAGCGCCACCGGCGGCCCCTCCTCGACCTCGCGCCCGGCGCCTCCCGCCGCGCGCTGGGCCTCGAGCCAGCGGCCGAACTCCGGGCCCGTCTGCAGCATCGAGTAGACCCACGATTCGGCGGTGAGCCCGGGCACCACGTCCAGGAACGGCGTCTGCCGCAGCAGCTGGACCAGGGCGAGCGAGGCCAGCGGGAAGCTGCGGACGCGCCCGACGAGCCGGCGCAGCTCGTCCTCGGAGGCCGCGTGGACGTCGGAGGCCACTTCGAGCGCCCCGTAGGCGGGGTCGATGCCGGCGGGGCTGAGGGACAGCACCGGGCACGGCAGCGCCATCAGCCGGGCGGCGAGCGCGTGCCAGCCGTCGGGGTCCGCGTCGGCCCCGGGCGCGGTCAGGTCGAGGGCCAGCACGCCGGCGCCGGTGATGGGCGAGGCGCTCTCCCTTGCGTCGAGCGACGCCACGAGCGCGCGCGCCTGGACCGGCGAGACCGGGGAGAGGTCGCTCACCGATCGACGGCGGCCGCCGCCGCGAGCTCGTCGCGCACCACCCGGCGCAGGAGCTTTCCCATCTCGTTGTAGGGGAGCGCCGACCGGAAGCGCACCACCTCGGGCGCACGGGACGACCGCAGGTGGCGGCGGACCCACTCCCGGATCTCCTCGGGCGTGGCGCCCCGGCCCGGGGCCAGCACCAGCGCCGCCCCCACGGCCTCGCCCCACTGCTCGTCGGGGATGCCCACCACCGCGCAGTCGCTGACCGCGGGATGCTCGCGCAGCACGTCCTCGATCTCGCCGGGCGAGAGGTTCTCGCCGCCGCGCACGATGACGTCGTCGATGCGGCCGTCGAGGAACAGGAAGCCGTCCGCATCGAGCCAGCCACCGTCCCGGGTGGGGAAGAATCCGTCGGGCGTGAGCTGGGCGTCCCGCCCCAGGTACTCGCCGGAGACCTGCTCCCCGCGCACGTGGATCTCGCCGCGCTGTCCGGGCCCGACGGGCTTGCCGTCCTCGTCGCGGATCTCGACCTCCACGCCGGGAAGCGCCCGGCCCACCGAGCCGAGCCGCTCGCGCACCGCCTCGTCGTCGCTGGCCAGGGCCTCGCGATGGGCGTCGGGCCCGAGGAGCGCGATCGTCGAGCTGGTCTCGGTGAGGCCGTAGGCGTTGGTGAAGCGCGTCTCGGGCAGGCAGCGCATGGCGCGCTCCACCACCGACCTCGGCATCTTGCCCCCGCCATAGGCCAGGGCGCCCAGCTGCGGAAGCCCTCCGCCGCCGTCCGTCTCCAGCACCTCGACGATGCGCGCCAGCATCGTGGGCACGACGAAGGCGTGGCTCACCCGCTCCCTGCGCGCCAGCTCGACCCAGGCGGCGGCCTCGAAGTTGGGGAGCTGCACGACCCGGCGACCCGAGTAGATCGAGCTCAGGATCGCCGCCATGCCGGCGATGTGATACGGCGGCACGCAGACGAGCGCCGCGTCGTCCTCGGCCGCCGACGCGAACTCCACCGACCCCAGGATGTACGAGACCAGGTGACGCTGGCGCAGGAGCGCGGCCTTCGGCGCTCCGGTGGTTCCGCTGGTGAAGAGCCAGAGGGCCACGTCCTCGGGCTCCATGGGCCAGTCCCCGGCCGCACCCGGCGCCGGCCCCTCGTCGACCAGCGCTCCCAGGAAGTCCTCGCGGGCGCACACGCGCTCGGCGCCCCGGGAGGCCAGCCGCGAGGCGCGTTCGGCGTCGGTCACCAGCAGCGCGGGGTCCACGCGCTCCAGCAGCGCGTCGAGCTCGCCGCCGGTGAGGCGATAGTTCAGGGGCACGAACGGAATGCCGGCCCACGCACTCGCGAACAGACCCACCGGCACGGCGGGACTGCTGACGTCGAGCAGGGCCAGTCGCTCGGCACCGCTGTCGCGCAGCCTCCGGGCCGCGCCTCCGGCCGCGCGGAAGAGGTCCTCGAAGCTGTAGCGCGTCTCGCCGCTGCACAGCGCCTCGCGCCCTCCATGGCTGGAGGCGGCCATCTCGAGGAGCATCATCAGGTTCACGGGGTCAGTCCGACGACGGCAGCGGCTTGGCGCCCTTGAGCTGCAGGGCGGTGGCGCCGAGGGCGAGCGTCCCCTGACCGGGCTTCGTGCACAGGAGCTCGAGGTCGCCTTCGGCGCTCACGTAGCGCTTGCCCATCTGGGTCCCGCCGGCCAGGTCGGCCTGGGGCGCGCCGTCGGGCTCGGCCGCTCCGGCCAGGTCGACCATCGGGGCGCCCCCGCACGTGAGGTCGACGTCGCCCGACGGGGCCATCACGACCATCACCTCGGTGGCGCACACCGCGCTCCGCATCCGACTTCCCGGCTTCAGCTGGGCCATCCCGGCACCCTCTCCTCTCGACTCGCGGCGCACCCGCGCGCGGCTCATGATACGCGGACGTCGGGGAAAGTGCAGGACGAGCGGAGGCCCGGGAGCGGACCACCCGGCGGCGCGTCCCCAGCCGGGGCGCGAAGACATCGACCCCGGGACCCGCCATCGTCCACCCCACGGGAGCGGGCGGTCGATGGATCCTCGGGTCTCGCTAGGAGTCGGACAGCTGCGCGTACCGGGTGCGGGCCCGGTTGACGGCTTCCAGGGCCTCGTTGCGTTCGGCGATGATGCGCGCGCGCCGCTCTCCGCGCGGATAGTCGGTGTGCATCATCTTCTGGTAGACATCGTTCATCGCCTCGAGATTGCGCTCGGCGCTGCCCACGCGGCGCCACGCCGCCATCACGGCGGCGCTGGCGCCGGGTCCCGGCGGCGCGGCCCTCGCAACGAGTTCGGGGGCGGGGGCGGCACGACCCTCGCCGCCGTCGGACTCGCGCAGATCGCCGAGGTCCGAGTGGCGCCCGCGGTGATCGTCGGGGTCCTCGCTGTCGGTGGTCATCGAGTCCGGGTCCCCGGACTCGACCATGAGCCCGTCGGGGTCCTCGGACCCGGCGGTCATGTCGTCGGGATCGCGGCTCTCCCCGACGCGGTCGTCGGGATCTTCGCTCTCCGCGTCGAGTCCGTCGGGATCGACGCTGCGGCCCATCTCCGGACGCCCGTAGGAATCCGCATCCGAATCGGACCAGGCGGGCGCCGCGGCCCCTCCCCCTGCGAGCGCCAGGCCGACGATGGCCAGGAGTGCGCGAGACACGTCCGCCGTGACGAGATGACATCCCATGCCGACCGATCCTCCGTCCAGACCCGGACCCGCTATCGGTCGACCGCGCCGCGGACTGAATCCCGCCTCGGCGCCCCGGGCCCCAGCCCCGATCCGGGCTCGGGGCTAGAGCGGCGCCTCGGCGGCCTCCAGCTGGTCGAGGGTGTCGAGCAGCGCCGGGTGCACCACGTCCTGGGCGTCGCAATCGTCGATCCAGTCGAGGAAGAGCCAGCCCCGGAACCACCACCACAGGAACGACCAGAACCCGTCCGGGCGGCCCCGCTCGGCGCAGCCGTCGGTGTGGGCCAGG
Source organism: Myxococcota bacterium (assembly GCA_050618075.1). Taxonomy (GTDB): domain Bacteria; phylum Myxococcota_A; class UBA9160; order UBA9160; family UBA4427; genus JBNLVL01. The sequence goes on from JBNLVL010000010.1 coordinate 395,294, forward strand.
ACGCCGTGCTCGAGGAGGCGCGCGGCGCGGTCGGTCTTCCCCTTCCGGGCCTTCTTGAACGCCCGCTCCACACGGTGGGTGAGGAGCGCCCCGGCGGAGCGGAAGAGGAAGTCCCCGGAGTCCAAACTGGCGAGCGCCTCGAGCAGGCCCTCGAAGGCGAAGGCGACCCGCTGCTCGGCCGACGGCGTGAAGTACGCCGAGTAGTCGACGTCGAGCGTGTAGCTCGGCGAGCGGACCGACTCGTCGAAGTCGAAGGGGTCGGTGGGGTCGGCCGCGAACCCGATCATCCACAGCTGCTCCCACTCGTAGAGATCGCCGAAGCCCTCGGGCGGGTCCCCGAGGAAGAGCTCGTCCAGGTAGCGCTCGAAGTAGGCCTGCTCGTGGGGCTCGTCGAGGTCCGGATGCTGCTTGAGGAACCCGTCCGGGATGGTCGGGTTGTTCTTGAAGGTGAGCTGCAGCAGGGCGAAGTAGGTCGCCTCGTCCACCCCGAGCACGTCCATGATCTGGTCCCGCTGGTCGTAGCTCAGGAAGATCATCTCGACGAAGTGATCGATGGTGCTGCGGGTGCGGTCGAGGGTGGGCGAGTAGGTGTCGAACGAGAAGCGGTCGTTCTCGAAGTCGAGCTCGTAGATCCGCAGCCAGCCGTCGCCTCCGTTCCGGGTGCTCTGGTAGTCGGTGAGGATCTGCAGGACCGTCTGCGCCGTGCTGTTCTGGCCGTCGAGCCGCAGCCACTCGCCGTGGAAGTGACCCGCGTGGATCATGAGGATGTTCGGGTGCTGGGTCACGAACTCGTCGAAGAGATCCTGGGCCGTGTTGGGCTCCACGACCCCGCCGACCGGCCCGCCCCCGAGATTGATGGTTCCGAGGGGCGTCTCGACGTCTTCGCTGTAGCGCCCCCCCGCGATCTTGAAGTCGTACAGGTAGCGGTGGGTGCCGATGATGAAGATGGTGTCGGGGTTCGCCTCGACGATGCCCGTGGCCCAGTCGATCTCCGCCTGGGGATGATCGATGCTGAAGTTCAGGAAGCCGATCTTGCGGTGCTCGTGCTCGAGCACCTGGAGGTTGGCGCCGCCGCCGGGAGAGGAGGCGGTGTACCACGGCCGGTCCTCGAAGTGCTGGGGGCCGAAGTGGTCGAGGTAGTTCTGGCGGTAGTTCGGCCCGTGGTTGTCGTCGTGGTTGCCCATGACGGTGCCGTGGGGGATGTCGGCGTCGCGCAGCAGGTGCATGGCGTCGTCGGCCAGCGCCCACTCCGAGAGGTCGTCCCCGTGCTCCACGATGTCGCCGAGGTGGCCGACGTAGCGGATGCCGAGCGCCTCGGCGTTGTCGACGATCCACTCCGTCTGGTCGAAGAAGATGGCGCCGGTGCCCCGGGTGTCGGTGACCGCCGGGTAGCGGCCGTCGGGCACCCGGTCGTCGGCGTAGACCTGGGTGTCGGGCAGCGACACGAAGGTGAAGGGCTCGGCCTGGACCGCCGCGGCGGCAAGGAGACAGCCCCCAAGGAGGCAGCCCCCAAGGAGACAGCCCCAGAAGGCCGCGAGGGCCCGGATTCGCACAGATTCCACGTTGCTCGTCCTCCGTCGGTGCGCCCCGATTCTACGCGCGGCGCCCTTCCGGGACGTGACGTTTCGAGGCCGGAAGACCCCGCGCACCGCACACCCGGGGGGCGCCGCCGGGACCGCCGCGGGCCCGCTCGCAACCCGGTCCGGGCCGCGGCGCGCCTCGGCGGGGCCGTGTGGCTCGCCGGGCGAGCGGGCTAGCCTGCCCGGATGCCGGCCCTCGCGTGGGCGAGTCGGGCTTCCGAAGCCCCTCAGCCTCCTCTCGAAGTCCCGGGATGGGGCCTCGCGGCCCGCTATGCCCGGGCGGTGCTGGGCTCCCTCGGCCTGGTGGGCCCGCCGGCCGCGGAAGCGGTTCCGACCGCCCCGGACCCCGGCGACCCGGACCCCGACCTCGACTGGGCGCGCTGCGGCGCCATGGCCCTCACCGGCCACGCCGACGGCCCGCCCGCGCTTGCGCCGGGCCGGCCCACGGTGGCCATGGACGGCGCCGCCCTGGCGCTCCGGGCCCTGGCCCGTCGCTCGGGCGAGGGGAGGAGCCGCGAGCTCGAGCGGCTCGACGCGCCCGCGCTGCTGGGCGAGCGCGCCGCGCTGGGGGGCCTGACGCGGGCCGGCCGGAGCGCGCCCGGCGGAAGGGCCCGGCTGATCCGCGCCGCCGACCACTGGATCGCCGTCCAGCTGGCGCGGCCCGACGACGTCGCCCTGGTCCCCGCGTGGCTGGAGGCGCCAGTCGGGGACGATCCCTGGCCCGCCATCGAACGCGCCGTGCGGACCCGCCCGGCGGCCGCCCTGGTGGCCCGCGGCCGCTGGATGGGGCTGCCCATGGCCATTGCCGGGGGCGCGCCGCGGGCGACCCCGCGCTGGTGCCGCACGACGAGGCTGGGTGCGCCGGGCCCACCCCGCCCACCCTCGCGCCTCACCGTCGTCGATCTGTCTTCGCTGTGGGCCGGCCCGCTGGCCACGAGCCTGCTCGGGGCGCTCGGCGCGACGGTGGTCAAGGTCGAGTCCACCCCCCGGCCCGACGGCGCGCGCCAGGGCTCGACGGCGTTCTTCGACCTCATGCACGCGGGCAAGCAGAGCGTGGCCCTCGACCTGGGCGACCCCGGGCAGCGGCGCGCGCTCGCCGGACTCCTCGAGGCGGCGGACGTGGTGGTCGAGAGCGCGCGCCCACGGGCGCTCGCCCAGCTGGGTCTGCACGCGAGCGCCTGGCTGGCCCGGCGACCGGGTCGCACCTGGCTCTCCATCACCGGCTACGGCCGCGCCCTGCCCTGGGGCGGCTGGGTGGCCTTCGGAGACGACGCCGCCGCGGCGGCCGGCTGGTGCGCGTGCGACGACCCGGACACCGGACCGATCTTCTGTGGCGACGCCCTGGCCGATCCGTTGACCGGCCTCCACGCCGCGGTGGCCGCGCTGGCCGCCTGCCAGGCCGGGGGAGGCGTCCTGCTCGACGTGGCCCTGCGCGACGTGGCGGCCTTCGCCCTGGCCGAGCCCGCGGCCGCCCGGCGCCGCGCACCCGGAGAGCCTCGCGCCCGGGTCGAGCGACACGGGGACGGCTGGCGGCTGGAGACCCCTCGCGGCTCCGTCCAGGTCGCCCGGCCCCGGGCCCGAGCCCCACGCGGCCCGGCCCCGCCCCTCGGCCGACACAACGACGTGTGGCTCTCCCCGAGGCCCCCGGCGTGCTGATCCGCGCGGCCGAGGTCGCCGGAGTCGCGGGGCTCGACGTGCGGATCGGGGACGGCCGGATCCTCGAGGTCGCGCGGGGGCTCGAACCCCGGCCCGGCGAGCCGGCCCTGGAGGCCGGCGGCGGCGCCCTTCTGCCCGGCCTCCACGACCACCACGTCCACCTGCTCGCCTGGGACGCCGCCCGGCGCTCGCTCGCCTGCGGTCCCGACCGGGTGCGCGACGCCGACGCCCTCGCGCGGCGCCTCGGAGAGGCGCGCCGGCGGGGCGGCTGGATCCGGGGCGTGGGCTATCACGAGTCCGTGGCGGGCGCCCTGGACCGCCGCACCCTCGACCGCTGGGTCCCGGACCGGCCGGTGCGCATCCAGCACCGGAGCGGCTCCGCCTGGATGCTGAACGGCCGGGCCCTCGCGCTGGTGGGCCTGGAGGGAGCCCGCGCCGTCGCGAACGCTCCGCCCGGCGTCGAGCGGGACGCGCGCGGCCGCCCCACCGGACGCCTCTTCCACCTGGACGCCTGGCTGCGGGAGCGCTGGCCCCCGGCCCCGCCGCCCGACTGGCGAGGCCTGGCCCGGACCTGGGCGGGCTTCGGCGTGGTCGGCGCCACCGACGCGACCCCCCACAACGGACCGCAAGAGTGGGCGCTCTTCGCCCGGGCGACCCGCAGCGGATGGCTTCCCCAGAGCCTCCTCGTGATGGGCGGAAGCGACCTCGCCGGATCCGCCGGACCCGCCGCAGCGCGAACGCCTGGACCGCGCCCTGCGGCCGCGGAGGCCCCGCGCGTCGAGGTGGGGGCGCTCAAGATCCGCCTCGAGGACCCGCAGCTGCCGGACTTCGACGCCTTCTGCGAGCAGGTGGCGCGGGCCCACGCCGCGGGCCGGGCGGTGGCCGTCCACTGTGTCACCCGGCTGGAGCTGGTGCTGACCGTGGCGGTTCTCCGGGAGGTCGGCGTCCACCCGGGCGACCGCATCGAACACGCGGCGGTCGCGCCCCCGGAGATGATCGAGGCCGTGGGCGAGCTCGGGGTCCGCGTCGTCAGCCAGCCCCACTTCATCCGCGAACGCGGCGACGGCTATCTCGAGGAGGTCGAGAGGGCCGACCAGCCCTGGCTCTACCGCTGTCGGGGCTGGCTCGCGGCGGGCGTGGGGTTCGCCGCGGGCACCGACGCGCCGTTCGGCGACCCGGACCCCTGGCACGCCATGCGCTCGGCCATCGACCGGCGCAGCGGATCCGGTCGTCGCCTGGGCCGGGTCGAGGCCCTGGATCCGGAGTCCGCCCTGGCGCTGTTCACCTCGCCGGCCCGGGACCCGGGAGCGCCCGCACGCCGCGTGGCCCCCGGCTGCGTCGCCGATCTGTGTCTGCTGGATCGCCCCTGGAGTCGCGCCCGGGAGCGACTGGAGGCGGGTGACGTGGTCGCCACCCTGTGCGCAGGCCGACTGGCCGGCGTGTCGGACCCCGATCGCTGGACCGCGGCGGGGCCGCTCGCAGCTGGCGCGGGGCTCAACGCTCCTCGATCGCGTGAGGCATCATGACCACGTGGATGCGCTCCTCCCGCTCCTTGAAGTAGCCGAGCTCCGTCTGGAACCCGGCCTTCTGGAACAGCAGGACATCGTTCTGGTCGAGCGGATGCCGCGGGTCGTACTCGTACTGGACCGGCGTGGCGCCGATGTAGTGGCGCGTGATCCACTTGCCGTGCTTCTCGAGCGCCTCCATGGGATTGGCGTCGAACAGCATGTGGACCGCCGGGGCGGCCTCGGCGTCGACCGTCAGCTCGTAGACGCCGACGCCCTCCGGATCGGTGGTGATCGACACCGTCTCGGCGCGAGGCTCCAGCTGGACGAAGTGGGTGTAGGCGTCGCCCAGCTCGACCCGGACCCTGGTACGGTCCGTGAGATAGGCGGGCATGCTCAACGATATCGGGAGGTTGACGCGTTTTCCGTGAGTCTTGTCGAGGTTTGCAAGCTCGCGTCGGGTGAAGGTGTGCCGCAGCGGGGTCTTGCCGATCGCGCCGAGGCCGCCGATCTCGACCCTGGCGCCGGGCGGGTCGCTCACGACCTTGAGCCGGGTGGGCTTCGCACAGCCGACGAGGAGCGCCGCCCACAGGACCAGCACCCCGGCGACCGCGCACCGGGCCAGCGCACCCGCTTCGCTCCCGCGGTCCCGCTCGCGGATCGCTTCGCGGACCCGCCCGGCATCGCCCCGCGACGCGCGGGCTCGCGCACCTTCGACCCGCCTGCCGGACCGGGATCCGGACTCGTGTCCGGACCGGGGTCCGGATCGGGCTCCAGGTCGGAATCCGGACCGGGGCCCGCACTGGACCCTCCGCCGATGGCTCGGCTGCACCATGGACTCTCCCCCCCACGATCCTCCCGCCCGAGAGCGTGATGCGGGCTCCAGTCGCTGTCAATGCACCGGCCGCTGAGAGGCGCCCCCAGGCCGACGCCGTGGAACCCCGGAGGCCGTGAGGGGCACTATCCTAGGAATCGGCACCGGGGCGACCTGCGCCTCGCAGCCGGCGGCGTCGCGGGACGCCCGGGGCCGCGGCCTCGGGTCTCCGGGGCGCCGGGACCGATTGGGGGGGGAACCGTCATGCCGAAGCTCATCTGCCGCACCGCCGCACGACCCGGCGCTGGATCGACCGCCGCCCGCGCACTCGCCCTGCTGACGCTCGCCGCGGCCTGGGCCTGCGCCGGGACCGCAGTGAAGGACCCGAGCCAGTACACCGAGGTCCCGATGAACAAGGTGTACCCCTACCCCAGCGACGACGAGCTGGCGGAGCGGACCCACCGGGTCTCGATCCAGGGACGCATCGAGGCCGAGGTCGATCCCGCCCGGGCCCAGGCCACCCAGGACCTGATCCGCCTGCGGGTGGAGGACATCCTCGCCCTGGCCGGGGCCTCGCTCGTGGCCGACGACGGCAGCGAGTTCGCACCCGATCGTCCGGCCCGCCGGCTCGACCTCGTGGTGCGGATCGACCGCGAGGACTACTCGGTCACCTGGAAGGACCCGACGAACTGGCTCTTCCAGAGCGAGGAGGAGATGGCCCAGAAGCCGGGGACCTGCACCCACAAGGCGGAGATCGAGGTGGTCTTCTCGGTCGTCGACCCCGCGCACCCGGACGGCCGGCCCGCCGAACGCTTCACGCTCCGCCACGCGGGCGAGAGCGAGTCCAAGACCCTCGACCAGCAGTGTCCGCTCGCCGAGGCGGAGATCCAGGGGCTCTTCGACACCGTGGTCGACGAGGCCCTGGCCTGCGCGCGCATCCCCCTCCAGAACGCCTTCGCCGCGCGCGGCCACGTGCGCAAGCAGCGCAAGCGCGCCTCCGACGACCAGCACCTGTTCAAGACGAGCCTGGGAGCCGGCCAGGGGGCCGCAGAGTCCGTGGACGTCGCGGTCTTCCGGGTGCAGTACAGCACCGGCGTGGACGGCACCCGCGTGAGCGAGGAGCACCGGATCGCCACCGGCCGCTTCACGGACCAGATCCAGCCGGACTCCTCGTGGATCCGCGTCGACGTCGGCAAGGCGAAGCAGACCCTGCTCAACGGGGACGTGGTGCGGCCGATCTACCGGGAGTCCGCCACCGCCGACCTGAACCCGTTCGGGGGCTGCAGCGACATCCTGTCGCGACCCTGATCCGCCCTCGCGGCAGGCTCGCGGGAAGCTCCCTCCAACGGCGGATCCTCGGGCGGCAGGACCTCGTTGGTTCCCTTGCGGATGTTGACGAAGACGAGCTCGGGCAGGCTCACCACCGCCCCCTTCCACCCGCCCAGCAGCCGGCGCCCCCGATCGAAGGGCCAGGTCACCAGCCCGACGGCGCCCTGCACGACGCCCGCCGCCACGTTGACCGCCCCCAGGAGCGGGCGCACGGGCGCGGCCTTCTCGGTGAAGAAGACGAAGTACGAATCCTGGGGATGGGGCGCGTAGGAGTCGGCGGTCCAGCGGATCGACTCGCGCAGACCGACCCAGAAGCGGGACCCCGAGCTCGCGAGCTCATGCACCCGGCGCGCGCGCCAGGCGGGGATCGTCCGGGTCTCGCGCACCCGGTAGCTGCGACGCGCCTCCCACTGGGAGACGAACGGGATGAACGCCAGGCCCCGGTTGGGCCCCACGTAGCCGCCCAGGCGACGGGTCGACTCGGCCTCCACGCCGTCGGGCGGCTCGAGCTCCGCGAAGGCATCGTGGATCGCCTGGAAGATCTCCGACGCACAGTTGCGTCGCACGAGGTCGTAGCCGTAGAGCCCGTCGAGCTCCCCGGCGAAGGCCTCCTCGCGAAGCCGGGCCCGCCCGGCCAGGACGTCCCAGTCGCCGCGCGCCGGACGCGGCGCCCCCGCCCAGGGCGCGGGGCGCGCCGGCGTCCCGGAAGGCCCTCCGAAGCGCACGGAGACGCCCTCGAGGTCGGCCCGCCGCCACGAGGCGAGGCGGTTGGCCGCGCGCTCGAGGCGCACCCAGCCGCGCTCTCCGGCCGGCTCTCCGGCCAGCTCTCCGGCCAGCTCCGGGGCGGCGAACGCGCGGCGGACGCTGCGCCAGTCCTCCAGGGCCGCCGCGTGGGCCCGGGGCGCCAGGTCGGGTCGGCGCTCGAAGACCTCCGCCGGCACCAGGTCGCCGTCCTCCTGGACCGTCGCGAGGGGCCGCCAGCGGTCCCCGAGGAGCGAGGCCTCGATCGCCGCGAGCCGGGCCGAGACGACCAGCAGGGCGCGCCCGCGGTCGGGCCGCGGCGAATCGAACAGGGCCTGCGCCTCGCCGGCGAGCCGGTCGGCGAGCGCCTCCAGGCGGGCCCGCTCCCGGGTCGAGAGAGCGGCCGAGGCACCGCCCAGCTCGACCAGGGCGTCGTCGCGAAGGGCCGGCGCCCGCTCGAGTACCTCCAGAGCGGCCAGCTCTTCGAGGATCTCCGCGTAGCGCAGGGCGAGAGAGCCTCGGGGCGCGGGCAGCCGGGCGTCGGCGGGGGCCTCGACCGGCGCGGGGTCCGGGGCCAGGGCCGAGAGCTCGGCGCGCAGGGCCGCCGCGCGATCGGAGATCGCCCGGGGGCCGTGGGACGCGCGGATCGACTCGCCCAGGGACGCCAGGGCCGCGGATCCGCCGGCGCGCGGTCCTCGCGGTGGCAGCCGGTGGAAGAAGTAGCCGGCGGCCGCCACCGGGACGGCGGGGGCCTCCGGCGCCCCCGCGCCAGGAGCGGTCGCCCAGGCCTCCAGCAGCGAGCGCTCGGCGCGCAGCTGGGCGAGGCGCTCGAGGTGACGCCGCTGGGCGAGGTAGCGCCGGTTCAGGGATCGCTGGAGCAGGCGCGCGGTCTCGTGGGAGACGTCGAGGGCGGCCACGTGGATCGGGCGATTCTCGATCTCGCTGTACTGGCGCTCTACGTCGAGCCAGGCGTCGCGGGCCATCACGAGTCGCCCGGACTCTCCGAATTCGAAGTGGTAGACCTGGTCGCCCAGGCGGATGCCGGCGTGCCCGCCCGCGCCGCCTCCCTCGTTGGCCTCCATGTGGAGGATCTCGACGACCGGCGGAGCGCCTCCGGAGGTGGAGTCGGACCCGAGGGCCGTGCCCCCGACCAGCAGGATCAGGCAGGTCGCCAGCCCGCCTGCGGCGCGCCCCGGGACGGCTGTCAGCGGCCGCACGGCGGCGGGTCTCAACTTCCGGAGCAGGACACTAGAAGTTCCTGCCCGCGCCTTCCTGCAGCCACTGCTTGCGCTTCTCGTCGCCCGCGGCGATCAGGTCGATGGCCTTGGCCTGGCGAGCGGGATCGTCGGTGGCGCGGGCGATGCCCACCCCCACGGCCCGCAGCGTGGGTCGATCGTTCTCCCAGTTGCTGATCCCGTGCTGATCCGCCAGCTGCCCCATGACCCGACGGTAGGCGGTGAAATCGCCGCCGCTCGCGACGAACGCCGCGGTGGTCTGGGCCACGTCCTCCTCGTACGCCTTGTCGTCGACCTCGGCGCCTCCACCGGAGCTCGACTTCGAGGACTGGGAGATCCAGCGCGAAGGGCTCGAGGACGACTTGGACGACGCTCCGGAGCTCTTCGAGAACGAGCAGCCGGTCGCCAGCGATACGCCGACGAAGGCCGTCATCGAGACGAGCGCGATCACACGCCTGGAAGTCATGGTCGATTCTCCTGCCCGGTGGATTTCCCGGAGTGGGCCACCCGGGCAACGAGGATACGGCATGCGGCCGCGCGGGTCCCTATCTCGGGCTCCAGTCCCGGGCGCGGCGCTTGCCCTCCTCGCGCGCCTGGCGGTCGAGGCCGCGCGCCACGGCGGGATGGGTCTTCCGGGCTGGTGGGAAGCCCTGGCTCGCGGACAGGCTGATCCACTTGAACGCCTCGACGGCGTCCTCGTCGACGCCCCGGCCCTTCAGGTAGCAGATGCCCAGGTTGTACTGGGCGAGCGCGTCGCCCTGCTCCGCCGCGCGCCTGAACCAGCGCGCCGCCTCGGCGTCGTCCTGCTCGACGCCGCGTCCACTGGCGTAGAGGGTGCCGAGTCCGACCTGGGCCCGGGGATCGCCCGACTCCGCACCGGGACGCAGCAGCGCCAGGGCGCGGGCGAACTCGCCGGCCTCGACGGCCGCGCGCGCCTCCTCGACCCGGGCGTCGGGCTCCCCGGCGAGCGCGCGGTCCGCAAAGCCGACGAGCCCGACGAACGCGATGAGCACCGCGACGCACGCCGCGACGGATACGGCCCGGGCGAGGCCAGGGCGGGGACCCCGCCCCCCCATCCGCTCCGACCGGGCGCGGAAACCGGGGACGGACACGATGGGCGACACCCTCAGACCTCCAGCACCGTGCGGATCCCGCGTCCGGCCCGCAGGTCTTCGGCCGCGAGGTTGATCTCCTCGAGCGGCCGGCGATGGGTGACCAGGCCCTCGAGGTCCAGGTGTCCGGCCCGCCAGAGCGAGAGCAGACGCGGGATCTCCCGCCGCCCGTGGGAGGAGCCGAGGACGCAGCCCAGGAGCTTCTTCTCGGAGATCGTGAGCAGGGCCGCAGGCGCGATGTCGATGCCTTCGTCGATGGGCGGCGCTCCGACGCAGACGATGCTTCCGCCGTTGCGGGCGGCGTGGAAGCCCGCCTGGATCAGCGCGGACCGTCCGGCGGTGTCGAACGCGTAGTCCACGCCCACGCCCGTCTGCTCGCGCGCCCAGGCCGCCACATCGCCCTCCGCCGGGTCCAGGCAGTCGGTGGCGCCGAAGCCCACGGCCGCCTCCCGGCGGTCCGCCACCGGGTCCGACACCAGGATGCGTGAGGCTCCGGCCACCCGCGCCCCCTGGACGACCGAGAGGCCGACGCCGCCCAGACCCATGACCAGCACCGTGGCGCCCTCTTCCACGCCGGCGGTGTTGAGCACCGCTCCGACGCCGGTCTGCACCGCGCAGCCCAGGACGCAGGCCACCTCGAGGGGCACGTCCGGGTCGATCTTCACCGCGCCGCTCTCGGGCACGACCGTGTACTCGGCGAACCCGGCCACGTTGAGCCCGCGGTAGACGGTCGCACCCCGTCGGGACAGGCCGGTGGTGCCGTCGGGGAAGGCGTTGGTCTGGATGCCGATCGAGTCGCTGCACAGCGCGGGCTCGCCGCGCACGCACCAGTAGCAGCGGCCGCAGGACGGACACGGAGTCAGCACCACGGAGTCGCCGGGCTCGAGGCCGACGACGTCCGGCCCCACCGCGTCGACCACGCCGGCCGCCTCGTGGCCGGTCACGATGGGCAGTGGAGCCGGGAAGACGCCGTCGAGGATGGAGAGATCGGAGTGGCAGAGCCCGCAGTGGGACACCCGGACCCGCACCCGGCCCGGCCCCGGATCGGCGAGGTCGACGTCGTCGACGATCTCCACCGGTCGACCCGGCGTCTCCAGCAGCGCAGCCCTCACGACCCCTCCTCCGCGTCGCCCCGGGCTCCGGACGCCGCGGACCCCGACGCCGCCCGACCGATCTGCTCCGGCGTCAGGTGCCCGCTGCGGCTCAGCCAGCGCATGGTGTCGATCAGGGTCTGGCCCGGGTCACGGTACTCGATGCCCAGCTTCTCGCGGGTCTCGCGATCGTCGACCGGCTGCCACTGGGTCGCGAACGCCATGGCCTCGCTGGTCAGCGGGAAGTCGAAAGACCGCACCCGCTTCACCCAGTCGCCCAGCTTGCCGCCCGCCCGGAGCAGCACCCCCGGTGCGGGAATCCGACGCACCGGCCGGCCGGTCAGGCGGTCGATGAGATCGGCCAGCTCCCGCCACGGAAAGTGATGACCCGCTACCAGGTGGCGCGCGGGCGCGCCCGGGTCGGAGACCAGGCGCGCGTGGACCCGGGCCAGGTCGCGGACGTCCACGAGCTGGAACCCGCTCGAGGTCATCACCATGGTGTCCCTCAAGAAGACCTGGATGGCGTGGTTCGACTCGGAGAGCCCGGGATCGTCGGGCCCCACCACCGCGGTCGGGTAGGTGGTGTGGATGGGCGCCCCCTCGGCCTGCCAGCGGCGCACGACCTCCTCTCCCTGGGCCTTGGAGCGCGCGTAGGCGTTGCGCCCGGGCACCACGGGAGAGTCGGGGCGGATGGGCGGCCCGCCGGCCCGGAACAATGCGCTCACGCTCGAGACGTAGACGATCGAGCCCACCCCCGCGGCGAGGGCTCCGCCGATGACGGTCTCGACGCCCCGGGCGTTGCTCTCCAGCACGTCCTGGGCGCGTTGCGCAGCGAGCGCGACCAGCGCCGCCGCGTGGACCACGGCGTCCGCGCCGTCGAGGGCCTTGCCCACCGCCACCGCATCGACCATGTCGCCGCGCACGCACTCCGGGAGCGGAGCGCCGAGGGCGTCGAAGACGCGGCGCGCCTTCGCCTCGTCGCGCACGAGCAGCCGCACCTCGTGCCCCTCGCCCAGCAGGGCCAGGGCCGTGTGGGAGCCGATGAATCCGGTGCCGCCGGTGACGAGGACCCGCATCAGTTGATTCTAGCAGCCCGGGGGAAGCCGCCGGCGCTCCCGGGGCGACCCGGCTCAGCCCGACGAGGTGTCGATCGTGACCACGTCGTCGCGCAGCACCTTGGGGTCGAGGGTCTCCTTCTCCTCTCCCTCCATGTCGCGACGCAGCCACTGGGCCAGGCTCTGCAGGTCCGCGGCGAGCTTCTCGGCGTCGCGCTCCGGGTCGTGCAGCCGCTCCAGCAGGGCCTTCATCTCGGCCCGCTGCTCCGCGTGCTCCCGCACCAGCCGCTTCTCGCGCTCGGCGCCCCAGGAGTCGGCGTCGCGCAGGGCCGAGGCCAGGTGCTCGTCCTCCCAGCGCATGTGGGTCTCGAGGAGCTCGAGGAAGGACTCGCCCAGGGTTCGCAGGGCATCGGGCTCGACCGCGCCCGCCTCTCCGGCCGCCGCCCGGGCCTCGAGCGCATCGAGCTCCCGGCGAATCCGGCGGTGGTCCTCGAGGATCTTCGCGCGCACCTCGCTGGGAAGCATGGATCACTCCTTGCGGACGGTGAGCACCGCACACGGCGCGTGCTGGACCACGCGCTGGGCCGTGCTGCCGAGCAGCAGGTGCTTCAGCCCCGAGTGCCCGTGGGTGCCCATCACGATGGCGTCGACCCCTTCGCGCTGGGCGAGCTCGATGATGACGGCCGAAGGGTCCCCCTCGCGCACCCGGCACTCGACCTCGAAGCCCTCTTCGCGCAGGCGCTCCGCCGCCGGGGCCAGGTCCTCAGTGAGGGGCTCGACGATCTCGTCGAAGTCGACGGGCACCATCTCGATGTCGCCGAGCAGCGGCTCGACCAGCATCGGCCAGTGGTGCACGTGGAGCAGCAGCGCCTTGACCTTGGGCTGGCCGGGAGCCGATGCGAACAGATCGGCGCCCACGTGGGCGGCGTGGGCGGACTCGGACGAGAAGTCGCCGGCCACCAGCAGCGTCGCCGGGGGGTCGAGCTTCCCGTGGTCGTCCTGATGCACGGTGAGGACCGGGCACGCCGCGCCCCGCACCACCGCCTCGGCGGTGCTGCCCAGGACCAGGTGCTTGAGGCCCGAGAGGCCCCGGGTTCCGATCACGATCAGGTCCGCGCCGCTTCGCTCGGCCAGGTCGATGATGCAGCGCGCCGGCTCCCCGGTGTCGACCTCCGTCTGGGCCGCGACGCCGTCCTTCTCGCACTGCTCGGCGATGAGATCGAGGCGCCGCTCCGCGGCCTCGCGCACCGCCTGCTCGAGGTCCTGGGGAATGGCCGCCACCGGCGGCGGACCGCCCACCGCATAGGGCGCCAGGCCCATGGCGTGGGTCAGCACCACGCGTGCGCCGCGATGCTTCGCCAGCGCGCACCCGCGCGCCACCGCCGCCTCCGCGGTCTCGGAGAAATCCGTCGCGATCAGGATGGTCTTCACGCCCGCTCCGGGTCCCTTCGGCTCTCCCTCTGCGTCTGCCGATGCCATGTCCGTCTCCTGTGTGCAGCGCCGTCCGCGGGCGCTGGGATGCGCGGTCGAGGGTCGCACAGCCCCAGCGCTGCGCCCGCATCGACACCTGGGGCATGATGCCGCTCATCTGCCCTGTCTGGCCACACCCTCAGCCGGCCCCGGGGCCTTCCTTCTCGAGGACTCGCACCAGGTCGAAGGTGGAGACGATGCCCCGGAGCGCGTCGTCCTCGATGACCAGCACCCGATGGACCCGGTTCTCGCGCATCTGCTGGGCCACCTCCGCGATGGATGCGCTGGGCGCGACCGACACCAACGACTCCGTCATGAAGTCCGACGCGAGCAGGCTGGAGAGCCGATCCTGGAAGTCCTGGGGCAGCGACCGCGACCAGTCGGGGCCGGAGTACTCCATCGCGTCGCGCAGGTAGTTCGCGCTCTCGCCCCCGGATTCGTGGGTCTCGAAGACCGCGCGCAGCAGGTCCGCGCTGCTGATGACGCCCAGCACGCGCCCGTCGTCGGAGATGACGGGAGCGCCGTGGATCTCCTCCTCGACGAAGAGCCGGTGCACGTCGATCAGCGGAGCCGACTCCGAGACGCTGTTGATGTGTCGCTCCATGATGTCGCCCGCGGTCATGCCCATCGAAGTCGCTCCCCTTTTCGTTGCGCGCGCTTCCCGTTGTGCGCTTCCCGTTGCGCGCTTCTCGCTGCGCGCTCTCGCTTGCGAGTATGTAGCGGACGCCTGCGCGATGTCGCCCGTCCGACCCTCGGGAAGTGCAGGCCCCGTGCCAGGGCCCGGGGGCCTGCTATGTGTTGGCCTTTCGAGGACTTGGCCGGATCCGAAGAGGGAGGGAGTGTGCCGGGACGCCCCAGTCACGAGCCGTGGCCCGAGGGGCTCGAGCGGGACCTGGAGTCGCCCCGGGCCTTCGGCGCGGCCGCGGCCGGCGGCGACGGCGTCGAGATCATCCAGACCCACCTCTCCCGGGTCCACCTGGTGGGCGATCGGGTCTACAAGCTGCCCCGGGCGGTCGACGTGGGCTTCGTCTCGTTCGCGCTCCGCTCCGAGCGGCTCCTCGAGTGCCGGCGCGAGGTCGAGATCAATCGGCGGCTCGCACCCGACGTCTACCTCGGCGTGGCCCCCGTCGTGCGACGCGACGGCGCCTGGTGCATCGGCCCTCTGGACACCCAGCCCGGCGACCTGTCGGACGCGACGGAGTTCGTGATCGTGATGCGCCGACTGCCCGAAGGACGCGATGCCCAGTCGCTCCTCGAGGCGGGCCGGCTGGGCGTTGCGTCGATACAGCGCCTGGCCACGCGGCTGGCGCGCTTCCATCGCGACCACGGGCTGGGTCGGCCGGCCCCCTTCGAGCCGGCCGCCTGGCAGGCTCGCAACGCCGATCCGATCCTCTCCAACTTCGAGACCCTCGAGCGCGCGGCGGACGTCTTCCTCCAGAAGGAAGCCGTGCTGTCCCTGCGCTCGAAGACCGGGTCCGCCCTCGAGAGCCACGCGGAGCGCTTCGAGCGGCGGCGCCTGGCGGGCCGGGCCGTGGACGCCCACGGCGACCTGCATCTCCAGCACATCTGGTTCGAGAGCGACGAGGCCGAGCCCCTGGCCATCGACGCCCTGGTCTTCCGGGAGGACCTGCGGCGCATCGACGCCGCCTCGGAGATGGCCTTCCTCGCCATGGACCTGCGCTATCGGGGCCGCACCGACCTCGCCGAGCACCTGCTCGCGCGCTACGCCGCGGAGAGCGACGACTACGACCTGTACTCGGTGGTGGACCTCTACGCCTCCTACCGCGCGGCCGTGCGCGCGAAGGTGGCCGCGCTCGCGGCCCTCGACCCCGCCCTCGACCCCGGTCAGCGGGAGCGCTCGGCCGAGAGCGCCCGCCGCCACGTGGAGGCGGCGGAGGCCCACCTGGAGCGGCCCCGGGGCGGCCCGCTGGTGCTGGTGGCGGGGACGGTGGGGAGCGGCAAGAGCACGGTGGCGCGCGCGCTCGCCCGCCCCGGCGGCGTGCCGGTGATCGCCTCCGACGTGCTCCGGGGCCGGGTGGTGGGCGACGCCGGCGGCCCCGCGGACCGCTACAGCGCCGACGCGCGCGACCGGGTCTACGGCGCGATGCTCGAGCGGGCGCGGTCGCTGCTCCTGGCGGGCCGCCCCGTGATCCTCGACGCCACCTTCGCGCGGAACGCCCACCGGGACGCGGCGCGACGCCTCGCCCGCGAGATCGGCGCCGACTGCTGGTGGGTCGAGGTGCACTGCGCGCGGGAAACCGCGCTGGCCCGCCTCGCCGCGCGCGTCGCCCGGGGCGACGACGCCAGCGAGGCCGGCCCGGCCCAGCTGGAGCAGAGCCTGCGCGAGTTCGAGGCCCCGGGCGGCTGGCCGCCCGGAGCTGCCTTCGAGATCCACACGGACCAGGACGACGCGACGCGGCGCTGCGAGGAGCTGGCGCGTCGCCTGGGCGAGTCCGCCGGCTGAGCGCGGGCCCCGCCCCCTCGACCTAGATCAGCTTGCGCAGCTGCTCGACCCCGTCCTTGAGCTCGTCCACCAGCTTCCGCGCGGCGTCACCCACATCGGCCGCAGACTCGCTGGCCTGCTCGCGCAGCACCTTGAGCCGGCCCTCCGCGTGGTGCCACTGCTTCTCGAGCTGGTCCCATCGCTCCTGCGCCTCCGCCTTGCCCAGGTGCAGGCGGACCCGCATCTCGTCGCGCGCCGCGCGCAGCGTGTCCAGCTCCTCGTTCACTCGATCGAGCCAATCGCTCATCTTCGCCCTCCTTGTTCGTCGCCGTCGCCCGCGGCCCTGCGCGACGCCGCTCCCTGCGGCGCCCGCCCTGGGCGGGACCCGGCCCGCGTACCGGACCTACGATCCGATCGAGATCACGCGGGGCTTCGACTCCTCGGACTTGGGAATCTCGACGGTCAGCACCCCATCCGCAAACTTCGCGCGGATCCGATCGAGATCCGCGTTCGCCGGCATGGTGAACGAGCGCGAGAACCGACCGAAGCGTCGCTCCACGTAGTGGCGCTCCTCGGCCTTCTCCTCCCGCTCGCTGCGCTTCTCGCCGCTCAGGGTCAGCACGTCGCCGTGGACCTCGAGGTGCACGTCCTCGGACTTGACGCCGGGAAGCTCCGCGCTGACCACGAACTGGCCGTCGTCCTCGGAGATGTCCACGGCCGGCGCGGCCCCCTCCCCCCCGAAGATGGAGCCCCGGCCGCGCACCAACGGGCCCAGGCCGAACTCGCGGAAGGGCCGGAATCGCTCCAGCCAGTCGATGTCCGAGAAGGGCTCCCAACGCTCCACGGAGCGGGGCCGCCTCTCCGGCTTCTGTGTCTCGTCGCTTCGGGTCGTCACTTCGATCCCTCCTCTTCCTCCTCCCGACGCTGCGGGAGATCGCGTGGATCCGTGTGCTCGGGCGCCTCGACGCCCGCACGGCCATCAATGGGCCCCGAAGCGCGGATGGCAAGGGGCTCGCTGTGCCCCGCGGCCCACGACGGCCGACCGGCGCCCGCGCTGGGGCGGGATTCCGCAGCCTCGGCGCCCCCGGACCGCGGCCGCCCCGGTGGCGCCCCCCGCAGCCGGTCCGCGGCCCCGGGCGCACCCCGCCCCATTGAGAAGGGGATCGCGCACCGGGGCGAGATCGAGGAACATGCGCCATGCCACGGGCAGCGGAGGAGCCGGGATGGGTTTGTGCACCAGGGACATCATGCGGACCGGAGTGCGGAGCGTCCGGCCCGAGCTCGGCCTTCCCGAGCTCGAAGAGGAGTTCGTGAAGGAGCGGGTGACCGGCTTCCCGGTGATCGAAGGCGATCGGCTGGTCGGAGTCATTTCCCGATCCGACCTGGTGCGCCGGCTGGTCACCGAGCGGACGCTCGAGGACTACGCCTCGACCTACTACGTCGACCTGAGCGGGTTCGACGACAGTCCTCCGCTGGAGAGCCTCGGCGAGCTCGCCGCGCGAACCGGGGCCCGGATCGAGACCCTGACCGTCGGCGACATGATGACCCGGGCCGCGATCACCGTCTCCCCGGACACTCCGCTCGCGGATCTGGCGGCCCTGATGCGCGACCGCCGCGTCCACCGGGTGCCGGTGACCGAGGAGGGCCGCCTGGTGGGGATCGTGTCCGCCCTGGACTTCGTGGGCCTGGTCGCCGAAGGCCGCCTCGTCACGCCGTGAGACGACCGGGGACGGCCCCGCCGCCCCGGGCCGGGGTTGACAGTCCGGGGCATCCCGCGAGGCTCCCCCCATGGCCGTGAGCCGAGACCTCGAAATCCGCCTGGCCTACCTCGGCATCGACGACGAGGACCGGGCGGCCCTCGCCGCGCTGCGCCCCATGCTGGAGGAGCAGGCGGATGCCCTGGTCGAGGCCTTCTACCGGCACCTGCTCGGCTTCCAGCGCACCCGGCAGCTCCTCCGCGACGAGCCGGTGCGCAAGCGGCTGCTCGACTCCCAACGCGAGTACCTGCTCAGCCTGGCCGGCCCCGAGATCGACGAGGACTACGTCCGGCACCGCCGCACCATCGGCGAGGTCCACGAACGCATCGGGCTCGAGCCGCGCTGGTACCTGGGCGCCTACGCGCTCTACCTGTCGCTGCTCACGCCGATGATCTGCGTGGCCTATCCGGAGGCCCCCCAGCGGGCGGAGAAGGCCGTCGTCGCGCTCCAGCGGATCCTCATGCTCGACGCCCAGCTCGCCATCGAAACCTACATCCAACGCAGCGAGCGGGACCTCGAGACCCTCAACGAAGAGCTGGCCCGCGCCGGCCGCCAGCTCCAGACCCGCTACACCGAGCAGAACCAGGCGCTCACCCAGACCGAGAAGCGCGCCCAGGCGGCCGAGGCGCTGGCGTCCATCGGCACCCTGGTCGCGGGCCTCGCCCACGAGATCGGCACGCCCATGGGCGTGATCCAGGGGCACGCGAAGCTCCTGGAGAGGGCCGTCGACGACGAGAAGGCGCGCTGGCGCCTGGCCACCATCACCGAGCAGATCGCCCGCATCTCGAAGATCATCCAGTCCCTGCTCAACATGGCGAGGCCCAAGGCCAGCGAGCGGATCCCGGTCGACCTCGAGGCGCTGCTCGAGAGCACCCTCGCGTTCCTCACCGAGAAGTTCCAGCGGCGGCGCATCGACGTGGCGCGGTCGTTCGCCGAGGTTCCGTCCGTGCTGGGCGATCCGGAGCGGATCCAGCAGCTGTGTCTCAACCTCTTCATCAACGCCGCGGACGCGATGCCCGACGGCGGCACGCTGAGCATCGAGCTCGCCCCGCTCGGCGACGACGAGGTGCTGCTGCGGATCGCGGACGAGGGGCTCGGGATCCCGGCGAGCGAGCTCCCCCACATCTTCGACCCGTTCTACACGAGCAAGGACGCGGGCAAGGGCAACGGTCTGGGACTGACCGTCGCCAGCGGCATCGTCAACGACCACGGCGGGCGCATCGACGTCGAGAGCGAGCCCGGGGTCGGAACGGAGTTCCGGATCGCCCTGCCCTGCGGGGGGTCGGAAGACGGGGCCTCCTGAGCGATCGCACGATTCGTCGACCGGATGGGGCGATCGAGCCACCCCGAGGCCCCCGGGAGTCGCCCCGCGTGTAGACAATCGCCCCATTGGTGTCCTCTTGTGCCACACTCTTCGGGTCGATCGCCCCTGAGAGGCGCGCTGCTGCGATCTCACGGGCCCGCAATCTGGCACGCCGCGTGCTTTTGTGAGCGGTCATGACGACCAAACCGCGCTCGATTCTGGTGGTGGACGACGACCTCGCGATGCGCGAGATGCTCGCGTCCTTGTTCGGAGATCACGGCTACGCCGTGCGCGAGGCCGCCTCCGCGGACGAAGCCCTGGAGCTCGTCCGCGACGAGGACTTCGACGTGATCCTCAGCGACATCAAGATGCCCGGCCGCTCGGGCATCGAGATGGTCGGCGAGCTGCGCACGATCCGGCCGGAGACCCCGGTGGTGCTGATGACGGCCTTCGGCAGCATCGACTCCGCCGTCGAGTCCATGCGCGCCGGCGCGTTCGACTACATCACGAAGCCCTTCGAGCCCGAGTCGGTCCTGCTCACCCTCGAGCGGAGCCTGGAGCGTCGGGTCCTGGTGGAGGAGAACCGCCGGCTGCGGCGCGCGGTCGACCGGACCACCCAGCTCGGCGACCTGATCGGCACCAGCCCGGCCATGCGCGAGGTCTTCGGCCTGATCCGCCGCATCGCCCACAGCCGCAGCAGCGTGCTGATCACCGGCGAGAGCGGCACCGGCAAGGAGGTGGTGGCGCGCACCGTGCACTACCACGGCAACCGCGCGGACAAGCCGTTCGTGCCGATCAACTGCACCGCCATTCCCGAGGGCCTGCTCGAGAGCGAGCTCTTCGGGCACGTGCGCGGCGCCTTCACCGGCGCCCACGCCACCAAGCGCGGTCTGTTCGAGGAGGCCGACGGCGGCACCATCTTCCTCGACGAGATCGGCGACATGGGCCCCGGACTCCAGAGCAAGCTGCTCCGGGTGCTGCAGGACCGCGAGATCCGGCCGGTGGGCGGCAACCGCGGCGTGCCCGTGGACGTCCGGATCATCGCCGCGACCAACAAGGATCTCCAGCGGGAGATGGACGAGGGGCGGTTCCGCGAGGACCTGTACTACCGGCTCAACGTCATCCCGATCCACATTCCGCCCCTGCGCGAGCGCCCCGACGACATCCCGGCCCTCGCCATGGCCTTCGCCCAGCGCCACTCCGACGGCTCGCCCCGCTCGCTGTCGGCCGAGGCCGTGGAGCGGCTGATGGCCTGCGAGTGGAAGGGCAACGCCCGGGAGCTGGAGAACGTCATCGAGCGCGCCCTCGCCCTCTCGGACCAGAGCGAGCTCCAGGCGGACGACCTGCCCCTCGAGGTGGGCGGAGGACGCGGCGACGCCGCCGTCACCGGCGCCGTGCTGCGCCACGCGGCGGGGAACCAGCTCACCCTGCGCGAGGTCGAAGACCGCTACATCGACGAGATCCTGGGCCTCACCGGGGGCAACAAGGTGCGGGCGGCCCGGATCCTCGGCATCGACCGCAAGACGCTCTATCGTCGGGCCGAGAGGCGCGCCGCGGAGGCCGCCGAGGCGGCCGCCAAGGCCGGCCGAGACAGCAAGGGAGACCCTGCCCGATGAACGTCCGCAAGATCCTGGTCGCGGTCGATTTCTCCGCCCACTCCGACAAGGCGGTGGAGGATGGGATCGACCTCGCAAAGCGCTTCGACGCAGAGCTGCACCTGGTCCACGCCTTCGACGTGCCCGTGCCGATGGTCACCCCCTACGAGGTCGCCGTGCCCACGGGCTTCGTCGAGCAGGCCCGGGAGGCGGCCAAGAAGCGCCTTCAGGAGCTGGAGGAGAAGGTCCGAGCGGCCGGCTCCGACGTCCACGCGCATCTCACCGAGGCGCCGGCGGCCCACGCGGTCGCCCGGGCCGCCGAGGAGCTCGGGGTCGACCTCATCGTCATGGGCACGCGCGGCAACACGGGCCTCAAGCACGTGATCCTCGGGAGCGTCGCCGAGCGGACCCTGCGCCTGGCGCCCTGCTCGGTGCTCACCGTGAAGACCGCGGACGACTAGCTCAGGCTAGCCGGCGGCCGGGGCCGCTTCGATCACGGCGCGCACGAAGTCCGATTCCGTGAGGATCCCGACCAGGCGGCCTTCCGCGTCGGTCACCACGAGCGCTCCGATCTTGTGCTCGAGCATCCGCCGTCCGGCCTCCTCGAGGGTCGCGTCGGGCGCCACGGTCCGGACGTCGGACGTCATGACCTCCTTGACGAGCAGCATGCCCAGGACGCGATCCTGGGCGTGGCTTCCGTAGCCCAGCGCGCGCGCGAGCGCGCCGCGAAACAGGTCGCGCTGGGAGACGATTCCCACCAGCGCGCCCGAGTCGTCCACCACGGGCATGTGCCGGACCCGGCCCAGGCGCATCACGTCGTCGGCGATCGCCAGGCTGTCGTTCATGTCCAGGGTCGCCACCTCGGCGGTCATCCACTCCGACACTCGGGCGGTCGGCCCCGGCCCTTCGCTGCCTCGTCCCATGCTGCGGACTCCTTCCATCCAGCCGGCTCGAGATCGCCTCGAAGTCGCCTCGAGCGGGGCGCGGGCCTCCTCCCGCGCCGATCGCGCAGGGCAGGCTTCCGCGCACGGACGCGGAGTGCAAGCGCCCTGCCCGCACTTCGGGCACCCGCTGCCTCCCGATGGCCTCCCGCTCGCGCTGGCCTCGGGGCGCATCGGGGCGGCCTGGGACAACAGGATCCAGACGGCAAGGCCGCCGGGGCACGGTGCCCCATATGTGTCTCGCATGCGCTCGTGAGACGGCCCTGAACGCCGCCTCGCGCCCCTCGGCCACTGGCATCCATCGTGCAACCCCGCTGGCCGCCCAAGGTCTTCCACCTGCGAGGTCTTCCGTGACGAGCGAGCAATCGACCGAACCTGTCATGTACGACATGGCCGTGGTCCGCGGCTTTGCGCTTTCGACCCTCTTGTGGGGGCTCGTCGGCATGCTGGTCGGACTGGTGGCGGCCCTGCAGCTGGCCTGGCCCGAGCTGAACTCGGGGCCCTATCTCCACTTCGGACGCCTGCGCCCGCTGCACACGAACGCGGTGATCTTCGGCTTCACCCTGGGCGCGGTGTTCGCGGGAAGCCACTACGCGATCCAGCGCCTGTGCCGCGTCCGCATGTTCTCGGACTTCCTGTCCCGCTTCACCCTCTGGGGCTGGAACGCCATCATCGTCGTCGCGGCGCTCAGTCTGCTGTCGGGCGCCACCTCTTCCAAGGAGTACGCCGAGCTCGAGTGGCCCCTCGACATCGCCATCACCGTGGTGTGGGTGGCGTACGCGATCAACGTCTTCGGCACCCTGGCCAGGCGCCGCGAGACCGGGATGTACGCGGCGATCTGGTTCTGGATCGCCACGATCCTCACGATCGCGATGCTCCACATCGTGAACAACCTCGAGGCTCCGGTCTCGATGTGGAAGTCGTACTCGCTGTACGCCGGCGTCCACGACGCGAACATCCAGTGGTGGTACGGGCACAACGCGGTGGGCTTCCTGCTCACCACGCCGATCCTCGGGCTCATGTACTACTACCTGCCGAAGGCCGCGGGCCGTCCGATCTTCTCCCACCGGCTGTCGATCCTGCACTTCTGGTCGCTCATCTTCATCTACATCTGGGCCGGCCCCCATCACCTGATCTACTCGCCCCTGCCCGACTGGACCCAGACGTTCGGGACGGCGTTCTCGATCATGCTGATCCTGCCGTCGTGGGGCGGCATGCTCAACGGGCTCCTCACCCTGCGCGGGGCCTGGGACAAGGTGCGCACCGACCCCCTGCTGAAGATGTTCGCCGTGGGGCTCACCTTCTACGGCATGAGCACCTTCGAGGGTCCGATGATGGCGGTGAAGACCGTCAACTCCCTGTCCCACTTCACCAACTGGACCATCGGACACGTGCACTCGGGCGCCCTGGGCTGGGTGGGACTCACCTGCTTCGCGACCCTCTACTACCTGATCCCCCGGCTGTGGCACACCACGCTCTACAGCGTGCGCCTGGCCGAGGCCCACTTCTGGATCGCCACCCTGGGCATCGTCCTCTACATCACGCCGATGTGGATCTCCGGCGTCACCCAGGGCCTCATGTGGCGCGCCGTGAACGAAGACGGGAGCCTCGCCTACACCTTCATCGAGACCGTGAGCGCGATCCACATCTACGACGTGGTGCGCGCCGGAGGCGGCGCCCTGTTCATCGTGGGCCTCGTCCTGATGCTCGTGAACGTCGCGCTGACCATCCGCCAGGGCACGGCCGAGGCGCCGGCGCCCGACGACCTGGCCCTGCCCGCGGCAGCGGTCGCCGGAGGCAAGTGATCATGGCCTACGACTGGCACAGGCCCCTCGAGAAGCGCTGGCTGAAGTTCACGATCCTGACGCTGCTCGCCGTCCTGGTGGGGGGATCGGTCCTGCTGATTCCGCCGTTCTTCCTGCAGGGCACCATCGCGCCCATCGCGGGCATCGAGCCCTACACCCCGCTCCAGCAGGAGGGGCGCGACATCTACATCCGCGAAGGCTGCAACACCTGCCACAGCCAGCAGGTGCGGCCCATGAAGGCCGAGACCGCCCGCTACGGCCGCTACTCCATGGCGGGCGAGGGCATCTACGACCGGCCGTTCCTGTGGGGCTCGCGGCGCACCGGTCCGGACCTGGCCCGGGTCGGCGGCAAGTACCCCGACTCCTGGCACTGGATCCACTTCCACGACCCGCGCGAGATCGAGCCGCGCTCGAACATGCCCAACTTCTCCTTCCTGCTCGAGACCGACCTGGACACGAGCCTCACCCGGCGCAAGCTCGAGGTGCTGCGCAGCCTCGGCCACCCCTACACCGACGAGCAGATCGAGAACGCGACGGCCCTGCTGGAGGAGGAGGCCGCGGCGATCGCCGCTTCGCTGCGGGCCGACGGCATCGAGCTGTCGGAGCGCAACGCCCGCAGTGAAGCCATTGCGCTCATCGCCTACCTGCAGTCGCTGGGCCGCGCCATCGCGAAGGCCGAGGGGGGCGCCTGATGGAGGACTGGGCGGGCATCTACAAGTTCGCGCGGCTCGCCGTCCTGGCGCTCGCGCTGCTGGGCATCGGCATCTACCTGTTCAGCCCGCGGCGCGCGAAGCGGCTGGAGGAGCCGGCACACCGCATGTTGGAGGACGACGACCGATGAGCAACGACGCCCGGGAGATCGCCGAGTACCCGCGCAGGGACGAGTCCCTCCGCGACGGCATCGGAGAGGAGGACAACCCGGTCCCGCTGTGGTTCAACGTGACGTTCTACGGCTCCATCGTGCTCGGCATCCTCTACATGATCTACTACCTGTCGTCGGGCTGGTCGTCGGCCGGGCAGTACCTGGCCGAGGCGGAGGCCTTCGACGCGCGCTTCGCCGAGGTGCGGAGCGCGGCCGCCGCCGCGGGCAACCCGTTCCGGGGCGACGAGGCGGCCATCGCGGAGGGCAGCCAGGTCTTCGCCACCATCTGCGCGGCCTGCCACAAGCCGGACGGCAGCGGCCTGGTCGGCCCCAGCCTGGTCGACCCCTACTGGAAGTACGGCAACGACGACACCTCGCTGTTCGCGTCGGTGTCCGAGGGCCGGCCTGCCGGCATGCCGGCCTGGGGCGAGCAGCTCGGGACCGAGAAGATCTGGAAGGCGTTGGCCTACATGGAAACCCTGCCCCAGAGCGACGTCCCGGGCGTGGGCGCACCCACCGGCGAGGGAGGATCGTAGAGGACCATGTTGGGCGCGAGGCCGGTCGAAGGTCGTTTCAGGCGGCTGCGCTGGGCGGCGAACGCGGCGCTGATCGCGGTGCTGGTCGGGATCCCCTGGATCCGCATCGGCGGCGATCCCCTCGTCCTGCTCGACATCCCCGCGCGTCAGTTCCACGTGTTCGGGCTGGTGATCTTCCCCCAGGAGCTGTTCTTCCTGTGGCTGATCGTGATCGGGCTCGCCCTGCTGCTGTTCTTCATCACCGCGCTCCTCGGCCGTCTTTGGTGCGGCTGGGCCTGCCCGCAGACGGTGTTCACCGACGTCTTCGCCGCGATCGCCCGGCGCATCGAGGGCTGGAAGGGGCACCGCCGTCCGGTCCGGGTGGCGGTGTGGCGGAAGGTCGCCGTCCACGTCGTCTGGTTCGGGCTCTGCGCGATCGTGGCCTTCCACCTGGTGGGCTACTTCCGCTCGCCCTACGTGATGCTGGCCGAGTGGAGCCATGGCGAGGTCTCCCGCACCAGCATGGCCTTCCTGGGCGTCTTCACCCTGGCGACCTACTTCGACTTCGCCTGGGTCCGACAGATCTTCTGCGAGTACCTCTGCCCCTACGCGCGCTTCCAGGGCGTGCTGTTCGATCAGGACACGCTGGTGGTGGGCTACGACACGAAGCGCGGCGAGCCGCGCGGCAAGGCCGGCAAGGTCGACGGCGACTGCGTGGACTGCCGCCTGTGCGTCCAGGTCTGCCCGACCGGCATCGACATCCGCGACGGGCTCCAGCTCTCCTGCATCGCCTGCACCCAGTGCATCGACGCCTGTGACGGCGTGATGAAGCAGGTGGGCCGCGATCCCGGGCTGATCGCCTACCGCTCGCTCGTCTCGCTGGAAGGCGAGCGCCCGGTGAAGCTCCTGCGGCCGCGGGTGGCCATTTACGGCGCCCTGCTCGTGGCGGTGGTGGCCGGCTTCGTGACGATGCTGGGGGCCCGCATGCCCCTGGACCTCCACGTGGCCCACAACCGCGCCCAGCTCTACTCGACCGCGGCCGACGGGCGGGTGGGCAACTCGTTCACCCTGCACATCCAGAACCGCGACACAAGCGACCGCGTCTACCGGATCGCCCTGCAGGAGAGCGACGCCTACGAGCTGGTGGTCGGCGTGAACCCCGTCCCCGTCCCGGCGGCCAGCTCGACCGAGGCCCGGGTGTTCGTGCTCGGCAGCCAGCAGACCGCGTCGCCCTCGGAGTCGATCCACTTCGTACTCGAGGAAGTCGGCAACGAAGAACGACGGGTGGTGCGACCCACCCGCTTCCTGCGCGCGCCCGGAGCGGGCGCGATCGGAGTCTCCGGTGGCTGAACGACGCGACCTCGCCTGGCCGATCGGGCTCGCCTGCATGCTCGCCACCATGATCGCGGGCTCGCTGGCCTTCTTCGCCATCGCCAGCGCGAACCCCGACGCGGAGGTCGTGGAGGACGCCTACGTCGCCGGGCTCGCCTTCGACGAGGAGCTCGCGTTGCTGCGCCGGGCGGGGGACCTGGGGCTCTCGATCGGCTTCGAGACGCGGCCCTCCGCGGGCGGCGTGCACGCGCGGGTGGCGGTCACCGACCGCGACGGCCTGCCCGTCGACGTCGAGTCGGTGACCCTGCGCCGGATTCGCCCGACCCAGGGCGGCTACGACGCCGACTTCGCCCTCGACCCCGGCGACGCCGCCTTCGAGGGCTCGGTGCCGCTGCCGCTGCCCGGCCGCTGGCGCCTGGAGGCGCGCCTCGTGGTGGACGGCCAGGACCTGCTCGCCCACACCGACCTCTGGAGCTCCTGAGCGGTGGCGACCGCGGCCGCAGAGACCGGCCTCTTCCTCGATGGACTGCGCTGCGCGGGCTGCGTGAGCCGCGTGGAGCGCGAGCTGCGGGACGCGCCGGGCGTGCTGGACGCGGCGGTCAACTACACCACCCAGCGTGCGCTCGTACGCTTCGACCCCGCCGTGACCGATGCGCCGGGCCTGGTCCGGCGCGTCGAGGGCCTCGGCTACTCCGCCATCCCGTACGACCCGGAGAGCCTGGACCGGCCGGCCCAGCGCGGCGCCCGGGAGGCGCTGGCGCGGCTGCTGGTGGCCGCCTTCCTCGCCATGAACGTCATGGTGGTGGCCGTCGCCCTCTACCTGGGCTCCTTCGAGGGCGTCGATCCGATGGTGCGCCGGGCGCTGCGCTGGCTCGCCGTGGCGCTCACCGCGCCCGCGGTCACCTGGTGCGCCCTGCCCTTCTGGCGCGGGGCCTTCGCCGGCCTGCGGCGGGGGCGGCTCACCATCGACGTCCCGATCGTCCTGGGCATCTCCACCGCGTTCGCCGTGAACATCGCCGGGACGGTCTCCGAAGCGGACCACCTCTACGTCGACTCCGCGGCGGTGATCGTGTTCCTGATCCTCCTGGGCCGCACCCTCGAGCGCGGCGCGCGGGCACGTGCGGCCGGCGCCGTGGAGAAGCTCGCGGCGCTGGCGCCGGCCGTCGCCCGCAGGCGCGCCGGCGAATCCGTCGAGGAAGTGCCGGCCGACTCCCTGGAGGTCGGAGACGTGGTGGTCGTGGCTCCGGGCCAGGCCTTCCCCGCCGACGCCCGGGTCTGCGACGGCGCCACCGAGGTCGACGAATCCCTGCTCACCGGGGAGTCCCATCCGGTGGTCCGGGAGCCCGGCGACCGCGTGACCGGCGGAACCCGGAACGTGCTGTCCCAGGTGGACGCCGAGGTGGTGGCGCGGACCGGTGAGGGCACCCTGGCCCGTCTCGCCGCCCTCCTCGAGCGGGCCCAGGCCCAGCGGCCCGCGATCCAGCGCAGCGCCGACCGGGTGGCCGCGGTCTTCGCTCCGGCGGTGCTCGGGGTGGCCGGGCTGACGGCCGTGGGCTGGATCTGGGCCGGCGCGACACCGCTCGAGGTCGCCATGATCTCCGCGGCCGTCCTGATCGTCGCGTGTCCCTGCGCGCTCGGCCTGGCGACGCCCGCCGCCGTCACCGCCGCGATCGGGCGGGCGGCCCGCCTGGGCATCCTGGTCAAGAGCGGCGAGTGCCTCGAGCGCCTCGCCGCGGTCGACGAGGTGGTGCTCGACAAGACCGGCACCCTGACCGAAGGCCGCTTCGAGGTGGTCGACGTACTGCCCGTCCCCGGCGTGGAGCCCGACCGGGTGCTGGCCGTGGCCGCGCGGGTCGAGGGCCACTCGACCCACCCGGTCGCCCGGGCGCTGGTGGCCGAGGCCGGCGAACGCGGACTCAGCTGGCCCGACGACAGCGGCCAGCGGGTCCACCCGGGCCGCGGCGTCGAGGCGCGCGACGCGGAGAGCGTCCGGCGCGTGGGCTCGCTGCGCTTCGTCGAGGAGAGCGGCGCCGAGGTCCCCCAGGTCCTGCGCAAGGACGCGGAGGCCCGCGCCCGCGACGGGGCCAGCCTCGCCTACGTGGCCGAGGACGGGAAGGTCCTGGGCGCCGTCGCCCTGGCGGACCGGCTCCGTGAAGACGCCGCCGACGCGACCCGGCGCCTCTGCGACCTGGGCGCACGGGTGGAGCTGGTGACCGGTGACCACGAGCTCGCCGCCGCCCGGGCCGCCGGCCTCGCCGGCATCGCCCACTGGTCGAGCCAGGTGGACCCCGAAGGCAAGGTGGCGATCGTGGGACGACGCCGCGAGGCAGGCGGACGGGTCCTGACGGTCGGCGACGGCGTGAACGACGCGGCGGCGCTGGCCGCGGCCGACGTGGGCGCGGCCTACGCCGAGGGCTCGGACGTGGCGATCCACGCCGCCGATCTCGTGATCCGCGCGCCGGGCCTCTCCGCGGTGCCCCAGGCGCTGGCCCTGTCGCGCAGCGCCCTGCGCCGGATCCGCGAGAACCTGGGCTTCGCCCTGCTCTACAACGCCGTCGCGGTGCCCCTGGCGATCTCGGGCTGGCTCCACCCGCTCTACGCGGCCCTGGCCATGAGCCTGTCCTCGGTGGTGGTGACCGCCAACGCCGTGCGCCTGCTGCGCTGGAAGCCGGACCGTTGAGCTTCCTGATCGTCACGATCCCGGTCTCGATCTTCCTGGCGGGCTGCCTGCTGTTGCTGGTCCTGCGCGCGGTGCGCCAGGGGGCGTTCGACGACTGGGAGGGGCCGGCGGTTCGCATGCTCGAAGACGACGACAGCGAGCCGGAGCGGGACCCCGACGCCTGAACCGCCCGGCTCCGCCGGGCGCTCGCCGTCGACCGCCCGGACGCGGGGCTGGCCATCTGCATCGATTCGCCCCACACTGGGCTGCATGCCCCAGCCGACCGCCTCGTCTGGCCCTGGAACGCGTCCCGTACTGGTACGGCACGTGCATCCCACGGATCCATGAGCGACCGACCGGAAGCGCCGCCCGGTCCGGAGCGTCCGCGGGAGGAGCCGATGGCCCAGCGACCTGGTCGACGGGGCGGCCACAGCGGCGAGAGTCTGCGCGAGCCGGCGCTGGCCATGCGCATGGGCAGCGAGGCCCGGCGCATCTCCGCCCAGCACAGACAGCTGGACCTCTTCTACGGGATGCTGGAAGAGTCGCTGCAGCGCGGATCGCTGCGCGGAGCGCGGGTGGCGTTCGTTCGCTTCCACGACGCACTCGAGGCCCACATCTCCCTGGAGGACCAGGTGTTCTTCCCGGCCCTGCGCGGCCTGCGACCCGAGTTCGAGTCGGAGCTGGCCGCGCTGGTGGACGAGCACGCGTCGATCCGGGTCGACCTCGATCATCTCCACGACCTGCTGTCCGAGGGCGCGCTCGACGAGTGCTCCGAGTGCCTGGGCCGTCTCGCCACGGTGATCGCCGGGCACGAGGAGCGGGAAGAGAGCCTCATGGCCCGCATCCACGAGAACGGCGGCTCTCGCGCCTAGCCTTCCGCACCCCACGCCCCATTCCTCCACAGCCCGTTTCGACCCCTGAGTCAACGGGACCCAATGACTCACCTGCGAGTCGGCCCGGCGGCGCGTGGTGCGCCCTGCTCCTGGGCACGCGAATTGCGTTGGAACTGGCCCGAACCCGCACTGGAGCACACTCTCTGATGACGAACTTTCTCGATGCCTACTCCGTTCAGTACTGGCTCGAATCCTGTCCGCAGGGCTATCTGGCCGACACCGAGTTCGGCCACCAGCCGGGGGAGAAGGAGCCGGAGACCGTCATCGCGGATCCGCTGATCCGGGAGCAGGCCATCCGCACCACTGTGCAGATGGTGATGGGCGAGCGCTGCGCGCTGCGCTCGTCGTCGGGCCTGGTGAACTGCGCTCCGGACGAAGCGAGCGCGCGCTTCCTGGCCACCCAGACCCTCGACGAGGCCCGCCACGTCGAGATCTTCACCCAGCGGCTGTTCGACCTCGGAGTCAAGAAGAACGAGCTCGAGGACGTGCTGCAGCAGTACGCCAACCCGAACCTCGTGAAGTTCGCCGAGATCCTGCTGGAGAAGGTCGACCGCAAGGACTTCATCGCCGGCGTCGTGGGCCAGAACATCGTGCTCGAGGGCATGGCCTTCTCGGTCTTCGAGATGGTCGAGGCCGGCTCGCGCCAGCTCAACCCGAAGTTCGCCCACACGCTCCAGGGCACCATCGCCGACGAGCGGCGTCACGTGGGCTTCGGGGAGAACCGGATCGGGAGCCTGATCCGCGAGCATCCGGAGAAGAAGCCGGAGATCGAGCGCATGCAGAAGGAGATGTCCTACTACATGCTCGCGACCTTCGCCGACTCGTTCCGCAACGACGAGAGCCGCGAAGAGCTCGACCACGCGCGCGAGCTGGCCGCCCAGGAGGCGGGCGTCGAGCGCAACCCGGCGACCTGGCAGGGCAAGGACCTGTCGACCCTCGACCCGAACGAGATGGAGGGCCTGCTGGCCGACACGGTGCTCAAGGAGTTCAAGCTGCGCCTGGGTCGCATCGGCATCGACTACCAGACTCCGACCCGACCCTGATCCGACGTCCGGACACCGGGGCACGGGCCCCGGTGTCCGGCGCAAAGCCCCAGGACCGGAGCCCGCCCATGGCCACACCCGACGACATCCACGCCCTCGAGCCCGAAGACTTCGTCCAGGAGGTGCACTCGTTCGAGCACTGGTTCGGCGCGGTCGAGACCTATCTCGCCGACCTCGAGCACGGGCACCGCGCCGACCTCGACGACCCGCCGCTGCCCGAGGCCGAGTGCGAACGCCTGGTCTCCACCCTCTGCAACTACGCCGTGGCCGAGACCGCCGCGCTCGAGGCGTCGAGCGGGCTGATTCGCATCGCCCCCAACCACCACAGCCGGATCTTCCTCTCGACCCAGGTCGTGGACGAGGGGCGCCACGTGGAGGTCATCCTCCAGCGTCTCCGGGACCTCGGGGTCTCGGACCCCGAGGCCGAGGTTCCCAGGCGGGCGGGCCGGGGCATCCGCAACTTCCGCGAGAAGCTGCTCGCGCTGGTGGACGCCCACGACTGGGACTCGGCGATCTTCGCCCAGAACGTGGTGCTCGAGGCGATGGAGTTCTCGGTGTTCACCGCCCACGCCCGCAGCGCGGACCCGGTCACCCGGGACCTGCTCGAGCGCATCCTGAAGGACGAACGACGCCACATCGGCTTCGGCGAGAACGAGATCGGCCGCCGGCTGCGGGAGGATACGACGCGGCAGCGCTGGCTCTCCACGGTCCGCCAGGAGCTCGACGCGCTGGTCCTGGAGACCCTCGAGACCACCCAGGCCGAGCTGCAGATCCCGGCCAGCGAGCGCGCCCAGCTGGGCCGCGACTACCTCGGGGCGATCGGACGACTGGGGCTGGTGCCGTGAGCGATCGGGCGGAAGCGGTGGGCACGACCGAAGGGGACCCGATCGAGCAGGACTCCGCGGCCGCCGGCGAGCGCCGGCAACGCTTCGTCCTCGACGACACGGGCTTCGACGAGGTCCCGAAGAAGTACCGGCGGTTCTACCGCAAGTGGGACGGCCCGGGCGACGCCCTGGGTCCCAACGAGGCGCTGTGCCCCGTGTGCAAGATCGTGATCCGCTCGACCCGCGAGTTGCGTCCCGGCGACCGCCTCTACTGCATGGCCTGCATGACGCGCCTGAACGTGGTGGAGGGCGAAGGCGGCCGCCTCGAGGCCCACGTCGTCTACTGAGCCCGGAGCCGGGCCCGGTCCTCAGCCGGCCGCGTCCAGCAGGCGGTCGAGGCGCCCCGGGTCGTACCCGATCAACACCTTGCCGTCGATGTCGATGACCGGAATCGACCGCTGGCCCGTGCGGCGAACCAGCTCGTCGCCGTTCGACCCGCGGTCGATGTCGCGCAGGTCGTAGACGGCGCCGCGTCGGTCGAGGTGGGCCCGGGCCTTCTTGCAGTAGCCGCACCACTGCGCCCAGAAGAGCTCGATCTCCGGCGCACGGCGATCGGGCACCCGGGCCGCCTGCTCCGCGGTCCGGGCGCGCGCCGCACGGCCCCCGGCCGACCGGGCGAAGCGCTGGTCGCGGGTCCGCCTCGCGTCGGCGGGAACCAGCGGCGGCGGCGCGTCCATCTCCACGTAGCCGACCTTCTCGCGCCAGGCCTCGGGCACGTCCGTGAGGCGCTCGGTGAAGCGGACCGCTCCCCGGGCGTCGATGTACTGGAAGTAGAGGCGCTTGCTCTGGGCCTCGCCGACCGAGGCGAAGCGGCCGTCGCCCCCGGCCGAGCCGGCGTCGGCCTCGCCGGCCGCGCCCGGCGAGCCGTCCGACGGGTCGCCCGCCGACCCGCAGGCGGCGAGGGCCAGGGTGGCGAACGTCATCCCAACGACGAGGGCTCGCCGTCGCACCGGGGTCCGGGTCGGGGTCGGATTCCATGCCATGGACATCGCGCCTCCTCCTGCGGGCCCGATCGGCGGGCGGCCGGGCCCTCCCCTCCATCGGCGAACCCCCCCCGAGAGCTGAGCCCCCCACCGCCCCCCCACGAGCGCGAGGCCGCGTCGCTCCGCCCGAGCTCCTCCGTTGCCCCGACCGGGGGAAGGGTTGCGACTCCGTCTCCCTCCGCTTCCTCCTTGCCGGAGCTGGCGGCCGCTGGGAACACGACGCCTGCGCTCGTCCACGCGCTGGCCGCCATCGGTTGAAGCAGCACTTCGGGTGGGAGCACGCTCTCCTCGCCTCGGCGGTCGCTCCGCTGTCAACCCTTCCCCCGGTCTCGCGCTGGGCAGCCAACGGTACGGACGAACCCTTCGAGGCAGAACGAACCGGGGTCGTTGGCCGCCCCGTCCCGGGTCGGGGGGTCCAGGGGGGTCCCGCGCGCAGTTCCGCAGGCAGGTCAGGC
>JBNLVL010000011.1:0-8987 GCA_050618075.1 Myxococcota bacterium
GGGCGCGGGTGGGTGCGTTGGGGCCGGGGGTGAGCGAGCGCGCTCGCAGCGCGGGGGTCGGATCGAGCCGACGCCTGGACGACGCACTCATCGATCAGATCGCGGCGGGCGAGGTCGTCGAACGCCCGGCGTCCGTCGTGAAGGAGCTCGTCGAGAACGCGCTCGACGCCGGCGCGCGCTCCATCCGCGTGGAGCTGCGGGAGGGCGGGGCGTCGTTCATCGCGGTCACCGACGACGGGCGGGGCATGCGGCCTGCCGAGGCGCGTTTGGCCCTCGAGCGCCACGCCACCAGCAAGATCCGCGAGCAGGACGATCTCACGCGCATCGCGAGCTTCGGGTTCCGAGGAGAGGCGCTGCCGTCCATCGCCTCGGTGGCGCGCCTGCGCCTGCGCAGCCGCGCCCGGGACACGGAGGAGGGCGTCGAGATCCGCATGGAAGGCGGGCGGCTCACCTCCGAGCGTCCGGCCGGCGGACCCGAGGGCACCCGGGTCGAGGTCGCCGATCTCTTCGTCCACGTCCCCGCCCGACGCAAGTTCCTGAAGCGGCCCGCCACCGAGTGGAGCCACATCGCCGACTGGCTCGCGCGCTCCGCACTCGTGCTGCCCGAGGTCCGCTTCGAGGTGCAGCGCGACGAGCGACCGCCCACGGTCTGGCCCGCCACGACCGAGCCGCTCGACCGCATCGCCGCGGTGCTGGGAGACGACGAGGCCGCGTCGCTGCTGGCCGTCGAGGGCGAGGACGGGGCGGGCCGGCTGCAGGCCTTCGTCTCCGCCCCCGAACGCACGCGGCCCAACACCCAGGGCCTCTATCTCTTCGTGAACGGGCGTCCGGTGCGCGACCCGTTGATCCGCAGCGCGGTCCTGCAGAGCTATCGGGACTGGCTGCCGCGGGGCCGCTTCCCGACCGCGATCGTGTTCCTGGACGTGCCGCCCGAGCAGGTCGACGTGAACGTCCACCCGGCCAAGTGGGAGGTGCGCTTCGCCGAGCCCCAGGGCATTCGCCAGCTGATCCGCCGCAGCCTGCGCAGCGCGGTGGAGGGGCGTAGCTGGCTGGGCAGCGCTCCGGCGCCGTCCCCCGACCCCCACCCGGGCCAGATGCGCCCGGCGGAGACACCGGGCAGGGCCCCGGCGGCCCGGACGCTGTTCGGCGAGGGCGACCGCGCGCGCGCGACCCACGCCGCGGCCTCGGGCGACGCGGCCCCGGGCGACGCGTCCCCGGGCGACTGGGCGTTCGCGGGCGGCGCGCGGGCCGTGGCCGACGCGCCCGACCCGTCGGAGGTGCCCGCCGACCCGGGCCCGCGGCACCTGCGCTTCGGCGACCTGCGCCTGATCGGCCAGTGGACCGCCAGCTACCTGATCGCCGAGGCCAAGGACGGGCTGCTGCTGATCGACCAGCACGCCGCCCACGAGCGCGTGCTCTACGAGCGGCTGCGCAGCGAGTGGCTCGAGCGCGGGGTCGAGCGCCAGGGCCTGCTGGCGCCGGCGCTCGTGGAGCTCGACCCGTCGGCCCTGGCGCGCTTCCTCGAGCACGCGGGGCGGGTGGAGCGGCTGGGGTTCGAGGTGGAGCCCTTCGGCACGGACAGCGTCGCCGTGCGCGCGGTGCCGGCGCTGCTGGGCGACCGCGACCCGGTGCGTCTGGTCCGGGAGCTGGCCGACGAGCTCACGGCCGAGGCGGGCGAGGACGACGGCGCGGACCAGGTCCGGGCGCTGGCGGCGGCGGATCGCATCTTCGCCACGCTGGCCTGCCATTCGGCCCGGCGCTTCGGCGACCACCTCGAGCCGGCCGAGCAGCGGGCGCTGCTCGACGCCCTGGACGCGATCCCCTGGGCGCCCACCTGTCCCCACGGCCGGCCGGTGGCGGTGCGCCTCGATCGCTCGGACATCGAGCGGCGCTTCGGCCGGCGCTGAGGCAGGCTCGGAGAGGGCGTCCGGCGTGCGCCGACGGCCTGCTAGGATCCCGCCCCCCATGGCCCAGCCCACCCGCAACCGCCCTCCGGTCGTCGTCGTCACCGGCCCCACCGCGTGCGGGAAGACCGGCCTGGCGATCGAGATCGCCACCCGCTTCGGCGGCGAGGTGATCAACGCCGACTCCATGCAGGTCTATCGGTACATGGACATCGGGACGGCCAAGCCCAGCCTCGAGGAGCGGGCCCGGGTCCCTCACCATCTGTTCGACGTGGTGACCCCGGACCGTCCCTACAACGCCGGCAGCTACGTGCGCGACGCCCGCGCCGCGGCGGAGGCCATCGCCGGCCGCGGCCGCCTGATCGTGCTGGCCGGGGGGACCGGCCTGTACATCCGCACCTTCCTGCACGGCCTGGTCGAGGTCGGAGGGGCCGACCCCGAGCTGCGCGAGCGGCTGGAGGCCGAGCACGCGACAGCCGTGGCGGACGGCGACCCGGGTCGGCTGCACCGCCGCCTCGAGAAGCTCGACCCCGAGGCCGCCGCGCGCATCCACCCCAACGACCTGGTGCGCATCGTGCGCGCCCTCGAGATCGCGGAGGTGGGCCGTCGCACCGCGTCCGAGGCGCGGTCCGGCCACGCCTTCGCCGACGAGCCGTACCGCGCACTCCACCTGGCCTTCGATCCCGGGGTGGAGCCGCTCATCGAGCGCATCGACCGCCGCTGTCACGAGATGATCGAGGCGGGGCTGCTGCGCGAGGTCCGCGACCTTCGGGAGCGCGGCTACGGGCCCGAGCTCAAGCCGATGCAGGCCATCGGCTATCGCCACATCCAGCCGGTGGTCGACGGACTCGACACCCTCGCCAACGCGGAGGAGGCCATGAAGCGGGACACCCGGCGGTTCGCCAAGCGCCAGCGCACGTGGCTGCGCGCCGTGCCCGAGGCCGTCTGGCTGGACCCGAGCGCGCTCGATCCCGTGTTGAAACGGGTCGAGGGATTCCTGGAGAACGGCGCGGAGGGCTAGAAGGCCGGCGACTGGTAGTTGATGCCGAACTTGATGTCCATCACCGGGTTCTCCCACTCGACGAGCGCCTCGCCGCGCTCGACGGGGTCGTAGAGCGGGTCGAGGTCGGCGTCGAAGGGCAGGAGGAACAGCCCCGGCAGGAACTCGATGGCGCCGGTGAGTCCGCGGATCGCGCTGGCGCCCACCTGGAGTCCGAGCAGCCAGACGTAGCCGGGCAGGTAGTAGGCCACGCGCACCGCGGTGGTGTCGTCGATGTCCTGGATGTTGTTGTTGAGCGTCGCCCAGGCGACCAGCGGCGACAGCGCCAGGTCCAGCGGCGCCTGGACCATGTTGCCGACCGACCGGCTGAGGGTCTCCGGCGACGCTTCGGCCGGGCGCGGCGCGGCCAGCGCCACCAGCGAGAGGGCCACTCCGCAGGCGGCGAGTCCGCGCAGGCCGCGACCCAGGCGCGAGCTTCGAGCCACGCGAACGACGCGAACGACGCGAACGACGGAGTCGGAGTGCTGACTGAACGAGATCACTGGATGGCCTCCCACGGCTTCGCCCTGATTGGCGCACATGGCGCGCTTTCCCCGGATCGAGCCTAGTCGGATGCGGATCGCGATGTCAAGCGAGGACATGGGAAATCGGCTTGGCTCTCGCAGGCTTGGGCGACCAAGCTGCAGGAATCGGCGGTGCGTGGGGCAGGGCGCCCGACGCGGCTACCCTTGGCCGCCAACGGGTGCGGCCGGCCCCTGGGAGCCGTCGCGCCGACCCTGTCTCCCAGCGTCCCCAGCGCCTGCCCCGCGGCGGCGCGCACCCACGGCTCTCCCCGACGGTTCTTCTCCCCGACGGTTCTTCTCCCTGATGGTTCTTCTCCCTGATGGCTGTTTTCCCTGATGGACACCCAACACCGCATTCCGATCATCGCCATCGTCGGACGCCCCAACGTGGGCAAGTCGACGCTGTTCAACCGCTTCGCGGGCCACCGCCGGGCGCTCGTCGAGGACTCCCCCGGAATCACCCGCGACCGGATCGCGGAGAGCGTGGAGGTCGCCGGCCGGACGGTCCTGGTGGTGGACACGGCGGGGCTCGATCCGGCAGGACAGGGCGAGCTCGAGAGCGCGGTCCAGACCCAGGCCCGCGAGGCGGTCGAGGGCGCCGACGCGATCCTGTTCGTGGTGGACGGCAAGGCGGGCCTGCTGCCCGAGGACCAGGCCATCGCGCGCACGCTCCGCCGCACCCAGCGCCCGCTGGCGGTGGCCGTGAACAAGATCGACGTGCCGGCCCACAACGAGCGTGTGACCGAGTTCTACAGCCTGGGGCTCGAGCCGCTGGTCGCCACCTCCGCCGAGCACGGCGGCGGCGCCTGGGACGTGCTCGAGTGGCTGGTGGAGGCCCTTCCGGAGCCGCCTCCCGAGGCGACCGGGCCCGAGGAGGAGGGCGGTCCCCTGCGCGTGGCCTTCGCCGGTCGCCCAAACGTGGGCAAGAGCTCGCTGGTGAACCGCCTGCTGGGCCAGGAGCGGGTGGTCGTCTCCGACGTGCCCGGCACCACCCGGGACGCCATCGACACGCCCTTCGAGAGCGACGGACAGCGCTACGTGCTGATCGACACCGCCGGCCTGCGCCGCCCCGGCCGGCGGACCCGGACGGCCGAGCGCGGCAGCGCGCTCATGACCGTGCGCTCGATCGAGCGCGCCCAGCTCGTGCTGCTGGTGCTCGACTCGGAGGAGGGCTTCACCGACCAGGACGCAGCGGTGGCGCGCCTGGTGCGCGACCAGGGCCGCGCCGCCGTCGTGCTCGCCAACAAGTGGGACCGGGTCCCCGGAGAGCGGGGCCCCGAGGTGCTCGACGCGATCCGCCACGGGCTGCGCTTCATGTCGGACACGCCCATCCTCACGGTCTCGGCGCTCACCGGCGCGCACCTGTCGCGGGTCTGGCCGACCGTCGCCCAGGTCATGAAGAGCGCGGAGCAGCGGATTCCCACGGCCGATCTCAACCGCTGGCTCGAGGACACCGTGCGGCGGCACGAGCCGTCCCTGGCGCGGAAGGGCCAGAAGCGCAGGCGGCCCCTCAAGTTCTTCTACGCCACCCAG
The DNA here is from genome assembly GCA_050618075.1 of Myxococcota bacterium. Classification (GTDB taxonomy): domain Bacteria; phylum Myxococcota_A; class UBA9160; order UBA9160; family UBA4427; genus JBNLVL01. The sequence continues at coordinate 5,001 of JBNLVL010000011.1, forward strand.
ACGGGCGTGCGCCCGCCGACCTTCGTGCTCTTCTGCACCGACCCGCGCGCGATCCAGACCTCCTACCGCCGCTTCCTCGAGAACCGGCTCCGCGAGGCGTTCGGGTTCGAGGGCACCCCGGTGCGGATCCGCCTGCGCGCCCGCAGCGAGAGGGCCTGAGCCGCGCCGCCGGGCCGGGGGTCGAAACCCGGGGTGGCTCGGATACACTCCGCGGCCCGTTCAGACAAGGGAGTCGGCGCGTGGCGCGCAAACACGAGAACCCGGCCTCCGAGGCCCTGGAAGAGCTCGAGTCCTTCGGCGATCGCATGGCCGAGTGGGTGGGCCGCAACCCCATGCTGGTGCTCGGGACCGCCCTGGGCGTGCTGATCATCGCGGCCGCGTACGGCTTTTCCCAGAGCTACGTCGATTCCGAGCGCGATCGCGCGTCGGCGGAGCTGGCGGCCGTGGGGGCCCAGTTCCGCAAGGCGATGGGCGCGTCGCCCAACGACTTCGAGATCGTCGAGCCGGCCAACCCCGAGACCGCCCACAAGGCCCGCAGCGAGGCCCTGGAGGCCTACCTGGCGCTGGCCGAGGAGTACTCCGGGTCCGCCGTCGGCTCCATCGCGGCCCTCGAGGCCGGCGGGCTCCAGGCCGACCTGGGCGACCCCGAGCGGGCGCTGGCCATCTGGCGCGACGCCGCCGGCCACTCCGAATCCATTCCCCGGGCGCTGCTGCTCAATCGCATCGCGGCGGCCCACGAGGACGCCGGAGACTGGGCCGAGGCCGCCGCCGCCTACCAGGAGGCCTTTGAGGTCGAGAGCTACCCGCTGCGCTACGGCGCGCTGCTCGACGCCGCGCGCTGCCTGGCGGAGTCCGGGGACGCCCCCGGCGCCGTGGCCCTGTTCGAGCGCGTGGAGAACGAGGCCGAGAACCTGCGGGTCCCCGACCACATCGCCCTGCGCATGCGCGAGCTGCGCGCGGCCTCGATCGCCCAGACCGGCTCCTGAGCCACTCCCGAGCTGCTTCCGAGCTGCGCCCGAGGGCGCCGAGCGGGCGCGAGGCCCGATCCCCGGACCGCGGACACGGACTCGGGAGCGGTCTCGCTCGCCCCTCGATATGCACACCCGGGTATGGTCTTTGTGTCAATCCCCTACGGGGACCCGTCGGCGGGTCCGCCTTCGTGCACTTCGACACCGGAGCGGTCGAGTTCGACTGAGGGCGGGGCGCGCCTCGCGACGACGAAGCACCGGGGCGCAGGCAGCACAGGGCGCAGGTCTCCCGAGGGGAGCCATGCGCCAGCGCGTGCCGTCTTCGCCCGCGAGCTTTCTCGCGCGGCGGCGTATCCCCGGCGCCCGCCCGTTCGTTCTGTTGGCTGAGAGTCCACCCCAGAGTCGACTGCCAGGGAGCGCCCGATGACCCGACCCGACCCCGAATCCGCCTTCGACGTCCAGTCCCAGGTCCGTGCGCCCTGGAGGCGCTACCTCGACTCGCTCGCGCCCCTGCGACCGGATCTCCATCGCTACTGCGTCCGCCTCACGGGCAACGTCTGGGACGGGGAGGATCTGGTCCAGGACGCCCTGATGCGCGTCTTCTCCATGATGGGCAGGCTGGACGCCGACCTCGAGAACCCCCGCGCCTATCTGCTGCGAACTGCCACCCACCTCTGGATCGATCGGATGCGGCGGCGCGAGCGCGAGCGCAGCCTGCTCGCCGGCGGGTCCGCCGAGCCGCCCCAGACCGGCCGCGACGACCCGTCGCGCACCGCCGAGGTGCGCGACGCGGCCGGTGCCCTGCTCGGCGCCCTGCCGCCGCGCGAGCGCGCGGCACTGCTGCTGAAGGACGTCTTCGACCTCTCGCTCGAGGAGACCGCGGCGCTGCTGCAGACCACGGTCGGCGCCGTCAAGGCGGCGCTCCACCGGGGGCGCGGCCGGCTCGAGGCGTCCGATCCATCGGACGCCACCGTGCTGCCCGACCGCGCCGTCGTCGAACGCTTCATGAAGGCGCTGGCGTCGCGCGACCTGGACGCACTGGAGTCGATCTGCTCGGCCGACCTCGCAGTCGAGCTGGTCGGAGGTGCCCAGAGCGACACGTTCGAGCAGAGCCGCAGCTTCTTCGCGCACGCCCACATGGTGCTTCCGAAGCTCGGCTTCGGCGAGAACCCGCACTGGAAGCTCGCCGAGTATCGCGGCGAGCCGATCGTGCTGGGGTTCCGCACGCTCGACGGTGTCGAGGGTCTCAACGAGATCCACCGGATCGAGGAGGTCGACGGCTGCATCCAGCGCGTGCGCTGCTACTGCTTCAGCCCCGACGTGCTCGCGACCGTGGCGGCCGAACTCGGCCTGACGGCGCTGCGCCGGCCGTACCGCAGCCCGGGCTGAGCGCCCGTGGCGACGGCTCCCCGGTCGCGAGGCCCGCGGTTGGCGGGCGGCGGCGGCGGGCCGTCAGACGTTGAGCCGCCTGCGGACCGCGACCGCGGCGAGCCGGATCACGACCGGCGCTGGATGCCGATCCAGAGCGCGCCCGCGGCGGCCAGGAGCAGGGCGGCGCCCGGCTCGGGCACCGCCGAGAGAAGCAGCCCGGACTCCGACTCGAAGTCCACGCCGTCGGCGAGGATGATCCGTAGCTCCGAGCTGTTCGACACGTCCGCATGGGCCGAGGTCACACTCACACGCAGGTCGTGGCTGATGGTGAAGAAGGGATCGGACTCGGGGATGAGGAACGTGGCCGAGTCCTCGAAGGGCGGCCTCTGGAAGCCGAAGAACGGATCGCAGTCGGGAGCCGGTGCGTCGAAGGCGGGGCAGCGATAGTCGAGCCAGCCGAGGAGCGAGGCGTCGAAGTCGCCCGAGGCATCGCCGGATGAGGCAACGACGCTGAGGTCGACGTCGGCGCGAGCCTCCCACACGAAGCTCGGCGCGAGCGGGTTCGGCGTGGCGTCGAACGGATCGAGCGTGATTTCGAGGGTGACCTCGTAGAAGCCGTTCGTCGCCGGCCCCGTGAGCTCGATCGTCTCCTCGTAGCCCGAGAGGACGGCGAACGACCAGTCGTTGGCATCCGCGTTCCGGTTGTCCTGTGCGAAGGCCTCGGCGCGCAGGACGCCGGACGCGAGACTCGCGAAGCCCGAGCCGTCGACCTCCCACTCCACGCTCTGCGCCGTGTTCGGGTTCTGGCCCACGTAGGTCTCGCCGAAGTTCCCCGAAACGCTGGCAAAGCCGGCGCCGCCGTTGGTCTCGAGGGACACGCCGTTCATCAGGCCCGGCACCTGGAACTCGACCCCCGAGGCGCCGAACGCCACGGTCGACGAGAAGGCGACGGCCTGGGTGGAGGCGCCCGCGAGGCCGAGCAGAGCGAGCGCGAACAGGGCTGAAACGGGCACACGGGCGAGCAGGGGCATGGTGAGATCTCCGGGAAAGGCTGTTCCCAGATGGGTGGGCCCGCAAAGCCATTTGTGTCAGATTTGTGTCAGCGAAGGTCAGCCTGGCGGACAGGCACTCCAAGTGGGGCTTTCGAGGCCCGAGAACTCCGCGTTGTGATCAGTTCCCGGGTGGTCTCCGAGCGCACCTTTCCCGTGCGCCCGGCTCAGCGAGACTGCATTTCCGTGTGTAGACTCCGGGAGTCGCCGACGGAGGGGATAGGAAGAATAAGCTGCGTTCTGGCTCGTGTCGGCCCAAAGTAAAGATGTCCGCTTTCCTCCAAAGTAGAGATGTCCGGTTCTTCTGAGTTCGTCCGGGTCGCGTTCGAGGCCCGAGGGGCTCGAACGCGATCCGGACGGCGCGCAGGCAGTCAGGATCGGGTGCCCCGGGCTGCTCCTTGCTCGGGCCGCCGCGACGTGCCGGCGCGCAGCAGGCGGGCTTCTCGCCGGGTCGTCGGGGGCTTCCCGACGCGGGCCTCCGTGCGCTCGCGCTGCTGCCGCTTGATGAACTCGAGGGCCGCCGAGAGGCGCTTGTCGTCGACCACCTCGGCCGGCCGCACGGCGTGCTCTCGCGGGGAGGCCGTGGCCTGTAGCAGCTC
>JBNLVL010000012.1:0-4858 GCA_050618075.1 Myxococcota bacterium
GGCCGGGCGCAAGCCCGGCCGGCCCGCTCGGACTCACGCTCGGATTCAGACACAGACACAGACAGAGACAGAGACACAGAGTGGGAGCCTCGCTTCGCGCGGGGCTCCCACTCTTGCGTTCCGGCTCCCGGGCGTCTTCCCGGTGCTTGCTCGAGGGCAGGCGCTGGACGCCGCTCAGGCGCCGGGACCCCGGGCGTCGCGCCCCCCGCCTCCCCCCAGCACCGTCACCAGGGCCGGCAGCACCACCAGGCAGCTCACCAGAGCGCCGGCGATGGCCACGGCCGAGACCAGCCCGAAGCTCGAGACGCTCTTCCACGGTGAGAGCGCCAGCGCCGTGAAGCCCAGCGTGAGCGCGATCGAGGTCGTCACCAGCGCCCGTCCCACGTGGTGCACGGCGTGGGCCATGGCCGCCGCCTCGCTCTCGCCCAGCCTCCGGCGCCGCCGGAAGTGCTCCAGCAGGTGGATCGTGTCGTCCACGGCGATTCCCAGCACCACGGCGGCGACCATGGCGCTGCCCACGTCGAGCGCCAGCCCCAGGCCGGCCATCGCCCCCAGCGTGGCCACCACCGGCAGGACCGTGGGCACGAGCGCCAGGAACGCCCAGCGAAGCGAGCCCAGGAAGAGCGCCACCAGCAGTCCCACCGCGACGGCCGCGCCGGCGAAGCTGCGGAGCTGGGTGCGGCGGATGGCGTCGATCATGTCGTGGACCACCGCCAGCGGCCCCGTGGCCTCGCCCGACCATCCCTGGGGCAGGGCTTCCTCCAGCTGCCGCCGAACCGATGCCATGGCCCGCCTCAGGGGCTCCTGGGGCGTCTTCCCGGACTCGAGGGAGATCCGCACGCTGCGGTCGTCGGACGTGACCCAGCGGGCCAGGCCGTCGCGTCCCTCCGGGCCGCCCAGGAGCAGACGGGTCGCGCCCAGGAGCGCGGCGTTGTCTTCGCGGGTGTCGGCCGGGCGCTGCCAGTCCGGATCGTCGCCGCGCACCAGCCGATGGGTCCAGGCCACCCAGTCGGCGACCGAACGCGCGGGACCCAGGGTCTCGATGTCGGCCAGGGCCCGTGCGCGCTCGGCCAGCGCTTCGAGGGCGGCCGGATCCGCCAGCGAGACCTCGTCCGGGAGCTCGAGCACGACCTCGAGGGTGTCGGGGCGCCGCAGGTTCTCGGACACGAAGGCCGCCCAGCGCACCACCCGGCTGTCCTCGCCGTAGAGCTCCTCGAAGCGGGCATCGACCTCGAGGTGCGTCATGGCGAAGCCGGCGAGCACACCGACTCCGCCCGCCACGGCGACCACCGTCCGCGGACGCGCCGCGGGCCAGCGCACCAGGCGCTCGATCGCCCCCTGCCAGCGCGCGCTGGCCCGGCGCGCGCCCAGCGACGCCGGCGGCAGCTGGACCAGCACCAGCGGCAGCAGCGTGAAGCAGTGGAGCAGGGCGAAGGTCACGCCCGCGGCGGCCAGCACGCCGAACCGGGCGAAGCTCTCCAGCTCCGCGGTCTGGAAGGCGAGGAAGCCCGCCACCGTGGTCACCGTGGTCACGACGCACGGGGTCGCCACGTCGGCCACGCTGGCCTCCACGGCCGCCCGGCGCTCGCCGGTGTCCACCGGGGGCCGGGTCCTCACCCGGTTCGCCAGGCTCGCCACCAGGTGGATGCCGTCGCACACGCCGATCACCAGCACGAGGGGTGGGAGCACCTGGGTGAGGCTGTTCTGGGACCAGCCCAGGTGGGAGAGCCAGCCCAGCAGCCCCATGGTCCAGACCACCGACAGACCCACCGAGCCCAGCACGGCCGCGGCGGTCGCGAGCGAGCGGAAGAGCCCGAACAGGGTGAGCCCTACGAGTCCCACCATGAGCGGGATGAGCCGGGCGGTGGCCGCCTCGAGCTCGCCGCCGGCGACCACGAACTCGACCGGGCCGCCCACCCGGTGGAACTCGAAGCCGCGCTCCTCTTCCTCGGCCAGGGCGAGGTCGAGGGCGGTGTAGGCATCGACGGCCACCCGGCTGGACGACGATTCGAGCTCCACCACGAGGGCGCCCACCTCTCCGTCCGGGTCGACCAGCCGACCGCTCCACAGGGGATCGATGCGCGCGCGCCGGGCCAGGATGTCCCGCTCCGGAGCCGGCGCTCCGTCCCGCCACAGGGTCCGGGGAACGGGGCCCACCGGCGTGGGCAGCGCGATCGGGGTCGTCGCCGGCGAGGCCACCGCCCGTACGCCCGGTGCGCCTTCCAGACGCGCGGCGACCCGCGCCGCCATGGCCAGCGACGCGTCGTCGAAGACGCTGTCACAGACCGGACTCGACTCGCAGCTCCACACCGCCGCCATGGGCAGGCCGCCGCCGAAGCGCTCGAGGAACCCGTCGAAGCGCGCCACCGAGGGATGGCGGGGGCCCAGGAAGGCGCGGTAGCCGACGTCGGTCTCGAGCCGGGGGAGGCCGGCGACCAGAGCGGCGGTCGACAGGACCAGCACGAGCGCGGCCGCGCGCGGTCGTCGGAGACAGAGGAGGGCGACGTGGTTCAAGCGCGGATGCTCGCAGCCATCGGTTCGATATCATGCCCCGACTTCGCCCTCGGAGGGAGACGATTCCCACACAAGACGACCTCGCGACGCTCTGGACGGACTGGCCCTGGCTGAACGAGGCCCTGGGGCTCGGGCTCCTGCTGGCCGCCGCCACCCTCGTGCACCTGGTCGTCCGGCGCGTGGTGCTGCTCACCCTCCGACGCCTGGCGGCCGCGAGCTCCACCCACTGGGACGACGCCTTCGTCGAGGCGCGGGTCTTCTCGCGGATCGCCTCGGTGGCGCCGGCGCTGGTGGTCTACTTCGGCATCCAGCTCGTCCCCGACCTTCACGACACCGTCGAGGTCCTGATCCAGCGGGTCGCCATCTCCGTCCTGGTGGCCATGCTGGCCGTGGCCGGCAGCGCGAGCCTGTCCGCGGTCAACATCATCTACTCGGCGAATCCGGAGAACCGCAAGCGCCCGATCAAGGGCTACCTCCAGGTCGTCCAGATCGCGCTCTTCCTGGTGGCGGGGCTCCTCATCCTCGCGACGCTCCTCGACCGCTCTCCGTGGATCTTCCTCTCGGGCCTCGGGGCGCTCGCCGCGGTCCTGCTGCTGGTCTTCCGCGACACCATCCTCGGCCTGGTGGCCAGCATCCAGCTCACCGGCAACGACATGGTCCACGTGGGCGACTGGATCGAGATGCCCCGGTACGGCGCGGACGGCGACGTCATCGACGTCGCCCTCCACACGGTGAAGGTCCAGAACTGGGACAAGACCATCACCACCATTCCCACCCACAAGCTGATCGAGGAGTCGTTCAAGAACTGGCGGGGAATGTCGCGGTCCGGCGGGCGTCGGATCAAGCGAGCCGTCTACCTCGACACGGGAAGCATCCGCTTCCTCAGCGACGAGGAGGTGGAGCGCGCCGGCCGCATCCGGGTGCTGGCCGACTACATCGAGCACAAGACGGCCGAGATCGCCGCCCACAACGCCGACGCCTCCATCGCCCCCGACGCGGTTCCCGACCAGCGCCGGCTCACCAACCTCGGCACCCTGCGCGCCTACATCCACGGCTACCTGCGTCGGCACCCGCGGATCCACCAGGGCATGACGCTGCTCGTCCGCCAGCTCGCGCCCACCGAGCACGGTCTGCCCATCGAGATCTATGCGTTCACCAACACCACGGCGTGGGGTGAGTACGAGGACATCCAGTCCGACCTCTTCGATCATATCTTCGCCATCCTGCCGGAGTTCGGCCTGCGGGCGTTCCAGAGCCCTTCGGGTGCGGACCTCGAACGACTGGGCGACAGCCAGCAAGGAGTCCAACGATGAGCCTTCCCGACCTCCGCGGCCGCTGCGCCGTCGTCACCGGGGCCAGCCGCGGGCTGGGCGCCGGCCTGGCCAGGGACCTGGCCGAGCGCGGCCTGCGCCTGGGGCTCTGCGCCCGGGCCGAGAGCGCCCTGCCCGAGTCCGACGACGTCGTCTGCGAGCGGCTCGACGTCACCGACGAGAAGGCGGTCGAAGCCTTCGCCGCACGGGTGGTGGAGCGCTTCGGGCAGATCGATCTCTGGATCAACAACGCCGGGCTGCTCGCGCCCATCGAGCCGCTGCGCGACGTGTCGGCCGAGGACTTCCGTCGGCACATCGACGTCAACCTGACCGGCGTCTTCCTGGGCACCCGGACCTTCGTGCGGCACCTGCGGTCCCGCGGCGGCGAGGGCGTGCTGATCAACATCTCGTCGGGCGCCGCGTGGAAGGCCTACCGCGGGTGGTCGGCCTACTGCGCGGGCAAGGCGGGGGTGGAGCGCCTCACCGAGTGCGTGGCCGCCGAGGAGGAAGGGACCGGGCTTCGCGCCTACTCCGTGGCGCCCGGGGTGATCGACACGGACATGCAGGCGCTGATCCGCGAATCCACGCCCGAGGCGTTCCCCGAGGTGGAGCGCTTCCGGGAGCTCAAGCGCGCGGACGGCTTCAACACGACGGGCCACGTGGCGGCCGAGCTGCTGGCGATCGCCTTCGATCCGGCGCGGCGCCCGGACGCCGTCGCCGTCAGCGTGGAGAACGAGAAGCGCTGATCCGGCCTCGCCGCCCGCCGAAGTGTGTCCTTCGGATCCATTGAGTCGTGGCTCGAAGAATGTGCCTGGCACGTGACGTGCTCTGTGCCCGGTCATGTCCGCCCGGCACCGAGCCTTCCAGCCGCCTCACTGCCCGAACCCGGACTGCGATTCCCATGCGGATCCGGGCCCCTGGCGCTGCATCCGCAAGGGCTTCTACCGCAACCAGAGCGCCCGGCGGCCCATCCAGCGCTACCGCTGTTCACGCTGCGGCCGGTCCTTCAGTTCACAGACCTTCTCCACCACCTA
>JBNLVL010000013.1:0-77237 GCA_050618075.1 Myxococcota bacterium
GTCGGGGGGTACAGGGGGGTCCCGCGCGCAGTTCCGCAGGCAGGTCCAGCCAGCGCAGGGCAGCCCGGTCGTCCCCGTGAAGCACCCGACAGGTTCGCCGAGGACTGTCTGAGCACGGGCGCCCCCCTGTACCCCCCGACACGCCCCGAGGAAGTCAGACGAAACGAAGTGGCGCGCGCAGGAGAGGAGAGCGAAGCGGCGCGGTGTCGTTGTCGAGAGAAAGGAGGGGGTGGCTAGAAGCTCACGCCGCCGGCGTCGTCGACCTTCTTCTGGATCGACTTGCGGCGCTCCTGGATCTCCGCGTGGGTGATGGACTCCGTGTCCTTCTCGAGCCCCATCGACGCCTTCATCCCCTCGAGATCCAGCTGGACCTTGCTGGGGTCGAAGCCGATGTCGCGCTGGATGCGCTGGGCGTGGTTGGCCGCGAAGTAGCCGAAGATCTTCGCGACCTCCTCGAACATGTTCAGGTCCGGCGCCAGCTGGGCGATGGCCCCGTCGAAGAACAGCATGTTCTTGACGTACAGCATCAGGTGCTTCGGCAGCCGGGCGCCCTGGGCCATCAGTCCCTTGATCACCGTCTGGATCTCGCCCACCAGCTCCTCGCCGCCCATCTTCATGGGGTCGCGCACGGGCTGGTCCACCTTCAGGAGCCGGATGATGGAGTCGATGTCGGCGTCGGGCGGCAGCGCGCCGAGGTCGCGGAACGCCGCGATCTGCCCGCGGATGTCGTTGACCGCGCCGGTCATCATCATGCGCAGGAAGGCCAGCCGCTCGGCCTCGCGCATGCGGCCGGTCATGCCGTAGTCGAACAGGGCGACCCGGCCGTCGCGCATCACGAAGAGGTTGCCGCCGTGGAGGTCGCCGTGGAAGACGCCGTAGATCATGGCGCCTTCGAGGAAGGTGATCATCAGTCCGCGCAGCACCTCGGCGGTGTCGATGCCCGCGTCCCGCATGCCCTCGACGTCCTCGTAGCCGAAGCCCTCGAGCCGCTCCATCACGATCACCCGGCGCGTCACGAGCTCGGGGTGGGGACGGGGCACGACGATCACCGACTGGCCCGCGTCCTTCAGCACGTGGGCGATGTCGAGCATGTTCTGGGCCTCGAGGCGGAAGTCGAGCTCCTCGGAGATCGTCTCGGCGAACAGCTCGACGAGCGCCGGCGGGTTGGCCAGGGCCGCCACCGGCAGCCGGCCGACCAGGAAGGGGGCGATCCAGGACATGGCCGCGATGTCGCGGTGCACCAGCCGCGCGACGCTGGGCCGCTGGACCTTCACCACCACCGACTCCCCGCTGTGGAGCCGCGCCGCGTGGACCTGGGCGATGGACGCCGACGCGAGGCATTCGCGGTCGAACTCCGCGAACACCGCCTCGAGGGGCCGGCCGAGATCCTCCTCGACCACCCGCCGCACCACCTCGAAGGGCTCGGGCGGCACCTGGTCGCGGCACTTCTTGAACTCCTCCACCAGCTCGTCGGGGAAGATGCCCCGGCCGGAGGAGACGATCTGTCCGAGCTTGATGTAGGCCGGCCCCAGGCGTTCGCAGGCGCGGCGCAGCCTGCGGGAGAGGCCCGCCCGCGACTCCGTCTCCTCTCTCCTCCGGTCCCGGACGGCCCAGCCGGAGACCGCCATGCCCACCAGGAGCGCCGCCTCCACGAAGCGACGGGCGGGGGGAATCGCGCGCCGGCGGACCAGATCGGGCACCGAGGCGCGCGTCGTCTCGCGCAGGGCGTCGATGCCGTCGCGCCAGCCGAGGTGGTCGGGGACCACCCGCCAGGGCGCGGGCTCTCCGAAGGCGCCGAACTCGCGATCGCTGCGGTCGCTGAGCTCGAAGGTCTGGCCGTCGGCCGCGAGGGGGTCGGACCCGGACCCCGGATTGGTTTGCATCTGGACCTCGACGCCGGCGCTCGACCCGCCCGACCCGGTCGAGCCTAACGCCGCGGCTCTCCGAGGGCAAAGCGCCGGGGCGGCCCGCGGCGCCCGTCAGGGAGCGGCGGGCGCCTCGGCCCGCTCGGGACGGCAGGGGCGCCCGAGCAGCTGGAGGGATCGACACAGGGGTGCGACGCCGGCGGTCGCCGGGTCGACCGAATGGTCCGCGGCGTGGCCCGCCCGGAAGAGCGCCCGGCGCGCGGCCAGCGGGTCCCCGCTGGCCGACGTCAACAGCGCCAGCAGACCGCTCACCTGGGCCGCGGCCAGGCTGGTCCCGTCTCCGAAGGCGAAGGCATCGCCCGGCGTGGTCGAGAGGATGCCGACGCCCGGCGCGGCGATCTCCGCCGAGAGGCCGCGATTGGAGCGGTCCCACAGCCGGCCGTCCCGGTCGACCGCGGCCACTCCGACCACCGTGGGATAGGCGGCCGGATAGCGCGGCGCGCTCGACCCCTCGTTGCCGGCCGCAGCCACGGTCACCACGCCCAGGGAGTCGAGTCGGGCCACCGCCCGCTCCAGCAGCGGGCTCGACGGGCCGACCAGCGACAGGTTCACCACCTGCGCCTCGTGGTTCCACGCCACGTCGAGGCCCCGGAGCAGGTCGAAGAGCAGGCAGCGATCCCGGGCGGTCGCGCCCTCGGGCGTGCACACCGGCACCGAGACCACCGAGGCCCCGGGCGCGATGCCCGCGATGCCGAACCCGTTGTTTTCGGTCGCACCCACGATGCCCGCCAGCAGCGTGCCGTGGACGCCCGGCGGGCGGGTCTGCGCGTCGTCGGCCGCGGCCACGGTCACCGAGGCGAGGTCGCGATGGGGCAGCGCCGGGGCCGAATCGAGGATCGCGACGGTGACGCCCCGGCCGTCGGTGACCGCTCGGGCCGCCTCCACCCCGGCGCGGTCGAGGGCGTACTGGAGCGGGCGATACGGGTCGACCTCGACCTCGGGAGTGGGAGTGGGAGCCGGCGCGGGCGCCGGCGTCACCTCGGGCGCGGCCGTGACGTACACCTCGTTGGCCGCCAGCACCGCGCTCTCGGGGAGTTGCGTCACCAGGGCCTCCGGCGACGCCCCCGGCGGTCCGACCACCCGCGCCACCGTGGCGCAGAGGACGGGGCTCCAATACGACGTGGCGACGTGGGCGCCCGGGCCGAGCTCGAAGTCGGTGGGCACGTTTCCGTCGGGTCCCTTGGGAAGAACCAGCAGGACTTCGCTCGAACCGCCCGGCGCCGCGGAACCCGGCCGGTCCGAAGGGGCACTGTCCAGGGCAGACGGCGGGACTCCGGAAGGGCGGTCGGCTCCGCCGGCCTGGGCCAGCCGGAGCGGAGAAGTCGCGAGCCCCGGCTCGGCGATCACGCCTGCGTTCGCAGTCGTCGCCGGATCGCCGGTCTCGAAGGGGCCGCAGTCCACCTCTGCGCGCACGCGGGCCGCGGTCGTCCAGGAACAGACGACCGCGGCCGCGAGCACCGCGAGCACCCGGAGGTGCGAGCTGGACCGGAGCGACCTCACCTCGGGCTGCCCCTCCCTGGCGGAGCCGGCTCCGCGAACACGGCCACACCGCCCCGCTCGGCCCCCAGCATCCGCGCCGCCGCCGCCGGGTCGGACTCGCGCGGGAGCTGCAGGCGCACCACGTCCGAGGCGTCGGGGCCCGACACCACCTGGGCGCCGAGAGCGTGCAGCGCGTCCCACACCTCGCCCGAGGTGGCGTCCTCGCGGAAGATCACGTCGAGGGCCACCCCCGACGTCGCGGGCAGGGTCTCCGCCTGGGCGGTGAAGTAGACCGGCTCCGCCACCCCGCGACCGGAGATCCAGCCGAAGGCCAGGCCGGCCACGGCCGCGGCCATCGCCGCCACGGCGACCTCGCGCCAGCGCGAGTTGGCTCGCGTCCGGCGCGGCGGCGCTCCCGTCCGGCCCTCCCGCGCGCTCGAGGCGCTCGGCGGTGTGCCGCCGAGGAGAGCCGCGTCCCGGCCCTCCGTGTGGTCGGCGATGCGCGCGAGCACCCGGTCGTAGACCGCGTCGGCCGCGGGCAGCTCGTCGGCGTCGACCGACGCCTCACCGGCCAGCAGGGCGAGCTCCTCGCGGCAGCGCACACAGGCCGCCGCGTGGGACTCGACCGCGCCCTTCTGCTCCTCGCTCAGTCCGGGGCCGGGGTACCAGGGAATCCAGTCCAGCACGTCGGCCGGACACGAGAGTGCGGAGGTTTCGTGGGTGGTCATTCCGCCATCCTCCCCAGCTGTCCGCCCATCTCGCGGCGCAGTCGGCTGCGGGCCCGGGAGATGCGCGTCTTGATCGTCGCTTCGGGGACGCCCAGGCGCTCGGCCGCCTCGGCGTACGGCATGCCCTCGAGAAAGACCATCTCGACGACCTCCCGCTGATTGTCCGGCAGCCCGTCCATCAGCCGGCGCAGGCGGCGGAGATCTCCGCGGGCCTCGAGGGCCGTGGTGGGATCGCGGCGGTCGGGCACGCGGTGCAGGTACTCGACGTCGGCGCCGCGGGTGGCCCCGCGAATGCCGCGCCGCGCCTGGCGCATGGCGGCCATGGTCTTGAAGTGGGCGATCCCGAAGAGCCAGGTCGACACCTTCGATTCGCCGCGGAAGCGGTCGGCGTTGCGCCAGACCTCGAAGAACACGTCGGCCACCAGCTCCTCGGCCAGCGCTCCGTCGGTGACGCGCCGCTGGACGAAGGAGAAGAGGCGCGGGTAGTAGCGGTTGAAGAGCGTGCGATGGGCGCCGGCGTCCTGCTCGCGCACTCGCTCCAGGAGTCCGGCGTCGCTGATGTCGGGACCAGCGGGTTGGATGCGATCGGTCACGGTGGTCACGTTCCCTCCATGGAGCGCGTCCGGGTCGCCGGGCCCGGTCGAGCCGGAACGAGCCGTCCGCGCGGAATCGGCGGACGGACCCCTGGCCCGCCCGCGATGTGCTGTCGGATCAGCCCGGTGCGTCGCTGCGAACATCATGGAAGTTCCCGTTTTCTCCAGGGTTTTCACGTTCCTGAAGGGTGTCCTAGGGCTTCGGCGGAACGAACGGGAAATCCCCGCTCCCGGACACCGGCGGGCTGCTGGGAACGGTCTGGGTGCAGCCCGAGGCCCGGGTCTCGCAGGGTCCGATGCCGGGGAAGCGCGGTCCGGCGGCCGAAGGCGGCGGCGCCAGCGCCGGGATCCCGCCCAGGGCGGCGACGTCGGCGGCCACGAACCGCCCCGCGGGAACCCCAGCAACCGAATAGCCGGGGTCCGGGTCGGGCGTGATCGCCGTGCGCCGGCTCTCGGCGCAGGCGCCCGCGGGCGCCACCGCGTCTCCAGCCGTCGCGGGTCCGCCCGCGACCAGGCACCCCAGAGCGACCGCGGCGACCGCGGCGGCCGCGCCGCCGCGCAGCCGGATGGATCGTTCGCTGCGTCGGGACCTTCGGTTCATGTCTCGATCTCCCTGGTCGCGGGCCGCGGCGTCAGCCGCCGAACCCGATCTGGACGTAGAGCCCGACCACGTGCCGGTCGTAGTCGAAGACGTCCGAGTTGGATTGGTTGTCCAGGTAGCGGTACCGGCTGGAGACCGTGTACCGCTCCATGAAGGTGCGGGACAGCTCGAGCTCGAAGCGCCACTCCCGGTCGCGGCGGTGTCCGCCGGGAAGGGGATAGACCGTCCCGGTCTCGACGAAGCCGCCGGCCCCGTCGGGCTCGAGGACGGCCGGGGGGATGTCGTCGGGGTTCGGGAAGGACGTGCGGTTGCGGTACGGCCGCCAGGTGAACGACGCGAAGGTCTGGGCCATCAGTCCGAGGGGCAGCCCGACCTCCGCGGTGACGTGCAGCTCGTGGGCCTCGTAGGAGTACTCGCCGCCCCGGGAGTCGAAGCGCGAGAAGCGGTAGCCGGCCACCAGGGTCGGGACCTCGATCCAGTCCGCGGCCCAGCCCGGCGTGGGGATGGGCGGGGCGTAGTCGAGCCCCACCGCGACCGCCTTGCCGTCGCGGTTGCGCACCGCGCGCTCGTCGAGACCGGCGGGGCTGCAGACCGGCTGGCCGGTCGGACACAGTCCGGTGTCGGGATCGGCGTCCACCACGCGATCGCTCTTCTCGAAGAAGTTGTCGAACCAGGTCTCGGCGTAGAGGTGGGTGGTGCCGGCGCGTCCCCAGTCGTGGTGGGCGGAGAGCTGTGCCCTCCAGGAGGCGAGGAACGGATCCTCGTTCACCCACGCGTAGCCGAAGTCGGCGACGCCGCGCAGCAGGGTGCGTTCGTTCAGATGGACGTCCAGCCACGCGCCGACGGCGGGGTAGTGGTAGTCGAAGTCGTCGAGGTCGTCCTTGGGGTCGTGGGCCGTGCCCTCGTAGGAGAGGTTGAGCCCTCCGCGCGTGCGCCCCAGCTCGAACAGCTGGGCCCCGCCCGCGAGGGTCCAGATGCCGAGCACCCCGTCGTCGCCCGAGATGTCCTCGGCCAGCGGGACGTCGTCGCCCCGGAGCACCACGTTGTCGTCGTACTCGAAGCCGACTCGCGCCGACGCCCACCAGAGGCTGCCGTCGCCGTCCAGGCGGGCCAGGGCGCGTCGCGCCTCGTCCGCCCAGGCCGTGCCGCCCCAGTCGCGGACCACCGCCTCGAGCTCGCGCCGGGCGTCGTCGCGGTCCCCTTCCAGGGCGTGGGCCAGACCCAGGTGGTAGGTGGCGACCGGCTCGACGGCCGACGCGTCGAGCTCCCGCGAGCGGTCGAGGTAGTCGACGGCGTCCCGGGCCCGTCCCGCCGCGAGGTAGACGAGCCCCCGGTAGAGCGTCACCTCGGCGCTGCGCGGCAGCTTGACCTCGGCGAGGTCCAGCTCCCGGTCGGCCGCCTCGAGATCTCCCAGGTGGTAGTGGGCGATGGCCAGGCCGAGATCGGCCCGGGGCAGCGAGGCATCGATCGCCCGCGCCTCGTCGAAGGCCCGAAGCGCCTGGGGGTACTGGGAGAGGCGCAGGTGGCAGTCGCCCTCCAGCACCGCGAGGCCTCCGTCGCGGGGGGCCGCCTCGCGCTCGCGGGCCAGCTGGTCGAGGGCCGCGACGCAGCGACCTTCCCGGGCCAGGCGCTCGCCCAGCCCGGGAGCCTCGGCCCGCGCCGGCGCCGGGCCCCCCGCAGCCAGGAGTGCCGCGACGGGGACGATCGCGAGAAGCGCCCTGTGACTCTGGGGAACCCGGCGCATCGCTCTTCGACCATCCTCCACGTTCCGCGCGCACACGGGACCCTCATGGTCCCGACACCGTCCGCCCGAGGCATTCTCGCACCCCGGGGCAACCAGGGTGAGTCGCACTCGACTTCGAGGCGTGTCAGGGAATACGAGACTCTTCCCCGTGGGGCACCGAGGTGTGCGGCCCCGGGGCCGGCTGGGCGGGTCCGCCCCCGCGTCCGGACCCGCGTCAGGACCCGAGTCGGGACCCGAGTCAGGACCCGAGTCAGGGCGCGCGTCGGGGCCCGCGTCGGGACCGGCGTCCGGGTCCGGCGCCGCGGCGGACGGTCGGGGGCGGCCCTTCCTCGTCCTGCTCCTCGGCCTCGTCCTCGGGCGACAGCTCCCGGGGCCAGATCTCGTGGGGAATCGCCGGGACCGGCTCGACCGGGCGCTCGGGCACCATGCGGTTCAGCTCGTCGATCAGCTGGCGCAGTCGGCCCACGCTGCGCCGGTCGAAGCGGAGGCTGACCGCCGGCAGGCTCTCGCCCGTCGGCTCGTCCAGCAGATCGGCCCGGGTCAGCTCCAGGCTGCCCTGGGTGCAGATGTCGCCGAAGCGATCGGCCAGGTCCTCGAGCTGCGCGGGGTCCGGGGCCACCCGCACGCGCAGGTGCAGCCGGTCCCCGCGATAGCGGCTCGAGTGGTAGTTCCGGTAGAAGTCGGTGACCTCGCGCACGGCCACCTCGACGTCGTCGGTCACCTTGAACAGCGACAGGTCCTCGTCGCTGATGAGTCCGCCCCGGTGCAGGTGGGAGTGCACGTACTGCTCCCAGTCCTTCCAGTAGGAGCCGCCCCTGGCGTCGACGAAGACCACGGGCAGGATCTCGCTCTTGCCGGTCTGGATGAGGGTCAGCGCCTCGAACCCCTCGTCGTGGGTTCCGAAGCCCCCGGGAAACAGCGCGATCGCGTGGGCCTCCTTCACGAACGAGACCTTGCGGGTGAAGAAGTACCGGAAGTTGATGAGCTTGGGGTCGCCGGCGATCACCTCGTTGGCGCTCTGCTCGAACGGCAGGCGGATGTTCACGCCGAACGATCGCTCGCGTCCGGCGCCTCCCTGGGCCGCGCCCATGATGCCGCCCCCGGCCCCGGTGATGACCATCCAGCCTTCGCGCACCACGCGCTCGGCGAACACGCGCGCCGCTTCGTACTCGGGCTGCGCCGGCGTCGTGCGCGCGCTCCCGAACACGGCGACCTTGCGGTGGTTGCGGTACGGCTCGAACACCCGGAACGCGTGGCGCAGCTCCTTGAGCGCGTTGTTGACCAGCTTGACGTCGCCGCGGTCGGCGCCGTCGCGCGCCAGGCGCAGGGCGGAGACGAGGATCTGCCGGATCTCGTCGGAGCACGTCGAGGGTCCGTAGACCTCCTCGGTCCTCTCGACGAGCTCGTCGACGAGTCGGTTGAGCTCGGGGTGCCGCAGCTCGTAACGGCGGCGCGATCGGGCCATCGGGCGGAGGATACCAGCGATCGGTCCGCCGGGCCGCGGCCGGGCCGCGGCGGGAGCGCGGGCTCAGTCGGGTCCGTCGAGGCGGGCGTGACGGACCGCCGAGTCGCGGCTGCGCAGACGCCGCGTCACGCGCCCGAAGCGCACGCGCAGGGTGCCGACGGGGACCTCGAATCGCCGCGCGATCTCCGTCAGGCTGTCGCCCTCCATGTACGCGTGGAGCAGGCGACGGTCCTCGGGGTCGAGCTCGGCCAGGGCGCGCTCGATGATCCGGCGTTGTCGGATCCGGCCGGCGTGCTCCTCGGGCGACTGGCCGGGGTCGGTCATGCGCGCCGTCGCCTCGGTGGGCAGCGAGTCGCCGTCGTCGTCGGGGCCCCAGGGAGAGTCCACCTCCATCCAGCGGGTGCGGCGCAGGCAGCGCCGGGCCTCGTCGAGCACGGCGCCTTCGATGCGCTGGGAGACGTACGCCGAGAGCTCGCGTTCGCTGGCGTCCGCGCGCCGGTTGGCCAGGGCCACGGCGAGACCCCAGTAGCCGGCCGAGACCAGCTCGTCGCTCCAGCGCTGTCCGAGCATCCACTCCCGCGCCACCTTGCGCGCGAAGAACTCGGCGCGGTGCGCGAAGCAGCGCGCCAGCGCGTCGGCTCCTTCTCCCGACTCGGCGGGTGCGCCGTGCTCCCCCGGTCCGGCCTCGAGACCTGCGTCCAACTCGTTCCACCCCCGCGTGAGCCGCGAGACGCGGGGACCACGCCCGGATGGCGGTGCCCGTCTGCGTCGGCGCGCAGGTTCGTCGAACGGGTGTTCCACCGCCGTGATCGCGCTCACGGGGCTGACCGGGGAGGGGTTTCTAGTCGGCGGGGGTGGCGAGCGCCTGCTTCAGCGCCTCGAGGCGCACGTGGACGGCGTGGGCCGAGGGGGGACGCTCGTCGGGCGTCTTGGCCAGCAGCTGCAGGATCAGCTCGGCGAGCGCATCCGGGATGTCGTCGACGAGGCTGCGGGGATCCGGCGGGGGCGTGTGACGGTGATGGTAGGTGACGTCCCCCTCGGAGAAGGGGACCTGGCCGGTGACCATCTCGAACAGCGTCGCGCCCAACGAGTACAGGTCGGCGCGGGGATCGACCTCGGCGCCCGCCACCTGCTCGGGCGCCATGTAGAACGGCGTGCCCCCGATGCGGGTCTCGGCGCGGCGCACCTCCTCGAGCATCTTGGCCAGGCCGAAGTCCGTGATCTTCACCACGCCCTCCCGGGTGACGAAGAGGTTGGCGGTCTTGATGTCCCGGTGGATCACGCCCTGGCCGTGGGCGTAGTCGAGCCCTTCGGAGACCTGGAGACCGACGTCCACGACCTCGTCGACGGGCAGGCGCGACAGCTCCCGCAGCCGCTCGTGGAGCGGCTGCCCCTCGAGCAGCTCCATGGTGATGAAGAACGCGCCGTCCTCCTGGTCCGCGTCGTAGACGGTCACGATGTTCGGGTGGTTGAGGCGCGCGGTGGCCTGGGCCTCGCGCAGGAAGAGCTGGACCGCGCGGGGATAGTTGCGCAGGGTGTCCGGCAGGCGCTTCAGCGCGACGATCCGGGAGAGTCGCCGGTCGCGCCCCTTGAACACCACGCCCATCGCGCCGCGCCCGATCTCCTCGATGATCTCGTAGCGGTAGTCCGACAGGAACATCGTGGGCGGCGCGAAGTCGCCGGAGCCCGAGCGCGAGCCGTCGGAGGTGGCGGCGCCCACCTGGATCGTGCTGCGCTTCTTGCGCAGCAGGTCGATCCGGCTCGCGATGTTGGGATAGGTGGGCTCGCTGCGGCGGAGCTCCTCCAGCAGGGACAGCGCGCGCTCCACGTGGCCCGCGTTCTCCAGCACCTCGGCCAGGCGCCACTGGAGGTCGGGCGAGGAGCCGGCGGCGCCCACGGCGTTGATGTGCTCCTCGAGCTTCTGGGCGGCCAGGTCCCAGTGGCCCTCGCGCTCGAAGGCGTCCGCCAGCAGCAGGCAGGCGTCGGCGAAGTGGGGGCTCTGCGGCGTGACCAGCCGCAGCAGGCGGATCCCCCGGGCCCGCCAGCCGTTGTCCAGGGCGATCTCCGCGGCGGCGTACGTGTCGCCCCGCCGGTCGAGGGCGTCGACCTGCTTGGAGATCTCACCTGCCTCCTCGTAGCACTCGATGGCGGCGTCGAAGTCCCGGGCGTTCTCGTAGGCCTCGCCGGCCCGCACCCACTGACCGGAAGCCCGGTACATGCGCGCGGCGCGCATCGGGTCGTCCGAGGCGAGGTAGAGCTCCGCCGCCCGCTCGAGCTGGCCGAGACGCTCCCAGAGCTCGGCCGCCCGGCGCGGTCGGCCGGACTTCTGGTAGTGGTCGGCCGCCACCTCGAGCCGTCCCTGGGCCACGGCCTCCCGGGCCAGCACGCCGTGGGCGGTGTCGCTCTGGCCCTCGCGCTCCAGGGCGCGGGCGGCCCCGGCGAGGTCCCCGCGCAGGTAGGGATCGACGGCCGGCGGACAGCCGCGGAAGATCAGCTCGCGGGCGTCGGCGATGTCGATCTCCACGCGGGTGGGCTGGAAGGTCTCCACGTCGACGCTGTGCTCGAGCACCCGGTCGCCGCTTCCGATCACCAGGGTGTGGCTGCCCTTGGCCAGCCGCACCCGCACGCGCCCGGTCGAGGGCGCGGCCTGCAGGGTCGGCCGGTCGTCCACCGCGACCTGGACGTCGCGCGGCGGGGCGCCGTCCCAGGTGATGGTGACGTCCACGGGGCAGTCGGTGGGCCGCAGGTCGAACTCGCAGCGCACCGTGCGCCGGTGCCGGACGCGCACGACCTTCAGGTCGTACACGTCGGACAGCACCTCCCCGCCGTCGGGATCCTCGAGGATCCCCTCCACCAGCACGAAGTAGCGACGGGTCGCGAGCCGCGGGAAGTGGGTCTCGCGGCTCACGAGGTGGTGCTCGGTGCGCGACGAGGTCCCGCCCTTCAGGATCTCGGCCCGCGAAGCGGTGCCGGTCTCCGGGCGGGCGCGCAGGGCGCGCCGCTTGCGCGCCACCCGCAGGCGGAAGGTGCCGCGCAGCTCCTCGGGGTAGCGGAGCGCCACCGCCAGGTCGCCCCGCTGGCGCAGCCAGGTGGGCGCCAGCAGCAGCACGAACAGCAGGCCCAGGCCCACGGCACCCAGGCGCACCGGAGAGGTGCCCTCGACCCAGGAGCGCGAGCGGTCGAACGCGCCGCGGGTCGATTCGGGGAGATGCGCCCGGACCCAGGAGAGCCCGTCACCCACGGCGTGATCGACGCGCGCCTCGAGGTCGGGGCTCGGCGCCGCGCCCACGGCCGCGCCGGAGAGCTGCGGACCGGCCGACGCGGGCCGGCCGGGAGGCAGCGCCAGGGCGAAGACCGCGTCGAGCACCGCGCGCGACCCGGGCGCCCGCCGCTGGGCCTCGAACAGCACGTCCGCCGCCTCGAGCGCGCGCCCCTGGGCGGCGTAGAGCCGCCCCAGGTCGAGCAGCGACCCGACCTCGTCGCCGGGCTCCGCAGCCACCGCCCGCAGCCACGCCGCTTCGGCGCCGGCGGGATCTCCGGCCGCCAGTCGCAGCCGGGCCAGCTCGCGCCAGGCTTGCGGGCCCGGAGGCCCTGCCCCGAGCCGCGCCGCGCTCTCGGCGGCGGCCAGGGCCCCGTCGATCTCGCCCCCCAGCTCGAGCCAGGCGGCCGCGTGGCCCAGGGCCCGGGCGCGCAGCAGATCGGGCGCGGGAGCGCCGGCGGGTTCGGGTTCGGTCGTCCCGGGCGCGTCCACCGGCAGCAGGCTCGCGTCCGGGTCCTGGGCGTCCGGGTCCAGGGGATGGGGCGGCGGCGCCAGCGGAGGGCCCACGGGACGCGCCGAGGCGACCCGCTCCAGGTCGGGGAGCGCCGTGGGAGCCGCCGCCAAGGGGCCGGCGAAAGAGCCGGCCGCGGCCCAGACCGCGAGCGCCGTGGCCAGCCGCGCAGCGGACGGCCGCAGCCGCTCCGCCGTACGACGGCGGCGGCGTCGCGAATGCGGATGCTGGGCGTGGGATCGGTTCATGGTGTGGACCCGCTCCAACGCGGGTGCAGGGCGGCCGGGTCGACGGGGACCGCGAGCGTGGGGTGGCCGCCGGGCGGAGTGTATCGCGAGGGGGCTGGGATCGCGCCCGGGCCCCGGGCCCGCCCTCGCAGCCTAGGGGTTTTCCCCACGCTCCGCCTCGACCCGGAGCAGGACGGCCCCCTCCTCCACCTCGGCGCCGTCCTCGGCGACCAGCTCCACCACGACGGCGCGCTCGGGCAACCCGGCGCCTCCGTAGTGGATGCGGGTGAAGGTCTTCATGACCTCCAGCAGCCCGACCGTCTGCCCGGCCTCGACCCGGGCGCCGAGCTCGACGAAGGCCGGCTTCTCGGGTCCCGGGCGGCGGTAGTAGCGTCCGCTCGAAGGGGCGGTCACCGCGGCGCCGCGCGCGGAGGGCTCGGGGGTCGCGGGAGTCCCACCCGGCCCCTCGCCGGTCGCGGCCTCGGCGGCGCTCTCCAGCCAGGCCAGGGTGTCGCCGTAGGCCACCGTCGTCCCGGTCGGCAGCGGCTCGGCGATGCGCCCGGCGGCGCCTTCGGGCAGCACCAGCTCCCGCCGCCGCCCCAGCACCACCAGGTCTCCCAGGCGGTCGCCGCCCGCCCGGCGCAGGCTCGCGGCCGCCGGGTCCACGAAGCGCCCGACGCCGGGGGCGAGGAGCCTCCAGCGAGGGGAGGACGCCTGCTCGTCGGCCTCGAGGATCACCTGCATGGGCTCGCCCGCCGGACTCACGGCTCCCGCCCCGCGAGCGCGTCGAGGTCGTGGAGGCTCCAGATGCGCGGGTTCTTGATGCGCCGGTGGCCGGTCCCCTGGTAGGACATCTCGACGAGCGCCTCGAGCCAGGTTCGCAGCGCCGACAGCTCGACGATCTCGTCGGTCTGGAGCTGGCGGGCCGCGACCATGGGGTCCATGTCGCGGTCGATCCGCGCCGCCACCTCGCGCATGCCGCGCTCGACCTCGGCGCGCTCCTCGGGGTCGTCGCTGGCGACCTGGAAGTCGTCGTCGAGCCGGGCGTTGTAGGTGGCGATGGCGAGGGTGCGGCCTTCCATCACCGAGAGGCGCGAGAGCACCGTGGAGAGCTGGACCACCGGGTCGTAGGGCAGGCCGGCCATCGCGTAGTAGCCGGCGCCGCTGGCCTTGCGCAGCAGCACCGTGAACATGGGCACCTGGTTCGTGCTGTTCGAGTAGATGAGGCTCGACCCGTAGCCCAGGAGCCCCTCGGCCTCGGCCTCGGGGCCGACGTCGAAGCCCGAGATGTCCTGGAGCCAGACGATGGGGATGCCGTCGTCGTTGCACGCCCGGGAGAAGGCCGAGATCTTGGCGATGCCGTCGCGGTAGAGGATGCCCCCGGGCCGCCGGGCGCCCGGGCGCCGGGCGTCCTGGACGAGCCCCTGGCGGTTGATCACGAAGCCGGCGTACAGGCCGCCCACCCGGCCCACGCCGCAGATCATCTCGGGCCCGACCTCGCGCCACATCTCCCAGAACAGGCCCTGGTCGCACAGCCGCGCCAGCACCTGGTGGGCCTCGTAGGTCTCCCGGTGGTCCGGGGGCAGGAGCCCCAGGAGCTCGCCCGGCGGCTCGGCGGGCGGCAGCGACGCGCCCTCCCCCACCGCGCCGCGGTAGTAGTCGGCCCCGGAGCTCGGCAGCTGGGCCACCTCCCGGCGCAGGGCGGCCACCAGGGTCTCGTCGTCGGGCACGCGCACGTCGGCGCAGCCGCTCTGGTGGACGTGCACCTCGGGGCCGCCGATGTCCAGGCTGGTGATCTTCTGGCTCTTCGCCCCCTTCACCAGGGCCGAGCCCGCGATCACCATGTAGGCCTGCTCGGTCATGTAGACGCGGTCGCTGATGATCGGCATGTAGCCGCCGCCCGCGATGCAGTCGCCGAACACGCCCGCCAGCTGGGGAACGCCCTCGGCCGAGAGCAGGCTGTTCATCTTGAAGATGTGGCCGGCCCCGGTGGCGCCGGCGAACGAGCGCGACTGCTCGGGCAGGAAGAGCCCGCTGCAGTCCACCAGGTAGAGGGTGGGGATGCGCAGGCGCAGGGCCATGGTCTGGGCGCGCTCGATCTTCTCCGGGGTCATCGGCCACCACGAGCCCGAGGCCACGGTGTTGTCGTTGGCGATGACCATGCACCAGCGGCCTTCGACCCGGACGAAGGCGGTGACCACGCCGGCGCCGGGAGAGGTGAGGCCCTGCTCCCCGAACGTGAGGCCGTGGTTGACGAAGGTCCCCACCTCGAGGGGCGTGGTCCCGGGATCGATCAGCCGCTCGATGCGTTCCCGGGCGGTCCACTTGCCCTTGGCGTGGACGCGCGCCCGGTACTTCTCGCCCCAGCCGTCGTGCACCTCGGCCCGGCGGCGGCGCAGCTCGTCCTCCAGGGCCGCGACCGCGCCGCGGTACTCGGCGAACGTGCCGTCGTCGCAGAAGCGCGCGCGGGGCCAGGCGATGGGAACCAGGGGAACCAGGGCCACGAAGCGTCTCCCTAGGCAGGCCAGCCGGGGATGCGCCCGGTGTGGTGTCGGTTCTGGCGGAACTCCTCCGAGGCGAGGATCGCCCGGTGGAGCGGGGCCGTGGTGGGGACGCCCACGCACTCGAGGGCGTCGAGGGCCGCCTGCATGCGGTCGCAGGCCTCGTCGCGGTCCTCGCCCCAGGCCACGATCTTGCAGAGCAGGCTGTCGTAGAGGGGCGGAATCGACGTGCCGCTCTCGATGTGGGTGTCCACGCGCACGCGCCCGCCGTCGTCGGGCGGCGCGCGGAAGTGCGAGACCCGTCCCGGCGCCGGACGGAACCCGTCGTCGGGGTCCTCGGCGTTGATGCGACACTCGATGGCGTGACCGCGCAGGTCGATGTCCTCCTGGCGCAGGTCGATGGGCACGCCGGCGGCCACCTTCAGCTGCCACGCCACGAGATCGAGACCGCAGCGCATCTCGCTCACCGGATGCTCGACCTGGAGCCGGGCGTTCATCTCCATGAAGCGCAGGCGTCCGTCCGCGGGGTCGAGCAGGAACTCGAGGGTGCCGGCCCCGCGATAGCCGATGGCGGCCACGGCGCGCAGCGCCGCCTCGGCGACCCGGGCGCGCTCGTCCGGGTCGAGGCCGGGCGCCGGCGACTCCTCCACCAGCTTCTGGTGGTGGCGCTGGACGCTGCAGTCCCGCTCGCCCAGGTGAACCACCCGGCCGTGGTGGTCGGCGAGCACCTGGATCTCCACGTGGCGGCCGCCTTCGACGAGCTTCTCGAGGTAGAGGGCCGGGTCGCCGAACGCGGCGGCCGCCTCGGCCCGCGCGCTCTCCCAGGCCGGCTCGAGCTCGCCGGGCTCGCGCACGATGCGCAGCCCGCGCCCGCCGCCGCCGGCGTCGGACTTGAGCAGCACCGGGTAGCCCGCGTCGTCGGCCGCCCGCCTCGCCGCGTCGAGGTCGCAGAGCACCCCCTCGCTGCCCGCCAGCACGGGGAGTCCCGCCGCGGCCATCGCGCGCTTGGCCGCGAGCTTGCGCCCGAGCTCGATCATGACCCGCGGCGTCGGCCCCACGAAGGCGATGCCGAACTGGCGGCACAGGGCCGCCAGCAGCGGGCTCTCGGCCAGGAATCCCCAGCCCGGGTGCAGCGCGCTGCAGCGCGCCTGGCGCGCGGCCTGGACGACGCGCTCGGCGTCGAGGTAGCTGTGCTCCGCGGGCCCCGGCCCCAGGCAGACCGTCTCCCGCTCGCGGGCCCAGGGTGCGTCCAGATCGGCGGCGGAGAGGCCGAGCACGGGCACGACGCCGACGGCTTCGCAGCTGCGGGCGATTCGGACGGCGACCTCGCCGCGATTCGAGATGAAGAGGCGCCGAAAGCCCGCCATCGCAGGCCACGGTACACCAGAAGCACCGCGACCGTCGCCGCTCCCCAAAGGGCAGGCGTGGCGGGCGGGGGTCGGCGACGCGACCCGGCGCGGCGGACTGGCACGTCTGCCCGGTGGTGTTAGGGTCCGCGGTCGCCGAGCCCAGCTGCCCGCTGGTGGACCCGAGGACTCCGAGAAGCCATGTCCGAACCCGACATCTCCGGCGCCGCCGACGGCGCAGGCCCCTGGCATCCGCTGACGGTCGCCCGGGTCGTCGACGAGACCGCCGACGCCCGCTCCATCGTCGTCGAGATTCCCGACCCGCTGCGCGAGGCCTTCGCCTACAAGGCCGGCCAGTTCCTGACCTTCCGCGTCGAGGTCGGGGGCGAGCGCCTGATCCGCTGCTACTCGCTGGCCAGCTCGCCGGACACCGACGGCGAGCACAAGGTGACGGTGAAGCGCATTCCCGACGGCCGGGTCTCGAACTGGATGAACGACGCGGTCCGCCCCGGCGACCGGCTCGAGGTGATGAAGCCGGCGGGCCTCTTCTGCCTGGAGGACCGCAGCGCCAACATCGTGCTCTTCGGCGCCGGGAGCGGCATCACGCCCTGCATCTCCATCGTGAAGACCGCCCTCGCGCGCACGAATCGCCGGGTCAAGCTCGTCTACGCCAATCGCGACTCCGACTCCATCATCTTCGCAGCGGAGCTGGCCGAGCTGGCCGCCCGCCACCCGGACCGGTTCGAGGTCATCCACCGGCTCGACTCCGAGCACGGCTTCCTCGACATGGACGGCACCCGCGACTACATCGGCGACGACCTGGGCGCCGACTTCTACATCTGCGGGCCGGGCCCCTTCATGGACGTCGTCGAGGGCACCATCCACGCCCTGGGCATCGACCGGCACCAGATCTTCATCGAGCGCTTCGAGTCGCCGTCCCAGGCCGTGGACGACGCCCACGACCCCGCGCCCACCAACGTCACCGCCGACGGCGAGCTGCCCGAGAAGGTGACGGTCCGGCTCGACGGCAAGAGCCACACCCTCGAGGTCGAGCAGGGCAAGACCATCCTCCAGATGGTGAAGGCCGCGGGGCTCGAGCCGCCGTTCGCCTGCGAGGAGGGGTACTGCGGCTGCTGCGTCGCCACCCTCAAGCACGGCACGGTGCACATGAAGACCAACGACTGCCTGGACGAGGGCGAGCTCGCCCGCCACCAGGTGCTCACCTGCCAGTCGCTCCCCACCTCGCGAGAGGTGGAGGTCGAATACCCCGACTGAGAGGCCGACCGGGCCCGCGAGCCGTCGGGCCCGGCGCGCCGAGCCACCTCCCGGGGCCGCCTCGCCGTCCGCCTCGTCTGCCCGTCTGCGCGTCTGACCGTCCGGGCGTCCGCACGTCCGGGCGTCCTTCCGCCCGTGCGAGCGGCCGACTGCCCGGGTGCCCGAGCCCCCGAGCGTCTGACGGCTCGTCAGCCGCCCGCCCCCGGCTCGACATCGCATCGTCATGAAACCGCAGCGGGACACGCGACGTCCCATGAAGTATCCCGGCGGAGGGGAATCGAGCCGAGATTCGAGCCGACAATCGAGCCGACAATCGAGCCGACCATCGAGCCGACGGAGGACGACATGACCCTGAGCGATCTGTTCGAAGCCGTGCAGCGCGTGACCGACGACGACCGCGAGGCGGTCGCCCTGGTGACGCACCTGCTGTCGACCGGGCGCGTGAAGCGCTTCCTCGAAGAAGGCCTCGACACCTCCAGCCACTGATCCGCCGATCCCGTATCCTGTGGAATCTCGCCACGGAGTGACACGGCCGTGCCACTCGACACGGCCGCGCCACTCGACACGGCCGCGCCACTCGAAATTGGCGCCCCTGCAGGAGTCGGGCCTTGGGCGACTTCGAGATCGACACCCGGGTCGAGCCCGTCGATGAAGACGCCGGGCTCTACCGCGCCGAGCTCAGCTCCGACTGGGAGATCTGGGGACCCAACGGCGGCTACATCGCGGCCATCGCCCTGCGGGCCGCGGGACGCGCCGCATCGATCCCCCGGCCCGCCTCCTTCAACGCCCACTTCCTGAGCGTGGCCCGCTTCGAGCCTGTCGAGCTCCGGGTGCGCGTGGTGCGGCGCGGCCGGCGCTCGGAGTCGCTGGCGGTGAGCCTCACCCAGCAGGGCAAGCCGGTTCTCGAGGCCCTCGTGCGCACCGCCTCCGCGGTGGCGGGTCTGGAGCACGACCGCGCCCGGATGCCCGACGTGCCCGAGCCCGAGTCGCTGGCGTCGGCCGACGAGCTCCGGGATCCGGAGTGGCCCATCTACGCCTTCTGGCAGAACCTCGACTCGCGTCCCCTCCACCCGGAGCGCTTCCGCGAGCCGCCCACGGCCCGCGACCCCGAGTTCCGGGAGTGGTACCGACTGCGCCCCCGCTCCACCTTCGACGATCCGTTCGTCGACGCCGGACGCGTGCTGATGCTGATCGACACCCTGTCCTGGCCGGCCGCCGTGCGACCCCATCCCGACTCCGCGTTCATCGCCCCCAACCTCGACGTGTCGGCCTGGTTCCACCGGCCCGCCCCCGAGTGCGAGTGGCTGCTGGCGGACCACCGCTGCGACCTCGCCGAATCGGGGCTGATGGGAACCCACGGCCGCGTCTGGAGCCGGGACGGACGCCTGCTCGCCACGGGCGGCGCCCAGCTCATGTGCGTCCCCGCCCCGCCGCGCGACTGACGCGCGCCGAGGCGTTCCCCTCCGACCGGACCCACTGCGGGGCCGCCGCGTCCGGGGCGCGCCCGGGCGCGGCGCCGACCCGGAGCGGCGTCCGGCGAGGCCTCAATCGTCGGGCGGCCCGACCCGCACCGGTCGATGGGCCCGGTCGACGCGGCCCCACATGTCGGTCGCGCGGATCTCGATCAGGTGGGTTCCCGGCGCCAGGTCGCGGGGAAGGCGCCCGACCCACAGGTGGCGGGTGCTCCGGCTCTCCTGCAGCGCCAGCGCCCCGGGCGTCCGCTCCCTGGCGCGCGCGGCCTCGTACAGCGGGTCGGTCCCGGTCCGGCGCCGCAGGGCCTGCCACTCGCCCGCGGAGCCGACCCGCATCTCCACCCGGCTGCGCTCGTTGCCGTTGAAGACATTCACCTCGACGAGCGCCGCCCGGCCCGGCTCCACCCGGTCGGGCGCGATCACGTTCATCTGGTAGGACGCGGGCCGGCGGCTCGCCTTGTAGCGGATGCGGTAGTCGGCTCCGTCGAACTCGATGAACGCGTAGCCGTTGGGCGACCCGTCGCGCATGGTGGCGTGGGGGATGCCCACTTCGTCGCGGACCCCGCGATAGCGGTTGCCCGAGGCGGCGCCCGCGGTGAAGTGGTGGTGCTCGCCGCCGCCCTCCGGCGCGTAGCCGTGGTCGGCGCCGAAGAAGCGATGGCGGATGCTGTGGGTGTGCCCCGAGATCGAGAGGCTCCGGGGATGCGCGGAGAGCAGCTCGAAGACGGCGCGGTTGGGAGTGGGGGCGCCTCCGGACTGGGAGTCCAGCGGGATGTGCATGGCCAGCACGAGCAGGTCGTCCTGGGGCAGGGTGGCCAGCAGGTTCTCGAGGAAGCGCAGCTGGTCGGGCCGCAGACCGCCCACGTAGTGGCCGCGGCCCATCCAGTCCGCGGGCGCCGCGCCGCCCCACACGACGTCGTCGAGGACCGCGAAGTGGACCCGCCCCACCTGGAAGGCATAGGTGGACGGGCCGTACACCCGCTCGTAGGTCTCGAGGGAGAGCGCGTCGTCGGGCGCCCGCGCGTTCACGTCGTGGTTGCCGGGCACCGGGTAGATCGGAGGGCCGATCAGCCCGTTCAGCTCGTTGAGCGGCTCGAACAGCGACAGGTCGTTGCCGACGAGATCGCCGAGCAGGAGCACGAGCTCCGCGTCCACACCCACGAGCTCGGCGACGGTGTCCCGTCCGTACCAGGCCAGGTGCGAGGCGTCGTAGGGCTGCGGGTCGCCGATGGCGACGATGCGGAAGCGCTCGGGCTCCGGGTGCGGGGTGAGCGCGAAGTCGACGCTCTCCGGCAGCGGGCCCGTGGGCTCGCTGCCGGGGAACTCGAAGCCTTCGTCCGCCGAGCCGTTCGGGCGGTGGAGCCGGTAGAACTGCGGGAGGCCGTGGCGATCCAGCGGCGTCCGCCAGTCGCGGGGCTTGATGACGAAGACCGCCCCGTCCCCCTGGAGATCGATGGCGTAGCGGCCCTCGTCGTCGGTCCGCACGATGTCGACGCCGTTGGAGACCCGCACCCCGGAGAGGCCGGGCTCGCCCGCGCCCCGGACACCGTTCCCGTCGACGTCGTGGAATACCCGCCCGCGAGCCCGGACGACCGGCGCTGCGTCCCGGGAGGGCGCGACGAACAGACCGTCTTCGTCGAGGGTCGGCGGAGGCGGCGGCGCCCAGCCGAGGGAGGCGCAGCCGGGCGCGACGGCGAGGCACGCCCAGGCGAGGGCGAGGCGAGCCCGCCAGCGACCCCGACGGGGGAAACGGAACGATCGGGACACGCTCGGGGTCACCTGCACGAGAGCCTCGGGTGGATGCGACCGCGAGGATGGCGCGGGCCCGGGTGCCTGTCACCCGCGTCGCGCCTCTAGCCCGCGGAGCACGCGGGGGACGCTCGCCGGGACGGCGGGGCCGGAGGCCGTTGCCCGCTGCGGGGCTCTCTGTCAGCCTGTGCGGCTTCGGAGCGAGGCCTCCGAAATCCGCTTCCGAAACCGGTCTGGGAGATGCGCCCATGTCGCGAACGAGTGCAGCGTCGAACGAGCCGCCCGGACGATCTCCGTCGGCGCGCCCGCGGACGACGCGAAGTTTCCTTCCGACCCGATCGAGCGGCGCGGCCGCCTGGCTCGCCGCCCTCGCGCTGGCCGCCCTCGCGCCCGGCGCGGCCCGCGCCGCCGAGGAGCCGAGCGACGGCGTCGATCTCATCGGGACCTGGTTCGTGGTGGCCCACTACCGCGACACCGCGACCGCCAATCCGGAGGCCGACCGCTGGGAGGACCGGGTCTGGATCTTCGAGCGCAAGGGCTCCCGCCTGCAATGGACCGACTACCCCATCGTGGTGTTCGAGGACCCCACGGGCCGCTTCGAGGCCCGGGGCGCCAACACCCGCGCGCGCACGCTCTCCGCCTGGGTGCCCAACGAGGCCCAGCGCGAGGAGATCGCCGAGGGACCCCGGGTGAACGGCCGCGGCAGCAAGGCCAAGAGCCTGCGCGGCAGCGACGACCGCGGCTACGCCTCCACCGGCGGCCTTCGCGCCCAGGGCGCCATGACCATCGGCTACCACGAGAGCTGGAGCATCGACGCCCCCACCACCCTCCCGGTCTTCACCCGCGAAGACGTGATGGGCACCGGGCGCAGCCGCAGGGCGGGCGGCGCCGACCAGACCCTGGAAGGCGTGACGCGCTGGACGACCCGCAGCGTCGAGGCCGACGGCACCCTGCGCGGCGACTACCAGCGCGACGAGAACCGCAGGGGCGATTTCATCATGATGCGCGCCGGATCCGTGCGCGACCTCGAGTCCGACGGGCGCACGCCCAACGAGAAGGCCGCCGATCGGGCCCGGGAGCAGATCTCCGACGGGTTCGATGCCTACGTCGAGGAGCTGATGAAGCGCATCAAGGCCGGCGACGACGAGGCCCGCGAGGAGCTGCGACAGCTCCGCGAGGAGATGTCCAGGCGGCGCAATCGGGAGCGCTGAGCCCCGACTGGGGCGCTTCGCGCCACCGGCAACTCGACCCGGAACCCGCCGCACGCCGGGGCGTTCGGCGGCTGCGCAGGCCGGGAGCCGGGCGCGTCCCCCGCCCGCCGCCGAGCCCTTCGCGGGTCCGGAGGGGTCTTCGCCGATCGAATCGGCCGCGCTCCTGATAGAGTGTTCGCGCGATGGAAGCCCCTCAGGAAACCAAGGAAGGCTACGTCTCCGGGCGCATGCTCGACGACGTCCTCCGGGCGCTGGCTCGACGCCGGATCGACGTCCCCGGTCTGCTCGTGGGCCTGCCCGTCGACCGCGATGCCCTGCGCCGCGGCCACCCGCTCGTCGACTGGGATGTCTTCGTCGAGATCATGGCCCGACTCGAGTTCGAGGTGGGCGGACCGCGCGGCCTCCAGGACCTCGGCGAGCGCGTGGCGGAGCTGAAGCCCGCAGTGATCCTGCGGCGCCTGGCGGGCCTGTCGGCCAGCCCGGTCCTGCTCTACCGCGCGGCCGAGCGGTGGGCGCTGCGACGCGCGATCCCGCTGCTGGCCAACCGCATCGAGAAGGTCGACCGCAACCGCCTGCGCGTGGTCTGCTCCATCCCCGAGCCCCACCGGCCCTGCCCCCAGCTGCTGCACCTGGCGACCGGCGTCCTGCGCGCGGCCCCGCGCATCCTCGACCTCCCCGAGGCGGCGGTCTCCGCCGACGTCCAGCCGGCCCGGGCCGAGTACGCGGTCTTCCTGCCGGACTCGGGGACCCTGGGCGCCCGGGCGATCCGGGCCTTTCGCGCCCTGTTCTCCGCCCGCGCCGCCTTCGATCAGCTCGAAACCCAGCAGGGCGAGATCCAGCGTCACTTCCTCGAGCTGCGCGCGGCCTACGCCGTCCTCGAGGAGAGCGAGGCGCGGCACCGGGCGCTGACCGAGACGGCCGTCGACATCGTCTTCGAGCTCGACACCGAGGCCACCGTGACCTACGTGAGCCCGTCCACCGAGGAGCTCACCGGCTACCGCCCGGATCAGCTGATGGGCACCGACCTCGGGCGCTGGCTCCACCCCGACGACGTCGAGGCCGCCGAGCGCGAGTTCGAGCACACGCTGCTCTCCGGATCCGGGTCCCGGCCCATCTTCCGCGTGCGCCACCGGCGCGGCGGCTGGCTGTCCATGGAGATCGAGGGCCGCACCTACCGCGCCGCCGACGGGGAGCTGCGGCTGGTGGCCATCTGCCGGGACGTGAGCGAGCGCATCCGCCTGGAGGCGGAGCGCCAGCAGTACCAGCAGGAGCTCGAGGAGGAGGTCGAGCGGCGCACCGCGCAGCTCGAGCGGCGCAACCGGGAGCTTCGCGAGCTGCAGTCGCTGCTGCTCCACGCCGAACGGATGGGCGCCGCCCAGGACCTCGCCGGACGCATCGCGCATTCGATCCACAACCCGCTGGGCGCGCTCATCGGCCATCTCCAGCTGGCCCTGCGAGCCGGCGGCGGCGAGCGTTCGGACGAGGTCCTCGAGCGCGCCCTGGGGCTGGCGGTGCGGGTGAGCGACGTGGTGAAGCGCGTGCTCAACCTGTTCCGGGAGGGCAAGGCGGACCTGCGCAGCGAGGACAGCTCCGCGATCCTGGACGAGCTGACCCGCGAGCTCGAGGGCCGGGCGCTGCTGGGCGACGTCGAGGTCGAGGTCTGCAACCCCGAGAAGCCCACTCCGGTCCTCGCGGACCGGACCCTGCTGGTCTCGGCGCTCACGGCGCTGGCCCAGAACTCGCTCGAGAGCATGGAGCAGGGGGGGCACCTCCGACTCTCGGCCGCTCCGGACGCGTCGCGCGATCGCGTGGTGTTCGAGGTGGAGGACGACGGGCCGGGCGTTCCCGCCGACGTCCGGGCCCACGTGTTCGACCCCTTCTTCACCACCAAGCGCACCGGCAGCGGACTCGGCCTGGCCATCGCCAAGGGCGTGGTCACGGGGCACGGAGGCGAGATCGAGCTGCTCCCCGGACAGCGGGACCGTGGAACCCTGGTCCGGGTCTCGATCCCCAACCAGGGTCCGCCCGCCGAACGCCCGCCGAGCGACTCCGACCGCCGCTGACCGGGCTCGCGGCCTGGGCGGCCCCCCCCCTCGCGCCCCGCGTCGAGGGGCGGATTCCGCGTCGGAGTGCGTCGTGCTTGCGCGAGGCCGAGTGGTTCGGGCAACGTGGCCCCATGCCGACCGCCAAGCGCGACCTGCCTTCGGGCGCCCGGGTCCCCGTTTCCGCCTCTGCGGGGCTCGCGGGCGTCGTGGGCGTCGTGGGCGTCTGGGCCCTGGCCCTCGCCGGGTGCGGCTCGCCCGAGCCGTCCACCGACGCGCCTCCCGATCCCCGGGCGCTGCACTTCGAGTCCGTCGTCATCGACACCCACTCGGACACCACGCCGCGCTTCGAGGACCCGACCTGGGACTTCACCGCGCGGCACGACCCCGC
Organism: Myxococcota bacterium; assembly: GCA_050618075.1. GTDB lineage: Bacteria > Myxococcota_A > UBA9160 > UBA9160 > UBA4427 > JBNLVL01. The sequence continues at coordinate 24,520 of JBNLVL010000013.1, forward strand.
GGACGGACACCAGGACGCCCCGCGCATGCGCGAGGGCGGCCTCGACGTGCAGTTCTGGTCGATCTACATGGGCGAGCGCGAGGGCGACGGCCGCGCCGTCCGCGAGGCCCTCGAACGCATCGACGCCGTGGAGCGGCTGGTCGACGCGCATCCCGACGAGATGGTGCTGGCGCGCAGCGCGGCCGAGATCCGCGAGGGCGTCGCCGCGGGCAAGCTGGTCCACCTGATGGGCGTCGAGGGCGGCCACATCATCGAGGACAACCTGGCCGTGCTGCGCACCTACCACCGCCTGGGCGTGCGCTACATGACCCTGACCCACTCGTTCCACACGAGCTGGGCGGACAGCTCGGGCACCCGCGAGCCGCCGCCGCCCGTGCACGGCGGACTCACGGAGTTCGGCGAGTCGGTCGTGCGGGAGATGAACCGGCTGGGCATGATGATCGACGTCTCCCACGTCTCCGACGAGACCTTCGAGGACGTGCTGCGCGTGAGCGCGGCCCCGGTCATCGCCTCCCACTCGTCGTGCCGGGCCGTGGCGGATCACGTGCGCAACCTGTCGGATTCCATGCTCGCGGACCTGGCCGCCCGGGGCGGGGCGGTCATGATCAACTTCTATCCCGCCTACATCGACGCCCGGGCCCGCGCGGCGACCCAGGCCTACTTCGCCCGACACGGGAGCCACCTGAAGGCGCTGCGCGAGGAGCTGGCCGACGATCCGCCGGCCTGGCGCGCCGCGCGCCGCGCCCACTACGCCGAGCACCCCGTGCCCAGCGCTCCGCTCGAATCCCTGCTCGCCCACTTCGACCACGCCCTGCGTGTGGCGGGCCCCGACCACGTGGGCCTCGGCGCCGACTGGGACGGGGTCCCGAGCATGCCCGAAGGCATGGAGGACGTGTCGCGGCTCCCCGACCTCACCCGGGCGCTCCTCGAGCGGGGGCATTCGCCCGAGACCGTGCGCAAGGTGCTGGGCGAGAACCTGCTGCGGGTGATGGCCGAGGTCGAAGCCGTCGCCGCGCGCCTGTCCACCCACGATTCCGCGGCGGTGTCCGCCGACCGGGACGACACCCGAGGAGATTCACGATGATCCTGGACCGCTTCCATCTCGACGACCAGGTCGCCCTCGTCACCGGCGCGGGCCGCGGCATCGGCCGCGGCATCGCGCTGGCCTACGCCGAGGCGGGCGCCCACGTGGTCTGCGCCGCCCGCACCCAGGAGCAGATCGAGCAGGTGGCCCGCGACATCGAGGGTCTCGGCCGCCGCGCGCTGGCGGTGCCCTGCGACGTCATGGACCGCCAGGCGCTCGACGACCTGGTCGCGCGCAGCCTCGACGAGTTCGGGCGCATCGACCTGCTCGTCAACAACGCCGGCGGCTCTCCGCCCACGCCGCTGCTCCAGCTGGAGGACGACTCGTTCGAGACCGCCTTCCGCTTCAACGTCTCCACGGCCATGCACCTGTCCCGCGAGTGCATCCGCCACATGGTGAAGGGCGACGGCGGCGCGATCGTCAACATCTCCTCGGCCATGTCCCACCTCACCGATCCGGGCTTCGTCGCCTACGGCACCGCCAAGGCCGCGCTCTCCCACATGACCCGGCTCATGGCCTGCGAGTTCGCTCCCAAGGTCCGGGTGAACGCCATCGCGGTGGGGGCCACATTGACCTCCGCCCTGGCGATGTTCGTGAATCACGGCGACCTGAAGCAGCAGATGGAGGCGATGACGCCCATGGCCCGCCTGGGCGAGGTGGAGGACATCGCCGCGGCGGCGCTGTACCTGGCCTCGCCGGCCGCGAGCTGGGTGACGGGGAAGGTGTTCGAGGTGGACGGCGGGACCGAGGCCTCGAACTGGCCGATCAAGATCCCGGCCTACTAGGACCCTCGACCGCCCGGGCGGCTTCGCTTCGCCTGCGGCCCTCGGGGCGTGTCGGGGGGAGCAGGGGGGTCTCGGGGGCTTCGGGTGGCGGGGGACGGCTCCGGGAACCATGCTGGAGGGCGTGCCGCCCGAAGGGGATGCCATGGGAACCGATCGCTCGCTGCGCGGGGAGAGTTCCCCGTGCGCCGCCCCCGGACCCGGCGATGCGCCCGGGCCCGGAGTGTGGATCGTCCTGGTCGTGGCGCTGCTCCTGCTCGCGCGCCTCGCGACCTGGGGCTTCGCCTGCCATCTCACGCCCGCGGCCCGCGCCGAGTCGTCCCCGGCGAGCGGCGCCCCGGGCTCGGGCGCCGTCGACCTGTACGCCTCCCATCGCGAGGAGGGAAGGTTCTTCAATCCCTGGGAGCGCTTCTCGCCGTCCACCTGGAGATTCCTGAAGTGGCAGCTCTCGGGGAACCCCTACGACAAGTCGCGCGACCCGCGGCTCCGGGTGATCGACAACGACGGCGCCTATCTGTCCGGGACCGAGCACTCGGCCACGGTCACCTGGGTGGGCCACGCGACCTTCGCCGTTCACGACCGCGACGACGTCTTCCTGACCGACCCGCACTTTGGCAACCGCGCGCTGATCCCGGCCCGGGCGGTGCCCCCCGGCCTCCCCCTCGCGTCGATCCCGGCGGACGCCTTCGCGGTGATCTCCCACAACCACTACGACCACCTGGACGCGGACACCGTCGAGGGCCTGCCCGACAGCGTCGGCTGGTACGTGCCCCTGGGCCTGGGCGAGTGGTTCCGCGACCGGGGGCGCCACGACGTCACCGAGCTCGACTGGTGGCAGAGCGCCCGGCGCGGTCGCTTCACGATCACGTGTCTGCCGTCGCAGCACTGGAGCCGGCGCCTGGGCCAGGGCACCGACCGGACCCTCTGGTGCTCCTGGCTCGTGGACTCCGGCGACTACCGCTACTACTTCGCCGGAGACACCGGCTACTTCCACGGCTTCCGGGAGTTCGGCCGACGCTTCGGTCCCATCGACGTGGCCATGCTGCCCATCGGCGCCTACGAGCCGCGCTGGTTCATGGCGTACCAGCACATGGACCCGGCCCAGGCGTACCAGGCGTTCCTCGACCTGGGCGCCCACACCATGCTCCCCATGCACTGGGGCACCTTCGACCTCACCGACGAGCCGTTGGACCTTCCGCCGCGGGAGCTGGCGGAGGTGGTGGACCGCCGAGGCGGCGACGGCGAGCGCGTCCGCATCATGGCGGTGGGGGAGCGCTGGAAGGTCCCCGACGTCCCGGAGTCCGCGAGCCGGGCGGGCCCCTAGCCCCGGTCCAGCGTCCGACGGGTTGTCCCCGCACTGGTCGCGGGCGCGGGGATCCGGACCCAGCCCGTCTCCACCCCCCTGTTTTCGATGAAGATTTTCCACCCGGGTTGGACGAGATCGCGAGCCTGTCGAAACCCGTCAAGGCGGACTCGCGGTCATCCGATCCAGGAGGAGACTGCCCCCGAGAGCGAGGGAAAGCGTCGGCATGATCGTCGCCCTGCTGCTCGTGTGGATCGCCTTCACCGCCTTCGCGGTCTCGGGCCTCGCCTGGCTCGAGCCGCGGAGCCGACCGCCCCGAGAGCCGGGCTCGCCGCCCGCGCTCCCGAGGCCCGACGAGCCCCGTCCACTCGCGATGGCGCTCGACGAGGCCGAGGCCCGCGGTGCCCGGACCCTGGCGGGCCTGGGCTAGCGGCCCGCTCTCGGGACCGGTCTCCCGACCCGGCCCGCTCGGGGTCGGGCGGCCCTCACCCGTTCGTGTCCATCCCTCTGTGAAGCGCCTCACACACGGTGGCCCGGTTCGCGGGCTACGCTGGCCAGTGGACGGGATCCGCGTCCGCGTCGCCGCCGGAGACGCGCGGCGAGCGCGCCCATCGCCACCCGGAGCACGGACGACCATGGAGTCATGAGGACCGAGCGGCACCGGATCGCACTGATCTCGGACGTCCATGGCAACCAGATCGCACTGCGCGAGGTGCTGCGCTCGATCGATTCCCATGGAACCGACGAGGTGGTCTTCCTGGGCGACATCGCCACCCTGGGCGTCGCCCCGGGCGAGGTCGTCGACCGCATCGCGCAGCTCGGCTGTCGCTGCGTCATGGGCAACCACGACGACTACATCCTCGACCCCGAGCTCGACGACGCCCACAGCGACGGCCCGTCGATCGCCGAGACCATCGACTGGTGCCGCGACCAGCTCTCCCGCGAACAGATCGAGTTCATCGGCCGCTTCGAGCACGGCTTCGAGCTCCCCCTCGGCGAGCACCACCACCTGAAGCTCTTCCACGGCTCGCCCGACTCGAACACCGTCGACCTGCTGGCGGAGACGCCTGCCGACACCTTCGACGCCCAGCTCGGGCCCGAGCGCGCCACGGTCATGGCCGGCGGACACACCCACATCCAGATGCTGCGCCAGCACCGCGGCGCCCTGGTGGTGAACCCCGGAAGCGTGGGCGCGGCCTTCCGGGAGTTCGTGAACGGCGGCACACCGGTCCTCCTCGACCACGCCGAGTACGCCACGGTCGAAGCGATGGGGGGCGAGGTCTCGGTGACGCTCCACCGGGTCGGGCTCGACCGCCACGAGCTGGCGAAGGCGGCCCGGGAGAGCGCCATCCCCATGCGCGAGCTGCTGCTGGAGCAGTACGAAGGGCTCTAGCGCTGGGCTCGTCGCGCGGCGTCCTCGATGGACGCGAGGAGCTGGCGGGCGCGGGGGTCGCCGCCGCTCGCCTCGACGAGCCGGCGCCCATAGGCCGCCGCCGCCTCCCAGTCGCCCCGGTCCCGTGCCCAGGTGGTGAGCGTCAACAGCACGTCGACGTCGTCCGGGAAGCGCTCGAGCGTGGACTCGAGCGCCACGACCGCCTCGCCGGGACGGCCCAGGTTCTCGAGGGCCAGGGCGTGGACCAGGGCGTAGCGCGGCTCGTCCGGGGCCAGCAGCACCGCGCGGGCGAGGGCCCGGGCGGCCTCCTCGGGCCGGCCCAGCCGGATCAGCGCCAGGCCGAGCGCGTGCTGGACGTCGCCGTTGTCGGGCGCCAGCTCGGCCGCCCGGCGCAGCCGCTGCTCGCCGTCGGCGTCGCGTCCGCTGCGGCGGTCGAGGTCGGCGAGGTTGACCAGCGCCGCCACGAAGCCCGGCTCGATCTGGAGCGCGCGCTCGAAGTCGAGGCGCGCGGCGTCGAGGTCTCCCTGGAGGCCCGCCAGGTTGCCGAGGTTCACCCACGACTCGGGCCGGTCGGCGTGCAGCGCCTGGACCGCGCGGAACTCCGACTGCACCGCGGCCAGGGCGCTGCGGTCGGCGGGCGACCAGAGGGCCGGGGGCAGCGATCGCAGCGCCAGCTCGGCCTCCAGGCGGACCGCCAGCACCGGGTCCCGCAGCAGGGGTGCGGCCAGCTCCAGGCGGTCCCGGGGCTCGAGCGAGAGACTCGCTCCGAGCGCGCCGAGCCGGACCAGGGGATCGGCGTCGGCCAGCGCGCTCTCCAGCAGCCCGCGCTGGCCGCCCACACCGGCGAAGCCGACGAAGCCGAGCTCGGTCAGGGCCGTGGCGCGGACGATCGCGGGCTGGTCGGCGTCGGCCGCCACGGCCGCGAGTGCCGCCGCCGCGCCGGCGCGATGGGCCCGCGCGTCGCGCAACGCCTGGGCGAAGTGGGGCGTGCCTGCACGACCGGCGGCGCCCCAGCCTGCCAGCACTGCCGAGGCCCATGCAGGCTCCCGGTCGGTGTGGCAGGCGGTGCAGGCATCGGGCACGCCCAGCTCTTCGGCGAGGTCGGGGCGCGGCACCCGGAAGCCGTGGTCGTGACGCTCGTCCACCCCCATGTAGGTCCGCGTGGGCATGTGACAGGCCACGCAGCGGGCTCCGGCCGAGTCGGCCGGGTGCCGGTGGTGGGAGGCGTCGGCGAAGACCTCCGGGCGGTGGCAGCCCGCGCAGACCGCGTCGGCGGGGCCGCCTCCCACGAGCTCGCCCGAGTGCGCGTCGTGGCAGTCGCGACAGCGCACACCGGCCTGGTACATCCGGCTCTGGCGGAACGATCCGTAGACGTACACCTCGTCGAGGATCTGCCCGTCCAGGTGGTAGAGCCCGTCTTCGAGGAGCGCGACGCGGTGGGTCGCGAGCAGGGGAGCGTCGGCCGGGTCGCTCTCGCGCAGCTGGGCCCTGCGTGCGTGGCAGCGCCCGCAGACCTCCATCTCGGACTCCGACGGCGCCCCGCCGTCCCGCCGCGCGATGGCGGCGCCCTCGTCGAACACCCAGTGGGCGGCGGCCCCGAAGTCGACGGGGAGACCGGAGTCCGCGTCGGTCTCCCCGCTTCCGGTCGCGGCGCCCTCGGCCCAGTCCACGTGGCGCGAGCCCGGACCGTGACACGCCTCGCAGGACACGTCGATCTCGGACCAGCGGGTGTGGAAGCGGTCCTCCTCGGCGGAGTAGCCCTTGCGCAGTCCCGTCGAGTGGCACTCCGCACACATGTGGTTCCAGTTCTGCTGGATCCCCGTCCAGTGGAGCGACTCGCCCGGCGCGAGGTCCTCGGTCGGATAGAGATGGTACCAGCGCTGGCCGCCCGCCTCGGCCGGGCGCGCGTCCCAGGCGATGCCCAGGGCCTGGACCCGTCCGTCGGCAAAGCGCACCAGGTACTGCTGCAGCGGATCGACGCCGAACGTGTAGGCCACCTCGAAGTCGGCCGGCTCGCCGTCGGGCCCGTCCGTGCGAACCACGAAGCGATCGCCCTCGCGCCGGAAGGTCGACGTGCGTCCGCGGTGGCTGAACGTGGCGTCGTCGAAGTCTCCGAGGACCGTCTCGGCCGTGGCCTCCTGCATGGCGAGGTCGTGGTGCGATCCGCGCCAGGCCGAAACCGCTTCGGGGTGACAGCGCGCGCACTCGCTCCCACCGACGTAGCGGAGCTCGCCCCGGCCCGGGGACCCGGCCGCCGCCGCGCTCTCTCCGGACGACGAGGCGGTGGACGGCGGGGACTCCTCGCCCGCCGAGCAGGCGACGAGCGAGGCGAAGAGGAGAAGCGCCAGGCCGATCTTCGGGGTGGCGAAGGGGGTGGCGAAGGGGATCGCGGCGGCCGCGGAAGGCGAGCCCCGACCGATCGACCGGGCTCGAAGCGACACCTCTCGATCCATCGCCGGGGATTCTAGCCGCCGACGCGGGCAACTCCATCGAGGGGCTGCCTCGCGCCCGGGCGCGCCGAGCGGCGCTCCCCCTTCGAAACGGAGCCGGGGCTAGAGCACCACCTTCACGCGCTCGTGGCCGGACAGCTCGCGGTAGAGGGCGTCCATCTGCTCGCGGCTCCGGGCCCGGACGGTCACCGTCACCGAGAGATAGCGCCCGCGGCGGCTGCGGCGGGTGCGGACCGCGCCCTCGCCCAGGTCGTCCACGTGCCGGCGCACGACCGACACCACCCAGGACTCGAAGTCGTCCTCGGCCTCGCCCATCACCTTCACCGGAATCTCGGCGGGAAACTCGAGGGGATCGCCGGGATCGTCGACACCCACCCTTTCCTCCCTTCAATCGGGCTGGTTGAGGGCCTTGCCCACGATCTCCCCGGTGTCCTTGGACAGGCCTTCCACGGCGCCGATGCGCTGGAGCTCTGCGCGCATGAGCTCGCGGCGAGCCGCATCGAAGCGCCGCCACTGGTTGAAGAGCGACACCATGCGCGCCGCCACCTGGGGATTGAGCGGGTCGAGCGTCACCACCTGATCGGCGAGGAAGGTGTAGCCGGCGCCGTCGCGCCGATGGAAGTGCAGGAGATTGCCGGAGCCGAAGGCGCCCACCAGCGAGCGCACGCGGTTCGGGTTCCGGGTGGTGAAGTCCGGGTGCCGGGCCAGGCCGAGGACCACCTCCACCGCATCGTCGCGGTCGCACATGGCCTGGGTCTGGAACCACTTGTCGATCACCAGCGGGTCGTGCTTCCAGCGCTGGTAGAAGACCTCGAGCGCGCGAGCGCTCTCGGGCGCGGCGTGATCGGCCAGCGCCGAGAGCGCCGCCTGGCTGTCGGTCATGTTGTCCGCCTCCTGGAACCGGGCTTCGGCCAGGGCGATGGCCTCGGCCGATCCCGGGGCGGTGAGGATGCGGAGCACGGCGTTGTGCAGGCGGCGGCGGTGGATCGACGCGCGGTCGGCCCGGTAGGGCCCGTCGGGACGCGTGGCCTCGAAGACGTCGCGCAGCTCGGCCTCGAGCGTCCGGGCCAGCTCGCGGATCGTGAAGCGCCGCGCCGCCTGCAGCCCCTCCACGTCGACCTCCTCCATGGCCTGGGCGAGGACCTTCTCCGAGGGCAGGGCCAGCGCCAGGGCCTTCAGCGATCCGTCGAGGTCCGGGTCCAGGAGCAGCCGGCGGAAGGCGTCGACGAACAGCGGATCGAGCTCGAGCGCCCGGCCCGCGGAGTGGGCGCCGGCCATCTCGAGGATCAGCTCCTGGGCCAGGGTCTGCCCCGCGTCCCAGCGGTTGAAGGCGTCGCCGTCGTGGCCCATCAGGAAGGCCAGCTCCTCCCGGGGCCGCTCCATCCTCACCTGGACCGGTGCGGAGAAGCCGCGCAGCAGGGAGACCACCGGACGCTCCTCGATGCCGTCGAACTCGAAGCGCTCCTCCTCGCCCCGAAGCTCGAGCACATCGCTCGCCAGGTCCCGACCGTCGGACCCGACGAGGCCCACGGACACGGGCATGTGCATGGGCAGGAAGTCCTCCTCGGCGTGGGCCTCGGGGGGCTTCTGGCGCAGGGTCAGGGCGAAGCGTCGAGCCCGGCCGTCGTACTCGCCCTCGGCCTCGAGCACCGGCGTGCCGGGCTGCTCGTACCAGCGCTCGAACTGGGCGAGATCGGCCCCGTTGGCGTCGGCCATGGCCGCGCGGAAGTCGTCGCAGGTCACCGCCTGCCCGTCGTGGCGCTCGAAGTAGAGGTCCATCCCGCGGCGGAACCCGTCCCGCCCGAGCAGGGTGTCGTACAGGCGGACGACCTCGGCCCCCTTCTCGTACACCGTCGCGGTGTAGAAGTTGTCCATCGAGATGTAGGACTCGGGCCGGATGGGATGGGCCATGGGGCCCGCATCCTCGGGGAACTGGGCGGCGCGCAGGGTGCGCACGTCGTCGATGCGCTTCACCGCCTCCGAGGTCATGTCGGCGGTGAAACGCTGGTCGCGGTACACCGTCAGCCCTTCCTTCAGGGTCAGCTGGAACCAGTCGCGACAGGTGACGCGGTTCCCGGTCCAGTTGTGGAAGTACTCGTGGGCGATGACCGCCTCGATGGCCTCGTAGTCGGCGTCGGTGGCCGTCTCCGGTCGGGCCAGCACGTACTTCGAGTTGAAGACGTTGAGCCCCTTGTTCTCCATGGCGCCCATGTTGAAGTCGCCGACGGCGACGATCATGTAGACGTCGAGGTCGTACTCGAGTCCGAAGACCTCCTCGTCCCACTTCATCGCCCGCTTCAGGCTCTCGAGGGCGTGCTCACAGGCATCGACGTTCTGGGGCTCGACCCAGATCTCGAGCTTCACGGGCCGCCCCGACTTCGTGGTGAAGAGGCCCTCGTGGCAGCGGAGGTCGCCCGCCACCATGGCGAACAGGTAGCTGGGCTTGGGGAAGGGGTCCTCCCAGACGACCCGGTGGCGCCCGTCCCCCGCATCGCTCTCCTCGATGCGGTTGCCGTTGGAGAGCAGGACCGGAACCTGCGCGCGATCGGCCTCGATGGTGGTGCGGTAGCGGGCCATGACGTCCGGCCGGTCGAGGAACCAGGTGATCCGCCGGAAGCCCTCGGCCTCGCACTGGGTGCAGAAGTTGCCGGAGGACTGGTAGAGCCCGGAGAGCTGGGTGTTGGACTCCGGGTGGATCTCCACCTCGGTCTCCACGACGAACTCGTCGGGCAGGGGCGACCCGTCGGGCAGCGACCGCAGGGTCAACTGCTCGGGCTCGACCTCCACCGACTCCGAGAGCGCGAAGTCCACCGTCTGTCCGGCGACGGACAGACTGCGCAGCTCGAGCTCCTCTCCGTCCAGCACCAGCGGGGCGCCGGGCGCGGCCGCGTCGGCGTTTCGCCGCAGCGCCATGCGCGCGCGCACCCGGGTGTGGTCGGCGTGCAGATCGAAGTGCAGGTCGACGGAATCGATCCAGTACGGGGGCGGACGGTAGTCGCTGCGGTACGTGGGTCGAGGCTGGGGGTCGGTCATCCGTGAAGGGGCTCCCTGGTCGCCGGTGGGACGATCGAGGGTAGCGCCCGGAGCCGCCGTTCGGCCGCTTCGCTCACCCGACCGGGGCCGCTTCGCTCGATTTGCGGTCTTCGGGGCGCGTCTTTGGGACCCGGGGAAGGGACGGGCAGTCCGGGCGGCCCGCCGTCGCGGGGCGCGGGGCGGACTAGAGGTCGACGTCGTCGAAGGCCACCGACAGCCGGAACGTCTTGAAGGACACGGTGTGGGCCACCGCGGCGGCGGCGTAGGCCACCTCTTCGGGCACCTCGGCCATCACGACGATGCCGCGCACGTCCTGCCCCTTCTTGGCGTGGTGCTTGCGCACCCAGCCGATGCGCTGGAGGATGTCGCCCACCACGTCCTTCGCGACGTCGGGGCCCGACACCATGACCACCACCAGGCCGCCCGCGTCGTCGCGGGCCAGGAGATCGATGGTCCCGACCTCGGTCGAGAGGCCGGCCCCGATCGACTTGCCCGACTTGTCGGTCTCCACCGACAGACCCGCTTCGAGCAGGTCGGGCTGCTCGACCACCATGGCGCACACCTCCGCGGGCGAGGGCCCGGCCGGCGGCGGGCTGGCGGGCGGGGCGGTCTGGGCGGCGGCCGACTTCTTTCTCTCCGGGCGCGACTTCTTGGACGGCCGCACCTTCGAATAGCTCCCCCGGGCCGACTGCCCGGCCGCGCTCTCCGACAGGCCGCTGGAGGTGGAGTCGTCGGTGACCTCGTCCTGGAGCGGAAGCTCCTCCTCGACCTCGACGGCCGACGACGGACTGAGCGCGCCGCCCTTGGGCGTCTGCTGCTCGTGGAGCCCGCTGCCTCCCAGGGAGCCGCCGACCTGACGACCGCAGTTGGGGCAGTGGCGCATGTGCTTCGCGACGGGGTTGTTGCAGTTCTTGCAGTTCATGCCGCCCTCCACTGGCGATCCCGACGGGCTCGCGCCCGATCGCTGATTTCATCGGCCGACCGGAGCGGAGGTGTGAGACCCATTCTCGCCGGGACGCACTTTCGCCCGGGGCGCTGGAGGCGCCTGGGGAATCCGATGCTTCGGGGTGTTCCCGGTGGTCGCGCAGACGCCGCGGGGTCGGGGACGCTCAGCCGCCGAGTCGCCGGAAGACCTCGTCGGGCGCTTCGACCGCCGAGTCGCCGGCTTCCACGCCGGAGAGGCCCTGGGCCGCCTTCTGGCAGACGCCGTCCACGTTCTCGATGCCGCGCGACGCGAGCTCGCCGGGCAGGACCTTGTCCATCACGACCTTCATCTGGTCCGGCGTCACGCTGCGCGCCTCGAGGCCGGCCTGCTTGAGCGCCAGGCGCACGGTTCCCCGGGCCTCGAGTCGGTCGAGGGACGTCTCCTGCTGGAGCTGCTCGCAGACGAAGTCGAATGCTGCGGAGTCGGCCACGTGGCGAAACCTCCAGCCCGCGGTTCCGCCCATTGCGGAATCGGAATCGCAGAGCCTTCCAGAGGTTTCCATCGGCGGAGGGCGGCCGGCGCATGAGCGCGAATTCAGGGTTTCACCCGATTCCGCGTGGAATCCCGCCCCCCCCCCTCGGGAATCGGATCGGCGGCTCAGGAGAGCACCAGCTCCGCCATGGTGCGCATGATCTGCGGGTCCGGGTTCGCGAGCAGCAGGGTGGTCACCGGCGTCTCCCGCCAGGCGTCCAGGCGGTCGCGGATGCGCTCGATCGGACCGCACAGCGAGATCTCGTCGGCGAACTGGTCGGGCACCGCCGCGACGGCCTCGGCCCGCTTCCCCTCGAAGAAGAGCTCCTGGATCCTGGTCGCCTCGGCCTCGAAGCCCATGCGTCCCATGAGCTCCATGTGGAAGTTGCGCTTCTTGGCGCCCATGCCGCCGATGTAGAACCCCAGCATCATCTTGGTCGGCATGAGCGCCTCGGCCAGGTCGTCGTGGATGTTCACCTGGACGAACTGGGCGATCTGGAAGTCGTCGCGCCGGCCCGCCAGGGACTCCGCATACACCTCGGGCCGGAACGGCGAGTAGTAGAGGGGCAGCCAGCCGTCGGCGATCTCCGTGGCCAGCGCCACGTTCTTGGGCCCCTCGGCGCCCATGAAGATGGGCAGGTCCGCGCGCAGCGGGTGGGTGATCGAGCGCAGGGGCTTGCCGAGCCCCCAGGCGCCCTCGCCCGTGTACGGCAGCGGATAGTGCGGACCGTCGTTGGAGACCGGCTCCTCCCGGGCCAGCACCTTGCGGATGATCGAGATGTACTCCCGCGTGCGGGCCAGCGGCTTCGAGAAGGGCTGCCCGTACCAGCCCTCCACCACCTGGGGACCGGACACACCGAGGCCGAGGATCATGCGGCCGCCCGAGAGGTGGTCGAGGGTGAGCGCCGCCATGGCCGTGGCCGTGGGCGTGCGCCCGGACAGCTGCACCACCGACGTTCCCAGCTTGATGCGTTCGGTGTGGGCCGCGATGTAGGCCAGCGGAGTGAAGGCGTCGGAGCCCCAGGCCTCGGCGGTCCAGACCGACGCGAACCCGAGCCGCTCCGCCTCCTGGGAGGCGCTGACGAGGTGGGGCGGCATCTGCGCGCCCCAGTAGCCGAGCTGAAGACCGAGATCGAGTGAGGCCATGGTGGAGGGCTCCGGATGCAATCGGGGTGGAGCGGTGAGCGTATCCGAAGCCGTCGCGAAGGGCCTGAACGCGCCTCAGCGGCTGCCGCTCGGCTTCGTCTATGCTCGCCGTCCCGCCGCGCGGACCCCACGGCGGAGTCCCGCGGACCGGGGAGCCGCCGGGCGGGAGAAGCGGGCCCGATGACCAGATGGGCCAGATGGGCCGGGCGGGGCCAGGCGGGCCGGGCGGGCCGGGGCGTCAAAAGGGGAGCAGAGTTCATGGGCGAAGCCAGCGGACGACTCGACGGCAAGGTGGCCATCGTCACCGGAGCGGCCCGGGGAACCGGCGAGCAGACCGCGCGGATCTTCGCCGAGCAAGGGGCGCGGGTGGCGGTCGCCGACGTCCAGGAAGAGCGCGGTCGGGCCGTGGCCGAGGACCTCGGCGAATCGGGGCTGTTCGTGCCCCTCGACGTCACGTCCGAGAGCTCCTGGGCGGCGGCGATGGACGGCGTGACCGGCCGCTGGTCGCGGCTCGACGTCCTGGTGAACAACGCCGGCGTACTCCAGATGGCCTCGCTGGAGGACACCGCCGTGGCCGACTTCGAACGCATGGTGCGGGTCAACCAGCTCGGCCCCTTCCTGGGCATGAGGGCGGCGGTCGAGCCCATGCGCGACTCCGGCGGCGGGTCGATCGTCAACATCTCCTCGGTCGACGGACTCACCGCGAAGAACGGCGTCATGGCCTACGCCGCGACGAAGTGGGCCGTGCGCGGCATGACCCGGGTGGCGGCCATCGAGCTGGGCAGGTTCGGCATCCGCGTCAACGCGGTGTGCCCCGAGGCCGGCGGACCCGAGATGCGGGCCCCCTACGTTCCGGAGGGCATCGACCCGGCCACGACCCTGGCCTTCATGCACAAGCTGCTGCCCTACCAGAAGGAGAGGGAGCCCCTGGAGCTGGTGCGCGACATCGCGAGGATGGTCCTCTTCCTCGCCTCGGACGAGAGCCTCTCGTGCACCGGCGCCGACTACCCGGTGGACGCCGGCTGGACGGCCGGCAAGGTCGACCGCTTCAGCCCGGGCGCGTGAGCGGCGCCGGGCCGCCCCGCCCGCTCAGCTGACGCGCCGCCCGTGCTCCCAGCGGCTCTCGCTGCGCAGGCTGCCGTCCTCGGCGAAGACGCGCAGCCAGCCGTGCTTCCGGTCGTCGGCGAACTCCGCCTCGACCTGCACCCGCCCCTGGGCGTCGAACTTCAGCCAGGTGCCGTGACGCCGGCCCATGCGGTACTCGCCATGGGCCTTCGGCGAGCCGTCGTCGTACCAGGCCACGAAGGGACCGTGGCGGAGCGCCTCCTGGGCGTGGACGCAGTAGATCTCGCGGCCGGCGGGCGGCCGGTCTCCGGTGCGGAACGTGTCGACGGGGCAGGCGTCGTCGCTCCGAGCCAGTCCCTCGGGCCCCTGGGCCACGGGCTCGGCCCAGCCTCCCGCCTCGCCCGATCCGCCCGGCTCGACCTCGAGCCCGACGAGCTGGGCGTCGTCCGCCTGGGCCGGGAGCTCGTCTCCGGCGAATACACCCACCCGATTGAGCATGCCCACGAAGAGCACCGCCGCCAGGGCCGCCATCGCCAGGCGCCCGGGCGTGCCGCCGAGGGACACCGCGGCTGCGTCGACCCGCGCCGGGCCGATGGCGCCGCCGTCGGCGGGAAGCCGCAGCGGCGAGCCCGCGCCGGTGTAGGGGGAGAGCGCCGCGTCGGGCGCGGGCGCCTCCTCGACCTCGTCGGTCGAGGGCGCAAACGGCGACGGGCTCGCGTCGAGGCTCCCGGCCTCCCGCGCCGGCCCGTTCACCGGGTCCCAGTACAGGCGCGCCTTGCGACGCAGTGTGGCGTAGGCGCGCGCCCCCACGAAGAGCTTCGTTCCCCCGACCTCGGCGAACTCGAAGCCGAAGAACCGGAAGAAGAGGAACTCGTGCTCGCTCACGCTCACGTCGGACCACGGCACGCGCAGCGACCCGTGGAGCACCGGGAAGGTGAAGTTGGTCCGGAGGTGCAGACCCTGGGCCGAGGCTCCGACGCGTACGGCGAGCGGGTACTGGAAGAAGAAGATGGGCGGTCGGAAGGCCAGGCAGAACGGAGCGAGGACGTCGCCCTCGAGCGGCCGCTCCCTGCAGGCATAGACCTTCGCCCAGGACAGCCAACCGGACATCGAGGCCGCGATCAGACACCAGCCGCCCCAGAAGGCCAGCAGCGCCCCCAGTCCGTACAGGAACCCTTCGAGCATCGGGACATCCTCCCCGGGGCGGGCCCGGTGGCCCACGACACCGTCCGGGGACATCGGCCGACCCCGCAGCGGGGTTGAGGTGACGCCCGGGGAGCTCGGGGGAGTGCACGAGAGCTGCCGATGGATTGCGTGCGGGGGCCGGCGACGACCGATGGCAGGAGACAGGGACGCGGAAGCGGGCCGCGCGGACCCTCAGCGCACGACCAGGCCGCCCCGGCCCTCGAGGGAGACCTTCCGGCCGCAGAACTCCTCGGCCAGCATGCTGGCCATGAGGTCGGCCTCGCCGCTGTTCGCCCAGGTGCGTCGCCCGTCTTCGAGCAGACAGGCGGCGTGGGCCCGGGTGGGTCCATCGGCGTCGAACATCACGGTGTAGGACTCGAGCGTGGCGGGCCCCTCGAAGTCGACGACCGCCTCGCGCGTGGGCTCCGCGTCCACCTCTTCCTGGGGGCGTGCGTGGACGAAGGGCCGTCCCGCGGGCTCGCTGGAGTAGAGACCGAAGGCGTGCTTCGCCAGGTAGCCGCCGTTGCCGGTGACCAGGCCGCGGGCTCCGGGATCGGCGCGCAGCAGCTCGGCCATGCGCGCGATCGCGTGCATGACGTAGTTGTTGAGCGGTCCGCCGCCGAAGGTGAGCCCTCCGGTGACGCTGAGCGGCCGGTCGTCGGGCAGGCCGATCTCCCGGGCCGCGATCTGCACCGCCGACGGGAAGCAGCTGTAGACGTCGAAGTGGGCGACCTCGCCGACGTCGCACCCGGCCAGCTCGAGACAGCGCCTCCCGGCGATGCGCATGGCGGGCGAGGCGTACAGGTCCCGGCGGTTCGACGCGAAGAGCGGGTCGTCGGCGTCGGTCCCGGCGTGGAGGTGGACGAAGCGGTCCTCGGGCACTCCGGCCCGGCGCGCGGCCTCGACCGAGCACAGGATGAGCGCCGCTCCCTGGTCGACGGCGTTGTTCGCGTTCATGAGCTTCGGATAGGGGAACCCGATCATGCGGTTGTGCTCACCCGGGGTGCGAATGACCTCGGCCGAGGGCGCGTCGCGGATCCAGGCGTGGGGGTTGTCGCGGGCGACGGCGGCGAACCCGGCCCAGAGCTCCGAGATCCGGATCGCGTGGTCCGCCGGGCTCTCACCGAGGTGGTGCCGGAGCGCCAGCTCGAAGATCGGATAGAACTGCACCGGCGACACGATGCGCCGGGCGATCTCGGCCTCGTGGACCATGGGCTTCTCGGGCCCCAGCGACCAGTCGGCCTCGCCCGGGGCGGCGGTGTACGAGAGCTTGATCTTCGAGCGCGCGGCCCGGGCCTGGCGGTACCCGTGCTCGGCGCCCGCGAGCACCACCACGTCGCGCTCGCCCGCCTGGATCTGCAGGGCGGTCGCGTTGACCAGGGACTGGACGGTGTTGCCGCCCCAGGGCGTGATGCCGCTCTGGGCCCGGGGCGCGCCGATGCGCTCGGCCACCACCCGGGCGGGGTCGCCGTAGCGCCAGCGCCCGCGACTCACCCGCACCGCGTCCGCGCGCTCCAGCAGCGACGGGCTGCGGGCGTCCTCGGCCGCGAGCCGCACCGCGTCGACCATCATGTCCAGGGGCTCTGCCCCCTCCAGCGGGTCTTCGAAGCGCTGGGAGACCTGGGCGACGCCGACGAGGACGGGGGTCCGGGGATCGAGGGGCATGCCGGGGGCTCCTGGGCTGCGCGGCTCGCGAGTGGCGGTCGAATCGAGTATCAGAAGCTCAGCGCAACCTATGCGAGCCCCACGAGGCCGTCAACGCGCCTCCCGCGCCCGGAGGTCTCCGTGAGTCTGCCCGCTCCGATCCGCGATGTCTTCGACGAAGGCCACCCGATCCTGCCGGTCCGCACAAGCGAGGTGGCAGTGGCCGAGCCGCGGCCCGCGGCCTCGGACAACCCGGTCTTCGCCCGCCGGGTGCCGGCCCTGCGCTGGATCGCCGGCGGAGCGGCTCCCGACGACGGCGAGAGCGCGCGCCCATGAGCGAACGCCCCGTGGAGTCGCCCGTCGACGCCCCCGACCTGGCAGAGCGCGCGCGGCGCTGCAGCGCCTCCGCCCGGGCCACGGGCGCCCTGGTCTCCCTGCCCAGCGAAGTCCACGGGGTCGAGGAAGCGGGCGTGCGGTTCGCGGTTCGCGTGCTGGGCCGGCTCGACGCCCGGCAGCGGTCCGTCGCCCGGCCGCCGGACCCGGGCTCCGACCCGTTCCTGCCCTACGAGCAAGCGCTCTTCGTGGCGGACCTGTCCGCCACCCACGTGGCGCTCCTCAACAAGTTCAACGTGATCCCCCTGCATCTCCTGCTCGTGACCCGGGCCTACCGCTCCCAGGACGAGCCGCTCGACGCCGACGACTTCACCGCTCTCTGGCGATGCCTGGGCCAGATCGACGGCCTGGGCTTCTACAACGGCGGCACGCTCGCCGGAGCCAGCCAGCCCCACAAGCACCTGCAGATCGTGCCGCCGCCCCTGGGCCCCGGGTCCGGCGCGGCCCCCATCCCGATCGAGCCCCTGATCGCGGCCTCGATCCCGGACGACGGCGTCGGGCGCTGCGAGGCCCTGCCCTTCCCCCACGCCCTGGCCTCCACGGTCGACCTCGCGTCGCTGGCTCCGGAGCGCGCGGCGCGGGCCAGCGTCGAGCGGGTCCGCGCGCTGCAGCAGGCGGCGGCTCCGGGAGCGGGGCCGCAGCCGTACAACCTCCTGGTGACGCGGCGATTCGCGCTCTGGGTCCCGCGCCGGCGCGAGTCGTGGCACGGAGTGCCGATCAACGGTCTGGGCTTCGCGGGTGCGCTGCTGGTGCGCAACCGCGCGGAGCTCGAGCGCCTCCGCGACTGCGGCCCGCTGGCGGTGCTCGCCCACGTGGCGGGAAGCGAGCCGCCCGCCTGATCGGGCTCCCCGCTCGATGCGATGCGCCCGAATCGGGCTCCTCGCTCGATGCGCCCGGATCGGGCTCCCCGTTCGATTTGCCCGAATCGGGCTCCCCGATCGCGATGCGATGCGCCCGGATCGGGCTCCCCCCTCGATGCGCCCGGGTGATAGGCTCGGCCCATGTCCTCGCCTTCGCTGCCGACCCTTCCGAAGCAGGCCTCCGACGTGCCCTGGCCCGGCGACGACTGGCCCACGGCCGAGCCGGGAGCCGATGTCGACCGCACGCGACTCGACGCCACCCTCGACCGCGGCTTCGGCCCCGACGCCGACCCGGGCCTGGGCGAGACGCTGGCCAGCGTCGTCGTCCACCGCGGCCAGCTGGTGCGCGAGCGCTACGTGGAGGGCAAGGGCCCCGAGGACACCTTCATCTCCTGGTCCATGGCCAAGAGCATCACCCACGCCCTGGTGGGGATCCTCGTCTCCCAGGGAAGGCTCGACCCCGCCGCCCCGGCGCCGGTCCCCGACTGGCAGGGCGAAGGCGACCCGCGGAGCGCGATCACCCTCGAGAACCTGCTCCGCATGTGCGACGGCCTCGACTTCACCGAGGTCTACGAAGAGGACGCCGGCGCCTCGGACGTGATCGAGATGCTGTTCCGCAGCGGAAAGTCCGACGTGGCGGGCTTCGCCCGTTCCCGCGGCGCCGCCCACGCCCCGGGCGCCTGGTGGAACTACTCGAGCGGCACCAGCAACATCGTCTCATGGATCGTGGGCCGCGCCGTCGGCGGCGGGCGGGAGGGCATGGAGGCGTTCATGAGGACGTCGCTCTTCGATCCCATCGGCATGCGCTCGGCGACCATGCGCTTCGACGACGCCGGGACCTTCATCGGCTCCTCGTTCGTGTTCGCCACGGCCCGGGACTTCGCGCGCTTCGGGCACCTGTACCTTCGGGACGGCGTCTGGGGGGCGGCGGAGACCCGGATCCTTCCGGACGGCTGGGTCGACCACGCGCGCCGCCCCACTCCGGCCTCGAGCGGCTGGTACGGCGCCCATTGGTGGCTGGCCCTGGACGACTCGGGGACGTTCTCGGCCAACGGCTAC
This sequence comes from Myxococcota bacterium, assembly GCA_050618075.1. GTDB lineage: Bacteria > Myxococcota_A > UBA9160 > UBA9160 > UBA4427 > JBNLVL01. The sequence goes on from JBNLVL010000013.1 coordinate 43,373, forward strand.
CAGGGGCAGTACATCGTGGTCGTCCCGTCCCGCGACCTGATCCTCGTCCGCCTGGGAATCTCGACCCCGGAGCAGCGGGTCGAGGTGCTCCGCTGGCTGCGCGACCTCGCCCGGAGCTTCCCCCTCGCCCACGTCTAGCCGGAAGGCTCCCACGAAGATCTCGAGGGCTCGCCCTCCTCCGCGCCGCCCGGTCTGCGTTCGCGGCGGAGTTCATCGGGTGGAGCGAGGCGGAGCGGCCGAGGAGAGGCGTTCGAGGAAGTAGCCGAGCTTGCTCGAAGTGGGCTGCGGCTCGACCCCGACCTCCCGGAACGACCGCTCGAGGGCGTGCTGAAGCGCCTCCTGGGGCATTGCGTCGTCCAGCTCGAGCTCCACCTCGCAGCGCACGTCGCCCGGCGCGAACTCGGTGCGATCGAACTCGAGCACCACCGGCACGGAGGCGCCGTCGGCGTCGAGGGCCGTGTGGACGCGGGTCCGTGTGTTGCGAAAGGACCCGATCGGATGCAGGGGTGCCTCGCGGCCGGCCGACCGGACGGATTCGAGAAGCGCCTCCTGTCGGGTCCGGATCGCCAGGGGCTCGAGCAGATCGAGCAGGGCCGTGATGGGCAGCGCACCCTCGAGCGCCGCGTGGGCACGGGCCGCGTCGAGCGCGATCTCCAGCTCCGCGCGGACCGTGAGCGGGCCGGCGCCTTCACTGCGAGATGGCCCTTTCAGGGTCAGCGTGAACTCGCCCTGCTCGTGGCGGATGCGCAGGCCGAGCCGCCGGTCGCGCAGCACGAAGCCCGGCGAGTCGAAGAAGTGGTTCTCCTGAACCGCCGGAAGGTCGACCCGGCCTCCCACCCGCTCGATGAGGGCGTGCAGGGCGCGCTCGTCGGGGATGCCGAGCTTGAGCTCGCGTTCTTCGCCGCGCGGTCCAGCCGCTGACACGTCTGCGGTTCCTCCTGCGGTCCGAGCGTAACGCGTCGAACCGTGGCCCAGGGGACCGCGACCGCGCTACCCTCGGGTGCGTCCAGTCGGGCTCCTCGCGCCCCCCAGCCCGGCACACGGAGCACCGCGCGGTCCCGTCCGCGAGCGAGTCGCGCGCAACGGACCCCGAGCGACGAACGAGGCCGAGACCGGGTGAAGCGGCCCGCAACTCGGAACCCGGGAAAGCTCGGAACCCGGGGAAGCTCGGGACTCGGGAAAGCTCGGGACCGCTTGCGGAGCTGGAGTGCTGGCGACCACCCGGGTCGCAGACATGGGGGAGCCCAGGTTGCAGCTGTATCTGATCCGACACGGACGGGGGGTTCCCCGGAGCCACTGGCAGCCGCCGCCGGGCCTCGGGGACGACCGCAAGACCGAGCGGACGACCGACCCGGGTCGCGACGACCGCTGGCGGCCTCTCTCCCAGCGCGGCCGCGAGCAGGCGTGGGCCCTGGTGCCCGAGCTCGCGCCGCGCAGACCCGAACGCATCCTCAGCGGACCGGCCCGCCGCTGCCGGGAGACGGTCCAGCCCCTCGCCGAGTTCCTCGGACTGCCCGTCGAGGTCCACCCCGGCCTGGACCAGGCGGCCTCCGAGAGCGAGCGGGTGGCCGTCCTCGAGTCCCTGGGCGAGACGCCCACGGTCGCGTGCACCCATTCGCCGGTCATCGCCTGCCTGCTCGACGTTCTCGAGGTGCAGCACGACGGCGAGATCCCCAGCGCGTCGCCCACCCGCAAGGGCGCCTGCTGGCAGCTCTTCGGTCCGGGCCTGGGCCCCCTGCGCGCGCGCTACATCGAGCCGCGCTCGGACCGCGGCCACGGCGGTCCCGCGCCGAGCGCGGCCCGGCGCGCGGCCGTCCTCGACCTCGGCAGCACCAGCTTCCACATGCTGGTCGCCGAGTGGTCGCCCGACTCGGGGCTCCGGGAGGTGGCCCGCAGCAAGTCCATGCTGCGGCTCGGCGCGGCCATGGTGGGCGGCGGCCCCATCCCGGAGCGCGCCGTCAAGCGCGCCTTGACCGCGCTGCGGCGGCTGCGGGACGTGGCCGAGCGCGAGAAGGCCGAGGACCTGTGGCCGGTGGCCACGGCGGCCCTGCGCGACGCGCCGAACGGCGCGCGGGTCGCCCAGGAGATCTCCTCGGCGCTCGACACCCCGGTGCGCATCCTGTCGGGTCAGGAAGAGGCGCGGGTCATCTTCCGCGCCTTCCAGCAACGGCTCGACCTGGCCGACCAGCCGCTGCTGGGTCTTGACCTGGGCGGCGGCAGCCTCGAGCTGGCTTCGGGCCACGGTCGCCACGTGCAGTCCGAGGTCACCCTGCCCCTGGGTGCGGTGCGGCTGCGCCACGAGGTGGGCGGCGGGGACCCGATGTCCGGCGACGACATCGCCAGGCTCCGCGACCACGTGCGGCGGGCGCTCGAGCCCCATCGGGACGCCCTGCTGCGCCCCGGCGGCGCGGGGCTGCCCCGGGCCGTGGCCTGCGGAGGCACGATCCGCGCCCTGGCCAGCCTGCTCGGCGCCCGCGACGGCTACGCCTCGATGTTGCGGGAGGACGTCCCGGCAGAGGACATCGAAGCCCTGGCCATGCACCTGGCCCGCGCCTCCCACGACGACCGGATCGCGATGAAGGGCATGCGCAAGCGCCGCGTCGACATCCTGCCCACCGGCGCCCTGGTCGTCGCCGAGGTCGTGCGCGTCCTCGGGCTGTCGGAGATCACGTTCTGTGACTGGGGTCTCAGGCAGGGCATCCTCCTCGAGTCCCTCGCCGGCCCGGCCTGCGGCTGAGCGTCGCGCTGGCGCCGGCTCCGCGCCGGGGCCGCCCGAAGGCCCCTCCCCCTGCCGTCTTCGTTTCGTCACGCGTTCGCCCCGGCGGCGTCGACCGGCCCTCGCTCGCGCGACACGATCCGGCGTCGGATCGGCGCCGAGTCGTCACCCGATCGTACCCATGGCGGAACCCCTCCGTTCCGAAGCGCCGTTAGCGTCCCAGGGTGTAAACGGAGCTCTGCGGAGGGAATCCGTCATGCGAATCGCAATCGTCACCGAAGTCTTCCTGCCGAAAGTCGATGGCATCACCAATCGGCTGGCCAACACCGTACGTTGTCTGGTCGAGCAGGGTCACGAGGTCCTGCTGATCGCGCCGGAGACCGCGGTCGAGCGTCACGCGGGAGCGCGCGTGGTGCGGGTGCCGGGCGTTCCGTTCCCGCCCTACCCCGGGCTGCAGATCGCCGCGCCCGACCCCCGCATCGCCTGGGAGCTCTGGCAGTTCGATCCCCAGGTGGTGCACGTGGTCGGCCCGGCGTGTCTCGGGCTGTGGGGCATGGCCGCGGCGCGCGGGCTCGGCCTGCCGGTCGTCGCGTCGTACCACACCGACCTGCCGGCCTACATGCCCGAGTTCGGACTCGGCTGGGCCCAGCCGGCCATCTGGCCGATGATCCGGCGGGTCCACAACGCGGCCCACCTGAACCTCTGCCCGTCGCGCCACACCCGGGACGAGCTGCGGGAGCACGGCGTCGAGAACGTGGGCCTGTGGCGGGGCGGGGTCGACACCGACCTCTTCTCGCCCTCGCGGCGCTCGATCCACATGCGGATGAAGATGACCGGCGGCCGTCCCGACGGACCGGTCGGGCTCTATGTGGGCCGGATCTCCCCGGAGAAGAACCTCGCCCGCCTGGGCGAGGCGCTCGATGCGGTGCCCGACCTGCGTCTGGCCCTGGTGGGCGACGGTCCGGGGCGAGCGCAGCTCGAGCGCACGCTGCCCGCCGACCGGGTCACCTTCATGGGCTTCATGGGAGGCGAGGAGCTGGCCCGCGCCTTCGCCAGCGCCGACGTCTTCATGATGCCGTCGACCACCGAGACCCTGGGGTTCGTGGTGCTCGAGGCCATGAGCTCCGGAGCCCCGGTGGTGGCGGCCCGCGCCGGGGGGATCCCCGACCTGGTGCAGGACGGACACAACGGACTGCTGTACGAGCCCTGGGAGAAAGGCGCCCTGGGCCACGCCGTGGGCGAGCTGCTGCGCCGGGACGCCATGCGCCGCCACCTCTCGATCCAGGGCCGCAAGTTCGCCGAGGCGGGCTCGTGGAGCGAGGAGACCCGGCAGCTCGTCTTCGACTACCGCAAGGCGATCATCATCGCGAACCGCGGCGGCCGCCTGAAGAAGCTCCTCCGGGTCCTGGTCGGCTGAGCCGGGCCCCCGGCGCCGCGGCCGGGGGGCTCAGCGTCCCCAGTGGGCGCGCAGCAGCATCTCGTCCTCGCTGTAGCGGAGGTCCAGATCCCCGCCGTAGGCGTGCTGGACCCCCTCGCCGATGGCGCGCGCCAGGTGCATGTCCGTGGTGGTGATCTCGATCCGGTCCTCCCGGACCTCCAGCTCGATGATCCGCTTCAGCGGATGCTCCTTCTTCTCGCGCTCCTCGACGTTCCGGGCCAGGCCGACGATCTCCTGCTGGTGTGCGACCAGGAACGCGCCCTCGAGCGTCAGGTAGCCGCCCGGATAGCCGTCGCGAACCCGCTGGCAGGCGGGGCAGAGCTGTCGCGGCGCGTCCACGGGGCCTCGAGCCCAGGTCCAGCGTCCGCCCCGGAAGGTCGCCCCGCACTCCGGGCAGACCGTCGGCTCGCTGGGCTTCTTCGGCGCGCGGTAGGGATCGTGCTCGTGGCCCTGGATCAGGCGGTCTCGGCGCCCGCCCTGTCCGCCCTGCCCGCCTTGCCTGCGCCCGCCGGGATCTCTCTGCATGGGACGTCCTCCTCGTCCGTGTCCCCGTCAGTCTTGCACACGCGGCGCCAGACGGGGTCGAGAGCCTGAGTCGACCCTCGGCCCTGCTGCTAGGGTACGGGCGTGCCCTGCTGTGACCGCGCCCCGCGGCGAGCGATCTGGATTGCCGCATCGCTGATGCTTTGCGCCCCAGCATCGATGGCCGAGGTCACCCAGGCCGTCGATCGCTACGACCCGTGGGAAGGCATGGACCCCAATGGACGGATCCCGGCCATCGAGAAGCCGGCCGACCTCCCCCACCCCGAGCGCTGGCGCTACATCCCCGAAGGCCGGATCAAGCCGGGCAACCTCTTCCAGCGCTTCCTGGTCTCGAGCTTCATCGTCCCGCTCTTCTTCCGCGACGCCGACGTGGGCATCGGCGGAGGCGTGGCCATCACGGACATCGACTTCCGGGAGCAGCGGCGCCGGGAGTTCCTGGGCACGTTCCTCACCTACACGAGCGAGGGTCAGCAGAACTACTCGCTGGTCTGGCGGCGCTGGATGCACCACATCGACCGACCCGACGGCGGAGTCCTCCAGGAGGAGCGCAGCTTCTGGCGGGCCTCCGCCGGCTACAGCCGCACCCTCACCCGGCGCTTCTTCGGCCTGGGCTCCAACACCAACGAGCGCGACGAGTCGAGCTACACCGACGAGGTCTGGCGCGCCCAGTTCGGCTTCGAGATGTCGCTGCCCGACCCGGCCTCCAACTGGGTGGGCGGCGCCGCCCTCCGCGCGGAGCTCCACGAGCTGGGGGACGGACAGAAGTCGAGCGTCGACAAGATGAACGAGGCCTTCCCCCGCCTCTTCGACGACGCCGAGCACACCGATCTCGGCTACCTCGACGCGGAGCTCCGCTACGACACCCGCGACAGCCAGCGCAACCCGTACAAGGGGTGGTCCGTGGGCGGCAAGGTGGAGGCGGCGCTGATCCAGACCCACGCCGAGGTGGGCGCGATCTTCACGCTCGAGGGCAGCAAGATCTTTCCGGTGCCCGGCGTCTTCCATCGCAGTGGAGGCGACGACCGGGCCGGCGAGGAGAACCCGCCCACCGACGTCCTGGCCCTGGGGTTTCGCGCCCAGCAGGCCACCGGCGACCTGCCCTTCTTCGCGCTGCCCCAGCTGGGGGGCTCGAACACCCTGCGCGGCTACATCGGAGGCCGCTTCCGGGGCGACAGCGCCTGGACGGGGACGGCCGAGTACCGTTTCTGGGTGTTGACCCGGGGCATTCCCATCTACGGCCCCATCCGCATCGAGCGCATCGGCCTGGCGGCCTTCTACGAGGCCGGCGCCGTGGCCGGCCACGCCAAGGCGCTCGCCCAGGCCGAGGTCCGCCACGTGGGCGGCGTGGGCTTCCGCATGCTGCTCGAGCGCGCGGCGCCCTTCCGGGTGGACCTGGGCTTCTCCGACGAGGGCATGGAAGTCACCGCCCGCTTCGGGCTGAGCTTCTAGGAGCGAACGAGGGCGTGACGAAACCGATCCCCGAGCCGTCCCACTGGCCCACCGAAGTGGACGGACCCGACGGCTGGACGTACTGGGAGAACGCCTCCCCGCGCTTCGCGTTCGCCGTCCACCCGCGCGACCGCGCCGGCTTCGGGCGCGCCTGGCGGCGCCTCGGCCCGGACCTGGCGGCCCATCGGCCGGAGCTGGTGGTGCTGCTGCCCTTCCGGCGCGCCCCGACCCTCGACCATCCGAGCCGGCGGCGCATCCACTCCTTCGGAGTGGCCGACCTGGACGCCCGGGCCATCGCGCGCCTCCACGGCGACGCGCCCCGGGACGAGTGGGCCTACCGCAGCTGTCGCGACGCCCTGGGCTGCGGCCCGTCCGGACGCGCGGCGCGGCTGCTGGTGCGCGAGCTCCCGCCGGCGAGGTGGTCGCAGAGGCTGCGGAGCGCCCTGGGCGTTCCGGGCTACCGGCGGCTCGCCGAGCCGCGCATCGATCCGGCGCCGGATCCCGCGGTCATGGTCGTCCCCCACGCCGGCGACCTCGAGCCCCTGGAGGCGCTGCTCGGGCTGCTCGAGCACGCGCGCCCCCCGTCGCTCCGGGTGGTCGTGGGCTTCGACGAGCCGGTGGGCGCCGAGCACCTTGCCCTCGTCGAGCACTTCGGGCGCTTCGGGTTCTGGTCGATCGATCCCCACGGCGGCGGCCCCTACGTGTTCCGCGCCTTCGTCGCCGAGCGGGCCCCCGAGCCCTGGGTGATCTTCCAGGACTCCGACGACGTGCCCTGCATCGACCGTCTGCCCGCGCTGCGCGGCGAGGCCCGCGCGTGCGACGTGCTCGGCAGCTGGGAGCTGCAGGTCGACGAGCGCCGGGGCCAGCTGAAGGTCGTCCGGTTCCCGGTGGAGGCGGACGCCGCCATCCGTCGCTCGGGCACCACCGCCCAGCTGCATCCGACCACGATCGCCCGCACCCGCGCCCTGGCCGAGGCCGGCGGCCTCTCCACCGCCCACCGCTTCGCCGCCGACCGCGAGATCCAGCTGCGCATGGCCTTCGACCACTCGCTCCGCAACCTCGACCGGGTGCTCTACGTGCGGGCGCGCCGGGAGGGATCGCTCAGCACCGCGCCGGGCAGCGCGGTGCGCAGCGACGCCCGGGCGGTCCTGCGCGAGCGCTGGGATCGCGCCTTCCGGGCCGTGCGCGACGGCGGCGCGTCGCTGGCCGACGGCGGCCTGGGCCCCAGCCACGGCGATCGCGAGATCGCCTTCACCGAGCTGCGATCCGGGCGCGTCGAGCGCGTCCGCTTCGGAGCCGACCCGGGCGACGGGTAGCCCGCGCGGGTCCGGCCATGTCATGCTGGCCCCGGGTCGAAAGGAGGATCCCTTGAGCGATGCCACCCCCGGCGCTCCGGCCGCAGGAGCCGCGTCCGGCGACCGTGCAGCCGCAGCCGCGTCCGGCCAGGACGTGGTCGTCCACGGGCACTGCGATCCCCGCTTCGAATCCGTGCGCGAGACCTTCGCCCGGAGCTTCACCCGGGGCGAGGTCGGCGCCGCGGTGTCCGTGGTGATCGACGGCGAGTCCAGGGTCGACCTCTGGGCCGGCCACCGCGACGCCGCGCGCACCCGGCCCTGGGAGCGGGACACCATCGTCAACACCTACTCGACCACCAAGGGGATGACGGCGATCTGCGCCCACCAGCTGGTGGAGCGCGGCCTGCTCGACCTCGACGCCCCGGTGGCGGAGTACTGGCCCGAGTTCGCCCGGGCGGGCAAGCAGGACATTCCGGTGCGCTGGCTCCTCAGCCACCGGGCCGGCCTGGCGGCCATCCGCAAGCCGCTGCCCGAGGGCGCGGTGACCGACTGGGAGCTCATGATCGAGGCCCTGGCCGAGCAGGAGCCGTGGTGGACGCCGGGCGAGAAGCACGGCTACCACGCCCTCACCTTCGGCCACCTGGTGGGCGAGGTGGTCCGCCGCATCAGCGGCCGCAGCCTCGGCACCTGGTTCCGCGAAGAGGTGGCCGGGCCCCTGGGCGTCGACTTCATGATCGGCTTCGGCCCCGAGCACGACGACCGCTGCGCCGAGATGATTCCTCCGCCGAAGACCCCGGGCGTGCCGAACCCCCTGGCGGCCGGACGCACGAACCCCGACTCGCTGCTGGGCAAGGTCTTCGGAAACCCCGACCCGGGTCCCAGGGGCGCGAACACCCGCGCCTGGCGCGCGGCGGAGATCCCGGCCGGCGGCGGACACGGCGACGCCCGCGGCCTGGCCCGTGTCTACGGCGCGCTGGCCCGCGGCGGCGAGATCGACGGCGTGCGGATCCTCGGCCGGGAGTCCATCGATCGCGCCACCACCGAGCAGTCGTTCGGCCCCGACGAGGTGTTGAAGCCGCTGCAGACCCGGTTCGGCCTGGGCTTCATGCTGACCCAGCCCATGATCCCGTTCGGTCCGAATCCGCGCTCGTTCGGCCACCCCGGCGCCGGCGGATCCATCGCCTTCGCCGACCCGGACACCGGGCTGGGCTTCGGCTACGTGATGAACCAGATGTCCATGGGACTGGGGGGCGGGATGTTCGGATTCGCCCTGATCCACCAGGTGTACGAGTCGCTGCGGGACTGAGACGACTCGGGGCCGGACTCAGTCGCCGCGCAGCGCCTCGAACTCCCTCATTCGGGAGACCTCGCGCAACAGCTCGTGGAGACGCGGGTTCTGGCGCGCGATCTTCATGAGCCGCCCGTGGGAGAGCGCGAACAGCCAGGCCTTGCCGCGGGCCACGACGTTGGCGGTGGCGGGCTGGGCGCACAGCGCCGAGAACTCGCCGCACAGCTCGCCGTGGCCCAGGGTCGCCAGCACCTTCTCGCCCCGGGGCCCCTCCTCGACCACGTCGAGGCTGCCGGCGAGCACCACGTAGAGCCCCTGGTCGGGAAGCCCCTGTCGGATCACCACGGCGCCGTCCTGGACCTCGAGCATCCGGAACTGGCGGGCGAAGGCGCCGCGGCGGGCGCGGCCGAAGACCGCGAACAGCGGGTTGGTGCGCACCAGCCGGTCCACCATGCGGACCCGCAGGGTGCGCAGCAGCAGCGAGAGCGCCTCGGGGTGGGCCTTGGTCAGCTCCCAGACCTGGGGACGGTCGACGGCCAGCAGCCGGGTCTCGACCAGGGTGCGGACGGTGGCGTTGCGGGTCCGGTCGGTGAGCAGGCCGATCTCGCCGAAGAAGTCCCCGCTCTCGAGGACCCCCATGCGCAGGCCGCTGCTGAGGTTGCCGACGATCTCCTCGGCCACCGGCACCACCGCGCCCTCGAGAATGACGAACAGACGGTCGGCCCGATCGCCCTGGCGGAAGACCGTGGCGTCGGCCGGCAGGTCGACGATCTCGGCCCGCGACATCAGCGCCCGGGCCCCGCTGTCGCCGAGGGCGCGGAAGAGCGCGCCCTTGAGGTGCTGGGCCTGGGTCTCGTCGGGCGCCGCGTGGGGTGCGGGGAGGTTCTCCGGTCGCAGCTCCGCGGGCTCCACCACGTCTTCCAGCTCGAGGTCGAGGCTGGACGCCGACTCGGCCGGATCGAACTCCAGGGGGATCTCCGCGGCCTCGCCGGACAGGGCGTCGGCTGCGGGCCGGGCCTCGGGCACCACCTCGGTCAGGACCAGCTCGTCCATGGGTGCGTCGCCGCTGGCCGCGGCGCCGGCGCCGGCCAGGTCGATCCACGGCGACTCGACGGAGCCGGGCTCGCCGGAGCCCACCGCCGACTCGGTCGGCACCTCGTAGAGCAGCTGGAGCCGGTCCTGGGTCTCCACGTGGTCGGGGTCGAGATCGAGGATGCGCTTGCAGGTGGCGATGGCCCGCACCACCTGCCCGGCCTCGACCTGGAGCTCGGCCGCCTGGACCAGGGCCGCCAGCTCCGCCTCGGGCTGGCCCAGCTGGCGGTAGATCTCGGCCCGCCGCTTGGGCCAGGTGGGATCCTTGGGATCGCCCTTGGAGAGCTTGCCCAGGATCTCCAGGGCCCGGGGCCGGTCGCCGTCGGCGAGCGCGGTCTCGAGGGCGTCGATCCAGCGAAGAATCCGGTCCTTGGCCATGGCTCCCTCATCGAAGAGCCGGGGCCGCGGCTTGATTCCCGAGACGGGTGGGCTCCCCCGATGGGGACCCCGGTCAGCGTCGCCGGCGCGCGCCCATGAGCGCCAGGCCCAGACCGAGCAGCCAAACCGTGGAGGGCTCGGGGATCACCCCACCCACCGTCTCCGAATCGGTGCCCTGGACGAAGTCCGTCCCCTGGACGTGGGCCGCGACGTTCACCTCGATGCCTCCCCCCTGAGCGAAGGAGCTCTCGTCGAGGTCGGAGATGGAGAGGATCTCGTCGGCGCCGAGAGTGAAGCTCGCGAAGGTGAGCTGGCCGTTGCCCGGAGGCCCGGCGCCGTTGCCGAAGTTCACGCCGTAGTCGAAGCTGCTGCCCGCTCCCCCGGCGACCGAGGGGCTGGTCGACAGGGAGTACCCGGTCGTCGGGGCGTTGGTGTCGAGGATCGACACGTTCGTAAAGGATCCAACCAGATTGAAATAGAACTCGTGGAGGTCGGGATCCCCGCCGAGCGCGTCGGTCAGCGTGATCTCGAAGTCGAGGTCGCCGCCGTTCTCGCTGATGTCCACGGTGCCGAAGTGGCCCTCGGTGCCGTCGTCGAACTCGACGTCCAGGGAGAAGGACACGGCCGCCGCCGGGCCGGCGGCCAGCAACCCGAGGCAGGCGAGCAGGGGGGCCGCCACGGAGAAGCGCGGACCGCGGCGGCGCGCGGCTCGGGGTTCCAGTTCCAGGGATTCCGGTGCCAAGAGATTCCACCTTTCGGCCTGCTGGCCGGCTCGGATTCGCGGCCCGAGCGCCCACGCGGTGTGGGGGTGCACGGATCCTGATCGGGAGGTGGTCTCCTCGAGGCCGATGTGTCCGAGAAAGTGCAGGGAAGCGGAAGATTGCCGGAAAATTCTAATTTCGAATTTGTTGCTTTTATTTTCGAATCCAACTAGGCTGATCGACCGTGACCGGGTTCCGCTACGCGCAGCTCTGCCCCCTGGCGCGCGCCGCCGAGATTCTCGGCGAGCGCTGGACCCTGCTGGTGATCCGCGAGCTCTTCTGCGGCCCCCAGCGCTTCAGCGACCTGCGCAGGCGGCTCCCGGGAGTGAGCACGAGCGTGCTGAGCGAGCGGCTGGCGCGCCTGGAGGAGCGGGAGATCGTCGCGCGGCGCACCCTGCCCGCCCCCGCCGCCTCCCAGATCTACGAGCTGGCGGAGGCCGGGCGCGCCCTGGCCGAGCCCCTCGGCGCCCTCATGCGCTGGGGCCTGCGCTGGCTGGAGCCCAGGGAGGGAGACCACTTCGAGCCCGAGTGGTTCGGGCTGGGCCTGCGCTTCTTCGCCCGGCGCGACGCGACCCGTCCCCTGCGCGCCCGGCTCACCCTCGACGCCCTCGCGCCCGAGGATCCGCCCGCCGTCGACTGGATCTTCGAAGGCGGGCCCGACGGCGTCGCCATCCGGCCGGCGGCCGAGCGGCCGCCGGGCGCGCCGGAGCCCGGCATCGCGGTGGCCGGCGGAGCGCTGCCCCTCATGGGGTTCGTCAGCGGTCAGCTGCCCGTCCGCGATCTCGTGGCGGCCGGCAGCCTGCGCACCCGCGGCGACATCCAAGCCATCGAGATGATTCCGGAGCTCTTCGACTTCTCGCCGGACGGCCCGGCGGAGGCCGAGGGCGCCGGAGCCTGAAGCGCCCAGCCACCATCCAGCGGGCGGACGACCGCCCCGAACCCGCCAGAAGGAGCCCCCATGCCCAAGATCCTCGGAGTCGGCCTGTCTCCCTTCGTCCGCAAGACCCGCGTCTTCCTCGCGGAGAAGGGCGTGGCCTACGACCTGGAGCCGGTCTTCCCCGGCTCACCGGATCCCGAGTACCGCAAGAAGTCGCCGCTGGGGAAGATCCCCTGCTACGAGGAGGAGGACGGTTTCGTGGTTCCGGACTCGTCGGTCATCTGCGCCTACCTCGAGTCCATCCACCCGAGCCCGGCCCTCTACCCCAGCGACCCGAAGCTGCGGGCGCGGGCCCAGTGGTACGAGGAGTACGCCGACACGAAGCTCCTCGAGGGCACCATCGTGCCCTTCGTGCAGCGCGTGGTGAACGCGAAGTTCCTGAAGCAGGAGGTCGACGAGGGCGCCATCCGCAGGATGCTCGAGGAGGTCACGCCCGGGGTCTTCGAGTACCTCGAGGGCGAGATCGGCGACTCCGAGTACCTGGTGGGCGGCCAGTTCGGCATCGCCGACATCGCGGTGGCGAGCCCCTTCGTGAACATGCAGCACGGCGGCGAGAGCATCGACGCCGGCCGCTTCCCGAAGCTCGCGGCCTACGTCGACCGCCTCCACGCGCGGCCGTCGTTCAAGGCGCTGATCGAGGAGGAGAAGGCCGCCATCCCGGGCTGAGCTCCGCTCCCGGCACGGCTCTGCGCGGGGCGGCGGGATCTCCCGCCGCCCCTTTCGTTTCCGGCCGGGCGTTTCGGGCTACGCTGCTCCTCGAGCCAAGTCGTCGAGGAGGCGCCGTGGAAGTCACCCGAGGCCGCGCCCGGGAGCTCCTGCCCCAGGTCGTTCTCACCGTATTGAGCATCATCCAGGCGCTGGCGCTGGAGGTGCTCTGGTCCAGCGTCCACGCGTCCGAGCACCTGTGGAACGGCGGCTTCGCCGCCTGGCTGGGCTGGCTCCAGGTGTTCGCCGTCTTCCTGGGCCTCCTGGTGATGTGGATCTTCTACCTCAGCCTGGTGCTGCGCTACCGCTGGACGCCCACGGTGCAAGACAGCGTGGTGCCCTTCCTCCTGGGCGTGCTCGAGTTCAGCCTGGCCGAGATGCTGGCCCCCGAGCTCCTGCACCTCTGGCTGTATGTCCTGGCCGCGCTCTTCATCGGCGCCAGCGCGACCAGCGTGGTCATCATCCGCAGGGCCATCGCCGACGAGGCCAACGCCGAGGTGATCGTCGACTTCGACTTGTCGATGCCCACGGCCATCTTCCACGCCGCGACCCTGACCGGAACCCTGGTCGTGGCCGGCGTCGCCGTGCAGTGGGCCGGGCCGGACGGCTGGGTGGCGCTGGCCGCCGTGCTGGCGGCGATCTCGGTGCTGGCCATCCAGGGCGGCATCATCCGCCACCACTGGAATCGCGTGCTCCACCGCCGCCAGTGAGCCCGGCCGGGCCCGGGACGGCCGGGCGCGCTCCCCACCGGCGTCGCTCCTCGCCGGCGTCGCTCCTCGCTGGCGTCGCTCCTCGCCCCGCGGGCGCCTGGGGCCGCTGGCCCGGCTCCCGCGATCTGCGACACGTGATCTGCGACACAATAATGGGCCCCCGGCCACATACTGGGGTCATGAGCCGTCACCACCCCCCGTGCGTCCGCCCCCTCCTCACCGCCCTCGCCCTGGCCGCGCTGCTGGCGGGCGCTGCGCCCGCCGAGGCCCAGCTCGACCCCCACGTGGGCGGCCAATGGGGCCCGGTGATCGACTGGCCCCACGTGGCCGTGTCCATGGCGAACCTGCCCGACGGCCGGGTGCTGACCTTCTCCTCGAACGAGCGGGACCGCTTTCCCCAGGGCCCCGAGTTCTCCTACGCCGCGGTCTTCGACCCCTCGGACGGAAGCTTCGTGGAGATCCCCCACCCGGCCCACGACATGTTCTGCGCCTCGCTGGTGATGCTCGAGGACGGCCACGTGTTCGTGAGCGGCGGTCGCAACCAGGCGGACAGTCCCTGGACCAGCCTGTTCGACTTCCGCACCGACAGCTGGATCCCCATCGAGGACATGAACCGCGGCCGCTGGTACCCGACCAGCGTGGCGCTGCCCACGGGCCAGGTGTTCATCGCCGTGGGCATCGGCGGCGAGCAGCACCCGGAGATCTGGACGCCGGGCCAGGGCTGGCAGCTGCTCACCGGCATCGACCTCACGGGGCCCATCCTCGACTACGGGTCCCGGGACGGTGGGAGGATGTGGCCGCTGATCCAGCTCGATCCCGACGGCACCCTGGTCCACCACGGCGCGACCGAGATCATGCACCGCATGACGCCCACCGGCCTGGGCCAGATCGAGGTGCTCGGCCCCCACGGAGCGGACTGGTTCCCGGACGAGGGCACGTCGGTGATGTACGAGCCGGGCAAGATCCTGGTCTCCGGCGGCTCCATCGCCATCAACGACAGCACCAGCAGCAACAAGGCCATGGTCATCGACGTGAACGGGCCCGGGCCGGTGGTGACCCCGATCGCACCGATGAACTCGGCGCGCCAGTTCCACAACGAGATCATGCTGCCCAACGGCGACGTGCTGATGGTGGGCGGCAACACCAACGGCGTGAAGTTCAACGACGACGCGCCGGTCTTCGCCCCCGAAGTCTGGCGGCCCGCGACCGGCGCCTGGACCTCCTACAACCCCCAGCAGATCCCGCGCACCTACCACTCGACCGCAGTGCTGCTGACCGACGGCACCGTTCTCTCGGCCGGCGGCGGCCTCTCGGGCAACTCGGCGGTGAACCACTGGGACGGCGAGATCTTCTCCCCGCCCTACCTGTTCGACTCCAACGATCAGCCGGCCGTGCGACCGGTCATCACCGGCGGCCCCGACGTGATCCGCGTCGGCCGGACCTTCGACCTCCAGGCCACGGCCGGCATGGACCGCTTCACCCTGGTGAAGATGTCGGCCACGACCCACACCATGAACACCGACCAGCGCTTCCTCGAGGTCGCGTTCGGCGAGGGCGCGCCGGGCGAGTACTCGCTCAGCCTGGAGTCCAACGAGAACGTGCTGACTCCGGGCTTCTGGATGCTCTTCGCCCTCGACGCCGGCGGCGTGCCCAGCGTCTCGAAGGTGGTGCAGATCGTGACCTCGGGGACGCCGCGGGCCACGGCGCCGGCCGATCCCCGGCACACCGTGGGCGAGACCGTCTCGCTCACCCTCGAGGCCGGCGACCCCGACGGCGACGCCCTCACCTTCGCCGCCACCGGTCTGCCCGACGGACTCTCCCTCGACCCGGCCACCGGCGAGATCTCGGGCACGCCGACCCGGAGCGGCATCTACACCGTCGCGGTGGTGGTGGACGACGGCTCCGACGCGGTGGGCATCGGCTTCCGCTGGTTCGTGGCGGCGCCGGCCATCCACAGCGAGGTGGGCCATATCGACATCGCCCAGAGCGGCCCCGACCCGTGGCACCCGGTCTCGTTCCAGAACCTCTACATCGACCCGGTGGTGGTGGTGGGCCCGCCCACCCATCACGACTCGGCGCCCACCACGGTGCGGGTGCGCAACGTGACGCCCGAGGGCTTCGAGGTGCAGCTCGACGAGTGGGACTACCAGGACGGCGCCCACGGCTCCGAGACCCTGGCCTACCTCGTGGTCGAGGCGGGAGCCCAGATCGTCGACGGCAGCCAGGCGCTGGTCGCGGGCATGAGCGAAGGAGTCAGCGAGGCCTGGACGACCCAGCCCCTGCCCGCCGGCGCCTTCACGGCACCCCCGATCGTGCTCACCCAGATCGTCACGGCCGGTCACTGGGAGGCCTCGGCCACCCGGCTGCAGAACGTAGGCACGGAGTCGTTCGAGGTGCGCCTCCAGCAGCAGGAGCAGGGCGACGGCCTGGTGGGCTCCGAGCGGGTCCACTGGGTGGCCCTCGAGCCCGGCGCGCTGGCCGGCGGCCTCCAGGCCGACCTCACCCCCGCGCTCTCGGTGGGCGAGACGCCGGACGCGATCTCCTTCTCCCCGTCCTTCAGCGGGGCTCCGCGCTTCCTGGCCCGCGCCCAGACCTTCTTCGGCGGCGACACGATGACGCTGCGCCACCAGAACCTCGGCGCCTCGGGCGTCGAGGTCTGGGTCGACGAGGAGACCTCGAAGGACTCGGAGCAGAACCACGGCAACAACGAGACCGTGGGCTGGCTGGCCATCGATCCGTCGCTGGACGAGCTCTCGCTGGTGGCGCTGTTCAACGCCGATCCCAGCATCGAGGACCCCGGCGCCCAGGCGGGCGTCGAGGGCGAAGACGTCGCGCTGGTGTTCCAGGTGGACGACCCCGACGGCGATCCGGTCAGCTTCCAGGCCACCGGCCTGCCGCCCGGCCTCGTCCTCGACCCGGTGCTCGGCCGCATCGAGGGCCAGCTGGGCTCGGCGGGGACGTTCGACGTGACCGCCACCGTGACCGACGCCCGGGGCGCCAGCGCCCAGGTGGGCTTCCAGTGGACGGTGCTCGAGCAGCTCGAGCTCGCGCTCGTGGCCAGCCCGCCCCGGGTGGCCGGAGCGGACGTCGACTTCACGGCCTCGCCCAACATCGGCGACCCGCTGGAGTACGTCTGGGACTTCGGCGACGGCACGCCTCCCACGGACCCGTCCGGGTCGATCTCGACGAGCCACAGCTTCGCCGGCCCCGGCCGCTACGTGGTGACGCTCACGGCCACCGAACCGAGCACGGGCATGCAGGACACCCTGCAGTTCGTGCAGGTGGTGCACGCGCAGGCGGCGGCGCTGCCGGCCGCCCGCTCGACCTCCATCGCCTACGAGGCGGGGGCCGACCGCGTGTGGGTCGCCAACCCGGACAACGACAGCGTGAGCGTGTTCGACGCCCTGTCCGACCTCGAGCTGGCGGAGATCCCGGTGGGCGACGGTCCGCGCAGCGTGGCCTTCGCACCCGATGGTCAGGTCTGGGTGACCAACAAGGATTCGGCGACGATCAGCCGCATCGACCCGGCGGGCCTGGAGGTGGACTCGACCCTGGAGCTGCCGGGGGCGTCGCGGCCCCACGGCCTGGTCTTCTCGCCCGACGGCGCGGCCGCCTTCGTGGCGCTCGAGGCCCTCGGCGAGGTCCACAAGCTCCACCCGACCAGCGGCGCGCTGCTGGGCAGCGCCGGCGTGGGAGCCTACCCGCGCCACCTCGCGGTGACGCCCGATGCAGCCACCCTGCTGGTGTCGCGCTACATCACCCCGCCCCAGCCCGGCGAGTCCACGGACAGCCCGCAGACGCAGATCCTGGGCGCGCCGGTGGGCGGCGAGGTGGTCCCGGTCGACACCGCCAGCCTGGCCGTGGCGGCCCCGCTCGTGCTCGCCCACAGCGAGGCCCCGCTCACCGAGCAGTCGGGCCCCGGCGTCCCGAACTTCCTGGGCGCGGCGGCCGTCTCCCCCGACGGCGCCACGGCCTTCGTGCCCTCCAAGCAGGACAACATCCTGGGCGGCCGGGCGCGCGACGGCATCGACCTCGACCACGACTCCACGGTGCGCGCCATCGTCTCGAAGATCGACCTCGCGACGGGGACCGAGGACCTCCTGGCCCGGGTCGACCACGACAACGCGAGCATCAGCTCCGCCTCCGCCTTCAGCCGCACGGGCGCGTATCTCTTCACCGCCCTGGAAGGCAACCGCGCGGTGGCCATCGTCGATCCCTACGGCGGCGCCGAGCTGGGCCGCTTCGGCGCGGGCCGCGCGCCCCAGGGCCTGGCGCTCTCGCCCGACGGCCGCACCCTCTACGTGCACAACTTCATGGACCGCACGGTGACGGTCCACGACCTCTCGGGGCTGCTCGACTTCGACGTGGCGCTGGCGCCCATCGACGCCACCTGGGATCTGGTGGCCAACGAGGCGCTGCCCGCGAACGTGCTCAACGGCAAGCAGCTCTTCTACGACGCCTTCGACACCCGGCTCTCCCTCGAGAGCTACATGGCCTGCGCCGCCTGCCACAACGACGGTGGCCACGACGGACGCACCTGGGACTTCACCCAGTTCGGCGAGGGTCTGCGCAACACCATCGAGCTCACGGGCCACGGCGACCACGGGCCGCTGCACTGGACCGCCAACTTCGACGAGATCCAGGACTTCGAGGGACAGATCCGCTTCTTCGGGGGCACCGGCCTGATGAGCGACGCCGACTTCTTCGAAGGCACCCGCTCGGACCCCCTGGGCGACCCGAAGGCGGGCCTGAGCGGCGATCTCGACGACCTCGCCGCCTACGTGGAGTCCCTCGACACCGCGCACCCGAGCCCCCACCGCGAGAGCGACGGCGCGCTCACGGCCGACGGCCTGGACGGACGGACCATCTTCATCCTGGAGGGCTGCGGCGACTGCCACGGCGGAGCCGCCTTCAGCGACAGCCCCGACGGCGGCCTGCACGACGTGGGCACCCTCACCTCGACCAGCGGACCGCAGACCGCGCTCGACACCCCGACCCTGCGCGGACTGTGGGGCTCGGCGCCCTACCTCCACGACGGATCGGCGGACACCCTCGAGGACGCGATCGCGGCCCACGAGGGCGTCGACCTGTCGCCGGCCGCGCTGGCCCTGCTGGCGAGCTACCTGGACCAGGTCGACGGCAGCGAGTCGAGCGCGCCGCTGATGGGCACGGCCTGCGGCCTGGGATTCGAGGTCGGGCTGGCCCTGCCGGTCCTCGTCGCCTGGCGCCTGCGGCGGCGACGGGGGCGCGGGCGGCGCCCCGAGCCGGGAGCGGCCCCCGAGCGCTGATCCCGCTGGCGTTGCCGGCCCGGGAGGCACCCGCGACATCCCGGGCCGGGGATCGACCGGACGCGGGGACGCGGGTCAGGGCGCCGCGACCAGCGGCAGCGTCTCGAGGCTGCGGAAGCTGGGCACCGCCGCGTAGCGGTGCGCGCCGGCCCCGCGCTCGAGCCGGGCGAAGCGGCGCAGCAGGGCGGCGATCGCTTCCTGGGCCTCGAGCCGCGCCAGGTGGGCCCCGAGGCAGAAGTGGCGCCCTCCCCCGAACGCCTGGTGCTGGATGCCCTGGCGCGTGATGTCGAAGCGGTCGGGGTCGGGGTGGACCTCCGGATCGCGGTTGGCCGCCGCCAGCGAGACCGAGAGCGACTCGCCCCGCCCGATCTCGAGACCCCCGATCTCCATGTCCCGGTGGGCGATCCGACCCGAGTTGGTGACGGGCGAGTCGAAGCGCAGCATCTCCTCGACGGCGCCGGGGAGGAGCTCCGGCCGGCCGCGCAGGAGCGCCAGCTGCTCGGGGTGGTCCACGAGCGCCTTCACTCCGTTGCCGATGAGGTCGCTCGTGGTCACGTTGCCGGCGATCAGCAGCAGGTCGCACTGACTCACGATCTCGTCCCGGGCGAGGCGATCGCCCGCGACCTCGGCGGCGACCATGGAGCTGATGAGGTCGTCTCCGGGCCGGGCGCGGCGGGCTTCGATCTCGTCGTGGAAGAACGCCTCGAGCCCGGCCCGCGCGGCCGCCGCGGCCTCCTTCTCCTCGGGCTTCGGGAACGGGTTGAAGGCCACCTTGACCGAGGTGTCGGACCAGGCCTTGAAGCGATCGTGCATGGCCGGATCGATGCCGAGCAGCTCGGCGATCACGACGGTGGGCAGGGGGCCCGCCAGCCGCTCCATCAGGTCGAGCTCCCCGGCGTCGATCTCCCCGACCAGCCGCTCGGCCAGCTCGCGGACCCGGGGCCGCCAGGCCTCGACCGCGCGCGGCGCGAACGGTCTCCGCACCAGCTCGCGCAGCCTCCGGTGACCCGGATCGTCCATGAGGAGCATGCTGGGCTCCTCGTCGCCCTGGCTCAGGTACTCGCGCGTGAAGCTTCCGGGGTTGCCCTTCCGGGGGTCGGTCCACAGGTCGGGGTCGCGCAGGATGGACTGGACGTCCGCGTGGCGCGTGAAGACGATGCGGTCGAGGACGCGATCGCGGTGCACCGGCTCGCGGCGGCGCAGCTCGGCGAGGATGGGGTAGGGATCTTCCCGGAACCGTTCGTCGAGGGCGGTGAGCTCGAGGCCGGTGGGCAGGTCGCTCTGGCTCATGACTGCGGCCCTCCGTCCGGTCCAGGTCGGCGGGGGAGCATAGCTGTGTGGGCAGGAGGACCGCGAGGCGCGGTCCGGAGCGGCGGGCGGAGGCGGCCGAAAGGAGCCGCAGGCCCGAGCGGTGGGGAGGTGCGGCAGAGCGGAGCGGCAGGCGGGAGCGGAGCGGCAGGCGGGAGCGGCCCGGCAGGCGGGAGCGGCCCGGAGCTCGGATCAGGACCCGGCGGCGGGCCCCATGCTCGCGCGCATGCGCCGGAAGCTCTGGACCGAGGAATCGACGCGCGGCGCGGCCTCACCGAAGCGCTCGGCCACCTGCTGCACCCGGACCGGGGCGGTGCGCCGGGGAGCGGGCTCGGCGGAGACGGGCGCCGTCTCGACCCCCTCGAGCTGGGTCCGGGCCGCCTCGGCCGACATCCACTCGAGGGATCCGACGACGACGGCGGCGGCGATTGCGAGAGTCCCCATGCCCATGACGAGTCTCTTCTGCATGGTGTGTTCCTTCGTGGCTTTCGTGATCGGGCTCACGCATGGGGAACATCGCAACACCCGTGCCACAGGCAGCGGGCGTGCAGGAGGCTCCGCAAGTCCAGCGATCCGGTCTCACCGGCTACGCAGCGTGCTGCGGATGAGGCCTTCTGCTTGCCCGGGAAGGGCGGCGGCCGTCCACTCGAAGCACACCGAAGTGTCGGTCTGGGGACGGCCGGCCTCGGGATGGCGACCTCGGGGTGGTCGACCTCGGGGTGGTCGACCTAGGGAAGGACCTCGATGGAGAGCGGCTCGAGGTTCAGCTCGAACGTCTGCCCCTTGGCTCCCGCGAGCCCCGCGCTCGAGATCGTGACCGTCGCGGTCCCGGCCTGCAGGGGCACGATCCGCAGGTGGGCCAGTCGCACGGTACCCGTGACGGGCGTCGCGCCGTGGCGCAGGTCGACCACGCGCTCGAGGGTTCCGGCCAGGAAGTCGGAGACCGGCGACACGAAGAGCTGTCCGTCGTCGTCGAAGTCGGACGTGCGCGCCTCGGCGATCCAGAGCGACGTGCTCGGCGTCGCCTGGAAGGCCAGCTCGAAGGCCTGGAGCGAGCCCTCGCTGACGTCTACCACCACGTCCACCTCGACCCAGGTGCCGATGCTCACCGTGGAGTCCGAAGGGTCGAAGTAGAGGCGTGCCTCGTGGGGCTCCTTGTTGCAGGCGCTGCCCGCGACGACCCCGGCCAGCACCGCGAACACGAGTCCGCGGAGGCGAGGCCAGACGCGCCCTTCGGGTGCCGCGCTCATTCCTGCACCACCGTCAGGGAGTCCTCGAGGATCACCACCTGACCGTCGGGATTGCTGACGCGAACGTCGTAGACGCCGGGCAGGACGACGAAGACGTTGATCGTTCCGGTGAGCGTCGACTCCGAGACCCAGGTGACGTTCTGCACCGGGTCCCAGGTGGGGTGGCCGTCGAGCAGCAGGTCGACGTAGGGCGTCTCGAGGAAGCCCGTTCCCTCGATGCTGATGGCGGTCGTGTAGCCGCCCTGGGGATACACCGCGGGATTGGGCGTGACCTGACTGATCGTGGGCGCGGGGAACAGCCCCGTCACCTGCTGGCTGAGCGCGATGCGATCGCGCAGGTAGGCCTGGGCCAGGGGTCGGAAGACCGGCAGGGGCGATCCGTCGAAGCCCGCGATGGTGTCGAAGGTGAAGCTGCCGCCGGCGTTCATCACCCAGTTCTCGCTGGGCGTCACGCCGGTGGGGGTGACGTTGTGGTCGGCCCGGGCGCCGCTGGTTCCGCCGTAGAGGCCGGCCGGGGCCGGGCCGTGTGCGACCAGCCCGACCAGGTGCCCGGTCTCGTGGGCGACGACCGTACCGATCACCGAGCCGAAGGCGGCAATGGCCGACTCGACCGCGTAGAAGCGCTGGATCTCCTCCGGGGTCGCGGTCCCCAGATCGAAGCCGGGGTCGAGCACCGTGGCGTCGAGAGGGCTCTCGCCGATGGGGATGCCGCCCTGGTCCGGGTCGATGGCGCCGAACGCGATCTGGAAGAAGGTGTTGCCCGCCCAGAGGTTGTCGAGGGCCGAGGGGAAGACGCCGAACTGGGTCCCGCCGCAGGTGTCCTCGTCCTTCACCAGGTTCTCGGGATCGAGCGGCGCCGCTCCCAGGTACAGGGCGCCCAGCGACGACTGGCCTCCCACGCAGAGCCTCGCCCGCGTGCCCCCCGGATCGCTGGTCTCGAAGGCGATGTTCACCGGGTCGGGTCCGGGGCTTCCGTCGGCCTCGAGTCCGTAGAGGTCCCGCGCGCGAACGACGATGGCGTCGACCAGACGGTCGCGCACGAGGACCTCCAGCACCGGGTCCTGGGTGGAGCTGAGACCCATCTCGCGCAGGTCTTCGAGGAAGTCGGGGTCCGCCCCCAGGCTGCGGTCGGCCTCGAAGTCGAGGAAGACGGTCTGGAGGCTCGCGAACGGCGCACCCAGCCCGAAGTCGCGCACCGCGAATCCGTAGACGTCGGAGGCGCTGTTGCCGGCCACGTCGCTCACCGAGACGCTGAGCCAGTGCGAGGTGCGCGCGAGCTCGGCGCCGGGAGGGACCGAGTAGACGGCGTCCGTGGGCGTCACCGTGAAGAGCGAGGCCAGCTCGCCGCCGGCGGCGATGCCCCCGAGCTCCTGGGTGGAGGTGACCGAGAGGCTGCCCACGTCGACCAGGCTGCCGCCCAGGCTGTCCAGGGAGATCGTGATCTCGAAGCCCCCGGGCGGCGCCACCAGCAGATCGTTCTGGTCGTCGGGAATGTCGTTGAGGCTGACGAACAGCTCGGGCGCCACCGTGTCCGGGTCGCCTCCGGCGGTGCCGAAGATCGTGCCGAAGAGTCCGAGGTCGCGATGATCGATGCGGCCGTCGTCGTTGCCGTCCGCGGCGGGATCGTAGAGCGGGTCGCCGGTCTCGGCGCCGTACAGGGTCTGCAGCCAGGCCTCGTCGGCCGTGTCGACGACGCCATCCCCGTTCAGGTCACCGGGCAGGGGATCCGCGCTGGCGGAGGTGCCGACGAGGGCGAGCGCCAGGAGCCACGGGAGCAGCGCCCGAGTAGCATTCCGCCCCAGCCTCGCGCACGATCGGATCGAGCGCAGGGTGCTCGGGCGCGCCGTGGGGCGCCCGTCGGCGCGATTCCGCGACGCGGAACCCGGTCGAATGTGCGTGCGCTTCTGCATCCACTTCTGCCTGATCTGCCCGACCGGCGCAACATCTTCGAGCGCACCGGGCTGCGTCGCGGCGCAGCCCCTCTTGCGGCCTCGAGCCGGGTTGGACCTCTTCCGACCCCCTCCAGCTCCGATGGGTTCGATTCTACCCAAGCGATGGACCGTTCGGTCGACCGAGTTCACCAACTGGTGGCGCCGCCAACGAAAAGGGGCGCCGGATCCCTCCGGCGCCCCTCGAGACTCGATCGCGACGGCCGGGGCCTGCGGCTATCTCCGTCGGGAGCGCCCCGCCATGGCGAGCCCCGCCAGACCCGAACAGGCCAGCAGGGTCGTGCCGGGCTCCGGCACGAAGTTGATCTCCCAGGTGACCTCGCTGGACGGGTTGACGTTGAAGCCGACCGTGAAGTCGTCGTTCAGGAAGCTGTTGACGTTGGTGTTGTCCAGCGTGGGGACCGGATCGGAGATGAAGATCTGCAGGGTCGCCCCGGTTCCGATGCCGCCGGCCGCCGCCGCGAAGGTTCCGCCCACCACCTGGAGCTGGGACTGCACGCCGTAGCTCGATACCTCGGGCTGACCGATGGTGAACGATCCGCAGCAGGGGATGAAGGGCGGGAACGCGGGCAGGATCTGGGTGACGTTCACGAAGTCGACGTCGAGGGCCAGCAGCACCGTGTTCCGGGCCGGGCTGTCCCAGATGATGATCTCGGGAGCCGCTCCGGTGCCGAGGAAGCTGGCGTCGAGCAGATTGCCCGCAGCCGGGTTGAAGCCGCTGGTGTCGAGCATGATCTCGAGGTCGATCGCTCCGCCGATCAGGCCCGCGAGACCCGGTGCGTCGGCGGTGGTGACGGTGCCCGGCTCGGGCGACGGGTTGGTCCCGTTCAGGGTGTCCTCGAAGGTGAAGACACCGGAGTCGCCCACCACGGGGGTGTAGCCCGTGTACTGCGACTGGGCGTCCACGCCGCCGATCGCCACCGCCTGGGCCAGGGAGGGAGCGAGGAGCAAGGCGGCCAGGCACAACCAGCTGGCTGCCGAACCGGCTGCCGAACCCACCCGAACCCCCATCCTCTTCTTCGTCGTCATGTCGATCCTCTGTCTCCGCGTTCGAATTCGCTGCTGCCGTGAGCGAGGTTGCCTAGGCGCGTCGCCGGGCTGCGGCGCGCTTGAGGCCGCCCAGACCGAGGAGCACCATCAGCGCGGTCGACGGCTCCGGGACGAAGGGCGAAGCGGCCGTCGGCTGGATGACGCCGCTTCCGGAGTAGCTGAAGTTCTCGTCGATCTGCAGGTTCGCCAGGATGCTGGCGATCCCGGGCGAGAAGTCGAAGAGCGTCCCGTCCAGGTCGAGCTTGCCGGCCGCGCCGAGCGCGTTCACCAGGTCGGCGTCTCCACCGGTGATGGTGATGTCCACCGCGTTGGCGATGGCGTTGGCGTCGACCAGGGTTCCCGACAGATCGTAGACGCCGCCGACGAGCAGGCCGCTCGCGTCCAGCTCGGCCGTGAGGATGGTGCCCGAACCGTCGGTCAGGACGATGTCGTCCCCGGCCACGCCCGTGAACGTGAGCGAAGCCAGGGTGAGGCCCGGCGCCGGGAAGTTGGGAACCAGGTTCACCGCCGAGAGCGTGGCGTTGAGCTGGAAGTTCGTGTCCGAGATCGGGTTGGACGTGGGCCCCTGGATCGTCACCGAGGTGATCCGACCATCCATCGTGGTGTCGCCGGTGTTGACGCCAGTCGTGGTGAACTGGCCGCCGTCGCCGGGCACTGACTGGAGGGCGTCCCATTCGAGAGAGCTGACCAGGTCGCCGTTCTGCAGCCCGAGCGGGCTGGCCACGGCGGCCAGAGGCAGTGAGACGAGAGCTGCAGAGACGAGAGCGAGTCGCGAGAGCGCGCGCAGAGACAACATGCCGAATATCCCCTTCCGGTTTGCGGCCGACGCGAGCTGGGCGCGCACAACGACCGTCCGTGTGCCCAAGGGGGCACACCCTTCCCGGGCTCCTGACGATGCAATCGGGGTGCCTATCCACATGGTTTCTGACTGGAAATGAATCCCGTTGATTTCCGGGGGCTTGGACGATTGCCCCAGAACGGGAGCGGGAGAGCTCCGGAACGGGGTTGCCTGAAACCTGAAAAACTTTTCCCTGGTAAAGTGATTCCCACCCGAAGCCTGAATCCGGATCACTCGCCGGGCGGCGTCGGGGCGCGCCGGGGCAGGCGGCGCCCCGCCTCCCGGTTGCGCTGCTGCACGTTCTCGATGAAGCGGATCAGCTGGCTGGCGGCGGCGGCGGCGCGCTCGTGGGCCTCCGGCTTCCAGTGGCGGTCGTGGGCGAAGTAGAAGCGCTCGGGCGTCTGCGGATCCAGGGCGCGCAGGTCCGCGAGCATGTCCAGGAACGGCAGCGAGAGCGGCCCCGCCGCGCGGCGCAGCAGGCGGTGGCTGCGCACGAGGTCGGCCCCCTCGGCGCACACGCCCCACTCGGCGCACACGCGGGCGCGGTAGGGCTCCTCCACCTGGTAGCGGGTGGGCACCGCGAGCGCGGCCATCAGGATGGGGCGCTTCGTCTGGAGCACCCGCGCCACCAGGTCGCGCAGCGCGCCGGCGAGCCTCTCCCGCACGCCCTCCGCCGGGAGATCCAGGAGTCCGAGCTCCCGGGGCCCCGGCGCGGAGTCCACCGGAGGGTCGAAGCGCCGGCGCAGGGCGTCGTAGCTGCGCCAGTGCAGGCGCAGGAAGGGATCGAAGCGCAGCGATCCGCGGTCGTTCACCAGCGCGCGCGGGACCCGGCGCCCGCCGTGAGCCGACCAGGCCTCGACCGCGCGGGGCGCGTCGGGATCGAGGAGATCGCGTCCCAGGTCGACGGTGAAGAGCACGGCGCTGGGGACCAGCCCGGCCTCCAGGTGCTGGTCGAGCACGGCGAGGGCGGTGGAGAGGTCGCCCCCCTCGAGCCCGCCGTTCACCACCGGGCGGTCGATTCTCGCGGCGAGCCGGGAGGCGAAGGTCTCGCCGTCACCGACGCCCGTCCCGAAGGCGAAGCCGCCCCCCAGCACCAGCACCGGCGCACCCTCGGCGCCGTCGGGAACCACGCTGCGGCGGTGGCCGGTCTCGTCGACGCAGACCTCGACGTCGAAGTCACCATCGGGCTGGACGTCGCGGCCGCAGAACCCGGGCGCGAGGGCGTAGCCCAGTCGGTCGTGGGCCACGTAGAGGCCCTCGAGTCGCTGCGGCGGGGGCTCGGCCCCGAGCCGCAGCGCCCACTCGACGCCTGTCAGGGCGAGGAGCACGGCGAGCGCGATGGCGAGGAGCTTGCTGGCGAGCGCGTTCACGAGGCGTGGATCATGACACAGCCCCGGCGCGCCGGGCTCGGGCGCGCCGGCTCACGAGAGCCGGTAGTCGCCGAGGTCGGGCTCGCGGGTCCACGTCCAGTAGTCGCGCAGGCGGAAGGGCGAGGTCACCGTGATGCGTCCCTGGCGGTTGCGGTACCAGCTGCCCGTCCCGGGATGGGACCAGACCATGCGCGCGTGGGCCTCGTCGTGGCGTCGCACGTAGTCGGCGCACACCTCCGGGCGGCAGTCGAGGGCCCGGTCCTCCCGGGTCATGAGCGCCTTCAGACAGCCCATCACGTAGCGGACCTGGCACTCCGAGTGGAAGATGATGCTCCCGGCGTGGGCCAGGTTGGTGCCGGGCCCGTACAGGCAGAAGAGGTTGGGGAAGTCGGGGACGGTGATCCCGAGATAGGCCCGCGGGTCGTCTCCCCACGTCTTGCCCAGGTCGAGCCCCTTCCGCCCCACGACCTCCATGGGCCAGAGGAAGCGGTTCGCGTGGAAGCCGGTCGCGAAGATCAGCACGTCGAGGGGATGGTGCCGACCCGTCTCGTCGACGATGCCGTCGGGCTCGACCCGCGCGATGCCGTTCGTCTCGAGCTCGACGTCGTCCCGCTTGAGGGCCGCGAGCCAGCTGCCGTTGTCCTGGAGCATGCGCTTCACGAACGGCGGGTACTTCGGCACGACCTTCTCCACCAGGTCCGGCCGGTCGCTCAGCTGGGACACCATGTAGTCGGTGAAGATCTGGCGCATCACGTCGTTGGCCTCGCAGACCGAGCGCTCGGGGTGCGGCCACGCCGGGTCGATCTCGAGGGTCGGCAGGAGCCCGTCGGAGCCGGGCCAGAAGAGCAGGAAGCGGTACCAGCGCGCGTAGTAGGGCACGTGCTTCAGCAGCCACTTCTTCTCTTCGGAGACGACCGCGTGGTAGTTGGGGTTGGGGATCATCCAGGCGGGCGATCGCTGGAAGACCGTGAGCCGGCCCGCCACCTTCGCCACCTCGGGGACCAGCTGCAGGGCGCTGGCCCCGGTGCCGACCACGGCGACGTTGCGGCCTGCCAGCTCGACCCCGTGGTCCCAGGCCGCCGAGTGGAACGACGCCCCCTGGAAGCCCTCGAGGCCCGGGAGGTCCGGGATCTTCGGCCGGTTGAGCTGGCCCACGGCGCTCACGACGGCGTCGAACGACTGGCGCTCCTCCCGGCCGTCGGCTCCGCGCAGGGTCACCGCCCACTGCGCGTCGTCCTCGCACCAGCGCGCGGCCACCACCTCCGTGGAGAACCGGACGTGGGAGCGGACCCCGTACCGGTCGGCGCAGCGCTCGAAGTAGTCGCGCAGCTCGCCGCGCTGGGAGAAGAACTCGGACCAGTCGTGGTTGGGCTCGAACGAGTAGCAGTAGAAGTGGTTGGCGATGTCGACCCGGCAGCCCGGGTAGGTGTTCTCGAACCAGGTCCCGCCGATGCCGTCGTTCTTCTCCACCACCAGGTAGGGGATGCCCGCCTCCTCGAGGCGGATGGCCGCCAGCAGCCCGGACATGCCGCAGCCGATCACCAGCACGCGCATGGACCGGCGGACCGCGGCCGGCACGTCGTCGAACGGGACGACCCGTTGGTCCTGGCCGTCGAGGGCCATCTCCTCGAGCATCATCGGCACGTAGTCGTCCGGGACTTCCTGTCCCACCTGGAACTGCATCATGCGGTGGACCGTCGCCGGGTCGGGCGGCGGAGGCAGGGTGCAGCCGCGGTCCCGGTAGGCCCGGAGCGCCTCGAGGGCCAGGGCCCGGACCGAGGCCTTGTCCTCTTCGGAGAGCCCGCCCTGGACGTCGCCCATGATCACCGGGGCCGGCTTCACCGGGCCGTCGAGGAGGCTCGCGTCGCCGGTGAGGTGCACGATGGACATCATCAGCGTGGGGATGCTCGCCCGCTCCAGGGCGGCGGCGATCGCCGCGTCGCCGTCGGCTTGGGTGATGGGCAGCTCGGCGGGCTTCAGGTGGTGGCTCACGGACCGTTTCCTCGTCTCCCGGCGCGCGGGGCGGGCCAAGGTACCACGCGTTCGCGGCGCACCCCGGCCCGATCGGGGGTAGAGTCCGGGGGCCGCGCACACGCTCGCCCAGGAGCCCGCCACCGAGAGGTCCCATGAGCGAGCCCCGCTCCGACGACCGCGTTCCGCTCTCGAGTCTCGTGGCCTACGGGCCGCCGGTCTTCGCCCTCTCCTCGCTGCTCTTCTTCGTCCAGTTCTACTTCCTGAAGTTCGCGACTGACGTGCTGCTGCTGGCGCCCGCGGCCGTCGGCGTCGTCTTCGCCCTGGGGCGGGTCTGGGACGCCGTCAGCGACCCGATCGTCGGCACCTGGAGCGACCGCACGCGCACCCGCTTCGGTCGCCGGCGCCCGTGGATGATGGCGGGCGTCCCCCTGCTGGCGCTGTGCTTCGGCTTCGTCTGGGTCCAGCCCGAAGCGCTTGGCCCCGGCGGGCGCATGGCCTGGTCGATGCTCGCCCTGTTCGCCTTCTACAGCGCCTACACCGTCTACGCCGTGCCCCATCAGTCGCTGGGCGCCGAGCTCACCTCGAGCCACCACGAGCGCAGCCGCGTCTTCGGACTCTACGCCGTGTTCTTCACCCTGGGAGTGCTGACGGCCTTCGGCGCCATCCAGTACGTGAACAACGCCGGGAGCCCCCGGCAGGCGGCCGCCTGGGTGAGCGCCGGCGCGGCGCTCCTCGCGGTGGGCGTCCTCAGCTGGCCCCCCGCCCTGCTCCGGGAGCGCAGCGAGTTCCAGGGCCGCGGCGGCGACCAGCCGCTCCAGGCCATGAAGGACGTGCTGGCGAACCCCCACGCGCGCCTGCTGCTGGTGGCCCAGTTCACCCAGCTGCTGGGCGCCAGCGTGATCGGCATCCTCTCGCCCTACCTCTTCGAGTACGTGCTCGACCGCACCGACCTGATCGCCGTCCTTCCGGGGGCCTTCGTGGTGTCCAGCATGGCCGCGGTGCCGGCCTGGGTGTGGCTCTCGCGGCGCATCGGCAAGCGCGTCACCTGGCAGATCGCCATGGTGACCTTCGGTGTCGCCGTCGGCTCGTTCTTCTTCATCGACGTGGGGCGGATCGACATCCTGACCGTACAGCTCGTGGTGGCGGGGGCTGCATCCGGATGCGGCGCGGCGGTGGGCCCGTCGATGCTGGCCGACGTCATCGACTGGGACGAGCTCCAGAGCGGCGAACGCAAGGAGGGCGCCTACTCGGCGGCCTGGGGCTTCGCCATCAAGGCCTCGAACGCCGCGGTCATCCTGCTGACGGGTGTGGGTCTCGGGGCCATGGGCTTCGTCGCGAACCAGGAGCAGACCGAGGGTGCGAAGCTGGGACTGCGCCTGCTCTACAGCGCCCTGCCCTTCGCCGGCTATGGTCTGGGAGCCCTCGTCCTGGGGCGCTATGCGCTGGACGAGGCCGAGCACGCGCGCATTCGCGAGGCGCTCCAGAGCCGCCAGACCGAGCCCTCGCGACCCACGCAGCCAGAGCGACCCGAAGGGTCATCGAAGGAGGGATCGGATCCGTGAAGGCCGGAGAGCGCGTCCTGCACCGGGTGGTGCCGAGTGTGAAGCCCAGCGACCAGACGCCGACCCAGGTACGCCGCGAGTTCGAGAAGCGGCTGGCCGACGGCGCGAAGATCATCTGCCCCGGCACGGCCCGGAAGCGGCCGCGCACCCTGCTGTCGCGCGGGTACGGCCCGAAGCACCGGGTCGAGCTCTTCGACTGCACGTTCTACCTGAGCGACCCCCACCAGAACGACTACATCCGCTTCTACGTCGCCTACGTGGTGAAGGACGAGGGCGGCGCCAGCCGCAAGCGCATCCACACCCACCTCTTCTACAAGGACAACTCGCTCACCTGGCGCTCGGCCAGCCACTTCGTGGTGACCGACGGCGACTACTGGATCGGCAAGGGCGACCTGCGCTGGGTGGAAGAGGACGGGGAGCTGCTGCCCTACTCGGACGAATCCACCACCGACCTGCCCCTCGAGATGCAGACCGCCCTGGAAGAGATCTGCCGGCGTCCGAACGAGATCCCGTTCGACGAGAAGGCCATCGGCCTGGTGCTGCGCCACGGGCCGAAGGACCGCACCGAGCCCTACGCGGACTTCACCGGACCCCGGGACCGCGCCCAGGCGAATCCCCGGAACCTCATCCACGGCGACCGCCCGGTGGCCCGCTTCACACGGCGCGGGGACCCGTCGAGCCTGAAGATCGTGAAGGGCTACGAGCCCGACTTCGCGAACGGCGTGGTGGAGCGCGCCCACACCACCAGCAAGCTCTACGGCGGCAAGCTCCGGCGCTTCCGCATCGTGTCCACCAACCGGAAGATCCAGTACCTGTTCATCGCCGGCCCGCGGCAGGTGTGGATCGCCAGCTGCCAGGCCACCACCACCGACCTCTCCCACTTCGGGTCCCGCACCATCGACGTGCGGGTGGACGACGACCTCCTGGTGCCGGCCTTCGAGTACCACTTCATGGACGACTCCCTCGACCCGCCCGAGCTGTTCAGCCAGATCCCGGCGGGCTACGCCGGCGATCCGGCCCCGGGCGACGAGTCGCGCGCGGACGCCTCGCCCTGGCTCGAGAAGCTCCCCGTGATCCAGGCGTTCCGGCGCAGGGTCCTGAGGCGCAGCCGACGGCGCTGAGGAGCCGCTGGCCCGGCGCCCGGCCCCACGGCTTCGCCGGGGGTTGCGCCGGGCCTTAGTCGTCTGTATAAATCGTTTAGTCGATCGAGTAATGCTCTGCCGAGGGCGGTTCGTGAACCCCTGCAACCCCTCGGAAGCCGTGCAACCCCTGCAACCCCCGGAACCCCTGGAACGAAGGCCCCCATGGCCCAGACGGCCCCCGAGAGCAGCAGCGGAGAGACCCGGGAGCGCATCCTCGAGGCGGCGCTGCGCGCCTTCTCCGAGAAGGGCTTCGACGGCGCCACCACCCGGGACATCGCCACCCAGGCGGGCGTGAACCTGGGCCTCATCCAGTACTACTTCGGCGGCAAGGACAAGCTCTGGCGCGCCGCCGTGGACCGGGTGTTCGAGGAGCTGCACGCCGGCCTCGAGCGCGTCACCCGCGACATGCCCGACGGCGACGACGTCGAGCGGATGCGTGCGCTCATCCACGCCCACGTGCGCTTCGTGGCCGGCCACGTCGAGTTCATCCGCATCATGCACGACGAGGGCAAGCGCCGGGGCCCGCGCATGCGCTGGCTCGTCGACCGCCACGTGAAGCCCCTCTACGAGGGGGTGCGATCCATCCTCACCCGGGCCCGGGACCGCGGCCTGCTGCCCCGCGACATCGACCCGCTCCACTTCCACTACGTGCTGATCGGGTCCGTCGCCTTGATCTTCCACCAGGCCGAGGAGTGCAAGCGGCTCACGGGACACGACCCCGCCGAAGAGGCGATGGTCGAGGCCCACGCGCGCGCCGTCGAGCACCTCTTCCTCGGCCCCCCTCACCAGGAGACCGACCGATGAAGCTCGTCACCTTCAGCCACGACGGATCCACCCGCATCGGCGTGGTGGACGGAGAAGAGGTCGTCGACCTCGCCGCCGCCGCACCCGGCCTGCCCCGGGACATGCTCGCCTTCCTGGAGGCCGGTCGGGAGGCCATGCTGGGCGCCCACGCCGCCCTGGGCGGCGGCCCGCGCCGGCCGCTTGCGGAGGTGACCCTCGAGGCGCCCATCGCGAGGCCGCCCAAGTTCCTGGCCGTGGGCCTCAACTACGCCGACCACGTGGCCGAGGCGGGCCTCGACACCCCACAGCACCCGACCATCTTCAACAAGCAGTCCACCTGCGTGGTGGGCCCGGACGCCCCGGTGCACCTTCCGCGCGCGAGCCAGGTGCTCGACTACGAGGGCGAGCTGGGCTTCGTCATCGGTCGGCGCTGCCGCCACGTGTCCCGGGACGACGCCGCCGACGTGATCGCCGGCTACACCATCGTGAACGACGTGTCGGTGCGCGACTGGCAGCTGCGGGTCCCCACCTGGACCATGGGCAAGTCGTTCGACACCCACGGCCCCATCGGCCCCTGGATCGTCACCCCCGACGAGCTCCCGGACCCCCACCAGCTCCGCCTGCGCACCTGGGTCAACGACGAACTGCGCCAGGACTCGAACACCAAGGAGCTCATCTTCGACTGCTTCGGCCTGGTCGAGCACCTGTCGACGGCCTTCACCCTGGAGCCCGGGGACATCGTGGCCACGGGCACGCCCGGGGGCGTGGGCATCGCGATGAAGCCGCCCAGGCTGCTGGTGGCCGGCGACCGCATGCGCGTCGAGATCGAGGGGCTGGGCCAGCTCGAGAACACGGTCGTCGAGGAGCCCGAAGGCACTGCCTTCGTCGCCTGAGGAGAGAGCCATGATCAAGGTCGAGGACATCGCCTACGTGCGCTTCGGCGCTCCGGACCTGGACGAGATGGAGCGCTTCCTCACCGACTTCGGCCTCGTGGTCGCGGGCCGGGGGGACGACGTGCTCTACGCCCGCGGCACCGACCCCGAGCCGTACGTCCACGTCACCGAGAGGGGCGAGGCCGGCTTCCGGGCCGTGGGCTTCGCCGCGGCCAGCGCCGAGGACCTGACGACGGCGGCGCAGCTTCCGGGCGCCTCGGCGGTGGAGAAGATCGACGCACCGGGAGGCGGCCAGAAGGTCTGCTTCAGCGACCCCGACGGATTCACCGTGGAGGTGGTGCACGGCCGAAGCCTGCTGGAGCCCCTGCCCGTGCGCTGCGCCTCGCCGCTCAACTTCGGCGAGCACGCGCCGCGCCGGGGAACGCTGCAGCGCATCCCGGGAGGCCCCTCCAGCGTCAAGCGCATCGGCCACTGCGTCCTCCGGGTGTCCGACTTCCGCCGCAGCGCGGAGTGGTACCAGTCGCGCTTCGGATTCCTGGTGTCGGACGACATCTACCTGGGCGAGAAGGAGAACATTGTCACCTCCTTCTTCCGCTGCGACCGTGGCGAGGAGTACGTCGACCACCACACCTTCCTGTGCGTGGGCCTGGGCGGACCGGGCTTCGATCACGCCGCCTTCGAGGTGTCCGACTGGGACGCGGTGATGGCGGGCCACGACCACCTCCAGAAGGCGGGCTACCAGCACCACGCCGGCATCGGGCGCCACCTGCTGGGCTCCCAGGTGTTCGACTACTGGCGCGATCCGTGGGGACACGTGGTGGAGCACTTCACCGACGGCGACCTGCTGAACGTCCGGCACGAAACGGGGCTCTACGACCCGGGCGGAGCACTGGCCTGCCAGTGGGGCAAGTTCGCCTGAGTTGTGGATCGAAGAATGCGCCTGAGCTCGCATGAGGCGTCCCCTGAATGCCTCCCTGGGCAGAGTCAGGGCCCGCTCTCGACCCCCTAGACCGCGTACCGCAGCGCGTGGGTCCGCCCGTTGGGAACCGCGCGCGTCGGGATGCGCCCGTAGTAGCAGCGCTCGAGCCAGCCCCGGAGCGAGGCCCGCCACGGGAACCGCCGCCCCTCGAGCAGCCCCGCCACCGA
>JBNLVL010000014.1:0-60702 GCA_050618075.1 Myxococcota bacterium
GCCCCGGTCGGGGCAACGGAGGACCTCAGGAGAAGCGAAGCGGCGTGACGTGGCTTCGAGGGGAGCGGGGGGCTGGCCGGGGGCTCGATCGGGTCGTGCGTCTCCGGGGGCTGGGGAGGGTGCTAGGCTGGCCACGCGCGACCGGTTCGCGCGGACCGCCCTTCCGGCTGGGAGATTCCGATGCGAGCGCTCGCCATCACCGGGGCCGTGCTGGTCGCTCTCCTGCTCGCCATGAAGCTCGGCGTCGGCCCGCGGATCGAGCCCGGCATCAACCGCGTGACCCCCGTCGAGCTGCCCGAGGTGAGCGAGCGCGCGCGCAGCCTGCACTTCTCGAGCGACGTGGTCGACATGCACGCGGACAGCCTGCTGTTCGGGCGCGACCTGCTGGAGCGCTCGGAGGTGGGCCACGTGGACCTGCCGCGTCTCCAGGAGGGCGGCGTCGCCATCCAGTTCCTCACCATGCCCACGGTCAGCCACGTGGGCACCAACGCCGACGCCACCGATCCCGACGACTTCGACCTGCTGACCCTGATGGGCGTCGTCCAGCTGAACGGCTTCGCCATCCGGAGCCCCCTCGGACGCGCGCTCATCCAGGCCGAGCGCTGGCGGCGCACCATCGAGCGATCCGAGGAGCAGCTGTGGCCCATCCGCGACCAGCGCGAGCTCGAGAACCTGCTGGCGCGCCACCGCACCGACCCGCGCACGGTGGGAACGCTGCTCGGCGTCGAGGGCGCCCACGCCCTGGACGACGACGTCGCCAACTTCGACGTGCTCTACGAAGCGGGCGTGCGCATGATCGGCCACACCCACTTCTTCGACAACGCGTTCTCCGGCTCGGCCCACGGTCTCGACAAGGGCGGCCTGACCGAGCAGGGACGGCTGCTCCTCGAGCGCATGCTCGAAGCGGGCGTGCTCATCGACCTCGCCCACGTGTCTCCCATCGCCGTCGGCCAGATCCTCGACCGCGCCGACGTGCCGACCGTGGTCTCCCACGGAGGTGTCCAGGCCACCTGCCCGGGCCCGCGCAACCTCTCCGACGACCAGATCCGGCGCATCGCCGCGGGCGGCGGCGTGATCGGCGTCGGCTACTTCGATCTGGCGGTCTGCGGCCGGGAGATCTCCCACGTGCTCGCGGCCATGCAGCACATCGCCGGGCTGGTGGGCGCCGCCCACGTGGCCCTGGGCTCCGACTACGACGGAGGCACCAACGTGGGCTTCGACACCTCCCAGCTCCCCGCCCTCACCCAGGCGCTGCTCGACGCCGGGTTCAGCGAGCCCGAGGTGCGCGGCATCCTGGGCGAGAACGTCCTTCGCGTGCTCCGCCAGGTCCTCCCGGAAGGCTGAGAGCGCCGGGAGACCGAGACAGCGTGCCCTCCCGCAGCCGCCGGCGCCGACTGGTCCTCTACTCGGGTGGACAGGAGCGGCGCAACGCGCTCATCCACGCGGACCTCCTGAAGCTGGCCCTGGGCCGACCGGGGCGCGGCGAGCCGTCGGCCCGGGGGCGCGTGCGCATGACCTACGTGCCCTACACCGCCGAGGGGTCGCAGCCCTTCTACGCTCGCTTCCGCCGGCGCTACGCGGCCTTCGGCGCCACCCACTTCGACTGCGTGCCGGCCGACACGCCCGATGCGGCCGGCGCCGCGCGGCGGCTGGCGCGCAGCGACGTGGTCTATCTCTCGGGCGGGAACACCTTCGTCTTCCTCGCCCACCTGCGGCGCAACGGGCTGCTGGGGCCCCTGCGGCGGTTCGTCGATCGGGGCGGGGTCCTGGCGGGCCTGTCGGCCGGAGCCATCCTGATGACCCCGGACATCGGCCTGGCGGCCTGGCCTCCGTTCGACCGGGACGAGAACGAGCCGCACCTGCGCAAGCGACACTGGGGGGCGCTCGACCTCGTCCCGTTCGAGTTCTTCCCCCACTACCGGCACTCGGCCCGCTACCGGCGAGCGCTCTCGGGGTACGCGCGCCGGGCTCGCCGCCCGCTCTACGCCTGCCGCGACGGCAGCGGCCTGGTGGTCGAAGGAGACCGGCTCACGGTCCACGGCGACGTCTGGCTGTTCGACGGCCGGGGAGCCACGAAGCTCGGCCTGTGACCCCCGGTCCGGCCGGTCCCATGCCCGGGACACGCGAACTCGTTATATAGAGGGGCTGCGGCGGCCGACCGGCGCGCCCATCGGAAGGAGGAGTCTTGGCGGACCGGGCAGCGTCTCCTGGAGGGCGATCGGACACGCGGGCCCATCGCCGAGCGCGAGCGACGGGGAGCTCACGGAATCGGAGCCTGCTCCTCGCCCTGCTCGCGGGGCTCTGTGCCACAGGCGCAGTCGCCCAGAGCGTGGATCAGGCGATCGACCTCGGCGCCCAGGGCAACGAGGCCTCGGCCCGATCCCAGGCACGGATCGACAGCCTGGACGACGAGACCGAGGCCCTGCTCCAGCGTTATCGCGGCGAGCTCTCCCAGATCGACTCGCTGAAGGTCTACAACGCCCAGCTCGAGCAGCTCCTCGAGTCCCAGGCCGCCGAGCGCGCGTCGCTGCTCGAGCAGATGAACGAGGTCGAGATCGTGGGCCGGGGCATCACGCCCCTGCTGATCGACATGATCGAGTCCCTCGACGCCTTCATCGCCCTGGACCTCCCCTTCCTGCTCGAGGAACGCCGGGCGCGAGTGGCCGGCCTGAGGGAGATGATGGGGCGCAGCGACGTCGCCGACTCCGAGAAGTACCGGCGCATCCTCGAAGCCTTCCAGATCGAGGACGAGTTCGGGCACACGATCGGCGCCTACGAGGGCCGGGTGGAGATCGGAGGTCGGACCCTGCTGGTGGACTTCCTCCGCTTCGGCCGGCTGGCCCTCGCCTTCCAGAGCCGGGACGGACGGGTGACCGGAGCCTGGCGGACGGGCGCCGACGGCGGCGGGCGCTGGGTGGAGCTCGGAGGCGAGTACCGCAGCGCCATTCGCGAGGGCCTGCGGATCGCCAGCGACCGCAAGGCCCCGGATCTGGTCTTCCTCCCGGTCCCGGCTCCGGTGGACGCCCGATGAGGCAGCGTCGCGTCCTGGCCGGGCTCGGTCTCGCACTCGCGCTGCTGGCCCCGGGCACCGCTTCGGCCCAGGAGGCGCAGGAGGCCCCGGCGTCGCCCGCGCCGGTGAGCCTGGACCAGCTCCTCGAACGCGTGCGCGCCGGCTGGCGCCGCGAGCGCGCCGACAACCAGAAGCGCGAGGCCGGGTTCCTCGCGCGCAAGCAGGAGCAGCAGCGCCTGCTCTCCGAGGCCACCGCCGAACGCGAGCGCCTGGAGAAGCGAAGCGAGGAGCTGGAGACGCGCTTCCAGCAGGGAGAGCTCGAGGTGGCGAAGCTGGAGGCCCAGCTCGGCGAGCGGCTGGGCGACCTCGGCGAGCTCTTCGGCGTCGTGCGCCAGGTGGCCGGGGACACCCGCGCCCACGTCGAAGCCTCCCTGGTGAGCGCCCAGTTCCCGGACCGGGAGGCCGCGATCGCGGAGCTGTCGGAGAGCCGGCGGCTCCCCTCCATCTCGCAGCTGGAGGAGCTCTGGCACCAGCTCCTCCTCGAAGCCGGCGAATCGGGGAAGGTCGTGCGCTTCGAGGCTCCGGTCATCGAGCCCGACGGCTCCGAGTCCACGCGCGAGGTCGTCCGGGTGGGCGTGTTCAACGCCGTCTCCGGCGGGCGCTACCTCGCGTGGAACGAGAAGCTCGGCCGGCTGTCGGTGATCGCCCGCCAGCCTCCCGGCCGCTATCGCTCCACGGTCGACGACCTCGAGGCCGCGACCGAAGGGCCCGTGCGATTCGCGGTCGACCCCTCCCGCGGCGCGATCCTCTCGATGCTCGTGGAGACGCCGAACCTGCGCGAGCGGATCGGCTTCGGCGGCGGCATCGGCTACGCCATCCTCGTCCTCGGCGGTCTCACCGTGGTCTTCGCGCTGTTCCGCCTGGTCGCGGTGCTCGTCGCGAGCCGGCGGGTGGCCGACCAGAAGCGCGCCGCCGAGAACGGCGACGGGCAGCCGGACCCGGGCAATCCCCTGGGACGGGTCATCTCCGTGTTCGACGCGAACCGGTCGACCGACACCGAGACCCTCGAGCTGAAGCTCGACGAGGCGGTGCTGCGGGAGTCCTCGAAGCTCGAGCGGGGGCTGTGGCTCATCAAGGTGATGTCCGTCCTGGCCCCCCTCGGCGGCCTGCTCGGCACCGTCACCGGCATGATCCAGACCTTCCAGGCGATCACCCAGTTCGGCACCGGAGACCCGAAGCTCATGGCCGGCGGCATCTCCGAGGCGCTGGTCACCACCATGCTCGGCCTGTTCGTGGCGATCCCCCTGGTGCTGCTGCACAGCTGGGTGGCCAGCTTGACCCGTGGCGTGACCGACGTGCTGGACGAGCAGAGCGCGGGCCTGGTGGCCCGCCAGGCAGAGGCCCGGTCGGGGGACAGCGGATGACCTGGCTCCTGGAAGCGCGCTACGCCGTCCAGAGCTTCGTCGAGACCGGCGGCGACGTCCTGGTCGGGATCGCCTTCGTGACCTTCGCGATGTGGACGCTCATCCTCGAACGGCTCTGGTACTTCGCCCGCGCGGCCCGGGTGGACGCGGAGCGGGCCATCGAGGCCTGGCGCGCGCGTCCCGACCACTCCTCCTGGTACGCCCGCCAGATCCGGCGCATGACGATCTCCGAGCTCTCGGCCGACCTCCACCACTCGATCCCGATGATCAAGGCCCTCGTCGCCATCTGCCCGCTGCTCGGGCTGCTGGGCACCGTCACGGGCATGATCGAGGTGTTCGACGTCATGGCCATCGCCGGCAGCGGAAACCCGCGCGCCATGGCCTCGGGCGTCTCGAAGGCGACCATCCCGACCATGGCCGGCATGGTGGCGGCGCTGTCGGGCCTGCTCCTGTCGGTCCGACTGGAGCGGGTCGCGCGCGCGGAGACCGAGCGCGTGGCCGCCGAAATGGGCGGGGACTGAGCAGGCATGCGACGACGGCGCAGGGAGCGACGCGAGGACGAGAGCGAGGTCAACATGACGCCGATGCTCGACGTCGTGTTCATCATGCTGATCTTCTTCATCGTGACGGCGTCGTTCGTGAAGGAGTCGGGCATCGACGTCGATCGCCCCCAGGCGGTCACCGCCTCCAAGAAGGAGCGCGGCAACATCATGGTGGCCATCACCGAGACCGGACAGATCTGGATCGACAAGCGACCGATCGACGTGCGCGCGGTGCGCGCGAACATCGAGCGCCTGCACGCCGAGAATCCCCAGGGATCGGTGGTCATCCAGGCCGACGAGAACTCCCGCAACGGGCTGCTGGTCCGGGTGATGGACGCGGCCCGCCAGGCGGGCGTCACCGAGGTGGCCATCGCCGCCGAGGTGGTGGAGTAGCGACGGAGGCCGCGTGATCCGACGGACCGGCGCCGCCGCCCTGCTCGCCCTGGGCGTGACCTTCGGCCTCTTCTACCTGATGCAGGCGTTGATCGCCCCCCGCCGCGACCCGCCCGAGGAGAGCGGAGACCGGATCGTGGTCGATTTCGTGCGCGTGGAGAGGGAGAGCGAGCTGGAGCTCAAGAGCCGGAAGCTACCGGAGAAGCAGCCCGCCCAACGCCCTCCCCCTCCCCTCGACCTGGACCTCGCCGCGGCGCGGACGCCCGCTGGGGGCCCGACCGCGGGCCCGACCTTCGACCTCGAGGTCGACGTCGACGTCGACCTCGGCGGGCCGGATCTCTCCACCGAGATCCGGGACCGGGAGGCCATTCCCCTCGTGCGGGTGGCCCCCCGGTATCCCGAGCGCGCCGCCCGGCGCGGCATCGAGGGCTGGGTGCTGATCGGCTTCACCATCACCGAGGACGGAGGCGTGCGCAGCCCCGTGGTGCTCGACGCCGAGCCCAGGGGAGTCTTCGAGCGCGCCGCCCTGCGGGCGGTGCGCAAGTTCAAGTTCCGCCCCCGGCTCGAGAACGGCGTCCCCGTCGCGCAGCCGAACCAGAAGATCTCCATCCAGTTCGGGCTCGCCGAGGAGTGATGGGCATGGCGCGTCGGAGGCGGAGATCCACGCTCGCCGGGACGGCGCTGGCCCTGGCCACGCTCGCCGGGACGCTCGGCCCCCTCGTGTCCCCGGCCCGGGCGCAGGTCGTGCTGTCGGAGAAGCCGCGCTCTCGCGAGGTGCGGACCACCAGCCAGGCCTTCAACGCGAAGCTGCAGGCGGTGAACGACCTGCTGGTCGCCGAGAAGTACGTCCGGGCGGCCGAGGCCGCCGACACGCTGGCCCGCCGCCGGGGCCTGAGCGACTACGAGCGGGCGCTGGTGTGGCAGCTGCGCGCCTACATCGCGTACGGAGGGGAGGACGTCGACGCCGCGATCGAGGCCTTCGAGAAGTGCCTGGCCCTGGACGCCCTGCCCCTGGCCACCCAGCGCGATCTCCAGCACGACCTGGGCCAGCTCTACATGGCGGCGGAGCGTCCCGACGCCGCCATCGTCACCCTCGAGGACTGGATCGCCCACGCCGAGAGCCCGTCGGCGAACACGCACTACCTGGCCGGCCTGGCCCACGCCCGGAAGGAGCAGTGGGAACGGGCTTCGCAGCACGCAGCCAGGGCGGTCGCCCTCACCGATACGCCCCGCCCGGCGTGGCTTCAGCTCCTGCTGGCCTGCCACCTCGAGCAGCAGAAGTGGCGGGAGAGCGCCCGGGTCCTGGAGCGGCTGATCGCCGTGCAGCCGAAGAAGGCGTGGTGGATGCAGCTCGCCTCGGTCTACGCCGAGCTGGGAGAGGGAGAGCGATCCCTCGCGACCCTCGAGCTGGCCCACCGCGAGGGCATGCTCGATCGGCCTTCGGAGATCGAGAACCTGGCCCAGCTCTACCTGGCCCACTCGGTCCCGATCAAGGCCGCCCGTCTCCTGGAACGCGAGATCGCCGAGGGCCGGCTGGAGGCGAGCGCCGAGAACCTCGAGCTGCTGGGCGACGCCTGGATGCTGGCCCGGGAGTTCGAGGCGGCGCTCCCGCCGCTGGTCCGCGCGGCGGAGCTGTCGGACGAGGGAAAGGTCCACCTGCGCCTGGCACAGGTGTATGCGGAGCGCGAGGAGTGGCCCGAGGCGCGGCGCAACGTGGTGGAAGCCCTGGCGAAGGGGGGGCTCCGGGACCCGGCCGAAGCCCAGCTGCTGTCCGGGATCGCCCACTACCACGTCGGACAGCGGGACGCGGCGCGCCGGGCCTTCGAACGCGCCAGCGCTTCCGAGGCCACCCGGGACCAGGCCCGGAGCTGGCTCGAGTTCCTGGCCCTCGACGCCGGCAACGGCTGACGCCGATCCGGGGCTCAGGAGTCCCGGAGCGAATCCAGGGGCACGACCCGGCAGCGCGGCTCGGGGTGCGCATCGGCCCGCACCCAGCGCACGCACATGGTGCCGTGGTCGTGACCGGCCGTGGAGATGTAGTTCGGGTGGCCGGGGTCCTCGTGGGCCACCACCAGCTGGAACGAGCCGTCGTCCTCCAGCCGGGCCTGGCCGCTGTTGATGTGGACGCGCTCGAAGCGGTAGTCCAGGGACTCGGCCCAGACGTTGCCCAGCTGGAAGTTCCAGTAGTCGCAGCGCGGGGGCGTGGCCTCGACCAGCAGGGCCTCGTCGGCGGCCAGCTTCCAGCACCCGAGCCAGATGCGGATGTTCGGGTCACCCCCCACGTGGCGGTGGTTCTCGGCGTCGGGCAGGTGGAAGTGGTTGACCGGCGCGTGCTGCGGGAAGGCCGCGACCCAGTCGGCGAACCACTGGGCGCAGCCGATGGCGTACATCGCCGAGCCCATCAGCTGGCCGGGCACCCGGGACGCATCGACCCGGGGCGGCTCGGCCTCGGCGTCCAGACACTCGATCTCCAGGGTGACCGGGGTCTCGCGCAGTCGGTCCAGGAAGGTCTGGCGCACCAGGATCTGCGAGGTGTCCGGGTTCATGGGCAGCCAGTTGCCCGGGTGCTCCTTCTGGCTGGCGATGATCTCGAACCCGCCGTTCGCATCCAGGGCGAGCTCGCTGTCCTCGAGGTGGCCCGCGCCCCCGGTGATGCGGTCCCGAGCGGCGAAGTTCTGGTTCTGCGCGGCGAACGAGAGGTAGTGGATGGTCCCGCGCTGGCCCCGGATCCTGTAGGTGTGTCCGCCGTGGACCGAGGCGCTCACGTAGTAGTTGTCGGGATTGTCGAGGCCCATCTTCACGAGGTCCGGCATGGTCCGGAACACCGGGGTCTTCGGCCCCACGTGCTCCGCGAAGGAGACGAGCCCCGCGCGCAGCAGCCGGGTGAGGTAGCGGTGGCCTTCCGCGCGGTCGAAGAGCGACGTGTCGAGGTCGTCGCGGAGCAGCACGTCGCCGGCCTTCTTCAGGAGATCGCAGAACTCGCTCCACGCCTCCGCCGACTGGATCTTCTGGCTGGGATCGTTGGCCATGACGGTCGTGTCTCCTGGCGCCTCAGCGGACCTGGATGGCGAAGCGTTCGATGTAGGGTGCGAACCGCTCGAGCACCTGGGACTCGTCGAGCCCGTAGTCGGACAGCGCGTACTCGTGGCGCCCGTGCTTTCCCTGTGGGTTTGCGGCGATGTGGGCCTCGAACTCCGCCCGGACCGCGTCGCCGACGTCCAGACCGAAGTGCCCGTAGATGCGCCGCGCCACCGCCAGGCCGTCGGCGACGAAATCGTCGTGGGCGACGTCGACGAAGCGCGCCGGGTCGGCGCGATCCCGCGCGGCGAGACCCCGCTCGAGGGAGGTGGCGTAGAAGTCCATCACGACCGGCCCGAGGGAGCGGGCGTCGGGCTCCATCTGCG
Source organism: Myxococcota bacterium (assembly GCA_050618075.1). GTDB lineage: Bacteria > Myxococcota_A > UBA9160 > UBA9160 > UBA4427 > JBNLVL01. The sequence goes on from JBNLVL010000014.1 coordinate 8,774, forward strand.
AGGCCATCAGGGTGTGGGTCATGCTGCAGATCGACGCCACGCAGGCCCGGGGATCCCGGTGGCTCCACACGATCGAGACGTCGGGGAAGGTCTCGATCAGCCGGTCGATGGCCCACAGGTGGGCCGGAGCCGTGAGCAGCCAGCGCTCTCCGGGTCGCTGCCAGTCGAGCAGGCGCAGCAGGTCGCGGTACTCCGCGTACATGGGCCCCAGGTCCTGGTCGCGATACCAGGACGCGTAGGGCTCCATCATCACCTCGATGCCTTCGTGCACGCCGTGGAGCGTGTTGGCCTGGAGCAGCACGCACTCTTCGGGAGAGTCCGCGTGGGTGAAGTGGATGGCGGCGAACTCGGGGTTCTTCTCGCGCCCCCGGGCGATCCAGGCATCCACGGCCGCCCGGCGCGGATCGTCCTCGCCGGCCGGATGGCCAGGGAGAGGATCGGGGAACTGGGCTTCCCAGAGGCGGAGGGCCCGGGTGGACGGGTCGGCGGCCAGCAGGTTGAACAGCGCAGAGGTCCCCGAGCGCGGCAGACCGGTCAGCACCATCGGGCGGCGGATCGCGCGCTCCCGCACCTCGGGGTGTCGGGCGAGGGCCGCCTGGACCCGCAGCCGGGTGGTCAGCAGCTGGAGGAGCCGCCGTCGGCTCCGCTTCCGTCCCTGGGGCGTGAACGGGTTCTCGTCGTAGGTCCGGCACAGCATCTCGAGCGGCTCTCGAAAGCCGTCGGGGCCGAAATCGTCGAGCTTCGTCGCGTCCCGGGCGGCCGCGAGAAGGCCGTCGGCATCGAAGGTCACGTCCTGGGCTTCGCTCACGGCAGGCACTTTGGCAGCTCCCGGGCCGCCCTTCAACGCCTCGCGCCTGAACCCTGATCAGGTCGCGCGGGTGGAGCTCCGGCGCGTCGTCTATCTTCGCGCTGCGACGCCCCCGGCCCCCCGATCCGCGAGGAGACCATGTCCGACCCGACCCCCAGCGACCCGATGCTCGAGCACTACTGGAAGCACGGCTACGTCGTCGCCCGGGGCCTGCTCGACGAGGCGAGCCTCGAGCGCTGGCTCGGGCGGCTCGAGGACATCGTCGAGGGGCGCGTGGCCCCGGCCGAGAACATGCTCGTGATGAAGGACGTGATGGTCGCGCGGGGCGTGGTCGAGCCGGGATCGAAGCTCGAGGCGACGGCCAAGATCCAGGACTACGAGAAGGATCCGGTCCTCTGGACATACGTCACCGACCCCCGCCTGCTCGACGCCCTCGAGCGCTTCATCGGTCGCGACGTGTTCTCGATCCACACGATGCTGATCAACAAGCCGCCGAACGTGGACGGGCGCCACCCCCTGCACCAGGACCTCCTCTACTTCCCGTTCCGCCCCGCCGACAAGATCGTGGCCACCTGGACCGCCCTCGAGCCGGTGACCCGGGAGAACGGCTGCCTGGTCGTCGTTCCCGGCTCCCACGAGGGCGAGCTCCTGCCCCACGAGAACCCGGAATGGGAGCACCTCAACGCGGCCTACTTCGGGGCCCGCGGCGTGGGCGCCGAGACGCCTCGCGTGCACCTGGAGATGGAGCCCGGCGACACCGTCTTCTTCCACCCGCTGCTCATCCACGGCTCCGGCCGCAACACCACCCAGGGCTTCCGGCGCGCCATCTCGGCGCACTACGGGAGCCTCGACTGCACCTGGGACTGGCGCGGAGACGGCATCCTCGATCGGCCCTACACCATCGTGAACGGCGAGCGGGCGGGCCAGCGCTGGCAGGGAAGGAAGGGGGAGACGGCCGACGTGAACCCCCTGGACTACATCCCCGTCGCCCAGGCCATCGACGCGGCGAAGCACCGTCGATCCCGCTGAACGCCCCGCGCGCCGCTCAGCGCTCCCAGTCGAAGGGCCCGGCGCCCAGGGAATCGGCCACGAGTCCGCGCAGCGCGCGCCAGCTGCGCACGCCACGCCTCGCGCCGAAGGCCCATACCCGCGGCCCCGCCTCGAGCAGCAGGCGGGCGTAGCCGCGCCGCCAGAGCCTCCACCAGGGGGCGGCCACCCGGAACTCGATCCCGCTCTCGGGACAGTCGTCCTCGATCAGACGGAAGAGCGCGATGGCGAAGTCGGCCACTCCGCCGGTCACCGCCTCGAGCCGATCCACGGAAGCGGGGCCGAAACGGAAGACGAAGTCGGGGTCGTTCGAGCACCCGGGCTCCAGGTGGGTGGCGCCACCCCTGCGTGTCAGGCACCAGACCTCGCCGGGCCGGTCGCGGAAGTACACGTTGCTCGCGGAGCCGTCGGCGATGTGCCCGGCCGCCGCCAGCCACGCGGGGTGGGCCTGGAAGAGCCGGGACAGCCGGGCGACGGCATCGTCCGCCGGCGCGCCTCGCTCCCGGTTCGACCCGTGGTCTCCGCCGCCCGACATCCCCGTCAAGCTGTGTCAGCCCCCGGCCGAAGTCAACGGGAGCGTGGTACTCTCGGACCCACGTCGTACGGTCCGGTTCGCGGGGGAGGATCGCTCATGCCGTGGTGGGGGTGGCTGGCCGTCGGAGCTGCATTGCTCGCCGCCGAGGTCGCCGTGCAGACCGAGTTCTGGCTGGCCGTGCTGGGCGCGGCCGCCCTGGTGGTCGGGATGGGCCTCCTGGTGGGCCTCGACGCCCCGGTCTGGGGCCAGTGGCTCGCCTTCGCCGTGCTCTCCATCGGGCTCGCCGTCACCGTGCGCCGCCAGGTGCGCGAGAAGCTCGCGGGTCGCGCCCCGGGCCTGAAGCCCGAGCTGATCGGCGAGCACGGATCCTGCCGGGAGGCCATCGAGGCCGGTGGCGTCGGCTCCGTGGAGGTCCGCGGCAGCACCTGGCGCGCCCGCAACCTGGGCTCCCAGGCGCTGTCCGAAGGGGACCCGATCCGCGTCGACTCCGTGGACGGTCTGACGCTCGAGGTGCGAGGGGAGGCGCGCGCAAGCGCCGGAGGGAGGTGAGCCGTGGAGACCCTGATCGGTGTAGGCGTGGTCGTCGCGCTCGTCATCTTCGTGATCGCGAAGACGGCGGTCGTCGTACCCCAGCAGAACGCGTACGTGGTGGAGAACCTGGGCAAGTACAGCCGGACCCTCCAGGCGGGTTTCCACATCCTGGTGCCCTTCGTCGAGCGCCTCGCCTACAAGCACTCCCTCAAGGAGCGCGCCGTCGACATCCCGGAGCAGGTCTGCATCACCCGGGACAACGTCCAGGTCCACGTGGACGGCGTGCTCTACCTGCAGGTGCTGGACCCCAAGCGCGCCTCCTACGGAATCGGCGACTACCACTTCGCCATCGCCCAGCTGGCCCAGACCACGCTGCGCAGCGAGATGGGCAAGATCGACCTGGACCGGACCTTCGAGGAGCGCGCGGCGATCAACGCGGCCATCGTGTCCGAGCTGGACAAGGCCTCGGATCCGTGGGGCGTGAAGGTGATGCGCTACGAGATCAAGAACATCACGCCGCCGTCCGACGTGCTCACCGCCATGGAGAAGCAGATGCGGGCGGAGCGCGAGAAGCGCGCGGTGATCCTCGACAGCGAGGGTCAGCGCGACGCCGCCATCAACCAGGCCGAGGGTGACAAGCAGAAGGTGATCAAGGAGTCCGAGGCCTCGCGCCAGCAGCAGATCAACGAGGCCCAGGGCGAGGCCGAGGCCATCCTCGCGGTCGCCCGCGCCACGGCCGAGGGGCTCCGCGAGGTGTCCCAGGCCCTCCAGACCCCGGGCGGCGACTCCGCCATGCAGCTGCGCATCGCCGAGCAGTACATCACCGAGTTCGGAAGGCTCGCCAAGGCGGGCAACACCTTCGTCGTGCCCTCCAACCTGAGCGACATCGCGTCGATCATCGCCCTGGCGACCGGCGTCGCCAGGGGGGAGGACGGCGCTGGAAGCCCGGGCAGGCCCCCGGCCCTGGGGTAGGAGCGCGAAGCGGCGCCGCACCGGGGCGCGGGAGCCGGAGTCGAGGCGTTCATGGGCCACGCGATCATCGTCGGCGCCGGACCCGCGGGCGCGGGGCTCGCCCACCTCCTCGCCCACCGCGGCATCGACGTCACCCTGCTGGAACGCCAGAACGACTTCGCCCGGGAGTTCCGGGGCGAGGTCCTGATGCCCAGCGGCGTGATCGCCCTCGAGCAGATCGGCGTCGCCCGGCTCCTGGACACGATCCCCAGCCAGCGTTCCGAGGCGTTCGCGACGTTCATGAACCGCGTGCCCGTGGTCTCGGGCGCCCTCGACCCGGAGTTCTTCGGAGGCCACCCTCCCCTCGCCGTCTCCCAGACGGCGCTGCTCGAAGCCCTGGTCGCCCACGCCGGCGGCAGCGGCCGGCTGCGGTTCCACCGCGGGGCCTCGGTGAAGGACCTGCTCCGCGACGGCGACCGCGTGGCCGGCGTCCGGGCGCGAACCGACGAGGGCGAGCTCGAGCTGCGAGGCGACCTGGTCGTGGGGACCGATGGTCGCGCCTCCATCGTGCGGCGACGTGCGCCGCTCCCGGCGACCCACACCGACCTGCCCATGGACGTGGTCTGGTGCAAGGTCCCCTGCCCCGAAGACATCGTGGGGGCGCGGGCCTACCTGGGCCGCGGCCACCTGCTCGTCGCCTACCGCACCTGGGACGGCCACCTCCAGATGGGATGGGTCATCCTCAAGGGCACCTTCGGCGAGCTGCGCCGGCGCGGCGTCGAGAGCTGGATTGCCGAGATGGCGGACCACGTCGAGCCGGAGCTGGGCGACCACCTGCGCGGCTGCCGGTCCCTGCTGGGCCGCCCCTTCCTCCTCGACACGGTGTCCGACCGCGTGGAGCACTGGACACGGCCGGGCTGCTTGGTGCTCGGCGACGCCGCCCACACCATGTCTCCGGTGGGCGGCCAGGGCCTCAACATCGCCCTGCGCGACGCCATCGTGGCCGCCAACCACCTGGTCCCGGTGCTGGGCGAGCCGGTCGTCGACCCCGCGCGCGTGGAGCGTGCGTGCCGGGCCGTGGAGGCCGAGCGGTCACCGGAGGTTCGAAGCATCCAGCGGCTCCAGGCGATCCCGCCCCGCATCGTGCTGAGCCGGGCCTGGTGGGGCGAGCCCGTGCGCCGCGCGGCCGCCGCCGCGCTGCGTTCGGGTCTCGGGCGCGGGCGGGCCCTGGGGGTGGCCCGACGCTTCGCCTTCGGCGTCGGCGAGGTGCGTCTCCAGGTGTAGCGGGCTCAGTCCGGCTTCGGGATCCGGTACAGGACGTGGCGCCTGAGCGGATGCCCTTCGGGCAGCCGCGGGTGATCGAAGTCGTCCGCGGGGTCGCGCGTCATGCCGAGCTTCTCCATCACCGACCGTGAGCGCCGGTTCCGGGGCACCGTGAAGGAGACGATCTCGTCCAGCCCGGCCCGCTGGAAGCCGAAGCCCAGGGCGGCCCGCGCGGCTTCGGTGGCGTAGCCCCGCCCCCAGGCCGACGCCGCCAGTCGCCAGCCGACCTCGACGCAGGGAGTGAACGACGCCTCGAAGCTCGGGCGGGCGAGCCCGACGAAGCCGACGAAGGGCGCTCCGCCGCGCACCTCCACCGCCCAGAGCCCGAAGCCGTTCGCCTCGAAGTGCGCCTCGATGCGGAGGGCGAACGCGTCGGACGCGGCCCGGTCGAGCGGAGCCGGCATGAACTCCATCACCACCGGGTCGGCGTTCAGCGCCGCGAACGGCGCGCGGTCCGACTCCCGCCAGCGGCGCAGACACAGTCGCTCGGTGTGCAGGACCGGACCGGAGCCCTTCATCGCGGTCGGCCCCCCGGCGCCGGGGCGAGCGCCCGGGCCAGGCGCCGGATGCCCTCGCGGATGTCGCCCTCGTCCAGGGAGCCGTAGCCCACCAGCAGTCCGCCCCGGCGGATCCGTCTGCGGTAGAAGGGGCGGATGGAGTCGACGCCCACGCCCAGGGCCGCGGCCCGGGCGCGCCATTCGTCGACCCGGCGCGGCGACCCGCCGCGCAGCCACATCACCACATGCACGCCGGCGTTGGTGCCGTCGAGTTCGACCGCGTCGCCCAGGAACTCGTCCACCGCCTCCACCAGGGCTCGCCTGCGCGCACCGTGGCGCACCCGCGCTCGGCGCAGGTGGCGCTCGAACGCGCCGCTCTCGATGAAGTCGGCCAGGGCGCGCTGCTCGAGACCGGCGCCGCCGGTGTCGCTGAGCGCCTTGGCCGCGCCGAGCGTCCCGGCGAGCGCCTCCGGAGCGACCAGGTAGCCGATGCGCAGAGAGGGGAAGAGGAGCTTCGAGACGGTTCCCGCGTAGATCACCTGGCGACCTCCATCCAGGCCCTGGAGCGATGCGACCGGGCGGCCGTCGTAGCGGAACTCGCCGTCGTAGTCGTCTTCCAGGATCCAGCTGCCCCGGTCCCTCGCCCAGGCCAGGAGCTCCAGGCGTCGGGCGAGGGGCATGATCGCACCGCTGGGGAACTGATGGGACGGTGTGACGCAGACGAGCCTCACGTCCGCACGGGGCAGGCGGTCCACCCGGAGCCCCGCGCCGTCCACCGGCACGGCCTCGACCCGGGCCCCGGCCGACTCGAGCGCCAGCCGGTGCCCGGGATAGTGGGGATCCTCGACGACGGCCGTGTCTTGCCGGTCCACCAGCACCCGCACGGCCAGGTCGATGGCCTGCTGGGATCCGTGGACGACGATCAGCTGCTCCGGGTCGCACTCCACGCCCCGGGACCTCTGCAGATGGCCGGCCAGCGCCGCCTGCAGCTCGGGCGCGCCGGCGGGCGGCCCGTAGTCCAGGTCCCGCCGCGTGGCCTGGCGGGCCCGGCGCGCCAGGGCGCGACACCAGGACGCGTAGGGAAGGTCCACGAAGGCCGGCTCGCCGTAACGGAACTCGTAGGGGAGCCGGGCGCGCCGGGGGCTCCAACGGATGCCCCGGGGCCCGGCCAGGTCGCGGACCCGTTCCCCGTACTCCGAGAGCCGGCCCGGACGAGCGGGCGGCCTCGAACGCGTCCGCCGCGGCGCCGGCGCGGCCAGCCCGAAATCCGGCAGGGCGTCGGCTACGAAGGTGCCCGCGCCGCGACGCGCCACCGCGTAGCCCTCGGCCACGAGCTGGGCGTAGGCGTGGTTCACGGTGTTGCGGGCGAGCCCGGTGTCCCGGGCGAGCGCCCGGCTCGAGGGCAGCTTCTCGCCGGCAGCCCAGCGCCCCTCGAGGATGGCCCGGCGCAGCGAGCGATCGAGCTGGCGGTTGAGCGGCCCGTCGCCGTCGAGCTCGAGCCACATCTCGGCCTCCGCGAGACCGGGCCCGAAAGTGGACCCACTGATTCATTCTACATTGGATCTTTTCTGGAGCCACTTTTCGGGCCACCCTGCCCCGACACGCGCCCGGAGGAACCCATGAAGCTCTACACCGGCCCGCTGAGCCTGTTCAGCGCCAAGGTCCGCATCGCCCTCGACGAGAAGGGGCTGCCCTACGAGCCCGTGAGCGTCGACTGGAACCTGCAGGACCGGTACCTGCCCCATCACCCGGACGTGGAGGCCCTGAACCCCAAGGGCCAGGTGCCGGTCCTGGTCGACGGCAACACCGTGGTCTTCGATTCGACCCTGATCGGGGAGTACCTGGAAGAGCGAAGCCCGGACCCGCCGCTCATGCCCGAATGCCTGGCCGAGCGGGCGCGCTGCCGGCGGCTCGAGGCCTTCGCCGACGAGATCGTCTTTCCCGCCGCCTGGGACCTGATCGAGGAGGTGTTCTACGCCGGACCCCGGGGCGGCGGCGACGCCGAGCGCGCCGCACGCGCCCGCAGCGAGCTGGCCGCGCGTTACGGCGAGCTCGACCGCGAGCTGGGGGATCGGGAGTTCCTGTGCGGTCGCTTCTCCCTGGCGGACATCGCGGTCTTCGTGATGGTCCAGGCCGCCACCGCGCTGGGGGCCGCGCCGGCGCCGGGACTCGCCCGGCTGGGCGCCTGGCTGGAGCGCATGCGATCGCGTCCGGCCGTCCGCAGGGACGTCGACGCCATGCAGTCCTACGCCGCCGAGTGCCTCGCCGGCGACCAGAGGAGGGCATCGTGATCCCCATCGAGACGCTGCAGAAGACCATGGAGGGGCTCTTCCCGGAGCGACTGGGCGTGCGCCTGGTGGAGGTGACCGAGGAGCGGGTGCTCGGCGAGCTGGACGTGGAGGAGCACCACTGCACCACGCCGGGCATTGCGCACGGCGGGGCCATGATGGCCCTGGCCGACACCCTCGGCGCCTACGCCACGGCGATCCAGCTCCCGCCGGGCGCGCGCACCACGACACTCGAGTCGAAGACCCACTTCTTCGCGGCGGTGAAGTCGGGGTCGACGCTGGTGGGCGAGTGCCTGCCGCTCCACCGGGGCCGGCGCACCATGGTCTGGCAGACGACCCTGCGCAGCTCCGGGGGCGAGGTGGCGGCGATCGTCGGCCAGACCCAGATGATCCTGCCCCGCCCGCCGGACGCCGAGGAGCAGCTCGCCGGGCTCTTCCGGGACAAGACCCCCGACCAGGTCCGCGAGACCCTCGCGCGCCTGGAGCATGCCGGTGCGGCGATCTACGAGAACCTGGCCCGGTCCGAGAGCGACGCCGCGCGCAGGGCGGACCTCCTCGAGTCGGCCGCCCGCGAACGCGCCAACGCCCGGGTGCTCGAAGCCCAGGTCAGAACGGATACAGCCAGGGGATGACGGCGAGGGACGTGAGCCAGGTGAGCACCAGCAGGGGCGCTCCCACCTTGAGGAAATCGGCGAACCGGTAGCCTCCGGGCGCCACCACAAGGGTCACCACCGGAGTGGACACCGGCGTGAGGAAGGCCGCCGAGGCCGCGATGGCCACGGTCAGCGCGAAGGGCATGGGCGACACCTCGAGGGCCGCCGCCGCCTGGATCGCGACGGGCGCGACCAGCACGGCCGTGGCCGCGTTCGAGAGCACGAGCCCGAGCCCGGCGGTGAGGAAGAAGAGGAAGCTGGCCATCCCGTACGGCCCCACCTCTCCGCCCGCGCCCACCAGCGCCTCCACCACTGCGTCCAGGACGCCGGTCTTCTGGAGCGCGTCGGCCATGGGCAGCATGCCCGCGATGAGCACGAGGCTCGCCCAGGGCATCGCGCGGTAGGCGTCCTCCATGGACAGGCAGCGGCTGGCGACGAGGGCCAGGGCCGCGCCGAGCACCGCGGCCACGACCGGGACGAAGTCCACCACGCAGAGCCCGATCATCGCCGCGACGATCGCGAGGGCCGCAGGCGCCCGGCTCCGCGCGGGCGCCACCTCGTCGAGCTCCCGGGGCAGGGACATCACCACGAAGTCGTGGGTCGCGCCGCGGAGCTGGGCGATCTTGTTCCAGCGCCCGAGCACCAGGAGCGCGTCGCCCGACGCCAGGGACTGATCCGCAGGATCGCGCAGCAGCTTCCCGGCCCGCCGGACGCCCACCACGTGGAGGTCGTGCTGGGAACGGAAGCCGGAGTCGCGCAGGTTCCTGCCCACCAGCGCCGAGTCCGGGTGCACCAGGACGACCGCGACCCCGAGCTCGCCTCGCCAGCGCGCCCGCTGATCCGGCGAGATCGGGAGGGCCTCGAGGCCGTCGGCCTCGGCCAGGGCCCGGGCCGACTGCGTCTCGGCGACCAGCAGGAGGACGTCGCCCGGACGGATCTCGACGTCCGCCCGGGGTGAGGCCAGGGCCTCCCAGTGCCCGCCTCGGGTGGCGCGCTCGATGCCGACCACCCGGACCGGGAAGCGGCTGCCGAAGCGCGCCTCCGCCAGCGTCCGGCCGGCCACCGGCGAGCCCGCCGCAACCTGCAGTCGATGGACGCTTCCGGCCAGCTCGTACTGGTCCCAGATCGCCTGGAAGCTCGGCGCGGCCCCGGCCCCGGCCGCGGGATCCGAAGCGGGGAGCAGCCGCCGGCCGATGAACGCCATGTACACCACCGCCACCACGAGCACCGCGACGCCGACGGGGGTGATGTCGAAGAATCCCAGGGGCTCGAGCCCTCTGGCCGAGAGCTCGCCCGAGACGATCAGGTTCGTGGGCGTCGCCACCAGGGTCAGCATGCCGCTCGCCAGGGCGGCGAAGGACAGCGGCATCAGGAGCCGGCTGGCCGCCAGGCGATTGCGGGCGCAGATCGTCCCGACGACCGGAAGGAAGATCGCCACCACGGCCGTGGAGCTCATGAGACTTCCCAGGAGCCCGGCCGCGACCATCAGGAGCACCAGCAGGCGCAGCTCGCTCGCGCCCCCGATCCGCATGATGCTGCGGCCGACGGCGAAGGCGACGCCGGTGCGGGAGAGCGCCTCCCCGACGACGATGAGTCCGGCCACCAGCAGCACCACCGGATCGCCGAAGCCCGCCAGCGCCTCGCCGGGGTCGAGGACCCGGGAGAACATCAACGCCAGCACCACGAGCAGCGACGTGACGTCGAGCCGGATGCGCCCCGAAGCGAAGGCGACCGCCGCGATCGCGAGGATCGCGACCACCGTCGTGGCGTCGTTCGTCATCGGAGTCCGGACCGGGGCCGCCCCCGGGGGCCCCGGCGAGAGCGGGCTAGGCGGACTCGAAGAGCGCGGCGAACCCCTGTCCGCCACCGATGCACATGGTGACGATGCCGTAGCGCCCGCCCGACCGCTTGAGCTCCCGCAGCAGGAGACCGGTCATGCGCGAGCCGGTCATGCCGAAGGGGTGGCCGATGGAGATCGAGCCGCCCGACGGGTTCAGCTTCTCGTTGGGGATCTCGAGGACGCGCTGGCACTGGAGGAGCTGGGACGCGAACGCCTCGTTCAGCTCCACGATGTCGATGTCGTCCATGCTGAGGCCGTGGCGCTTCAGCAGCTTGGGCACGGCGTAGATCGGGCCGATGCCCATCTCCTCGGGACCGCACCCGGCCACCGCGGAGCCGCGATAGATGCCGAGCGGCTCCACGCCGAGCTGCCCCGCGCGCTCGGCGCTCATCAGCAGGGTGGCCGACGCGCCGTCGGAAAGCTGGGAGGCGTTGCCCGCCGTGACGGTGCCGCCCTCCTCCGCCGGCTTGAACACCGGCTTCAGGCCGGCCAGACCCTCGAGGGTCGTCTGGGGGCGGTTGCACTCGTCGCGCTCGACGGTGAAGTCCTCCTCGTAGGGATCCTCGCCCTTCTTCATCACCTTGCGGGTGACCTTCATGGGCGCGATCTCCTCGGCGACCAGTCCGCTCTCCACCGCGGCGGCGTAGCGCTGCTGGCTCTGGAGGGAGTAGGCGTCCTGGTCCTCCCGCGACACGCCGTAGCGCTCGGCCACGATCTCCGCGGTCACGCCCATGGGGAAGTAGAGACCGGGGAAGCGCTTCTGCGCGGCGGCGTTCGCCAGACGCGTCGTGTTCTGGGTGCCGTCCTGCATCATGGTGATGGTCTCGACCCCGGCGCCGATGGCGACCTCCGCGCCCTCGTTCACGATCGCGTTGGCCGCCATCATGATCGCCTGGGAGCCCGACGAGCAGAACCGGTTGACGGTGGTGCCGGCCACCTCCTTGGGGAAGCCCGCCGCCATGGCCGCGATGCGCGCCATGTTCATGCCCTGACAGCCTTCGGGGAAGCCGCAGCCGACGATCACGTCCTCGATCTCGGCCGCATCGAGGTTCTTCGTGCGACCGGCGACCTCGCGCAGGGTGTGGGCCAGGTAGTCCACCGGCTCGGTGATGTTGAACGAGCCTCGGTGGGCCTTGGTGAGTCCGGTGCGGACGCTATCGACGATGACGGCTTCGCGGGCCATGGCATTCCTCCAGATGTCTCCAGGTGTGATGGGCGGCGGGAGGCTACCGCTTTTCCGGCCGGGGAGCCCACGTGGAACATGTTGCAGCAGGCCCCGGGCGCCCCGCCCGGCGGCGCTCAAGCGCCCCCCGCCCCCCCGCGCCGCGGCGGTCGGTTCACCACCGACTCGAGATCGACCCAGACGTCCTCCGCGTCCACGCGCACCGCGAAGCACGGCACCGGGAAGCCGTCGGCGTCGCCCGGCCGAAAGCCGGTGCGGACGTCGAAGTCCCAGCCGTGGGCCGGGCAGACCACCACGCAGCCCTCGAGCAGCCCCCCGCTGAGGGAGTCGCCCGCGTGGGGACACGCGTCTTCCATGGCGTGGATGCGGCCGTCGACCCGGAAGAGCCCCACGCCCACACCGTCTACGGTGACGCGAAGTCCTCTTCCATCGGGGACGTCCGAGAGCTTGGCGACACGTCGGAAGGCCAGGTTCCGGGCTCCTGTGGCTCGTGTAAACGATTCGTCAACCGGACCATAGCCCGGAACCCCGCCGCGATGGATGGGGTCTCCCCCCGCGATGACCGAGGGCCGGCCATGGCCCGCCCGCGATCGCCGACGGAGGGAAGAGCGCAGTGATACCCTGGCGCCCCATGATCCAGGCCCTCGTCTCCGACCCGCGCCACGGGCAGATCGCGATGCTGGCCTCGCTCTGGATCTACGGCCAGCTCGCCCTGGGCTTCGCCATCCGACCCGACCTGGCCCTGGCCATCGCGGGCTCGGCCCTCGCCACCCAGCTCCTGTGCGACCGCTTCGTCGCCCGCCGGGCCTTCGACCCGAGGAGCGCCCTGGTCACGTCGCTCTCGCTCTGCCTGCTGCTGCGCACGGACACGCCGGCCTGGGCGCTGGCCGCCGGCGCCGTCGCCGTGGGCAGCAAGTTCGCGCTGCGCCGCGACGGCAAGCACGTCTTCAACCCGGCCAACTTCGCCCTCGTGGCGGGAGTGCTCGTGACGGATCGCGTCTGGGTCTCGCCGGGACAGTGGGGACACGCGGCCTGGCTGGCCTTCGCCGTCGCGGGCCTGGGCTTCGTGATCGTCCGGCGCGCCGAGCGCAGCGACGTCACCTGGGCGTTCCTCGCGGTCCACGCGGGGCTGCTCTTCGGCCGCGCGTGGTGGCTCGGCGACCCCTGGTCGATTCCGCTCCATCAGCTGCACAACGGCGCCCTGCTGATCTTCGCCTTCTTCATGATCTCGGACCCCCGCACCACCCCCGACTCGAGACCGGGCCGCATCGGCCACGCCGCGGTCGTCGCGGGCGTCGCGATGTGGATCCGCTTCGGCCTGTGGGAGCCCAACGCCCTGCTCTACGCCCTGGTCGCCTGCGCCCCCCTGGTCCCCCTGTTCGACCGCGTCTGGCCCGGACCACGCCATGCCTGGCCGGCCCGCACCACCGCAACCCGAGGAGAGACGTTCCATGCACCGAGTCCTTCGAGTGTTCCCGCTCCGGGCTGGCTGGCTCGCCTTCGGCGCCCTCGCCGCGCTGTGGCTCACGCCCGCTCCGGCTGACGCCTTCTGCGGCTTCTACGTCGCCCGCGCCGACACGAAGCTCTACAACCAGGCGAGCCAGGTCGTGCTGGTGCGCGATGGCGACCGCACCGTCCTCACCATGGCCAACGACTTCAAGGGCGAGCTCTCGGAGTTCGCGGTGGTGGTGCCCGTGCCGAGCTTCATCGAGCGCGAGCAGATCCACGTCACCGAGAACGCCCTGGTCTCCCACCTCGACGCCTACACCGCGCCGCGCCTGGTCGAGTACTTCGACGAGGACCCGTGTCGTCCAGTGCGCGCGTACCCGACGGCGACGGCGGTGGCCGAAGACGCATCGGCTCCGCGGCGGCGCGGCGCCGACGCCCTGGGCGTCACGATCGAGGCCTCCTATACCGTGGGCGAGTACGACATCCTCATCCTGTCGGCGGAGCAGAGCGACGGGCTCATCGTCTGGCTGCGCGAGAACGGCTATCGCATCCCCGACGGCGCCGAGCGCGCGGTGGGCTCCTACCTCAAGCAGGACATGCGCTTCTTCGTCGCCAAGGTGAACCTCGAGGAGCAGAGCCGGCTGGGATACGCGTCCCTGCGCCCGCTCCAGGTGGCCTACGAGACGCCGAAGTTCATGCTGCCCATCCGACTGGGCATGCTGAACGCCGACGGCCCCCAGGAGCTGTTCATCTACACCCTGACCCGCAGCGGCCGGGTGGAGACCACCAACTACCGGACCGTCAAGCTGCCCACCGGCTCCGAGATCCCTCCCTACGTGAAGGCGGAGTTCGGGCCGTTCTACCGGGACATGTTCCGCACGGCGGTCGGGCGGGAGCGCGGCGAGGCGGTCTTCCTCGAGTACGCGTGGGACATGGCCTGGTGCGACCCGTGCGCCGCCGACCCGCTCTCGGCCGCCCAGCTGAAGGAGCTGGGCGTCTTCTGGCTGGAGGACCGCCCGGAGGTCCAGCCCATGACGCCCCCTCGCCCGAGGATCTGGCCCCCGCCCGGCTCCCCCGCAAAGGACGTCTTCGTCACCCGGCTCCACGTCCGCTACGACGCCGAGCACTTCCCCGAAGACCTGGTGTTCCAGGAGACCGGCGACCGCGAGAACTTCCAGGGGCGCTTCGTGCTGCGCCATCCGTGGACGGGCGAGGCCGGCTGCGAGGCCGGTGAGGCCTACCTCGAGGGCCTTCCCGAGCGCCTCGATCGCGAGGCCAGGACGCTGGCCCATCTCACCGGTTGGGACATCGGCGAGATCCGGGAGAAGGTGGCCGAGGAGAGCCCCGTCGCGGTGCAGCCGGCCGGGGCGGAGGAGGAAGAGCCCGAGCCCCTGCCCTGGTGGCGTCGCCTCTGGAACTGACGCCGGGCGGCGGGCGGACCGGCCGCGGGGCGCTCAGGCCGACAGCGACTCCGCCACGGACCCGATCCGGTCGAGCCGCTCCAGCCTGAGCAGGGCGCGCTCGAAGGCCCGCGCCTGGTCGGGCGCGTCGATGCGGGCCACGGTGGTGAGCCCGGCCGCGGGGGCCAGGGCGAGGCCACCGAGCGAGAGCAGGGTCCGCTTCAGGAAGCGCCGCCGCCCCAGCCGCGTGTCCTGACTCGCGAGCAGCGCCAGCGCCGAGGCTCCGGCCCAGACCCCGGCGGACTGCGCGTGGCTGCGCTCGCGTCCGTGGGCGCTGGAGCGGCCGACCCGCAGCAGGTCGCGGGCGTGGGCCACCGCGGGCGCCCGGGCCGCGGCGTGGGAGGCCGCGAGCGCAGCCGCCGGCCGGACCGCCAGCTCCACGGACAGGCCGTAGTGGTCCGAGTAGGGTCGCTCTTCGTCCCCCAGTCGGAATCGACCGTCGAGCCAGCGGCCGCTGTCGAGGGCGTCGACCCGGGTCGCGGCCCCCTGGCTCACGAACACGAAGTCGATGCGCTTGTCGGGCCCGCTGCGGTGGCTCTTGTAGTGGTTGGAGCGACAGATCGTGGGCAGGGCCCGCGGGCCCGCGGTCACGTCCCGGGCCCCGGTCAGGCCGGTCCAGACCTGGTACTCGGGGTCGCCCGGCTCGCAGTTGAAGTCGCCCGCCACCACGACCGGCTCGGGCGTGGCGTGCAGGAACTCCACGATCTGCATCAGCTGGGCGACCCGTACGCCGCTGTCGATCCGCGATGCGTCGTGCCGGTAGCGGGCGTGGAGATGGGTGTCGACGATCCACAGGGGCCCCGCCCGGGTGGAGAGGCGGGCGGCGAGGAACCCCTTGCCGCCCAGGTATTCGGCGCGATCGATCCGTTCGAGGTCGCCGCGGAACTCGAAGCGCTCGAAGCGCGGCGCCTCGAAGGGCCTGCGGGAGAGCAGCAGCAGTCCGCCGCCCGGCTGGCTGGGGGCCGCGTACTGGTGGACGTAGCCCGCCTCGCGGGCGCCCTCGCGAAGGATCTTCCGGGCGCCCGGCGTCCAGACCTCCTGGAGGACGACGAGATCGAGGGCCGAGTCGCGAAGGGCCCGGGTGATGGCGCGCATGCGGGGCGTCACGTCTTCGGCGAAGGGCTCGGGCAGCCCCCAGACGTTCAGGCATCCGATGCGCAGGCGGTCGGTCGATTCCACGGCCCCTGGTCTTGCAACCCGCGCGCCGACTCCAGCCCGTGTCACCGAGGCGCGCCCGAAGCCCAGCGGCCCCGCGCGGCTGGCCGCTCGCCTGCCGGTCCCCGACCCACACTCCCCGAGGCGCAGGCCGTCCGCAGAAGGGAAGCCGGGTTCCGTTCGTGGACCGGTCTCCACCCTCCCGCCGGGCGAGCGGAAAGAGCCGGGCGCGGCGGGCGGAGCCCGGTCAGCCCAGGGACAGCGGCACCCGGATCGGCCCGCGCAGCACCGTGTTGTCCCCCCACGCGACATCCCCCGACACCGAGAGATCCGGGAAGCGCCGGACCAGCGCGCGGAAGGCCAGCGCCGCTTCGAGCCGCGCGAGCTGGGCGCCGATGCAGAAGTGGGCGCCGTGACCGAAGGACAGGTGGCGCACGTCTTGCCGGGTGACGTCGAGGCGGTCGGGGTCCGGGAAGCGGTCGGGATCGCGGTTGGCCCCGGCCAGCAGCAGGACCAGCTGCTCGCCCCGCCGGAGGCGCTGGCCGCGCCAGGTACGATCTTCCAGCACCATGCGAGAGGTGAGCTGTACAGACCCGTCGAACCTCAGCAATTCCTCGACGGCGTGGGGCACCCGCTGGGGCTCGTCGCAGAGCAGCGCCCATTGCTCGCGCCGCCCCTGGAGCGCCAGCAGGCCGTTGCCGATGAGCTTGGTGGTGGTCTCGTTGCCGGCCACCAGCAGCAGCACCAGGGTCGAGAGCAGCTCCTTGGGCGCGAGCCGGTCGCCCTCCTCCTCGGCGGCGACCAGCGCGGAGATCAGGTCGTCCCGGGGCTCCGCGCGCCTGCGCTCGCAGATCTCCCCGAGGTAGGCGCCCAGCTCCCGGCGTGCGCGCAGCCCCCGCCGCGCGTCGTCGAAGTCGTTCTCGCCCAGCAGCCGCACGACCTCGTCGGACCAGAAGCGGAAGCGATCGCGGTCCTCACCGGGCACCCCGAGCATCTCGGCGATCACGATCACCGGGAGCGGACCCGCGAAGTCGGCGACGAGCTCCATGGACCGCCGCCCCTCCATGGGCTCGAGCAGGGACTCGATCACCTGCTCCACCCGGTCGCGCATGCGCTCCACGGCCCGGGCGGTGAAGGCCTTGCTCACCAGATGGCGCAGGCGGGTGTGGTCGGGCGCGTCCAGCCGGAGCATCGACGAGAGGTCCTCGTCGTAGGGATCGGGCAGACCGGCCAGGCGGTTGCGCCGGCGCATCCGGGCCCAGCGCCTCCAGTTGCGCTCGTCCGCAGAGAACCCGCGCTCGGCCAGGGCCGCCTGGACGTCGTCGTAGCGGCTGAGCACCCAGCCCCCGGCCGGGATCGAGCGGTGGAAGGGGTCCGCCTCCCGCAGCTCGCGATAGAACGGGTGCGGGTCGCTCCGCAGGTCGGCGCGCAGCGGGTTGAAGACGATGCCCGTGAGGGCCCGCTCGGCGAGGGCCCGCGCTCCCGTGTCCAGCGCGAACCAGGCGCGATCGAGGCGGTGCAGGGTGCGCCGGGACCAGCTCGGGCGCTCCAGGAATCCGTACGCGGCCGGGGCTTCGCTCATGTCGGGGCTCCTCGGGTGGGCTGGGGCGCGCGGTGTCGGACTCCCCGGAAGCGAGGATCGTGCCAGGAGCTTCGGCCGGCCGGGCCTCGCCCAGGGCGCCCCCGCGGCCGCCGCCGGGGCGCCCCTGCCGCAGCGGGGCGACAGGGTGCAGGCGGGAGGCGACACCTCGGTGCGCTCCGGGGGGGCCGTGTATGCTCGGCCGCGATGGATGCCTCGACGCCCGCCTCGACCTCCGGCGCCGGGACCGACCCGGACCCGTCCGGGACGTCGCCCCCGGGCGCCCGCCTGCTGGTCCTGTCCGGCGAGGTCGCCAGCGGCAAGAGCACCGTGGCCCGGGCGCTCGCCCGCTGGCTCGATGCGACCCGGGTCGAGGCCGACGAGGTGCGGCGGCTGCTGCGCGAGCAGGACGCCCGGGACGGCCTCGACGACCCGCTTCGCCACTTCGATCCCGCGACCGAGGAGCGCGTCTATGCGGAGCTGCTGCGAGAGGCGGAGCGCCTGCTGTGGTCCGGGCGCAGCGTGGTGCTGGACGCCGGCTTCCCCACCCGGTCCTCGCGGGCGGCGGCCCGCGGTCTGGCCCGCGCCCACGGCCTCGGCTTCCTCTTGGTGGAGTGCCGCGTCGACCCCGCCGTCGCGCACAGCCGGCTCGAGGAGCGCGACCGGGAGTGCGGCGATTCGGGCTGGAGCGAGCTCCACGCCCTGTTCGCCCGGCACTTCGAGCCGGTGACCGAGCTCGCCGAGGCAGAGCACCTGGTGGTCGACGCCGCGCGACCGGTGGACGAGATCGTGGCGGCCGTGGGCGCCCGGCTGGAGGCGGCCGGGCCGGCAGGCGGGGCAGCGGAGCAGGCGCCGACATGAGCTCCGTCTCGCTGCCCCGACCTCCGGCGGCCGTCACCTTCGACTGCTGGAACACGCTGCTCTTCGAGCCCGACTGGCCCGTCGCCCACGCCCACCGGGTGGACGCCCTCGTCCGCACCGTGTCGC
The DNA here is from genome assembly GCA_050618075.1 of Myxococcota bacterium. Lineage (GTDB taxonomy): Bacteria > Myxococcota_A > UBA9160 > UBA9160 > UBA4427 > JBNLVL01. The sequence continues at coordinate 27,060 of JBNLVL010000014.1, forward strand.
TGGGCGGCCGTGCGATCACGCGCCAGCAGGCCGGCGCCGCCTTCGACCGGGCCTGGAGTCGACACATGGACGCCTGGCGGGCCGGGCGGGCCACCGGCGCCCGCGAGGTGGCCCGGGACGCGCTCTCCCTGCTGGGCCACGAGACCGGGGACGAAGAGCTGGCCCACCTGGTCCGCGAGTACGAGAACGCCTCCCACAGCGGAGGCGTGCGCTCGATCGAGGGCGCCCGGGAAGCGCTGTCGCGACTGCGCGCGGCGGGCGTGCGCTGCGCCCTCATCTGCGACACGGGCCTCACTCCGGGCCGCGTGGTGCGGCTCCACCTCGCCCACCACGGACTGCTGGAGCATCTGGAGGTGCAGGTCTTCTCCGACGAGCAGGGGGTCCCCAAGCCCGATCCCCGGGTCTTCCACGCCGCGCTCGATCCGCTCGAGGCGCGCCCGGAGCGCTCGGTCCACATCGGCGACCTGCGGCGCACGGACGTGGCCGGCGCCCGTTCGGTGGGCATGGCGAGCCTGCGCATCCGCGCCCGCCACGACGACGGGAGCGACCTGTCCGACGCCGACGCCGTGGTGGACTCCTACGAGCAGGTGCTCTCGCTGCTCCTCGGCCCGGGCGCCTGAGCCGCAGGTCGGATCGGGGCGAGTCTCCTGCTCCAGGAGCTCGCCCGCATTCGAGGCGGCCTGGGTGCCGCGTGCCGCTGCGACGCCGAACCCCTGGAACGGGACGCTAGGGCGCGGCCATCTCGAGGCTGTAGCCGGTGGGCACGATGGCGATGAGATGGTCCCGGGCGCTGCGGTCGGCGTGGACCGAGACGATCTCGCGGTCGGCGTCCCAGGTCCACGACCAGCTGCCGGCGCGGTCGCTGGACCTCACCTCGAAGCCGCCGGGGAAGTGCCGCGTCGCCGGGACGGCGATCTCGGTCGGCCCGTCGACGCCTGGGACCTCGCGGTAGAAGAGCAGCAGGACCTTCTCGCTCCCGGCCCACTGGTACCAGACGAGCCGGCCCGCCACCGCCCGGGGATAGGCGCGCACCAGGAGATCGAGCTTCCCGGCCTTCTCGTTCCTCGCCGAATCGATGAAGCTGTAGCTGCCGGTCGCCGGCTGGTAGTCCCAGACGGTCCAGCCGCTGGTCATCCGGTCGGCCATGTCGAGCACGTCCTCCAGGTACTCGAGGGCGCCGGGCGGCCCGTCCGTCGCCCCGAACTCGCCGATCAGGATCGGGGTCCCGTGGCGCTCGACCTCCTCGGCGCGGGCGCTGGCCCACTTGACGACGGTGCGGTCGACGCTGGGGTCGTAGCCGCCCCCGGTCTCGAGGGAGGCGGAGTAGAGGTGCGGGAAGTAGACCAGCCTCCGCCCGCCCGAGCGCGGATCCGAGAGGCGCGGCAGGTAGCTCGGGAAGCCCGAGGCCGGGGCGGTCACCGTGGGCTCGAAGAAGATCCAGGAATCGGAGTCCTCGCTGCGGATCGCGTCGATCACCCGCTGGAGGAAGGGCGCGTAGAAGTCCCGCTCGAAGGCGGGCATGGGACCGTTCGGGCGGGCGATGAGGTCGAAGGAGGTCCCGGGCGAGGGCTCGTTCATGATGTCGTAGCCCAGCACGGCCGGGTGGTCGCGGAAGCGGGCCGCCACGGCCGCCCAGGCCGCCGCGTAGTGGACCTGGAGGTCGGAGTGGGGTCCGTCGGCGTCGAAGAAGTTGTCCCAGGCGCGCATCACCGCCGGCTGGAAGTAGTTGGCGAACCAGGGCGACTGGACCTCGAAGGGGATCCCGTCGTCGCGCACCGCCCACTCGGGCGCTCCGTCGCAGCAGAAGACGCTCGAGTAGACGTCCTGGTGCATGTCGAGCACCACGCGGACGCCCGCCTCGTGGAGCCAGTCGAGATATTCTTCCACGGCGTCGAGATAGGTCTCGTCGATGTCGCCCCGGGTCGGCTCGACCGCGTCCCAGAAGATGAGGTAGCGGACGAAGTTGAACCCCCAGTCCCGGGACAGGCGCAGGGCGTCGTCGCGGGTGAGCCACGAGGGCAGCCGGTTCGGATCGCTCTTGGACGCGCTGCTGAGGTTGGTGCCGTGCAGGATCAGGGCACGGCCCTTCTCGTCGGTGATGAACTGCTCGTGGGGCAGGTCGCAGGCGGTCACCGCGAACAGGGCGACGAGACCGGCGAGCGCCCAGGCGGACAGACGGCGAGCGCCCCCACGTCGATCGCTCCGGTCGGCAGGGGTCCCGCACATCGGCCTCGTACTCCTCGCTCCGGCCCTCCCGGGGTCGGTTCCCCCCTAGAATGCCTGAATGGCGGAGGGCGGTCACCGGGAAACCGACGGGCGATCGGCTAGCCTGGAGGTCCCGAGAGCGCACTTTCGCCCGCATTCGCCTGCATTCGCGTGCATCCAGACGGAGACCCGACATGCTGCTCCACGGTGCCCACATCGGCCCGCGACCCTTCCTCAGGGACCAGAGCCAGGCGCTCGCGAAGAAGCGCTATCGCCGGATCGGCGTGAGGCGGCTCTCGCCCGTGCTCGGCGCGGAGCTCACGGGCGTCGACCTGCGGGACGTCGACGACGAGACCTTCGCGGAGATCCAGGACGCCTTCCTCTCCTTCAAGGTCGTCTTCTTCCGCGACCAGCCCCTCTCCATCCGCGATCAGATGGCCTTCGCCCGGCGCTTCGGCGAACTCGAGGACCATCCCTTCCTGCCGGCCAAGGACGGCTACGGTCAGGTCATCCGCTTCGAGAAGGGCGAGGACGTGGCGGGCGTCGAGAACCAGTGGCACAGCGACGTCAGCTGGCGGGAGATCCCGTCCCTGGGGTCGGTGCTGCGGGCGGTGGAGGTCCCGGCCGTCGGGGGCGACACCCTCTTCTCCGACATGACGGCCGCCTACAAGGGCCTGCCCGAAGAGGTCCGCAAGCAGATCGACGGTCTGCGTGCCGTCCACGACATCAGCCAGTCGTTCGGTCGCATGCTCAGCGCGGAGCAGCTCGAGCAGAGCCGCAAGGAGTTCCCGCCCGCGGAGCACCCCGTGGTGCGCACCCACCCGGACACCGGCGAGAAGATCCTGTACGTGAACCGGATCTTCACCGACCACATCGTCGGCATGGCTCCCGAGGAGAGCCGCGCCCTGATCGACCAGCTCTGCCGCCAGGCCGACTACCCCGAGTACCAGTGCCGCTTCCACTGGGAGAAGGACAGCGTCGCCCTCTGGGACAACCGCGCGGTCCAGCACTACGCCGCCAACGACTACTGGCCCGAGAAGCGGGTGATGGAGCGCGTCACGATCATCGGCGACCGGCCCGTCTGATCCGGGCGGCACGGGCCGCGCTAGGAGCCCGGCGGATCCGCCCGCTCGACCTGCACCGCGCAGACCTTGAACTCCGGGATCTTGCCGTCGGGGTCCAGGCGGTCCGTCGTCAGCACGTTGGCCGCCGCCTCCCGGAAGTGGAACGGAACGAAGACCGAGCCGGGCTGGGTCGAGCCCCCCTGCCGCACCTTGAGCACGATGCTCCCGCGACGGGAGCGGATCCGCACCCAGTCTCCGTCCGTCACCCCCAGGCGGCGCCCGTCGTCGGCGTGGACGTCGACGAAGGGCTCGGGCTCGATGCTGGAGAGCGCCTTCGAGCGCCGGGTCATCACGCCCGTGTGCCAGTGCTCGAGCAGACGCCCGGTGACCAGCAGGAACGGGTATGCCTCGTCCGGCAGCTCGTCCGCCCCGGTGTGCTCCGCCGGCACGAAGCGCGCGCGCCCGTCGTCCGTGGGGAACCCGTCACCGAACATCACCACCGTGCCGTCCGAGTGCTCGGGGTCGGGGCACGGGTAGAGCTTCCCGCTCTCGCCCAGGACCTCGTGACCGAGTCCGCGATAGGCGTTCGAGAGGCCCACCATCTCGTCGAAGATCTCCGACGCAGACCCGTATTCCATGGGGAAGCCCATGCGCGTGGACACGTCGGCGACGATCTGCCAGTCGAGCCGCGCTTCGCCGGGGGGAGCGAGGGCCGGACGGCCCAGCTGGACCCGGCGGTCGGTGTTGGTGTAGGTCCCGAGCTTCTCGAGCTGGCTCGTCGCCGGCAGCACCACGTCCGCGAACTCGGCGGTCTCGGTCAGGAAGATCTCCTGCACCACCAGGAAGTCGAGGGCCGCGAGCGACTCGCGCACCTTGTTGGTGTTGGGGTCCGAGAGGAAGGGGTTCTCGCCCAGCATGTACATGCCCTTGATGCGGCCTTCCCGGGCCGCGGCCATGATCTCGACCACCGTGAGCCCCGGCTCCGGATCGAGCTCGACCCCCCAGGCCGCCTCGAAGCGCCGGCGCACCGCCGGGTCGCCCACGGGCTGGTAGTCGGGCAGGACCATGGGGATGAGGCCGGCGTCGCTCGCCCCCTGCACGTTGTTCTGTCCGCGGAGCGGATGGAGGCCGGTCCCCGGGCGCCCCACGTTTCCGGTCATGAGGGCGAGGGAGATGATGCTGCGGCAGTTGTCGGTGCCGTGGACGTGCTGGCTCATCCCCATGCCCCAGTAGGTGATGGCGCCCCGGGCGCGGCCGTACTCGACGGCCACCTCGCGGATCGTCCCGGCCGGCACGCCGCAGATGCCGCTGGCCACCTCCGGCGTGTAGGCGCGGACGGTGTCGGCCACGCGCTCGAAGTCCCGGGTGTGGCGCTCCACGTAGTCGTGGTCGACCAGGTCCTCGGCGATGATCACGTTCATCATCGCGTTGTAGAAGGCGACGTCGCTGCCCGAGCGGATCTGGCAGAAGCGCCAGGCCGCGTCGCACAGCGGCGTCCAGCGGGGATCGACCACCAGGAGCTTCACGCCGGCGGCCGCCGCCTGCTTGAAGAAGGTCGCGGCCACGGGATGGTTGGCGGTGGTGTTGCTGCCGGTCACCAGGGCCAGCTCGGCGTTGGCGATGTCGCCGTAGGTGGTGGTGACGGCCCCGGAGCCGATCATCTCCATCAGCGCGGCCACCGACGAGGCGTGACAGAGACGCGTGCAGTGGTCGACGTTGTTGGTGCGGAAGGCGCCGCGCACGAGCTTCTGGAAGAGGTAGGCCTCCTCGTTGCTGCACTTGGCCGAGCCGAACCCCGCGAGCGCACCCGGACCGTGCTCGTCGCGCAGGGCCGAGAGCCGCGTGGCGACCAGCCCCAGGGCCTCCTCCCAGCTGGCCTCGCGGAAGGCCGGCATCACCTCGGCGTAGTCGACCACGCCCCCGGGCCGGCGGCGGCGCCCCGGCTCGGGCTCGCTCCTCTGCACCTCCGCGGACAGCGCCTGCTTCGGGTAGTCCACGCGGATGAGCGGCTTCGTGAGGCGGTGGGCGTGCTGGGCGTAGTCCCAGCCGTAGCGTCCCTTGACGCACAGCCGCCCCCGGCTGCCCGGGACGTCGCGACCTTCGGCGAAGGCCACCTGGTTCCGGGCCTCGTCCACGTGGTAGCGGATGGCGCAGCCCACCCCGCAGTAGGGGCACACCGAATCGACCGTGCGCAGCGCCTCCCGGGGTCGCAGCGGCACGGCCAGGGGCTTGTTGGTGAGCGCGCCGGTGGGACAGGCGGCGACGCACTCGCCGCAGCTCACACAGCTCGACTCGCCCATGGGAACGTCGAGGTCGAAGCCGATCCGGGTGGTGTAGCCCTTGCCCGAGCGTCCGATCACGCGGTTGTGCTGCACGTCATCGCAGGCGCGCACGCAGCGGTCACACAGGATGCAGGCCTGGTGGTCGACCCGGATCACCGGCGAGCTCTCGTCGCCCCGGCGTGGAGCGCCCGGCGCGAAGCGACCCGGCCGGGCGCCCAGCTCCCCGGCGAGGGCCACCAGCGCGTCGTCCGCGGTGGTGCGCTGCTTGACGAGGTCCGCGGGCTGCTCGGACAGGAGGAGCTCGGCGAGCACACGCTGGGCTCGCGCGATCCGCTCGTTCGACGTGTGGACCACCATGCCGGGCTCGGCCTGGCGCACGCAGGAGGCCGCGAGGCCGCGCTCGCCCTCGATCTCCACGGCACAGATCCGGCAGACGCCCACGGGCCTGAGCCCGGGCTCGTGGCACAGGCGCGGGACCCGCGCTCCGGCCGCCTCCGCCGCCTCGTACAGCGTCGTGCCCTCGTCCACCTGGACGTCGCGGCCGTCGAGGGTGATGCGGATCGACATCGCGCTCCTCCTCAACCCCGGCCCTGGCCCCGGCCCCCGCCCCGGCCGGCGAGCCGCAGGGCGCTCATGGCCGGCGTGAGGGCGACGTGCCCGAGGCCACAGATCGAGGTGTCTCGCAGGGTCGCGTCGAGATCGCCGAGCAGGTCCCGCTCGGCTTCGGACAGGGCGCGCCCTCGCGCCGCCTCCAGCACCTCCACGGCCTTCACCGTGCCCACGCGGCACGGCACGCACTTGCCGCACGATTCGTTGCGGAAGAAGGCCACCAGCGAGCGGGCCTGCTCCAGCAGGTCGCGGCCTTCTGCGATCACCACCACCGCACCGGAGCCCAGGGCCGAGCCCGCGGCGCGCAGGGCGTCGAAGGTCAGCGGCGTGTCGGCGTGCTCGGCCCCCAGGAAGCCGGTGCTGGCGCCGCCCGGCAGGAAGGCCGCCAACGCCCTGCCGTCCCGCATCCCGCCGCAGCGCTCGATCAGCTCGCGCGCGCTGGCCCCGAACGGCACCTCGTGCACGCCGGGCCGGGCGACGTCGCCGGACACCGCGAAGAGCTTCCGGTCCACCCGGCCCGTGTCCAGGACGTGGGGCACGAGCGCCAGGGTCTCGACGTTGTTGATCACCGTCGGACGCCCGTGGAGCCCCTTCTCGACCGGATAGGGCGGCTTGTGTCGGGGCTCGCCGCGGCGCCCTTCGAGGGCCTCGAGGAGCGCCGTCTCCTCGCCGAGGATGTAGCCGCCGGGAGAGACGAAGACCCGGAGGTCGAACGCGCGCCCGCCCGGGCCCGCGCCGGCCCCGACCACACCCGCCTCCCGGGCTTCGGCGAGGGCCGACTCGAGCTTCTCGCGCTCGGGCGCGAACTCGTGGCGCAGGTAGATCCAGCCTTCCTCGGCGCCGACGCTGGCCGCGGCGATGGCCATCCCCTCGATCAGCAGGTGCGGCACCCACTCGAGCAGCGCCCGGTCCTTGAAGGTCCCCGGCTCCGATTCGTCGGCGTTGCAGATGACGACCCTGGGGCCGGCCGGCCGGTCGCGCACCAGCGCCCACTTGCGGCCGGTGGGGAACCCGGCTCCGCCCATGCCGCGCAGGCCGGCCCGCAGGAGGCGCTCGGGAACGTCGGCGAACCCGTCGCTCTCGGCGAGCTCGCGAAAGACGCCATAGGGAGCACCGCCGCGTGCCCCGTCGCGGTAGGGATCGCACTCCAACGGGGCCGGACGTGGGGTCTCGCTGGAGGGCAGATCCTGGGAGCGCGCACGGCCGTCGAGGATCTCGGCCGCCCGGTCCACGGCGGCCGGCCGGCCGTTCACCAGACACGCCGGAGCCCCGTCGCAGCGCCCGAGGCACGAGACCGGCACCACCGCCGCATCGTCGCGCTCCGCGGCCAGCGCCTCGAGCCGCGTGCGCGCCGCCGCGCCGCCGTGCATGGCACAGGAGAGATCGCGGCACACCGAGACCTCGATCGCCGGCGGCGGCTGCCTGCGAAAATGGGGGTAGAAGGAAGCGATGGCCTGAATTTCGTACAGCGCCACCCGCGTCCTCGCCGCGAGCTCGCGCAGGTCCTCGTCCCGCAGGTGCCCGTGCTCGGCCTGGAGCGTCTGGAGGGCCGCGATGAGGTTCATGGGGTCTCTACACTCCGAACGATCCGACGACAGCATACGGGCCCGAAGGTGCGCGCGCTCCCGCGAGGTGTGTCCCGATCGGATCCGCCCTACCCTGCCGGGCCTCGACGGGAGGACGACCTGTGGGCGATCCGATCGAGCTCGCGAGCTGGGTGGAGCTCGAGGGCTGCTTCAACTTCCGCGATCTCGGCGGCTACCGGACCCGCGACGGACGACGGCTCCGCACCGGCCGGGTGTTCCGCAGCGACGGCCTCCAGTCGCTGACCGGATCCGACCTCGACCACCTCTGCGGAACCCTGGGACTGGGCGAGGTGATCGACCTCCGGTCCAGGGACGAGGTCGACGAAGACGGCACCGGGGCGATCGCCGAGCGCACCCGGATCCACCCGATCCCGCTGTTCGAGCGCACGCGCAGCGGCGGCGCGAGCGGGGATCTCCCGCGCCAGATGCCCGCGAGCATGGGCGACCTCTACTTCATCATGCTGAGCGTCGCGCGCGAGCCCATCGTGCGGGTGGTCGAGCTGCTGGCGGAGGTCGAGGCCCCGGTGGTGTTCCACTGCGCGGCCGGAAAGGACCGCACCGGCGTCATCTCCGCCCTGCTGCTCTCCCTGGTGGGCGTGCCCGAGGAGACCATCGTGGCCGACTACGCCTTCAGCCGGCAGAACATCGATCTCATCAACGCGCGGCTGAACGCCAGCGAGACCTACCAGCGGCTGATGAGCGACCTGCCCGAGGGAGCCTACGACGCCGACCCGGCCGCCATGCGCCACTTCCTGGAGCGCGTCGCCCGGGAGCACGGCTCGATGCGGGGATGGGCCGAGGCGGCCGGCGTCGGAGAGTCCACCCGCGAACGCCTGGCCCGGCGCCTCCTGGACTGACGGGACGGGCCGCTCAGTCCTCGCCGACGGCGTGGCGATGGCCCGAGTAGCGGGGCTGGTCGATCGCCACCTGCCCCACCACCGCCTCGCGCAGGGCCTCGGCCAGGCCGGGCCGGTCGAGAGGCATGGTTCCGTCCCGCAGCTCGCACACCAGGCGCCGGCGCAGGGTCGCGCGGTCGTCCCGGCTCCCGGGATACAGCGCGCGCAGCCGTTCGAGCTCGCGGCTGCGCTGGGCGGGCCCCAGCGCGAGCTCGCGGCCGACGATGTCGAGGGAGTTGGCGGCGACCCGCGCCAGGAAGCGGGTGCGCCCGCGGGTCTTCTCCATCACCTCGCCGCGCAGGAAGTCCCGCACGCTGCCGAGGAGCTCGTCGGCTGTCGGCATGTCGAGCGCGGCCTCGTCGGGGGACGGCTCGAGCCGCTCGACCGGCCCCGGGATCAACAGGTTCACGCAGTCGACCTGGCACTCCGACGAGCGGCGCCCGATGCCCGGGCGCTCGACGGTCTTGTCCGGGCCGCTGCGGTAGTGCTCGGCCATCTGCAGGCAGCCGATCGACCACCAGAAGGAGCCGAAGACCTCCCAGAAGCGCACGTGCTCCGGGTCGACGGGCGTGCCCGACACCGACTCATAGCCGCGGAAGAGGTCCTCCCGGTCTCCGAAGCCTCCCACCGGCCGGTCGCGCACCCCGAAGCGCCACGAGTTGGTGCACAGCCAGCCGAGGTCGCGCATGGGGTCCCCGACGTGGGCCAGCTCCCAGTCGAGCACGGCCACGATCCCCTCGCTCGAGACCATGAAGTTCCCGTTGCGGAAATCGTTGTGGACGAGTCGCGGCGGGGCGTCCGGCGGCAGATGGTCGAGGAGCCAACGGCCCGTGTAGTCGATCATGGGCTGGGCGGTCGGGTAGGACCGGTAGCCCTCCCAGGTCGCCCGCACGTACTGCTCCGGCGTCATCGACGCGAGCCGCGACCGGAGTCCGGTCGCGTCGAGGTCGATGGAATGGATGCGCGCGAGGATCGCCCCGCACTCGAAGGCGAGCTTCGGGCGGATCGCCTCGAACTCGGGCGCCCGGGCGATCTTCGCCCCGAGCGCCTCGCCCTCGAGCCACTCCATGAGGAAGCCCTGGCCCAGGCCGTCCTCCGGCTCGAGAACGACCAGGACCTCGGGCTCGGGCACGCCCGCCTCGCGGGCCGCACGCATCAAGAGGGCCTCGGTCTCCAGGCCGGGCCCAGTCGGCGTGGGCATCCCCACCCCGCCGGCCGCCCGGCGCAGGGCGACCGGACGATCCCCTCCCTCGCAGGCGACCACCAGCCGATAGGTCTCCTGGCTGGCGCCGCCCGACAGGCGCTCGACGCTGCGCAGGCCGGTCGCGTGGGGGACGCGGGCGACGACCACGCGCTCCAGGCGTCGTTCGAACTCTCTGGGATCATCCACGGTCGGGTCCAGTCGTAAGGTCGGGTTCAGTCGTAAGGTCGGGTTCAGTCGTAAGACGGGGAAGACGGGGAGCACGGAATGGGAGCTTCGCCCCCTCGCAGCCTCCATGCTAACGCGAAGCGGGCGCGGGCGTCCCCCCTCCGGCAACCGCGCGGGAGCGGATGCGAACCGTTCCAGGTATGCGAGAATTCTCGGCCGGGCTGGTGGATCCGATCGCCGGATCGTCCGATGAGTCGTCGGAAGGACGCCCTGCGGAGTCGATTTCGTGAGCGTGAACGTGAGCATGAGCGCAAGACTGGACAAGCCGATCGTGGTCCTCGGAGCCGCCCGGTCCGGGACCTTCCTGCTCACACGTCTCATCGAGCAGCATCCGGACGTGGTCGTGTGGCAGGAGCCGAACACGGTCTGGCGCGCCGGCAACGCGCGCATCGGCCACGACATGATCCCCGCGGCCTGCGCCACTCCGGACGTGATCGCCCACATCCGCGCCCGGTTCGAAGAGTACCGGGAGCGGCACGGCGCCCGGCGGTTCTGCGAGAAGACTCCGGCCAACGGGCTGCGACTCCCTTTCGTGCTCGAGGTGCTCCCGGACGCCAAGCTCGTCCACGTGATTCGCGACGGCCGCAGCGTCGCCGTGTCCGCGCGCAAGAAGGCGATGGGCAACATCGACAAGATCTCGAACCCGAAGGAGGACCACCCCGAATCGCGACCGAGGGGGGACTCCAGCCGGAGGATCCGGGCCGTGGCCAACGCCATCAAGCGGAGGATCGGGGAAGGCATCCCGCCCCGCGATCTCCCCTACTACGTGGCCAAGGGCGTCGGGTCTTCGCTGGGCATGCTGGGGTTGAAGCGTTCCTTCGTCTGGGGTCCGGAGTTCCCGGGAATGAAGTCGATGCTCCGGACCCACAGCCTGATCGACGTCTGCGCGATGCAGTGGAAGCTGACCGTCGACGGCGTCCTCGACACCGTCGCCGCCCGTCCCGGCGTCGACTATCTCGAGCTGCGATTCGAGCAGATGGTCAGCGACTACGAGAACGTCGCGAAGCAGGTCTTCGACTTCGTCGAGCTGCCCCAGCCGGCGTCGCTCCAGCCCCTGTCCAGACGGGGATTCGACCAGGAGCGCAACCCGTTCCTCGAGGAGCTGAGCGCCGCGGAACAGCAGATCGTGTACGACCGGATCGGCGCCACCCTGGCGCGACTGGGCTACTCCTGAGCTTGCGGGCCGCGCGAGGAGAAGCCGGCCCGAGCGGGCTCACGTCGGAAGAGCTCGACGCGGTGAAGGGCTTCCTCATCGTCCTCATCACGGTGACTTCCCAGGACGGGGGCGTGGCGGGCTGGGCGGGTCGGCTCGCCTGGGCTGCGCTGAGCCTGGGGGTCACCCTCTTCGTCAGCCCGGGAATCGCGATCGCCAGCGAGCGGGTCCAGCCGGTGCGCCGCCTCATCGCGCCGCGCACCTGGGCGGAGTGGCCCCCCTCGCGCATCCGCGCCTGACCCGGTGCGCGCTGCCCCGGGCCCGTAGCCCCCCGGTGCACGGACGTCAGGCGTCGACCACGCCCTTGGGCGCCTTCTGCTTCATGAACCCGAACAGGTAGCCCGCGACCCGCCGCATCTGGATCTCTTCGGCCCCTTCGGTGATGCGGTAGCGCCTGTGGTGGCGGTAGATGTGCTCGAAGGGCTTGTAGCGCGAGTAGCCCAGCCCTCCGTGGACCTGCATCGCGCGGTCGGCCGCCTCGCAGCACAGCCGGTTCGCCCAGTAGTTGCACATGGAGACCTTGTCCGACTGGGAGAAGGCTCCGAAGCGGTCCATGCCCCAGGCTGTCTTGTGGATGAGCGCCCGCAGCATCTCGCACTGGGTCTGGAGCTCGACCAGCGGAAACTGGATGGCCTGGTTCGTCGCGAGGGGCTTGCCGAAGGGCGCCCGCTCCCGGGCGTACTCCACGGACTCGTCGATGCAGTACTGGGCCGCCCCCAGGCTCGACGCCGCCTGGCGGATGCGGTTCTCGTTGAAGAAGTGCTGCACCACCATCAGCCCCCGCCCTTCCTCCCCGAGGATCGCCGAGTGGGGCACGCGCACGCCGCGGAGCGAGACGCGCGCGTGGTCGGTGGGCATGTTGAACGTCCAGAGGTACTCCTCGACCGCGAACCCCTCGGTGTCGCGCGGCACCAGGAACGCCGTGATGCCGAAGCCGTCGCCGGCCTCTCCGTGGGTGCGGGCGAAGACCACGTCCGCCTGGGCCTTGTGGACCCCGGTGTTCCAGGTCTTCTCGCCGTCGATCACCCAGTGGTCGCCGTCGCGCACGGCCACCGTCTCCATGTGGGTCGCGTCCGAGCCGTGGCCCGGCTCGGTGATGCCGAAGGCGAAGCCCTTCGTCCCGTTGGCGAGGCCGTCCACCCACTCGGCCTTCTGCTCCTCGGAGCCGTAGTGAAGCATCAGCAACAGCCCCACGTTGTTGCCCACGACCGAGTGCTCGTTCTGGAGGTCGTTGTGCAGCCCGAGCCCCTTGCGCGCCAGGTGCTCCCGGATGATGGCCATCCCGAGGTTGCTGCCGTCCCGCCCACCGAACTCCGCGGGGAACGGGTAGCGGTAGAAGCCCGCCGCGTCCGCGAGCTGCCGCGCCTGGAAGAGCAGCGACTCCCACTCCTCGTTGGGCAGTCCGTCCCGCTCCCAGTCGGTGCGGGCATCCTCGCGCCGGTGGTCGAAGAACCGGATGTTGTCGTCGCGCTGCTCGAGGGGCCGGATCTCGCGCTCGATGAACGCATCCAGCTCCTCGAGGAAGCGGGCCAGCTCGGCCGGGATCTCGAAGTCCATGGCGCCTCCGGGTGGGGGACGGCCCGGAGGCTACTGCCTCGCCCGACTCCGTGCGACCGGGCGCACCGCCCCGTCCGGCGCCGGCCCGGACCGGGAGGAGCAGACGGAGCCGAGCGGCTCCCTTCTCCTCCGGCTCCGCCCGTTGAGAGCGGCCTGCGCCCTCGAGGCCCTGCTCGGACTAGTCGTCGAACTCCGAGTCGGTGATCCGGTGCTGGCGGGAGCGCCTCTCCTCGATCTTGTCCAGGGATGCATCCTTGTAGATGTGGCACGAGCCCGTGCAGTCCCGGAGCTCGCTGACGGTGTAGTACTTCTTCGGTGTATCGACCTTCTTGTGCTCGTCCCGCTCGAAGTCGCCGGCGTGGCAGCCCGCGCAGTCCGGCGCGAATCGGGAGTCGCGCCACGGGCGGTCTTCCCGGTTGTTCCGGTGGCAGTCGTCGCAATCGAGGTTCCTGCGATGCTCGCCGGGATAGCCGGCGCTGCGGTGGCTGAAGCGGATGCTCCCCCAGCCGCTCACCCGATGGCAGCGGTCGCAGTCGCGCGACGTGACGAAGTGCCCTCGCGGCTTCCCCGTCGCCTGGCGTCCATCGTGGCAACTCTTGCAGGAACCGGTCACCACCGAATGGTCGAAGCGGATGCGGTCCCAGCCCCGGGTCCGATGGCAGACATCGCACTCGGCGTTGGTCTTGAGATGGTCGCCGGGCTTGCCGGTGGCCGTGCGGTTGTCGTGACAGCTCTGGCAGCGCCCGTCGGCGTCGGAGTGGTCGAAGCGGACCGCGGACCAGGTGAGCGTGCGGTGGCAGACGTCGCACTCCGATCGCGTCCGCAGGTGGTCTCCGGGCTTGCCCTCGGCCGTCCGGCCGTCGTGGCAGGTACTGCAGCGATCCGAGACGAGATCGTGGTCGAAGCGCACGTCCGACCAGGTGAGCGTGGTGTGGCAGCTCTCGCAGTCGTTGCTCGACCGGATGTGGTCCCGGTCCTTGGACGTCTCGGCGCGCAGGCCGGTGCCGTCGTGGCAGAAGTCGCAGCGAGTGGGAGTGCCCCGGAAGAGCCCGCCCACGTGGCACGACTCGCACGGCTCGCGGGTGTGCGCCCCCGTCAGGGGGAAGCGCGTTCCGGCGTGATCGAATCCGTCGATGCCCTGGGATCGCGCCGGATCGGACGCGAGCAACGCGAGCGCGAGTCCAACGGAGATCGAGAACGCCCGGATCACGGTGCGGGACCGGCTCATCGCGTCACCTCCTCCCACCGGGTCTCCCGGTGGCAGCTCTCACAGCGCCGTCCCAGACGGCCCGAATGGGGGTCCTCGCGGGCATGGCAGCCGACACACGCCGTGGCCGCCCGCACCCGCTGGCCGGCGGGGCGGGTGTGGCAGGCGTGACAGTCGAGGTCCGTGTGGGCGCCGTGCAGCGCAAACGCCGTCTCGACGTCGTGGTCGAACTGCCAGAACGACCAGCCGTTGGGTGTGTGGCAGCGATCGCAGGTGCTCCCCAGGCGCCCCTCGTGGGCCGTATCGGCGTGACAGACGGAGCAGTCTCGCTCGGTGTCCTTGTAGCGCGAACCGACGTGGCACTCCTCGCAGCTCGTGACCGAATGCAGCCCGAGCAGCGGGAACGCGGTGAGCCCGTGGTCGAACCGGGCGACGGGGGTCCATTCCGAAGACCCGTGGCACCTCTGGCAGTCGCGCCCCAGGGAGCCTGCGTGGGCATCCTCGGACGCGTGACAGCCGATGCAGGTGCCGGGCGGCTCGTCGTCCTCGACGGCTCCGCGATGACACAGCGCGCAGTCGAGGCCCGCGTGGGCGCCCTCGAGCGCGAAATCGGTGTCCCGGTCGTGCTCGAAGGTCACCGCGGTCCAGCTCACGCTGCCGTGGCAATCACCGCACTGCTCCCCATTGCGTCCGCGATGGTCGTCGTCGTTGCGGTGGCAACCGAAGCAGTCCGAGGGAAGGTCGGCCTCGAGGCTGCCGCCGGTGTGACAGCGCGCGCAGCGGATCTCCGAGTGGGCGCCGGCGAGCTCGAACCCCGTTTCGACGGCGTGGTCGAAGGTGGCGCGCTCCCACGCGAACACCGAGTGGCACGCTTCGCACTCGGCGCCGAAGCGCCCCTTGTGCACGTCGTTTCCGCGATGACAGGACGCGCACGACGACCCGACCCCCTCGTAGCGGGCGTTCGGGTGACAGAGGGAGCAGTCCACCCTGGCATGGGCGCCCTCCAGGGCGAAGTCCGTCGACTGGTGGTCGAAGCTTCCACCGGTCCAGGACCGGACGTCGTGGCACTCGCCGCAGTCGCTGCCGAGCCGGCCCGAATGGGGGTCGACGGATCCGTGGCAGTCGTTGCAGGCCGAAGCAGCCTCCCGGTGGGGCGTGCCCTGCTCGTGGCATCCCGCGCAGGAGGCTCGCGCGTGGGCGCCCTCGAGTGGAAAGTCCGTGAGCTCGTGGTCGAACGACGTCAGCGCGAACCCGAGGATGTCGGCGTCGCGGCCCTTGTGTTCGGTGTGACAGCTCCGGCAGCTCACCTCGACCTCGCTGGCCAGGACCCGGCCGTGGAAGCCCTCGTGAGCCCGGATGTCGGCCGCCGCCTCTTCGTGGCAATCGAGGCAGAGCCGATTCTCGTTGGCCCGATCGAACGATCCGTGGCAACGACGACAGTCGCGCTCGATGTCCTCGTGGGCCCTGGCCACGGGTCCCGGCATGACCAGCGCCTCGAGGTCGGCGCCGAGGGCGCCCGAGGGCGTCACCGCCCCGCCCAGCAGGCAGACCAGGAGCCAGGAACGGATGGGCCCGATCGGGCGGTGCGGGCGGCTCGTCATCGGCCCTTCCCTCAGTAGCGATGCACGGCGACGACGTGGACGATCGCGGCCGCGAACAGCAGGACGCACAGGGGCAGGTGGAACGCGTGCCAGAGCGCAAAGACCCGCTCGCAGAGCGCGTAGTCGGCGACGCGGCGCGTGGCCCGCAGATACGCGTGGAGCGCGTCCCTCGCGGCCTTGCTCGCCCTTCGATCGCCCAGCGCCCGGAGCTCGCGACGCGCCCGGCGGCGCACCCGAACCCCGCTGGGCCGGGCGCGGAGCGTTCGCCGAAGCGAAGCGAAGACGCTCCCGGATCCGCCGAGGGCGACGCGCTCGTGGGCTTCGAGGGCCTCCGCGAGCGCGGGCGATGACGCCAGGAGCGCCCCGAGCCCGTCCCGGCCCTCCCCTGCGTCCTGCCGCAGCTCGACGAGCGCGGCCTTGCGTCCAAGGGCCTCGTAGTGGATGCGCGTGTAGACGAACCGTCCCACGAGCCCGCTTCCCGCGACGGCGAGCATGCAGGCCAGCGCGATGCGGCTGTTGAGCGACCCCGGCTCGAAGTTCGCGTGGAGCAGGATCGCCGTGGGACCGAGAAGGCCCAGCGCCATGTGGACGTGGAACCACGTCCGCACGGAGCCGGCCTTCTCCAGCACGCGCCAACGCTTGCGGATCGAATAGGCCAGCAGCAGCACCATCGCCCCGAGCCCGATGGGCCCCAGCGCGTAGCCGAGGCCTTCCTCGGCCGCGAGCCAGTATTCGTCGCGACCGACCCAGCCCCACGCGAGCAGCGCGACGCAGGCGGCGCCTGCGGCGATCGGAGTCCAGGCCGGCCGCGGACGGGCGTAGCGGAACGTCGGCCTGCGATCGCTGGGGTGCGCCATGATGTGAGACATTTTTCCCCGATCTGGTCCCTGGCTTCCCGCCGGCTTCCTGCCTGGATGCCTGACGGCGGGCGCGCCTGGGAAGAGCGTGATTTCGATCACGAGACTATCGCGGAAATCTTCGATGAGTCTCCAGTTCGCCTGGGCGATCCAGGACAGGCCATTTTTTGTAAGTGGGAAATTTTCTCACTTTTGGCTATCCGTCAAGGCCGTGTCCCGCGCGCCGACCCGCGTCGGGCCCAGATCCGAAGGGGAGCGAGTGCCCGCCATCTCGAGACACTCCGCAGTGCTTCTGCTGGTGGCGATCCCCTTCGCGATCGCTCCCCAGGCCCGCGCCCAGCCGGTCAAGGCCCGCCTGCTGCGCGCGCTCTCCATCGAGCGACGCGAGTCCGACCCCGGATTCACCTGGAACGCAGTGGTCGACCTGGCGCTGCCCGCCCGGGTGGTCCGATCCAGCCCGGGCGAGGTGGGCGACGTGGTGCGCATCCGCATCTCCTTTCCCGCGGCCCCGACGATCGATCCCCGGGCCCTGCGAACCCGCGAGGCGCTCACTCCCCCGCCCGGCGACACGTCTCCAGTGGAGGAGATCGTCTACGACGGGCGCGACCCGACGGGTCCGACCATCGAGGTCCGGTTCCGCACGAGGGTCCGCTTCGCCGTGCGCCAGGGAGCGGACTTCCGGAGCGTGGTGATCTCGATGGGACCGATCGCCGCGGACCAGGCGACCGGGAGGGTCGACGCCTGGATGGAGGCGGCCCGTCAGGCGATGGTCGATGGAGACTTCGAGCGAGCCGTCCTGCTCTACACCAAGGTCCTCTCGACCCCCGGAGAGGCCCGCAAGCAGGAGGCCCAGGAGCTCCTCGGCGTGGCCTACGAGCGAGACGGACGCCCCAGCCACGCCGTCGCGGAGTACGAGATCTACCTGGAGCGCTATCCCGACGGCGAGGGGGCGGTGCGGGTTCGCCAGCGATGGCGCGCCCTGGTCACCGCGACCGCCGAGCAGCCCGACTCCCTGCGCGAAGCGAAACGCGCGGCCGACGAGACCGACGTGACCGTCTTCGGAAGCATCTCGACCACGATGACCCGTTCCGATCGCTGGCCCGACGGGCAGGGTCACGACGTCGCGGCCTTCGAGCAGTTCGGCGACCTCTTCCTGACCGGCCTGGTGGACACCCCCGGCTGGCGCTTCCGGCCGGAGCTGGCCGCCCGCGGCCAATACGACTACCAGGACTCCCAGCTCGGCGACAGTCGGGTCAGCACCCTCCAGCTGGAGGCGGCCCAGACCCAGGAGGGCTTCTCGGGCACCGTCGGCCGGCAGACCCGGAACCGGGGCGGGGTCCTCGGACGCTTCGACGGCGCCCAGCTGGGCTACCGCTTCAGCCCCGGGCTCTGGATCGGCGCCGTCGGCGGCTTCCCGCTCGAGTCCTCGACCTCCGATTCGATCGACACCGATCGCATGCTCGTCGGGGGATCGTTCGAGCTCTCCGGCTGGGACGACCGGGTCGATCTCGAGGTCTACGGCCTGTACCAGGAGGCCGAGGGCTTCATCGACCGCGCCGCGGTGGGCGCCGAGCTGCGCTACGCCGACGAGCGCGGCTCGGCCGCAGCGGCCCTCGACTTCGACGCCTACTACGAGTCCCTGAATGTGGCGCTGCTGGTCTGGCAGTGGCAGACCAGCGAGCGACTGGGACTGAACGGCCTGGTGGAGTACCGGAACTCGCCCTACCTCACCACGCGCAACGCAGTGCTCGGCCAGGACACGAGCTCGCTGGACAGCCTGGACGATTCGTTCTCGACCAGCGAGATCGAAGACCTGGCCCGGGATCGCACCCGCCGCGAGGTCAACCTCACCCTGGGAGGCAACTTCGACTGGACGCCCCAGTGGCAGATCGCCGGGGACTTCACCGCCAGCCGGCTGGGCGGAACGCCCACGTCCGGCGGGGTCGAGGGAAGCAACGCCCCGGGCTGGGAGTACCTCGAGTACCTCCAGGTGAGCCGCAGCGACTGGCTCACCGAAGGCGACGTCTGGACGCTCGGGAGTCGTTTCTTCCAGGGCGCGGACTTCGACTCGTACTCACTGGTCACGACGGGTCGCTGGCCCCTGATCGCGAACCGCCTCGACCTCCTCCCGCGGACCCGCCTCACCCTGCGCGACCCCGACTCGGGAAGTCGGACCCTCGGCTTCGAGGTGGCCACCCGGCTGGACTGGCGGATCGGCGACTCGAGGGTCGGAATCTGGGTGCTGGAGCTCGAGGGCGGGGCCGATCGGGCCGATGATCTGGAGGACAACGACGACGAGTGGGGGGTGTTCGTCGACCTCACCCTCCGCGTGGACTTCTGACCGCGGGTTCCAGGAGACTCCCGGATGACCGGCGCCGACACGCTCCATGCCTTCCTGATCTACGGGCTGCCCGCCTTCGCGGCCTGCGCCGGATGGGGCTGGCTCCGCGCCCGCCGCAATCGGCAGACCCTGGGCTCGGTCGCGCGCGCCCGGGAGCTGGGACTGGAGCGGCCCGCCTCCCTGCACCCCGCCATCAACCCCAACCGCTGCCTCGGCTGCGGCACCTGCATCCCGGCCTGTCCCGAGAAGACCGTCCTCGGGCTCCTCGACGGCAAGGCGATCGTGGTGGAGCCCGCGAGCTGCGTGGGCCACGGCGCCTGCCGAACGGCCTGCCCCACCGACGCCATTACGCTCGTCCTCGGAACCGAGGAGCGCCCCGTCGAGATCCCCGCGCTCGGCCCGGACTTCCAGACCAGTGTGCCCGGCGTGTTCGTCGCCGGGGAGCTCGGCGGAATGGGACTCATTCGCAACGCCGTCGAGCAGGGACGCCAGGTCGTGGCGTCGATCGCGGCCGGGCGCGACCGGGGCCCGGCGGAGCTCGACGTCGTGATCGTGGGGGCGGGACCCGCGGGCCTGGCGGCGGCCTTCTCGGCCCGGGAGCGCGGGCTGCGGGCCGTCGTCGTCGAGCAGGACAGACTGGGGGGAGCCGTCGCGCACTACCCGCGGCGCAAGCTGGTGCTGACGGCGCCGGTCGAGCTGCCGGGCGCGGGGCGCATCGAGGGACGCATCAGCAAGGAGCAGTTGCTCGAGGTCTGGACCCGGGCGCAGCGGGAGAGCGGACTCGAGATCCACACCTCGGAGCGGCTGACGGGAATCGAGCGGCTGGACGGCGGGCTCCTCCGCGTCACCACGGACCGGGGACACTACGAGGCCGGCGCCGTGGTGCTGGCCATCGGACGACGGGGAACGCCCCGGCGTCTGGGGGTTCCGGGCGAGGACTGCCCGAAGGTGGCCTATGCGCTGGAGGACCCGGCCGATCACCGGGGAGAGCGGGTGCTCGTGGTCGGGGGCGGCGACTCGGCGCTCGAGGCGGCGATCGGGCTCGCCGGAGAGCCCGGGACGACGGTCACCCTCTGCTACCGGGGCGCGGCCTTCGCGCGCGCGAAGGCCGCGAACCGCGAGCGCATCTCGGAGCTGTCGGCGGAAGGGCGATTGGCGGTCTGGCTGGAGTCCCAGGTGACGGCCATCTCGCCGGATCAGGTCCGGATCGAGACGCCGGGCGGCGAGAAGCTGCTCGACAACGACCGGGTCGTGGTCTGCGCCGGCGGCGTCCTGCCCACGGCCCTGCTGCAATCCCTGGGTGTGGAGACGGAGGTGAAGCGCGGTGCGCCGATCAGCTGATCGCAATCGCAGACGCGCGCTGGCGCTCGTCGCCGCCACCGCGACCCTGGCGATCGGATCCGTCGCAACGGCGCGGGCCGGCGCCTTCGAGGACGGCCAGGCCGCCGTTCGGCGCCGCGACTACGCGGCGGCCGAGCGCGCCTGGACCGCCGCGGCGGCCGAGGGCCACGTCGAGGCGCAGTACCGACTGGGCGCGCTCCTGATGTCCGGGCGGGGCCCATCGAAGGATCCGCGAGCCGCCGCGGGCTGGCTGGCGCGCGCAGCGGAGGCGGGTCACGCCAGCGCACAGCACGCGCTCGGCGTGGCCCTGCTCGAGGGCGACGGGGTCTCCCGGGACCGCGCAGCGGGCGTGGCATGGCTTCGGCGCGCGGCTTCGCAGGGCCACCGGCTGGCCCTGCGACGCCTCGAGTCCCTCGAGGAGCCGTCGGGACCGGCGGGCGGGACGCCGGCGGGCCCGATCGATCGCAGCGCGTTCCTGCGCGCCCTCGCCTCCGACGACGAGCGGACCCTCGCGCGCGCGCTCGCCGGCGGGTGGCCGACCGACGTGAACCTCGGCCATGGCCGGACTCCGCTCATGGAGGCGGCCGCCGGGGGGCGCCCTCGCACCCTGGCGACCCTGCTGGCGGCCGGTGCGGACCCCGGCCGGCGCGATGCCCAGGGCGACCAGGCGCTCCACCTGGCCGCGCGCTACGGGCGCAGGCAGACCGCCGCCGCCCTGGTTCGGGGCCACGCCTCCCTCGAAGCCGGGGACCGTCTGGGTCGCACACCGCTGCTCGTCGCCGCGGAACGCGGACACCGGGAGCTGGTCGCAGACCTCCTCGCGGCCGGCGCGCGACGCGACGCGCGCGACGGCGGGGGCCGGACCGCCGTCGACCTGGCGCGAGCCCGCGGACACGACGCGCTGGCAGGCTGGCTGGAACGGTCCGGTGTCCCGGCCGGGGGCGAAGGGCGCGACGCGGACTCGGAGGCGGAGCGCGCGTGGCTGGGACAGGTCGGCTCGAGCTCGCAGCGTCCGGCTCTCCACGAAGCGGCCTTCCGGGGCAACGTCGAGCTCGCGCGCGCGGCCCTGCGACGCGCCCGACCGGCCGACCTCGCGGCCGCGGATGGTCACGGCTGGACCCCGATCGGACTCGCGGCCGAACGCGGCCATGCCTCCGTCGTCGCGCTGCTCATCGCAAGCGGCGCGAGCGTCGACGCGGAGGCCGGCGCGGGCCGGCGCCCCATCCAGCATGCAGCCGCCTCGGGGTGCGAGGAGTGTGTGCGCAGGCTGCTCGCCGCGGGCGCCGACCCCGGCCTCGACGTCCGACCGGTCGAGGAGTCGCCGGTCGTGCTCGCGGCCCGGGCGGGCTCCCCCGCGACCCTCGAGCTCCTGCTCGGGGTGGACGCGAGCGACCCCGCGCGGAGCCCGGCCGTGTCGGCCGCGCTCGGGGTGGCTGCCCGCACGGGCCCGCCGGCCTCGGTGCGCCGGCTCGTCGCTGCCGGGGCGGACCTCGGGGCCGGCGCGTCCGGCTCTCCGGTGTGCGAGGCGGCGCGTGCCGCCCGCGAGGAGGAGCTGGCGATCCTGCTGGCCGCGGGGGCCCGCGCCGACGCAGCCTGCCGGGACGGCATGCGGCCGCTGATCGTCGCCGTGAGGGCCGGCGAGACGCAGATCGCGCGGCAGCTCCTGGACGCCGGGAGCCGTCCGGCGGCCGCTCCCGGCGAGACCGACCCGCCCCTGGTGATCGCCGCCCAGGAGGGCCGCGCGGACCTGGTCGACCTGCTCGTCGCCCACGGCGCCGACCCGGATGCCCGAGGTCACCGCGGACGGACGGCGCTCATGCGGGCCGCCTCCCGAGGGCACCTGGCGATCGCGAAGCGCCTGCTCGACGCCGGCGCGAACGCATCCATGCGCGACGCCGACCGGTCCACCGCGCTCTCGCTCGCGAACCAGTCGGGGCACCCGGAGGTGGCGGCCCTCCTCGAGGAGCGCCGCTCGGGCTGGTCGTCGCTCCTCGACTTCTAGGGGCGCGCGCCGCGAGCACCGCCCTCCCCCCCTCCCACTGCACGCTATGGTCTTCGCATCCTGGCCGTCGCCCCGCCGGATCGCAGAGGAGCACCCATGTCCCCCTATACGCTGACCATCGCCGGCGAGGCCGTTGCCGCCGAGAGCACCCTGCCCGTGGTGAACCCCGCCACGGGTCGCCCCTTCGCCGACTGTCCGGACGCCACCCGCGCCCAGCTGGATGCCGCCATGGACGCCGCCCGGCACGCCTTCGGCTCCTGGCGCGAGGATCTGGACGCCCGGCGCGCGGCCCTCGTGCGCTGCAGCGAGGCGCTGAAGGCGGCCGCTCCGGAGATCGGCCGCGTCCTCACCCAGGAGCAGGGCAAGCCCCTGGGCGACGCGATCGGCGAGGTGATGGGAGCGGCCGCGTGGTTCGGGCTGACCTCGGGCCTGCCCCTCGAGACCGAGATCCTCCAGGACGACGAGCGCCTGCGCATCGAGCTCCACCGCAGGCCCCTGGGCGTCGTGGGCGCCATCACCCCCTGGAACTACCCGATCATCCTCGCGGTCTGGAAGATCGCGCCCGCCCTGCTCGCCGGGAACACCCTGGTGCTCAAGCCGTCTCCGTACACGCCGCTCTCCAGCCTGAAGATGGGTGAGGTCCTGCGCGACGTGCTTCCTCCCGGCGTCTTCAGCGTGGTGGCCGGCGGCGACGAGCTGGGCAAGTGGATCACCGAACACCCCGCGGTGCGCAAGATCTCGTTCACCGGCTCGGTGGCCACCGGCAAGAAGATCGCCGAGGTCGCCGCGCCGGACCTGAAGCGGGTGACCCTCGAGCTCGGCGGCAACGACCCGGCCATCGTGCTGGGCGACGTCGACCCGAAGGCGGTGGCCGAGAAGGTCTTCCGCGCCGCCTTCCAGAACTCGGGCCAGGTCTGCGTGGCCGTGAAGCGGCTGTACGTCCACGAGTCCATCCACGGGGCGGTCCTCGACGAGGTGGCGGAGCTCGCGCGCTCGGCCGTGGTCGGCGACGGCCTCGAGCAGGGGACCCAGTACGGCCCGGTCAACAACGCTCCCCAGCTCGAGCGCGTGCGCGAGCTGGTCGACGAGGCGCGGGAGGCCGGAGGGCGGATCGTCGCCGGCGGCGCGCCGCTCGATCGCGACGGCTACTTCTACGCTCCGACGATCGTCGCGGACGTCGCCGAGGGCGTTCGACTCGTCGACGAGGAGCAGTTCGGTCCGGCCCTCCCGGTGATGCCCTTCCGCGACGTGGACGAGGCCATCGAGCGCGCCAACGCCACGCACTTCGGCCTCGGCGGCTCGATCTGGACCGCCGACCGCGAGCGCGGCGCCGACCTGGCGCGGCGGCTCGACTGCGGAACGGGCTGGGTCAACCAGCACCTCAACCTGGTTCCCAACGCGCCCTTCGGCGGCGCGAAGTGGTCGGGCATCGGCGTGGAGAACGGCCGCTGGGGCCTGGCCTCGTTCACCGAGCACCAGGTCATCAACGTCGCCAAGGGCTGAGGGGCGGCCGCGCGCGGGCCGGCTCCGGCGCTGCGCAAACCACTGCGGATCGCAGGGCGCTTCGCCCTATGTCGCAAAGGGGCGTTGAGGGCGCTCCCCGCTCCACGCGAAGGGGCCCCCGCGTTCGGATCTGCGGCGCGCGGCCGATCCCGACCGTCCCGGGGAGCGCGGCGCGGCCGGCGCGGACCCACCGCTCTTCTCGACCGGCCACTTGCCCCGGGACCTGCGCGCGGCCCCCCGGCCCGGCTGCCCTGCGGTTGCCGGGCGGGTGCCGTCTCTCGAAGCCCGCCTGCGTGCGTGGGCCCCTGCGATCGGTCGCGAACCTCCCGACCCCGGGTGACGCGAATCTGTGGCACGAGCGTTGCAGTCGTGTGACCCCGATTCGCCGCCCTGGGAGACGCGACCATGGGATGTACGCACGCGACCTCGAAACGAGAGCAGGGCCTGACCCTCAACGAGCTGGCCATCGGACTCGCGATCGCTTCGCTCCTGATGGCAATCGCGCTTCCGGCCATGAGCCGGATCGCGACCCAGCAGCGCGGACGCGAGACCACCCACCTCCTGTCCGGGGCCTTCGAGCTGGCCCGCAGCGAGGCCATCCGCTCCGGCAACATCCACATCGTCTTCCTCCAGACGGACGCCGCCGGCAACCCCCTGCTGGACGAAAACGGCGACCCGACCTCCGTGGTGGTCCTGGACGACGGCGCACCGGGCTCGGCCAACCAGAACTGCCGGATCGACGCCGGAGAGATCGTCGCCAGCCTCCAGCTTCCCCCGGACGTGGTGCTGGGTCAGGACGCGGCGGCCGGAAAGGCCCCCAACGACCTCGGGGCGGGCGCCCTGGTGGGGGCCTCGAGCTTCTCGGATCCCGCCGTCAACCCGGCCCAGTGGGTGCTGTTCCGGCCGGAGGGCCTGCCCCTGGCCTTCGACGCTGCCTGCAACACCGGGCCCACGGGCAGCGGCGCGGGCGCCTTCTACCTGAACGCCGGGGGCCGGGACTTCGCCGCGCTGCTCCTGCCTCTGGGCGGCACGCGGGTCGGCGCCTGGAACGCCGACGCCGGCGCATGGAGCAACTGATGGACGTCACACGAACCCGGAGGCCGCTGCGCCGCCGCGCGGGGTTCTCGCTGACCGAGGTGACCATCGCGCTGGGCATCCTGGCCTTCGGCGTGCTCGCCGTGGCGGGCGCCCAGCTCTCGGCCCTCACCATGTCCCGGGAGTCGCGCCTTCGCACCGAGGCCACCTACCTCGCCCAGCAGCAGATGGAGGCGTTCCAGGCGATGCCCCGGGCCGGCCTCCAGGCCGCGCTCGCCGACGCCGACTATCCGAACGATCCGGCCAACCCCATCGACCCCGACCCCGCCGACGGCCTGGTCCGCCAGTTCAACCGCAGCTGGACGATCACGCCCGACGCGCCGGAGAACGGGGTCTTCACCATCGCGGTGCAGGTCGGCTGGAACGACCGCCTGGGACGCCCGCAGAACGTGGTCGTCCAGAGCGTGAGGTCGGGGATATGACGTCCCTCGGACCTGGCCGTTCCGACCGGGCGGGCTTCACCCTGACCGAGCTCGTCGTCGCCCTGGCGGTGCTCTCGATCATCATCTCGCAGTTCCTGCTGGCGTTCAGCAACCAGCAGTCGAACTACCACGAGCACGAGACCGTCGTGGACGCCCAGCAGGACGCCCGGGCCGTGATGGAGCTGATCCTCGACGACCTGCGCATGGCGGGCTTCATGGTCCCCAAGCAGGCGGGCGCCTGGTCGCTGGACGGCGGCCCCAACGGCTCGGACGTGCTCTGCGCGAGTGATCCGGCGGTGATCGCCGAGAGCCGCTTCTCGGCCTCCAACGGACGCTTCGACGGCGCCCGACTCACGGCCGCCCTCGGCGGCGCCGCGACCAGCGTCTCCCTGGACCCCGCCACCCTGGACGTGGACGCCGACGGCAACGACGACTTCAGCGCCGGCCAGGGCATCCTCGTCACCGACGGCGACGAGAGCCACTGCGCCGTCATCACCGCCGTGGGCGGTGGCACCGTCTCCTTCGACGTCTCCACTCCCGGCGGGTTCGCCGTGGCGCCCCCCCAGGCCCGCGCGGTGCCCGCCAACGTCTACCGGGTCGCCGGCAACCGCCTGACCCGCAACGGACAGGTCCTCTCCACCCAGGTGGAAGACCTCCAGGTGGAGTTCGGGGTGGACGAAGACGCGGATGGTGACGTCGAGGCGGCGGAGTTCCCGATCCACGACCTCTCGGGCTCGAGCCTCGACCAGATCCGCACGGCCCGGGTGTACGTGACCGTCCAGACCCCGCGGCCGGATCCGGACTTCGCGGGCGGCTACACGGCCGCCGCCAACCGGGCGGCGGGCCCGGCCGACACTTTCCGGAGACGCCGCCTGATCGGCGACGCCACCCTGCGGAACATGAGGTGAAGCCATGAGGACGGCTGCGCGACGACTCGATCGGGACCGGCGTGACGAGGGCGGCATCGCGCTCATCACGGTGGTCCTCGTCCTGGCCCTGGTCAGCACCCTCGCGGTCTCGGCCATCGAACAGACCGGCCAGGAGCTGCAGGCCGGCGGCCGCTCCCGGTCCGCCACCCGGGCGCTGTTCGCCGCCGACGCGGGGATCCAGCTGGCCATGGACCGCGTGACCTCGCCGCGGGACCTCACGCCCATCGACTTCAGCCTCGACGACGGCACGGTCTCCCACGACATCCAGAGCCGCGCCCGCGACGACGCCGCGCCTGGCGACATCGGCCAGGAGGGCTTCGGCGAGCCGCCCGAGGGCTACTCGATCAACCTCGGCTCGGGCTTCGTCAACGAGGTGTTCAAGATCAACATCACCGCGGACTCGAACCCCGGCAACACCCTGGCCGAGGTCGAAGCCAAGCTGGGCGTGCTCACCTCCAACGGAGGGAGCTCCTGATGAGACGACTCCGACGACGACTCCGGCACGCCTGGGGACTGGCTGCCCTGGCCGCGGCGGCGCTCGCCGCTCCGGCGGCGGCGAGCGACCTGGCGATCCTGTCCCAGAGCGACACGGCTCCGCCGAACATCCTGATCATGCTGGACAGCTCGGGCTCCATGGACGACAAGCCGTCCGGCTGCTGGAGCTGCTCCACCAAGCGCACCATCGCGAAGAATGCGCTGCGCGACCTGATCCTGGCGGTGAATCCGCCCGACGGGTCGGGCGGCTACGTGGAGAACGCGCGCTTCGGCCTCGCCGGCTTCCGCTCGCGCGGCGCCGACCTCCGGGTGCCCATCGCCGACGGCAACACCCAGGCGGTGCTCGACTCGATCGCCTCCATGACCGCCAGCTCGGTCGGCACGCCCATCGGCTCGGCCGCCCTCGATGTGGGCCGCTACTACTCGACCGGGATCGGCTGGGGGACCCTGCCGGACTGGGGCAGCCGCTCGGGAGAGAGCGTCCAGCCCAGCCCCCACGACCTCTCCTGCCGCAAGAGCTTCGTCATCTACCTGTCCGACGGCCTGCCCAACAAGGACCGCATCGACGAGTCGGGCTTCTGGGCCACCATCGGCGACGCCGACGGGGACACGGGCTCCGGGGAGGGCGACCCGGAGAACGACCCGTCGGACGTCGACGACGACGATATCGAGTGGGGCGACGACATCACCTGGGCCATGGCCCACCGGGACTTCGCACCGGCCGTGCCCGGCGACCAGAACGTGGTCACCCACGTGATCGGCTTCGACGTCGACACCCCGATCCTCGAGCGCATGGCCGACAACGGCCTGGGCAACTACTACACGGCCAGCAGCTCGACCCAGCTGGCCACGGCCCTGGCCGCCGCCACCCAGGCGGTGATGGACAGCCTGGCGTCGTTCTCGAGCGCCGTGGTCCCGGCCAGCCGGACCATCTTCGGCGCCGCCTTCTACAACGCCTACTTCGAGCCCAAGGTGAACGAACCCTTCTGGCCCGGCCACCTCGAGGCGTACCGGCTCTCGCCCACCGGCGTCATCGAGGACAAGGACGGAGCGCCCGCCGTGGACCCGGCCACGGGCCTGCTGAACGACCCGCCCAACCCGTTCTGGGACGCCGGAGAGGTCCTCGAGACCGACACGATCCGCCGCCTGTACACGACGATCGGGGGCGCGCAGACCTACTTCGAGAAGGCGAACGTGTCGACGGGCGACCTCGACATCGCCGCCGCGGACATCCCCTTCTACCCGAACGCCGGGAGCTCCGGGGTCGACACCCTCAGCGAGCTGCGCGACGCGATCGTCGACTACGTCCACGGCAAGGACGCCTTCGACGAGGACAACGACGGCAGCTCGAGCGAGATGCGCGACGTCGTGCTGGGCGACATCTTCCACTCCACGCCGCGGGTGGTGGGCGCCCCGTCGACGCTGCTGGTGCGCGAGGACGGGTACGTCTCCTTCCTCGGCCAGCACTCCGACCGCGACCGGGTGATCTACGTGGGCGCCAACGACGGCCTGCTCCACGCCTTCGACGCCGGCGCCTGGTACACGGGGGACGATCCCTCCACCGCCAGTGAGGTCGAGAACGGCTACTACGGCGCGGGGACCGGGTCCGAGCTCTTCGGCTACGTGCCGGGACAGCTCCTCGACGACGTCAAGATGATCCCGCGCAACTCGCCGCGCAGCTACTACTACGTCGACGGCAGCCCGGTGGTGGCCGAGGCCTGGCTGGGCGACGGCTCGGCCAACGACACCACGAAGTCCGCCGACGAGTGGGCCACCGTGCTCATCACCGGCTTCCGCCAGGGCGGCCCGGGCTACATCGCGCTCGACGTGACGGACCCCGACGCCATGGCCGGCGACGACCACGGCCCCTACCCGCTCCTTCTCTGGGAGTTCGACCACGCCAAGCTGGGCGAGACCTGGTCCGAGCCCATCGTCACCCGGGTGAAGGTCCGCGCCTCGGCCGGAACCGGCGACGTCTGCGGACCGGACGACGGCGATGGCGACTGCCGCGAACGCTGGGTGGCGATCGTGGGGGGCGGCTACGAGGAGTCGGCGAACCCCAACAGCGCCGCCTTCGAAGGCGACCACACCGCGGCCGACTGGACCGATCGCAGCCGCGCGATCTTCATGGTGGCCCTCGACACCGGCGAGGTCCTGGCGAGCGTCGAGTACGACCCGACCGGGGCCGACGGCCCGTCGGAGATGCTCTATGCGCTGCCCAGCACGCCCGCCGTCCTCGACCTCGACTTCGACGGCTTCGCCGACGTGGTCTACGTGGGCGACCTGGGCGGGCAGCTCTGGAAGTGGGACATCCGCGCCGTGGGCGTCGACGCCAGCGGCGACCCGCGCGTGGACAACTGGGACGCCGGGGTCTTCTTCCGCACCGGCACCACCGCCTTGTCCGGCGGCGGGACCCACTCCCGGAGCTTCTTCGATCCGCCGTCGGCGAGCTTCGTGAGCGGCGCCCTGACCCTGGCCCTGGCCAGCGGCGAGCGGGCCGACCTGAGCTACGCCGGCGACGCCTCGAGCGACGACAACAACCGGTTCTTCGCCGTCACCGACCCGCACCCCGTGGGCTCCCTGGCCTTCGGACCGACGCTCACCGATGCCGACCTCACCGACGTGACGAACGTGCACACCGACCCCGACCCGACCGACAGCGGCTTCTACTTCAAGGCCGACGAGGGGGAGAAGTTCGTCGGCAGCCCGGTCGTCTTCGCGGGCTACGTGATCGCGTCCAGCTACGAGCCGGCGACCGGCAACGACCCCTGCGGCGCTTCGGGCACCGCCTCCCTCTACGCCTTCCGGATCCGGGACGGCAAGGGACTGAAGCCCGACCCCACGGCCACGCCCATGGAGAAGCGTCGCTTCAGCCTCGGCGGCGGGCTGCCCAGCGCGCCCCGGGTCTCGCTGGCCCCGGACTCGGAGAACGACGAGATCTACATCAAGACCTCGAAGGGCGAGATCCTGACCGTCGACCCGCCCGATCGGGGCGACGGCGGGGCCTCGGTCATCTACTGGACCCGGAAGTTCTGATCGGGACCCGGGAAGGCCGACTCCCGGAGTCGGCAGGGGGAGAACGGACATGGAGCGGACCAACCGGAACCGGATCGCAGGCGGCGCGCTCGTCGCGGCGGCCCTCGCGTGGGGCTGCAGCGACGGGTCTCACCCCCGCGATGCCCGCGTCGAGGCCGCCGCGACCGGCAACCCCCCTCCGACCATCGCCGCACTGTCGCTCATCCCCGATCCGCCGCTGTCCGGCCAGTCCGTGCGTGCGGTGACCCGGGCCCAGGACTCCGACGGCGGCGCTCCCAGCCTCGAGTACACCTGGTCGGTGCGCGGCCGGACCCTCACCGAGAGCGGCCCGTCGATCGTCCTGCCGAAGCTCCGCAAGGGCGACCGGGTCTCGGTGAGCGTGGTGGCGACCGACGGCCAGAGCCGCAGCGAGCCCCGGGTGCTCGCGACGGCCATCGAGAACGCGCGCCCCCGGGTCGTCGACCTCCGGGTGGACCGGGAGAGCCGGGACGGCGCCGAGTACTGGGTGGTCGACCCGATGGCCGACGACCCGGACGGGGACCCCCTCTCCTTCGAGTACTCCTGGAGGGTGAACGGCGAGGACACCGGCGAGCAGGGCGACGCCTTCGCGACCGGCGCGCTGCGCCGGGGCGACCGGCTGACCGTGCGCGTGGTGGCCCTCGACGGCGAGGACCGCAGCGCGCCCATCGAGAGCGCGCCGGTCGAGGTGGCCAACTCGGCCCCGGAGATCACGTCCCGCCCGCGCGGCCTCGACGCCCGCGGCGAGTTCCACTACGCGATCGAGGCGCGCGACTCCGATGGAGACCGCGGCTTCCGGTACGAGCTCGTTCAGGGGCCCGACGGCATGGAGCTCGACTCCGCGTCGGGCGAGCTCCGCTGGAAGCCGCGGCTCGATCAGACCGGCGAGCACCGCGTCGAGGTCGCCGTGGACGATCGGCGCGGCGGGCGCAGCGCCCAGGTCTTCGTGCTCCCGGTGGTGGCGCGCGAGATCGAAGACGCCCCGCCCGCAGCGCCCCGGCCCTAGGCGGTTCCCGGCCCGGGCCCGGTCGCGGGCTCCTGGGATCCGCCTTCCCGGCTCTCGCACCCCGCGCCCGGCGCGGCTGTGCACCCTTTTCGACGTTCGCGTTGGGAATCCGCCACGACCTGCTGACCCTGTGGTAAGTTCGCCCTGCGGGTGAAACGGAGCAGGTGGTCGGATGGCGGATCGGGACGAAGCGGTGCACGGGATGCGGGAAGCGGAGCGCGCGGGGTCGGAGAGGAGCCGGCGCAGGCCGGCGGGATCCACACGGACCCGGATCTCCCAGCGCATGTCCAGGGCGGGCCTGGTGCTCGGGCTGCTCCTCGGCGTGCCGCTGTGGGCGGGCTGCGCCCCGCAGTTCGAGATCCTCGCGCCGATCTCCGGTGCGACCCTTCCCGAGAACGGCGAGCTGCAGCTGTCGATCGACTTCGGCGACCCGCTGCCCGCCGGGACCCAGGTCGACATCTGGGTGCTGGGCTTCACGGCCCAGGGCGAGCCCACCTCGACCGACTGGACCGATCTCCTGGAGCCGCCCGGCGGCTTCGACGGCGTGGCCTCCGTCGACGCGACCCTCGGACCGGCGGATGGGATCGCCCCGGGGCAGAACATCCTGAGCGTCCGGGTCCAGAGGCCCGGTGGCGACGTCGAGCTCGACACGCGGCTGGTCGTCTGGGCCCACGGCATCGACCTCGACGCCATCGCCGCCTCGCATCCCGACCGCTGTGATCCCATCGAGCCGATCAACTGCCTCTACCCCTTCCCCAACGACCTCTTCACCCGGCCCGACCCGGCGACCGACACCGGTCTGCGCATCGCCATCGAACGGGACTCCATGCCCGCCAACATCAGCGGCGTGCGCGTGGACCCGACCGAGCACAACCGGAGCGACGGCTTCAGCCCGGGCGCGATGATCCTGACGCACCTTCCCGGCATCGACCTCGCGCAGACCGGCGCGCCCTCCATCGACCGGCTGGCCGCCTCGCTCGACGCCGACTCCCCGTTCGCCCTGGTGGACGCCGAGACCGCCGAGCGCCAGCTCTTCTGGGCGGAGCTCGACTCCGCGGCGCGGCCGGTGGGCTCGGAGTCGCTGATCCTGCGCCCGGGCAAGAACCTCGCCAACGGCCGGCGCTACGTGGTCGGCATCGCGCGCGCCCGGGACGCGGCCGGAGACCTGCTCGAGGCGCCGCCGGGATTCCGGCTCTATCGCGACGGCATCAAGACCCTGATTCCGGAGATCGAGACGAGGCGACCGGCCATGGAGCGCATCTTCTCGACCCTCGAGCGCGCCGGAATGGACCGGTCCGAGCTGGTGCAGGCCTGGGAGTTCACGGTCGTCAGCAAGCGCAGCATGGGGGAGCGGCTGATCCACATCCGGGACGACGCCTTCGCCTCCCTGGGAGCGGACGCACCGTCGTTCACGGTCACCGAGATCGAGGACGACTTCAACGCCAACACCCTGCGCCGAGTGAGCGGCACCTTCGAGGTGCCGCTCTACCTGGACAACGACGGGCTCCCGGGCGCGCGGCTGCTCTACGACGTGCCGGCCTCGGAGGCGGTCGACCACCTCCCGATCCGCGCCGGCGGCGGGACCGCGACCTACACCGCGAACTTCCGCTGCGTGGTGCCCCGATCGGCCAGCGCCGACGGCACGACGGTCCTGGAGCCCGCCCGAGCCTCGCTGTACGGCCACGGCCTGCTGGGCTCGGCCGGCGAGACGGGCTCGAGCCACGTCCGCGACATGGCCTTCGCCCACAACTTCGTGTTCTGCGGCACCGATTCGATCGGCATGGCCGAGGACGACTTCGAGACCCCGCCCGGCGGCACGGCCGGCTGGATCCTGTTCATCCTCAACGACATCTCGCGCTTTCCCACGCTCCCCGACCGCCTGCACCAGGGCATCCTCAACACCCTCTTCCTGGGACGCCTGATGATCCATCCGGACGGGCTCTCGAGCGACCCGGCCTTCCGCGGCAGCGAAGACGGCCAGCCCTTCATCGACGGCAGCCATCTCTTCTACGACGGCAACTCCCAGGGCGGCATCCTCGGCGGGGCGATCGCGGCGGTGGCCACCGACCTCGAGCGGGCGGTGCTCGGCGTCCCGGGCATGAACTACAGCACCCTATTGAGGCGCAGCGTGGACTTCGACCCGTTCCTGCTGCTGCTGGAAATCAACTACCCCCAGCGGACGCACTCGCTGCTGATCGCCCTGATGCAGATGCTGTGGGACCGGGCCGAGACCAACGGCCATGCCAACCACCTGACCCACGACCCGTACCCGGGCACACCACCGAAAGAGGTGCTGCTCCACGTGGCCTGGGGCGACTACCAGGTGGCGAACGTGACGGCCGAGGTCGAAGCGAGGACCATCGGGGCCTCCATCCACCGCCCGGCGATCGAGCCCGAGTCGCGCCACTGGGAGGACGACCCGTTCTACGGGATCCCCGAGATCAGCTATCCCCACGACGGGTCGGCCCTCGTCTACTGGGACAGCGGCAACCTCACTCCGCCCAACGGAAACACCCCGCCCCGGGACGGCGGCCCGAACCTCGGCCCCTGCGCCGCGGGCCGCGGCGGCGACCCCCACGAGTGCCCGCGGCGGGAGCCGGCCGCCCGGCTCCAGAAGTCCGAGTTCCTGCGCCAGGACGTCGACGAAGACGGCGACGGGATTCCGGACCGCGACGGATGGGTGATCGACGCCTGCGGCGGACAGGCCTGTGTTGCACCCTAAGTCGTGGATCGAAGAATGCGCCTGAGCTCGCATGAGGCGTCCCCTGAATGCCTCCCTGGGCAGAGTCAGGGCCCGCTCTCGACCCTCTAGACCGCGTACCGCAGCGCGTGGGCCCGCCCGTTGGGAACCGCGCGCGTCGGGATGCGCCCGTAGTAGCAGCGCTCGAGCCAGCCCCGGAGCGAGGCCCGCCACGGGAACCGCCGCCCCTCGAGCAGCCCCGCCACCGA
>JBNLVL010000015.1:0-70245 GCA_050618075.1 Myxococcota bacterium
GGATCGGGGTCATCGGGGAGCGGCAGTCGGTGGCGGGGCTGCTCGAGGGGCGGCGGTTCCCGTGGCGGGCCTCGCTCCGGGGCTGGCTCGAGCGCTGCTACTACGGGCGCATCCCGACGCGCGCGGTTCCCAACGGGCGGGCCCACACGCTGCGGTACGCGGTCTAGGGAGTCGAGAGCGGGCCCAGACTCTGCCCAGGGAGGCCTGCAGCGGTCGCCTCGTGCGGGCTCAGGCGCATTCTTCGAGCCACGACTCAGTTTTCGCGGTCGCTGGCGAGCGAAGGGTCGCCGTCCACGCCGGTCTCGTCGTAGAACCAGCGCAGGATCCGCTCGGTCAGCTCGGACTTGGAGAGGTCTCCGCACTCGAGGGTGAGATGGGCTGCGCGCCGGTACCAGGGGTCTCGCTGCTCGAGGATCTCCCGGAAGGTCCGGGTCTCGGACAGCGCCGGCCGGTTCGGATCGATCCCGACCCGGCGCTCGAGGTAATCGGGATCGCGCTCGAGGTAGACGACCCGGGCGTGGGCGCGCAGGGCGTCGACCTTGCGCTCGCTGAAGACCTCCTGGCCCGAGGCGTCGAGGTCCACGACCACGCCGCCCCCGCAGTCGAGCAGCGCCGAGTCGCGGAATCCGCTCACCTTCTGCACCACGTCGAACTCGAGGTCGCGGAAGCCCGGCCAGCCCTGGGAGGCCACGATCTCGGGGATGGAGCGGCCGCCGGCCTCGTAGCGGATCAGCGCGTCGAGACAGAACAGCATGAAGTGGCGGTTGCGGCGCGCCAGACGCTTGGCGATCGAGCTCTTGCCGCAGCCTCGACCCCCGATGAGGGCGAGATTCGAGCGCAGTTCGGAGTGGGGCGTGCGCCGGGACATGGGTCGCATGTATATAACCGAGCGCCGGCCCGCGCGCCGGCCCGCGCGCCGGCCCGCAGGGCCGGATCGGGGCCGGACCAGAGCCAGCTCGGCGCCGGACCAGAGCCGGACCAGAGCCAGAGAGAGCCAGAGAGAGCCAGAGCAGGCAGGGAGCACCGCCGTGAGCAGCCAGACGACCTTCGAGTCCACCGGATCCGGGCCGACCGGCCGCGTGCCGCTGGGGCTCGCGCTCAACCTGTGGGATCGCATGACCCGATGGGACGAGGCCGTGGAGATCGCCCGCCTCGCCGACGAGCTGGGCTACGACTGCGTCGTCCTGCCGGAGTCGTTCGCCCGGGACGGTGTGACCCTCTGCGACCGCCTGCTGGCGGCGACCTCGCGCATCCAGGTGTGTCTGGGCATCGCCAACGTGTTTTCGCGCACGCCGGCGCTGCTGGCGTCGACGGCGGCCACCCTGGACGAGCTGTCGGGCGGACGCTTCGTGCTGGGGCTGGGCGGAAGCACGCCGAACCTGGTCGAGGGCTGGCACGGACTGCGCTTCGAGCGCCCCTTGCGCCGCATGCGCGAGACCATCGAGATCGCCCACCGGGTCTGGGCCCGGGACCGCTCCCCCTACGCCGGAGAGATCTTCCGGACGGGCGGGGTGAAGCTGGGCTTCCAGCCGCTGCGGGAGCGGGTGCCGATCTGGCTCGGGGCGCTCCTCGAGAAGAGCCTCGAGCTCTGCGGCGAGCTGGCCGACGGCTGGATGCCGACCCTCCTGCCCATCGAATGCATCGCCGCCGGCCGCGAGGCGATCGCCCGGGGCGCCCGGCGCGCGGGCCGGGACCCGGGCGCGCTCACCGTCGCCCCCACGGTCCAGCTCGTGGTCCACGACGATCCCGAGGCCGTGCTGCCGATGCTCAAGTTCGCGGTCGCCATCTACTACGGCCCCGCCAACAGCCCCTATGCCCGCGCCGCAGCCCCCCTCGGCTACGCCGAGGACGTGGAGCGGGTGGCGGCCGCCTACGCCGAAGGGGGATCGAAGGCGGCGGCGGCGGCCACCTCGGACGCGCTGGCCCGGTCCATGGGCATCCTGGGGCCGATCGACGCCTGCCGGGACCAGGTCGATGCGCTGCTCTCGGGGGGCGCCGATCGGGTGCTCGTGGGGATGCCCGCGGCGACCCGGGCCGAGTGCGAGCCCATCCTCGAGGGCATCGTCCCCGAGCGCTTCCGCAGTTAGCGTCCGGTTCCAGGAGTTCGCCTGCGTTCGAAGCCGCCCGCGAGCCGCTCGCCGCGTCGTGCTCGGTCGCCGCAGCGGCGGCCAAAGCTCCCTGGCACGCCTTGCGAGCGGCTCGCAGGCGACTTCACGGTGCAGTCCGCGGGGGGCAGCGCCGCGGGCCGATTCGGCGCCGAGCTTCTGGAGCAGCGTGCCAGGAGCGCGGCCCGGGATTCCAGGGCACCGGATCGACCCACCGCGGCGCTCGGGCCGTGCGCGCGGCAGGGTGCGCATGATCAGGTACAATAGTGCCAGGCTGCGAGGAGGATGGATTGAACGTCGATCGGGACACGGCGAGTCGGGGTCCGAGCCAGGCGCGAGGCCGCGCTCGAGGCGAGGCCCAGTCCGGACGGGGCGCCCGGACCGCCCAGGGCGAGCGCAGCCGCGCGCGCATCCTGGAGGCGGCCACGCAGCTCATCTCGGAGCACGGCTACTCGGGGACCAGCGTCGGCGACGTCTGCAAGCAGGCGGGAGTCGCGAAGACCGCGCTCTACTGGCACTTCGACTCCAAGGAAGGGCTGATGGCCGCGGTCCTCGAGTCGGTGGGCAACTCCTGGATCGAGGAGATCCGCAAGAGCGTCTACCTGGAGGGCGACCCGGTCCAGCGCCTGGATCGACTGATCGCCGACTGGCGCCGCATCCTGCGCGACCACTCGCAGCTCCTGCGTCTCCAGCTGCTCGCTCTGCTCGAAGGCAACGCGGCCACCGAGCACAACCGCAACGTCCTGCACAGCATCTGGCAGCGCGCCGAAGAGGCCCTCGTCCAGGGGCTCGAGGACACGGTGCCCGTGCCCATCCCCGACCTCGACCTGGTGGCCCACACCATGCTCGTGATGATGCAGGGCGTGATGGTGAGCCAGCTCCTCGATCCCAACCACGCGGACGCCGATCGGCTGTTCCGCGAGCTGCGCCGCACGGTGATCCTGACGGTCAACTCCCGCCTTCCCGACGAGCTCCGCTACCCGGCCGACAATCCGCCCTTCTGAGGTCGATCCCAGGCGCCCGCGAGAGCCCTGCTGTCGCCCCCTGGCAGCAGCGAGGCCCGCGGCGCCGCGAGCCGGCAGCCAGGCGGCGGCCGCCTGTCTACACTCGAATCCATGAGCTCCGACCCCCGCGACCCCCCGGCGGCCGGGCCGGGATCCGCGACGGATCGAAGTGCGCTCGGCGGCTTCGACGCGCCGGCCCGCCGCTGGTTCGCCGCCAGCTTCCAGGAGCCCACGGACGTCCAGGCCCGGGGCTGGCCGCTGATCCAGGCCGGCCGCAACGCGCTGCTGGTGGCGCCCACCGGAAGCGGCAAGACCCTCGCCGCCTTCTTCGCCTGCCTCGACCGCCTCGGCCGACGCTCGGCCGAAGGGCCGGCCGGCGTCCGGGTCCTCTACGTGTCGCCCTTGAAGGCGCTGGTCTACGACATCGAGCGCAACCTGCGAGCGCCGCTGGTGGGCCTGGCGAGAGCGGCCGAGCGCGAAGGGGTGGACTTCCGCGCTCCCCGGGTCGCCGTCCGGACCGGCGACACCCCCGCACGGGAGCGGCGCGCCCAGGGGCGCGACCCCGCCGAGATCCTGGTGACGACGCCGGAGTCCCTCTACCTGATCCTCGGCTCCCAGCAGCGCGAGACGCTGGCCTCGCTGGAGACCGTCATCGTGGACGAGATCCACGCCCTGGCCGGGACCAAGCGGGGCGCCCACCTGGCGCTCTCGCTGGAGCGGGTGGCGGCGGCGGCTTCGGCGGGCGATCCCCAACGCATCGGGCTGTCGGCGACGGCCCATCCGCTGGCCGAGATCGCGCGCTATCTCGGCGGCGACCGGGAGGTCGACCTCGTCGACGCCCACGTGCCGCCCCGCATCGACCTCGAGATCCGGGTTCCGGTGCCCGACATGACGCGGCCCGAGCTGGCGCCCGTCGAGGCGCGCCGGGTCGAGGGCTCCCGAGGCCGCGAGCTGCCCGAAGGCGATGTGGAAGGGGAGGATCCCGAAGTCGGCGGGTCTCTCGGCGCGACCCTGCTCGACACCCTGGCTCTCGGCGAAGAGCCCGGGGCGTCGGGCGGAATGTGGCCGGTCCTGCATCCGCCGATCCTCGAAGCGATCCGCGCACACCGCAGCACGATCGTGTTCGTGAACAGCCGCGGGCTTTGCGAGCGGCTGGCGAACCGCCTGAACGAGCTGGCCGGCGAGGAGATCGTGCTCGCCCACCACGGCAGCATCGCCCACGACCGGCGGCGGGAGATCGAGGAGTCGCTGAAGGCGGGCCGGCGCAAGGCGATCGTGGCCACCAGCTCCCTCGAGCTCGGCATCGACATGGGCGCCGTCGACCTGGTGCTGCTGGTGGAATCGCCGGGGGCCGTGGCCCGGGGGCTCCAGCGCGTGGGGCGCGCCGGCCACCAGGTGGGGGCCGTGAGCCGCGGGCTGGTGTTCCCCAAGCACCGCGGAGACCTGCTCGAGGCCGCGGTGGTCGGCGAGGGCATGCGCGCCGGCGCGGTCGAGCCCGTGAAGGTGCCCGGCAATCCCCTCGACGTCCTGGCCCAGCAGATCGTCGCCATGGCGAGCGTGGCTCCGATCTCGGTCGACGACCTCGAGCGTCGGGTGCGCCGCACCGCCAGCTATCGCGACCTCTCCCGGGAGCAGCTCGTCGGCGTGCTCGACATGCTCGCCGGGCGCTATCCGTCCACCGACTTCGGCGAGCTGCGCCCGCGCATCCTGTGGGACCGCGAGCGCGACCGCATCGAGGCGCGGCGCGGCGCGGCGAAGCTGGCGTTGCTGTCGGGCGGCACGATTCCGGACCGCGGCCTCTACGGGGTGCACCTGGGCCACGAGGGGCCGCGCATCGGCGAGCTCGACGAGGAGATGGTCTACGAGAGCCGCGCCGGCGAGGTGGTGACCCTGGGCGCCAGCTCCTGGCGGGTCCTGGAGATCACCCGGGACCGCGTCATCGTCGAGCCCGCGCCCGGGGAGCCCGGCAAGCTGCCCTTCTGGAAGGGAGAGGGCCCCGGTCGACCCATCGAGCTGGGCCGCGCCCTGGGCGCCTTCGCCCGGGAGCTGGCGGATCGCTGCCGCGCGGAGCCCGGAGCCGGGGGCGATCTCCATGCGCGGCGGGCCGAGGGCGAGCGCTGGCTTCGCGAGCGCTACGGCCTGGACGAATGGGCGGCGCGGAACCTCGTCGAGCACCTGGCCGACCAGTTCGACGCCACCGGGACCCTGCCCAGCGATCGCGCCATCACCATCGAGCGGTTCCGCGACGAGCTCGGCGACTGGCGCGTGTGCATCCTCAGTCCGTTCGGCTCGCGCATCCACGCGCCCTGGGCCCTGGCCATCGAGTCCCGCCTCGCCCGGGAGGCGGGCGTGGAGGTGCAGACCCTCTGGAGCGACGACGGCATCGTGCTGCGCTTCGCGTCCAGCGACGACGACCTCGACGGGCCCGGTCGAGCCGGGCTGCCCGACCGCTCGGTCTTCCTGCCCGAGCCCGAGGAGGTGGAGGAGCGGGTGATCGACCAGCTCGACCGCTCCGCGTTGTTCGCCGGACAGTTCCGGGAGAACGCGGCGCGCGCGCTGCTGCTCCCGCGGCGCCGGCCGGGCGCGCGCACGCCGCTCTGGACCCAGCGCCTGCGCGCCCAGAACCTGCTGGCCGTCGCCCGGGAGTACCCGAGCTTTCCGATCATGCTGGAGACCTACCGCAGCTGCCTCCAGGACACCTTCGACGTGCCGGGTCTGGTGGCGCTGATGCGCCAGGTGCGCGACCGCCGGCTTCGCGTCGACGAGGTCGAGACCGCGACGGCGTCGCCCTTCGCGCGGTCCCTGGTCTTCGCCTACACCGCCGTCTACCTCTATCAGGGCGACGTGCCCGTGGCCGAGCGGCGGGCGCAGGCGCTCACCCTGGACCGTCACATGCTGCGCGATCTCCTCGGTCAGGAGGAGCTGCGCGAGCTGCTCGACGCGGCGGTCATCGCGGACACCGAGGCCGAGCTCCAGGGCCTGGCGCCCGAGTTCCGGGCCAGACACCCCGACGGCCTCCACGACCTGCTGCGTCGGGTGGGCGACCTCGCTCGCGACGAGATCGAGGTGCGTTGCGAGACCGAGACGCCGGGTGAAGCGAGCGCCTGGCTGGCGAGCCTGGAGGCCTC
Organism: Myxococcota bacterium; assembly: GCA_050618075.1. Taxonomy (GTDB): domain Bacteria; phylum Myxococcota_A; class UBA9160; order UBA9160; family UBA4427; genus JBNLVL01. The sequence goes on from JBNLVL010000015.1 coordinate 6,238, forward strand.
GCGCCGCGCGGTGCCGGTCAAGGTCGGGGGCGTGGAGCGGTGGATCGCCGCCGAGGAGGCCGGTCTGTACCGCGACGCGCTCGGGGTGGCGCCGCCGGGCGGCCTGCCCCTGGCGTTTCTCGAGGAGGTGGACGCTCCCGTCGAGCAGCTCGCGCTCCGCTTCGCCCGCCATCGAGGTCCCTTCGTGAGCGCCGACCTCGCCCGGCGCTTCGGCCTGGTTCCGGCCCAGGTCGACGGGGTGCTGGCCGCCCTCGAGTCGCGCGGAAAGCTCGTGGCCGGGGAATTCCATCCCCAAGGCTCGGGCCGCGAGTGGTGCGATCCCGAGGTGCTGCGGCGTCTGCGCCGCCGCACCCTGGCGCGGCTGCGCGGCGAGGTGGCGCCCGTCGAGGATCGGACGCTGGCGCGCTTCCTGCCCCGCTGGCACGGCGTGGCGGCCGCGCTGTCCGGTGACGCCGCCGGCCGGTCCGGGGCCGAGGGGCGTCTCGACGAGGTGCTGGAGCAGCTCGAAGGCATCCCGCTGCCCTGGAGCGAGCTCGAACGCTCGATCCTGCCCGCCCGGGTGGCCGGCTACGACCCGCGCTGGCTCGACGAGCTGGGCGCCCTCGGCCAGTGGGTGTGGATCGGCTGCGGTTCCCTGGGCGATCGCGACGGTCGGGTCGCGCTGTACCGGCGGGACCGGGTGGCGCTGCTGGCGGAGCCGCCGCCTCCGGTCGACGACCTCGCGCCGCTGGCGCGCCGCCTCCTCGAACACCTCGAAGGCGGGGGCGCTTCGTTCTTCAACGAGCTGGTGGCGGCGGCCGGGGCGGACACCCCCGCCGCCGAGGTGCTCTCCGCACTCTGGGATCTCGTCTGGGCGGGTCACGTGACCAACGACACCACGGCGCCGCTGCGTGCGCTCGCGGCGCCGGCTCGCGGGCGCTCCCGCGGCGGCGCCGGGGCGCGTGGCTTCGCCGCCCGCCGGTCGCGGGTGGGAACGGGGCGCGGCAGCGCCGCGCCCAGCCACGCCTCGGGCCGCTGGTCCCGGGTCGAGCCGCTCCTCGGGTCCGCGCCCGACCCCACGCGCCGCGCCCACGCCCGGGCGCTGATGCTCCTCGAGCGATACGGAGTGGTGAGCCGGGAGACCCTGGGCGGCGAGCAGATGCCCGGCGGCTTCGCGGCGGTGTACCCGGTGCTCCGCGCCATGGAGGAGTCGGGCAAGCTGCGTCGAGGCCACTTCGTCGAGGGACTCTCGGGGGCCCAGTTCGCCTACGCCGGGGCGGTCGACCGGCTGCGCGCCGCCCGGGTCGGCGTCGACGGGTCCGAAGCAGACGAGGTCGTGCTGCTCGCCGCCTGCGATCCCGCCCAGGTCCACGGAACCCTGCTGCCGTGGCCGGCCACCCGGTCGGGGGCCGGGCGTCCGCGTCGCGCCGCCGGGAATCACGTGGTGCTGGTCGGCGGCGACCCGGTGCTCCTCCTGGAGCGCGGCGGCGGTCTCCTGTGCTTCGGGAGGGCAGACGACGAGGCCCTGGCCCCGAGGCTGACCCGCGCGGCCCGGGCGCTCCGGGGGCTGTTCGCCGACCGGACGCGCCGCACCCTGCGCATCGATCGCATCGACGGGGATCCGGCGGCCGGCTCCGACCTCGCCGGCGCCCTGCTCGCGGCCGGCTTCCGCCGGGACTACCGGGGGCTCGTGCTCGAGCGCTCCGAGGCGCGCTGAGCGTCTCTCTACTCCGAGACATCCCCGGGCGCCGCGGGCTCTGCCGGCGCGCAGCGGTAGATGCCGAAGTCCTGCCGCCCGTCGGTCACCGGCCCCAGCGCGGCCACGGCGTCGCCTCCCATGCGGACGGCGGCGTTGCGCGCCATCGACTCGAGCTCCCAGCGGACCCGCGCCTTGCCCCGCGGAATGAAGACCACGGACTCCGTGGTGTTCGCCGTGGTCTTGCCCAGGCGCTTGCAGCCCTCGGCCGCACGCTCGGTCAGCACGCCCACGTCCTTCGCGCCGTCGACGAGCGGGACCCACGTGCAGGCGGCGAGCGCGGGCACCCACAGGCAGGCCGCGACCGCGGCAGCGAGCTGAATCGATTTCACGACAGTCCCCCTTCTCACGAGATGGCGGGAACGCTACCAGATGGATCCACGGAGAAAAGCTCCGTACGAGGAGGGCCTGCGATGTCCGCGGAAGAGAACAAGCGACTGGTGATGGCCATGTGGAGCGAGCTCTACGCGAAGAACTTCGCCGGGGCCAGCGCCTACATGGCCGAGGACGGTGTGTACGAGGACGTCCCCGCGCCCGACGCGGGTGCGGTCGGGCCCGCGAACGTCGAGCGACGGCTTCGCATCGGACTCGAGCCGGTGGAGCGCTTCGAGCACGACATCCACCGCGTGGTGGCCGCGGACGACAGCGTGGTGATCGAGCACACCGAGACCTGGCACTTCGAGACCGGGGAGAAGATCCGCAACGACTTCGTCACCATCCACGAGGTCGCCAACGGCAAGATCACGCTGTGGCGCGACTACTGGGACATCAACACCCTGATGGGTCAGGCGCCCCAGTGGTGGATCGAGCGCATCATGCAGCACCAGGGCGAGGAGTTCGCCTAGGGCCCTGCGCGCCGGGGCCGGCCCGGCCGACGCTCGCCTCCGCTGACCGCCCAGAGGAGCGCCACCCACCAGCCGACTACCGTCCAGCCCGCCAGCAGGTTCAGGACCAGCACGGCCGGGGCGCGCTCGTGGTCGCGGAAGGCCGCGACACAGAATGGGAGCAGGTACATCACGATCGCGAAGAACGGGATCAGCTCGACCACCGCACCTCCCTTCGTCCCATCACACTCAGCCTAACCGACCCGGTCCCAGCGCGAGGGCAGCGTCCGGTTGCGCAGCCGTGTGTTGCACGCGGGCTGGAGGGGGGCACGCTCTCGCCGTGCGGGTCCCCAGGGGCGGGGTTGGAGGGCGCCCGGGACTGACTTCGACGCGGATTCCGCTATCCATTGAGGTCGAGGGGGGTCTCACCATGGCGATTCGTGTATCCGCGGCCCGTGCCGCCGCCCGGCTTCTGCTCGCGGCCGGTCTCTTCGTGAGCTCGGCGTCCCTGAACGGCTGTGCGAGCTCGGCGTCCGACAGCCTGTCGGAGTCGTCGGGCTCCATCTCCGATTCGTTCTCGAGTCCGTTCGAGTCGTCTTCGGACAGCAGCGGAGGCGACGACGCGCGCTACCGCGGCGACGTCGAGGACTACACCGTGGCATCGCTCGAGACGCTCGGTCCCTTCGACGCGAAGGACTTCGCCCGAGGCCTGGCGAACATCGCCGAGGCGCACGGGCTGAGCGACTGGGCCGCGTTGGACGGAACCTACCGGGCGGTCGGCGCCGGGCTGGCCCGCGGCGGGCTCGCCGAAGGGGCCGCGGTCGGCGTGGCCCGAAGCTGGCTGGGCGGCGACGCGCGCGTCCGCCGGCTGGTCGTCGAAGGCTGGCGCGCGGCCACGCGCGCTTCCTGACGGCACGCCCCATGCGCCGTCCGATCGGCGCCCTCGCGCTGCTCTGGGCCCTTCCGGCCCTGCTGGCGCCGGCCGGGCCCGTGCGGGCCGCCACCCGCGGCGGCGATCCGGTGCCGCCGGCGCCGGGCGCGCTCGAGCTGATCCACGTCGAGATCAACGAGGGCGGCTCGAGCGGGGGGCACGCGGGTCTGGCGATCGGCGACCGCGTCTACCACTTCCAGGCCGTGGACGGGCGGCTCGTGCTGGCGCGGCCCACCTGGTCCTCGTTCTTCCTCCGGTACAGCTCGCTCGAGAACCGGGGGCTCCGCCGGCTGCCCATCGAGGCGGCGGCGGAGGACGTGGCGCGCATCCGCGCAGGCCTGGAACGGCGGAGGCTGGTGCAGACCCGCCACCTCGAGGTCCTCGCGGCGCTCGAGGACGAGCGCGCGTGGATCGCGAGCCAGCTCCGAGGAGCGGCCCCGGAGTGGCCGGTCCGGGGGGCGGCGCTGTTCGCGTCGCGCGTGCGGGCGCCGACGCCCTGGGCCGCGGCGCTCCGCGACGTGGTCGCAGGGCGCATCGGCGCCGAGTCCCTCGAGCGGCTCGCCCGGGACGCCGCCGTTCGGGCGTCGCGGCCGGTCGCGCCGAGCGCGGCGGTCGACGCCGCAGCCTGGCGCAGGGACCGGTGGCCGAAGGCGACGCCCCTCGCGGCGGCCTTGCTGGCGGAGCGGCTGGAGTGGCGAGAGGCCGTGGCCGCCCTCGCCGACATGAGGCCGCTGCGGCCCGAGCGCCTGCTCGACCCCCTCGGCGCGAGCGCCGCGGGGCTCTCCGCGGCGGAGCGGGCCTGGCTCGAGGCCGGGGCGCGGCTGTGGGAGGAGCGGATCGCGTCGCTGGTGCGGAGCGATCGTCCCGACCGGGGGCGTTCGCTGCTGGTCGCCATCGCGCGTCACCGGGCGGCCCGGCGCGCGCTGGCCGAAGACCGCTTCTGGACGCTCGACCCCTTCGACGACGCGGCGACCGCAGCCGTCGCCCGTCCGGGGGCGGCGCGTCGCCGGGCCCTGGCCCGACTCGCGACGGACCTCGCGGCCGCCCACACCCGGTTCCGCGCGCGCATCGCCGCGGGGGACGTCGCGCCGGACGAGCCGGCCTGGCGGCAGATCGAGGAGCTGGCCGCGCGCCACCGGGAGCTGGTGCGCGCGCTGGGCGAGGGGCGGGCGCTCCGGACCGCGCCGGCCCCCGTGGTCCCCTGGCCGCGCGCGGCGGTGGCCGCCCCTCCGGTGCAAGGCGCCGTCTCCCTCGGCGAAGCCCTCCGGCGGGTGGACGCCAACCTCCGGCGCGTTCGAGGGGCCCTCGACCGCCTGGACGGCTACGACCTGTTCACCTTCAACTGCGCCACCGAGCTGGGCGCCGCCCTCGAGGCGCCGTTCGCGGACGGGGTCGAGGAGGCCCTCGGAGGGAGCCTCGATCCCGACCGGGGCTGGGCCTTCATTCCCGCGAGGCTCTTCGATCGCGCCGCCCGGCGACTGCGGTCGGCGCCTCCCGTGCGCTTGCCGTCGTATCGCGAGCGCCGGCTGGCCTCCATGCGCGAACGCGAGAACGACCTCGCGGTCTGGCTGCGCGAGAGCAACACCCTGAGCGCGCGCAGCTACCACGGCTCGGACAGCGACGGGTACTTCCTGGTCTTCACCGACGGCACCCCGGCGCTGCGGCCGGTGGGCGGCCTCATCAACCTCTCCTACGGCGTCGGCCAGGCGGTGGCCGGGCTCTTCACCTGGCCCTTCGACGGCGGACGCCGCATGGTCCGCGGCGCCCGGGGCGTGTTCTACAGCGTGCCGGAGCTCTTCTTCGTGGCCCTGCGCAAGGGCAGCTACGAGTACACCGAGGAGGTGGGGGCCCGGATCGCGGGGGCCAGCCCGAAGGCGAATCCCGACTAGGCGTCCCGGATCGGGGCTAGGTGCCCGTCAGGTTCCTCGCCGTGGGAGACGGCGGCGTCGTCTCGGCCGCGGGCGCGGTCCCCAGCCAGCGGTCGGCCTCGAGGCGGGTCACCCCGTACCAGTAGTGCTCGTTCTTGAAGTGGTGGAGCCGGTGGTTGCGCCACAGCCGGCGGTAGTACGCGGTTCGCGGGGTCACCCGGGTGTGCACCAGGAAGTGCACCGCTTCGTAGTGGAGCGTGCCCGCGAGATAGGTGACGACGGCCGTGGCGGCCAGCGCCGGGGTGGGGGTGAGCAGCCAGCAGACGCCCACCAGGATGGGCACCGTGTACAGGTAGGAGTGGATCGGGATGAAGATCAGCGACGGATCGAAGGGGTCGGCGTGGTGCGCCCGGTGCTTGCGCGGAACGCTGAAGTCCCAGGTCCGGCCCGCCACCACCCGCGGCCGGGAGTGCAGGACGAAGACGTGGATCAGCCACTCCTGGAGAGGCCACCACAGCGCGATGACGGCGACGGGGACGAGGTCGAGCCAGCCGAACCCGCCGAGCCCGATCCGGACGCCCAGGGCCAGAGTCGAAGCGACCACCAGGACGCGCGGGCTCGCGTGACGGAAGAACGCGGCGCCCGCCTCGCGGGCGTTCGAGGGGAGGGCGGCGGCGCCTACTGCCACTTCTCGAGGGCCTCCTTCACCGCGGACTCGCCGCGCTTCACGAGCTCCGCGGCCAGCTCGCCCGCGCGCTCGGAGTCTCCCGCCAGGACGGCCTCGCAGAGCTCCGCGTAGGGCGCGGCGTCCCGGATCTCGGGCGCCAGGATCTCGGTGAAGGCGCTGCGGTGGGCCTGGTAGCTGTCGCGCAGGGCGTTGTAGGCCAGCCGGTAGGCGAGGTTTCCCGAGGCGTCGACCAGCGTGTCCCAGAACTCGGTCACCCGGTCCTGGAGCTGCGGCAGGTCGTCCCGCGCCTGCTCGAGTCGCTCGACGTGGGCGGGCAGGGTGACCCGCAGCTCGCTTCCACCGCGACGGGCGGCCAGCCGGGCCACGTCCGTCGCCACCGCCGAGCGCATCTCCATGACCGCGGCGACCAGCGACGCGTCGACGCTCGGGGCCGAGCGCGAGACCAGCTCCGGCAGCAGGGCGAGGCCGGCGTGGCGCCGGTAGTCGAGCACCCGCGACGCGCCCCCGTGGCGGACCTCGACCAGGCCTGCCTGCTCCAGGCGGCGGAGGGCTTCACGCAGCGCTCCGCGGTTCACGCCCAGGGCCTCGCACATCGAGCGCTCCGACGGGACCTCGTGGCCCGCCGGCCAGTCTCCGGACACGATGCGGTCCCGCAGCTGTTCGTAGACGGCGTCCGAGAGCGACTGGCGGGGGACGGGCGACAGCATGCTCGAAAATTGAACGGCAGTGATGTGATTGTCAACTGGTATGACCAGTAAAATGTGACGAAACCCGCCCTTCTTGCGAAATCCGGACATCGGCGGGTGCGTTGGGACCCATTCGCGCCGGGAATCGACCCGTGGTCACTCCAACGAAACCGCGGCACCCTCGGGAACGTCCAATGAAGGTCCAGCCGGCGGTGTTTTCGGCATCGGCGACGTTTTCGGCATCGAGAAGGCCCGCCCTGCCGAAGATATTCCTGGATCCGGACGCGCTCCGATCCGAATTTCATCGCCGATGCCGAGGGGAGCCACATGGCCTTGTCGCCCGACAACGACCCGCAGGAGACCGAGGAGTGGCTCGAGGCCCTCGACTCGGTGTTCGAGCGGGAAGGGATCGAGCGCGCCCACTACCTGGTCGGACGCCTGGTCCGCCGGGCGCGGCGCAAGGGCGCCCATCTCCCGTACAGCCTCAACACGGCGTACATCAACACCATCGCCGAGGCCCTGGAGCGCAAGAGTCCCGGCGACCGCACGCTGGAACACCGGATCCGCTCGATCATCCGCTGGAACGCCATGGCCATGGTGGTCCAGGCCAACCGCGAGAGCTCGGAGCTCGGCGGACACATCGCCAGCTTCGCCTCCATCGCGACCCTGCTCGACGTCGGGTTCAACCATTTCTTCCACGGCGCCAACGCCGACCACGGCGGGGATCTCGTCTACTTCCAGGGCCACTCGGCCCCCGGCATCTACGCCCGCGCCTATCTCGAGGGGCGCGTCAGCGAGGAGCAGCTCTCGAAGTTCCGCCAGGAGGTGGGGGGCGAGGGGCTCTCCTCCTATCCGCACCCGTGGCTGATGCCCGATTTCTGGCAGTTCCCGACGGTCTCGATGGGGCTCGGGCCGCTGACGGCGATCTATCAGGCGCGGTTCATGAAGTACCTGACCGACCGCGGCGTCCTCGACACCACCGGCCGCAAGGTCTTCGCCTACATGGGCGACGGTGAGATGGACGAGCCCGAGAGCCTCGGCGCGATCTCACTGGCCGGCCGGGAGCGGCTCGACAACCTGGTCTTCGTGGTGAACTGCAATCTCCAGCGCCTCGACGGTCCGGTGCGCGGAAACGGGAAGATCATCCAGGAGCTCGAGGGCGTCTTCCGCGGGGCGGGCTGGAACGTCATCAAGGTGGTCTGGGGCCGCTACTGGGATCCGCTGCTCGCCAAGGACGTCGACGGCGCCCTGCGACGCCGCATGGAAGAGGTGGTCGACGGCGAGTACCAGACCTACCAGGTGCGCGGCGGCGCCTACACGCGGGAGAAGTTCTTCAACACGCCCGAGCTGCGCGCCATGGTCGCCAACATGAGCGACGACGACATCTGGCGGCTGAATCGCGGCGGTCACGACCCCCAGAAGGTGTACGCGGCCTACGCCGCCGCCGTCGAGCACGAGGGACAGCCCACCGTCATCCTCGCCAAGACCGTCAAGGGCTACGGCATGGGCGAGGCCGGCGAGGGCCAGAACATCACCCATCAGCAGAAGAAGATGGGGGCCAACGCCCTGCGGCAGTTCCGCGACCGCTTCAACATCCCCATCTCCGACGACGAGATCGACAAGGCGCCCTTCTACCGGCCGCCCGAGGACAGCCCGGAGATGAAGTATCTCCACGAGCGGCGCAACGCGCTGGGCGGCTACGTGCCGACGCGGCGCACCGACGCCGAGCCGCTCGAGGTCCCGGAGCTCGACGCCTTCGAATCGCTGCTGGCCGACACCGGTGAGCGCGAGGTCGCGACGACCATGGTGGCCGTGCGCATCCTCCAGCTCCTGGTCCGCGACAAGAAGATCGGACCGCAGGTGGTTCCGATCGTGCCCGACGAGTCCCGCACCTTCGGCATGGAGGCGATGTTCCGGCGGCTCGGCATCTACTCGTCGGTCGGGCAGCTCTACGAGCCCGCCGACTCGGACCAGATGGCGTGGTATCGCGAGGACAAGAAGGGCCAGATCCTGCAGGAGGGGATCAACGAGGCCGGCGCGCTCTCGTCGTGGATCGCGGCGGGGACGGCCTACAGCAACCACGGGATCAACATGGTCCCCTTCTACCTCTTCTACTCGATGTTCGGGTTCCAGCGCGTGGGCGACCTCATCTGGGGCGCCGGCGACGCCCAGGTGCGCGGCTTCCTGCTCGGAGGGACGGCGGGGCGCACCACCCTGGCCGGCGAGGGGCTGCAGCACCAGGACGGCCACTCCCACGTCCTCGCCTCGACCGTGCCCAACTGCGTCTCCTACGACCCCGCCTTCTCCTACGAGCTCGCGGTGATCGTCCAGGACGGCATGCGGCGGATGTTCCAGGAGCAGGAGAACGTCTTCTACTACATCACCGTGATGAACGAGAAGTACGCCCACCCCGCCATGCCGGAGGGGTCCCGCGACGGCATCCTGCGCGGCATGTACCCGCTCCGCGAGTCCGAGCCCCGGGACGGAGCCCCCAGGGTCCAGCTGCTGGGCAGCGGGACGATCCTGCGCGAGGTGATGGCGGCGGCCGAGCTGCTGGAGCACGACTTCGGCGTGGCCTCGGACATCTTTAGCGTCACGAGCTTCAACGAGCTGGCTCGCGACGGCCACGACGCCGAGCGCTGGAACCGCCGCCACCCCGGCCAGGACCCGCGCGTCCCCTACGTGGAGCGCTGCCTCGCCCGGCGTCCGGGGCCCGTCGTCGCGGCCAGCGACTACGTCCGCGCCCACGCCGACCAGATCCGGGCGTTCGTGCCCGGGCGCTACGCGGTGCTCGGGACCGACGGGTTCGGGCGGAGCGATACGCGCCGGCGGCTGCGCCAGTTCTTCGAGGTGGATCGCTTCAACGTCGCCGTCGCCGCGCTCTCGGCGCTGGCCGACGAGGGGGCCATCGGGCGCTCGAAGGTGGGCGAGGCGATCGACAAGTACGGGCTCGATCCCGAGAAGCCGAACCCGATCGGGGTATAGAGCATGGGCACCCTCGAAGTCTTCGTCCCCGACATCGGCGACACCGAGGACGCCGAGATCGTCGAGATCCTGGTCTCGGCCGGCGACCGCGTGGAGCCCGAGGACACGCTGCTGTCCATCGAGAGCGACAAGGCGACGCTCGAGCTCCCGTCGCCGAGCGCGGGGGTCGTGGAGTCGCTGGCCGTGAAGGTCGGTGACCGGGTGGAGGAGGGCACGCTGCTGCTGGTGCTCGAGGTGCCGGAGGAGCGGTCGTCCGACGAGGACACCGCCGGGGCCCCGGCCCCGGAGGCCCCGGCCCGAGACGCGGACCGGACGACCGAACGGACCGAACGGACCGAACGGACCGACCGGACCGAAGAGGCCGAGAGGACCGAAGCGGCCGAAGCCAGCGAGCCGGCGGTCGCCGATCGCCCGCCGGGCACGCCGCCCCCCTCGCGGCCGCCGGTGCCGGAGTACGTCGCTCCTTCGACCGGCGGGCCCCACGCGAGTCCGCTGGTCCGCCGTCAGGCGCGGGAGCTGGGCGTCGACCTGGCGAAGGCCCGGGGGACGGGTCCCCACGGTCGGGTCCTCGTCGAGGACGTCAAGGCCCACGTGCGCAGTGCGCTGGCTGGCGGCGTGTCCGAGGCCGCCGCCTCGTCCGCGCCGAGCGTCGACGTCGACTCCCTCGAGCGCTTCGGACCGGTGCGCGTGGTCGAGCGCGAACGCATCCGCCGGACGGCCGCCCGCAACCTGGACCAGAGCTGGAAGACGGTTCCCCACGTCACCCAGCACGACGAGGCCGACGTCACCGAGCTCGAGGCCTTCCGGCGACGACAGATCGAGCGGTCGGGCGGCGAGGGGCCGCGCCTGTCGCTGCTCCCGTTCATCATGAAGGCCTGCGTCCAGGCCCTGCGCCGCGACCCCGATTTCCGCTCGGTGCTGTCCGACGACGGCAGCCGGCTCTACGTCCGCGATTCCTTCCACCTCGGGGTGGCCGTCGATACGGAGCACGGGCTGCTGGTGCCCGTCGTGCGCGACGTGGACCAGAAGGGGCTGCTCGAGCTGGCGGCGGAGCTGGCCTCCCTCGCCGAGCGCGCCCGCGCGAAGAAGCTCGCTCCGGACGACATGCAGGGTGCGGTCTTCAGCATCTCGAGTCTGGGCGGCATCGGAGGCACCGGCTTCACGCCCATCGTGAACTGGCCCCAGGTGGCCATCCTGGGGGTCTCCCGGAGCCAGCACAAGCCCGTGTGGGACGCCGGGTCCCAGGCGTTCTCGCCGCGTCTGATCGTCCCCCTGTCGCTCTCCTACGACCACCGGGTGATCGACGGGGCGGCCGCCGTGCGCTTCACCCGGGAGCTGGCCCGCGGTCTCGAGGGCATCGAGAACCTGCTCCTGTAGTGCGCCGTTGCGCGAGCCCGGCCCCCGCGCCAAGCTGCCCGACCGATGAGCGAGATCAGCGAAGCCTTCCTCACCGCCTTCCGGATGGTGGTGGGGCTCGACGACCACCTGCTGGAGATCGTCGGCCGCTCGCTCCAGGTCTCCCTCGCGGCGCTCGCCATCGGCTCGCTCCTGGGGCTGCCCCTGGGCGCGTGGGTCGCCCTGGGTCGCTTCCCGGGCAAGCGCGCCGCCGCGATCGTGCTCAACGCGCTGATGGGCCTGCCGCCGGTGGTGGTCGGGCTGCTCGTCTATCTCGTGCTGTCGCGCTCCGGCCCGCTCGGTTTCCTCGGCTGGCTCTTCACGCCGGCCGCGATGATCGTGGCCCAGGCCGTGCTCATCACGCCCATCGTCGCCGCTCTGGCTCGCCAGGTGGTGGAGGACCTGTGGGAGGAGTACGAGCCGCAGCTCCGCTCCCTGGGCGTGGGGCCGTGGCGCGCGATCCCGACGCTCCTGTGGGACGGGCGGCACCGGCTCTTCACCGTCGAGCTGGCCGGCTTCGGTCGCGCCATCGCGGAGGTCGGCGCGGTCATCATCGTGGGCGGCAACATCGCCCACGTGACCCGGGTGATGACCACGGCCATCGCCCTCGAGACCAGCAAGGGCGACCTGCCCCTGGCCCTGGGCCTCGGGATCGTGCTCCTGGGAATCTCGCTGCTGGTCAACGCCGCGGCGGCTCTCACCCGCGAGCTCGCGGAGACGGAGCGATGAGCGCATCGCTGTGGCCGATCGTCGTCGAGGACGTCGTGATCGAGCGCCGGGGCGATCGCCTGCTCGGGCCGTTGTCGCTGGGCTTCGAGAAGCACGGGCGCTGCGTGATCATGGGGCCCAACGGCGCCGGCAAGAGTCTCACCTTGCGGGTGATCCACGGCCTGATCGAGCCCGACCGCGGCCGGGTGAGGATGGGCGACGCGTCCGGGGCCAGGGCGCGAAGGGCCCAGGCCATGGTCTTCGAGCGTCCGGTCCACCTGCGACGCAGCGCGCTGGCCAACGTCGAGTACGCCCTGGCCGTGCGCGGCGTCGCGCGAGCGGAGCGCCGCGAGCGGGCCCACCGGGCGCTCGAGCGCACCGGCCTTCTCGACCTCGCCAGGCGGTCCGCGCGCGTGCTCTCCGCGGGCGAGCAGCAGCGGCTGTCCCTCGCCCGGGCCTGGGCCCTGGAGCCCGAGGTCCTGCTGCTCGACGAGCCCACGGCGGCCCTCGACCCGTCGGCCACCCGGGCGGTGGAGTCGATCATCGAGAGCATCGCGGCGGCCGGCACCAAGGTCATCATGACGACCCACGACCTGGGCCAGGCCCGCAGGCTCGCCGACGAGGTCGTCTTCCTCAACCGCGGGGTGCTGGTGGAGCGGACGCGGGCCTCGCGCTTCTTCGACGCGCCGTCCAGCGAGATGGGGCGTGCGTTCCTGAAAGGAGAGCTCCTCTGGTAGGCGAACACGGGAAGGCGGGGCCGGGGCTGCGCGCGGTGGTGGCGCTGGGACTGTTGGCGGCGCTGCTGGCGGCCGGCGGAGCGGGAGCCGACCCCAGGGGCAGCGGGCCGGACGGACGCTTCATCACGCTGGCCTCCACCACCTCCACGCGGAACTCGGGTCTGCTGGACGCGATCCTCCCGGCGTTCACCCGCAAGACGGGCATCGCGGTGCGCGTGGTCGCGGTGGGGACGGGGCAGGCGCTGCGGCTGGCCCGTCGCGGCGACGCGGACGTCCTGCTGGTGCACGACACCGCGTCCGAGGAGCGCTTCGTCGCCGAGGGCTACGGGGTGGAGCGCTTCGCGGTCATGCACAACGACTTCGTGATCGTGGGGCCGGGCTCCGATCCGGCCGGGGTCGCCGGCTCGACGGACGCGCCCGCGGCGCTGGCGCGTGTGGCCCGGGCGCGCGCGGCGTTCGCGTCCCGGGGAGACGATTCGGGGACCCACAAGGCCGAGCTCCGCCTGTGGCAGGCGGCGGGCCTCGATCCGCGCCGGGACTCCGGGACCTGGTACCGGGAGACCGGGAGCGGGATGGGAGCCACCCTCAACACGGCTGCGGCCATGGACGCCTACGCGCTCACGGACCGCGGCACCTGGATCGCGTTCGAGAACCGTCTCGACCTGGAGATCGTGGTCGAGGGCGACCCGCGCCTGTACAACCCCTACGGCGTGATCCTGGTGAGCCCCGAGCGGCACCCCCACGTGAAGGCCGCGGAAGGTCAGGCATTCGTCGATTGGATGGTGTCGGCCGAGGCGCAGCGCCTGATCGCCGGCTTCGAGATCGGCGGCGAGCCGCTCTTCTTCCCCGACGCCCTGCCCGGGGACGGCGGCGCCGGGGGCTAATCCTCGAAGCGGGGGGCGCGCTTCTCCATGTTCGCCTTCACGGCTTCGATCTGGTTGCGGCCGCCGATCAGGCTGCGCTGGAGTCGCTCCTCCCGCTTCAGGCCGTCCTCCAGCGAATCCATCACCGCGCCGTTGAGCAGCGCCTTGTCCGCGCGGATGGCGTCCGGGGACTTGCTCGCGACCAGGCGCGCCATCTCGAGGGCGTCTTCGAGGGGCTGGTCCGACACCCGGGTGGCGAGCCCCAGCTCCAGGGCCTCGGTGCCCGAGACCTCGCGGCCGGTGAACGTGAGCTCCTTGGCCACGTCGAGTCGCACCAGGTGCCGGAGGCTCTGGGTCCCGCTCATGTCCGGGACGAGGCCCCACTTGATCTCCATGACCGAGAGCCGGGCATCGGGCGCCACGATGCGGATGTCGGCGCCCATGGCGATCTGGAAGCCGCCGCCGAAGGCCACCCCGTGCACGGCGGCGATCACCGGCACCGGCACCTCCTGCCAGATCCAGGCCGCGCGCTGGGCCCGGTTGGCGGGGCTGTCGCCCGCCTTGCCGAGCAGCCCCCTGGCCGCGCCGCTCTCGCCGCCTTGCTCCCCACCGCTCCCATCGCCGGCCTTCGACATGGCCGCGAAGCTCGAGAAGTCGAGACCGGCGCAGAAGGCGCGTCCCTCGCCCGAGAGCACCACGGCGCGCACGCCGGGCTCCGTGGAAAGCTGGAGTCCGGCGTCGATGAGACCCGTGAACATGGCGTCGTCGAGGGCGTTCATCTTCTCCGGGCGGTTGAGGTGGACGTCGGCGACGCCGTCTCTCAGATCGATGCGGACGCGGTCGGACACGGGGACCTCCTTGGCGCGATCTCGGGCCCAGGAGTCTAGCGGCGCGGGGCTGTGGTCGCGCAACTCCCTGCGCCAGAACAGGAAAAAACCCGTGCCACGGGACTCAGGCGGGCCTTCCTGCATGCCGATGAAAGGGCATGTTCGACCCTCTGGAACGCGGCCCCACGCGACCCGTCAACGAGCAGCTCAGCGAGATCGAGCGCCGCTTCGATCGCCTGGGCGTACTCGGCCTGCTGCTGATCTCGGCGCCGGACCTCGCGGACGTCGAGCGCGTGCACGGAGGCGAAGCCAGGCGCCACGCGCTCGCGGTCCTCGCCGAGGTGGTGGGCGACGTCGGTCGCGGTCGGCTCGAGCCCGACGACCTGATCGCGCTGTCGGAGTTCGGTCGCAACGAGGTCCTGGTCTTCGTGTTCCGCGAGCACAGCTGCGGGCGCTTCTACCGCCAGGAGCTGCCGGGCTTCCAGCAGGTGCTGCGCAACGAGCTGGATCGACGGGGGGGCAAGGCCTTCTACCCCTACCTGCGCCGGACCCCCGAGATCAGCACCGGGCGCGCCGTGGCCCTGCGCAACCCGAAGGTGGACCCCGACTCCCAGATCGCGCGGGCGGTCTCCGAGGCGCGGGCGGACGCGGCGCTGAACCGCCGGATCCAGGACCGGCAGCGCCGAACCGAGTTCCTCGAGCTCGTCCTCGACCGCCGGGTGACCTCGGTGTACGAGCCCATCGTCGACGTCAACACCCGGACGGTGTTCGGCTACGAGGCGCTGGCGCGGGGGCCCGAGGGCAGCGAGCTGAGGTCGCCGCTCACGCTCTTCGGAATCGCCGAGGACGAGGACCTCGTCTTCGAACTCGACTGT
The DNA here is from genome assembly GCA_050618075.1 of Myxococcota bacterium. Classification (GTDB taxonomy): domain Bacteria; phylum Myxococcota_A; class UBA9160; order UBA9160; family UBA4427; genus JBNLVL01. Next base: position 21,360 of record JBNLVL010000015.1, read on the forward strand.
CTGTGCCGGGCGAGCGGTCTCGAGGGCGCCATCGACTACCCGGCCGGAACCAAGCTGTTCCTCAACATCCGGCCCACGACCATCCACGACCCGAACTTCCGAGCCGAGAAGCTGATCGGAACCCTCGAGCGCTGTCAGCTCCAGCCCAGCGACGTGGTCTTCGAGATCTCCGAGCAGGAGGGCATCCAGGACTTCGAGATCTTCCTGGAGATCCGGGACTACTACCGGGGCCTCGGCTTCCAGATCGCCCTCGACGATACGGGCGCCGGCTACGCGGGGCTCGAGTCGATGATCCGCCTGTCGCCGGAGTTCATCAAGGTCGACCGCTCCTTCGTCTCCGGCGTCGACCAGGACCCGGTTCGCCAGGACATGCTGGCGGCCCTCCAGTCGGTGGCCGGCCGCACGGGCTCTCGCATCATCGGCGAGGGACTCGACACCCTGGAGGAGCTCGAGACCCTGGCGTCCCTGGGCATCGAGTTCGGACAGGGCTGGCTCTTCGGCAAGCCGACCCCGCTGCGCGCCCGCGACGACTAGGGCGTCAGTCCACCGAGCGGACGATGGGGCCGTGGAGGCCGGTCCAGGCCTCCGACGCCCTCCACAGCCGGAGGGCGAGATCGTCGTCGAGGGCGCTGCTCGACGGTCGCTTCGGTCGGCAATCCGCGAAGTACTCGCCCGAGGTGGTCGCCCGGTCCGGCGACGTGGCGAGGTGGATCGTCGTCTCTGCACCCTGCTCGGGGGTCTTGAACAACGGGCCGAGGAGCCCCATGGCGAGCCGACCGAACCAGCCGTTGTTGGTGCCGAGCCCGGTGGCGACGGCGCCCGGGTGCAGGCAGTTGGCGGTGACCGGCCCTTGCGCCCAGCGTCGGGCCAGCTCCCGGGTGAAGAGGATGTTGGCCAGCTTCGACTGTCCGTAGGCCTGCATGGGCCGCCAGCGGCGGTGCGCGTAGCCGGGATCGTCCAGGTCGATCCCGCCGAAGCGGTGCGCCTCGGACGCGACGTTCACCACCCGGGCCGCCGGCGCCGCGTGCAGCGGCGCCTCCAGCAGGCGGGTCAGCAGGAAGGGCGCGAGGTGGTTCACCGCGAAGACCATCTCGTGGCCGTCCTCGGTGACCTCCCGCCGGAGGTTCACGAGTCCGGCGTTGTTGACGAGGACGTCCACCCGGCCATGCCGCTGGCCGATCGCCGCGGCCGCCCGTCGCACGTCGCCCAGGCGCGCCAGGTCGGCGATCACCGCGTCGACCTCGACGCCGGAGAGCTCGTCGCGGATCCGGGACGCCACCGCCTCGGCCCGGGCGGCGCTGCGCGCGACCAGCACCAGCCGCCCCCCGCGCCGGGCCAGCTCCCGGGCGGTGACCTCGCCGATGCCCGACGTCGTGCCGGTCACCACGCACACCGATCCCGGGAACGTCGGCGCCTGGGCGCTCATCGATCCACTCGCTGGAGGGCCGGGTCGACGGCGGCGAGCGCTTCGTCCGAAAGGTCGTCGAGTCCCGGCGTGGGGTCCGGCGCGAGGTTCGCCAGCAGGAAACGGGTCACCACGGCGCACAGGCTCCGGTGGCTGCGCTCTTCGTCGAGCACCTCGCCAAAGGGCCGGGTCGGCCGGGGCTGGTCCGGGCGGGGGCTCTGCCAGTGCATTCCGTGGAGGAGCTCGATGCCGTCGCAGAAGTGGAAGTGGTCGGCGTCGCGAAGGCCCACCAGGGCTCGCGGTCCGGCCATGCGATCGAACAGCGGCCGGACACTGGTCTCGAGATCGACCAGCACGTCCTCGATGCCGGCGACGAGGAGCACCGGCTGCGCGCCGCGGAAGGGGAGCTCGCCGGGCTCGAAGGCCTTGCGGCCCACGAAGGGCTCCGAGGCCGGCGCCAGGCCGCAGACGGCGCGGACCCGGCCGCGGGCGGGCATCTTGCAGACGGTCCAGCCCCCGAACGAGTGTCCCAGGGCGCCGATCCTTGCGGGGTCGACCGCGGGCCAGTGGCCCCCGGCCAGCACGGCGTCGATGGCGTTGTCCAGGTCCCGCGGCCGGTTGCGACAGGACTCGAGGTGGACCCGCCGCCGCTCGTCCTCGCTCTCGATCTTCAGCATCTCGAAGAACGTGTTGCCGGTGTGGTCCGGGGCGACCACCACGCATCCCCAGCTCGCGAGGTGGGTGGTGAGGAAGGTCGACTGGCGGCGCAGTCCCGAGCTGCCGTGGGAGAAGGCGACGAGCGGTCGCGGGCCCTCGGCCGGCGGGGCGTCGACGTGGGCGGCGTGGGGACGGCCGAAGGGGTGGTCCGCCTCCAGCTCGCCCGGGGACCGGGCGGGATACCAGACGTCGGTGGGAAGCCGTCGACCCGCGTGTTCGGGGTCGGGCAGCTCCAGGGTGGTGACTCCGACGGGGTGCGGCCCCCGCCGGGTCAGCTGGGCGATCGGCGCCGAATGAGGGTCGGGGAGATCGTGCATGGCGGAAGAACCCGGGGCGCGGCCTCGCGGCCGACGCCCCGGGCGGTCCGGAGTGGGACCTATGCGGACTTCCGAACGCGGATCATCGACTTGCGACCGCGGTTGATCTGCTTCAGCTCTTCCATGGCGGCCTCGGCGACCTCGATGCCGGCCACTTCGTCGTCCTCGCCGGCCAGCTCGTCCATGTCGACCCACGCCGCGTAGATCGGGCGCGTCCGCTCCGTGATGATGCCCGCCTTCAGCAGGGTCTTGATCAGCACACGGAAGATGTTCGTGTTCTCGCGCATGGTCCGGCGCCGGTCCTCGTCGCCGAAGGCCTCGAGGATGGAGCCGCGGACCCACTGCCAGTCGAGCCCGAACTCGCGATAGATGACCTGCTTCTGCTCGGCGTTCACGAGGTTGTTGAGCAGGGTGTGGAAGCACTCGGCGGCCCAGGCCTCGACCTTCTCGTGCTCCTCCTCGGTGAGCTTGGGCACCGTGCGGTCGGCCCAGATCTTCCCGAACTTGTGGTGGAAGGCCTCGTCGCTCATGACCATCTGGGTGAGGCGCTTGAGCAGGGGGTCGTTGGTCTTCAGGTTGATGGTGGCGAAGGCGCCCATCGCCAGCCCCTCCACCAGCATCTGCATGCCGATCAGCTTCTTGTAGACCTCGGGAGACGCGACGATCTCGGCGAGCAGGGTCTTCAGCGTGTTGCCCACGGGCAGGGGCGTCCCCCAGCGCTTCTGGATGTAGCGGGCGTAGCCCGTGACGTGGCGGGCCTCCTCGCGCACCTGGTTCGCCGCGTACTCCTGGGCGCCGGGGTCGCGCAGCACGTCACACAGGCTGGCCGAGAGCGACAGGGCGCCCTGCTCCCCGTGGAGGATGCTCGAGAGGCTCCAGCGCATGGACTCGTTGGCGAGCTTGATCCGCTGGCCCTCGTCCAGCTTGTCGGCGACCGCGCAGTTCAGCTCCGGCGCGAAGTCGGCCGGCATGATCAGCTCGCTGGTGACGTCGAGGTTGTGCTCGTCGAAGTCGATGTAGCGCGCGTCGTTGGGGTCCCAGAAGTGGTCGACCGTCGCCGAGATGATCTCGTCGAAGGCGTCGGTGCGATCCGCGTAGCGGTCCACCTCGAGCAGGGCCACGAAGTCGTCCGGTGCGACGGTGTTGTAGATGGGGTCGTGAGTGATCTCGTTGGACATCGGGGTGGATTCTCCTGGGTCGGCTCGTTGGCGGGTGACGGGTTCTCGGGCCGGGCGCGTGTGAGAGGGGACTACTTCGGTTCGGTCCCCGAAAGCTGGATGCGGGAGAGGGTCTCGACGACGGCGTCGGGCTCGGCGCGGTTCGGGTCCTCGGTCCACCAGGCCACCACGCGGGCCCACATGCCCACCACCGCCTGGGAGAGGACCGCCGGATCGAGGTGGCTCGGGGGACCTCCCTCGGCCGAGCGCTTGCGCCGCGCCTCGGCCATGGAGGCGGCCAGATCGTCGAGGACGTCGTGCTCGACGACCGCTGCATCGGAGTCGCCGCTGAACAGGATGCGCATCACCGCCCGGTTCTCGGCGGCGAAGTGGACCATGGCCCGGGCGTGGGCGCGGACGCGCCGTTCGGGGTCGTCGTGGGACTCCAACGCGCGCTCCAGCCGCTCCCGCAGCTCGGCCACCGCTTCCCCGGCGATCTCCCGGAAGAGCTGCCGCTTGTCCCGGAAGTGGAGGTAGAAGGTTCCGGCGGCGACGCCGGCGCCCCGGGCGATGTCGTGGGTCGTGACCCCGTGGAGACCCCGCTCGGCGAAGAGCGCGAGTCCGCTGGCGCGCAGGCGGGCGCGGGTCGCCGCGCGGCTGCGCGCCCCGGCGCCTCGGGTCTCCCGGGCGGTCGATTCGATGGGGGCGGTCCTGGAGTCGGAGCGTGAACTGACGGCCATGTCAGCCAATGACACTAGCGTCAGCCCAGCCTGGGTCAAGCCGTCCCTGGCCCGGCCCGGGCTCGGCTCCTGGATTCCACCCGACGTGCAGGACCCGGGCAAGAGGTCCGATTCCGCGGAGGATTCCCGGGCGGGCCCAGGGAAGACGAACGGCGTTCTGAAGCGTCCCTGGAGCGATCGCGGGCGGTCGCATCCCCGTCACACCGACGTCAGATCCGGGACGCAGGCCCGACGGACCTCGACACATCCCGACACGAGCCGACCCGGGACCCCATGGGGTCGACGGCAGCCGACAGGGCCGACGAGCTTCGACACGACCCGACAAAACCCGGGCAAAGGCCCGTAGCAGCGGGGGAATCGGGTCCGGAAGGGAGGGGTTTCGTCGGGCCTCGGGCTCAGGCCGAGCCCGAGGCGGCCCGGGCCCGGGGAGCGCAGTCCACGCCGTCGGCGTGGGCACCGGTCTCGTCGAAGCCCGGGGGCTCGATCTGGATGGTCGAGTGGTCGATGCCGAAGCGCTCCAACAGCACGTCGTGGAGGCGGCCGAGCACCTCGGCGGCCCCGTCCTCGTGGGTCGAGACGGCGTGGGCGGAGAGCGAGACCTCCCCGCTGCCGATGGTCCAGACGTGGAGGTCGTGGACCTCTTCGATCCCGTCCACGTCGCGCAGGGCAGTCCGGATCTCCTCCACGTCGAGGTGGGCCGGCACCGCCTCCATCAGCACGTCGATGGCGTCGCGCAGGAGATTCCAGGCCGACACGACGATCAGGACCGCGATGGCCAGCGACGCCGCCGGGTCGGCCCAGGTGACGCCCCACAGCCAGATGGCCAGACCGGCCGCGATGGCGCCGGTGCTGCCGAGGGCGTCGCTCAGCACGTGGAGCCAGGCTCCGCGCACGTTCATGCTGTGTCCGCGACCGCCCTCGAGCACCAGGAGCCCGACCAGATTCACCACCAGGCCCCCCGCGGCCACCATCAGCATCAGCGGGGCCTCGACGTCGGACGGGCTGCGCAGTCGGTCGACCGCCTCGATCACCACCAGGACGGCCACCACGACCAGCCCCGCTCCCTGGGCGAGGGCCGCCAGGATCTCGGCGCGGGTGTGTCCGAACGTGCGACGGGCGTCGGCCGGGCGCTGGGCGATCCAGAGGGCGAAGAGCGCGAGGACCAGGGCGGCCACGTCGGACAGCATGTGTCCGGCGTCGGCCAGCAGGGCGAGGGAGCCGCTGAGCCAGCCGCCGATCAGCTCGGCCAGCATGTAGCTGGCGGCCAGGGCGAGGGTCAGGGCGAGGCGCCGCCGATCGGAGCGGCGGCGCGCGGACGGGTCGAGGCGCGATGCGTCCGAGGCGGGCGCACCGTGGGCGTGGCCGTGTGCGCCATGGCGGTGCATGGAGCCATGATCGCGCGTGGGATCGGCCCCCGCTACGCGCGCGCGGCGCGACGCGCGAGGGCGTCCTCGATGGCCTCCAGGACCCGGGTGAGGATCGAGCGCGAGGTCGCGAAGTTGAGCCGGGCGAAGCCTTCGAAGCCGCTGCCGAAACGCTGGCCGTCCGCCAGGGCGACGCGGGCCTCTTCGAGCAGGAACCGGCCCGGGGTGGTGGGCAGCTCGCAGGCCCGGAAGTCGAGCCAGGCCATGTAGGTGGCCTCGGGCCCGAAGCAGCGGACGCCGGGCAGCCGCTCCTCCACGAACCGCACCACGAATCTCCGGTTTCCGTCCAGGTAGGCGAGCACCTGGTCCAGCCAGGGCTGGGCGTGGCGCCAGGCCTCGCGGGTGGCGTACAGACCGAGCAGCCCCAGGCCGCCGCGGACGTTGCGCGGCACGGAGGCGTTGAAGGCGCGCTGCAGGCCGCTCGACCCGAAGTGCGCCACCGCGCAGCGCAGCCCGGGGATGTTGAACGACTTGGTCGCGGAGGTGAGCGTCACCGTGCGCCGCGCGATCTCGGGCCCCAGGCTGGCGAAGGGCACGAACGTCCGCTCCGGATACACGAGGTCCGAGTGGATCTCGTCGCTCACCACGACGAGGTCGCGCTCGAGAGCGAACTCCGCCAGCTCCGAGAGCTCGTGCCGGTCGAAGACCCGACCCGTCGGGTTGTGCGGGCTGCACAGCAGCAGGATCCGCGTGCGCGCGTCGGCGGCCGCACGCAGGGCGTCCATGTCGAAGCCGAAGCGCGCGCCGTCGGGCTCGGCGCGGCTCTCCACCAGCCGCCGGTCCAGGTCTTCGAGGGCGTTGAGGAACGGGGGGTAGATGGGGGTCCGGACCACGGCCCCGTCGCCCGGCTCGGTGTAGGCGCCGAGCGCGATGTACAGGGCCTGGACCACGTCGGCGACGATCTCGCTGCGGTGGGTCTCGACCTGCCAGTCGAACCGGTCGGCCATGCGGTCGCGGAACGCTTCGAGCAGCCCCGTCTTGCGCGGGTCGATCGGATAGCCCAGGTCGCTGCGGTCCACCGCGCGCTGGAGCACGAGGCGGATGGGCTCGGCCACGGGGAAGTCCATCTCGGCGACCCAGGCGGGCAGCACGTCGTCACCGTAGTAGGCCCACTTCTCGGAGGCCCGGCTGCGCAGGGTCGCCTCGTCGAGGTCGTCGAGGCGGGGGCGCGGGTTTCGCAGGGCCGCCTCGGCTTCGGCCAGCGCGCGCTCGGTGGCCTCCGGGTCCGGAACGTCGATGCCGCTGCAGCCCGCCTTCGCCAGCCAGCCGGCGAGGTCGGCGCGCAGGTGGGTGAGGGTCCAGTCCACCGGGTCGCCCACCCGGCCCATGTCGACCCGCTCGTCGCGGCCGTGGGGGTCGAGGTGGAAGTGGGGGCGGCGCTCGAAGCAGTCGAAGCGGAGCCACGGGCGCGACGGCTCGCCTTGGCCGCCCGCCTGGAGGATGTGCAGACTGGGGCCTCCCGACCGATGCTCCACCTGGAGCTCGATTCCGTCCAGCCGGGTCGCCCATGCGACTCTGCCTCGTGTGCCCTGGTCCCGTTCCGTCATGGAGGCGCGAGTGTAGCGATTGACCGTTGAACGAGGGCTCGGGGTCTGGTCTGATCCGGTGTCGAGGGCTCGACACCGGCACGGGGAGGAGCGAGACGTGGCGACCAGGACCGGCAGGGGGACCGGAGCGGAGGGCGCGGAGGGCGCACAGGGCACAGAGGGCGCGCCGGGGGCAGCGGAGCCGGGCAGGGCGACCGTCGACCTCGGCGGCGGCTCGCTCGCCGGCCTCGCGCGGCTCCGGGAGTTCCGCAGCCACCGGCTGTCCTCCTGGGACCGCAGCGGCGGCAACGCCGACTTCGTGCTGGTGGATCCCGGAGCCACGATCGCGCTCGGCGAGATCGAGGGGCCGGGCTGTGTGCGCCACGTCTGGTGCACGATGATGGCGCTGCCCGACGAGCCCCACGATCTGCGCACGACCGTGCTGCGCATGTTCTGGGACGGAGAGGAGACGCCCAGCGTGGAGGTCCCCCTCGGCGACTTCTTCGGCGTCGGGTTCGGGCTGCGTCGCAACTTCGCGTCGCTCCCGCTCCAGATGAGTCCCCAGGACGGCAAGAGCATGAACTGCTGGTTCCCCATGCCGTTCGCCGAGGGCGCCCGCTTCGAGCTCGAGAACCAGGGCGAGGCGCGCCGGGTCTTCTACTACTACATCGACTACGAGGCGCACCCGGCGTCCGATCCCGGGCTCGCGCGCTTCCACGCCTGGTGGAACCGGCGCAACCCCAGCGCCGGCGTGGCCCGCCGGAGCGGCTACACCCGCAGCGACTACGGCTACGACCCAGGGCGTCCGTCCGGCGCGGGGTTCGCCCTGGGCGGCCCCTGGCGCGACCCCAACCTCACGGGCGAGGAGAACTACCTGATCCTCCAGGCGGAAGGCCGGGGACACTACGTGGGATGCAACCTCAACATCGACGTGTTCGATCGCCAGGTCAACGACTGGTACGGCGAAGGCGACGACATGATCTTCATCGACGGAGAGCCGTGGCCGCCCCGGCTCCACGGCACCGGGACCGAGGACTACTTCAACACCGCCTTCTGTCCGAAGCAGGAGTTCTGCGCGCCCTACCACGGGCTCACGGTGTACAGCGGCAGCGAGGACTGGCCCTGGGGCGGCAAGAATTCGATGTACCGGTTCCACGTGGAGGACCCGATCGCGTTCGAGCGCTCGATCCGGGTGACGATCGAGACGGGCCACGCGAACGCGCTGGCCAACGACTATTCGAGCACGGCCTACTGGTACCAGGTCGACCGGTCGCGCCCGCTGCCCCCGCTGCCCCCCGCCGCGGACCGCATCCCCCGCCCGGACCCCCCGGAGCTCGCCCCAGCGACCTGACCCACCCCCATTGTTTCCAGAGCGAACATCCCCGCCCCCCGCCGCCTCACCTCACGCGAGCCCCCCCGGCTCCGCTTCGCTCCGGAGGGCCTGCCGCCGCTTCGCTTCGCCTGAGGTCCTCCGTTGCCCCGACCGGGGGAAGGGTTGCGACTCCGTCTCCCTCCTGTGTCGCCGGCGCGCGGGCTGGCGGCTCCAGGGAACACGGCGCCTGTGCTCGTCCACACGCTGGCCGCCATCGGTTGCAGGAGCGCTTCGAGTTCGCGCACAGCGTGCTCGTCTCGGCGGTCGCTCCGCTGCCAACCCTTCCCCCGGTCTCGCGCTGGGTAGCCAACGGCCCTCGTCCGAGCCTCCGAGATCATGCGGACCGGGGTCGTTGGCCACCCCGTCCCGGGTCGGGGGGTACAGGGGGGTCCCGCGCGCAGTTCCGCAGGCAGGTCAGGCCAGCGCGAGGCCGCCCCGTTGTCCCCGTGAAGCAACCCCCAGGTTCGCCGAGGACTGTTTGAGCACGGGCGCCCCCCTGTACCCCCCGACACGCCACGAGAGAGTCAGACGAAGCAACGCGGCGCAGCTCAGGCGAAGCGAAGCGGCGGTGCGCCCCGGTGGTGGAGCGGAACAACGGAGCCGCGCGGGCGGAGCGAAGCGGTGTGGAGGCGGTTGGGGGGAGGAGGGGGCTAGATGCGGTCGCCGGAGCCGGTGGCGATCTCGTCGGCCAGGGGCAGGAAGAACTGGAACGTGGACCCCTCGTCCACCTCGCTCTCCACCGTGATCTCGCCGCCCATGGCCTGGACCAGATGTTTGACGATCGACAGACCCAGGCCGGTTCCGCCGAGGGCGCGCGAGCGCGCCTTGTCCACCCGGTAGAAGCGCTCGAAGATCCGGCTCCGATCGGCCTCGGGGATGCCGATCCCGTCGTCCTTCACCCGGACCCGCAGCCGCCCCTCCTCGGCCCCGACGGCCAGCAGGATGTGACCGCCCCGGTCGGTGTACTTGACGGCGTTCTCGAGCAGGTTGCCGACCACCTGCTCGACGGCCTGCCGATCGGCCCAGGCCGGCTCGCTGGTCTCCGTGTCGAGCTCCAGGCTGAGGCCGGTCTCGGAGAGCCGCGGGGCCAGGTCGTTGGCCAGGGTCCGGCAGACGTGGGCGACGTCCACGGGGGCCGGGTTCATCGGGACCTTGCGGCTCTCGATGCGGGAGAGGGTGAGCAGGTCCTCGATCAGGTTGCCCAGGCGCTCGGCGTTGCGGACGATGACCTCGAGGTAGGGCACCGCCTCGTCCTTGGAGAGGTCGCTGCTGAGCAGGGTGTCCGCGAAGCCCCGGATCGAGGTGAGCGGAGTGCGCAGCTCGTGGCTCGCGTTGGCGATGAAGTCGCGGCGCACCTGCTCGAGCTTGCGGATGTCGCTCACGTCGTGGAACACCGCGACCGTGCCGGTGGGCTCGTCGCCCGGCGGAAAGGAGACGGCGTGCATCAGCAGCGTGCGCGCCCCGCCGTCTCCCAGGGTGAGCTCGCGCACCACGGGCTCCCGGCTGTGGGAGGCCTCTGCCAGGGCCGCGTCGATCTCGGTGTGGCGGATGACCTCGAGGGGCCGTCGCCCTTCGACCTCGCGCCAGGCCGTCAGCAGCTCCCGGGCGCGCGGGTTGGCGAGCACGATGCGGCCCTCCTCGAGGACGAGCACGCCCTCGACCATGCTGGCCAGAACCGCCTCGAGCCGCTCCTTCTCGGCGGTGGCGCTGGTGAGCTGCTCGCGCAGCTGCTCGGCCATGCGATTGATCGAGCGGCCGATCTCCGCCAGCCAGCCGCGGTCGGACCAGCGGAGCCGTCGTTCCAGGCGGCCACTGGCGATGGCGGCCACCACGTCCCGCAGCTCCATCACCGGTCGGACCGTCAGCAGCGAGATGAGCAGGGCGAGGATCACGGCCGCCAGGAGACCCACGGCGCCCGCCTGGAAGAGACGACCCCACAGGCCGCCCTTCAGCGCGCCGAGCGAGTCCAGCGGGACGGACAGCCGGACGATCGATCCGTCGGCGGGCGTGCGCGCGGGGATCGCGACGTAGACCATCGGCTGCCCGACCGTGGTGCTCAGCCGGTAGTGCCTTCCGGTCGCCCCGCGGAGCGCCGCGGCGACCTCGGGCCGATCGGCGTGGTTCTCCACCGCGGCCAGCAGGCGGGTCTCGATCTCGGAGTCGCCCACGACCCGTCCGTCGGCGTCGATCAGGGTCACCCGGGCCTCGGCCGCGAGGCCCGCGCGATCGGCCAGGGCGTCGATCTCGGCGACGGGGCGGGCGTCGAAGGGAGCGCCGCGGATCAGCTCACGGACCAGCTGGGCGCGCTCCAGGAGGGACTCCTCGGTCTGCGCGAGCTCGCCTTCCCGGAGCTCGCGCTCGGCGAGATGGCCGGAGAGCGCGACCGTTCCCAGCACCAGGGCGGCCAGGATCGCGGCCAGACGGAGCTGGATCCCTGACACGGTGGTCCCCCGATACGGTGGTCCCCGATACGGTGGTTCCCGATACGGTGGTCTCCCGACGGCGGTTCCCCGCGCGACGGAATCCTCCGGATGCGGTGGCGAAACGAGGCCCTACTCGGCGAAGCGGTAGCCCACACCGCGGACGGTGTCGATCAGGTCGCCCGCCCGGCCCAGCTTCTCGCGCAGCCGCTTCAGGTGGGTGTCGATGGTGCGGACGGTCACCGTGATCTGTTCGCCCCAGACCTCGTCGATCAGCTGCTCCCGGGTCATCACGCGTCCGGGTCGGGACATGAGCGACTCCAGGAGCGCGAACTCCTTGGCCGTCAACGACACCTCTTCGGAGTCGATCCGGCAGCGGTGTCGCTCCACGTCCAGCTCCAGGCCGCCCTTCTCGTAGGTGGTGCCGCCGGCCGCGGCGGAGCCCGGGGCGCCCCGGCGCAGGACGGCCCGCACCCGCAGCACCAGCTCCCGGGAGCTGAAGGGCTTGGTGACGTAGTCGTCGGCCCCGAGCTCGAAGCCCACCACCCGATCGACCTCTTCGGTCTTGGCGGTGAGCATCACGACCGGCAGGGTGGCCAGCTCGGGGCTGTTGCGGATCTCCCGGCAGATCTCGGTGCCCGAGTAGTCGGGCAGCATGAGGTCCAGCACCACGAGGTCCGGGCGCCGCTCGCGGAGCATCGCCAGGGCGGTGCTTCCGTCCGAGGCACACTCCACCTCGAAGCCCGCCTGGGAGAGGTTGAACCGGACGAGCTCCTGGATGTCGGGCTCGTCTTCGACGATCAGGATGCGTTGTCCACTCACGGCCCGCAGGATAGCGATTCGCCCCTTCGGGATCCGGAGCGGTCCCCGGGACTCCGGGGTTCGTCTCGGGATCGTCACCGGTCCGTCACTGCGTCGTTTCCGGCCCATGGTTCGCGACCGCCGGTCGCGGGTCTCGGCGGCTCCCCTCAGCCCTCCTGACTTCCGGCGCTATGCTGCGGACCCCGAGCCCGGCGCACCCGAGAGTGCCCATCCGCGGGAGGGCTCGGGGGCGAGCTCCGGGTTGGGTCCCGGGGCCGCAGTGCGCCCCGGGACCGCGGAGCCTTCCGGGGACGGGGCCGGGGCCGGGGCCGGGACCGGGGATCGGGACCGGGGATCGGGACCGGGGATCGAGAGACCGGGGATCGAGAGAAGGGGGACCGAGAGGCATGGCCGAGAACGCGTTCGACCTGGTGGTGATCGGTGGCGGTCCGGGCGGCTACCCCGCGGCGATCCGCGCGTCCCAGCTGGGGATGAACGTGGCGCTGGTGGAGCGGGAGCACCTCGGCGGCATCTGCCTCAACTGGGGATGCATCCCCACCAAGGCGCTGCTGCGGACCGCGGAGATCCATCACTTGCTCGAGAACCTGGGCGAGTTCGGTCTGGCCGCCGACAATGTCCGCTTCGACCTCGAGAAGGTGGTGAAGCGGTCGCGCAAGGTCGCCAAGCGTCTCACCACCGGCGTCAAGCACCTGCTCAAGAAGAACAAGGTCACGGTCGTCGAAGGCACCGGCCGGCTCGCCGGTCCCGGCCGGGTGGCCGTGGAGGGCGGCGAGGAGCCCCGCGAGCTCGCGGCCTCCCACGTGGTGCTCGCGACGGGCGCCCGCGCCCGCTCGCTCCCGGGCCTCGAGCCCGACGGCGAGCGCATCTGGACCTACAAGGAGGCCATGGTCCCGGACTCCATGCCCGGCTCCCTGCTGGTGGTCGGATCGGGCGCCATCGGCATCGAGTTCGCGAGCTTCTATCGCCAGCTGGGCGCCGAGGTGACCGTGGTCGAGGTGCTGCCCCGGATCCTGCCCGTGGAGGACGCGGAGATCGCCGCGTTCGCCCACAAGCAGTTCGAGAAGCAGGGCATGACGCTCCACACCGGGTCGACCGTCCGCTCGGTGCGACCGCAAGGGGACGGCTGCGTCGCCGAGATCGAGCTCGGGGAGGACGGCTCCCAGGAGCTGGCGGTGGATCGGGTCATCCTCGCCGTGGGCATCACCGGCAACGTCGAGGGCATCGGCCTCGAGGGCACCGGGGCCCTGGTGGACCGCGGTCACGTGGTGACCGACGAGTGGTGCCAGACCGGCGAGCCCGGCGTCTACGCGATCGGCGACCTCGCCGGTCCGCCCTGGCTGGCCCACAAGGCCACCCACGAAGGGGTGCTCGTGGCGGAGCACATCGCCGGCCAGCCGGGCCTGCACCCGATGAACACGGAGCTGGTCCCCGGCTGCACCTACTGCCGTCCCCAGATCGCGAGCGTCGGGCTCACCGAGGAGAAGGCCGTGGAGGCGGGCTACGAGGTGCGGGTGGGCCGCTTTCCGTTCGTGGGCAACGGCAAGGCCATCGCCCTCGGCGAGCCCGAGGGGCTGGTGAAGACGGTCTTCGACGCCGGCACCGGCGAGCTGCTGGGAGCGCACATGGTGGGCGCCGAGGTGACCGAGCTGATCCAGGGCTACGTCGTGGCCAAGAACCTCGAGACCACCGAGGCCGAGCTGATGCACACGATCTTCCCGCACCCGACGCTCTCCGAGATGATGCACGAGTCGGTGCTGGCCGCCTACGGCCGCGCGCTCCACATCTGACGGCGCGCTAGGCTCGGACCGTGAGCAACGAGCTGATCCAGATCGAAGGCCACGAGGATCGCGGCGACGGCGACCGTCCGCTGCCCAGGCCGCCGTGGATCCGGGTGCGCCTGCGGAGCACGCCGGAGGTCGCCGACACCCGGGCGCTGATGCGCCGGCTGCGCCTCAACACGGTGTGCGAGGAGGCGGCCTGTCCCAACCTCGGCGAGTGCTGGGCCCGGGGACACGCCACGGTGATGATCCTCGGCAGCGTCTGCACCCGCGCCTGCGCCTTCTGCAACGTCGACACCGGGCTGCCCGACCGGGTGGACCCCGACGAGCCCCGGCAGCTGGCCCGGGCGGTGGGCGAGCTCGGCCTGGCGCACGTGGTGGTGACCTCCGTGGACCGGGACGACCTGGGCGACGGCGGCGCCGGCCACTTCGTGCGCTGCATCGAAGCCATCCGCGAGGCTGCGCCGGACACCACCATCGAGGTGCTCACGCCGGACTTCCGCCGCAAGCCCGGCGCCATCGAGGCCGTGGCCGACGCGGCCCCCGACGTCTACAACCACAACCTGGAGACGGTCCCCCGCCTGTACCGGCGCATCCGACCCGGCGCGAGCTACGAGCACTCGCTCTCGCTGCTGGCGACGGTTCGCGAGCGGCGGCCCGAGAGCTTCACGAAGTCGGGCATCATGGTGGGGCTGGGCGAGCGCGAGGACGAGGTCCTCGCCTTGATGGACGACCTGCGGGCGTCGGACGTGGACTTCCTCACGATCGGCCAGTACCTGCGGCCCACCCCGCGCCATGCGTCGGTGGAGCGCTATGTGACGCCCGCCGAGTTCGAGGCCTACGCCGAGGCGGCGCGGGAGAAGGGCTTCCTGCTGGTCGCGTCCTCGCCGCTGACGCGCTCGTCCCACCACGCGGGCGAGGACTTCCGCCGGCTGCGCGAGGAGCGGGCGCGCCGCGGGGCGCGCCCCTAGGGCTCCTTGACCACGAAGTCGACGCGGTCCTCGAGGTCGCCCGCGCGGCTCTCGAAGCGGATGTCCATGGCGTAGACCCCGGGTCGGGCGTCCTCGGGCAGGTGGATGAAGTGGTCGAGGATCCAGCGTCCCGGCCGCAGCTTCTGGTCGACGATCTCCTCGAGGATCGTCTCCCCTTCGAAGAGCACCCGGGTGTGCAGGCGACCGGCGACCACGCCCGTCGGGCGGTCGGGGCAGAGCACGTAGACGATGCGCTGGTTGAACTCGGTGCCGGGCTTCATGCGCCGGGGCACGAGTTCGTTGTCCTCGAACTGGAAGAACGGCAGCGGGCGCTTGTCGCAGTGGTACTCGGACGCCACCGGCTGGGGGAAGTCCTTGTTGCGGTGGCCCGGCTCCCGGAGCTGGAGCTTCACGAAGGCACAGCCCGAGCCGGCGACCGCGACCGCGACGGCCAGCGCGCAGGCTAGTGCCTTCGAATGATCCATCCCTGCTCGCCCTCTCCAGTGGGGGCCGCGCCCGCGGCCGCCGTGTCGGGCACCGCGCCGCCCGGAGCGGAGGCGCGTGACTCCCGCGGCCCCGCCTGGGAGCGGGGCCCCCTGGACTCTTCGGCGGATTCGGGCGCGGGCTGAGGGCGCGCGGGCGACATCGCGATCCTGGCGACGCTGCCCTGCGGGGAGACCGGCTCGACCGGTCGGGGCGGGTCGTCGACGGGCGCGGAGCTCCGGGCGGGCTCGGGGGCCGAGAGGGTCGCGCCGGCGGCGACCGGGGCCGGGCCGGGCGACCTGCTGGCGAGGCTGGCCGGTGGCGCCGCAGGCGTGGGCGCCGGGTCCGGAGTCAGCCAGTTGAGACCGGCGAGGAGGGCCGCGCTCGTGGCCACCGCTGCGAGCGCCCCCAGTCCGCGACGCCAGGATCGCGCTCGCGAGGGCGCCGGGCCCACCAGGGTGCGGGTGGTCCGGGCCTCCACCGACAGGCGCACGGGCTCCGACGACTCCGGCGGCAGGTCCTCGGGCAGGACGCAGGTCGACTCGGCCCGGCCGGCGGGCTCGACCTCGCGGGCCGGCGCGCGCCGGTCCTCTGCGGCCACGGCCCAGGCTGGAGGCGAGCCGTCCACACCCGGCGTCCGGGCGGCGGCGCCCGCGAGCCACGGCGCGAGCGCCGCGCGGAACTCGTCGGCGGTCGCGAAGCGCTCGTCCGGGTCCTTGGCCAGGGCGCGCGAAACGCTGGCGGCGAGCTCCTCCGGAAGATCGTCCCGGCGATCGAGCAGCGACGGCGGCTCGTTCTCCATCTGGGCGCGCATGAGCTCGTAGTCGCTCCCGCCGCTGAAGGGCGTCTCGCCCGTGAGCAGCATGTGGAGCAGGCAGCCCGCGGCGTAGATGTCCGCGCGGCCGTCGATGTCCTCGCCGCGGATCTGCTCCGGAGCCATGTACTCGGGGGTTCCCACCGGGTGGCCCAGCAGGGTGAGACGCTCGGCGCCCACCACCCGCGCGATGCCGAAGTCCATGATCTTCAGGCGACCGTCGGGCCTCACGATCAGGTTCGAGCCCTTGATGTCGCGATGCACGATGCCGCGCTCGTGGGCGTAGCCCAGTCCGTCGAGCGCCTGCACGAAGACGTGGAGGGCGTCGCCCAGGGGCAGGGGCCCCTGGCGCTGGACGAGCGTCGAGATGGTCTCGCCGCTCACGTACTCCATGACCATGAACCAGTCGTCGCCGTCGCGATCGAACTGATGGAGGACGGCGATGTTCGGATGGTCGAGCCGGGCGAGGGTGCGCGCCTCGGAGCGGAAGCGTTCGCCCACGTCCGGGCGCCGGGCCAGCTCGGGGCGCAGGCGCTTGAGCGCGACCTCGCGCATCAGCGCCTCGTCCACCGCCCGGTACACCTCTCCCACGCCGCCCTGGCCGAGCTTCTCTTCGATCCGGTACTGGCCGATCGATTCGCCGATCATCCGCTGCTCTCGCCCCACTCCGAACCGGGAGGGGCACACACCTCTCCCCGGAGGACGTGATCTGGCGCACGTCCCCAGGCTGAGGGGTTATCGGCCCACATGAAGGGAGTCTTGATCGATTTCCCTGAGGGGGTCACAGACCCGGCGGGTCCATGTCGGGGCCGTCTCGGCTCCCGGGCGGGAGGTTCGCCCCGCACCTGCTATAACACCGTTAGCCTGCTTTCACAGTGTTCTGACCCCACCGACGAGGCGAGCCCCGGGCTCGCGGCTCGCCCCGATCGAGGCCCCCCAGCATGTCGTCCGCACCCGCGGAGCAGCGCCGAAGTCAGCAGCGCGAGCAGGCGCGCCGCACCATCCTGGATGCCACCGAGGCCATCCTGGTGGAGGACGGGTTCGAGAGCCTCTCGATCCGTCGGCTGGCGAGCCGCTGCGGCTACACCGCACCCAGCATCTACCACCACTTCGGCGACAAGACGGGGCTGGTGGCGGCGCTCCTCGACGAGCGCTTCCAGCGCCTGTACGAAGAGCTGCGGCGGGTGGAACGCGGCGACGACCCCGCGGCGGATCTGCGCGCCACGGCGCTCGCGTTCGTCGACTTCGCCACCCGCCATCCCAACCACTACGCCCTGCTGGCCTCGACCGAGCTCGAGGAGGACGCGGAGCCCGAGAGCGCCCGGCGGGCCCGGGCGCTGCTGGAGGTCCCGCTGATGACCCTCGAGAGCAGCGGGCGACTGGCTGCGCCCGACGTGGAGACGGCCGCCCAGATGATCTGGGCCGCGTGCCACGGCGTGATCAGCCTGAGGATCCAGCGACCTCACCACGACTTCGCTCCGGATCTGGCGGAGCGTGTCCTCGATGCACTGCTCGCGAGCCTCGTCGCGTCGGGTGGTGGGAACGAACCCGACGAAGGGAGCGATCGATGAAAGGGTGGGCGTCCATCCGAACCAGCCTGGTGGTGGCCGCCGCGACGCTCGGCGTCGCCTGTGGCGGCGGCGAGGAGGCCGCGGAGGTGGCCGCGCCGCGGGTCGTGGTGGCGCCGGTGGCAACGCGCGACCTCGACGAGCGGATCCTCGCGTCCGGCGAGCTGCTGGCGGTCCACCAGGCGGAGATCGCGGCGGAGATCGACGGGCGCGTGACCGAGCTGCTGGTGGAGGAGGGCGACCCCGTGTCCGAGGGAACCCCGCTCCTGCGCATCGACCCCGAACGCCGGGAGCTCGAGCTGGCCGACGCGCGCGCCCAGGTGGCCGAGGTCTCCTCCACCCGCAGCGAGGCGGCGCGCGAGCACGGGCGCATCCAGAAGCTCGAGGCCCGCGGCGCCGCCTCGGCGTCCCAGCTCGACGCGGCCGAGACCGCGCTGCAGGCGGCGAGCTCGCGGCTGCAGGCCGCCGAGGCGCGCCTCGGTGTGGCCGAGCGGGCGCTGCGCGACGCCACCGTGACCGCGCCCTTCGCCGGGGTGGTGGCCCGGCGGCCGGTCGACCGCGGAGAGTACGTGCGGCCCGGCCAGATGCTCCTCGAGCTGGTCGCCCTCGACCCCATCGAGGTGGAGTTCCATCTCTCGGAGGCGGACTCCAGCCGGGTCGCCCTGGACCAGCCGGTCGCGGTCGGCGTCGCTCCCCATCCGGGCGAGACCTTCCAGGCCCGGGTGACGATGATCTCGCCGACCATCGATCCCACCAGTCGGACGCTGCGGGTGAAGGCGGTCCTCGCCAACCCGGGCGTGCGGCTGCGCCCGGGCCTGTTCGCCCGCGCGGACCTGGGCGTGGCCCACCGGGTCGGGGTCCCGATGATCCCCGAGGAGGCCGTGCTCCAGCGCGCGGAGGGTCCGGTGGTCTTCGCGCTCGTCGCCGATTCGCGCGTGGAGCGCCGTCGCATCGAGGTCGGGCGCCACCACGGGGGCGAGGTCGAGGTGCTCTCGGGTCTCGGGGAGGGGGACTGGGTCGCCATCCGGGGCCACACCCGGCTGCTGGACGGCGCCGTGGTCGCCGCCCAGGACACCGAGGGACGACCGCCCGCGACACCGCTCGCAAAGCGCACGGGTCCGGCCGCCGCCGCCGAGGCCCTGCCGTGAGCCTCTCGGACGTCGCCGTCGACCGGCCGGTCTTCACCTGGATGCTGACGCTCTCGATCGTGGTCTTCGGCGTGCTCGGCTACCAGCGCCTGGGGGTGGATCAGTTCCCGCGCATGGACTTCCCGGTGATCACGGTGTCGGCCGAGCTGGAAGGCGCCAGCCCCGAGGTGATGGAGGAGGACGTCACCGACGTCCTCGAGGAGCAGATCAACACCATCGCCGGCCTGCGGGAGCTCAGCAGCCAGACACAGCACGGCGTGGCGCGCATCTTCGCCGAGTTCGAGCTCGACGTGGACATCGACGTGGCGGCCCAGGACGTGCGCGACAAGATCGCCCTGGCCCGCCGGCTGCTGCCCCAGGAGCTCGAGCCGCCCACCGTCAACAAGCTGAACATGGGCGACTTCCCGATCGTCTGGATCCCGCTCCTCACCGAGCGCACGGTGGTCGACTCGAGCGAGTACGTCCGCTACGAGCTCAAGCCCGAGCTGGAGACGATCCGCGGCGTGGGCGCCGTGGAGATCTTCGGGCGCCGCGACCGCAACATCCGCATCTGGGTCGACGGCGACGCCCTGCGCGCCCGGCACCTCTCGGCCACGGACGTCTTCCGGGCGCTCCGCCGGGAGCACGTGGAGATTCCCGGTGGGCGGGTCGAGAGCCGGGCCCTCGAGTACACGGTGAAGACCGACGCCGAGTTCGAGAGCATCGAGCAGCTGTCGCGCCTGGTGGTCGCCTGGCGCGACGGCTCCGCGGTGCGCCTGGGCGACGTCGCGCGCCTGGAGGACGGGGGCGAGGACGCCCGGGTCTACGCCTTCTACAACGGCAAGCCCTCGGTCGGGGCCGGGGTGCTCAAGCAGTCGGGCGAGAACACGGTGGCCATCGCCGACCAGGTCTACGCCCGGATCGAGAAGCTCAACGAGATCGCGCCCAGCGGCATCGGCTATGGCGAGCAGGGCTCGCTCATCGACTTCTCGCTCTCGATCCGCGAGGCCGTGGCCGAGACCCAGTTCGCGCTCGTCCTCGGCGCGATCCTCGCGACGCTGACCGTCTTCGTCTTCCTGCGGCGCTGGCGTCCCACGCTCATCATCGCCGCGGCCATCCCGCTGTCGATGATCGGGACCTTCGGCGTGATGTGGCTCCTGGGGTTCACCCTCAACGTCATGACCCTGCTGGCGCTCACCCTGGCCGTGGGCGTCGTGATCGACGACGCCATCGTCGTGCTGGAGAACATCGAGCGCCACCGGGAGCAGGGCGAGGAGGCCTTCGAGGCCGCCCGCAAGGGGACGCGCCAGATCGCCTTCGCCGCGACCGCGGCCACGCTCTCCATCGCGGCGGTCTTCCTGCCCGTGGTGTTCGTGAGCGGCATCGTCGGCAGCTTCCTGCGGGAGTTCGGCGGGACCGTGGCGGCGGCGGTGCTGATCTCGCTCTTCGTGGCGCTGACGCTCACGCCCATGCTGGCGGCCCGCATGCCCCCGCCCAAGGCGCGGGAGCACGGCTCCATCTATCACTACCTCGAGCGCGGCTTCCTGTGGCTGGAGGACCGCTACCGCTCGGTCCTGTACTGGGCCCTCGCCCACCGGGTGCTCACCCTGGGCATCGCCAGCCTGTCCCTGGCGGCCGCGGTCGGCTTCGGCGCCCGGCTCGGCGGCGAGTTCATGCCGCCCGCCGACGAGGGGCGCATGATGGTGCGCTACGAGCTGCCGCCGGGCACCAGCGTGACGGCCTCGCGGGCCTACCTCGAGCACATCGAGGACTGGGTGCTCGAGCAGCCCGAGCTCGCGGGGCTGTTCAGCGGCATCGGCCTGGGCGGGCCCGAGGGCCCGGGCACGCCGAACCAGGGGCTCTTCTTCGCGATCCTCAAGCCGCGCGCCGAGCGCGAGCGCAGCGCCCAGGAGCTGATGGAGGACACGCGCGCCTTCCTGGCGGAGATCCCCGGCGGCTACGCGCGGGTCTTCGACATGTCCGCCAGCGCCGCCAGCGGCGAGGGGTTCGACTTCGAGTTCCGCATCCGCGGCAACCTCTCGCTCGCCGAGCTCGACCGGCTGTCCGACGAGCTGCTGCGCGAGCTGGAGGCGCGACCCGGCTACTACGACCTGGAGAAGAGCCTGAAGCTGGGCCTGCCCGAGGTGCGCATCACGCCCGATCGCGACAAGGCGGCGGCGCTCGGCGTCGACGCCACCGAGCTGGCGAGCGTGGTCCAGGCGATGATCGGGGGCATCGACGTGGCGACCTTCAAGGAAGGGGGCCACGGCATCGACATCCGCATGCGGCTCGAGGCCGACGAGCGCGCCACGCCCGACGCCATCCGCAAGCTGACCGTGCGCGGAAGGGACGGCGAGCTGGTCGAGCTGCGCAACCTGGTGACCGTGGAGACCGGCGCGGCCCCGTCCGCCATCACCCGCACCGACCGCCAGCGCAGCGTCACCCTGCAGGGCAACCTCCAGGGCGAGAAGAAGCTCGGCGAGGCGATCGCCGAGGTGATGGCCCTGGGCGAGGCGCTGATGCCCGAGGGCGTGAGCATCGAGGTGGCCGGCGAGGCCGAGGCGATGCTCGAGAGCGCCAGCCAGTTCGGCCTCATGCTGCTGCTCTCGGTGCTGGTCATCTACATGATCCTGGCTTCGCAGTTCGAGAGCTTCCTGCACCCGCTCACCGTCATGCTGGCGCTGCCGCTGGCCATGGTCGGGGCGCTGGGCGGCCTGTGGTTCGCCGGCGAGGTGCTGGGCATGCAGGGCATGACGCTCAACCTGTTCAGCATGATCGGGATCGTGCTGCTGCTGGGCCTGGTCACCAAGAATTCGATCCTGCTCGTCGACTACGCCAACCACCTGAGAGGCGAGGGCCTCGACAAGGTCGAGGCCATGCGGACGGCCGCGCCGGTGCGCATGCGCCCGGTCCTGATGACCGCCATCTCGATGATCTTCGGAGTGCTCCCGGCGGCCCTGGGCATCGGTCCCGGCTCCGAGTCGCGCGCTCCGCTCGGCGTCGCCACCGCCGCCGGAATGTTCTCTTCCACGCTGCTCACCCTGCTGGTGGTGCCGGTCTTCTACCTCGTGCTCGACGACGCGGTGGATTGGCTGCGGCACCATCTGGCCAGGCGGTCGCCGCCGGCCACGCCGGCGGGCCGGGCCGGCGAGGCCCGAGGGGGAGCCTGAGATGCAGGCCGCGCGCGAGCCAGCGCCCGGGAGGGAGCCCGAGATGGAGCCCGAGACGGAGTCCGAGATGGAGCTCAAGACCCTGCTCCTCGAACGTGAGGACCGGGTGGCCTGGATCACCCTCCACCGGCCGCACCGGCTCAACGCCTGGACCGGCCGCATGCACACCGAGTACCGCTGGCTGCTGGAGCAGCTCGACGGCGATCCCGACGTGGGCGTCATCGTCGTGACCGGGGCCGGGCGGGGCTTCTGCGCGGGCGCCGACGCCAAGGCGCTCTCGGGCCACGTCGAGAAGGGCGGCTACGACCCGGGCACGCCGGCCCGACTGGCCCGGCCGGGCCACGGCGTCCGGGACGAGTTCGAAGCGGACTTCGCCTACCAGTTCGGACTGTCCAAGCCCATGATCGCCGCGATCAACGGCCCGGCCGCCGGCGTGGGCCTGGTCCTCGCCTGCTTCTGCGACCTGCGGTTCGCGGCGCGGGGCGCGGTGCTCACCACCGCCCACGGCAAGCTCGGACTGCCCGCGGAGTTCGGCCTGTCGTGGCTGCTGCCGCGCATCGTGGGCCTCACCCACGCCAACGACTGGCTGCTCACCAGCCGGCGGGTCTCCGCCGAGGAGGCGAAGGCGGCCGGGCTCCTCAACGACGTCTTCGAGCCCGAGGCGCTGCGCGCCCGGGTCTCGGAGTTCGCCCGGGAGCTGGCGACCTCGGTCTCTCCGGCCTCCCTGCGCGAGACCAAGGGCCAGATCTACACGGACCTCCACCGGGACGTGGGCAGCTCCGTGCGCCACGCCAACCTGCGCATCGACGAGATGATGCGGGAGGTCGACTACCGCGAAGGGGTGGCCGCGCTCCAGGCGAAGCGTCCGCCGGCCTATCCCGTGAAGCCCGGGGGCGACGAGGCCTGAGCCCGGGTGGGGCCGGTGCCCCAGGGAACGCCCCTGATTCTCCGCTCAGGTTCGATCGGCCGACGGCCGCAAAGCCGTCCATGGGCAACATGTTTCTCGCCAGTGTCACCGCCATGATCGTGCTCGCCGGGGGGCTCTTCGTGGCCCTCGAACGCCCGGACTGGGTCCCCGTCGTCGGGGGCGGGGCCGGTGAGGAGCCGGTGCTGATCTTCCTGGTCGGAAGCCGCGGCGGTGTGGAGTCGGTGAAGCAGGCGGTGGACCCGGCCCGGATCGTGGCGGAGTCGCCCGATGCCATCGCCCTCGCCGAGGGACGCATGGTCGCCACCACGGCGGACGCCGCCTCGGCGCCGCTCATGGCCGCCGGATGGGGCGACCGAGAGATCGAGCTGTTCGTGGTCGCGAAGAACGACGGGCTGGACCGCAAGGCGAGGTCCGGCAAGGGCGGCGGCTCCGACGACCCCCGCTTCGGCCGTCTCATGGAGCTCATGAACAAGCCCACGCTGTCCCGCGGCGAGGCGCTGTTCGTGATGCAGGCCATGAACGACGGGGTCATGTAGCCCGCCCCGAACCGCGCACCCCCGCTCCTGACCCAGCCGCTTCGCCTCTCCCGAATTCCTCCGCTGCCCCGACCGGGGGCAGGGTTGCGACTCCGTCTCCCTCCGCTTCTTCGTTGCCGGGGCTGGCGGCCCCAGGGAACACGACGCCTGCACTCGTCCACACCCTGGCCGCCATCGGTCGTAGGAATGCTTCGAGTGCGAGCTCAGCGTGCTCGCCTCGGCGGTCGCTCCGGCTGCCAACCCTACCCCCGGTCTCGCGCTGGGCAGCCGGGGGGGAGGCTCGAACCCGCCGAGGCAGAACCGACTCGTCGCCGTTGGCTGCCCCGTCCCGGTTCGGGGGGGGGGGTGAGGGGGGCGGGGGTCAGCGGGGCTTGAGGGCGCTCTCGTCCTCGTACCACTCGAGGGTCTGGCTCGCCTCTCGGCGCTCGCGCTCGAGGAAGCGGCGGATCGCGGCGGCCAGCCGGGGGTCGCGCAGGAAGTGGCCGCTGTAGGTGGGCCTCGCGTCGAAGCCGCGCACCTGCTTGTACTCGCCGCCGGCGCCCGGCTCGAAGCGGTCCAGGCCGGCGTCGATGCAGTGCTCCACGGCGGCGTAGTAGCAGACGTTGAAGTGGAGGTGGCGGATCCTGCGCTTCGCGCCCCAGTAGCGGCCGTACATCGCGTCGCCCTTGGCGACGTTGAACGTGCCGGCCACGGGCTCGCCCCCCTGGCGGGCCACCACGAAGACCAGGTTGTGCCGGAAGCGCTCGGCGGCCAGCTCGAACAGCCGGCGGTTCAGGTACTGGCGGCCCCAGTAGCGGCTGCGGATCGTCGACAGGTAGAACTCGAACATCGGCTCGAACAGCTCGTCGCCGATCTGGTCGCCGACCAGGGTCTCGAGGGTCACCCCCTGGCTCTCGAGCTCCCGCCGCTCCCGCCGGATCTGGTTGCGGCGCTTGCTGCGGAAGCGCTGGAGGTAGTCCTCGAAGTCGCGATAGCCGTCGTTGTGCCAGTGGTACTGGATGCCCACCCGCGAGAGGTAGCCCTCCTCGCCCAGGATCTCGAGCTCCGCCTCGGAGCAGAAGTTCACGTGGGCGCTGGACAGGCCGTTTCGCTCGCACAGGTCGCGCAGGGCGCCGGCCAGGCGCCCGGTCCACAGCGACCGGTCGGCGTCGGGCGCCACCAGGAACCGCGAGCCGGTGACCGGGGTGAACGGCACGCCCACCAGGAGCTTCGGGTAGTACTCGATGCCGGCGTTGTAGGCCGCGTCGGCCCAGCCCCAGTCGAAGACGAACTCGCCCTCGCTGTGGCCCTTGACGTAGACCGGACAGGCGGCGACCAGCCTCCCGGCGTCGTCCCGGGCCACCAGCGGCCGGGGCAGCCAGCCCGTCTCGGGGCCCACGCAGCCGGCCTCCTCCAGGGAGGCGAGCCAGTCCCACTCGAGGAACGGGGACCCGTCACCCACCATGGCGTTCCACTCGGCCCGCGGGAGGCAGGCGACCCCGTCGACCAGCTCGATCCGCGTCATCGTGCGGAGTCTAACGAAGCGCGAGGGGCTATCTTCCCCGCATGACGAGGCGGATCGAGGGGCCGGCGGGGCCGACCCGGGAGGCAGCGGAACCCGGGCGCCCGGGCGGCATCGCAGGCAGGGGGGCGCGCGCCATGGCCGAGGGGCCCGGGCCGCCCCGGGACCCCGAGCGGGACGAGGAGCGGGAGGGGGGGCTGGCCACCCGCACCCGCAGGAAGGTCGCGCGGCCGCCGCGCTACAAGGTGCTGCTCTACAACGACGACTACACTCCCATGGAGTTCGTCGTGGGCATCCTGGAGCAGATCTTCGCCAAGGGGCCCTCGGAGGCCAACGCCATCATGCTGGCCATCCATCGCGGTGGCATCGGGGTGGCCGGTGTCTACGTTCTCGAGGTCGCCGAGACCAAGGTCGCGATGGTGCACCGTGCAGCCCAGGAGCGCGGCTATCCGCTGCGCGCCGGAGTGGAGAAGGAATGAGCCGGTGAGTCGGATCGGACGCGAGCTGCAGCTGACCCTCCAGGCCGCCTACAAGGAGGCGGTGGTGCGCCGCCACGCCTACCTGACGGTCGAGCACCTGCTCTACGCGATCCTCTTCGACCGGGACGGGCGGGAGATCCTCGTGCACTCGGGCGCCCAGGTGGAGAAGCTGAAGCGCGACCTCGAGCGCTTCTTCGGCCAGGACCTCGAGAGCGTACCCGGCGACGAGCCCATCGAGGCCCAGCAGACCCTGGCGTTCCACCGCGTCCTCCAGCACGCCGTCGACCACAGCGAGAGCGCGGAGAAGGAGGAGGTGGAGGTCGGCGACCTGCTGGTGGCGATCTACCAGGAGCCCGACGCGTTCGCGGTGACGCTGCTGCGCAGCCAGGACGTGAGCCGCCTCGACGTCCTGCAGTTCATCAGCCACGGCATCTCGAAGCTCACCGACGGCGAGCGCGAGGGCGGGGCGGACGGCGAGTCCTTCGTGGCACCGTCGACGGGCGACCTCGACGAGCCCGGCGAGGTGCCCACCGACCCGGTCAGCGCGTTCACCACCAACCTGTCGGCCCAGGCCGCCGCCGGCGAGCTCGACCCGCTGATCGGCCGCGGCACCGAGCTCGAGCGCACGGTCCACATCCTGGCCCGGCGCCGCAAGAACAACCCCATCTTCGTGGGCGAGACCGGCGTCGGGAAGACCGCGCTGGCCGAGGGCCTGGCGCTGCGGATCCACGAGGGGCGCGTCCCCGACGACCTCAAGGTCGCGGAGGTGTTCAGCCTCGACCTGGGCGCACTGCTGGCCGGGACGCGCTATCGCGGCGACTTCGAGGCGCGCTTCAAGGCGCTGACGGGCGCGCTGCTCGAGATGGAGAAGCCCGTCCTGTTCATCGACGAGATCCACACCATCCTGGGGGCGGGCTCGGCCCAGGGCACCACCGTGGACGCCTCGAACCTGCTGAAGCCCCTGCTGGCGGCGGGGAAGCTGCGCTGCATGGGCTCCACCACGTACCACGAGTACCGCCACTTCGAGCGCGACCGGGCGCTGTCGCGGCGCTTCCAGAAGGTGGACGTTCCCGAGCCCAGCACCGAGGAGTGCGTGCGCATCCTGCGCGGCCTGGCCCCCCGCTACGAGGACCACCACGGCGTGCACTACACGCCGAGCGCGCTGAAGGCCTGCGTCGAGCTCTCGGTGCGCCACATCAACGACCGCTTCCTGCCCGACAAGGCCATCGACGTGATGGACGAGGCGGGGGCGGCGGTGCGCCTGCAGCCGTCGGCCAGGCCGCGCAAGACCGTGGGCCAGCGGGACATCGAGCGGGTGGTCGCCCGGATCGCGCGCATCCCGCTGGAGCGCACGGCCACCGCCGACCGCGACCGGCTCGAGAACCTCGAGGCGGAGCTCCACGAGGTGGTGTACGGGCAGGACGGCGCCGTCTCGACCGTGGTGCGCGCCGTGAAGCGCGCCCGGGCGGGGCTGGGCGGCCACGACAAGCCCACCGGCTCGTTCCTGTTCACCGGCCCCACGGGCGTCGGCAAGACCGAGCTCGCCAAGCAGCTGGCCCGTGTCCTGGGCGTGCCCTTCCTGCGCTTCGACATGAGCGAGTACATGGAGAAGCACGCGGTGAGTCGCCTCATCGGCGCGCCGCCCGGCTACGTCGGCTACGACCAGGGGGGCATCCTGATCGAGCAGGTCCGCAAGCACCCCTACGCGGTGCTGCTGCTGGACGAGATCGAGAAGGCCCACCCGGACCTGTTCGACGTGCTGCTCCAGGTGATGGACCACGCCACCCTCACCGACAACCAGGGGCGCGAGGCCGACTTCCGCCACGTGACCTTCATCATGACGTCCAACGCCGGGGCACGGGAGATGAGCGAGCGCGCCATCGGCTTCGGCGGCGGTGCCCGGGGCGACGGCACCCGGGAGATCGAGAAGCTCTTCAAGCCGGAGTTCCGCAACCGCCTCGATGAGATCGTGCACTTCGACGCGCTGCCGCCCGAGGTGATGGGCCGGGTGGTCGAGAAGTTCGTGCGCGAGCTCGAGGAGCAGCTGGCCGAGCGCAAGATCCGGATCGAGCTGACGGACGCCGCCCGCGGCTGGCTGGCCGAGAAGGGCTACGACCCCGACTTCGGCGCCCGCCCGCTGGCCCGGGTCATCCAGAAGGAGCTGAAGGACAAGCTCACCGACGAGGTGCTCTTCGGCCGCCTGGCCAAGGGCGGCCGCGTCCGCGTCGACCTGTCCGACGACGCCCTCGCCTTCGACTACCCGGGCGCCAAGGCCCACTAGCGCCGCTTCGCTTCGCCTGAAGGCTCCGTTGCCCCGACCGGGGGAAGGGTTGCGACTTCGTCTCCCTCCGCTTCCTGTCTGCCGAGGCTGGCGGCTGCAGAGAACAAGACCGGGTTGCTCGTCCCTACGCTGGCCGCCATCGGTTGTAGGAGCGCTTGCGCTTCGAGGGCGCGGGATTCGCATCGGCGGTCGCTCCGCTGTCAACCCTTCCCCCGGTCTCGGGCCGGGTGGCCAACGACTCTCGTTCGGGGCGTCAGCCTCTCGGTGACGGAACTCGTCACCGGTGCCGCTGTGCGCCAAGGGGGTCGCCCGCCGATTCGTAGGGGGGCCCCAGGCGTGGTCGAGAGCGCCCCCATGCGCTTCGAATGGGAAGCGCCGCAGGTCGCTTCGCGCCTGGGTCTGGACCGAGGCGACCGGAGTCGTTTCGTTGAAGAAGGTTCTGAAGGACGCCCTCGGCGAGAAGGCGCGCAAGCGCGACCTCAAGGGCTGGACACTCACCTCCACGATCGCCGTCTCCGCCGACGGCTCCGTCATGGTCGGCGGTGGCATCGACCCCAACGGCCGAGGCCGCTCCTGGATCGCCCACATCCCCACCCTCGCCCTGGACGCCGCCGATCCCACCGAGTAGCTCGCAGAAGGTCCGCCGCCTGAGCCCCGGAGAAGCGCACCAAAGGGGCGATTCGCTGACTCGAGGGAGGCCGAATCGAGTTCGTTGGCCGCCCGGTTCCGGGTCGGGGGAGCAGGGGGCTCCGCGCGCAGATTCCGCAGGCGCCGAGGCCAGCGCGAAGCAACCCGGCTACCCCGGGAAGCAACCCCGTCCGTTCGCCGAGGACTGACCGAGCACGGGGCCCCCTGCTCCCCCGACACGCCCCGAGAGCCGCAGGCGAAGCGAAGCGGCGCCCGCACGAGGCGAGCGAAGCGGCGCGAGTCGCTACTTCCCCGTGAACTGCGGCTTGCGCTTCTCGAGGAACGCGCGCGGCCCCTCGACCGCGTCCTTCGACATCATCACCTTCATCCCGTGCCCCTGCTCCACGCCGAAGGCCTCCTCCTCGCTCATGGTCTCGGTCTCGCGCAGGGTGGCCAGGATGGCCTTCACCGCGAGCGGCCCGTTGTCGGCGATGCGCCCCGCGATCTCCCGGGCCTTGGCCAGCGCCTGACCGTCGGGCACCACGTGGTTGACGAGACCCAGCTCGTAGGCGCGCCGCGCGGGCAGGTCCTCGCCGGCCAGCAGCATCTCGGCCGCCACGGCGTAGGGGATCTGGCGCCGCAGGCGCACGGCCGAGCCCGCCATCGGGAAGAGCCCGCGCTGCACCTCGGTCACCCCGAACATGGCGCTCTCGCCGGCCACGCGGATGTCGGTGCCCTGGAGGATCTCGGTGCCGCCGGCGCGGGCGAAGCCCTCGGCGGCCAGGATCACGGGCTTGGTGGGGCGGTAGGTCTTGAGCCAGCCGCCGTAGATGATGTGGGGCTCCTTCTTCACGCGCTCCATCCACTCGTTGTCGGCGATGCCCTTCTGCATCTTGCCGATCTCCGCGAGGTCCATGCCGGCGCAGAAGGTGTCGCCGTTGCCGGTGAGGATGACCGCGCGCAGGGCGTCGTCCTCGTCGAGCTGGACCCAGGCATCGTAGAGCCGGCAGAGCGCCTCGCAGTTGACGGCGTTGCGCTTCTCCGGGCGGTTGAGGGTGACGGTCAGGACGGGACCGTCCTTCTCGACGAGCACGGCGGGGTCGGCCATGGGGTTCTCCTGTGGGTGCGCAGGGGCTCTCGTGGACGAGTCGGGGTCGGTCCCGCCTCGCCGGACAGTGTCCCACGATTAGAACACGTTCCACTCCGCCACAAGGTGTAGCCGGGCCGAGGGGCGGGCAACGCCCCGGGCTCAGGCGCGTGCGGGGCGTCGGCCGTTCGCGCCTCCGCTGCCGGGCTCCGGGAGGTCGCGCCAGCGGCCGCGCCGGAAGCTCCAGGCGAGGTAGGCCGACCGGGCGATGTGGTCCAGGATGATCGCGCCCCAGACCCAGAGCAGCGGGGCGTGGAGCACGAACCCGAAGAAGACCGACAGCGGCACCCGGAAGAGCCAGGTGCCGAGGGTCGCCGCCACCAGCGGGGTGACCGTGTCGCCCGCGCCGCGGTGGGCGCCGCCCAGGGTGAAGTGGAGCTGCAGGAAGGGCTGGGCCACCGCCAGGGTGAGCAGGAAGGGAATCAGCTCGGCGATCACCTCGCGGTCGTCGGTGAACAGGCGCGCCAGGGGCTCCGCGGCGAACGCGCACACGACCCCGAGCACCACGGCCGTTCCCAGGGCGAGCCCCGCGGAGAGCCAGCCGGTGCGGGCGGCGGTGTCGGGGCTCTTCTGGCCCAGCGCCTGGCCCACCAGGGTCGCGCCGGCCTGGGCGTAGCCCTGGCCTGGGATCCAGGAGAACGAGAGCAGCGCGATCCCCACGGTGTAGGCGGCCACCGCCACGGTGCCGTAGCCGCGACCGAGCACCCAGAAGTACGAGAGCATGGCGCCGTTCATCACCAGGCGTTCGGCGATGCCCGGCACCGAGATGCGGATGACATCGGCGCGCAGGGGGTTGCGCCGCAGCAGGTCCCGCGCGCGCAGCCGCACCGGGGAGCCGCTCGGGGCCCGGGTCACCACCCGGACGAACAGCCAGAGCCCCACCAGCTGGGAGATCACCGTGGCGAGGCCGGCGCCCACCAGCTCGAGTCGCGGCGCGCCCCAGTAGCCGAAGATCAGCGCCCAGTTGAGCAGCAGCTTGATCGCGGTCACCACCCCGGCGATGTACATCGGGGTGCGCGTGTCCTTGTTGGCGCGCAGGGCGCTGTCGAGCACCAGCGAGACCGACAGCACGATGGCCGACCCGATCACCAGGCGCAGGTAGGGCAGGGCGGTGTCGATCACCACCGGCTCCGCGCCCAGCAGCGACAGCGAGGGCCGCGCGAAGACGATCATGACCGCCATCAGGACGGCGGTCACGCCGATCGAGACCTGGATGGAAGCCGCCAGCGCCAGTCTCGCCCGACGCGGGTTGCCGGCGCCGATGGCCCGCGCCATCAGGGCGACGCAGGCGAGGCCGATCGCGAACAGCGTCGACTGGATGATGAAGAAGAACTGCGTCGCGAAGCCCGCGGCCGCCAGGGGGACCGCGGCCCCGAGCTCGCCGCCCACGCGGCCGATCATCGCCCGGTCGATGAGGCCCGACAGGCTGACGAGGACCTGGGAGAGCATGACCGGCCAGGCGAGCTGGACGATCTCGACGGCGGTTCCCCGCCGATCCCGGGCGATCTGCTCCGCGGTCCGGGGATGGGTCGCCTGGGCGGCGAGGGTGGCGGAAGGCAGCGGGGGCGCGGCCTCGGCGTCGCCCAGCTCCTCGATCTCGCTCTCGACCTCGTGGGCGGCGTCGCGCAGCTCGCGTTCGTCGGCCTCCGCCGTGTCCTCGGGCGAGGAGGAGTCGGCGGGGGGACGGGGGCGTGACATGGGGCGGCCCAGGCTATCGAATCGTCGGGGTGCTGTCGGGTCGGCGTGCTGCGGTCGCTCAGCCGCGCAGCCCGGACGGCAGCTTGAAGCTCACGTCCTCGACCACGTCGCCCAGGGAGGCGACGCGGGTCTCGGGCCCGCCCATCTCGATCAGGCGATCCACCACCTGCTGCACCAGGAACTCCGGCGTCGAGGCGCCCGCGGACACGCCGACGCTCTCCACGCCGTCGAGCCAGCGCGGGTCGATGTCGCCCGCGTTCTGGATGAGGTGGCTGGTGGCGCCGCGCTTGGCCGCCACCTCCACCAGCCGGTTGCTGTTGGACGAGGCCGGCGCGCCGACGACCAGCACCAGCGACGCGCGCTCGGCCAGTCCCTTCACGGCGTCCTGGCGGTTCTGGGTCGCGTAGCAGATGTCGTCGCGCCGGGGCAGGGCGATCTCCGGGAAGCGGCGCTGCAGCGCCTCCATGATGTCCCGGGTGTCGTCCACGGAGAGCGTGGTCTGGGTGACGCAGCCCAGCCGCCGGGTCCGGCTCACCTCCAGCCGCTCCACGTCCTCCACCGTCTCCACCAGGTGGATGCGGCCCGGGGCGTGGCCCATGGTGCCTTCGACCTCGACGTGGCCGGCGTGCCCGATCATCACGATCTCGAAGCCCTCGCGGGCCATGCGCAGGACCTCGTTGTGGACCTTCGTGACCAGCGGACAGGTGGCGTCGATGGTCTCGAGGGAGCCCGCGTCGGCCGCCTCGCGGACGGCCGGCGAGACTCCGTGGGCGCTGTAGATGAGCCGGGCGCCGGCCGGCGCCTCGTCGGGCTCGTCCACGAAGATGGCGCCCTTGGCGCGCAGGTCGTCGACCACGTGCTGGTTGTGGACGATTTCGTGGCGTACGTACACGGGCTCGCCGTGGCGCTCGAGCGCGCGCTCGACGATCTCGATGGCGCGGTCGACGCCCGCGCAGAAGCCCCGTGGGCTGGCCAGCCAGATCTCCATGGCGGGAGGGTAGCAAGCGGGCGCGGCCCCCGGCCGGGGGCGCAAGCGGACGCCAGAGCCTACAATCGGGCGCCCGAGATCGATTCACGAGTCAATGCGAGGCGAAGGCGATGGCCGATCTGGAGAAGTTCCGTTCCGAGACCCGTTCCTGGCTCGAGGCCAACGCGCCCCGGTCCCTGCGCGGTCGACCGACCGACGAGCTCGAGGGGGTCTGGGGGGGCCGCAAGTGGGTGTTCGCCAGCGAGGACCAGAAGCGCTGGCTCGAGGTCTGCGCCGACAAGGGCTTCACCGCGCCCACCTGGCCCACGGAGTACGGGGGCGGAGGGCTCTCGCCCGAGGAGGCGAAGGTGCTCTCCCAGGAGATGCGCCGGATCAAGGTCCAGCCGCCGCTCATCGGCTTCGGTCTCACCATGATCGGCCCCACGCTCCTGCGCTTCGGCAACGATGCGCAGAAGCAGCAGCACCTTCCGAAGATCACCCGGGGCGAGATCCGCTGGTGCCAGGGCTACTCCGAGCCCCGGGCCGGGTCCGACCTGGCGTCCCTCCAGACGAAGGGCGACATCGACGGCGAGGTGATGACCGTCAACGGCCAGAAGGTCTGGACCTCCTACGCCGACCAGGCCGACTGGATCTTCGCGCTGGTGCGCACCAGCAGCGAGGGCCGGAAGCAGGAGGGCATCAGCTTCGTGCTCATCGACATGGAGACGCCCGGCGTGTCCGTGAAGCCCATCCTGCTGATCAGCGGCAAGTCGCCCTTCTGCGAGACCTTCTTCGACGACGTGAAGGTGCCCATGGAGAACGTCGTCAACGGGGTCGGCAACGGCTGGACCGTCGCCAAGGCGCTGCTGGGCCACGAGCGCAGCATGATCGCCGACGCCTTCGGCGCGGGCGCCGGCGGCACCGGCAAGGCGAAGGCGTCGAGCCGCGGTCGCCTGGTCGACATGGCCGCCGAGTACCTCGGCGAGAGCGACGGTCGCATCGCCGATCCGGTCCTGCGGGACGCCGTCGCCGCCAACGAGATGGACGCCCGCTGCTTCGGGCTCACGGTCCAGCGCGCCCGGGACGCGGCCAAGGCGGGGCAGCAGCCCGGACCCGAGAGCTCGATGTTCAAGATCTACGCCACCGAGCTGAACCAGCGGCGCCACGAGCTGATGACGCGGCTGGCGGGTCCCCAGAGCCTCGGATGGGAGGGGCCGGGCTTCGACGACGAGGAGCTGGCTCTCACCCGGGACTGGCTGCGCTGCCGCGGCAACACCATCGAGGGCGGGACCAGCGAGGTCCAGCTCAACATCATCGCGAAGCGCGTGCTCGGCCTGCCCGACTGAGCCGCCGCCCCAGGAGACCCGACCCGTGCAACTCGTCCTCAACGAAGACCAGGAGCTGCTGGCCAAGACGGCCGCCGACTTCGTCGCCGAGCGCTCGCCGGTGTCGCGCATGCGCGCCCTGCGCGACTCGGGCGACCCCCTCTGCTTCTCCCGGGAGCTCTGGAAGGAGATGGCCGAGCTCGGCTGGGTCGGCATCCCGTTTCCGGAGTCGGTGGGCGGCGCCGACATGGGCATGGCCGAGCTCGCCCTGGTGATGGAGGGCCTCGGCCGGCAGCTCGCCCCCGAGCCCTTCCTCTCGACGGTCCTGCTCGGAGGTCAGGCGCTCGCGCTCGCCGGCAGCGAGGCCCAGCAGCAGGCCTGGCTGCCGGGGGTCGTCGAAGGCGACCTCCTGCTGGCCCTGGCCCACCAGGAGAAGGGCAGTCGCTACGACCTGGCTCGCGTGGCCACGCGCGCCGAGCGCGACGGCGACGGCTGGGTGCTGCGCGGCGAGAAGCTCCACGTGCTCGACGGCGGGGCGGCCGACGTGCTGCTGGTCTCCGCCCGCCACGCCGGCTCCGAGGCCGACCGCGACGGGGTCGGCCTGTTCGCCGTCCCGGCCGACGCGCCGGGTCTCGAGCGGACGCGCCAGGTGCGCGTGGACTCCCGCGGCGCGGCCGTCGTGGGCCTCGATGGCGTGCGCGTGGGCGCCGACGCCCGGGTGGGCGAAGAGGGCGGCGCGGTGGCCCTGCTCGAGCAGGTGGTCGACCGCGCCACCGCCGGCCTGTGCGCCGAGATGCTGGGCGGCATGAGTCAGGCCTTCGACCTGACCCTCGCCTACCTGAAGGAGCGCGAGCAGTTCGGCGCGGTGATCGGGAGCTTCCAGGGGCTCAAGCACCGCGCCGCCCGCTGCTTCATGGAGATCGAGCTCTCGCGCTCGGCCGTGATGGCGGCGACCCGGGCCCTGGACGAGGGCGCGGAGGATGCCGCACGATTGGTCTCCCTGGCCAAGGCGCGCTGCTCCGACGCCTACCTGCTCGTGGCCAACGAGGGGGTGCAGATGTTCGGGGGCGTCGGCATGACCGACGAGTACGACATCGGCCTCTACCTGAAGCGGGCGCGGGCCTGCGAGCTCGGCTTCGGAGACGCCGCCTTCCACCGGGACCGCTGGGCTCGTCTCGGTCGCTACTAGGAGTCGGTCCTGAACCCCGAAGAGCGTCTGCTGTCGGCCTGTCGCGGCCGGCCCGTCGACCGGCCCCCGGTCTGGCTGATGCGCCAGGCCGGGCGCTACCTGCCCGAGTACCGCAAGGTGCGCGAGGGCGTGACCTTCCTCGAGATGTGCCGCGACGTCGAGCGCGCGGTGGAGGTCTCGCTCCAGCCCGTGGAGCTCGTCGGCACCGAGGCGGTGATCCTCTTCCAGGACATCTTCACCCCCATTCCGCCCATGGGCGTGGACGTCGACTTCCGCCCCGGCCCCACGGTGGCCGAGCCCATCCGCAGCGCCGCCCAGGTGGAGGCGCTGCGCGTCCCCGACCCCCGCGAGTCGGTCCCCTTCGTGTTCGAGATCCTGGGGATCCTGCGCCGGGAGCTCGCCTCGCGACACATCCCGCTGCTGGGCTTCGCCGGAGCGCCCTTCACCCTGGCGGCCTATCTCGTGGAGGGCCAGGGCAGCCGGCACTTCTCCGTGCTGAAGCGGATGATGGTCCGGGAGCCCGACATCCTGCGGGCGCTGCTCGCGCGGCTTGGCGAGATGACCGTGGACTACCTGACGGCCCAGGTCGAGGCCGGCGCCCAGGTGGTGCAGCTCTTCGACACCTGGGCCGGGCTGCTCTCGCCCTCGGACTACCGGTCGTGGGTGCTGCCGACCCACCGGGAGATCGCCGAGCGCCTCGATCGTTCGAGGGCCCCGCTCATCCTCTACGTGAACGACGGCGCCCATGTTCTGGACGAGATGGCCGAAGCGGGCAGCGACGTGATCTCGCTCGACTGGAGGGTCGACCTGGCGCGGGCCGCAGAGCGCCACGGCGGGAAGGTGAGCCTCCAGGGAAACCTCGATCCCTGCGCCCTGGCCGCTCCGCCCGAGGAGATCGCCCGGCGGGTCCGCGCCATGCACGAGGCCGCGGCACCGGCCCGGGGCTACATCGCCAACCTGGGCCACGGCTGCCTGCCGGAGACGCCCGTGGAGGGCGTGCGCGCCTTCACCGACGCGGTGCGCGCCCTGGCCGAGTAGGCGTCGCCCGGCCTTCCCGGCTCAGCCCGCGCCCGCCGCCCGGCGAATCCAGCCCGCCACCGCGCGCGCGAAGGCGGGGTGGGCGTTGGGGCAGGGCACCAGCAGCAGCTCCTCGCCGCCCTCCGCCAGCCACTGCTCGCGCCCGCGCAGGCCGAGCTCCTCCAGGGTCTCCAGGCAGTCCGCGGCGAAGGCCGGGGAGAGGACCGCCAGCCGCTTCACGCCGCTGCGGGCCAGCTCGCCCAGCACGTGGTCCGTGTAGGGAGCGATCCACGGATCGCGACCCAGTCGCGACTGGAAGCTGGTGGTGGTGCGGGCCGGATCGAGCCCCAGGGCGTCGACCAGGATGCGCGTGGTTGCGAAGCACTGGGCCCGGTAGCAGCCCGCGTTGTGCGGGCCGATGCGCGCGCAGCAGTCGTCGGACGCGAGGCAGGTGCGGCCCGACCGGTCGCTCTTGCGCACCTGGCGCTCGGGCAGCCCGTGGTAGCTGAAGAGCACGTGGTCCGCCTGGAACCCGGACAGGGCCGGGCCGGCCACCTCGCTCCAGACGGCGCCGAACTCGGGCTCCGCGTACCAGTCGCCCAGCACGTGAATGGAGGGCACGTCCCAGTGGCGGGCGGCCTCCTCCAGGATGCGGGCCCGGGCCGAGCCGCTGGCGGCGGCCGAGTACTGGGGGAAGAGCGGCAGCGCCACGATCGAGGTGGCGCCCGACTCGCGCAGCCGCGACATCGCCTGGGCGATGGACGGTCGCCCGTAGCGCATGGCCAGCTCCACTCGGAACCCGTCGCCCAGCAGGCTCGCGACCGCGTCGCCCAGGGCCTGGCCGTGGACCAGCAGCGGCGAGCCCTCTTCGGTCCAGATGGCGCGGTAGGCCTCGGCGGACCGCCGCGGGCGGAACGGCAGGATCACGAGCTCGAGCAGCAGGAAGCGCGCCACGGCGGGCAGGTCGATGACCCGGGGGTCCGAGAGGAACTCGCGCAGATAGCGGCGGACGTCCCGGGGCGAGGGCGAGTCGGGGGTTCCCAGGTTCACCAGCAGGACGCCGACGGGCGGGGCGGTCTCGGCCATCGCGCGAGCATGCCAAACACGTGCAGCCGACGCCGCCGAAGCTCAGTCCGGGTCGCGTGGTCGCCACCAGCGCCCGAGCCAGCCCGAGAGCGCGAGGTAGTAGACGATGTAGGCGAGCGAGAGGCGCGCCATGAGGCGGGCCCCCTCCCGGTCCGGCCACAGCACCGCGGCGATCAGGAGCGATCCCCAGGCCAGGCCCAGCACCGTGGTGGTGGTGCGGAGGACCCGGAGCTTGCTCGGGTAGATGTACTTGAGCGGCACGAAGATCGCGGCGCTGAAGAGCAGGACCCAGGCGCCGCCGGCGGCCGGCGAGAGGTCCAGCAGCCACAGGTACAGCGCCACGACGTTCCAGTAGGAGGGCCAGCCCAGGAAGTAGTCGTCCTCGGTCTTGGCGTCGACCTGGGAGAACCCGTAGGCGCTGGCCAGCAGCGGCGGGGCGACCCAGAGCCAGGTGGCCCCGTCGCCCAGGGAGCCCCCCGGCAGGTGGCCGGACCACACCATGAAGGCCACCGGGACGATGGCGAAGTTGAAGTAGTCGACGATGTCGTCCAGACGTCGGCCGTCGATCCCGGGCGTCACCCGGGCGACGCCCACGGCCCGCGCCAGGGTGCCGTCGACGGAGTCGATGAACATGGTGGCCAGCATGCAGAGCGCGGCGCGCTCCAGCTGGCCGGTGGAGGCCCAGACCAGCGCCATCACGCCGATGACGGCTCCGCTGGCGGTGAGCGCGTGGACCCCCCAGGCGAGCAGCTGTCGCCCGACCGGGGTCTTCGCCGCTTCGGCAGGCGTCACGACGTCACGCCCGTGTCGTTCTCGGCGCAGCGTGGGCAGCTGCGATGCTCATCGACGTGGCCTCCGGTCGAGCACGGCCAACCATACCAGAGAGGCTATAGTCAGAGGCGAAGGAAGGTCGCGCGACGTGTCCGCCGAGAAAGCCTCTGCCGAGAACGCCTCTGCCGAAAACGTCTCCGCCGAGGAGGCCTCTGCCGGGAACCGTGTCGCCCCGAGCGACGTCGCCGCACACGCCCCCTCCGTGCGGGCCTCGGCCGCCGCGCTCGCCCGCGCCGAGGGCGCCCGCAGTCGCCAGGTCACCGAGCTCCTCCGCCAGGGCGGCGACTCGTTCGTGACCACCCGCGCCGAGACCGTGGTGAACTGGGGGCGCAAGTACTCGATGTTCCTGTACCCGTTCGTGACCGCGTGCTGCGGCATGGAGTTCATGTCCGCGGCCGGTCCACGCTACGACATCGACCGCTTCGGCTGCGCCCTGCCGCGCTTCTCCCCGCGCCAGTCGGACCTGCTGATGGTGGTCGGGACCATCACCCACCGTCAGGCTCCCATCCTGAAGAAGGTCTACGACCAGATGGCGGAGCCCAAATGGGTGATCGCCTTCGGGGCCTGCACCTGCTCGGGCGGGCCCTACGACAACTACGCCACCGTGCAGGGCATCGATACCATCATCCCGGTCGACGTCTACATTCCGGGCTGTCCGCCGAGGCCCGAGGCCGTCCTCGACGGTCTGATGAAGCTCCAGGCCCGGGTGCAGGCGGAGAAGGTGCCCGGCGGCGGCCGCCACCGGGACATCGCCGAGCTCCAGGCGGTGGAGAAGCCCATCGCCTGACCGTCGCCATCAAGGCCGGTCGAGCCCGCGCCGATGATCCATGCATCGGGCCGCGCGCCAAGGGGGGAACCCATGTCGATCACCGTCGAGCTTCCTGCACTGGGAGAGAGCGTCGTCGAGGGCACCATCGCACGCTGGCTGGTCCAGCAGGGCGATCAGGTGGAGGCGGACCAGCCTCTGGTGGAGGTGACCACCGAGAAGGTCGACGCGGAGATCCCCTCGCCTGCGGCCGGCGTGGTCGAGAAGATCCTGGCGGAGGAGGGCGACGTGGTGCCGGTCGGCGGCCCGCTCGCCGTGATCGGCGAGGGCGCGGTGGCGACCCCCGGCGAGTCCGCCCCGTCGGCCCGGGCGGAGGCCCCGGCGCCGACCCCGGCCCCCGCCGCCCAGCCCACCCCGCCGGCGCCCGTCGAGGCCCGGGCCACGCCCGTGGCGCGACGGGTGGCCGAGGGCGCGAATGTCGACCTGCGCAGCGTGGAGGGCACCGGAGCGGCCGGGCGGATCACCAAGTCCGACGTGCTGCGCCACGCCCAGCCCGCCCCCGCCGCCGCGCCGGTCTCGGCTCCGGCGCCGGCCGCCGCCCCGGCGTCCGCCGAGCGCCCGAGCTACGCCCAGGTGGCGCTCGAGGAGGGGGACCAGGTCATCCCCATGACGCCGCTGCGCCGGCTGGTGGCCGAGCACATGGTGTACTCGAAGCACACCAGCCCCCACGTGGGCACGGTGGCCGAGGTGGACATGTCCGGGGTCGTCCGGGCGCGGGCGAGCGCCAAGGGCGCCTTCGAGCGCAGCCAGGGGTTCCGCCTCACCTTCCTGCCCTTCATCGTCAACGCGGTGGTGCGCGCCCTCAAGGAGAACCCGCGGCTCAACGCCTCGGTCACCGAGGACGCCATCGTCGAGAAGGCGGGCATCCACATGGGCATCGCCGTGGAGACCGAGAAGGGCCTGATGGTGCCGGTCATCCGCCACGCCGAGCGCCTCTCCCTGGCCGGGCAGGCGGCGGCCATCGAAGACCTCTCGTCCCGCGCCCGCAACAAGAAGCTCTCGCCCGACGATCTGCGGGGCGGCACGTTCACCATCTCGAACCCCGGCCGCCAGGGGAACCTCTACGGCTTCGCGATCATCAACCAGCCCCAGGTCGCCATCCTGCGCATGGGCGAGATGGTGAAGCGCCCGGTCGTGGTCCAGGCCGACGGCGAGGACACCATCGCGATCCGCCCGATGATGCACATCGCCCTGTCCTACGACCACCGGGCGGTGGACGGCCAGCCGGCCAACGCCTTCCTCTACCGGATTCGCGAGCTGCTGGAGGCCGCGGACTTCGACGTCTAGGCCCGGCGCTCGCCCGCTGCGGGGCCGTCTCCTATATTCCTGCCCCATGCCCGGACGCGTCATCACCGTCGACCGCAGGGACAGGATGGGCTGGCTGGAACGCAGCTACCTGCCCATGATCGCCAAGGGTCTCGCGGTCACGGCCAGGCACTTCTTCCGCAACCTCCGGGGCTTCGTCACGGGCCGCAATCGCACGGACTTCGTGGTCCAGTACCCCGAGGAGCGGGTCGACTACCCCGACGCCTTTCGCGGCCTGCCGGTCCTCGTGCAGCTCGACAACGGGCAGCCGCGTTGCGTCGCCTGCGGGCTCTGCGAGTTCGCGTGCCCCACCGACTGCATCTCGATCATCCCGGGCGAGCTCGAGGGCGCGGGCATCGAGCGCTATCCCGAGGAGTTCGACCTCGACGCGTCCCGCTGCATGTTCTGCGGGCTGTGCGAGGAAGCGTGTCCCGAGGAGGCCATCGTGATGAGCCGGGAGGTCGAGCTCGCGACCTTCACGCGCGAGGCGATGTACTACCGCAAGGACGACCTGCTCGTGCCCGCGAAGCTGCTCGAGCGGCGCCTCGAGTTCCTCCGGGCCGAGTACGATCGCGAGCACGCCCCGGTCACCGGGGGCCGGAAGTCGTGACGACCGCCCGCACCAGCGCCCAGGTCGTCGATCTCCTGCGCGACGGCCCCTGCGCGGAGATGCTCCTCGACACCCACACGAAGCTCGGCGATGCCACGGTGTCGGTCGATCCGGTCCGGATCCTGCCCTTCATGAGCCACGTTCGCGAGGCCGCGGGGCTGCAGTTCGAGATGCTGGTCGACCTGTGCGCCGTCGACTACCTGGGTCAGACACCGCGCTTCGAGGTGGTGTACCACCTCTACTCGCTGGCCCTGAACCAGCGCCTGCGCGTCAAGGCGCGCGTGGACGAGGACCCGTGCGAGATCGACTCCGTCGTCGCCCTCTGGCCTTCCGCCGGGTGGATGGAGCGCGAGGTCTTCGACCTCTACGGGGTCTCGTTCCGCAACCACGGCGACCTGCGGCGCATCCTGCTGTACGACGAGTTCGAGGGGCACCCGCTGCGCAAGGACTACCCGAAGCAGCGGCGGCAGCCGCTCATCGGGCCGCGGAACTGAGGGGGCGGAGTTGTCGAGCCACGAGCCCACCTTCCTCACCGAGCGCGCCCGCGAGACCGGCGAGGACGACTTCGAGAAGGACCTGCACACCGAGCACCAGGTCCTCAACATGGGCCCTTCGCACCCGGCCACCCACGGCACGGTCAAGTTCCTGATCGAGCTCGACGGCGAGTCCGTGGTCTCCCTCGACGTCCAGGTCGGCTATCTGCACCGCGGCTTCGAGAAGGAGTGCGAGTCGGGGACCTGGTACCAGGCCATCCCCTACACCGACCGCCTCAACTACAACTCGGCGGTGCTCGCCAACGTCGGCTTCTGCATGGCCGTGGAGAAGCTCCTCGAGCTCGAGACCCCCGAGCGGTGCCAATGGAGCCGGGTGCTCGCGGCGGAGCTCTCCCGGCTCGGCGACCACCTGACCCGCTGCGGCGCCGCCTGTCTCGAACTCCAGGCGATGACGCCGTTCCTCTACGGCATCGAGGCCCGGGAGCTCACCTGGGACCTGCTCGAGGCCCTGTGCGGCGCCCGGGTCACCTCGAACTACGTGCGCATCGGGGGCGTCAAGCACGACCTCCCCAGCGGGTTCGCCGAGCAGGCGCGAGACCACATCGGCCGGATCCGGACGCTGCTCCGGGACTTCGAAGACGTCGTCACCAGCAACCGGGTGTTCGTGGACCGGCTCAAGGGGACCGGCGTGCTCTCCCGGGAGGACTGCATCGCCTACGCCGTCACCGGTCCCCTGGCGCGCGCCGCGGGGATTCCGCTCGACGTGCGCAAGCAGGAGCCGTACCTCGTCTACGACGAGATCGACTTCGACGTCCCCATCGGAGAGGTCGGCGACAACTACGACCGCTATCTCGTGTGCGTGGAGGAGATGCAGCAGAGCCTGCGGATCGTGGAGCAGTGCCTGGCGCGCCTGGAGAAGCTCGGGCCCGGGCCGGTGAACGTGCTCGATCCGCGGGTCCGCTGGCCCGCCAAGGGTCGGGTGTTCAACCACATGGAAGAGCTGATCCAACAGTTCAAGTCGGTCACCGAGGGGCCGCGGGTCCCGGCCGGCGAGGCCTACTTCCCGGTCGAGTCGGCCAACGGCGAGCTGGGCTTCTATCTGGTGTCCGACGGCTCCGAGGTCCCCTGGAAGGTGAGGTGCCGGCCGCCCAGCTTCATCAACCTCCAGCCCCTGGAGAAGATGGTGAAGGGCGGCCTGCTGGCCGACATCATCCCCACCTTCGACTTCGTGAACATGATCGGCGGGGAGTGCGACCGGTGAGCGGCGCGGTCGAGGCGTCGGCGCCCCGGCGCGGCGAGGTCTGGCAGCGCCTCGGTGCGCCCGACGACCAGGTGGGAAGCGTCAACGACCCGCGGACCCACGACGAGAACGGCGTCCGCTGGAACGAGAAATGGGTCTACCTCGACGACGGATCGCCGGCGAGGGTCGTGCTCTGGAACCGCTACGACTTCGTCGGGGTGTTTCGGGTCTGCGAGGACGGGTCCCTCGAGCCCGAGCC
The DNA here is from genome assembly GCA_050618075.1 of Myxococcota bacterium. Classification (GTDB taxonomy): domain Bacteria; phylum Myxococcota_A; class UBA9160; order UBA9160; family UBA4427; genus JBNLVL01. The sequence continues at coordinate 63,517 of JBNLVL010000015.1, forward strand.
CCGACCCGACGCGTGAGCGCGCCGGCGGCGGGGCCGCCGCCTCTCCGTCCCTTCGGTCTGGTCCTGCGCCACGACGGAACCTGGCGCCACGAGGGCCAGCCCATCCACAACCGGAAGCTCCGGGAGCACTTCGATCGCTCGGTCGTCTACCTGCCCGACGAGCGCAAGTACGTCGTGAGGCTGGGGCGCTTCCGCGGGCAGATCGAGGTCGAGGAGGCGGGCTTCTTCGTGCGCAGCGTCGACCTGGAGCGCGGCCGCGTCGCGCTCTCCGACCGGCAGACCGACGTCCTCGAGGTGGCGAGCCTGCGCGAGTCGTCCATCGACGGGGCCTGGCTGTGCACGGTGAAACGCGACCTCGCGCCCGGCGGCCTGACGGCGCGCTTCACCCACTCGGCCCAGGCCGAGCTGATGAACGCCGTCGAGGAGCGCGACGGGCGCCTCGGGCTCGAGCTGGCCGGCCGCTGGGTGCCCCTGCCGGACCTCTGAGGGCCGGGGCCCGCGGTCAGCGTCCCAGGCTTCGCGCGAGTACGACCCCGACCACCACCGCCAGGAGCCCGACGCCCACGCTCGACAGGGCGTAGACGACCGCGCCGGGCCAGCGCCCGGCCTCCAGCATGCGCCAGGTCTCGAGTCCGAAGGTGGAGAAGGTGGTGAAGCCGCCGAGGAGTCCGGCCACGAGGAAGAGTCGGAGGCCGGGCGGGATCACGCCGCGCACGTCGGCCAGGGTCGCCAGCAGGCCGATCGCGAGGCAGCCGATCGCGTTCACCGCCAGGGTGCCCCAGGGAAACTGGAGCGACGTCCGCTCGTCCACCCACAGAGCCAGGGCGAAGCGGCCCACCGCCCCGATTCCGCCGCCGGCGAACAGCAAGAGCCATTTCACGGCAACGACCGTATCAGGCTGGGAGGTCGCTTTCTAGCGACCTCCGCCGGATCGCCCCATCGCGCCCTGCGCGTCGCGGTCGGCCCTCGGGCGAACGGAAAATTGACTCGGGGCGTCGGCCCTGGTAACCCATTCGGCCCGGCGGCGGCGTAGCCAAGTGGTAAGGCACGGGCCTGCAAAGCCCTGATCCCCGGTTCGAATCCGGGCGCCGCCTCCAACTCCGGACCCTTCCCGCCGCCCGCTCAGTCGCGAGCGCCCGCGGCGACCTCGGGCGCACCCGGGAGTCGCCGTCCGGCGGGATCGAAGATCGCGTACTTCGACAGGCCCTTGCGCTGCAGGAAGTGCTGGACGGAGACGCCCAGAACGCCCATCCCGTAGCGGACCGAGCGCCGGAAGTTGATCGACGAGGCCTCGTCGAAGTAGGCGGCCGGGCAGCTCACCTCGCCGATCTTGAACCCGGCGTGGAGGATCTGGGCCAGCATCTGGTTGTCGAACACGAAGTCGTCGGAGTTCTCGAGCAGCGCCAGCCGCTCGAGGACCGGGCGCGAGAACGCGCGATAGCCGGTGTGGTACTCGGACAGCTTCGCCCCGGCCAGCAGGTTCTGGGTCGCCGTGAGGAAGCGGTTGGCCACGTACTTGTAGATCGGCATGCCGCCGGCCCGGGCGCTGCCGCCGAGGATCCGCGAGCCGAGCACGGCGTCGAAGGGGCCGTCGGTGATCATCGTGACCATGGGGGCGATGAGGCTCGGTGTGTACTGGTAGTCGGGGTGCAGCATGACCACGACGTCGGCGCCCAGGCGCAGGGCCTCGGCGTAGCAGGTCTTCTGGTTGCCTCCGTACCCGCGGTTGTTCTCGTGCACCAGGGTGCGAAGGCCGAGCCGGCGGGCGATCTCCACGGTTTCGTCGTGGCTGGCGTCGTCGGTGAGGACGACCTCGTCGACGATGTCGAGAGGGATCTCCTTGTAGGTGCGCTCGATCGTCCGGGCGGCGTTGTAGGCCGGCATCACGACGACGATCTTGTGATCGTGGAACACGAACTCGACTCCCTCTCGCGAGCGGCCGGGATCGGCCGCGTTTCATGCGCTGCGCGGCGATTCGCCCCGCGGTCGTCCCCGAGTATAAACTGTTGGCCGCCTTCTGGGCCCGGGTGGCGGAACGGGTAGACGCGGGTGACTTAAAATCATCTGGCCACAGGCCGTGCAGGTTCGAGTCCTGCCCCGGGCACTCGAGAGGCGCGACACGCGGGATGCGTCGGATTCGGGGGGAGTCCGGGGGAATCGGGGGGGAATCGGGGGGGAATCGGAGAAGGCGGGGCGGGAGTTGGGGCGGGAGTTGCCGGTCGCTGGAGGCGCGGGCGCGACCGCCCGTTCAGCGCGGGCGCTCCTCGACGGCCACCAGCGCTCCTTCTGCGAAATCCTCGCCGATCTCGTCCAGCGGCGCGCACAGCGCATCCCTCACCTCCTCGGCCTCCAGGAGCTCTTCGAGCGCCTCGCGGTCGAGCAGGGTGGTGCGCTGATAGCTCATCCCGGGCACGTCGAGCTCCACGCGGAAGATCTCGCGGGGCGTCTCGAAGACCCGGCGGATCCGCAGGTCCTGGCCCGGCCCGCCGTCGACGATCTCGCGGCGCAATGAATCCACGATGCGCTGGACGCGCAGATCGCCGTACGCCAGTGCGTCGACGTAGTCGTCGTACGCCTGATTGCGGCTGGGCAGCCGGCCGGCGAGTCGACCGCCGAGGCGGCGACCCGAGCGAGTGATCTTGAACGAGCCAGGCGGTTGCATGGGTTCCCGAGCATACCCGCCGTTCGCGGCCCGGTTCAAGCGCCTCCGACCGCGGGGCGTCGGGGAGGCGCGGCCGGGCGCACGGGAGGGGCGTTCTCGACGGAGGCCAGATAGCGCTCGAGTCGGGTGAGCTGGTTCGGCTCTCCGCCGATGAACTCGACGCCGAGGCCGGCCTCCACCGGCGCGTCGCCCGGCTGCATCATCAGGCGGGTCCACGCCACCCGACCCACGGCCTCGACGCGCTCGCCGGTGGGCAGCTCGATCTCCAGCAGGACGCGCCGCCCGGGCGCGACCGGATCGGCGGTGAGAAGCAATGCCCCACCGCGCGAGACGTTCACGCAGGTCTCGTCCGAGGTGCGGAAGAACGGGCGGCCGGTGGCCGGATCGAGCTCCGGGTCGATGGTCGAGAGCCGCACGCCGAGCTGGAGCTGCACCCGCCGGTGCCGCCTGTGGTGGACCTCTCCGCCGTCCATGGACATCCCCTCCGTTCTCCATGGCATCGGCGGACGCAGGCGCAGCTTGAGCGCAGGCGCGCGGCAGGAGCCAGGTCCCGGGGGCCGGGGACCCGAAGTCCCGGGAGCAACCGCCGCGGGCGGCTCAAGCACAGGCCCCTGCGGGTCGAAGAGAGGCGCGGGGGCCGCGTGTCCCCGCGGCAGGAGTGGACGTGAGCGCAGCGGAATCCACAGCCCATTTCGGCGTCGAGCTCGACCTCGGTGAAGAAGATCGCCGGCGTCTGGGACTCGGCCCGGCCGAGTCCGCGCGCCTGATCCACGCCGGAGGCCGCATGCTGCTGCTCGAGCGCAGCGGCGCAGGCGAAGACGGGCCACTTCCCTGGGACCGCGATCTCGTCATGAGCGTCGACGTTCGCGCCTTTCCCCTGGCCGACGTCCTGCGCATGGTCCACGACTCCGGGAAGTCGGGCTACCTGGCGTTCAACGACGGAGAGGTGGAGAAGTCGGTCTACCTGAGCCGGGGCGAGGTGGTGTTCGCGACGTCCAACCAGCGCCCCGACCGCCTGGGTGAATGCCTCCTGCGCGCCGGCATCATCGACCTCAAGCAGCTGCACGACGCCGAGGAGCGGTGGCGACCCGACCGGCGCTTCGGGAAGCTGCTCGTCGAGGGCGGAATCCTCACGCCCCGCGAGCTCTGGAACGGCGTGAAGCTCCAGGTGGAGGAGATCGTCCGCTCGCTGTTCACCTACACGTCCGGACAGGTCCACGTCTGGGAGGGCAACGTCCAGCCCGACAACGTGGTCCGCTTGTCCCTGCCCACCCGCCGCCTGGTCTCCGAGGGGGTGGCGCGGCGGGACGAGCTGCTCAAGTTCGTGGCGCTGCTCGAGGACCCGCGAACGCGCATGGCGGCGGCCGACGCCGAAGCCGTGCGCAGGCGGGAAGGCAACGAGCGCCGTCTCCTCGACGCCCTCGAGGTGGAGACGAGCTTCGGAGGCCTGTGCCGCCACGCGGGGCTCGATCCCCTGTCGGCCGCGCGGACGATCCGCATGCTGTCGCTCGCCGGGATCGTCGAGGTGGCGTCCGACGCGAAGCCCGTGGCCAACGGCTCGGCCTCCAGCCACGATGCCGTCCGCGAGTGCGTGCACCAGCATCTCCAGCTGCTGGCCGAGCTCACCGCCCCCCTGGTCGCGACCGAGGGACTGGCGGCGGTGGGCGAGCGGCTCGGCCGCGTGACGGCCGAGACCGCGGAGCGCTACCCCGAGCTGCTGCGGGACCTGCCGCTGGGTCCCGGCGGCGTGCCCGACCCGGCCATCCTCACCGACCGGGCCCTGCGCCTGACCGGCGAGCGCGAGCGCTCGGTGGCCCTCGCCCTGGGCGAGCTGGTCGCCTATCTCGAGTTCGAGCTCAAGAACAGCCCCCACATCGAGGAGCCGGATCGCTTCCTCGAGGCGGTCGAGAAGCTCAGGGCCGAGATCGACTACTGAGATCCGGCCCCGGCCGGCCGGCCTCGCGTCCCGACGCACTACACTCCGGGCCGGCCGCCCATGACCCGACCCCGCGACACCCAACGACTGCACGGCGTGCACTGCGCCCTCGAGGCCCTGCGGGCCCGCCGCCGCCCCCTCGGTCGCCTGCTGGTGCGCCGCGGCCGGCGGCGCCCGGAGGTGGAGGCGGTCGTCCGCGCCGCCCAGGAGGCGGGGGTCGAGGTCGTCGAGGTGGACGAGGGCCAGATCGGTCGCCCGCCCGGTCCCGGCTCGCCGGCCCAGGCCGTGGCCCTGGAGGCGGGACCCCTGCCCGAGGTCGATCTGACGGAGCTCGTCGAGCCCGTCGCCGCCGGGGGCAGGCCGCGTCCCCCCCGTCTGGTGGCCCTCGACGGGGTGGAAGACCCTCAGAATGTGGGCGCCATCGCGCGGGTCGCCGAGTCGGCGGGGGCGGACGGCCTGATCCTGACCCAGAGACGCTCGCCGCCTCTGGGGCCCGCGCTCGCGCGGGCCAGTGCCGGAGCCGTGGAGTGGCTGCCCGTGGCCCGGGTGCCGAACCTGCGAAATGCGCTCAAGCTCTTGAAAACAGAGGGCTTCTGGACGATCGGCGCGGAGCCGGATGGGAGCGTCTCACTGTTCGAGGCCCAGGACTCGATCACCCAGGGGGCACTCGTGGTCGTGCTCGGGGCCGAAGGCAAGGGGCTGCGGCCGGGGGTCCTGGACGAGATCGACCACCGGGTGCGGATCCCGATGGCCGGGCGGATCGAGTCCCTCAACGTGGCGACCGCCGCGGCCGTGGTCCTGTTCGAGCTGTTGCGTCGCGACCCCACCCGGCGGTGACCCGCCCGGGTTCCGCTAATTCCCCAGATTTCCGAAGCAAATCCATTTCGGCCCGGTTGATGCACGGGGACAGAGCGTTATCATCCGCCGCGTTCGTCGACAGGCTGGCGTAGCTCAACTGGTAGAGCGGCGGATTTGTAATCCGCAGGTCAGGAGTTCGAGTCTCCTCGCCAGCTCCGCCAATCGCAAGAGCGTGGCAAACCGGGCGTCTTCGCTGCGGTTGTGGTGGCTGCGAGAGAATGCGATCTGCGGGGTCAGCGGGGACAGCCTGTCGCGAGCGGGGCCGAAACTCGAGCACTGCGAATCTCTCGCATCTGATCGTTCAGGCGCACCGCCGCGCAACCGGATCAAGGCGGACGCTGAAGGACGCAGGGTGCTTATACGCTTTTTCCGGTATCGACGATCTGTGCCTCGTACACGGCACGGCACGGACACGGACACGGATACGGAGAGGTACCGAAGCGGTCAAACGGGGCAGACTGTAAATCTGCTGGCTATGCCTTCGGAGGTTCGAATCCTCCCCTCTCCACCACGTCCTCCGCCAACTCCGCCAAGAACGGCCCGGCGGCGCGGAAGGACGCGAACGAAGCGCGAACGAAGCGAGAAGACAGACGGAGCGCGTGGCTCGCGACGGACGGCGGGCCCGGGGCTCCGAGGGCGATCAGGGCGGGAATAGCTCCGTTGGCTAGAGCACGAGCCTTCCAAGCTCGGGGTCGCGGGTTCGAGTCCCGTTTCCCGCTCCAGTCCAGCCCGGTGAAGGGAAGGCACGGCGACCGAGACCGCACCGGCAGGAGGAGACACCAGCTCACGTAGCTCAGTCGGTAGAGCACGTCCTTGGTAAGGACGAGGTCACCGGTTCAAGTCCGGTCGTGAGCTCCAGCACCAGGCGTTCCAGGTCCTCCGGACGCAGAGCGAGTCGGGGACCGAGGGACCGAGTCGAGGGCAGCGCAGCAGGGCAGAGGCAGACGCAGACGCAGAGGCAGAGAGTCAGGGAACGAGCACCCACGCGCGTGCGGCCACGACGGGTCGGGAACCCGTCGATCCGGGCAGGGCGCAAGCCGGTCGCCAGGAGGTCGGACGCGCGGGACGAAGCAGACGGACCAGACGGACCAGACGAACGGTTCGAAGAGCCGAAAAGAGGGACGAGAGATCGATGGCGAAGGAGAAGTTCGAGCGGACGAAGCCGCACGTGAACGTCGGGACGATCGGTCACGTGGACCACGGGAAGACGACGTTGACGGCCGCGATCACTTCGCGCCAGGCGCACAAGGGCCTGGCGGAGAACGTGGCGTTC
>JBNLVL010000016.1:0-61310 GCA_050618075.1 Myxococcota bacterium
TTGCGGTAGAAGCCCTTGCGGATGCAGCGCCAGGGGCCCGGATCCGCATGGGAATCACAGTCGGGGTTCGGGCAGTGAGGCGGCTGGAAGGCCGGGCGCCGGGCAGACATGACCGGGCACAGAGCACGTCACGTGCCAGGCACATTCTTCGAGCCACGACTCAGTCGGCGGGTTTCTCGAAGAGCTCGGCGTGGGCGGTCTCGGCCAGCACCAGGTCGGGGTGCTTCTGGCGGACCCAGTCGAGGTTCCACTCGGAGTTGAAGAGCAGGACGGGCTGGCCTTCGCGGTCCTCGACCACCCGCGCCGTCTCCGAGTAGCGGAACTCGTCGGGATCGAAGCCCGCCCGGGGCCAGCGCGCCACCCGGAAGGGCAGGGCCCCCAGCCGGAGGTCGACCTTGTACTCGGTGGCCATGCGGTGCTGGAGCACCTCGAGCTGGAGCGGCCCCACGGCCCCGATGATGGTGGCCGCGCTGCCCACGCCCGGCTCGGTGAAGAGCTGGATGGCGCCTTCCTGGGCGAGCTGGTCGAGTCCCTTGCTGAGCGACTTGCGCTTCATCACCTCGGCCACCTCCACCCGCACGAAGTGCTCGGGGGAGAAGGAGGGGATGCCCGAGTACGCGAAGCTCCCCTCGTCGGAGAGCGTGTCGCCGATGCGCAGCACGCCGGGGTCGAAGAGGCCGACCACGTCTCCGGGATAGGCGTCGTCCACCTCTTCGCGCCCCTTGCCCATGAGCAGGGTCGAGTTGGCCATGCGGAACTTCTTGCCGGTGCGCACGTGGAGGGTCGTCGCGCCCTTCTCGAAGCGCCCGGAGCACACCCGCGCGAAGGCCACCCGGTCCCGGTGGTCCGGGTCCATGTTCGCCTGGATCTTGAACACGAACGCCGAGAACGGGTGCTCGACGGGGTCGATGGGTCCGGCGTCGGACTGGCGCGCCTCGGGCGGCGGCGCCATCTCGAGGAAGCGCTCGAGCAGGGGCTGGACGCCGTAGTTGGTGAGCGCGCTGCCGAAGAACATGGGCGTCAGCAGGCCCCCGCGCACGCGGTCGAGCGAGAACTCCGCGCCGGCGCCGTCGAGCAGCTCGAGGGAGTCGACGACCTCGTCGGCGAACGCGCCCATGGCCTCGCGCACGGGCGCCGAGTCGACCGCGCCGGGCACCTCCTTCTGGTCGACCCGGAGCGTGCCGTGCTCGCCCCCGGAGAAGAGCAGGAGCCTGGACGCCAGGCGGTCGTAGACGCCCTTGAAGTCGCTGCCGGACCCGACGGGCCAGTTCACGGGCAGCGCGTCGATACCCAGCACCTCCTCGATCTCGCTCATCAGGTCGAGCGGCTCGCGCCCGTGGCGATCCATCTTGTTGACGAAGGTAAAGATGGGGATGTGGCGGAGGCGGCAGACCTCGAAGAGCTTGCGGGTCTGGGCCTCCACGCCCTTGGCCGCGTCGATGAGCATGACCGCGGCGTCGGCCGCCATGAGGGTGCGGTAGGTGTCCTCGCTGAAGTCGCGGTGGCCCGGGGTGTCGAGGATGTTGACCCGGTAGCCGTCGTGCTCGAAGTGCATGACCGAGGTCGACACCGAGATCCCGCGCTGCTTCTCCAGCTCGAGCCAGTCGCTGGTGGCGTGGCGGGCCGCCTTCTGGGCGCGCACGGCGCCGGCCTCGCGCAGCGCCCCGCCGAACAGCAGCAGCTTCTCCGTGAGGGTCGTCTTGCCGGCATCCGGGTGGGAGATGATGGCGAAGGTTCGGCGCCGCTCGACCTCGCGGGCCAGGGCTCGGGCTGAAGTGTCCATGTGCGACAGGGGCTCGGATCCGACTGAGGTGACCGTGGGAGCGGGTTTTGTACCGCAGGTCGCGCCCCGAATCCCGTCCCCCGTGGGTCAGGGACCCTCGAGCACCTCGAGGTCCGCCTCGCCGGAGACCGCGAGCGGCGGCCCGCTGGCCACGTCGGGCGACGGCCCGCTCTCGACGAACCGGGCCTCGCCCAGGGGCGAGAACGAGATCACCTTCACCGGTCCGGTCCGGGCGGAGATGGCGCCCACCGCATTCACCCACCCGGTCTCGCGGTCGAGGGCGTACCCCGGGACGATGCGGCAGCGGAGCGAGTCGGGATCGCTGCAGTACGGGAAGTGGTCGTTGCCGAGGATGCGGCTCGGCCGCTGGAATCCGGCCCGCTGGCGACTGGTCATGTCGACGACCAGGCGGGTCACCGTCCGGGTGCGCAGGAAGCCGAGCTCCATCGGTGTGACCACGGCCCCCTGGAGCCGGGCGGAGACGACGTGCCCCGAGTCCGCGTCGAAGACCCAGACGAAGTCGCTGAAGCTCTCGGGCACCGGAACGTACTGATCCAGGAGATGCGCCTCGACGATGCCGCGCCCGATGGTGACCTGGATCTGGCCGGCCTCGGGACCGGGCTCGAGCCAGGCGGGGAAGCTCGTGGTGAAGCGGCCGCGCAGCCGACCGGGTTCCTCGGGCGGAGAGCGCTCGAAGGCCACCTCGACCCAACGCGGGGTGGGGTCCTGGAGGTCCAGGCCCTCGGCGCCGGCCGCGGGGGCGACCGCCGTCGCGGCGGCCAGCAGTCCCAGGGCGAGGAGCGCGGCCGCGGGGTGCGATGCCAGGGGCCGCCGCACCCCATCGGAGGATCTGACCTGTCCGCTCTGGCCGCTCAGCATTCCGGGCTCCCACCCGACTCACGTCGGGCGCGCCCCTTCCCGGAGCGGGCCCACAGGCGCCCGCCCCCTCGACTCCCCGACCCCAGGCCAGTGCAATCCCGGGACCAAGCGCCATGCGCAGCGAGCCTCCACCCGCCGGCAGCCGGGGCTGCCCCGGCGCGCAACCGGAACACGGCCCGAACGCATTCCGACCGCAACTTCGGAGGGAACGGAAGCAGACTTCCCAGGGACACCCCTCGGCTTCCCGCCCGGACGCGCGGGAGATTGGGTCGGGCGGCGCACCCCCGGGATCGGTTACGCTTCGCGCGCCTCCCCACCACAGCGAGGAAACGCATGTCCGAAGAGCCCCTGATCGCCGTCTTCGTCGACTTCGAGAACCTGGCGCTGGGCGTCCGGGACATGAAGGGAGACGCGAGCTTCGAGATCCACATGGTGCTGAAGCGGATGCTCGAGAAGGGCCGCATCGTGTCCAAGCGCGCGTACTGCGACTGGACGAGCTACCGCAAGGAGATGCGCGAGTTCCACGCCACGGGCTTCGAGATGATCGACATCCCGCGGACCCGGGTGAGCGGCAAGAACAGCGCGGACATCCGCATGGTCGTGGACGCCCTGGACCTCTGCTACAGCAAGGACCACATCGACACCTTCGCGCTGCTGACCGGCGACAGCGACTTCTCGCCCCTGGTGTCGAAGCTCAAGGAGAACGACAAGCGCGTCATCGGCTGTGGCGTCAAGAACTCGACCTCCGATCTGCTCATCGCCAACTGCGACGAGTTCATCTACTACGACGACCTGGTGCGCGTCGCCCAGAAGCCCAAGCCGCGCCTGGGCAAGAAGAAGAGCGCGAAGAAGACGACCAGCGAGGAGGACGAGCGCCGCCAGGAGGCGATGGAGCGCCTGGAGGAGATCGTGCGCTCGCTGGACATGGACTACGACCCGCTCTGGGGGTCGATGATCAAGCAGACGATCCGCCGCGTGTTCCCCGGCTTCAACGAGAGCTACTACGGCTACCGCAGCTTCGGCGATCTGCTGAAGGACGCGGAGGCCGAGGGCATGATCGCCCTCGAGTACGACGCCGGCCGCGGCAACTACCAGGTCCGCCTCCTCGAAGACTGACCCCCTCGCCCTCCACCAGGACGGGGGCCGCTTCGCTTCGCCCGAGGTCCTCCATTGCCCCGACCGGGGGAAGGGTTGCGACTCCGTCTCCCTCCCGGGTCGGCAGCGCGCGGGCTGGCGGCTGCAGAGAACACGGCGCCTCGGCTCGAACCGGCGCTGGCCGCCGCGCGTTGCAGGAACGGTTCGAGCCCGAGAGCGCCGCACTCACCTCGGCGGTCGCTCCGCTGACGACCCTTCCCCCGGTCTCGCGCTGGGCAGCCAACGGCCGGGACGGCCCCAGCGAGGCAGAACGAATCGACGTCGTTGGCTGCCCGGCTTCGGGTCGGGGGAGCAGGGGGTCCCGCGCGCAGATTCCGCAGGCGCCGAGGCCAGCGCGAGGCAGCCCGATTACCCCGGGAAGCAACCCCGTCCCTTCGCCGAGGACTGAGCGAGTACAAAGCCCCCTGCTCCCCCGACACGCCCCGAAGAGGTCAGGTGGAGCGAAGCGGCGTCTGTCGCGAGAAGCGAAGCGGCGTGGTTCGGGTGCAGCGAAGCGGCCTGGCCAGGCGGGCTAGGGGGTGGGGGGGGAGGGGCCGCCGTCGGTCTCCGCGTCTCCGGGCAGGGGGACGTCGATGCGGGTGCCGCGGCGCAGGGGGCGGCCGCCGAAGTCCGGCTCGAAGAGCCACGGATCGACGGGCACCCCGAAGTGCACATCGTCGAGCTCGAGACGACTGCGGACCCCGCTCAGCAGATCCTCGACCTCGATGCGGTGGGGCAGCCGCCGCCCGTCCACCTCGCGCACGTCGGAGAACCGGAGCTGGCGGAACTCGAAGCCCGCCCGGTCGCGGAACCCCACGCGCAGAGGCAGCCCGCTCGCGGCGTCGAGCACCAGCTCGGCCCCCAGGTACAGCGCGTAGGGTCCGGTCTCGATCGTCACACGCCCGTCGCCGGCCTCGCTGTGGCGGCGCTCGCGGAGCGGGACGCCGAGCGCGAGCCGGACCCAGCCCAGGTCTTCGTAGGTGAAGAAGCTGCCGAGGAAGGGGTCCGTCGGGCGGTCGCCGCGCATGCGGTTCAGCCGCCCGCGCTCGGGCGACCAGACCCTGCGGTCGACGGTCGCGCCGCCGGGAAACGCCAGCTGGTAGACGCTGCCCTGCATCGCTTCGGGCTGGCGCACCTCGAGCACGACCTGGCGGGTCCCGTCGCGGGTCCAGCGCAGCCAGTCGAGCAGCAGCACCTCCTCGTCGCCCTCGGCGTCCCGGGTCCAGAGGAGCGCCCGGGCCGACATGCTCTCGGCCGGGTGGAGCGCCGCGGCCGCGCCCTCGAGCCAGCGAGCGGCCTCGGCCTCGCCGCCGCGGGCCACGGCGGGCAGCGCCGCCGCGAGCGCGACGAGAGCCAGCCACGCGACGACGGAGGGGAAGCGTCCGCCCAGGGGTCTCACTGCTCGTTCCCGGTCGAGCCGGCGACGAGCCGGGCGCGGTCCTGGATCAGGCGACCGTCGAGGGAGATCGCCTCCACGACGAGCTCGCCGGGGCCCGCGGTCCGCTCCGCGGGCACCGCCGCCGAGACGAAGTAGCGGCCCCAGCGCTCGAGGGACAGGGGCTTGCCGTCGAGCAGGATCCGGACGCCGGGAAACGGCCCGCGCGCGTCGGCCGCCACCGCCACCACCCGCGTCCCGTCTCCCGCAGTCGCGTGCCCGCCCGCCTGGGCCGGATGCTGGGCCGGATTGCCCGGAGGGTCGATGAAGGCGACGACGGGGTGGTCGAGCCGCTTCCAGGCCGAGTAGAGGCGCTCGCCGCGCGCGTGGAACAGGCGGTACCCGCGGTGGTAGAGGTCCGGGGGCAGCACCCAGCGGAAGCCCGACAGCGCGCCGGTCGTGATGTGGGTCGTGCCGTCCCGCCGGACCAGGCCGTTGCGGTGGATGTGTCCGGCGATCACCACCGGGATCTCGTGGCGGGCGAGCCGGCCCTTGTCGTCGATGGGATCGAAGTCTTCCTCGTCGAACGGCCACGCCGGGTCGTAGACGAAGGGCTCGTGGTTGACGAGCACCGGGACCCGCCCCGGGTGACGCTCGAGGTCGCGATCGAGCCAGCTCCAGAAGCCCCGCTCGGGCATCTGGAAGATCCAGGCCCGCGGATCGTCCAGGTAGCGCCTCTGCGAGTGGGTATCGAGCGCGACGAAGTGGAATCGCCCCCGGTCGAAGCTGTAGTGGGACGGGCCGAAGATCTGCCGGTAGAGGCCCTTGCCGTAGCGCCGGTCGCCGGGGTCGAAGCCGTCGTGTTCGATGCCGGCGATCTCGTTGTTGCCGATGGTGTCGTAGACCGGGAAGCCCAGGTCCGCGGTCAGCTCGCGGTAGAAGCGCATCCAACGCTCCACCGCCTCGGCGGACCCGTTGTTGGCCTCGAGGATCAGGTCGCCGGTGTGGATCGCGAACGCCGGGGCCAGCGCGCGCAGCTCGTCGAAGGCGGCCCGGATCGGCTCCTCCACCCGGGAGAGGGCGCTCCCGCTGCGCGCGAGCTCGTCGAGCAGCGCTCCGGGGAGCTGCACGTCGAAGCGGGCGTCGACCGCCGCCTGGCCGAGGTGCTCGGCCAGGTGGGTGCGCAGCCCGGCCGCGAAGTCGTCGGTGAAGGCCGGCTCGGCCAGCTTGCGCGTGAAGTACAGGAAGTAGGCGCTGCGCAGGATCTCGGGCATCCACCACTGGCGCGGACCGCTCGAGAAGTCGATGAAGTCCGAGGCGCGATCGAAGACGTGGGCGTCGCTCAGGTGCACGAACGTGAAGCCGTCCTCGGCGGCCGCGGTCCGGCGCACCAGGGCGAAGTCGAGGGAGCCGCCCTCCACCGGGCGATACCAGACGGCGCAGTCCCAGCCGTCCGGCCGGGTGAGGTGCACCAGGCCGTCGTTGCTGGAGCCGCGGGCCTCCGACGCGCCTGCGAGGACGTACCGCCCCTCGGCATCGCTGACGGCGACCTCGAAGCCCCGGTGGACGACGACCCCCGGAACCCCGGGCTCGTCCTCGCCTCTGGCGCCGTCGCCGTCGAGGTCCTCGAAGACCACGCCCCCGACCGGCGGGATGGACGGGTGCACGACCCGCTCGATCTCGTCGCCGCAGCCCGCACCCAGGAGCGCGCCTACGAGGAGGAGCGCCGGCAGTGCGCCTTGAGCGCGCGGGCTCCAGATTCGTCGGGACATGGGCAGCCTCCGTGGCTTCGGTGGGCGGGGCTACCGGGTGGTCGCGATTCCGCCGTCCACGGGGATGACCGCACCCGTGACGTAGGCGCCGGCTCTGGAGGCCAGGTAGATGGCCACCCCGGCCATGTCCTCGGGCTCCCCGATGCGGCCCATGGGACAGGAGGCGCGGATCGCGTCGCCGAACTGGTCGAGGGTGGCGGCCATCATCTTCGACTCGAAGGGACCGGGGGCCACGGCGTTGACCGTGATCCGGGGCGCGAGCTTGCGCGCCAGGACCCGGCTCAGGTGGTGGATCGCCGCCTTGCTGGAGGAGTAGGCGAAGGTGTCCAGCGCCGGAACCTGGATGCCGTCGATGGATCCGATGTTGATGATCCGCGCGGGGTCTCCCGGCGCAGCCGACCTCTCGAGCAGCGGCACGAGCGCGCGGCTCAGGTAGAAGGGCCCCTTCACGTTGAGGTCGAGCACCTTGTCCCAGCCCGACGCGGGATAGTCGGCGAGCGGCGCGCCCCAGTTGGCGCCGGCGTTGTTGACCAGGATGTGGAGCGCGCTCTCGCGTCCCTGGATCTCGTCGGCGAGCGCCCTGCACCCGGCCTCGCTCGAGAGGTCGGCCGGGATTCCCACGCACTCGCCCAGCTCGGAGAGCGTCGCCGCGGTCTCTTCACAGGCCTCGGCCTTGCGGGAGGCCACGTAGACCTTCGCACCGGCCGAGACGAAGCCGCGGGCGATCATCAGGCCGATGCCGCGGGTGCCTCCGGTGACCAGCGCCACCTTGCCTTCGATCGAGAACAGACTGCTCAAGGGACCTCCGGATGGATTCGAGGGGCGAACCTTAGCGCGCCGTCCCCGGCTCGGGCGGGGGGTTGCCGGGCGCGACGGCGCCGGTCGCCTCCTCCCAGGCGCGCTGGAGCACGAACGGGCGATCGAGCCGGAGGACGAAGGGCACCGCGATGGCCTCGTATCCCTCGTCCGCGGTGAGCGCCGTGCTGGCCCGGGCCTCCTCGAGGCTCCAGCCCTCTGCGGCGGCCCGCTGACCGGCGGCCCAGAGATCGCGGAGGAAGGCCTGGAAGCGGCGGATGCCGGCGGCATCGGTCACGGCGCCGTGGCCCGGGATGACCCGGTCGAAGTCCAGCTCGAGCACGCGGTCGAGGGTGTCGATCCAGGCCTGGATCGATCCGCCCGACTCGAGATCGATGTTCGGGTAGCGGCCGTTGAAGACCAGGTCACCGGTGTGGATCACCCGGTCCTCGACGAACAGCACGACGAGGTCGCCGTCGGTGTGGCCGCGCCCGAAGTGGTACGAGCGGATCGTCTTGCCACCGATCCGCATCTCGTGGTCGCGGCGGAAGGTCTCCGCCGGCAGCAGGGCCTCCGCGTCGCCGGCCCAGGCATCCGCATCGAAGAAGCGCAGGTGCTCGAGGGTGCGCTGGGTGGACACCACCAGGGTCCCCTCGGCGAAGCCGGGGTTGCCGTGGGTGTGGTCCGCGTGCCAGTGGGTGTTGATGAGCGCCTGGACCGGTCCTCCGCCCAGCTCCTCGGCCCGGGCGCGCAGGCGCTCGCCCTGGATGCGCAGGGTCATGCTGTCGACGACGACCGGGCCCTCCGCGGTGCGCAGGACCCCGACGTTGCCCCCCATCCCCATGAGAACCGAGACGTCCTGGCTGACCGTCTCGACGTCGATGCGCGTGGCCTGGCGCGCCACCCAGCCCGCGAGGACCACGACGGCGATCACGCCTGCGAGCGCGGCGCCCGCGATCCCTCGTGCCCACATGCTTCACCCCCCCGACGGTCCACCCGAGCCGGCAGTATACGCCTGCGTCCCGCGCGCCTGCGCGGTAGCCTTCGCCGCCATGGGCGGCAGTGGGGAAACGGAGCGGCCCCGGGACTCCGGGCTCCTCGAGGGCGCTGCCACGCCCGAAGGCACGGCGCGCTTCGCCAGCCGCTTCCCCCACCTGCCGGGCCACTTCCGGCGACCGGACCGGCTGACCCTGTCCTCGCTGGCGCTGGGCACCCGCCGCGGCGACCCCGGCGGCGTCGACGACCTGCTGTACCGGTCGGCGGTCGCCCAGTGCCTCGAGGGCGGCATCAACGTCTTCGACACCGCCCTGTCCGATCGCATGCAGACCAGCGAGCGCGCCCTGGGCTCCGCGCTCGCCCGGGCCTTCCGGGACGGCGACGCCCGGCGAGACGAGGTCGTGGTGGTCAGCAAGGGGGGCGTCCTGGTCTGCGAGCCCGAGGACGCGACGAGCTACGCCCAGGCCCAGCGCGCGCTCCGGCGAACCTACGTGGACAGCGGCCTCGTCGACCCCCGCAACGTAGTCAACGGACACGCCATCGACCCGCCGTTCCTGCTCGACCAGATCCAGCGATCGCGGCGCAACCTCGGCCTGGCCACCATCGACCTCTACCTGGTGCAGGAGCCCGAGCTCCACCTGCGGGCCCTGGGCCCGAACGGGTTTCGCGAGCGCTTCAGCGAGGTGATGCGGAGCCTGGAGGAGGCCGTCGCCCGGGGCTGGATCGGGGCCTACGGCGTGTCCACCTGGGACGGACTCCTGGTCCCCCACAGCGAGCGCGGTCACCTGTCGATCGTCGAGCTCTTCGAGATGGCCCTCGAGGTGGGCGGCGGCCACCACCACATGTGGGCGCTCCAGCTCCCGTACGGGCTCGCCGCGGGAGAGGGGGCGGTCCTCGAGAGCCAGCTCGGACCCGACGGGCGCACCGCCTCGGCCCTGGCCACCCTGGGCCACACCGGCACGGTGGTCCTGGCCAGCGCCCCCCTCTACGGCGGCCGGGTGCTGGGCCGGGTGCCCGGGTTCGTGAGGCGCGCCCTCCCCGGGGCCCGGAGCGACGCCCAGCGCTGCCTCCAGTTCGTGCGCAGCACGGCGCACATCACGTCCGCCGTGGTCGGGATGCGGGAGCCCGACCACGTGGACGACAACCTCGCCCTCGCCCGCATCCCGCCCGAGCCCCCCTCGGTGCCCGCCGAGCTCTTCCGGCAGGCGGAGGACGGCGGACGGGCCGCCTGACACGCACCGGAGCCGCGCCCGGACCGCGACCGGGCCCCGCCCGGGATCCGGGCGCGACGATCGACGCAGACACCGACGCGTCGCGGGCGTAGAATCGGGCCCATGAGCGGCGACGACGGTGAGATCACCCAGCTCCTGAACGCCCGGGAGCTGACGGGCGGCAACCAGGCCGACCGGCTGTGGGAGCTCGTCTATCCCGAGCTTCGCCGGCGCGCCCGCAACCTGTTCCGGGGCGAGCGCAGCGACCACACCCTGTCGGCCACGGCGGTCGTCAACGAGGCCTTCGTGCGACTGGCCACCCAGGAGCCGGGCGAGTGGAAGGACCGCTCCCACTTCTACGCGGCGGCGTCGGGCATCATGCGCCACGTGTTGATCGACCACGCCCGCAGCCGCCTCGCCGACAAGCGCGGCGGCGGAGCCGTCCGGCAGACCCTGGACGAGGCCGTCTTCCCGGCCCTGGAGAACAGCGAGGAAGGCTATCGGGTCGCCGAGGAGGCGCTGGAGAAGCTGGCCGAAGGCAACGAGCGCGCGGCCCTGGTGGTGGCGATGCGGGTGTTCGGCGGTCTGACGGTGGAGGAGGTGGCGAAGGAGCTCGACGTGTCGCCCCGCACCGTCAAGGGCGACTGGGTCGTCGCCCGCGCCCGCCTCTCCAAGCTCCTCCAACCCTGACTCCCCCTCCCCCCAATCCACGCCGCTTCGCTTCGCCTGAGGGGCTCCGTTGCCCCGACCGGGGGAAGGGTTGCGACTCCGTCTCCCTCCGCTTCTTCGGTGCCGAGGCTGGCGGCCCCAGGGAACACGACGCCTGCGCTCGTCCACACCCTGGCCGCCATCGGTCGCAGGAGCGCTTCGAACTCGAGCGCAGCGTGCTCGCTTCGGCGGTCGCTCCGCTGTCAACCCTTCCCCCGGTCTCGTGCTGGGCAGCCAGCGGCAGGGTCGAACCGCCGAGGCGGACCGAACAGGAGTCGTTGACTGCCCGGCTTCGAGTCGGGGGGGGGAAGCGAAGCGGCCCGCTCCCTGGGAGGAGCGGGCCGGCGTCGCGTCCTGGGGGAGTGGAGTGGGGTGTCAGGCCGCGGTCAGGGCGACGTCGAGGTCGGGGGAGCGGCGCTCGAGGGCGCGGCGGGAGCGGAACAGACCGATCTTCACCGCCTGGTTCGACTTCCCGAGCTTCTCGGCGATGTCCCGGGTGGAGCGGTTCTCCGCGTAGCGGAGATGGAAGACCATGCGCTGGGTGGCGCTCACCTCCTCCTCGAGCACCTCCTGGCAGCGGTCCAGGATCCGGGCCGCGTCGATGCGGCGGTCCGCCGACACCTCGGCCGCGGGCAGCTCGAATGAGGGGGAGTCGTCCATGGACACCATGGGCGGGCGCTGGCGGCGGAAGCGCCGGCACACCTGGTTGTGGGCGATGCCGAACATCCAGGTGAGAAGCGAGGAGCGCCCCTCGAAGCTGGGCAGACAGCGGTGGACCTGGAGGAAGACCTCCTGGGTCACGTCCTCGGCCTCCGCTGCGTCGCGCAGGCGCTTGACGGAGAAGCGGTAGATGCGGTCGCGGTAGCGCCCGTACAGCGTGTCGAAGGCGCCTTCGTGCCCCGCGATGACACCCGCCACCAGCTCCTGCTCCGTCTCGTATGCCGTCCCCTCGCTCGCCATCGCTCTGCTCTCCTCGCCCGTCCGGGCCTCGGAGGCGCCGTCCACGACGCCTCTCATCAGGTGAAGCGCCAGCGGGGCGAGAAGCGGGCAGGGAAATCTCGAAGCAGAGCGAGAAATCTTCGGCGCGGGGGGTGGACGCGGCGCGGGCCCTGCGGGGCAGGGGCACTGCGGCCGCGGGACGCTCGCCGGCCCCGGGCCCTGGGAGAAGAGGGACGGAGGCGGGCCGCCCCGGGCGGGGCCTGCTGGAAACGGCCTCAGGCGCCCCTGGACCGGCGCGCCCGCCGCAGGGCGAGCATGCCGCCGAGGCCCAGCAGCCACTCGAAGCCCAGGCCGCAGCTCTTCTTCACCTCGGCCGCCCACGGCTTGTCCACACAGTGGGGATCGGGCTCGAGGCCGCCCGGCCCTCCGTCCCAGTCCACGCGACCGTCGTCTTCGTTGTCGAGGTCGTCGTTGCAGGTGGACGCGGGGTTCTCGCGGGAGGGCTCCTCGGCGTTCTTGCAGCCCGGGTCGGCCAGGTCGATGGCGCCGTCGCCGTCGTTGTCGGCGCCGTCGGCGCACTCGGCCAGCTCGGAGCCGTCGGCGGGGGCCGTGCAGCCCGCGTCTGCGGGGAAGTCGGTCTCGCCGTCGCCGTCGTCGTCCACGCCGTTGGCGCACGCGGGCAGGCTCGTCACCACGGCCAGGTCGAGGCGACCGTCGATCGAGCCGCCGCTCCAGACGTCCAGCCTCGCCCCGCTCACCGGGTCGACCCGCACCACGCTCGAGCCCGTGCAGACGCCCTGGGCATCGCAGGTGCCGGCGTCGGCGACGAACAGGTCGCCGTTGGCCGCCACCGCCACGGACACCGGGTCGGTCCACGGGGCGCCCGTGGACAGCGGCGTGCGAGCGCCGCTCACGGGATCGATGCGGAAGACGCCGGTCGAGACCGGGTAGTCCGTGCCCACGGCCACGATGTCTCCGCTGGACTCGACGTCGAGGTCGAACCACTTGGCGTTGGTGAAGTTGCCGGCCAGGCCGCTCGCCACGAGGGTCGTCCCGTCGATGCGGAACACGCCGTCTCCGCCGGCCCCGAGGCCGGTCACCAGCAGGTCGCCGGAGGCCTCGCGCACCAGCGAGTCCCCGACCCAGGTGAGGATGTGGGCCGGCGGCGACACGGTCGGCAGCGGCACGAGGGTCGACGAGGCGCCGATGCCGCCCAGGGTCCAGCCGACCTGGGTGAGCGCTCCGAGCTCGAGGACCACCGCGTCGCCGGCGGCGTCGAAGCTCACCTGCAGCGACTCGAAGGCCTCCAGCGGATCGCTGAAGCGGCGCTGGGTCGCGCTCTCCACATCGATCTCGTAGAGGCCCGAGGGATCGGCCACCACCACGGCCCCGCCCGGTCGCAGGGCCACGCCCTCGGGTCCGGTCAGCTGAGCGCCTTCGCTGAGGATCGTCTGGGCCCCGGTGGCCGGGTCGATGGAGAACAGGCGACCTCCGGCCCGGCTCACCGCGAGAACGTCGCCCACGGCGACGGCGGGCGGCGCCTCCTGGAGGGCCGCCGCCGAGGCGCACTCCGGATCGGCGGGGAAGTCGATCTGGCCGTCGCCGTCGTTGTCCACGCCGTCGCTGCACTGGGGGCTCTCGTGAGAGTCGCCCGCGTGGGTGCAGGCCGGGTAGGCCTCGGGCCAGTCGCGGCGCCCGTCGAGGTCATTGTCGATCCGGTCGTCGCACTCCGGATCCTCGGCCCAGTCGCTGGCCCTCGCGCAGTCGGGGTCGGCGGGGAAGTCGACGAGTCCGTCCCCGTCGTTGTCGAGCCCGTCGTTGCAGTCGCGGACCTCGGAGAAGTCGTCGCCGGCGAGGCAGTCGGGGTCGCCCGGATAGTCCGTGAAGCCGTCCAGGTCGTCGTCGATGCCGTTGTCACAGGCGGGCGACTCGGAGAGCGAGGCCTCGCTGCGGCAGCCGGGATCCGCGGGGAAGTCGGCGTGGCCGTCGCCGTCGTTGTCGACTCCATCCACGCAGTCGGGGGTCTCCGACAGGTCGCCGGCCGAGAGGCACTGGGCGTCCGCCGGGTAGTCGATCTGGCCGTCGCCGTCGTTGTCGAGGCCGTCGTTGCAGTCCTCGGCCTCGGAGCGGTCGCCCGGGGCGATGCACTCGGGGTCGGCGGGGAAGTCGATCTGACCGTCGCTGTCGTTGTCCACCCCGTCGTTGCAGTGGGTGGGCGAGAGCACCGCCCGCCAGGCCTCGGGGTCGCCGTCCGGGTTGGTGCCGAAGCCGACGATGGTCACCTCGCCGGCGCCGTTCACGTCCGAGATGCCGGTGGCCTGGTCGAGGATCCAGCCGTCGAGGTCCAGCCCGTACTGGGTCTCGAGCTCCTCGCGCAGGTCGCGCATGCCGCCGCTCGCGTCCCAGATGAAGGCCACGTCCATCGCCGAGGCATCGTTGGCCACGCCGACGATGACGCTGCCGTCGCCGCTCACCGCCAGCGCGCGGCTGCCGGCCACGCTGGAGCCCGGCAGCGACCCGAGCAGGGTCACCGTGTCGAAGCCCGGCACCCCGCCGCTCTCGTCGCTCCAGTAGACGGCCTCGGCGTTGGCGGGCTCACCGCCGTCGGTCTCGGTGTTGGCGAAGCCGACGATGATCGAGCCGTCGCTGGAGATGGCGGTGGCGGAGCTGCCGGGCCGGGACGGGACCACGGCCGGCAGGGCGCCCAGGGACCCGTCCCAGACGAAGGCCTGGGTGCCGTCGGAGCTGTCGCTGTCGCCGACCACGATGCCCGAGGACGAGACGTCGGCGGCCGAGCTGGCGACCCCTCCGCCCGACAGATGGCCGAGCCCGTCGATGTTGAACGAGCCCCCCACCCAGCGCGCCGCCTCCACGTACGGGTCTCCGAACAGGGGCCGGTCGGTTCCGGCGCCGACCACGGTGTTGCCGTCCGGAGAGACGCCGTTGCCGATGGCGACGTCGGGACACACCACCGAGCACGAGAAGTTGGGCAGCGCGCTCAGGCTGCCGAAGGGCGACACCGTGCGGAAGGCCCGGGACGACTCCGACCCGTTCGCGCCGGTGCCCACCACCACCAGCCCGTCGGCGCTGACGCCGGCGGCCGAGCTGGAGAAGGGGCCGCCCGAGAGGTCGCCGAGCCCCTGCATGCCGCCGCCGGAGGTCCAGCGGAAGGCCTCTTCTCCGTTGGGACCGATGGAGCGCCCGACCACGACGCTGCCGTCGGCGTTGGTCGCCGTGGCGCCGCTGTCCTGGACCCCCGGATCGAGGCCGCCGAGCCCCTCGAAGGAGGGCTGGTTCTGGGCGGCCGCAGGGGACGCCACGGCCCAGTGGAAGCCGAGCAGGGTGAGGCCGAGCAGAAGGAGCGTGCGCGGAGTCAGCAGGGTCATGGGGCCCTCGAATTTGCGAGCCCTCTTATATCAAGGTGTCGGCCCCGGGCCCAGAGAAATGTACCGATCGGTCCATCCTGTGACGATCGTGCCAGCCTGTGACGATCGTGCCAGCCGGCGCCCGGCCGGGCGCGCCTCGCGGGCGGCCGGGGGATCAGCCGGCCCGCCGCCGCGAAGCTCTCCAGTCCTCGGCGGTGATCGCCCAGCGTTCGTGGTCCCGCCAGCGTCCGGCGACCTTGAGGTAGCGCCGGGACAGCCCCTCGAGCCGGAAGCCGAGCCCCTCGGCCAGGGCGCGCGAGCGGGCGTTCTCGGGCTGGATGTTGGCCTCGAGCCGGTGCAGCCGGAACGAGCGCCGGGTGAACAGGTGGTCGAGGACGACCCCGACCGCCTCGCTCATCAGGCCCTGCCCCTGGCAGCCCTCGGTGGCCCAGTAGCCCAGGTAGGCGCTCTGGAAGGCCCCGAAGACGACCTCGTTGGCCGCGACGTAGCCCACCAGGGCCCGGTCCGCGGTGCGCCAGACGAGCCAGCGCTCGCGCCGGCCGTCCTCGCCCTCGCACATCCAGGAATCGAAGCCGCTCGGCGTGGTCGGCGGGTGCACCCACGGCCGGTGGAGCGATCGGCTGCGCCGGGTGGCCTCGACGAAGGCCCGCCGATCGGAAGGCGCCGGACGGCACAGCTCGACGCGGGCGCCGCGGATGGGGGTTCGCCTCTGCATGGGATCTCCGGAAGACCTCTGCGCGGCTGGATGGTGACACAGGATGGCCAGAAGCCCTCAGGTCTGAAACCGCGGCCCTGGTATCCTGAATGCTGATTCACTAAAGTGACGCACGATTCAGATTCGCTGCCCTCGAAACCCCCTGCTCCAGGAGCCCTCCATGGCCAATGCTGCCGTTGCCCACGATTCCATCCAGACCGAGAACTCCCGGGAGCGCGCCCGCGCGGCGCGCCGCCAGGCCATCCTCGAAGCCGCCGAGCGGGTCTTCGCCGAGCGCGGCTTCGGCGGGGCGACCATGGCCGAGATCGCCTCGAAGGCCGGCTACTCCGCGGGCAACCTCTACAACGTCTTCGAGAACAAGGAGGCGCTGTTCGCCGAGGTGCTGACCACTCGCGCGGCGCTGCTCCTCGAAGCCGTGCGGGCTTCCCTGCGCAAGGGCGGCTCCCTGGAAGAGATCATCGACCGCCACATCGACGTGGTGGTGCGCTTCGTCGAGGAGTACCGGGGATTCTTCGTCATCCTCACCCAGACCCACCTGGACTTCGACTGGCACGAGCCGGCGGTCTCCGGCGACGACGTCCGCGACCGCTTCGATCGCGAGCTCGAGGCGGTCTTCGAAGCCGCGGTGGAGCGAGGCGAGATCCCGCCCGCCTCGGCCCGCAGCTACGTGTGCCTCGTGCAGGGAACCACCAACAGCCACCTGGCCCGCTGGGCGCGCAAGGGTGAATCGGCCGAGGCGCTCCTCGGTCCGACCGAGGAGCTGCGCGCCATGATCAAGCGGGGGCTCGGCCTCCGCGCCTAGGGCTCGCGCCCGCAGACCGGGGCGCGCCCGGCTCGGGCCCGGGCTCGGCCGGCCCGCCCCGCCGCGCGCTCTGCGGTCGCGCGGAAGTGTCGCGGGGGCTCCACGTCGACCGCCCGGGTTCGTGTGTTAGCCTCCGTCGGGATGTGGGGACGCGGGCCGGAGAGCCGATTCTCGTTGCTGCGTCCGCGCGCGACGCAGTCCGCCGACGACTTCGCGACGGCGGTGCGGCTCGGGCTCGACGGAGCCCGGAAGAGCCTCCCCTGCCGCTTCCTCTACGACGCCCGGGGCTCGGATCTGTTCGAGCAGATCTGCGAGCTGCCCGAGTACTACCCCACCCGCGCCGAGCGCAGCATCCTGGCCGATCGCTCCGACGAGATCGTCGCGCGGGCCGGGACGCCGCTGAGCCTGGTCGAGCTCGGAAGCGGCAGCGCGGAGAAGACGCGCCTGCTCATCGAGGCGCTCATCCGCCGCCAGGGCGACACCGTGTTCGCGCCCATCGACGTCTCGCGAAGCGCCCTCGAGCAGAGCGCCCAGGGCCTGCTGGAGGACCACGACGAGCTGCGCATCGTGGCCGTCGAGGCCGAGTACGCCGTGGGGCTCCGCGAGCTCGACGGCGCCACCCACTCCCGCCGGCTCATCCTGTGGCTGGGCTCGTCCATCGGCAACCTCGACCGCGACGCGGCCGCGCGCTTCCTCCGGGAGCTCCGAGGCGAGATGGAGCGGGGCGAGAAGCTCCTGGTGGGCATCGATCTCCGCAAGGAGAGCGACCGGCTCGAGCGCGCCTACGACGATGCCCGGGGTGTCACGGCGCGGTTCAACCTCAATCTCCTGACCCGGATCAATCGCGAGCTCGGCGGCGACTTCGATCGCGGAAGCTTCCGCCACGTGGCCGAGTACAGCGAGCGGGAGGGTCGGGTCGAGATCTCCCTCGAGAGCCGCTGCAGCCAGGTCGTGCGCATCGAGAAGCTCGACCGGGAGATCGAGTTCGGGGAAGGCGAGCGGATCCACACCGAGGACTCGTTCAAGTACTCGTTCCAGGAGATCGACGCCCTCGCGGAGTCGAGCGGCCTGCGGAGCGAGGCCCGCTGGCTCGACGACGCCGGCGACTTCAGCCTGAACCTGTTCGACGTGGCGTGATCGCCGCCGGGCGTCCCCCTCCCCCAACCGCTCGGCCGTCCCACCGCGCAGCCGCGCGCCCGGTCCCTCGGGAAGAGCAGCGCAATCCGAGCCGTCCCCAGAACGGGAGCGGCCCGGAACGCCGAAGCGTCCCGGGCCTCCCTGGGAAGGGGATATTTGGCTTTCACAGAGGGAGTGGCGACGAGCCCGGCCCGGGTGTCAGCAAAAATTCGCCGGGGATGCGAAATCGGGTCGCCGGCCGCGGGAAGCGGGACGCGGAAAGCAGGACGCCGGGGAGGGTTCCGTCGGGGAGGGGTCCGATTCGCAGGCGGGCCCCAGAACGGGAGCGGCCCGGGACACCGAAGTGTCCCGGGCCTCCCTGGGAAGGGGATATTTGGCTTTCATAGAGGAAGTGGGCGGCCGGGCCTGGAGGTGTCAGAAGAAATGCACCCGCCGTCGCTTTTCCCCGGAGGGGAAGGGCTGGCTCCCCCTAGAAGTACGGCACCATCGAGATGACGAGCTTCCCCTTCTCGTGGCGCTCGGTGCCGATGACCACCAGGTGGCCGCTCTTCACCCGCAGGTCGGTCTGGACCGAGCCCTCCACCTCGACGGCCAGGAGCACGCCGTGGTCGTCCACCAGCAGGGGGCGGACGCTGACCTTCTTGCCGGTGGGGAGCTGCATCGAGCCCACCTCGTCCACGGCGAGCTCGAGGTCGACCACCTTCACCACCTTCAGGCTCGCGTAGCGGAACTCGGCCTTCAGCTGGTCGTGGAGCTTGGCGGCCCTGGCGTCGATCTCGCCGGGCTTCTTCGAGAGCCGGCTCACCATCAGCTCGACCCGCACCGGCCCGGCCGCTGCGGCGGCCTCGGCCACCACCCCGCCGAGCCACGTGAGGGCGAGCGCGCAGACGCACGCCTTCCGCCAGCGCCCCGCCCGGCGCACCGGGCGGGGGTCGGCCCGGCGGGCCCTGCCCTGGAGTTCCTTGCCCCGATCCAAGCTGTCCACCGGGTCCACTGGGTCTGCTCCTCGCGTCGGCAACCGCGCCTCCGCGCTTCGCCGTCCGCTGCGTGTCACACGGGGCCGGCTTCGTCGCCGACCAGCCAGATGATGGTCGCTCTGTCGCTCTCCTGCACCCAAACCGAGCGACCCGCGGTATCGAGCGACCGGACGTGGCCGCTGGCCGTCTCCACCGGGAGCGGCGGGGACTCGCTCCGGCTCGCCCAGAGCAGGGTCCCGGCGAGCGCGGCGGCGCCCAGGGCCGCCCCGGCCGGCCACCAGAAGGCCGGCGCTCGGCGCTGCCGGGCTTCGACCGGCCGGCCCGCGGCCCACTCGCGATCGACCGCGTCGAGCCCCGCCTCGATCCCGTCCCAGAGATCGGGCGACGGGGGCTCGGGCTCGGCCGCCCGGACCGCCTCTCCGATCGCGGCGAGGGCGTCGCGCTCGGCGCGAAGCTCGGCCGAGCGGGCGAGCGCGCGCTCGAGCCAACGCCGCCGCCAGCCGTGGAGCTCGCCGTCGCGGTCCGCCTCGAGCCAGCGAAGAAGACGTTCTCGCGTCATGACGACTCCTCCTCGACTGGCCCGCCGGGCGCCCAGCCCAGCGCCTCGAGCTCGGCGCGCAGCCGGCGCCGCGCGTTGTGGAGCCGGCTCATCACGGTGCCCTTCGGAATGTCCTGGATCTGCGCGATCTCGGCGTAGGCCAGATCGTCCACCTCCCGGAGGATGAGCGTCGTGCGCATCTCCTCGGGAAGCGCCTCGAGCGCGAGGGCGATCCCGCGACGCAGGTCCGCGCGCTCGCTGGCCCGGGCCGGATCGCCGTCGGCGACGGGCGCGACCAGGGCCTCGACCTCGTCGGTCCCCGCGTCGCCGGAGTGCCAGGTGGGCCGCGCCATCTCGCGGCGGCGCCAGTCGTGGCACTGGTTGACCGTCAGGCGGTAGAGCCAGGTCGAGAAGCGCGCCCGGCCCTCGAAGCGATCGAGGTTGCGGTACGCCTTGATGAAGACCTCCTGGGCGACATCGCGGGCGGCCTCTTCGTCCCGCAGCTGGCGCCTCGCCAGCTGCACCACCCGCCCCTCGTGCCGCTCGACGAGCCAGCGGAAGGCCTTGCGGTCGCCCGAGCGGGCGCGCTCGACCTGGCGGGCCTCCTCCCGGACCAGATCCTGGGCCTCTCGCCCCTCCGAGGTCACGCGGGGTTCCGCGGGCACGCCATCGCGCTCCCAGGCCATCGGCAACCTCGCCGCTCCGGGGGAGGTTGCGGTTGCGATTCGGGCCGACGGGCCCGTGGCCGCCGGGGCGGGGGCCGGCGGGACTGCGGTCGCCGTGTTCCACTGCATCCCGATTGGGACGCAGGCGGGACCCGGAGAATTCACCCGGCCGCCGAATCTCTTCTAGTGGGCTTCCCGCCAGTTGCCGCCCCGGCCCACGTCCACCACCAGCGGAACCCGCAGCTCGAACACCCCTTCCATGCGGGCCCTCACGAGCGCCTCCAGGGCGTCCTGCTCGTCCTCGGGGACCTCGAACACCAGCTCGTCGTGCACCTGCAGGATCATGCGGCTGCGCAGCCCGGCGTCTGCCATCGCCTCGTCCACCTCGACCATCGCGAGCTTGATGAGGTCCGCCGCGGTGCCCTGGATGACCGAGTTCACCGCCATGCGCTCGGCGGCCTGGCGCAGGGTGCGATTGCGGGAGCCGAGGTCCGGAAGCAGGCGCCGGCGCCCCATCAGGGTGGAGACGAAGCCCCGCTCCCGGGCGCTCTCCACCGTCTCGTCCAGGAAGCGGCGGACGCCGCGGTAGCGACCGAAGTAGGCGTCGATGGTCTCCTGGGCCTCGGACGACGCGATGCCCAGGTTGTTCGCCAGACCGAACGCCGACGAGCCGTAGATGATCCCGAAGTTCACCGCCTTGGCGCGCGCGCGCTGGTCGTCGCTCACCTCGTCGACCGGGATGCCGGCGACCTCGGCGGCCGTGCGGCGGTGGACGTCCTCGCCCCGGGTGAACGCGTCGATCAGGCTCTCGTCCTCCGAATAGTGCGCGAGGATCCGCAGCTCCACCTGGGAGTAGTCGGCGGACAGCAGCCGGCAGCCCTCCGCGGGCACGAAGGCCTCGCGGATCCGCACCCCTTCGGGCGTGCGGATGGGGATGTTCTGCAGGTTCGGGTGAGAGCACGACAGCCGCCCGGTGGCGGCGCCCGTCTGGTGGAAGAAGGGATGGATGCGGCCGCTCGCCTCGGACACCAGGGGAGGCAGCGCGACGATGTAGGTGCTGACGAGCTTCGACAGGCGGCGCCAGGCCAGGATGCGGCCGGGCAGCTCGTGCTCGGCGGCGAGCTGCTCGAGCACGCCTTCGTCGGTGGAGAAGCCGGTCTTGGTCTTCTTGATGGGTGTGAGCTTCAGCTTGTCGAACAGGATGGCCTGGAGCTGCTTGGGGGAGTTGACCTTGAACTCCTCGCCCGCGAGCTCGTAGATCTCCTTCTCGAGCCTGCGGAGCTCGCCGTCGTACTCCTCGGCCAGCGACGCCAGCACCGCCTCGTCGACGCGGACCCCGTTGCGCTCCACCCGGGACAGCACGCTCGTGAGCGGCAGCTCGACCTGGCGGTAGAGCTCTTCCAGGCCGTCCGCGACCAGGCGCTCGACGACCCGGGGCAACGTCGCCGACAAGGCGCACGCCTGGGCCACCGCCCACTCCGCGACGGCGGCCAGCTCGAGGTCCTCGGCCGCCACGGCCTTGGCCCCCCGGCCCGCCAGCTGCTCCCAGGCGGGCGGCTCGGGGACCCCGTAGCGGGTCGCCAGGGCCGAGAGCGAGGGCTGGCTGGTGGAATCGACGAGGAAGCCGGCGAGCTCGGCGTCGCCCGCTGGCGGCGGCAGCGCGACGCCCTGCTCCGCGCACAGCGACTGGATGCGCTTCGTGTTCGAGCCGGCCCACTGCACGCCGGCGTCGTGCTCGAAGTGGCGGGCCAGGGCAGCGGCCAGCTCTGCGGCGTCGAGGGGGGTCGCGTCGCTGCCCTCGGGCGCGTGCAGCGGCGCGTAGAGCCCCTCGGACTCGCCGGTGGCCAGGGCCAGGCCGACCCAGCGGGCGTCGACGGCGCTGCCCTCGCCGCACACGGCCACCAGGTAGAGCGGCGCGTCGGGCGTCCGGTCGGCGTGCTCGGCCAGGGCCGTCTCCCAGTCCTCGAGGGAGCCCGCCGTGCGCACGGAGACCTCGACCGCCTTCGACGGCTCGCTCCCGCCCCCGGCGTCGTCCGCCTCGAGCGCCTCCAGGAGCCGGCTGAAGCCCAGCTCGGCGTACAGGGCGCGCAGGCGCTCCACGTCGGCCTCGACCACCGCGAGGTCGTCGAAGCCGCGATCGAGGGCGACGTCGTCCTTGAGCGTGGAGAGCGCCTTCGAGAGGCGGGCGTCGTCGGCGTGCTCCTGGAGCGCCTCGCGCGCCCGCTTCGCCTTCACGTCGCCCGCGTGGTCGATCAGCGCCTCCAGGTTGCCGAACTCGTTGATGAGCTTGGCGGCGCCCTTCTCGCCGATGCCCTTGACCCCGGGAATGTTGTCGCTCGGGTCGCCCACCAGGGAGCGCAGGTCGAGGATGCGATCGGGCCGGACCCCGAAGCGCGCCTCGACCTCCTCGGGCCCGTAGCGCCGGTCCTTCATGCCGTCGACCAGCACCACGCGGTCCGAGACCAGCTGCATCAGGTCCTTGTCCGTGGAGACGATCGTGACCGCGACGTCGTCCGGTGCGGCGCGCACCAGGGTGGCGATGATGTCGTCCGCCTCCACCCCCTCGACCGAGAGGAGGGGCACGCCGTAGGCGTCGATCAGCTCGTGGGCCAGCGGAATCTGCGCCTTCAGGTCCTCGGGCGTGGCGTCGCGGCCGGCCTTGTACTCGTCGTAGAGCTCGTGGCGGAAGGTCGGACCGGGCGCGTCCCAGGCCACCGCCACGAAGTCGGGCGACTCCTCGCGCATGACCTTGGCGAGCGTGTTGATGAAGCCGTAGGCGGCGTTCGTCGCGCGACCGTCCGGCGCGCGGAGACCGGGAATGGCGAAGAAGGCGCGGAACAGCGTGTTGGCGCCATCCACCACGACCAGCTTGCGGGTTCGTCTCGCCACGGACGGAGCAGACTAGCCCGCCTGCCCGGTGGAGTCCCGCGCGGCGAGAGCGAGGGCGCGGGCGCCCCGAAGGCTGGGCTAGGCTGGGCGGGTGGCGCCCGACGGACACCAGCCCTCGTCCCCCCAAGGACCCGGCACGAGACCGGGCCGGAAACCGGACCGGGGACCGAGACCCCGATCGAGGGTGCCGGCCTTCCAGCCGCGCTTCACCCTGATGCTTCTCTACCTGGCGGTGTTCTTCTTCGGCTTCGCGTTCCTGCTGATCCTGCCCGATCTGCTGGACGTGCTGGCCACCGGGCAGCCGGGACCGGAGCAGGAGGAGGCGGCGCGCCAGGCGGCGCAGGCGGCGCTCCGCGGCAAGCTGGTGCCGGTCTTCGTGATGGCCCTGGCTGCGACGGGCATCGGCGGCTACTACCGCCTGCTGCCCGGCCTGCGCCCGCGCTGAGGCGGAGCGCCCGCTCGCGAGCTAGCTCGCGAGCTTCTTGGTCACGTACGACTCGACGTCGGCGATGGTGCGCATGCCCTCGACGTCTTCATCGGGAATCTCGAGGTCGAAGGCCTCCTCGATGGACATCACGAGCTCCACGACGTCCAGGGAGTCGGCTCCCAGGTCGTCGAGGATGTTGGCGTCCGGCCGCACGTCGTCGCGGTCGACGCCCAGCTGCTCGGATACCAGACTGTGCACTCGTTCGATGAGCTCCTGCTGCATGATCCCCTGTCCTCCCTCGCTTCGAACGCGCCCGGACCCCCTCGGATCCGGGCGATCGGATCTGGAATGCACCCGGCGCGCGCCGCCTTCCCGTCCCATCCGGTCGCCTCGGCGTCGGCCTGCGCGTCGGTATAGGGACCGGTGGGACCGGCGCGGTTCCGGTCTCCGCATGGCTCACATGACTGAGAGTCACACCCCGAGCGGCAGCATCGGAGATCGCGGGCGAGCTGTCAAGCGCCGGAGCCCGGCGCCCGGAGCGAGCGGACGAACATCGAGATGGCGTCCTCGTAGGTCTCCTCCAGAGGACGCCGTCGCAGCACGCGGCGCACCGGGGACCCGTCGGCCTGGATGAGGGCGTTGGCGGTGGTCCACAGGATGTTGGCCATCTCCCAGGTGTCGCACTCCACGAACACCCCCTCCCGCACGCCCCGCTGGAGCAGGGCGTCCAGGATGTCGAGGCTCTCCTGCCAGAGCCCGACGACGGCGTCCAGCACCGGCTGGGGGAGATCGCCGATCACCGACTGGTTGTCGATCGCCCAGAAGATCTGGAAATAGTCGCGGTGGCGGGTCCAGTGCTCGAGATAGAACTGGCTCATCCGCTCGAGCTGCTCGACGACCTCGCCCGTGCCCGCGACCGCCTCGCGCATCTTGTCCGTGAAGACGCGCCCGTTGTCGGCCAGCACCGCCACGTAGAGGTCGGCCTTGCTGTCGAAGTAGCGGTAGAGCGTCCCCTTCGCGACGCCGGCCCGCTCGGCCACCTCGTCGAGGTTGGCCGCCATGAACCCGTCGCGGAAGAAGACCTCGCGAGCCGAATCGATGATGCGTCGACGGCTCTGGGCCTTGCGCTCGGCTCGGGAAGGGCGCTGGGTGTCCTCGGGCGTCTCGTCACCGTGATCGGAGCTCACTTTTCCTCCTCGCACCCGCCTTCGCGGCGGATCGAGCCCATCTGGAGAGAGCGGCTCTGCGCGTGCACCCGCGCGGTGTCGATGTACTGGAGCGTACGCTCCAGCTGGAGCTTTCGCTCCTCGGGATCGAGCTCCCGGACCACCCGGGCCGGCGTCCCCATGGCCACCGCGCCCGGCGGAATCGCGGTCCCCGGCGTCACCACGGCGCCGGCCCCGACGAGCGCGCCCTCCCCCACCGTCGCGCCGTCGAGGACACAGGCTCCGATCCCGACCAGGGCGCCGTCGCCCACGCGGCAGCCGTGGACGACCGCCCGATGACCCACGGTGACCTCGTCGCCCACGATGGCGGGGTGCACGTCGCGGGTCACGTGCACCACCACATGGTCCTGGAGATTCGTTCGCGCACCGATCCGGATCGCCTCCACGTCGCCCCGCAGCACCGCTCCGTACCACACGGTCGAGTCCTCGCCGATCTCGACGTCGCCCACCACGACGCAGCCGTCGGCCAGCCACGCGCTCGGGTGGACGCGGGGCACGGCGTCGCCGAACGACCGCAGGATCGGACCGCGCGCACCGCGCTCGCTCTCAGCCACCGATCTCGTCGCTGCCCTCGTAGCGATAGGGCTGGAAGAGCAGCGTCTGCAGGTAGCGCTCTCCGAAGCTCGGGATGATGGCGACGATCGTCTTGCCCTCGTTCTCCGGGCGCTCGGCGTAGCGGATCGCGGCGGTGACGTTGGCGCCCGACGAGATGCCGCAGAGGATGCCCTCCTCCTTCGCGAGTCGCCGGGCCATCTCGAACGACTCGTCGTTGGTCACGGTGATGATGTGGTCGACGAGCTCGGTGTCGAGGATGTCGGGCACGAACCCCGCGCCGATGCCCTGGATCTTGTGGGGGCCGGGCGTGCCCCCGGACAGCACCGGGCTGTCGGCGGGCTCGACGGCGACGGCCTCGAAGCCGGGCCGGCGCTCCTTGATGACGTCGGCGACCCCGGTGATCGTGCCGCCGGTGCCCACGCCCGCCACGATGGCGTCGACCTTCCCGTCGGTGTCGTCCCAGATCTCCTCGGCGGTGGTGCGGCGGTGCACCTCGGGATTGGCGGGATTCTCGAACTGCTGGGGCAGGAAGGCGCCGGGCGTGGCGTCGACGATCTCCATCGCCTTCTCGACCGCGGCCTTCATGCCCTTGGCGCCGTCGGTCAGGACGAGCTTCGCGCCGAAGGCCCGCAGGGTGACTCGCCGCTCGGGGCTCATGGTGTCGGGCATGACCAGGATGCAGTCGTAGCCCTTGACCGCGGACACGAAGGCGAGCGCGATGCCGGTGTTGCCGCTCGTGGGCTCCACGATCACGTTCCGGCCCGGCGAGATCAGCCCCTGGCTCTCGGCGGCCTCGATCATCGCGAGCCCGATCCGGTCCTTCACGCTCGACGCGGGGTTCTGGCTCTCGAGCTTGGCCAGGATCCGGGCGTTCACGCCGCCCACCACGCGGTTCAGTCGGACCAGCGGGGTCCGGCCGATCAGCTCACACACGTTGTCTGCGATCTTCATCTCCGCTCCAAGCCGGCCGGGGGTCGTCCCGGGAAACGTCCTCGTCGGGATCGGACCGGCCCGACCTCAGGATACCGCCGGGCCGTCGACCGTGTCATCCCGAGGCTGTCCGTCGTCCTCGATCCGCGCCGCGGGCGCCGGGCCGTCGTCGACCTCGCCCAGCAGCTCCTCGATCAGCACGGTCGCGTAGCTGCCGGAGGGAAGTCCGAACGCCAGCTCGAGGCGACCGTCCTCGTGGCGGATCGAGGGCGCCTCGGGCCGGACGCGCAGCGGGCGCCGGGCTCCCCGCACCCGCAGCCCGCGCGGCAGGCGCCAGGACTCCGCGGCGGGGATGCCCAGGTCCGCCAGGACCGCGGTCTCCCGCTCGAGCACCGCGTCCCGGGGCAGCGGACTCTTCGTGCCGAAGATCGGGCCGCTGGGGCTGATCTCGAAGCGCGCGGCGCGCTCGTTCTCGACCTCGGGGTCCTCGACCCAGAACCAGCCCCGCGACCCCTCCAGCATCGCGATGTCACCGCGCTCGAGACGGTCGAGGGGCAGCGGCCGCCGGCGCAGCACCTCGTTGAAGACCTCGGACTGGAGCGCCGAGACCGCGAAGCGCGCCGCGCGTCGATCCCGCGGCGACGCCTCGCCCGACAGCACCGCGCGCCCGAGCTGCGCGTTGTCCCCGTCGCGACCGAAGCGCTGGGAGCCGAAGCGGTTCGGCATGCCGACCGCGGCCATCTCGGAAAGACGCCGCTCGGCCGCCCGCGCCGCGTCCGCCCCGACGCCGCGCACCACCAGAAGGAAGCGATTCCCGCGCAGCTGCCCGGTCCGCAGCTTGTTGCCGTGACGCTTCGCCTCGAGGACCCGCACGCCCGGCCACTCGAGGGCGAGGGCGTCCTCGGGGTCGAGGGCCGGCACCGAGAGCCACTGCCGCGTCACGGCCACCCGGTCCTTGCGGCCGGCGTAGCCGACGTCCCGCGGCCGCACCCCGGCCGCGCGGGCCAGCGCCCGGGCCACCTCCTCGGTGGTGCGCAGGCGCTTCTCGACGCGGACGAAGGTGTGGTCCCCGCTCCCGCAAGGCGCGTAGGCGGGCACCTCGTCCACGCGGAAGTCCTCGGGCAGGTGTCGGATCCTGGGCCGGGGCGGGCTCACCGCCGCGCCGCCGCGGCCACCGGCGCGAACGACCGCCGGTGGATCGGCGACGGCCCCAGGCGGCGCAGGGCGTCCATGTGCTCGGCGGTCCCGTAGCCCATGTGCCGGGCGAACCCGTAGCCCGGGTGCCGATCCTCGAGCCCCACCATGACCGCGTCCCGGTACACCTTGGCCACGATGGAGGCCGCGGCGATGGGCGCCTCGAGTCCGTCGCCGCCCACGATGGGCGTCTGCTCGCAGTCGACGCCGGGGACGCGGCGCGCGTCGACCAGCAGGTGGTCCGGGGGTGCGGCCAGGGCGGCGACCGCCCGGCGCATGGCCAGGAGGCCGGCGCGGTGGATGTTCAGCCGGTCGATCTCGCCGGGCTCGACCCGGCCGATCCCGATGTCGACCGCGCACCGCCGGAGCTCGGCCGCGAGTCGCTCGCGCGCGCTCCGCGAGACCCGCTTCGAGTCGTCGAGCCCCGACAGAGAACGCGCCTCGGCGTCGTCGGGCAGCACCACCGCCGCCGCGACCACCGGCCCGGCCAGCGGCCCCACGCCGACCTCGTCGACGCCGGCCACGCGCAGCGCGCCCGCGGCGCGCAGCGCCCGGGTGCGGGCCAGCAGCCGGCCGAGACGCTCCCGCTCGGCCCGGCGGGCGAGCAGGCGGCGCTCCCAGGTCTCGGCGAGTCCGCGGGCCCCGGCGCGAGGGTCCTCGCGCAGGCGCGGCAGCCAGGCTTCGATCTCGGATTCGTGCGTACAGCCGCGAAGGCGCTCGCGGAGGACGGCCAGGGGCTCGCGCGGGACGGTCATCGCCCCTCGGCGTCACGCTTCGCGGGCTTCCCCGGGCGCAGTCCGAGCGCGCGCTCGACCGCCCGCAGGCGCCGGAGCATCTCCGGCAGGCGCGAGAACCCGGCGATGGCGCGATGCCAGGTGCGCTCCTCCATCTGGGGGGCTCCCCAGACCCGCCCCCCGTCGGCGACGTCCTTGTGGAGCCCCGCGCGCGCGCCCACGAAGGCCCCGTCTCCGATTCGCAGGTGGCCCGCCGAGCCGGCCTGGGCCATCACCATGGCTCCGCGACCCACGACGGTGCTCCCGGACAGGCCGGTCTGGGCGACGACGACGGCGCCTTCGCCGATGTCGCAGTTGTGGGCGATCTGCACGAGGTTGTCGATCTTGGCGGCCCGGCGGATGCGGGTCTCGCCGAGCGTGGCCCGGTCGACGGTGGTGTTGGCGCCGATCTCCACGTCGTCCTCGATCACCACCCGTCCCACGTGGGGCATCTTCACCAGCGCGCCCTGGGCGTCGGGCACGTAGCCGAAGCCGTCGCCGCCGATCACCACGCCGGGCTCGAGCACGACCCGGTCGCCGATCCGCGTGCCTTCGCGCAGCACCACGCCGGCGTGGATCACGCAGTCGGCGCCCACCTCGACGTCGGGGTAGAGCGTGGCGTTCGAGTGGAGGACCGTGCGCGGCCCCACCTTGGAGCGGGCCCCGATGACCGCGCCGGGCGCGACCGAGGCGTCGGGGTGGACCTTGGCATCGGGCGCGACGAGCGCCTCGCGGCTCACGTGGCGGGGTGGCTCCGTCCCGGGCTCGACGAGCGCCACGGCCCGGGCGAAGTCCAGGCTCGGGTTGTCCGAGTGCAGCGCCGGACGCCCGTGCGGGGACAGGTTGCCGGGCAGGATCACCGCGCCGGCCCGGCTCTCCGCCAGCAGACGCGCGTAGTGGGCGGATCGCACGAAGGTCAGGTCGCCGGGACCGGCCGACTCGACCGACGCCACACCGGTCACCAGGAACTCGGGATCGCCCACGACCTCGAGATCCAGCGCCGCAGCGAGCTCGCAGAGCCGGATCGGAACCGACACCGGTCAGCGCGCGAGCAGGACCGCGACGGGCGACGTGCGGACCACGGAGGCGGCGTTGCTCCCGAGGAAGTAGTCGGTGATGCGGTTGCGTCCGTAGGCGCCGATCACGATGAGCCCGGCCCGCGCCTCCCTCGCCGTGTCGACGATCTTGACGTCGGGCCGTCCCAGCGTGGACGACGTCTCGCGCACCGGGACGGAGGCTCCGCCCAGGAGCTGCCGCACCTCCTCGAAGCGGGCGACCGCCCGCCCCTTGTCCTTCGAGTCCACGAACACGTGGATCGACTCGCCGAGCGCCCCGGCCAGGGCGACCGCCAGGTTGGCGGCGATGCGCGAGCCGGGAGAGCCGTCGAAGCCCAGCACGATGGGGCCGCTCTGGGGCGAGCCCGAGGGCACGACCAGGGTCGGCTTCGCGGACTTGCGGATGACGCCGTCGACCGTGGACCCGATGAGGCCCGTGCGCCCGTGGGCCCCCTTGCCGTCGCGGCCCATCACGACGATGTCCGCGCCCTGGGACTTCTCGACGATGCGGTCGTCGGCGATGCCCTGGACGGCCTCGCAGGCCGCCTCGAGGCCTTCGGCCCGGGCCCGCTCGCCGAAGCGACGCCCCGTGGCCTCGCCCCGGGCGCGGTAGTAGGCCGCGACCTCGTTCTCGGGGTAGGGAGGCAGGGACAGCTCGTCGTCCTTGGGAGAGCGCACGTCGCGCTCCTCGATCACCGTCACTCCGGACAGCCGCGCCCGGAGCCGTGAAGCCAGGCTGATCCCGTACCTCTCGGCGACACCGGCGCCGTCCGAACCATCGCTCGCAACCAGAATCGTCTCGACCATACCGACCTCGTCCCCGTGTTCAGGACCCCGTGTTCAGGACAATTCGTTCCGGACAATCCGTCCAGGAGAATGCGCTCAGGACAACCAGCGTCCCAGAGGCGTTCCCCAGATCCAACGCATCATACGCCGAATGCTCTTGTACTTCCCGCTGTCGTAGGGGAACCACATCGCTTCCTGCTTCCCGCCGAACCGGTCCACCACGATCGACTGGGTGTTGCAGTAGCTCTTCAGTCCGAGCTCGCCGTTCACCCGGCCGATCCCGCTGTCCTTGACGCCCCCGAACGGCGACTCGGTGACGCCGTAGGTCACCATGCAGTCGTTCACGACGACGCAGCCCGACTCCATGGACCGGGCGAGCTCCAGACCCTTGTGCTTGTTGCGGGTCCAGACGTTCGCGTTCAGGCCGTAGCGGGAGTCGTTGGCCCGGCGCAGGCCCTCCTGCTCGTCGGACACGCGCATGATCGGCAGGATGGGCCCGAAGGTCTCGTCGCGCATCACCAGCATGTCGTGGTCCACGTCGGTGAGGACCGTGGGCTCGTAGAAGAGGCCGTCGCAGTCGGGGTTCCGCTGTCCGCCGGCGCGCACGCTGGCCCCCTTCTCGACGGCGTCGGCCACGTGGCGCTCGATCACGTCCAGCTGGGGCGGCCAGATCACCGCGCCGATCTCGAACTCGCCCTCGGCGCCCTGGCGGAGCTCGGCCGTGCGCGCGAGGACCTTGTCGACGAAGGCGTCGGCCACGGAATCGACCACGTAGACGCGCTCCGTGGACACGCAGACCTGGCCCGCGTTCACGAAGGCCCCGTACACCGCGCCGGCGGCGGCGCGGTCGAGGTCGGCGTCGTCGCAGACGATCATCGGGTCCTTGCCGCCGAGCTCCAGGGTGCACGGCTTGAGCAGGCGGCCGCAGGCTTCGGCCACCTTGCGACCGGTGGCGACGGAGCCGGTGAAGGCGATCTTGTCCACGCTCGACTCGACGAGCGCGCGTCCGGTCTCGCCGTCTCCCTGCACCAGGTTGAAGACGCCCTCGGGCAGCCCGGCGTCGTGGAACACCTCGGCCAGCAGCGCCCCGGCGAAGGGCGTCGCCTCGGAGGGCTTGAGCACGACGGCGTTGCCGGCCATGAGCGCCTGGGCCGTGGGATTCATCGAGAGGAGGAAGGGGAAGTTCCAGGGCGTGATGATGCCCACCACGCCGAGGGGCCGGTAGTGGACCCGGAGCTTCTTGGTCTTCATCAGGTGAACGGGCAGGACGCGGTCGGCGAGGATGCGCCGGGCCCGCTTCGCGTAGTACTGGAGC
This sequence comes from Myxococcota bacterium, assembly GCA_050618075.1. Classification (GTDB taxonomy): domain Bacteria; phylum Myxococcota_A; class UBA9160; order UBA9160; family UBA4427; genus JBNLVL01. The sequence goes on from JBNLVL010000016.1 coordinate 30,963, forward strand.
GCGTCGCAGGAGGCCAGGAGCTCGGCGCCCAGGACGTCCACCCTGGGCTTGCCGGTGTCGCGGACGATGGTGTCGACGAACTCGTCCTGGCGCTCGAGGATGACGCGCACGGCGCGCTCGAGGTAGCGGCGGCGCCCCTCGCACCCGAGCTCCGCCCAGGCCGGCTGGGCCTTGCGGGCGGCCTCGACCGCGGCCCGGACGTCGGACTCCGCGGCCACGTCGATCTCGCCGAGCAGCGCGCCGTCGGTGGTGGCGCGAACGCGCAGCCGCCGACGACGGCCGTCGCCTGCGCTGTCCCGGGTGATCTCTTCGATGCCGGCCATCGATCGGCTCCCAGGGGCCTGCGCGGACCGACTCATCGACCGCGCGGCCCGGCGTCGCCATGGCCCCGACGTCCCGCGACGTCGTCACTCCAGACGGCTCGGATCCCGACCCCGGGGTCGATCGCCTCCGGGGATGGAAAACGGCCTCGGGCCTGGCCATGGAATTTAGGTGACCCCGGAGGGAGGTGCAATTCGCCCGGATCCGGGCTCGGCGACCGGCCGGGCCTTGAATCCCGCCGGGCAGCGTGCGATTGGGTGGGCGTGACTCGCGACCGCCCCGCCCTGCTGGAGCGCTATCCGGAGCTGGCCTCCGGGCTGGCCCACCGTCCCTTTCTCACCGGCCCCACGCCGGTTCGGCCCTTTCCGGTGGCCGGAGTGCCCGAGGGACGCCTCTACTGCAAGGACGACAGCCTCTCGTGCCCGCTGTACGGCGGGAACAAGCCGCGCAAGCTGGAGTGGCTGATCGGAGCCGCCGTCGCCGGCCGCTCCCGGCGCCTGGTCACCACCGGCGGGCTCGGCACCCACCACGGCCTGGCGACCACCATCCTCGGCCGATCGGCGGGCCTGGCGACGAGCCTGGTTCTCGTCGACCAGCCGTGGACCTCCCACGTGGAGGACACGCTCCGGCTCCACGCGGCCTACGGGGCGGAGCAGATCGCCGCCGGTCGCACCGCGGGCGCCGTCGTGGAGACCGTCCGGGTGCTCGCCCGTTCGACGCTCGCCGGCGAGCGCCCGCGCCTGGTCCCGACCGGCGGCTCCTCGGCGCTGGGCAACCTGGGCTTCGTCTCCGCGGGGCTGGAGCTGGGCCTGCAGGTGTCCGCGGGCGCGCTGCCCCGGCCCGCGGCGATCTATCTGGCCGTGGGAAGCGGCGGCACCGCCGCCGGGCTGTCGCTGGGCCTGCGCCTGGCGGACCTCGCGGTCCCCATCGTCGGGGTGCTCGTCACGGACATCCTCGCGCCGTCGGCCCGGCGGCTGCGCAACGCCGCCCGCGCCAGCGCCCGCCTCATCGCCCGGCACGTGAAGGACTTCCGGGCCCCGGCCGCCGAGGGCGAAGGCATCGAGATCGTCCGCGATCAGCTGGGCGCGGGCTACGGCGCGCCGACGCCCGAGGCCGAGGACGCCCTCGAGGCCGCGGCCGAGGTCGGCACGACCCTCGACACCACCTACACGGCCAAGTGTCTCGCGGCCATCCTCGCGCGCGCGCGCTCGGGCCGCCTGGAAGGCGGCCCGATCCTGTTCTGGAACACGCTGAACGCGGTGGATGTCTGGAAGGCGGCCCCGACTCGCTGTGAGGAGGTGACCCTCCCCGCGGCCGTCCAGGCGCGACGCGCTCGCCTCGGGGTCGTCTCCGACGGCGACGACCGCCGGTCTACGACCGGCGGCGGAGCCTGAGGGCGAGCCCCGCGGCGCCCAGCAGCAGCAGGGTTCCGGGCTCGGGGACCATGACGGTCTTGAAGCTGTGGTCGACGATCAGGGCCTTGGCCAGGCCGAAGGACCAGCCGCCCTTCTTGTCCTTGCCGCCGCCCACCGACGCGAAGATCTTCTCCAGGACGCTGATCGAGTCGTAGCCGTCCTTGAACATCACGCTGTCGCTGCGACCGTCGTCGCGGTCGGGCTTGCCGCCGTGGCCTTCCCAGCCGCAGAACCAGCCGGGTCCGCCGTCGCCCTTGGAGTCGCGGGTTCCGGCCATCAGGTTCGCGAGCTCGTCGTCGCCCGAGAGCACCGTGGCCATGACGCCGGCCTCGGCGTCGCGACCGAGAGCCAGGCCGTGGAAGTCGATGGCCATGCCCGCCACCTGCTTTCCGCCGAGCCCCTCGACGTCGTAGGACAGATCGAGCTGCGCGTCGTGTCCGGGCCACGCGAACAGCGGCGAGAAGATCTTGAAGCCGTCCTCGGTGGGGAACACGCGGTAGAGGTCCAGGTTCCCGGGCGCGACGCCCGAGGTGTCGGCCTCGAAGTCGCTGAAGACGAGCTCGCCGTTGTCCGACTCGAACGTCTCGCCGTCGACGAGGTCCTGGAGCGAGATTCCGAGGTCGAAGCCGCCGTGGAATCCGGTCGCGGCGGCGGGCTGGGTGAACAACAGGAGTGCAGCCAGCAGGGCGGCACTTTGGAGCGGCAGACGCAACATGGGCAATGTTCTCCTCTAGCGGTCGAGGAGAGGTGGTGACGGAGGGGCCGTTGTGTCAGGACGCCGCGAAAAAAGTTCGACCGGAGGGTGTGGCCCTGGGGGCTCGGCCCCCGGGCGTCAGGCGGGATCAGGCAGAGATCAGAAGAATGGGGGCCCAGGGCCACGGGCCCCGGGCCGAGCGGGTCGCGGGGCGCCTACAGCGAGACGCTGGAGCCCAGGCGAGTCGCGAAGCAGCGCAGAACGTCGGTCTCGGTGATCAGCCCGACCAGGCGCCGGTCGCCGTCGAGGACCGGGAGGCAGCCGATCTTGCGCTCGGCCAGCAGGCGCGCCGCCTCCTCGACCGGGGTGTCGGGGCCGACCGTCACCGCGGGGCTCGACATCACCCGGCGGATCTCCACGCCCTGCAGGAAGGCACGGCGGTGGTCGCTGGCGAAGTCGCTCAGGCTGGACAGGGAGGCCCGCAGCAGGTCGCGCTCGGAGACCACGCCCACCAGCTCGCCTCCCCGCACCACGGGAATGTGGCGGACGCCGCCGAGGGTCATGATGTCGTCGACGGTGGAGAGGCGCTCGTCGGCGCTGATCTGCACGATCTTGCGCTGCATGATGTCCCGCACCCGCGGCGGATCGCTCACCCCGCGGGAGATCAGCGTCTCCGGGACCGCGCCGTGCATGTGACCGCCCTGGCTGTCCATGATAAGAGTCTACTCACAGGGGCATCGGCAATGGGAAGAATTAAGGGCTCGGCCTCGACGCCGGCGGCGGCCAGGCGGGCCGGCGCAGGCGACCGCGATAGGGCGGGGGCGGATGCGGCGGCGGATGCCGCGGATCGGGGCGCGCGGGCGTCCGGCGGCGCCGACCGCGGCAGCCCGGAGCGCCGCGAGAGCTCGAGCGACAACGACGACAGCCGACTCACCGGAGCCATCCCCGACCTCTTCCGCCGCGCCATGGCCCTCGGCCTGAGCGGCTTCTTCACCACCGAAGAGACCATCCGCAAGGCCGTGGGGGACACCCTCCCCCAGGACTGGGTCGATTTCGCCTCCGCCCAGAGCGAGCGCACGCGCAGCGAGCTGATGGCCCGGATGTCCGAGGAGATCGGCCGCGTGATGGAGCGCGTCGAGCTGGTGGAGCTGTTCGAGCGGCTGCTCGAGGGGCGCACGATCGAGGTGACGGCCCAGATCCGGCTGGGCGAACGTCGCGAGCCGCGCGAGTCCGAGGGCTCGAGCGCAGGGCGCGAGGCGACGGTGCGAGTCGAAGTGGCGGGTGGGGAGAAGTCCGACACATGACCACCCAAGCGCCGGCGGGAGCGACCGCCGGCCAGCCTCCCGGAGCGTCGGGGGCGGCGGGCGCCGCGGGTCCGGGGCCCGTGCGGGAGGGGTCGAGACGCGGCCCCAGCGCCTGGCTCGGATGGGTCTTCGCGACCGCCGAGCTCGCCTACGTGCTGTTCCTCCACCACGGCGTCGGCGTCGCACCCGGCGGCTTCCCGACCCGCTGGTGGCACCCGACCCAGTTCCTGCTCGACGTCGAGTGGATCGCGCGGCTCATCGACCTGCCTCTGCAGGCGAGCCTGGTGGCGGCGCTGCCCGCGGCGCTGCTGGCGGCGGGCGTGTTCGCCACCCACCGCGGGGCCACCGCGCGCTGGCTCGCCCTGTCGGGGGTGGTGGCCTCGCTCCTCTTCGGCTTCTACGGGTTCGGGCCCGTGCGCATCTGGGAGTTCTTCCACTGGCGCGGCTCGCTGGTGATGGCCACCATCGCCGTCTGCCTGGGCGGCGTCCTGGCCGCCCCCTGGCTGGCGCGCAGCTGGCTCGAACGTCACCCCGTCTTGCAGGTGCTGCTGTACCTCCCGGTCCTGCTGGCCGTGGTGGTCCTGCTCCGTCACACCACGGGCACCGACGAGCGCCTGTCGTTCAACTTCTCGCCCTGGCCCGCCGTCACCCTCTTCGGTCTCGAGATCGGAGCCTACGCGGTCGTCGGGGTGCTCTTCGGCCTGGCGATCGGCGTGGCCTCCCTGGCGGAGCTGCGGAGCCGGCCCGGGGTCGCGGCGGCGGGCCTCGCCCTCGGCCTGGCCTGGCCCCTCGGTTGGATGCTCTTCCGCTTCGGCTCGCTTCCCGAGGGCTCGGCCGCCGCGCTGGTCGTCGTCTCGGCCGTGCTGATCGCGCTCGGCGGCCTGACCCGCGAGCCCGGGCGCACGGCGGCCCTGCGCCGGCGCGCGTCCCACCTGGCGCTCGGCGGCCTGCTGGCGTTCGTGCCGCTGGCCGCCGGACGCGCCCTGTCGACGGGCGACTACACGGCCACGCGGTTCGTGCGCGCCGAGCAGATCATCGGCGCCCTGGCCCGCCACTACGAGAAGCGCGACGGCTACCCCGAGGACCTCGGCGAGCTGGTCGAGCTGGGCTACCTCGAGCGCATCCCGCGCCCGCGCGTCGGCTTCGACTTCGTCTACGCGCTCACCGGACTCGAGCCCATCGAGTTCAGCTACCAGAGCCTCGGCAGCAGCTACGTCCTCGAGTTCGAGTTCACCGAGTGGGTGCAGTGCGCGTACAACCCGCCGTGGGAGGACGAGGAAGAGGACGCCGATTGGGGCGCCGACGACGGGGATGGGGAAGACTGGGAGGACGACGAGCTCGAGGAGGCCTGGTCGTGTCCCGAGTCCCGCCCGGAGCTCTGGTGAGCCCTTCCCCGGTGGCCGCTCCGTGAACGGCGGCCTGCCCAGCGTGGGCGAGCGCCTCTACCGGGCTCGCCGCATCGGGACCACCTTCGGTCGCGTCTACCTCGGCATCAAGACCCACCAGTGGATCGAGCGCCGCCTGTCTCCACCGGACATGAAGCGCCGCTGGCGGCGTCACAACCGCCAGTCCGCGCGCTCGATCCACGAGACGGCCATCGAGCTCCAGGGGCTCATCCTCAAGGGCTGTCAGTTCCTGGGGTCCCGGGCCGACGTGCTGCCGCCGGAGTACGTCGAGGTGCTCTCGGCCCTGCAGGACCGCGTGCCGCCCCGCCCCTTCGGCGCCATCCGGCGCCTGGTCGAGTCCGAGCTCGGCGCGCCGCTGGGCGACGTCTTCGAGACCTTCGAGCCCCGGCCCCTGGCCGCGGCCTCCCTGGCCCAGGTGCACCTCGCGCGCCTGCAAGACGGCCGCAGCGTCGCCGTGAAGGTGCAGTACCCGGACATCGCCGGGCTGGTCCACTCCGACCTGTCGAACCTGCGCGCGCTGTTCCGCGCCGTCGGCTGGCTCGAGCGCGACTTCGACCTGATGCCCCTGGTCGAGGAGCTCTCGCGGGTGATGCCCGAGGAGCTCGACTTCGAGCGCGAGGGCCGGACCTGCGAGCGCATCGGCGACTTCTTCGCCGACCGGCCGGACGTGGCGGTCCCGGAGATCCACTGGGAGTGGACGCGCCGCCGGGTGCTGGTGATGGACTACATCGACGGCATCAAGATCAGCGACACCGACGCGCTGCGCGACGAGGGGATCGACACCGGCGCCCTCATGCAGACCGTGGTCGAGGCCTACTGCGAGATGATCCTGGCCCGCGGCCTGTTCCACGCCGACCCCCATCCCGGCAACCTGATGGTGCGGCGCGGGCCCGGCGGCCGGCCGCAGCTGGTGTTGCTCGACTTCGGGCTGGCCAAGGAGCTGCCCCCGGATTTCCGCGTCCACGTCGTGGGCCTGGCCGCGGCGGTGCTGGCCGGCGACCCGGGCCGCATGGCCGAGTCGCTCCTCGAGCTGGGCTTCGAGACCCGGAGCGGCGGCGCCGCGGCGCTCGAGCGGATCGCCCAGGCGGTGCTCGAGGCCGCCATCGCCCTGCGCGAGCAGGCCTTCGTCGACCCCGACGTGGCCCAGCGGGCCGGCGAGCACATCTCCCGGCTGGTGCGCCAGGACCCGATCGTGCGCATCCCGTCTCACCTGGTGCTGGTAGGCCGGGTGGTCGGGCTGCTCTCGGGCCTGGGGCGCACCCTCGAGGCGCGCGTCGACATGCTGCGCACCCTCTGGCCCTACGCGATGGCGTCGCCGACACCCGGGCCCCCGGCCGACCGGACGCCGGCCGACCCTTGAGCGCGCGCTCCGGCGAGCCCCGGGCGAGCCGCGCCGCGTGGTCGATCGAGGGCCCGCGCCTCGCGCTGGGCCTGGCGCTCGGGGGCCCGACCCGACCGCGCCCGGGCCGCGAGGACCCGTCGCTCGAGTGGGTCGACCGCGCCGAGCAGTGGGGGCTGCACTCGGTGTGGGTGCCCGAGATGCACTTCGCCCCGGGAGCCACGGCGTCGCCGCTGGTCCTGCTCGCGGCCTACGCCGCGCGCTCGCGGCGCCTGCGCCTGGGCACGACCTCGCTGCTGCTGCCCATCCACGACCCGGATCGGCTGGCCCTGGAGATCGCCTCCCTCGACCGGCGCTCGGGCGGGCGGCTGATCCTCGGCCTGGGCCGCGGCTTCCGGCGGCCGCTCTTCGAGGCGTTCGGCGTGCGGGCGTCGACCAAGCGCGACCGCTTCGACGCGGCCCTCGACCGCATCCTCGCCCGCTGGCGCGAGGACGTGACGCCCCTCCAGGATCCCCACCCGCCTCTGGCGGTCGCGGCCTTCGGGCCCAAGGGCCTGGCCCAGGCCGCGCGCCGCGGGCTTCCGTACCTGGCCTCCCCGGTGGAGCCCATCGACCAGGTGGTGGAGAACCGGGCGGTCCACCGGGACGGCCTGCCGGCCGGGGTGGACCCGCAGGGCCTGCTGGTGCCGGTGATGCGCAGCGCCTTCGTGGCGGCCGACGACGGCGAGGCCGCCCGGGTCCGCGCCGCGCTCGAGTCCGAGACCCGGGGCGTGCGCGGCCGGGTGCCCGCGGCCCTGGCCCGGGCCGCGGAGTCGTCGCTCGACGACCGCGTGCTGGTGGGCACCGCCTCCGAGGTGCACGACCGGCTGGCGGGCTGGTGCGAGCGGGTCGCCATCGACCTGCTGATCGTGCGCATCCCCGAGGCGGGGCTCGAGCCGGCCGCGCGGGCCGGGGGCCTCGAGCGCCTGGCCGGGCTGCTCGAGGGCTTCAGCCGTCCTGCTCGTCCGACTTGCGGGTGAAAGAGAGGAAGGCCATCGACGGCCGCCGCGACGACTCGCGCATGGCGAAGTGCATGGTGTCGAAGGTCCAGCCCTGCGCGGTCCACTCGTTGAGGGCGCCCTCGATCTCCTCGTCGCTCACCGTGGACAGCTCCACCACCTTGTAGATGATCGACACGTTCAGCCTTCCAGCCGCGCCGCGACGTCGGCGGCGGCATAGGTGAGGATCCAGTCGGCGCCGGCGCGCTTGATCGAGACGAGCGCCTCGTCCATGGCGCGCTCGCCGTCGATCCAGCCCCGCTCGGCGGCGGCCATGATCATCGCGTACTCGCCGGACACGTGGTAGGCGGCCAGCGGCACGTCGAAGCTGGCCCGGGCCTCGGCGAGGATGTCGAGGTAGGGGAGCGCGGGCTTCACCATCAGCGCGTCCGCCCCCTCCTCGAGGTCGAGGACCATCTCCCGGAGCGCCTCCCGGCGGTTGGGCGGGTCCATCTGGTAGGCGCGGCGGTCGCCGAACGAAGGCGTCGACTCCGCCGCGTCCCGGAACGGTCCGTAGTAGGCGCTGGCGAACTTGGCGGCGTAGGAGAGGATGGGCACGTCGGCGAAGTCGTTGGCGTCGAGCTCGGCGCGGATCGCGGCCACCCGACCGTCCATCATGTCCGAGGGCGCCACCATGTCGGCCCCGGCCCGGGCGTGGGACAGCGCCGAGCTGGCCAGCCGCTCGAGGGTGGCGTCGTTGTCGACGGTCTCGCCCTCGAGGACGCCGCAGTGACCGTGGTCGGTGTATTCGCAGAGGCAGACGTCGGTCATGACGCACAGGCCGTCCACGTCGCGCTTGAGGGCCTCGACCGCGCGCTGGACGACGCCCTCGCGGTCGTCGGCCCCGCTGCCCCGCGCGTCCTTGTCTTCGGGCACGCCGAAGAGGATGACCGCCGGCACGCCGACGTCGGCCACGCGCTTGGCCTCGTCCACGACCTGGTCCACCGAGAAGCGCTGGACGCCGGGCATGGACGCCACGGGCTCGCGCACCCCGTGGCCCTCGACGACGAAGAGCGGCAGCACCAGGTCGTCGCGCGAGAGCCGGGTCTCGCGAACCATGCGGCGCAGGGTCTCGGTGCGGCGCAGCCGCCTCATGCGGGTGATGGGGAATCCCATGGGCCTCCTCCTGCGGACGTGTCCGCGCTGGCATCCGCGCCTTGGTCCGCGCCTTGGTCCGCGCTGCGGCTCGACCGTCAGCGCTCGGGCCCGGCGAAGTGGCGGACCAGCGCCTCGACCAGGGCCGCGCCGTCCGGGCGCGCCGGCACCACCGTGACCTCGAACCCCTCGCGCTCGAGGGCCCGGGCCGTGGTGGCGCCGATGGCCGCGATCGTACAGCGCCGGGCGGCCGCGCGCGCCGGCTCGTCCAGCCATTCGAGCAGATGCTGCACCGTGGAGGGGCTGGTGAAGGTGAGCACGTCGATCGCCCCGTCGCGGATGCGGGCGCGCAGATCGTCGGCGTCGATCTCCGGACGCAGGGTGCGGTAGGCCGTGATCGCGTCGACCTCGGCGCCCGCCTCGCGCAGCCCCGTCGCCAGGGTGTCGCGCCCGAGCTGGGAGCGCGGCAGCAGGAAGCGACGGCCCCGGGGATCGACCGCCCTGGCCAGCACCTCGAGGAGCGCCTCGGCGCCGCCCCCGCGCCCTCCCCCGGCCACGCTGTGGACCGGGAGCCCGCAGTCGAGCAGCGCATCGGCGGTCCGCCGGCCCACGCACGCGTAGCGCGGGCCGGGCGCGGCGAGGTCGACGCCCGCGGCGCGCGCCGCCTCCACGGTGAAGCGCACGGCGTTGCTGCTGGCGAACACCACGGCGTCGTAGCGCCCGAGGTCCCGGAGCGCCCGGGCCAGGGCGCGCGCGTCCTCCTCTTCGGGGGGACCGAAGGCGATGAGCGGGATGGCCACCGGCTGGGCCCCCGCGGCGCGCACGGCGCCCACCATGTCGCTCGACTGCTCGGGGGCCCGCGGCACCAGGACCGAGCGCCCGAAGAGCGGCATCCGCTCCCACCACGCGAGCGTCCCGCGCAGGCCGACCACGTCTCCGATCACCACCGCCGCGGGCGCAGCCAGCCCGGCGGCCTCGACCGCCGCGGGCAGCTCGGCCAGCGAGGCTTCGACCACGCGCTGGCGGGGCAGCGTGCCGTGCATGACGGCCGCGGCTGGACACCCGGGGTCCTTGCCGCCCTCGAGCATGCGCGCCACGAGGTCGGGCAGGTTGCGCATGCCCATGAGGATCACCAGGGTGTCCACGGCCCGGCCCAGCTCCGCCCAGCGGGTGGCCTCGGCGGCCTTGGACGGATCCTTGTGGCCGGTGACCACGGCGAACGAGGCGGCGTGGCGGCGATCGGTCAGCGGGATGCCCGCGAAGGCGGGCGCCGCCAGGGCGCTGCTGACGCCGGGCACGACCTCGAAGGGGATGCCCGCCTCGACACACGCGCTCGCCTCCTCGCCCCCGCGACCGAAGACGAACGGGTCCCCGCCCTTGAGCCGCACGACCTGCAGCCCGGCCCGGGCGCGCTCGACGAGCAGGGCGTTGATGTCGGGCTGCTGGCGGGTGGGAGCGTCGTGACCGCGCTTGCCGACGTTGACGCACTCGGCGCCCGGGGCCGCGAGCGCCAGCAGCTCGGGCGACGCCAGCTCGTCGTAGAGGACCACGTCGGCCTGGCCCAGCACCTCGGCGCCGCGCAGGGTGAGGAGGCCGGGATGGCCGGGCCCGGCGCCCACCAGGACCACGCGGCCGACCCCGTCGCCGCGGCTCACGGGCCGTCGCCCTCGGCCCGCAGCGCGTCGAGGATGGCGCGGCCGCCGGCGGCCAGGACCCGGTCGGCCAGGCGCGCGCCGGCGGTCGCCAGGACGGAGGCGTCGGGGTCGCCCGCCACCTCTTCCTCGTCGCGCACCACCCGGGCGCCGTCGGGCGTGGAGACGAGGCCCCGGATGCGCCAGCCGCCCCGAGCAGCTCGCTCGGCGTGGGCGGCCAGGGGGATGTTGCAGTCGCCCTCGAGGCGTTCGAGGAAGGCGCGCTCGGCCGCCGCCGCGCGGGCGGCGTCGGCGTCGTCCAGCTGCGACGCCAGCCGCTCGCGCAGCGGGTCGTCGGCCCGGGTCTCGAGGGCGAGAGTCCCCTGGCCCACGGCGGGCAGCATCCGGCCGGGGTCGATGCGCTCGTGGATGCGCCCCGACAGGCCCAGGCGGTCGAGCCCGGCGCAGGCCAGGATGACCGCGTCGAGGCCCTCGTCCTCGATCTTCTGGAGCCGGGTCGGGACGTTGCCCCGCAGCGGCACCACCGTGAGGTCCGGCCGGGCGGCGCGCACCAGCGCTCCGCGCCGGGCGCTGCCGGTCCCCACCCGCGCACCTTCGGCCAGGCCGTCCAGGCGGGCGCCCTGCTCGCGCCCCACCAGCGCGTCGCGGGCGTCTTCGCGCTCGGGGAAGGCGGCCAGGGCCAGGCCGTCGGGGGTCCTGGCCGGCAGGTCCTTGGCGCTGTGGACCGCCATGTCCGCGTGGCCGCCCAGCAGCGCCTCCTCGATCTCCTTCACGAACAGACCCTTGCCGCCGATCGCCGAGAGCGGCACGTCCCGCAGCCGATCGCCGCTGGTCTGCACGATCACCAGCTCGGTGCGCACGTCGAGGGCCCGGGCCACGCGGTCGGCCATGTGGCGTGTCTGGGCCAGGGCCAGATCGCTGCCCCGGGTGGCGATGCGCACGGGAGTCATCGGCGTCGTCGCTCGCCGGTCCTGTCCGGGTGTTCGGCCGCGCCCCGATGGTCGGCCGCGTCCCGATGGTCGGTCGCGTCCCGATGGTCGGTTGCTTCCGGCAGGCCGGACGCCGGCCGCGCCTCGGGCGCCTCGTCGCCGTCGAGCGCGAACAGCGAGCGGGCGGCCTCGAGCATGGCGAGGCCCTCCTCGCGGTCCGTCTCGTCCCGCAGGCGCGAGATGGGCGCGTGCAGCAGCTTGTTGACGATGCTGCGGGACATCGCCTCGACGCGCTCGCGGTCGGCGTCGGACAGCTCCGTGCGCGCCAGCGCCCGCTCGAGCTCGGACTCGCGGATGGCCTCGGCCCGGGAGCGCAGGTGCCGGATGGTCGGCACCGCCTGGAGCGCCACCAGCCAGCCGTCGAAACGCTCCTGCTCCTCGCGCACGATCCTCTCCGCCCGGGTCGTCTCGCGACGCCGGTGTTCGATGTTCGCCTCGGCCACGTCCTGGAGATCGTCCACATCGTAGAGGAACGCGTTGTCGATCTCATTGACCCGGGCGTCGACGTTGCGGGGCACGCCGATGTCGATGAGGAACAGCGGCCGGTGCCCGCGCCCGCGCAGGGCGGCGCTCACCGCCTCGGGCGAGAGCAGGGGGCCGTCGCCGCCGATGCAGGTGAGCACCATGTCGGCGCCTGAGAGCAGGTCGGGCAGGTCGGCGAGGTCGTGGGGCGTGGCCGCGAAGCGCTCGGACAGCGCCTCGGCCCGCGAGCGCGTGCGGTTGGCGACCCGCACGTGGCCCAGCCCCTCGTCGCGCAGGGCCTCGAGGGCGGCCTCGATCATCTCGCCGGCTCCGATCAGCAGCGCCTGCTTGTCGTCGAGGTCCTCGAAGATCTGGCGGGCGAGGTCGACCGCCACCCGCGCCACCGAGACCGGGCGCTCGGCGATGCCCGTCTCGTTGCGCACGCGCTTGGCCGTGGAGAACGCGTGCTGGAAGAGCCGCGAGAGCACCGGCCCGCAGGTGCCGGCCTCGACGGCGGCGCGGTAGGCGTCCTTCATCTGGCCCACGATCTGGGGCTCGCCCACCACCATGGAATCGATGGACGAGGTCACCCGCAGCACGTGGCACATGGCCTCGCGGTCCGAGAGCTCGTACACGTAGGAGTCGAGCTCCGAGGCGCTGGCCTCGCCGCCCAGCTCCCGGGCGAAGAAGTTCGCCAGGCGCAGCCGGGCCGCCTCGGGCTGGCGGGTGGTGACGACCATCTCGACCCGGTTGCAGGTGGAGACGAGCACCGCCTCCTCGACCTCTTCGGCGTCGGAGAGCTTGCGCAGCACCGGCTCGACTTCGTCGGTGGCGTAGCGCTCGCGCACTTCGAGCGGCGCGGTCCGGTGGTTCATGCCGTGGAGGAGGATCTTCACGTGAGGAACCCCACACCGACCACCGCGAACACCAGGAAGGCGGAGCCGGCGAGCGCGCTGGCCGCGGCCTGGCGGGAGCCCTGGTCGCTGGCGAAGCGCGCGAGCACCAGCCCCGCGTAGATGCCCCAGGCGACCACGCACCAGATCTCGTGGGCGGTGCCGGTCCACACCACGCCGCGCGTGGAGCGCAGCCAGAGCATGCCGGTGACCACACCGAGGGAGAGCACCGGGAAGCCCACCGCCAGGGCGGCGCGGTTCACCCGGTCGAGGGCCTCGAGGGACGGCAGCCGGAGGCGGCCCCCCAGGTGGCGCTTGCGCTTCAGGCGCCGGTGCTCGATCAGGAAGAACAGGCCGGCCATGCCGGCCAGGCCCAGCAGCGCCAGCCCGGTGCTGCCCAACAGGACGTGGGCGTGGGGAATCGATCCCCCGCCCAGGCCCGGATCGTTCAGGTGGGGCAGGCGCAGGGCCGCGAAGAACACGGCCACGAACGACACCGGCCCCACCACGGCGGTGAGTCCGTTGATGCGCAGGCGCCACAGCAGGCCCAGCAGGAAGATGTTGCCGACCCACGCCACCAGCGAGAGCGCCGCGGGGAGCTCGGTGAGCGGCACCGCCGGGGGCCCGTGGAGCGAGGCCAGCGCCACCGCGTGCACCACCACGCCCAGGGCGAGCCCCACCGCGGCCCCGCGCGCGATCCTGGGCGCCGGGAGCACGATGCCCAGCAGCCCCCCCACCCCGGCCGCGAGGTAGAGGGCCGCCGCGATCTGATGAAAGGTCACCACGGGCGGGAGTATAGGCGTCCGGGCCCGGGGCCCGCTCAGCGCCGGGCCAGCCGCTCCATCTGGGCGGCCACCTTGGCCGCGTCGTTCACCATCTCGAAGACCCGGTAGGCGGGCTCGCCGAACAGCACGAAGCGGATCTCCTCGAGCGAGGTCTCGCCAGCCAGGTGGGCCCGCGCCTCCTCGATGGAGACCTCGGCGCAGCGCTGGAGGGGGAAGCCGCCCACCCCGGTGCCGATGGCCGGCACGGCGATCCGGGTGCAGCCCTTCTCCCGGGCCACCTCGAAGCTGGCGCGGATGGCGTGGCGGATCGAGTCCTCGCTGGCCTGGCCGCCCAGCCGCATGCCGGCGGCGTGGATCACGAAGCGGGCCGGCAGCTCGCCGGCGCCCGTGGCCGCCGCCCCGCCCAGCTCGATGGGCCCGATGGCGTCGCACTCCTGCTGGATGCTCGGACCGCCCTTGCTGCGGATGGCGCCGGCCACGCCCGAGCCGAGCTGCAGGGAGTCGTTGGCGGCGTTGACGATGGCGTCGACCCGCTGCTCGGTGAGGTCGCCCTCCACGAGGGTGATGCGCCCGCTCACGACTTGCCCCTGCGCGGGCCGCTCCGGCGCGGGCGGGCGCGCCGGGCGTGGGCGCTCTCGATGACGCCGGCCGCCAGCAGCGGGACCATGATCTCGTGGTGCCCGACCAGCGAGATGCCCCGGCCGCCCAGTCGGGTCGGGCGCTCGACCACGTTGACCGAGGGACGGTAGTGCCGGATGAAGTCGAGGTTCACCGCCGTGAAGCGGGCGACCGTGTACCCGAGGTTGCGCGCCAGGGCGAGCGCCTTCAGGAAGACCTCGGGCAGGATCACCGCCGACCCCACGTTGAAGACCACGCCCCGCTCGAGGCCCGCCACCACGCCCGCGAGCGTCTCGAAGTCGCGGTAGCTGGTGGCGCCGAGCGCCGCGCCGTCGGCGCTGGGGTGCATGTGGTGGATGTCGGTGCCGATGGCCGTGTGCACCGTGACCGGGACGCCCAGGCGGACCGCGGCCGCCAGCACCGAGCGGTCCTTGTGGCGGTCGCCGCCTTCGAGGATGTCGCGGCCGATCGCCTCGCCCATGCCCAGCCCCTCGGCCGCGCCCTTCGCGATGGCCGCGTTCAGCCGGTCCGCGGTCTCGCCGGCCATGCCGAAGCGGCCCTCGTCCAGCTCGCTCGCCACCTCCTCGCTGGTGCGGCCCATCATCGCCAGCTCGAGGTCGTGGACGCAGCCGGCGCCGTTCATCATCAGGGCGGTGATGGCTCCCCGCTCGAGGAGGTCGACCACCAGGGGGGCCAGCCCGACCTTGATGAGATGGGCGCCGAACCCGAACAGCACCGTGCGGCCTCCGGTCCAGGCCCGGGACCAGGCGTCGATGGCCGCGCGCAGCTCGTCGCCGGCCAGGATGGACGGCAGGCCGGCCACGAAGTCGGCGAGGGAGTCGCCCTCCCGGTGGGGCCGGACCTCCTGGCGTCGTTGCACCACGCTCTTGCGGGAGCGGGCCGAGACCGCGCGCACGCGGGACCGATCGATGGGCCGGGGTCTGCGGGGCATCGCCCGAGAATGCGAGAAACCGCCGAAAACACAAGGAGAAAAGCGGCGTCCGCGCGGCGCGACGAGGGCGGCTGCTATGCTGCCCGCACCTCGAGCCGCGGGACGGCATCCAAGGCCTCGACGATCCAGAGAGCACACAGGGCACGCGCGACCGGTGCCGGCGAACCGAAGCGGTTCGGCGGGCCGCGCGCCCGACCCGACCAGGGACAGGGAGAATCCGACATGGCCGACATCGCCGACGTCAACGATCAGAACTTCGAGAGCGAGATCCTGCAGTCCGACAAGCCGGTGATCGTCGACTTCTGGGCCGAGTGGTGCGCCCCCTGCCGACAGATCTCCCCGATCATCTCGCAGCTCGCCGCCGAGTACGGCGACCAGGTGAAGATCGTCAAGATGAACGTGGACGAGTCGCCCGCCACCCCGGGCAAGTACGGCATCCGCGCCATCCCGACGGTGCTGGCCTTCAAGGGCGGCGAAGTCGTCGAGCAGCTCCAGGGCGCCCGCCCGAAGGCCGCCTTCGAGGAGATGGTCCAGAAGCTCGTCTAGGCGAGCTCAGTCCGCCGCCCGCTCCGCGGCGGCGGCCACGTGGGGCGCCGGGGCCGGGGGCTCGAAGAAGCGGACCGGCCAGTGGCGCTTGCGCGCGGTGCGGTAGAGCAGCGGGTCGGGGTTGGTCACCACCGGGTGGCCGACCAGGTCGAGGAGCGGCAGGTCGGTCACCGAGTCGGTGTAGAACCAGCTCTTGGCCAGGTCGACCCGGTGCTCGTCGATGAACTGCTGCAGCCAGTAGATCTTGCCCTCTTCGAAGCACAGCGGCTCCACCACGCGACCGGTGAAGAGCCCGTCCTCCACCTCGAGGCGCGTGTAGAGGATGTGCTCGACGCCCAGGCGTTCGGCCAGGGGCTCGACCACGAAGCGCGTGGAGCCCGAGACGATGACCACCAGGTGGTCCTTGGCCAGGTGGTCCGCCACCAGGGCCGCCGCCTCGGGGTAGATGGTCTCGGCGACCATGTCGTCGAACCAGACCCGCGCCTCGGCGGCCAGCTCCGCCTCCACCTGGCCGCGGAACTGCTGCATCATGCCCTTGGACCAGGCCGAGATGTCCAGCACGCCGACCTTGTACTGGAGATAGGCGCCGAGCCCCTTGATGAGGTCCCAGCCCCCGATCTCGCCCCGCTCGTAGCGGTACTTCATGTACAGCGAGCCGGAGTTCTCGGCGATGAGGGTCTTGTCCATGTCGAAGAACGCACCGATCCGGGGCGGCTCGTGGGTGACGTTCCGATCGGGCGGAACCGCGGTGGGATGGTGGATGGCCATCGGCCGGAGGGTACCACCCGCTAGAAGACGTAGCGACGCATGGAGATGTTGAGCAGCAGGCCGATCGAGATGCTGGCGGCCACCAGCGCCGACCCCCCGTAGGAGAACAGGGGAAGCGGCACGCCGATCACCGGGGCCAGGCCCAGCACCATGGCGACGTTGATGGCCGCCGGCCAGAAGAGCGTCCCCACCAGCCCCACCGCGAGCATGGCGCCGAACCCGTCCTTGGAGTTGCGCGCGATCCACAGCCCCCAGATGAGCATGGCCAGGTAGGTCCCCAGCACGAACATCGAGCCGATGAAGCCCCACTCCTCGGCCAGCACCGAGAAGATGAAGTCGGTGTGCTGGGTGGGCAGGAAGCGCAGCTGGCTCTGGGTGCCCTCCATCCAGCCCTTGCCCAGCAGCCCCCCGGAGCCCACGGCGATGCGCGACTGCAGCGCCTGGTAGCCCGACGACAGGGGATCGCGGGCGGGGTCGACGAAATCGAGGATGCGCTGCTGCTGGTAGGACTGGAGGCCGAAGGTCCAGAGCGCCACCAGCGCCACGGCGCCGAGCGCCGCGACCCCCGCCCAGGCGCGCCAGGGAATGCGCACGAAGGGCAGGTAGGTCATGCCCACCAGCAGGGTCAGCACGGCCACGCCCAGGTCCTTCTGGGCGACGATCAGCCCGACGGGCAGCGCGATCAGCAGGCCGGGCCGCAGCAGCTGGCGCAGGCGCGTGATCTCCGACGGCGGCGAGCGGTGGAAGGCGCGGGCGAGCGCGAGCACCATGCCGATCTTCACCAGCTCCGACGGCTGCAGGCGCCCCTCGAACAGCCACGCCTGGGCGCCGCGGGTGATCGGCGCCAGCACCAGGGTCACCCCCACCAGCGCGAGGCTGCCGGCGTAGAGCAGCAGCGCGAAGCGCTCGAAGTGGCGGTAGTCGACGAGCAGCAGCACCGCCACCAGCCCGCCGGCGCCCATGTAGACGGCCAGCTGGCGCCGCATGACGTCGGAGAGGCCGGCGGAGTCGCTGCTGTGGGTGGCCGACGCCAGGTTGACCAGCGCGCACAGCACGAGCATCCCCACGAGGCCGAGGAACACCCAGTCGAAGTTCTGGATCACCCTGCGGTCAATCCCGAGCAACGTCGACCTCCGGCTCGGCCGCGAGCGCCTTCTTCTCGAAGTACCGGGCGAGCACCTTCTGGGCCACCGGCGCCGCCACCGAGCCCCCGCTGCCGCCGTGCTCGACGAGGGCGACCACCACGATCTCGGGGTCCTCGGCGGGCGCGAACGCCGCGAACCACGCGTGGTCGCGGTAGCGGATGGGGATCTCGTCGTCCTCCAGCCCCTCCACGTGCTCGAGGCGGACCACCTGGGAGGTCCCGGTCTTGCCGGCGACGTTCACGCCGGGCACCCGGGCCCGGCGGCCGGTGCCCTTGGGGTCCATCACCACGGCCGTGAGCCCATCGCGGACGAGCTGCAGGTGCTCGTCGTCGACCGGCACGCGCTCGCCCAGGCGCACCGAGCGCACCTCGACCAGCTCGCCCTGCCAGTCCTCGAGGCGCAGGATGGTGCGCGGCTTCACCGGGACGCCGCCGTTGGCGATGGCGGCGTAGGCCACGGCCATCTGCAGCGGCGTGGTCAGGTTGTAGCCCTGGCCGATGGCGGCGGAGACCGTCTCGCCCTTGATCCACGGCTCGCCGCGCGCCCGCTCCTTCCACTCCGAGCTCGGCACCAGGCCCGCCTTCTCCCCGGGCAGGTCGATGCCCGTGGGCTGGCCGAGCCCGAAGGCCCGGGCGTAGCGGGCGATGGTGTCGATGCCGAGGCGCAGGCCCAGCTCGTAGAAGTAGACGTCGCAGGAGCCGCGGATCGCCTCCCACAGGTTGACGGGCCCGTGCCCCCCCCGGCGCCAGCAGCGGTACACCCGCCGGCCGAGCCGGTAGTGGCCGGGGCAGAGCACCTTCTCCTCGGGATCGATGACCCCCTCGGCCAGGCCCGCCGCGGCGACCACGGCCTTGTAGGTGGAGCCGGGCGGGTACACGCCCGAGAGCGCGCGGTCCTGGAGCGGCCGCCACTCGTCGTCCATGAGGGCGCGCCAGGTGCCGGAGTCGATGCCGCCGGCGAAGGCGTTGGGGTCGTAGGCCGGGCGCGACACCAGGGCCAGCACGTCTCCGTTGCGCGGGTCGAGCGCGACCAGCGCGCCCATCTTGTCGGGCTCGGGCGGCACGAGCTCGCCGGTCTCGGGGTCGAGGGTCGGCTCGGTCTCCGGCGCGCGGAAGGCCTCCTCGGCCGCCCGCTGCAGGTCGATGTCCAGGGTGAGGACGACGCGACCGCCGGGCTCGGGCTTCACCTCGTCGAGCACCTCGACCTCGCGGCCCGCGACGTTGACCACCAGGTTGCGCCCGCCGTCGCGGCCGCGCAGGTGGCGCTCGAGCTCGCGCTCGAGACCGCGCTGGCCCACCACCTCGCCGGCGCGGTAGCCGGCGAACCGGCGCTTGGAGAGCTGCTGCTGCTGGATCTCCCCGATCGTGCCCAGCAGGTGGGACGCGAAGTCGTGCTCGGGGTAGTGGCGGCGCGGCACGCTGTCGGTCACCACGCCGGGCAGCGCGTAGCGGTGGGACTCGACCCGGGCGAGGCCGTCATAGCTGAGATCGGAGTCGAGCACGACCGCCTGGAAGCGCTCGCGGCCCCGGGGCTCGCCGACCTGGCTGGCCAGCTCGACGGGCTCGCGCTCGAGCAGGCGGCCCAGGACCTCGTAGGTGATCCCCGCCGCCTGGACCTCGCTGGGGATCACGCCCACCCCGAAGGCCGGCCGCGAGGTGGCGACCACGCGTCCGTTGCGATCCACGATCTCGCCCCGGGGCGCCAGCAGGCGCACCGTGCGCACGAAGTTGCGCTCGGAGCGGTTGCGCAGGTCCGCCCCCTGGATGATCTGCAGCTGGAAGAGGCGCACCGCGAAGATCACGAAGGCGACGGCCAGCAGCGCGCCGACCAGGCCGATCCGGCGCTCGACGCCCGGGTCGTCGCCGGCGCCGAGGCGCCCGTCGTGGAAGCCGCCGAGCGGGCCGCTCACGCCTTGCTCCCCCGCGGCTCGAGACGCAGCGGCCTGCGCGAGCCGTCGTCGGCGCCGGACCACACCCCCAGCCTCTCCACCCCCACCGAGACGGCCGGCGCCAGGGCCGCGTTCACGAGCCCGTGCTGCAGGGCGTCCACGACCCACTCGAGCCCGAGGGCGCCCGACCCGGTGAAGAAGCTCGTGAGGGCCAGCACCAGCAGGGCGTCGAGCACCGTGAAGGCGCCGGCGAAGACCGCCAGCGGCAGCGCCCCGCGCAGGTTGAGCTGGCGGCTGGCCAGGCGGGAGGCGAGGTAGGCCACCAGCCGCAGGAGCGCGTGCTGGCCGAGGAGCGAGCCCGAGAGCATGTCGGCGGTGAGGCCGATGGCGAAGGCCAGGAGCAGCCCGCTGCTCGCCCGCTCCCAGGTGAGGCCCACGGCGATCACCACCAGCAGGCCGAGGTCCGGGCAGTAGGGCGGCGGCAGCAGGGTCGACGCCGCGCCCTGGACCACGAGCGCCAGCCAGCCGAGCACGAACAGCAGCGCTCCCCACCTCACGGTGCAGCGGGCCTCATGACGCCGGGGGGCCGCCCGCCACCGGCGGGTCGGCGTTGGCGGCCGGGGGCGGCGCCGGGGCCGGCCGCGCCAGGGACTCGACCGGGTCGCCGTACAGCAGGTCCATGGTCGGCCCGCGCCGCATCATCACGAACACCTGCTCGAGGCGGCCGAAGTCGACGGCGGGCTTCAGCGCCGCGGTCTGCACCAGCTGTCCGCCGGGATCGGACACTTCGGTCACCTCGCCGATGCGCAGGCCCTTGGGATAGACGCCGCCCAGCCCCGAGGTGATGACCACGTCGCCCACCTGCACGTCGCCGCCGCGCACCACGAACTGGAACGACAGCTCGCCGGTGCCCTGGCCGTGGACGATGCCCCGGGCGCGGCTGCGCTGGACGATGCCGTCGATGGCGCTCTGGCGGTCGAGCAGCAGCATGGTCTTGGCCGCCCCCGAGGAGGTGGCGGTGACGAGCCCCACCACGCCCTGGTCGGTGATGACCGGGTTGCCCGCCACCACACCGTGCCGGCGCCCGCGGTCCACCAGCACCGACCGGAACCAGGGCGAGACGTCGAGCCCCACGACCTCGGTGGGCAGCATGGGGATCTCGAGGTCGTCGCGCATCTCGGCCACGCGCTGCAGGTGCTCGCTGGCCACCAGCGCCTCGCGGAACTGGAGGTTCTCCTCCTCGAGCTCGGCGACGCGGCCGCGCAGGCGCGCGTTCTCGTCGCGCACCTCGAGCAGGTCCAGGTAGCCGGCCCACAGGCCGTGCACGCCGTTCACCGGCGCGGCGACGATGCTCTGGATGGGCGCGGCGGCGTCCAGCCAGACCGACTGCCACCACGGGAGGTCGGGGTCGCGCTCGGACGCACTGCGCCGGTCGGACACCATGGTGATGACCGCCAGCAGGGCCAGCGCGCCGAAGACGAGCGGCGCGCCCAGTCGCTTCCACAAATCCGGCATCAGGTATCCGGCATCACTCGTCCGGTACGGACATCGACATGGCCCACCCGGAGCCCGTGGCGGCAGTGCGCCCTACCGGACCTTCCCCCCTCTGTCTGCCCGCGACCACCCGGCTAGGAGCGGATGGTCACCTCCTTGAGCAGGCGCAGCTCGTCGAGACAGCGCCCCGTGCCGACGGCGACCGCGGTGAGCGGGTCCTCGGCGAGCATCACGGGCAGCCCGGTGGTCTCGCGGAGCAGGATGTCGAGGTTGGTGAGCAGCGATCCGCCGCCCACCAGCACGATTCCCTTGTCCACGATGTCCGCCGAGAGCTCGGGGGGGGTGCGTTCCAGGGCGATCTTGACCGCCTCGACGATGGCGTTGATCGGCTCGGCCAGCGCCTCCCGGACCTCCTCGTTCTTGATCTCGAGGGTCTTGGGGACGCCGGCCACGAGGTCGCGTCCCTTCACCTCCATCGAGGAGACCGAGTCGGTGGGATAGGCCGTTCCGATGTTGATCTTGATCACCTCCGCCGTGCGCTCGCCGATCAGCAGGTTGTACTTGCGCTTGACGAAGTTGATGATGGCCTCGTCCATCTTGTCGCCCCCCACGCGGGTGGAGTTCGAGTAGACGATGCCCGACAGCGAGATGACGGCGACCTCGGTGGTGCCGCCTCCGATGTCGATGATCATGTTGCCCGAGGGCTCGGTGACCGGAAGCCCGGCGCCGATGGCGGCCGCCATGGGCTCCTCGATCAGGTAGACCTCGCGGGCGCCGGCGAGCATGGCGCTCTCCTTGACGGCGCGCTTCTCCACCTCGGTGATGCCCGACGGCACGGCGATGACGATGCGCGGCCGCACCATGCGCTTGCGGTCGTGGACCCGGGTGATGAAGTAGCGGAGCATCGCCTCGGTGATCTCGAAGTCGGCGATGACGCCGTCCTTCATGGGCCGGATGGCGACGATGTTCCCCGGCGTCCGGCCGAGCATCTCCTTGGCCTGCTTGCCGACGGCGCGCACCTTGTCGGGACCGCGTCCGTCCTTCGACACCGCGACCACGCTCGGCTCGGACACGACGATGCCGCGGCCCTTCACGTACACGAGCGTGTTGGCGGTGCCGAGGTCGATGGCCAGATCACTGGAGAAGAAGCCGAGCACCGTATCCAGAATCACATCCACCCTCCCGCGGTCGAGCAAACCCCGGACCGCCCCAGACGCGCGCGAACCACCCGGCCCCGCTCCGGGCGAGCCCCCCGCCGTTCCGGCGGGCGGGCCGGATCGGGGGACCACTGGAGCGTGGGATCGAGGCGGCAGTTCAACCCGCTAAGTCCTCGGATTCCTGAGCGATTGTCACGGGGGACCCGTGACCCGGATGCTACCAGTGCGCCGCGCCCCCAGCAAGCTGCAAAAGGCCGTCCTGGCGGCGTTTTCCCGTCGGGCGAAGGCCCGGGCGACGAGCCGGACCCTTTGCTTGCCGCGCCGTCGAGCGGCCCGTACCCTCGGGCGTCCTCCGACCACCGGGTCGCCCCGAAGCGACCGGCGTTCGGAGGCAACCCGAACCCCCGCAGCGACCGGAGGCGGAAACCAAGGTGCTCGAGTCCCTTCGGCGCGGTCAGCGCTGGCTCACCGCGATCTTCGTCGGCGTGATCGGCCTGGTCTTCGCCGCCTTCATCGGCCTGGGCGGCCCCTTCCAGCAGGGCGGGGGCGGCGGCAGCGCCGTGGTGTCCCTCGACGACGACCGCTTCGGCGTGTCCGACTTCGAGCGCATCCGGCAGCAGCAGGAAGACCGCTACCGCGAGGCCCTGGGCGACCAGTTCGACTCGCGGACCGCCTCGGACTTCATCGACCGCCAGAGCCTGGGCATCCTGGTGAACTCGGCCATCCTCGCCCACGCGGCCGAGGAGCTGGGCTTCCGGGTCACCAAGGAGGAGATCCAGGCGGCGATCCGCGAGATTCCGGGCTTCCGCGGGGCCGACGGGCGCTTCGACCAGGAGGCCTTCATCGACCAGGTGGAGTACACCTACGGCAGCCAGCGCGCCTTCCTGCGGGTCATGCGCGAAGATCTGCTCAAGCAGAAGCTCGGGCGGCTGCTGGCCGAGCAGGCCCGGGTGTCCGAGGCCGAGGCCCGGGACGCCGCGCGCTTCCAGCTCGAGCAGATCGCCATCGCCTACGTCTCCCTCGACACCGAGAGCCTCCCTCCGGGCGAGGAGCTGTCGGACGAGGACCTGCAGGCCTACCTGGAGGCCCATCGGGCCGAGCTCCAGGCCGACTACGACGCCCGCCGGAGCGAGTTCACCACCCCCGAGCGGGTGCGCGTGCGCCACCTGCTGATCCGCAGCGAGGACCTGGCCGACGTGGAGGCCGTGGAGGCCGCCCGCCAGCGGGCCGAGGCCGCCCGCACCCGGATCCTCGAGGGGGCGTCGTTCGAGGACGTGGCCATGGAGGTCTCCGAGGACCCCGGCAGCCGCGAGGCCGGAGGCGACCTCGGCCTGGTGGCCCGCGGCGAGATCAGCGGCGCCCTCGAGACCGCCGCCTTCTCCCAGGAGGAGGGCGTGGTCGGCGAGGTCATCCAGAGCGAGGCCGGCTTCCACGTGGTGCGCGTGGAGGGCCGGGAGGCTCCGGGGGAGCAGCCCTTCGAAGACGTGGCGCTGGAGCTGGCCCGCGACGGCGCCGTGCGCGAGCGCGCCGGGACCCTGGCCCGGGAGCACGTGGAGGCGCTGGCCGCCGCCGTGCGCGACGGCGAGAGCCTGGAGGCGGCCGCGCGCGCCCGGGACCTCACCCTCGAGCGCACCGACCTCTTCCGCCGGCGGCCGGACGGCTTCATCCCGGGCCTGGGCGCCTCGCCGGAGCTGATGGCCACGGCCTTCACCCTGCCCGAGGCCGGAGCCAGCTCGCCCCGGGTGTTCGAGGTGGGCCCCAAGCGGGTCATGGTCCAGCTGCTCGACAAGCCCGCCGTCGACGAGACCGCGCTGACCGAGACCACCCGGGCCCTGCTGACCCAGATGCGCGAGCAGCGCCAGAACACGCTGATCCAGGACTGGATCGACGCCCGGCGGACCCAGCTGATGGCCGACCAGCGGCTCTTCGTGAACTACGACCTGGTGTCGGGCCGCTAGCCGGCCGCCCGCAGGAGGAACCCGGATGGCCCGGACAGGCGAGCTCGAAGTCTCGGTCTCGGACGAGGTCGGCGCCTCGGCCGACGCCGTGTGGCAGCTGGTGCGCGACTTCGGCGACATCGCCCGCTGGTCGCCCGGCATCGAGAAGTGCGAGCTGGAGGGCGAAGGCCTGGGCGCCGTGCGCACCCTGGCCATGGGCGCGCTCACCCTCCAGGAGAAGCTCGAGGCCTTCGACGACGAGGCTCGCAGCTTCAGCTACTCCATCGTCGAGCCCACCCCGCTGCCGCTCACCGGCTACCTCTCCACCCTGCAGGTGACGCCGCTCGGCGACGACCGCTGCCGCGTGGACTGGAGCGGCCGCTTCACCCCCGCCGAGGGAACGCCCGACGACCAGGTCCGCGGCCTGATCACCGGCGTCTACAGCGGCGGCATCAAGGCCATCCAGAAGAGCCTGGGGTAGCGCCGCGGGCGGGCTGCTAGCCTGACCCGGTGGGCGCGTACTCGACCCGGGCGACGGCGAGCGCGGCGGCGGCCGCGCTGTGTCTCCTGCTTCCGCTGCAGCTGTTGGCGGCCGGCGGCGCCCGGGCGGCCGATCGCGTCTACCCCGACGCCGGGTCCGTCGAGCCCCTCGAGCCGGGCGACCGCGTGCCGGCCGCCACCCTGCGCACGGTGGGCGGCGACCCCGTCTCCCTGGCCGACGTCCTGCGCGCCGAGGGCGCGCTCCTCATCTTCTACCGGGGCGGCTGGTGACCCTACTGCAACACGCAGCTCGGCGAGCTGCGCAAGCTGGCGCCCGAGCTCCAGCGGCTGGGCTACCAGGTGGTCGCCGTCAGCGCCGACCGCCCGGCCGCCCTGGCCGACAGCCGCCGCAAGCACGACCTGGGCTACACGCTGCTCTCGGACAGCCGCCTCGACACCGCGCGCCGCTTCGGCATCGTGTACCAGCTGGACGAGGCCGGTGTGAAACGCCTCGCCGGCTACGGCATCGACCTGGAGGAGGCCTCGGGCGAGACCCACCACCAGCTGCCGGTGCCGAGCGTCTTCCTGGTGGACGCCGCGGGCCGCATCCGCTGGGTGTACTCGAACCCGGACTACCGCGTGCGCCCCGCAAACGAGGAGCTGCTGGAAGCCGCCCGGAGCCTCGCGACGCCGCGCCCCTGACGTTCCAGCGCCCCTGGGCATCCAGCGCCCCTGGAGAGGACCGCCGTGGACATCGCCATCCTGACCTACGACAAGATGACCGCCCTCGACGCCGTCGGCCCCTACGAGATCCTCTCGCGCTGGCCCGACACACGACTGCGCTTCGTGGCCGAGCGCGCCGGCCCCGTGCGCACCGACACCCGCGCCCTCACCCTGGTGGCCGAAGCCTCGCTCGAAGAAGTGGATGAGCCGGACCTGGTGCTCGTGCCCGGCGGCCCCGGCGACCGCGCCGTGCGCGACAGGCTCGAAGTGCTGGCCTGGCTGCGGCACTGCCACGAACGCACCCGCTTCACCATGTCCGTGTGCACCGGCTCCCTCATCCTGGCGGCCGCGGGCCTGCTGCAGGGTCAGCAGGCCACCACCCACTGGACCCGGATGGACGTGCTGGCCGAGCTGGGCGCCGTTCCGGTTTCCGAGCGCTGGGTGCGGGCGGGCCGCGTCTGGACCGCCGCCGGCGTGAGCGCCGGCATCGACCTGGCCCTGGCCCTCACCGCCGAAGTGGTGGGCGACACCTTCGCCCAGGCCCTGCAGCTGGGCATCGAGTACGACCCCGCCCCACCCTTCGACGCCGGCTCGCCCGCGCGCGCCCCCGGCCCGGTCGTCGACCTGGTGCGCGCCAGCATGGCCCGGTCCTGAGCGCCCCCGGCGAGGGGCCCCGACCGCAGGAACCCAACCGAAGGACGCCCACCGAAAGGCGCCAACGGAGGCCCCGGATGCTCAAGCTCTACGACTTCCTCGAATCGGGCAACGGCTACAAAGTGCGCCTGCTCCTCACCCAGCTCGGCATTCCCTTCGAGCGCGAGGAGATCGACATCACCCGGGGCGAATCGCGCACCGAAGCCTTCCTGCAGATCAACCCCAACGGCCGCATCCCCACGCTGGAGCTGGCCGACGGCACCTGCCTCGCCGAATCCAACGCCATCCAGTGGTACCTGGCCGAAGGCAGCTCCATGCTCCCCGACGACCGCCTGGAGCGCGCCCAGGTGCTGCAGTGGATGTTCTTCGAGCAGTACAGCCACGAGCCCTACATCGCCGTCGTCCGCTTCTGGACCCACCAGGGCCAGCTCGAAGACAAGGGCGACGAAGTGGAAGCCCGCCGCGCCAAGGGCTACGACGCCCTCGCCGTCATGGAAAAGCACCTCACCCACCGCGACTTCTTCGTCGGAAGCCGCTACAGCATCGCCGACATCGCCCTCTACGCCTACACACACGTCGCCGACGAAGGCGGCTTCGACCTCTCGCCCTACCCCGCGGTGCGCCGGTGGCTTGCCCGGGTGGCCGAGCAGCCGGGGCATGTGCCGATTACGCAGGGGTAGGTTGGGGCGGGCGTACCAGATCACCCCCACACGCCCGAGCCACGCCCCTGACACGCTTGCGTGATACCAGAAAAAAGCTGCCGAACCGCGCCGCATTGCCGGTTACCAACGCAACCGATTCCAGCTCTCCGCTCTCTCCCAAGAAGTTGTAGGCGCGTGTATATTGATTGCCAGATCTAGAGTGGTGGAACAGGTCCCCGCTCACTGACTTGTTGGGCGGCGTGGAGCCAGTATGCAGCAACCGAGTCAAAGTGAGGCAGATGCCGCGCTAGAGCGAATGCTGAAGTTGGTTGGAGACCACGAGATCCTTCGGGCGGATGACCCGAAGATGACCGAGGCCGACACCCGGTCCAAGCTCATCGACCCCGTCTTCATTTCAGTTCTCGGCTGGACAGAGGCTGAGATTCGCCGGGAGAAGCAGTCGCCGTCAGGATACGTCGACTATGTCCTCGGAGCCGACACCGCACATCTCCTCGTTGAGGCGAAGCGGACAAAGCCCCGTTTCAGGCTTGAGGCTCCATCAAAACCCCGAAGGTTGAAGCTTGACGGAGCGCACCTGTTAAAGCAGAAGAAGATGAGGACGCCGCTGGAGCAGGCCCAGCGGTATGCGAGTGATCTTGGGGCACAGGTAGCAGTCCTTACAAATGGGAGTCAGTGGATTCTGTTTCGACCTTACCTGCCAGGCCGTTCATGGACATCCGGAGTAGCGATCGCCTTCCATGACTCCGATGACGTCCTTCAGGATTTTGCACTGTTCCACAGTCTCCTCTGCCGTGACTCGGTAGTCGCGGGCGACCTGCTCGACTCCTTCGAGCAGATCGAGGGAATCACCGAGAGCCTGCATACACCAATACAGTTCGTGCGAGATCCAGATGGAGATCTCGTTCGCAATCCGTTCTGGTCCAAAATCTCGAACGTGGTGGCACCCCTGTTCACGGATCAGGCCGAAGACCTTCGATCCCAAGAAGAAGTAATCCGAAACTGCTATGTGAGCACTAGACTCTCGGATCAGGCGGATCGAAGCCTGGACCGACTTCTGCAAGACATTCCAACACCGCACTTGGCGGATGCAGGCGTCGGTGACACGGGCGCGACTAGGACTTCAGCCTTCTCGCACCAGTTCGAACGCGACATCGAAGACTACCGACCGGGGACATACGTGCTCACCGGCGGAGTCGGTAGCGGAAAGACCACGTTCCTTCGCCGCTTCGCGCTCGTCGTGAACCCGCAGTTCCTGCAGGAGTACTGCGTCTGGTCCCATATCGACTTCCTCACCTTCGGAAACGTCGACGAAAGCACGGTCGCTGCAAGCGTTCCGTCGTTCATTTACAAGGAGCTTCGCAGCCGACTAGAGACCAACTATCCGGATTGGATTCCAAGCGATGGCGAGGAAGTCCGATCCCTGTTTCGCGACGAACTCGACAAGGCAAGGAAGGTCAAGCTGTACGGAATCCCTGAAGACTCAACCGAGTGGAACGCCGAGGTTGGGCGACTTATGAATGACCTCTACGAGTCGGATGAGAGATTTGTCACCGCGATCTTCAAGGAGGCGAGGAGGCGAGGGCTACGAATCGTACTCGTCCTCGACAATACGGACCAGCAGGGAGAGCTATTTCAGGAGCAGGTCTTTTTGTTCGCGCAAAAGCTGTCAAAAGAGCATAAGGCGCTATGCGTCGTCACACTCCGTGAGGAGAGGTTCTTTGCCGCGTTCAGGCGTGGGATCTTCGACGCCTTCGGCGACCGGAAGTTCCACATAGGCTCTCCGGACCTCAAGAAGGTACTTCGGAAACGTCTTGAATTCGCTCGTCAGAGGTTCGCTTCGCTCGCAAAGGAAGGTTCGCTTCAGCTTGACGAACAAGACCGGAAGCGGGTCGACCTTCTTCTAGGAACACTGATTCGATCTGCTTCGGAGAAGAATGGCAATATTGTGCGGATGCTCGCATGCATGTCAAATGGCGACATGCGCCACGCCCTCGATATGTTTCGCGAGTTTGTCTGCTCGGGAAACACGAACGTCGTGAAGATAATAGAAATCGTGGAAAGGAGCGGTGGGTACACGGTGCCCTTTCACGAGTTCTCGAAGTCGGCCATTCTGGGATCCAAGCGCTACTACCGATCGGGTCGATCTCACATCCTAAATCTGTTCAAGAAGTCATCCGCCCCCCGCGCATCGCATCTCTCCGATCTCAGAATACTCGCGAGGCTCACACGAGCAGAGGGAGCAGCTTCACAACACGGAGACGGCTTTGTTTCAACCAGCAAGCTGCTTCAAGAGTGGAGGGCATCGTTTGGGCAGGCGGATGACTTCGCAGAGTCGGCGGGCGAACTCCTTCGGAGAGGGCTGCTGGAGTCCGAGCCTCCGAAGATCCCTTCAGTTGTTGATTCAACGGCGCTGCGTATATCCGCATCGGGCTCTTACTATTGGCGGTATCTCTGCCGAGCGTTCTCCTATGTCGACCTTGTGTGGATAGACACGCCCCTCTCCGACTCTGAACTTGCTCGAAGGCTGGCTGCGTTGGCGGAATCGTCAGATATGGAGGTTCGATTCGAACGTGTGCGTGCCTTTGTTGACTTTCTTGCTGATCAAGAACGAATCGAACTCATCGAGGTAACTCAGCGCTCAGGCCCCTATAGAGACGCCGTCATGCCTGAAATTCAAGAGCAGCTCGAATCTGAGATTTCGATTGTTGCTAAGAAGACGCGCACATCGGATAGGCACGGAAAGACGGAAGCGCGAACGCGCCGCCCAACAAGCAACCGTGGCTCGTAGCTGCTTCTAGATCGGTTGGTGCTGCCACTCCGTCCCGTCGCGGACCATGGCATTGAGGATGATCCGGAGCTTCCTGGCGATCGCGATGTAGGCGACCTTCGGCGGCTTCGCGGCTGCGATCAGTCTGTCGTAGATCGGCTTGAGCACCGGGTTGAAGCGCGACGCGTTCATGGCAGCGAGATACAGGGCTGTTCGCGGGCCGGAGCGACCAGCGCGGATGCGTCGGTGGCCCTGCTTCTTGCCGCTGTCGTTGGCGAAGGGTGCGATGCCAACGAGCGATGCGATCTGCCTCCGCCCTAGCGTTCCGAGCTCGGGGAGTTCAATCGTAAGCACTCGCGCGATACCGCGACCGATGCACGGAACTGCTTCGAGGCGGCGGCGTGTGTCTGCCTTGGCCACATTGGCTTCGATCTCCTGATCGATGGCCTGGTCTAGCTTCACGACGCGGCGTTCGATCACCTTGATGAGGGCCAGGATGTCCCTGCGGACCATGGCCGTGGCGTGCTCGAGCCGATTCTTCTCGGCTACCACCATCGCGATCAGCTGACGGCGTCGCTGCACGAGATCGGCCATCTGGCGGTCTGTCGGGCTCGGAATCTGTCGCAGGGGCGGGGCAGCTCGTTCACCGAAGAGGGCGAGCACACGAGCATCGACCGCGTCGGTCTTGGCAAGGATTCCGAGCCCTTCACCCAGGCGCCGGACCCGCCAGGGGTTCACAACGAGCACCGGGAGGCCCGCTTGGTCGAGGACCTCGGCGAGAGCTCGTTTGTAGCCGCCGGTGGACTCAACGATGATGCGGTCCAGCTCTCGTTCCCGACCGAGTCGGGTGACCAGGCGCCGGATGCCGGCCGGCGTGTTCCGAATCTGTTGCGGCTTGGCCTCGCTGCCGAGCACCCAGTCCAGGTGTTGCTTCGAGACATCGATTCCAACGGAAACGCCCATGGTAGACTCTCCATGACAACGAACTCGGACTCTTGGATACGGGCTCCCAGGCCCTGGCAACCGTTCGAGCTTCGCTGCAGCAGTGGAGCAGTGACCCGAGCTTGCTAACGGTCTCACGCGGGACCCAGGCGCTTTCGGTCTCCTGCTCCGGGTTGAAGAAGGCCGGTGGGACAAGTGGCGCTTGCCCACCGGCCGCTTCATT
>JBNLVL010000017.1:0-294580 GCA_050618075.1 Myxococcota bacterium
GGCCCCAGGGAACACGACGATTCGGCCCGTTCGTACGCTGGCCGCCATCGGTTGAACCAGCGCTTCGAGTGCGCGAGCAGCGTGCTCGCCTCGGCGGTCGCTCCGCTGCCAACCCTTCCCCCGGTCTCGCACTGGGTGGCCAACGGCCCTCGTTCGAGCCTCCCGGATGATGCGAACTGGAGTCGTTGGCCATCCCGTCCCGGGTCGGGGGGTGCAGGGGGGTCCCGCGCGCAGTTCCGCAGGCGGTAACGCCAGCGCGAAGCCGCCCCGCTACCCCGGGAAGCCCACAGGTCCGTTCGCCGAGGACTGTGTGAGCACGGGCGCCCCCCTGCTCCCCCCGACACGCCGCGAGGATCGCAGACGGAGCGAAGCGGCCTCCGTCGGTTGGTGTTGGGGGTGGGGGGCTAGTGGCCTTCGAGGCGGCGGAGGTCGAACATCGTGCGGTGGAGCTCTGCGTTGGGCTCGATCTCCACCACCGTGAGCGTCGTGTACGACTCGAGCTGCAGATGCTCCATCGTCATGCGCCGGGGCACCCAGAGCTTCTCGATCAGCTCGATCGACGCGCGCTCCACCGCCAGCCGCTTCACCTGGAGCCCGCGCTCGTCCCAGTAGCGCGTGCGCAGCGGGACCGACCGCTCCTTCTCGATGTGGATCTCCAGCTTCGAGTACTCCGAGCGACGGTACGGCTTGGGGATCGCCTCGACCACGAAGCAGGGCACTCCGTTCACCGTGCTGTCGGGCAGGCGCGTGTAGTCGGCGTCGCCGAGCTCCTTGGGGATCACGTCCTCGAAGCTGAAGTCCGTACCGAAGACGGCCTCGCCGCGGAGGTTGACGCGGCGCACCCGCCGGTTGGTCGCGAGGTAGACGAACTGGTCGTTCGGGCGCTCGTCGTTGTTGATGATGAGATAGCCCGAGTGGCGTACGTCGAAGGGATGGGTGTACTTGACCAGGGTCTTCGAGAGCGTGTAGGGCTCGGCCTCCCGCAGGGTCCCGTTCTGGAAGCTCTTGAACCACATCCGCAGGCGGGTCTCCTGGTCGTTGCCGGCGCGGTCGCCGGAGACCAGGGAGGAGAGCTGGATGTAGGACCGGAAGCGGTTCTCGAGCACCCGGTTGTAGATGGCCCTGCCGTCGAGCTCGCCCAGCGGCGGATCGAACCCGCCGGTCGTCTGGACGTCGCCGAACGCGAGACGGGCAGCGGACCCGCGGGAGGGGACCAGCTGGGGAGAGGCGCCGAGGGCGAACGCCAGGCAGGCGGCGATCGCCGCCACCACGCACCCTCTTTGAACCGGCTGCAAGTCGGCCTCCCCCGGTCGAACCATCCGCCGGGGGCATTCTACACGAAGCGCTGGGGGCAGAGGGCGCCTACCCCACCTGGGCGGCGCGCCGGAGCTCGCCGATGGCATCCCCGTAGGAGCTCGCGCCGAAGACCGCGGTGCCGGCCACGAAGACGTCGGCGCCGGCGCGGGCGGCCCGGCCGATGGTCTCGGGGCCGATGCCGCCGTCGACCTCCAGGTCGACCGCGAGCTCGCGCTCGTCGATCCAGCCTCGCAGGGTGGCGATCTTGCCGAGCATGCTCTCGATGAACTTCTGGCCGCCGAAGCCCGGGTTGACCGTCATCACCAGGACCTGGTCGACGTCGCCCAGGACCGGCTCCACCAGCTGCGCGGGGCTCGACGGGTTCAG
Source organism: Myxococcota bacterium (assembly GCA_050618075.1). Classification (GTDB taxonomy): domain Bacteria; phylum Myxococcota_A; class UBA9160; order UBA9160; family UBA4427; genus JBNLVL01. The sequence goes on from JBNLVL010000017.1 coordinate 1,684, forward strand.
CACGACGCAGGCGCGGGCGCCGGCCTCGCGGATCTGGGCCACGGTGCGGTGGAGGTGGGGGCAGGTCTCGACGTGGACGCCCACGGTGGCGGCGCCCTTGGCCACGTAGTCTTCGATGGACTTCTCCGGCGCCTCGATCATCAGGTGGACGTCCAGCGGGAGCGAGGTCGAGCGCCGCACCGCCTCCACCACGACCGGACCCAGGGTGAGGTTGGGAACGAAGTGGCCGTCCATGACGTCGACGTGGATCCAGTCGGCCCCCGCCTGCTCGACGGCGGCGACCTCCTCGCCGAGCCGGGCGAAGTCGGCGGCCAGGATCGAGGGCGCGATGCGCACGCGGCGGGGACGGGTGTCGGAGGTCATTCGACTCGCTCCAGGCAGGCGGCGAAGAAGCCGTCGGTGTCGTGAAGGTGCGGAAGACAGCGAAGCTGGGCGTCGGCGTCCAGCAGCGGCGCCAGCGAGGCGGGCAGCTCGTCCGCCCCCACGCGGCGGAAGGCCGGCGCGTCCGAGAGGAAGTCGGCGACCACGCGTTCGTTCTCGTCGGGGACCAGCGTGCAGGTGCTGTACACCAGGCGCCCTCCCACGCGCAGCACCGAGGCGCCGCGTCCGAGGATGCGCCGCTGGAGATCGGCCAGCTCGAGGGTGTCCTCCGGCTGCACGCGCCAGCGGGCGTCGGGGTTGCGGCGGAGGGTGCCCAGGCCCGAGCAGGGCGCGTCGACGAGGACCCGGTCGAACGGCCCCCCATCGAGCTCCGAGGCCCCGTCGGTCTTCTCGACCAGGTCCATGAGCGAGCGCGAGGCGTCGCGCTCGATGGTGCGGAGGTTGGCGAGGCCCAGGCGCCGCGCGTCGCGTCCGACCAGCGCCAGCCGCCGGGGATGCCGGTCGAGGGCCACCACCTCGCCGTCCTCGCCCACCCGCTCGGCGATGGCGGTGGCCTTGGTGCCCGGCGCCGCACACGTGTCGAGCACCCGGTCTCCGGGCCGGGGGTCGAGCATCTGGACCACGAGCTGGGAGGCCTCGTCCTGCACGGTGTAGAGCCCGGCGAGGAAGGCCGGGTCGTGGCCGGGGTTGCCCTTGCGTCCGAGGGTGAGCCCGCCCTCGGCCAGGCGACAGCGCTCGACCTCGGGGAAGCGTTCACGCAGCTCGGAGAGCAGCGCGTCGCGGTCGCTGCGGGTGCGGTTGACGCGCACGCACAGGGGCGGCGAGGCGTTCGAGGTGCGGGCCAGCTTCTCCGCCTGCTCCGGTCCGAACTGCTCGATCCACAGCCGCGCGATCCACGGCGGCAGCGAGAGCCCGTGCACCAGATGGGCCTCGGGGTCGTCCGCGAGATCGGGGATGGGGAGCGCGTCGCGCGCGGCCGCCAGGCGCCGCAGCACCGCGTTGACCAGGCCGGTGGCGCGCTCGGCGCCCATCGAGCGGACGCAGCGCACCGCCTGGTCCACGGCGGCGCTCTCGGGGATGCGGTCGGTGAACAGGAGCTGGTAGGCGCCCAGGCGCAGCGCGCTGGCCACGCCGGCCTCCAGGCGGTCGAAGTCCCGGTCGAGGAACTGCGAGAGCGCGAAGTCGATGCGTCCGCGCCAGCGCAGGGTCCCGTAGACCAGCTCCGTGCACAGCGCGCGGTCCGCGCTCGAGAGGTCCGCCCGCATCATGGCGTTGTGGAGCGAGAGGTCGGCGTAGGCTCGGGTCCGCTCCACGCGCTCGAGGACCCGCACCGCCACCAGGCGCGCCAGGCTCGCGCCGCGCCCGCGTCGGCTGTCGGGGTGGGCGCTCGGACGAGGTCGGCCTCGGTGGGGTCTGCGGCCCGACTTGGGGGACGGACGTTGTTCCAAGAGGTGGCCTCGTGGTGGGAGCCCCGGGGCCAGGCCGCGAGGCTGCGGGCGCCGACTCTCCCGTCGGGCCTCGACGACGGAGTCTAGCTCGCTGGCGCCGAATCGGGAGCCGCGGCGTCGCCGAGCACGGTCCCGTCCTCGAGGGGCCGACCGCGCAGGAAGGCGTCGATGGCCATGGGCTTGCCGCCCGCCCGCTGGAGCGTGAGCGGGGCCAGCCAGTGCCTTGCGGTCGCGACGCGAAGCGGCGTATCCCCTTCGATCCGCTGCACCGTCCCCGGCGCCCGGTCGGGCTCGCCCTCGACGACCCGACTGGCCAGGATGCGCAGGGGGGCGCCTGCGAGCGTGGTGAAGGCGCCGGGCCGGGGCGCCATCGCGCGCACCCGCCGGGCGAGCGAGATCGCGTCGTCGCTCCAGTCGAGACGCGCGTCCTCGCGCGAGAGCTTCGGCGCCAGGGTCGCGGCGTCGGGGTCCTGGGCCGTCCAGCGGACGCGGCCTTCGGCGATGGCCTCGATCGCCTCGGCGATGGCTTCGGCGGCCAGGGCGGCGAGCCGCGCCGTGAGCTCTCCGCAGTTCTCGTCGGGTCCGATCTCCGTCTCGCGCACGAGGGCCACCGCGCCGGCGTCCATCTCGCGCTCGACCCGCATCACCGAGATGCCGGTCCGCCGGTCGCCCTCGAGGATGGCCCGGGCGATGGGCGCGGCCCCCCGGAAGCGCGGGAGCAGGCTCGCGTGGGCGTTGATCAGGTAGCCGAGGGCGGGGAGCTCGCGGACGCGTCGGGGCAGGAACTGCCCGAACGCGGCGACGACCCCGAGGTCGGGCTCCCAGCCCGCGAGGGTCTCGATCACCTCCGCTGCGCCCACGCGCTCCGGGCGCAGCAGCGGCAGGTCGGCGGCGAGCGCCCGGGCCGCGACCGGGGAGGGCGTGCGCTTGCGCCCGCGCCCGCGCCCCCGGTCGGGCTGGCTCACCACTCCGACGACCTCGTGTCGGCCGGCGAGCAGCCCCTCCAGGCAGGGGACCGCGAAGTCGGGTGTGCCGAAGTAGACGATGCGGAGGCGGCGGCCGCTCAGAGCCCGTGTCCCTTGTGGGGAGACTCGAGATCCTCGTCGCGCAGCTGCTTCTTGCGCCGCTTGACGTAGAGGCCGCGCTTGAGCCGGCTGATCCGGTCGATGAAGAGCACGCCGTCGAGGTGGTCGACCTCGTGCTGGAAGCACACGGCGCGCAGGCCTTCGGCGCGCTCTTCGATGGGCTTGCCGTCGAGATCGAGCCCGCGCAGGGTGATGCGCTCCGCGCGCTCGACGTCGGCGGTGAAGTCCGGAACCGACAGGCACCCCTCGTTCCAGACGACCTTGCCCTCGGGATCGGAGAGCTCGGGGTTGACCACGACCAGCGGGTCGCGGTCCTGGCCCTCGTCGGTCCACTCGGTGTCGACGACGATCAGCCGCACGGCCTCGGCCACCTGGGGCGCCGCCAGTCCGATGCCCGGCTCGTCGTACATCACGTCGCACATGTCCTGCGCCAGCTCGCGCAGCGCGTCGGTGATGTCGCCCACGGGTTCGCTCACGCGCTTGAGACGCGGGTCGGGGAACTGCAGAACCGGGCGCAGGGCCATTCGGGACCTCGATCGGGCGTGGAAAGACGCTTCCCGGAGCGGAGGGGGTCGTCTAACTCCATGATTTGATGAAGCTTTTGACTATAGCATCGAGATCGGAGCGACGTCCACGGAGGCCGTCACGCCGCGCGGCAGCTCGGAGCTCGCGAGCCAGGCCGCCCGGGCGGCCGCGTGGACCGAGGCGGCGTCGGCCCCCTTCAGGAGGATCTGGAAGCGGTGCCGGCGGCGCAGGCGCGCCAGCGCCGCCGGCGCGGGTCCGAGGACCTCGACCCCGGCCGGGGTCGCGTCGCCCGCCACCCGGGCAAGCCCGTCGGCGGCGCTGCGGGCCGCGTCCTCGTCCTCGCCCGACACCATGATCTGGGCGAGCTCGCCGAAGGGCGGATAGCCCAGGGCCGCGCGGTGGGCGATCTCTTCGCGGTAGAAGGTGTCGTAGTCGTGGTCGCGCACCGGTCGGATGGCGTAGTGGTCCGGCACGAAGGTCTGCACCAGGACCCGGCCGGGTGCGGCATCGCGCCCGGCGCGCCCGGCCACCTGGGTGAGCAGCTGGAAGGTGCGTTCGGCCGCGCGGAAGTCGGGCAGGTGGAGCCCGATGTCCGCCGCGATCACCCCCACCAGGCGCACGCCGGGAAAGTCGTGTCCCTTGGCCACGATCTGGGTGCCCACCAGGATGTCGATCCGACCCTCGCGCAGCTCGCCCAGGATGTGCTCGGTGTGACCGCGGCGCCGGGCGGTGTCCCGGTCCAGGCGTGCGATGCGGGCCTCGGGGAACAGGCTGCGGGTCTCCTCCTCGAGCCGCTCGGTGCCCACGCCCAGGAGCGCGCCGTCGGGTGCGCCGCAGTGGCTGCAGACCTCGGGCGGCGGACGCCGCGCGTCGCAGTAGTGACAGCGCAGCCGGTGCTCGCTGGCGTGGAAGACCAGCGCGACGTCGCAGTCCTTGCAGCGCTCGGCCGCGCCGCACTCGAAGCACATGATCTGGGTCGAGAAGCCGCGGCGGTTCAGGAAGAGGATCGCCTGGCCGCCGTCGTCGAGGGTCTCGCGGATCGCGCGGCGCAGGGGAGGGGTGATCACGAGCTTGCGGCCGCGGGGGGCGCGCTCGCGCTCGCGCACGAGGTCGACGATCTCGACCGCCGGCAGCGGGCGCCCGCCGATCCGGCGCGGCAGCACCACCCGGGAGAGCGCGCCCTGCTCGGCCGCGAACCGGGTCTCGAGCGACGGGGTCGCGCTGCCCAGGATGATCGGGCAGCCGTCGGCCAGGGCGCGCCGCGCCGCCAGGTCGCGCGCGTGGTAGCGGAAGCCCTCCTCGTTCTTGTAGGCGGGGTCGTGCTCCTCGTCGATCACGATCACGCCCAGCCGCTCGAGAGGGGCGAAGAGCGCGCTGCGGGCTCCCACGGCGATCGGGGTCTCGCCCCGGCGCAGGCGCTCCCACTGCGCCAGGCGCTCGCCCGGCCGCAGGCCGCTGTGCAGGACGGCCAGCGCATCGCCGAAGCGGGCGCGCAGGCGGGCGACGATCTGGTGGGTGAGCGTGATCTCGGGCACCAGCACCAGCGCGGTGCGGCCGGCGGCCAGCGCGCTGGCGACCGCGCGCAGATAGATCTCGGTCTTGCCGCTCCCGGTGACGCCGTGGAGGAGGAAGCGCTCCGCGCGCCCGTCCCGGATGGCGCCCTCGATCGGGGCCAGCGCGCGTCGCTGGTCGGGCGTGAGCTCGGGCGGGTGGTCGCGGGTGGGCGGGACCGCCGGGCCGCCGCCCGGGCGCTCCTCGATCTCGACGAGGCCCCGCTCGGCCAGGGATCGCAGGGCGGCCCCTCCCGCGAGTCGGCGGGCGTCCACGGCGGGAGTCGCGGCGTCGACGAGCTCGGCGATGCGCCGGAGGAGGTCCGCCTGGCGGGGCGCTCTCGCCAGCTGGTCGGCGCAGGCGGCCTCGACGTCGAGGCCGCCCTTCAGGCGCACGAAGCGTTCGGTGGTGGCTCGCGTCCCGCTCCGCAGCACCGCCTGCTCGCGGACCAGCCCATCCCGGGCGAGGGCCGAGAGCTGCCGCCGCGCTCCCGCGGCACCGCGCGCAAGGGCGCCGCGGGTGGCGCTGCCCCGGGCCAGGCGCTCGAGCAGGGCCCGGGCCTCGCCGCGCACGGCGCCCCGCGCCAGCGCCTCGCGCCCCCTCGGCGTGAGCGCCCACTCGCGCACCGAGCGGGGCGCCGCGCCCGCCGGCAGCGCCGCCTGCAGCGCCAGCCCGACGGGACACAGGGCCCGCTCGGCCGAGGCGCGGAGCACGGCCATCCAGTCGGACCCGAGCACCGGCTCCGGGTCGACGACGGCCTCGATCGATGCGAGGCTCGACGGCTCCGACCCGTCGCGCGGGTCGGCCCGCTCGACGACGACGCCGGACAGCAGGCGGCCGGAGAAGGGCGCCGTCACGCGTACGCCGGGGACGACCGCGTCCTCCAGCTCGCGCGGGACCGCGTAGTCGAAGAGGCGGTCGACGGGAACCGGGAGGGCCACGCGCACGACGCGCGCGTCGGGCCCGGGCAGGTCGGGCGAGCCGGACCCGGCGCGCGGCCGCGACGCGGCGGGCTGCGGGTCGGGTCGATCGAACAGCGGTCCAGGCATGGGGGGATTGTATGCGGCCCGGAGCCGGGAGACAGTGAGCCGGGGCAACTCCAGGTCCCGGCGGTCGCAGCCCCGGGTCTTCGTGCGCGACAGCCGCCACGGGCGCGAGCTCGTGGTCGACGGGACCTTCGCCTCCTTCTATCGACCGGGCGAGGTCTCGACCGGCTCGGTCTGGGACGCCATCGCGGCGCCCCTGCTGGCGCTCCCCCCGAAGCGCCGCCGCCGGGTCCTGCTGCTGGGGCTCGGAGGGGGCAGCGCCGCCCGCATCGTGCGCGCCGTGGCCCCGGGCTGCGAGATCGTCGGCGTCGAGCTCGACGCCGACGTGATCGAGGCCGCGCGGCGCGACTTCGGCCTCGACGAGCTCGGGATCGAGCTGGTCCACGACGACGCGCGGTCGTTCCTCGAGCGCGACCGCGGCCGCTACGACCTGGTGCTGGAGGACGTCTTCGTGGGCTTCGGGGACGACGTCCACAAGCCCGACTGGCTGCCCCGGCCCGGCCTGGCCCTGGCCGCGGAGCGGCTGCGGCCCCGGGGACTGCTGGTGAGCAACACCCTGGACGAGACCCGCTCCGTGGAGCGGGAGCTGGCGCGGCTGTTCCCCAGTGTGCTGGCCATCGGCGTCGAGGACTACGACAACCGCATCCTGGTGGGAGGCGGTGTGGAGGGCGGAGAGGCGCTGGATGCGCGCGCCCTGCGCGCGGAGGTGCGCGACCACCCGGTGCTCGCCCCGACCCTGCCGCGGCTTCGCTTCCGCACTCTCCGCTGACCTCCGCGGGGCTCAGCGTCCGTCGTCGAGGAAGTGGACCACGGCCTGGTTGAAGCGCTCGGCCGACTCGGCCATCACCAGATGCGCGCCGAACGGGAACGTGACCAGGATGGAGTCGGGGATCTCGTCGGCGAGCTCCCGGTGGAACTTCGGCGGGGTCAGCATGTCGTGCCGCCCGCAGGCCACGAGGGTGCGCTGGGAGATGTCGCGCAGCCGGTCGGCGGTGTCGTGGCCGATGCACGCCTCGCACTGGCGCGCGAACAGGTCGGCGGACAGCGGCGCCCCGTCCCGGGTGAAGAAGTCGACCATGCTCTCGATCAGGTCCGTCTGCTCGAGGGTGGTGTCCTCGAGGGTCCAGACCATCCGCTTGCGCACCATGGCCTCGAGGGGCACGCCGCTGCGCATCAGCTGGGCCCAGTCCTCGAGCAGCATGCGGCGCTTGGCGTCGGGCCGCGCGTAGGTGCCCACCAGGACCAGCCGGTCCACTCGCGCCGGATGCCGGAGCGCCAGCTCCTGGGCCGCCATGCCACCCATGAACGCGCCCAGCACGTCGGCCCGGGGGATGCTGAGCACGTCCAGCAGGCCGGCGATGTCCTCGGCGAGGTCGGCGGTGGTGAAGGGGCCGCCCGGGTCCTCGCTCTCGCCGCAGCCGCGGTTGTCGAAGATGAGGGTGTCGCGCGTCTTCGAGAACTCGGGAACCTGGAGCGGCAGCCAGCCGCGGCACGACCCGCCCATGCCCATGACGAGCACCAGCGGCGGCGCAGCGGCCCCCGCCTTCTGGCTGCGCTCGTGCAGCTCGAAGTACACCTTCCGCCCACTCACATCGACCAACGGCATGGCCCCATTCTACCCCGACCCCCCCACCCCCCTCCAACACGAGACCGCCAGGATCCCCTCACCGTCGCCGCGCTGCTCCGCTCCTGCTACGGGAGCCGCTTCGCTTCACCTGCGCTGGGTGGTGCCATGCCGGGCCTGGGCGGGGCCTTCGCTGCATGCCTCACTGTGCGACGTCGTGCCCGCGTTGGACGTCGCTGGAGGGCACCGCGGGTCCGGCTCGAAGGCCGGACCCCCCGGCGCCTCTGCTCACGACCACGCCCCCGGTAGCGTTCCGGGTGACTTCCGCGAAGGCCCCGCCCACGCCCGGCTCGATGGGCCTCGAGAGCGCGATCGAGTCGTCCTGCCGTGAAGTCGCGAGCCGGGGGCGGGTGGGGCTTGGGCGGAAGTCACCCGCAGCGCTACCGAGGAGACGGCCGTGGGCAGACGCGAGGGGAGGTCCGGCCTTCGAGCCGGGCCTGCCTCGCTGGGGACCCGGTCTCGATGCGGGCTCGCGTTCCCGCAGCGAGGCATGGAGCCCAAGCCCCACCCGCCCCCGGCAGGACACCGCACCACGCAGGTGAAGCGAAGCGGCTCGGGGTCAGGAGTCTGAGAGGAGGTCGCGGAGGGTGGATTTGAGCTCGGCGTCGTCCCAGGGCTTGGGCAGGAGCGCTTTCACGCCGAGTGCGTCGAGCTTCTCGCGCGGCACCGCCTCGGTCCAGCCCGTGATCAGGATCTTGGGAATCCCGGACTGCACCCCGGCCGCGCGATCGAAGAACTCCACGCCGCTCATCGACGGCATCTTGTAGTCGGACAGGATCAGATCCACCCGCTCGCGGGCCAGCAGCTCCAACCCCTCCACTCCGGACTCCGCCACCAGGATCTCGTAGCCCTCGCGGCGCAGGGCCCGGCGCAGGGCGGCGAGGATGCGCGCCTCGTCGTCGACGATCAGCAGTCGCGGTCGCGGGGACTCAGCCACGCCGCTCGCCCTCCCCGACCGCACCGACGGCGACCGCCGGCCCGGACACCGGGAGCCTCACCTCGAAGGTGGAGCCCTCGCCGGGGGTGCTGTCCACGCGGATCGTCCCGCCGTGGCGCTGGACGATGCTGTAGGACGTGGAGAGGCCGAGACCGGTGCCGGCGCCGACCTCCTTGGTGGTGAAGAACGGGTCGAAGATGCGTTCGAGGTGTTCGGAGGGGATGCCCGCCCCGGTGTCGCGGATCGAGACCACCACGTGCTGCCCGTCGAGCGCGGTCCGGATCACGATCTCGCCGGTCTCGCCGCTGTCGCCGATGCGCTCGTCGATCGCCTGATAGGCGTTCACCAGCAGGTTCATGAAGACCTGCTTCAGCTGCATCGGGAAGCAGTGGACGGGCGGGAGGTCGCAGTACTCCTTCTGCAGCACCACCGAGTGCTTCATCATCGTCCACACGATGCTGGCCGTGGAGTCGACGCACTGATTGACGTCCGCCGGGACCCGCTCCGCCGTGTCCTGGTGGGAGAAGTCGCGCAGGTCCTGGACGATGTGCCGGATCCGCTCCGAGCCCTCCTGGGACTCGCGGATCGCCTTGCCGAAGTCTCCGAGCACGAACCGGATGTCGAGCTCCCGAGCCAGGCCCTCGAAGGCCTCGGCGGCGTCCCGGACCTCCTCGGAGTCGGCCTCTGCGGCCACCTTGGAGAGCGACTCGATGCGCTCCCACAGGTTCCGCAGGTCGCCCAGGTACTCGGACATCTGGAAGAGGTTGGCGTGGATGAAGCCCATGGGATTGTTGATCTCGTGGGCCACGCCCGCGGCCAGCTGACCGATGGAGGCCATCTTCTCCGTCTGGAGCACCTGGCGCTGGAGCTGCTTGATCTCGGTCAGGTCCTGGAAGATCGCCACCGCTCCGCGCAGGGTCTGACCGTCGACCAGGGGCGCGCACGAGATCCCGATGGGCACGACCCGGCCGTCGGGCCGGCGGATCACGGTCTCCGCCCCCTTGAAGCGAAGCCCCTCGTCCAGCGTCCGCTGCAGCAGCGCCCCGTCCCGGGCGTGCACGTCGAACCAGTCCCAGGCGCTGCGACCGCGCAGCGCACCGCGCGGTGCGCCCAGCAGCTCCTCCGCCGTCGCGTTGCCGAAGCGGATCTGCCCCGCGGTGTCCACCACGATGAGCGCGCTGTTCAGGTTGCGGATGATGTTCTCGTTGTAGCGCCGGAGATCCTCGACGCGCCGCGAGAGCTTCTCGCGCTCGCTGACGTCGGAGAGCACGAGGACCACGTCGCCCTCCTCGTCGAGACGGCGCGCGCGCACGTCGTGGGCCCGGGATCGGGAGCCGTCGTGCCAGCGGGCCAGGCGCGGCGCCGAGTCGCGCTGCGCCTCGGTCTCGGCGAGCAGCGCCGTCAGCTCGCCGCTGCGGACGAGGTCTTCGGGCAGGACGCTCTCGAGCGGCTCCCCGCGCACCGCCTCCGCCTCCACCTCGAAGGTGAGCGCGAACTCGGGGTTCACCGAGACGAAGCGGTGCCGCCCGTCGATGACCGCCAGGGCGGCCGGCAGCGCGGTGACGATGGTGTCGTTGAGACGCTCGAGCCAGGCGATGCGGCTCTCGGTCGCGCCGCGCTCGCGCTCGCTGCGGAAGCGCCGGATCTGTTCGAGGGCGACGGCCGCGAGCGCCTCGTCGAACCCGGCGCCGTGACGAACGCAGTCGGCCGCGCCCGCCCCGAAGGCCGCCACCGCATCGTCGTCGCGGTCGCTCCGACTGACGACCACGACCGGCGGGTCGCAGTCGCGGAGCGCTTCGAGCACGAGGGCGGCGTCGCCGGACGGCCCGCGATCCACCACCACGAGGTCGACGTTCCTGCGGTCGAGCACGGTGAGGGCGCCGCGGAGCTCGTCCGCGATCATCACCTCGACGTCCGCGCCGAGGCGCTCGAGGGCCTCGAGGGCCTCCTGCCGGGCGGGATCCGTGGCCGACTCCGGGCCGAGCACGAGGATCCGCGCCAGGGGCGATTCGTCGCTCGCCCCGGCGGCGTGGTCGCCTCGTGTTCTGTCGGACTTCACGCCGAGCGCTCCCCGACCGGAGTTCCGGATCCGACCCGCCGTCGCTTCCCGGGCCCGGCTGCACGAGGTTCGGCGAGTGCAGGGAGGGGAGGCTGCGAGCGCGGACGATTCATCATGGCAGGGGGGGCCTTTCGAAGTTACCGGATCGCCTCGGAGCCTCCAACCCCGGCGCGGGACGCAGCCGGATCCCCGGGCCGTGCACGCAGGCCGTGCTTCGCGAGCTTGCGGTAGAGCGTGCTGCGCCCGATGCCGAGAGCGCGCGCCGCCCGGGCCGCGTCGCCCTGGCACTCCGCCAGCGCGCGCTCCAGTGCGCGCTTCTCGTAGGCCTCCAACGACAGCGGAAGCGCTGCGTCGCTGACGGAACGCAGGCCGAGCCGCGCGTCGCTTCCGCGCCCGGAAAGATCGTGGGCGCGCAGCAGGGGCCCCTGGGCCAGGGCCAGCGCCGATTCGATGGTGTTCTCCAGCTCGCGCACGTTGCCCGGCCACGACCACGACACCAGGGCCTCGACGGCATCGGCTGCCAGGCCGGCCACCCTGGACCCGATCGGCCGGTGGAGTCGGACGAAGTGTTCGGCCAGCTCGGGGATGTCGCCCCGTCGCTCACGCAGGGGGGCGAGCTCGATGCGGATCACATCGAGTCGGTAGAAGAGGTCCGCGCGGAAGGCGCCCTCCTCCACCCGCCCGGACAGATCGCCCTGGCTCGAGGCGATGATCCGGCGTCCGGCCGAACCCGACGCACCCGGTCGCGACGCACCCGGGTCCGGCGCCTGGGCGCGCGAGGCATCGAGCGCGCGCAGCAGCAGCGGCTGGGCCTCGAGGGAGAGGTCGCCCACCTCGTGGAGATGGAGGCTCCCGCCCGTCGCCTCTCCGAATGCACCGTCGACGAGCGCGGAACCCGCCTCGTCGGGGGACAGGGCCCCACAGCGCAGCGACACGAAGGGCCCGTCGCGACGCGGGCTGGCCTCGTGGATCGCCGCCGCGACCCGTTCCTTTCCGGTCCCGCTCTCGCCGGTGATCAGCACATGGCTCTCGTTGGCGTGGAGATCGGCGATCATGCGCCGCAGCGCGCTCATCTGCGGCCCGCTCCCGACGAGCTCGGCGCTGCGTGCGGCGCGCGCCGGGCCCAGCCGCCGCCCGCGGCTGCGATCGACCGCGCGCCGCACGATGGAGCGGAGGCGCCGCAGATCGTGGAACGGCTTCGCGACGTAGTCCGAGGCGCCGCGGCGCATGGACCGGGCCGCGCTCTCCACGCCGGCCGTGTCCGTCATCACGACGACCTCGAGCTCCGGCCGTCGGGCTCGCAGGGCCTCCAGCCAACCGGGCCCTTCCGGTCCCTCGGGCCCCTCCGCCGAGGGATCGAGGAGCACCAGGTCGAGATCGGCGTCCCGCCAGGCGCGCTCGGCGCTCCCCGGCCCGGCGGCCACGTCCACCCCGTGACCGTCGGATTCGAGGATCCAGCGCAGGGCCCGGCACACGGCCGCCTCGTCGTCGACGACGAGGATCCGGCCCCTCGCACCCCGGTCCCCCGGCCCCGCGGAGGGCCGCTGTCGGCTGCGCGCGTTCGAGCCCATGGCGTGCGTATCGGACCCGGGCGGGGGTCGCTTGAGACGGCCCGAGGCTGGCAGTCCGCCGGGCTCCTGATTACACTGCCGCCACTCCCCCCCTTGACCGACCGCATCGCGAGCGACCGGGTCGCGAGCGGACGGGTCTGACGCGCCCACCCCCGCGGAGGATCGAACCTGTCGAAGGCGACCGTCCTCGTCGTCGATGACGAGGAGCTGTATCGACGTGCCCTCGAGCGCATCCTCGCTCGCGTGGGATACAACGTCATCACCGCGTGCAACGCGGCCGAGGCTCTCTCGATCGTCGGCCTCGAACCCATCGATCTGATGCTCTGCGACGTGCAGATGCCCGGACTCGACGGCCTCGAGCTCGTGCGCCAGGCCCACGAGACCATGCCCGACCTCCCCTGCATCGTGATCACCGGCCACGGCAGCGCCGAGAACTCCGTGGAGGCCCTGCGCGCCGGCGCCTACTGGTATCTGCAGAAGCCCTTCGACCAGGCCCACCTCGACGTGGTGCGCCGACTGGTCGAGCAGGCCATCGAGCACGGCCGGCTCAAGTCCGAGAACCGGGCCATGCAGAGCCACCTCCGTTCCCGCTACAAGTTCGAGAGCCTGGTCGGCCAGAGCCCCGGCCTCCAGGGCGTGCTCGACGTCGTCGAGCGGGTCGCCGACTCCGAGAGCACCGTGCTGGTGACCGGTGAGAGCGGCACCGGCAAGGAGCTCGTCGCCCGGGCCATCCACTACAACAGCCGGCGCGCCGACCGCATGCTGGTGAACGTGAACTGCGGAGCGATTCCCGAGGAGCTGCTGGAATCCGAGCTCTTCGGCCACGTGAAGGGCGCCTTCACCAACGCGGACCGCCACCGGGAGGGGCGCTTCTCGATCGCGAACGGCGGAACCATCTTCCTGGACGAGATCGGGGACATGAGCCCGAACCTCCAGGTGAAGCTGCTGCGGGTCCTCCAGGACCGGACCTTCGAGCCGGTGGGCTCGTCCAAGACCGTCAAGGTGAACGTGCGGGTCATCGCCGCCACCAACCAGCACCTGCCCCGCCTGATCGAGGACAAGCGGTTCCGCGAGGACCTCTACTACCGCCTGAACGTGATTCCGATCGAGGTGCCCGCGCTGCGACAGCGCCGCGAGGACGTGCCGCTCCTGGTGAACCACTTCCTCGACATCGCGAACCAGGACCGCGGAACCCGCATCGAGTCGGTGTCCGAGGACGCCATGCGGGCCCTGGTGGCCCACGACTGGCCGGGCAACGTGCGCGAGCTCGAGAACCTGGTGGAGCGCCTCGTGATCCTCTCGCGGGGCGATACGATCGAGCTCGACGACCTGCCCGAGGGCCTGCGCGGCGAGAGCGAGCCCGTGGCGGTCACCCCCCGCCTGCCGTCCGACGGGCTCTCCTTCAACGACGTGGTGGGCAACCTCGAGAGGGAGCTCATCGTCCAGGCCCTGGAGCAGACCCACTGGAACAAGAACCGCGCGGCCCAGCTGCTCGGCCTGAACCGGACGACCCTGCTCGAGAAGATCAAGAAGAAGGGCCTGGAGAAGCTCCGCCCGAGCTGACCCGGCCGGCTCGAGGCCCTCGCCCTCGCCCCCTCCCCCTCTCCGCTCCCCGCCCGATGCGCCACGGCCCGCAGGCCGCCGGCAGCCGGGCTCCCGGCCCGCGCAGCCAGCCCCACGAATCCCGGCAGCCGGTGTTCCTTCCGGTGCAGTTGCGTGCAGTCGGGTTGGACCGCTGCGAACACGTGGGGCGGGCCGAGCGTCGGTTTTGTCACCCGATCGCCGGCAACTCGTCGGATCCCTGACGCTCCTGCACATCCCCGGCCCTCCCTGCCGCCTCGATTGGCAGGTGGAATCCGCACTCTCTCGCGGGATCCACACTCGTTGAAACCGCCGAATTGACACGCAAATCCGCCGTCTTGCCGCCTCACCCGCCGGCCGCGGCCGGCCACCGCCCCCTCCCGGCCCCCGACGACGGGTCCGACGCACACCCGTTGGCATGGCTCGTGCTCTTGTGCCGCATCGAAACGGCAGCGGGATCGCAGCGCGACCCGGCCCCACGAACACCAACGGCACCACCACCACCGGATCAATCAATGGAAAAGGGGAGCGAACGCATGGAGACTCTTCTCCGCGAGGCCAAGGAGAAGCACAGTGAGATTCCGGCGAATCTCAAGGAACAGATCGTCCTCGAGCACACGCCCCTGATCCGCTACATCGTCAACCGCATCGCCGTGCGACTCCCCTCGCACATCGACCTCGACGACCTGTACAACACGGGCGTCATCGGTCTGATGGACGCGATCGAGAAGTACGATCCCGAGAAGAACTGCAAGTTCAAGACCTACGCCGAGTTCCGCATCAAGGGTGCGATCCTCGACCAGCTCCGCTCCCTCGACTGGGTGCCCCGCAGCGTGCGCCAGAAGAGCCGCAAGCTCGAGCGCGCCTACGGCGAGGTCGAGCAGCGCCTCGGCCGCCAGGCCAGCGAGGAAGAGGTGGCCGACAGCCTGGGACTCCAGATCGAGAAGTTCCACGAGCTGCTGAACCAGGTCCGGGGCATCTCGCTGGTGAACCTCGAGGAGATCCGCGGCACCAACTCCGACGGCGAGCGCGCGGGCACGTTCGCGGACATCATCGAGGACGTCCACTCCGAGAACCCCTTCGCGTCGCTGAAGCTCACCGAGACCAAGGGCGTCATCGCGGACACCATCGGCACCCTCCCCGAGAAGGAGCGCCTGGTGATCTCGCTCTACTACTACGAAGACCTGAACATGAAGGAGATCGGCAACATCCTCGGGATCACCGAGTCGCGTGTCTGCCAGATCCACACGAAGTCGGTCCTGCGACTCCGCTCCAAGCTGAAGGGCCTCGTCGACCGCTGAGCGGCGCGACGACGCCGTCGATCACTGGAAGCGCCGGCTCCGGGTCCCGCTAGACCTGGGTCGGCGTTTCCTGTTCCTTCTCGAAACGCACCACCACGACCGTGGTGTTGTCCTCGCCGCCCCGGCGATTGGCCAGGTCCACCAGGGCGTCGCAGGCGGTCTGCAGGTCGCCCTCGATGGCGGCGCCGATCTCCGCGTCGCGCATGTGGTTCGTGAGGCCGTCGGAGCACATCACGAACAGGTCGCCCACCTGGGGCGAGATCTCGGCCAGGTCGGGCTCGACGCTCTGGCGCACGCCGAGGGCGCGGGTGAGGACGTGGCGGTGGGGGTGCTCCCGCGCCGCGTCCTCGCTGATCTCCCGCCGGCGCAGCAGCTCGCCCACCAGCGAGTGGTCGTCGGTCAGCTGACGGATGCGCCCGCTGCGGATCAGGTACGCGCGGCTGTCTCCCACGTGGGCCAGCGCTGCCCGGCCCTCGGAGGCCAGCAGGCAGACCAGCGTCGTCCCCATTCCCTGGAGCTCGGGCTGCATCCTCGCCTGCTGGAAGATCTCGCGATTCGCGCAGGCCACGGCGTGGCGCAGCTTCTCGCTGAGGCTGACGGTCGCGCCCTGGAGGGTCTCCACGGCCCGGATCGACGCCTCGGCCGCGAGCTGGCTCGCGACCTGGCCCGCCGTGTGCCCTCCCATGCCGTCGGCCACCAGGTAGAGCCCGAGGTCGGGCGCCAGCGCGTAGCGGTCCTCGTTGACCCGCCGGCGCAGGCCGACGTGGGTGCTGGCTGCAGCTCGCAGAATCATTCCACCCGCTCTCCGTGACGGCGGCGAAGGGCCTCCACCGTCAGCTCATCGGAGCCCTGGCCGGACGCCTTGACCCCGCTTCCCGGGAACCGGACCCATCCGGGCCCCCGGGAACGCCCCGCGCGCCCGCCGCCGGCCGACCGAGTCGCCCGACGGCCGCGATCCGGCGCGATCCGGCGCGAAAAACCATTCAATCCCGGCGCGTAAGAAGACGATAGTACGCACGAGCGGTACGCTACCGAGTCCGGCCACGCGCGGCCGCCGACCGGCCCAACCGGGGGGGAAAATGTCGAAGACCCTGCTTCTCGCCGACGACAGTGTGGTGATCCAGAAGCTGGTGGCCCTGAGCTTTGCCAACGAGGACATCGAGCTCGTCACGGTCTACAACGGCGACGACGCCGTGGAGAAGATCCGCGAGACCCGGCCCGACCTGGTGCTGGCGGACGTGGTCATGCCGGGCAAGAGCGGCTACGAGGTGTGCGAGGCGATCAAGCAGGACCCCGCCCTCGCCCACGTGCCGGTGCTGCTGCTGACCGGGACCTTCGAGGCGTTCGACGAAGAGCGCGCCGGCCAGGTGGGCTCCGACGGCCACATCACGAAGCCGTTCGAGGCCCAGGCCCTCGTCGAGCGGGTGAACGCCCTGCTGGCCGCTCCGCCGCCCGCGGCGGAGGCCGCACCGGAGGGCGCCGCCGCAGCGCAGGAGGCGCCCGCCGCCGAGAACGCGGAGGTCTACGACTTCTTCGACGACGAGCTGGACGCTCCCCTCGAATCCGAGTCGAGCGCCTCGGCGCTGTCGTTCGATGCGGACGCCGGGGGCGACGACCTGGGCACGGCCGGCGAGCCGCTGGCCCTCGACGCCGATCCCCTGGCCGGCGGAGGCGACCCGCTCTCCGGCGCCGGCGACCCGCTGGCCTTCGACCGGGACGCGGGCTCCGACCACACGGTCGCGATCATGCCCGAGGACGTGGCCTTCGACGCGCCGCCGAGCCTCGACGCGGCCGCCGCCGTCGAGGATCAGCCCACGGTGACGGCATCGGGGCTGTTCGGCCGCGATTCCGCGCCCGCTCCGGCTCCGCCGGCCTCCGAGGCGGCCCCCGAGAGCGAGGGGGACCCGCTGGCGACGGTGCTGGCCGACGATTCGTTCGCGCCGATCGCGACGCCGTCGGGCAACCTGAACCCCGATCCCATGGCGACGATCCTCGCCGACGAGCCCGAGCCTTCGACCCCGAAGGCCGCGCAGACCGGCGACGGGCTGTTCGGCGATCCCGACCAGAGCCTCGGCGGCGCAGCCGCCGCAGCCGCTGGCCCGCCCGCGCCGCCCGCGCCCGCGGTGGACGACGACATCGAGTTCGGCTTCACGACCGAGCCGCCCACCTCCATCGAGCCGCCGCCCGATCTGGAGCCGCTCCCGGCGAGCGAGACGCCGGGGCTCCTCGAGCAGGCCGACCTCGACCCGGCGGGCAGCTCGGCCTTCGACGTCTCGGTCTCGGACCTCGGTGCACCGGCGCCGCCCGCCGCCGAGGGGCCCCCGGAGACGGTGGTCGCCTTCGGCCCCGCGGACGACGAGGTCGCGGCCCCGGCACCCGACGTGACGCCCGGCCTCCCGTCGGACGACGCGCCGAGCTTCGGACCGGCCGGCGACACGCCGCCTGCCGCATCGGACTGGCCCGGCGCGCCGACGCCGGCCCCGGTGGAGCCGATGGAGGCGGTGACCTCTCCCGATCCCGAGCCCGAGCCCGTGGCCTCGCCCTTCGGCGGGCCCGCGTCCGGGGCGGATCGCGCCTTCCCGGAGAGCGCGACGCCCTCCCTGGAGACGCCGACGGCGACTCCGGAGCCCGCGCCCGAGATCCCGGTCTCGGCCGCGGCCAACGCCGACACCCTGCCCAACGCCGGCAACCTCTCCGAGCTGATGCAGAATCGGGTCCACGAGACCCTGGAGAAGGTCGCCTGGGAGGCCTTCGCGGACCTCTCGGACAGCATCGTCCGCCAGGTGCTGGAGCGGGTGGAGCGGGTGGCCTGGGAGGTCATTCCCCAGATGGCCGAGACCCTGGTCCGCGAGGAGATCCGCAAGATGAAGGGCGAGACCGAGGACTGAGCGCCTGCCGCTCGGGTCGGTATCCCGCCTGGGACCCGCGCCCCTCGCGCGCGGGATCGCCCCTTCGCGCCCTGGGGGAGTGGGTTAGAGTAGGGTCCTGATGCCGGCCCCCCCTGCCCCGCCTTGCCTGCCGCCCCGCGGCCGCTGGCTGCCGCTGGTCGACCTCGCCCTCGAGGAGGACATCGGCCCGGGCGACGTCACGAGCCGCGTCTCCCTGGAGCCCGAGACCCGGGGACGCGCCCGCATCGAGGCGCGCGCGGAGCTGGTGGCCTGCGGCCTCCCGATCGCGGCGGAGGTCTTCCGCCGGGTCGACGCCGGGATCGACTTCAGCGCCCTCGCCGGAGAGGGCGTGGCGACGGCCGGGGGCGCGGTGCTCGCCGAGGTGACCGGCCCCATGCGCTCCATCCTCACGGCCGAGCGCACCGCCCTCAACTTCCTGGGCCGGATGTGCGGGATCGCGACGCTCACCGCGCGCTTCGTGGAGGCCGTCCGCGGCACCGAGACCGCGATCGTCGACACCCGGAAGACCCTGCCGGGCTTCCGGGCCCTGGACAAGTACGCGGTCGCGGCCGGCGGAGGCGTCAACCACCGCATCGGGCTGTTCGACGGCGTCCTCCTGAAGGACAACCACGTCGCCGCGGCGGGCAGCGTGGAGGCGGCCGTGAAGGCGGCGCTCGCGCGCACGCCGGCCAACCTGCGGATCCAGGTGGAGGTGGAGAGCGAGGCCCAGGCCGAGGCCGCCATCGAGGCGGGAGCCGAGTTCCTGCTGCTCGACAACCTCGCCCCCGACGCGATCCGCCCCATCGTCGAGCGCTTCGGGAGCCGGGCGGTGCTGGAGGCCTCGGGCGGGATCTCGCTCGAGAACGTGCGCGCCTACGCGGAGACCGGCGTGCATCGCGTGTCCATCGGCGCCCTCACCCACTCGCCCCGCGCCGCCGACGTGGCCCTCGAGGTGACGCCTGGAGGGGTCCCGGGATGAGCAACGGACCGGCCCGCGTGCTCGAAGCGCTGCGCAGCACCGGGGGCGGTCCCTGTTCGGGCGAGGCGCTGTCGGCGCAGCTCGCGGTGTCGCGCGCCCAGATCTGGAAGCACGTCGAGGCCCTGCGCAAGCGCGGCTACCGCATCGAGGGCGAGCCGGGCGGCGGCTACCGGCTGCTGGAAGCGCCGGACCGGCTCTACCCGGAGGAGATCCAGGCCGGGCTCGAGAGCCGCTGGATCGGCCGCGAGATCGAGTACTTCGAAGAGATCGACTCGACGAACCGGGTCGCCGCCGAGCGGGCCCGCGCGGGTGCGCCCGCCGGCACGTGCATCGTCGCCGAGTCCCAGTCGGCCGGGCGCGGCCGCCTGGGGCGGAGCTTCTTCTCCCCCTTCGGCCAGAACCTCTACACGTCGATCGTGCTGCGCCCGCAGATCGCCCTGGCCCAGGCCCCGGAGCTCATCCTCGGCTCGGCCCTCGCCACGGCGGAGGCCGTGGCCGAGACCCTGGGACCCGGCGCCGGGGAGAGCGTGGAGATCAAGTGGCCGAACGACGTGCTCGTGGGCGGCCGCAAGACCTCGGGCATCCTGGTCGAGATGAGCGCCGAGGCCACGCGGGTCGACCACGCCATCCTCGGCATCGGCGTCAACCTGAACGTCGAGCGCGAGGCTTTCCCCAGCGAGTTCCGGCATCTGGCGACGAGCCTGCGCGCCGAGGGGGGACGGCCGGTGGATCGCGTCGCCTTCACGCGGCGGCTGTACTGTATTCTGGAGGAGGTCCTGGACACCCACGCGCGCAGCGGGTTCCAGGCGCTGCACGCGCGCTTCGAGGCGCGCTTCCGCATGCCGGGCCGGCGCGTCCGGGTCATCGAGGGCGCCGGCGGTGGCGCCGGATCGGAGATCGAGGGAGTCGTGATAGGTCTCGCACCCGATGGATCGCTGGAGATCGAGGACGCGACGGGACGGGTCCGCAGCGTGATCGCCGGCGACGTGACCCTGGCGAAGGAGGATGTGGCGCCGTGAGCCCGACGGTCCTGCTGGTGGTCGACATCGGCAACACCAACGTCTCCCTGGGAATCTACGACTACGGTCCCGACGGGAGCGAGCTCGCCCACCACTGGCGCCTCACGACCCACCGCGAGCAGACCTCCGACGAGCTGGCCATCACCTTGCGCGCGCTCTTCCGGCACGAGGGGCGGGAGACCGAAGAGGTCACCGACATCATCGTCTCGAGCGTGGTGCCCCCCCTCCTGCCCATCTGGGAGCGCGTCTGCGAGAAGCTCTTCGACTCGGCCCCGCTGGTCGTGGGTCCGGGCGTGCGCACGGGCATGCCGGTGCGCTACGAGAACCCGCGCGAGGTGGGCGCCGACCGGATCGTCAACGCGGTCGCCGCCTTCGAGCTGTACGGCGGGCCGATCATCGCCGTCGATTTCGGCACGGCCACCACCTTCGACTGTGTGTCGGGCCAGGGCGAGTACCTGGGCGGCGTCATCACCCCGGGCATCCACATCTCGATGGAGGCGCTCTTCGAGCGCGCCTCCAAGCTGCACCGCGTGGAGATCGCGCGACCGAAGTCGGTGATCGGCAAGACCACGACCGGGGCACTCCAGTCGGGTCTCCTCTACGGCTACGCCGGCCTGGTCGACTCCATGGTCGACCGCATCCGCGACGAGCTGGGAGAGAAGACCCGGGTCATCGCCACCGGCGGACTGGCTCGCCGCATCGCCAGCGAGAGCGCGGCGATCGAACGGGTGGAGCCGTTCCTCACCCTCAAGGGACTCCGGATCCTCTTCGAGAAGAACGTCGAGAAGATCCGGCCCGACCAGCGGACTCGCACTGAACGCGGGGAGGCTGCGCGCAAGGAGAGGTAGGACACCATGCAGAAGGTCGAGATCCCCAAGACGCGGAACTTCGCGCTCATCGGTCACGCGGGCGACGGCAAGACCTCGCTCGGAGACGCGCTGCTGCACCGCGCCGGGGCCGTGTCGGACCTCGGAAGGGTCGACGACGGATCTTCCGCGCTGAACACCCTCCCCGAGGAGCGCGACGGGCACACCTCGAGCGTCACCTCCCACGTGTTCAGCTTCGCCCACGACGGCCACGCGCTCACCCTGGTCGACACGCCCGGCGACTCGAACTACCAGGGAGACGGCCTCGTCGCGCTGCAGGCCCTGGACGCCGCGGTGCTCGTGGTCTCTGCCGTGGACGGAGCCAAGGTGGGCACCGAGAAGATGTGGCGCGCCGCCCGGGCCAGCAGCCTGCCGGCCGTGGCCTTCGTGAACGGGCTCGACCAGGACCGCGCCGACCTCCAGGCGGCCGTGGCCTCCCTGGCCGAGCTGGAGGGGCTGAAGCCGGTGCTGGTCAGCTGGCCGGTGGGCTCCGGATCGGACCTCCGCGCGGTGGTCGACCTGGCGCGCATGAAGACGATCGGCTCCGACGGCAAGGAGGGCGACATCCCGGCGGACCTGGCGGACGAGGCCGAGACCCGGCGCATGGAGCTGGTCGAGGCGGTGGCCGAGTGCGACGACGACCTGCTCGAGAAGTACCTCGAGGAGGGCGAGCTGGCCGACGACGAGGTGGCAAAGGGCCTGGTGGCCGGGGTGCGCGCCCGGGCCATCGTGCCGGTCGTCGCCGGCTCGGCCGCCACGGAAGCGGGCGTCGACGTGGCGCTGCGCGCCCTCACCGAGTGGCTGCCCTCTCCGGCCGATCGCCCGGCCTGGATCACCGCGGACGGCGAGGCCGAGGTCGCCGCCAGCGCCGACGCGCCCTTCTCCGCCGTGGTCTTCAAGACCATCATCGACCGCTACGCGGGCACCCTGTCGGTGCTCCGGGTGGTCTCGGGCACCCTGCAGCACGACTCGAGCGTCACCAACGCCACCCGGGACGCCAAGGTGCGGGTGGGCAAGCTCATGCACCTCCAGGGCGAGAAGCACGAGGACGCCGTCGAGGCGGGCCCGGGCGACATCGTCGCGGTGGCGAAGCTGAAGGACGTCCACACCGGCGACGTCCTGACCGCGGACAAGGGCGGGGTGAAGCTGCCCTCCCCGACCATTCCGCAAGGTGTGCTTTCCTACGCCATCCAGGCGAAATCACAGGGGGACGAGGATAAAGTCTATTCCTCGCTCGGCCGATTGGTGGAGGAAGACCCGTCGCTCTCGCTGGGTCGGGAGGCCTCCACGGGCGAGTTCCTCCTGACCGGCATGGGCGAGCTGCACATCCGGACCACGGTGAAGAAGCTGAAGCGCCTCTTCGACGTGGAGGTGGACCTGAAGACTCCGAAGGTCCCCTACCGGGAGACGATCTCGAAGAGCGCCCAGCACGTCGAGGGCAAGCTCAAGAAGCAGACCGGAGGAAAGGGCATGTTCGGCGTCTGTTTTCTCGACGTCGAGCCGATGCCCCGAGGGGAAGGCTTCGAGTTCGTGGACAAGATCGTCGGAGGCGCCATTCCGCGGGGCCTGATCCCCGCCGTCGAGAAGGGAGTCGTCGAGGCCATGGAGCGCGGTCCCCTGGCCGGCTATCCCGTGGTCGACATCCGCGTGCGCTGCGTGGACGGCAAGCACCACGCCGTCGACTCCAACGAGATGGCCTTCAAGCTGGCCGGATCCTTCGGCTTCAAGGCGGCGGTGGAGCAGGCGAAGCCCAAGCTCCTCGAGCCGATCATGACCGCCGAGGTTTCGGTCCCGGACGAGCACGTGGGCGACGTGATGGGCGACATCTCCAGCCGGCGCGGGCGCGTCCAGACCAGCGAGGCGCGGGGCAGCGCCACGGTGATCGTGGCGCAGGTGCCGATGTCGGAGATGCTGGAGTACGCGAGCACGCTCACCAGCCTCACCGGCGGGACGGGCGCGTTCCACATGGAGTTCTCGCACTACGACGAGGTGCCCGCCGCAGTGGCGGACAAGATCATCACCGAGGCGAAGGCGGCGGCCACGGACGAGGGCTGAGGCGCGGCCCCGGCCGCGCGCCCCGACTGGCCCCGCCCGCCCGATGACCCGGACGGGATCCGACGGCGACGGAGCCCGACGGGACGGACGGAACGGGAGTCGAGGCATGGCCGAAGCAACGGCCGGTAGAGACGCGGCGACGGGCGCCCGCAGGATCCGGCTGACGCTGTCTCCCCAGGCGGAGAAGTACGTCCGCCGGGATGCACCGGTGGGCGCGCGGCGCATGGCCGCCCGGGGCGCCCTGCCCCTCGCGCCGGTCGAGCTGGCCACGGTGCTGTTCGCGCTCCAGCACGACCCCGACGCCGAGGTGAAGGAGACCGCCCGGCGCAGCCTGGAGACCCTGCCGGACCACGTGCTCCACCCGGTGCTGGAGGGCGAGACCCATCCGGCCGTGCTGTCGTTCCTGGCGAAGGTCCACAAGGACGACGAGGCGTGCTGCGAGAAGATCGCGCTCAACCCCGCCTCCGACGACGCACTGATCGCCTTCATGGCCACCCTGCCCCACCGGCGGGTGGTGGACATCATCAGCAACAACCAGGAGCGGATGCTCCGCTCCGAGGAGATCGTCGAGGCCCTGGGCGCCAACCCGCTCACCGGCCGCGCGGTCATCGAACGCATCCTCAGCTTCCTGGGCATGGACCAGGCCGAGGAGCAGGAGAGCGAGGAGGTCGACGACGCGTCGGCCGAGGCCGCCGTGCTGGCCCTGCTGGGCGAGGGCATGGAGGACGTCGCGCGCCAGCTGATGTCCGAGGACGAGGCCGAAGGCGAGGAGGAGATCAAGAACCTCTTCGCCGCGGTCCAGAAGATGACGGTCATGCAGAAGATCAAGCTGGCCCGCCTCGGCGGCTCCGAGGCCCGCAGCCTGCTGATCCGCGACCGCAACAAGGTGGTCGCCACCTCGGTCATGGGCAGCCCGAAGCTCACGGAGAACGAGATCGTGGGCTTCGCCCAGTCGCGCAGCGTGTCCGACGAGGTGCTGCGCATCATCGCCCACAGCCGGGAGTGGACCCGCAACTACCAGGTGAAGCTGGCGCTGGCGGCCAACCCGAAGTGTCCCCAGTCCTCCTCGGTGAAGTTCCTCAACTACCTCCAGGACCGGGACCTCAAGAACCTGATGAAGAGCCGCGACGTGCCGTCGGCCATCTCGAGCCACGCTCGTCGCATACTGCAGAAGAAGGGAAAGCTCTGATGGCCGCCGAAGGGGGAGACGTGGTGCAGGCTCGGATCGTCTACTGGGGAATCCCCGGGTCGGGCAAGACCACGAACCTGCGCACCATCCACTCGAAGCTCCGCTCGGACAACCGCGGCGAGCTCTCGGAGGTGCCCACCCGGCTGGATCCCACGGTCACGTTCGAGAGCCTCCCCATCGAGCTGGGCGAGGTGCGCGGCATGCGCACCCGGCTCCAGGTGATCGCCGTGCCCGGCGCCCCGGAGCAGGCGCCCACGCGCAAGCAGCTGCTCGACGAGATCGACGGCGTGGTGCTCGTGCTCGACGGGCAGCCCGACCGCGTGGAGGCGAACCTCGCCTCGGTCGCGGAGCTCCGGGCCGCGCTGGCCGACTACGGCCGCTCCATCGACGACGTCCCCATGGTCGTGCAGCTGAACAAGAACGACCTCGCGGACCCGTCCCGCCTGGACAGCCTTCACCGCGCCCTCGACCTGCCCGACGCGGCCGTCTTCGAGACCGTGGCCACCGAGCCCGGCGGCCCCCTGCGCACGCTGACCACCATCTCCAAGCGCGTGCTGCGGGTGCTGCGCGAGCAGGCCGGCGCGCCGACGCCCCCGGCCCCGGCCGCCGCGCCCGCGCCGAAGCCCGCCCCGGTCGAGCCGGCGGCGAGCACCCGGCCCGCGCCCGCCGCGACCCCGGAGGCCCCCGCGCCCCAGACGACCGCGCCCCAGACGGCCGCTCCCCAGACGGCCGCGCCTCCGGCGGCCCCCGCCTCGGCCGCGGAGCTGATGGAGGCGGCGATCCTGCGCGAGGCCGAGGAGGGACGGGAGTCCGACGCGGCCGCCCAGGCCGCCTTCGACGCCGAATCCGCCCTGCACAAGCCCTGGAGCGAGCTCGAGAGCGAGGCCAAGGACTCCGTCGGCCTGCGGCTGGGCCCGGACCTGCGCATCGTCTCCGTGGGCACCGCCCAGGCCGTGGACCAGCGCGCGGTGCGCGTCCCGCTGGTGATGGGCAACGACGACGGCGAGACCGTGAGCTTCGCGCTCACCGTGCAGCTCGATCCGCTGCTCGACGGCGAGGACCCGTGAGGCGCCGCCTCGGCATCGACGGAGCGACCGACGAGACGCTCCGGCTGATCCCGCTCCTCAACGCGAACCCCGACGTCGAGGTGGCGAGGGTCTGGCACGCCGACCTGGAGGAGGCCCGCGAACGGGCGCGCGCGATCTCGCCGGACCTGGCGGCCCAGCTGGAGCACGTGCTGCGCCCGCCGCCGGCCTCTGCGGCGGACTGGTCGGACCTGGCGGCGGTGATCGACGGAGAGGCGGGCGGCCCCTTCGCCCGCCTGCATCCCGACGCCGTGGACCGCGGGCTCCAGGTGGTCACCCCGCTGACCGCGCGCCTGCTGTGGGGCTACGGCGTGTCCGCCGGCGAGCGCAAGCACGAGCTGCTCCAGGCGCTGGCCGAGGTGGTCGAGTCGGTGGAGCTCACGATCCACTCCGACGAGCTCTTCCAGCGCATGCTCGAGATCGCCGTCGGCGCCACCGGGGCCGAGGGCGGCTCGCTGATGCTGCTCGACCCCGAGACCCGCGAGCTCACCATCAGCGTCGCGCTGGGGGTGGAGCCCGAGCTCTGGCCCAAGATCCGCGTCTCCCTGGGCGAGGGCATCGCGGGTCGCGCCGCCGCCGAGGCCCGCTCCATCGTGCTGTCCGGTCGGGCCGACCACGCGCGCTTCCGCATCGTGCGCGAGCGGCTCGACGTGGAGTCGGCCCTGTGTGTGCCCATGCTCCACGACGGTCGCGTGCTCGGCGTGATCAACCTCCACCACGGAACCCGGACCGACGCCTTCGGCGCCGAGGACCTCCGCTTCGTCGAGCAGCTCGCCAGCCTCGACGCCCAGATCATCGCGCGCGCCCAGGAGCACGAATCGCTTCGCACCCAGGCCACGCGCTACTCCGCCGTGCGCGAGGCCCGGCGCATCCTCGCGGGCCAGGACCCCCTGGTGGAGCGCCTGCGCGCGCTGTGTCGGGCCCTGGCCGGACGGGTCGGACACGGCATCGCGAACATCTACCTGCTCGACCGCGACGAGGGCGAGCTGATGCTGGCGGCCACCTCGCTCGAGGGCGGGGGCTTCGCCGGCGAGTACCGCATCGTCCCGGGCGAGGGCATCGACGGCCAGGTGGCGCACAGCCGCCGGCCGGCCTTCCTGCGCGGCGAGGACGGCGCGCTGGCATACGTGGCGCTGCCGCTGCTGGCGGGCGAGCGACTGATGGGCGTCCTCTCGGTGCAGGCCGGCGCCAACGCGCCTGCTGGCCGCGCCATCGAGGAGACGCTGCTCGAGATGGCCGCGGCCGCCGCCGACGGGATCGCCCAGACCGACCGCGAGTCGCGCATGAACACCCGCGCCACCCGCATGAGCGCGATCAACGAGACCGGCATCCGGATGCTTTCGGCCACCGAGCTGGCCGACGTGGTGCGGCTGGCGACCTCGTCGCTGGCCATGATCCTCGAGGCCGACCACGTGGTGCTGCGGCTGCAGGACCCCCAGACCAGCCGCTACGTGATCCGCTCCTACTTCGGCCCGGCGGACGGGCGCCAGCAGGAGCGTCTCTTCCGCCTCGACAAGCAGGTGTCGGTGGACACCATCGTGCGGCGCACCGCGCGCATCGTGCGCGACGTGGAGAGCGAGGAGAAGCTCGCCTCCCTGCGCGGCGACATCCGCTCGCTGCTCTCGGCGCCGCTCAAGCAGGACGGCCGGGTCGTGGGCACCCTCTCGGCCTACGACAAGGTGGCGACCGACCGCTTCTATGCCGGGCGCTTCAACGACGACGACCTGCAGGTCTTCACCCGCTTCGTCTCCTACGTGGAGCGCGCGGTGGCGAGCTGCGTCTTCCAGGCCGGCGTGCGCCAGCACAAGAACTTCGACGAGGAGACCGGGCTCCCCAACGAGGGCTACATCGCCAAGCGCATCCACGAGGAGATCACGCGCTCGGTGGGCCGCGAGGGCGCCCTGGCCGTCGCGGTGTGCCGCATCGACAACCTCGACGAGGTGGCGCACCACGCCAATCCGGCGCAGGCCCACCGCGTGGTGCTGCGCACCGCGGACGCCCTGCGCTCCCACCTGCGCGACTTCGACGTGCTGGGCCGGACGCGCCCCGGCGAGTTCACCGTGCTCCTGCCCGAGCCCGGCCGCTCCCCGGGCGAGCGCGTGTTCGCCCTGGCGCGGGCGGTGGCCGACGCGGTGTCCAAGGACGACGCGCTCAACGACCCGGTGCGGGTGGCCCTCGCCTTCGGGTACGCGGTGCATCCCAGCGACGGCCCCGACCGCGAGACCCTGCTCGCCCGGGCCCGGGACCCGCGCATCCGCATGGTGTAGCCGCGCGCCGTCCCCGGGTGCTCCGACCCCGTCAAGCCGCGGGATCGCGACCCGTGAGATAGAGCGCCAGCAGGCTCCCGACCTCTCCCGCGAGCCGCTGATCGAACCGCTCGCTGCTGGCGTTCGCGCCGATGCCCTCGGCCGCGTTCACCGCGACGAAGGCCGCGAGGTCGAGGTCGTCCACCCGGAGCTCGCTCCGGTGCGCCTCGAGGAGCCCCCGCACGAACCCGATGACCTCGCTGCGCGCCCGGGCGAGCCGACGCCGGAACACGGCCCCGGGCACCTGCTCGAGTGAGCGGACGAAGTCCGGCCCCCCTCGCAGCGCCGTCATCGCGACCCCGAGCACGCGCACCAGCACCTCCTCGATGGGTGCCTGGGGATCCAGTTCCTGGCTCCGGATCGAGGCGACGAGGAATCCGACCTCGCGCTCGATCAGCGCATCGTAGACCGCCTCCTTGTCCGAGAAGTACTCGTAGAGCGTGCCCACGCTCACCCCGGCCGCTTCCGCGATGCGGTTGGTGTCGGCGCCGCCGTAGCCGCGCTCGCCGAGAACCCGAGCCGCCCCGTCGAGCAGCGCCTGGACGGTGTGCCGCGCCCTCTCCTGTTTCGCTTTTCTTCTCGGGCCCTTGGCGGGTCTTCGGGGCATGGATCCCGACTCCCTCGAACCCGAGTTGGAATAACCCGAGTTTTCCTTCAATTTTAGGAGCGGATTCGACAGCTGCCAGGGGGCACCCGGAATGGACGCGAGCGACTACAGCTACTCGGCCCGACCCACCCGCAATCCGCTTCGCTACGCCCAGGCGGTGTGGGGCCTGATCCGGAAGGATCCGGAGGACTCAACGCCCGAGGCGGCCATCGTCGAGATCGGGTTCGCGCGTTCCAGGCTGGGGCGCCGGTTCGCGCGCTGGGACGAGGCGATCGCCCACCTGAAGGCGGACCCGCGGCCCGCGGCGGCGTTCGCGGCCCGGCAGGCCTTCGGTCCCATCGACCTCGAGCGCCTGGAGGTCCTGCCCGAAGGCACCCTGGGCCGCGTCTTCGCCGACCACTGCCGCAACCGCGGCATCGACCCGAACCTCGTGCACGTCCCTCCGGACGGAGAGGTCGGGTGGATGCTCAACCACATGTACCAGACCCACGACATCTGGCACGTGCTCACCGGCTGGGGCAACGACCTGCCGGGCGAGGTCGGCCTCGGGGGCTTCTACTCGGCCCAGTTCGGCTCGCCGCCCTTCTTCGGCTACATGCTCGCGCTGGTCCTGATCAACGCCGTCGTTCGCCGCGCCAGCGTGGACGAGCTCCTGGAGGCCGTGTCCACGGGCTACCAGGCAGGTCGGCGCGCCCAGCCCCTCTTCGGCCTGGACTGGGACACGCTCTGGGACGTGCCCATCGAGGAGCTCCGCGCCCGCTTCGAGATCGATCCTTCCGGGACCACCGGAGAGGGGATCCAGGCCGCGGCCTAGTCCGTGCGGCCTCCCCGACTCGTTCGCGTTCGCGCACTTCCGCCGTGGCCCCCACCCCGTCGCCCGATGGACGGACGTCGCGGCCCCGCCGGACGTCGGTTCGATCGTCTGATACGAGGAGCCCGATGCGCGCGCGCTACCCGCTGTTCCTGGTCACGCTCCTGCTGTCGACCACCGTCCATGCCGAACCGGGCGAAGACGCCGTCCCGGCGGCGCTCCTCGAGGAAGGGGCCGTGATCACCTTCGAAGAGGTGGAACGACTCCGCCCCTACCTCCCACCCGAGCTGTGGCCCCATCGCGACTTCATCTTCTACGAGGGCATGCAGCTCGAGATCGGACCCGCGTTTCGCGACTACAGCCCCCCGCCGGCCTACCAGGAAGCCACGGAACGCAACCGCGGCAAGGCTCGGATCGGCCCCGACGGGAGCCTCGAAGGCTACGAAGCGGGGCAGCCGTTTCCCGTCGATGAGATCGACTGCACCGGCGATCCACAGGCGGGGATCAAGATCGCCTGGAACTTCGACTACCGCTGGCAGGGCGCGGGCGTTTCGGGCCATGGCTACTACTCGTACTGGGACCGAGGCGAGGAGCTTCCCCTCTACTACGAGGGCACCGCGCGCAACGTCTGGCTGGCCCATCGTCCGGAGTCGAAGTACGCGGCGAAGGGCGGAGACCTGTTCCGCGGCGAGAACCGCAAGCTCGCCTACGGCGTGGAGGTGATGGCGCCGTTCGACGCCAAGGGCATCACCCTCCTCAACTATCGCTACAAGTCCTCGGACGGCCCCCTCTCGGAGGCCCGGAACGACGACACCTGGGTCTACATCCCGACCCTGCGACGGGTCCGGAGGATCTCGACGGCCCAGCGCACCGACGCGGTCTCCGGCACCGACTTCACGTTCGACGACTTCGGGAGCTTCTTCGGCATCCCGCCCCAGTACCAGTGGGAGTGCCTCGCCGAGACCAAGGTGCTCGCCCCGGTCAACTCCCGGGTCAAGGCCTATCCCTACACCTACGACCACGACTTCGGACCCTACGGGCTCTCGTACGCGGACGACCGCTGGGAGCTCCGGCGGGTGCTGAAGATCCGGTTCGTCCCCCGGAACGCCGATCATCCCTACTCGCAGAAGATCCTCTACATCGACCGGGAGACCTTCGAGCCCCTCTACTCGTTCGCCTACGACGCGAAGGACGAGCTGTGGAAGATCATCTACCACAACAAGCGCTGGAGCGAGGATGGCCACGAGTTCTACAAGGGATGGGACGACGTCCCGGAGCCTCGGGACAACGTCAACGTCTGCGACATCGTGATCAACGTCCAGACGGGGACCGGAAACCGCATCGAGTTCTGGGACACGACGGGAACGCCGCTCAAGAGCACGGGCAAGGTCCGCCGCTACATCGACGTCGGCCGATTGACCCGAGGGCGCTGATGCGACGAGCCACACGGCTCGAGGCACTCGCCCTCTCGATCCTCGGCCTGGCCGCGGCCGCCCCTTCGGGCGCCCAGCCGAAGCTCGTCTCCCCCGACCAGGGGTTCTTCCGTGTCAACGGGTTCGTCGAGGCGCAGATCCGCACCCTCTCGGACGGGTTCGAGCCGGGCCGCTACTACCTGAGCCAGAGTGCCCTGGTGCTCAACGTCGAGCCCGAGCTCGACATCCTGACCGACACCTGGGGCCCCTTCGACAACGTCTCGGCCTTCGCGCGGGTCGAATTCCGCTACGACTGCGTGCACCACGGCTGTGGAACGATCGGCACCTCGGAGATGTTCGGCAATCGAGCCAAGGAGGCGCCGGCTCGCAACTGGGCCGATGCGCCGACCCTGGGCAGCATCGGCGGCACACCGGTCGAGGAGTTCGGAGGGAGGGTCCGGCGCGTCCACGGGGACGACGTCAAGCTGTTGCCCATCACCTCCAACCCCACCCTGCAGCCGTTCTACGACATCGGCATCTCGCAGGACACCGTCGAGAACGCCTTCGGCCCCCGCGCCTCGGACGTCTTCGCGTGGAAGCGGATCGACGGACCGACCTCGGACCTCGCCCTCCCTCTGGGCCCCTGGCGGTACAGCGACAAGATCCGTCCCATCGGTGCGCTGGTGAACGAGGAGTCCTCGACGCTTCCATTGCCCCTTCGCCCCGAGACCGGGAGCCTGTTCACGCCCAGCCCCGCACTCGCGCGCGAAGCGAAGAACTACGGCTCCTTCGATCAGAACTTCGGAGGCGACGAGCTCGCCTTCAATCGCGGAGCGAGCCAGGACGAGTGGGAGCTGAAGGAAGCCTACCTCGACATCGAGATGTTCGACTCGCGTCTCTGGATCCGCGCCGGCAAGCAGAACATCGTGTGGGGCAAGACGGAGCTCTTCCGGACCACGGACCAGTTCAATCCCGTCGACATCGGATTGGCTTCGCTTCCTTCCCTGGAAGAGAGTC
The DNA here is from genome assembly GCA_050618075.1 of Myxococcota bacterium. Lineage (GTDB taxonomy): Bacteria > Myxococcota_A > UBA9160 > UBA9160 > UBA4427 > JBNLVL01. The sequence goes on from JBNLVL010000017.1 coordinate 33,027, forward strand.
GGGTCGCGCTCTGGTCCCTGCGCGGCGTCTACTCCTTCTACGACGTGGGCCCCCTGGACGACGTACGCCTGGAGCTCGCTCTCAACTTCGACGACTTCGAGCCCATCGACACCGGTCGCTGCGGGGAGCCCTACACGGTCTGGCTGATCTGCGTGAAGAGCACGGCGTTGTGGGCGCACGGCACCACGGGCACCGGCCTGGCGGGCGAGCGGCGACCCCCGGATCCCTGGGAGAGCCAGAAGGGGCTCGAGTTCGGAGGACGGCTGGAGTTCCGCTGGAGCCGCTTCAGCTTCGCCATTACCGACTTCTACGGATTCGACGACGTTCCGACGATCCGGCTGTTCAACGAGTACGAGCGCAACGTGGACCCCGCGACCGGGCGCCCCCTCGACTCCGAGGATCGTGCGCTCACGCCGGACAACGCCCTGCAGTTCGCCTCGGGCAACCGCCAGATCTTCGACGTGGGCTGCAAGGCGGCCCAGGGGTTCGGCGAAAACGCCCTGCTCGCCCTGACGGGCGGACTCGGCGAGGTCCCGGACATCAGCGAGCGCTGCATCGGCGACGTGGTGAACGTCCAGGATCCCCTCTCGATCCTGTTCGGGGCCGCATCGATCGAGGTCCCGCCCACGAACGCCATCGGCGCGCTCCTCTCGGGGCAGATCGCCGGCAGTACGATCCTCGGGATCGCCCTGTTCGCGCTGGATCTCGACGCCGACAGCGTGTCCCTGACCCCATTGAACCGCGATCCCGCGGACGGTCCCCATGGTGGCGGCGTGTTCGGCGCCGATCCTCTCCCGGGCTTCGGGATCCTCGCGAACTCGGACCTCAGCTACTACCTCACGGACGAGCAGGAAGCGCTCCTCGGCTGCGGTCCCTACTACATGACGGACTGCGACGTCGAAGGCATCGACCTCTTCAACGCCGAGGCCAGCGTCCTGCTCCAGGGCTACGAGCCCTTCGAGCCCAACCCGGTCGCGACCCGTGTCGTCGACGGCCGGACGGTGATCCTGCCCGGGGCGCGCGGCCCGGGAGACCCCGGCTACGACCCGCTGGTCGACGGGACCCCGCCCGGCGGCTTCGACTCGGAGATGGCCGCGCTGTCGGAGAACCTCCTCGTCACCCTGGCCGTCCTCGGGATCGCCGAGGGCGACGACGACTGCGAGCTGGACGACCTCGAGACCTGTGCCGCGGTGCGAGCTCTGGTGGCGCTCAGCGGCTCCCGGCGCCCCGAGCTCCGCGCCGGCGGCAATGGACGCTACGGCCGGCGGGACTGGGGCTGGCACGGCGGCGGCGAGGTCGAGATCACCTACGACAAGCGGAACGTGCTCGGCTTCTCGGCGGACTTCAGCGAGGACGTCACCAAGAGCAACTGGGCCATGGAGTTCACCTGGGTCGACGATGCCGACTTCGCGAGCAACCGGTCCTCGGACCTCACCCAGCAGGCCGACGTCTTCAATCTGACGATCTCCGTGGATCGACCCACCTTCATCAACTTCCTGAACGCGAACCGCACCTTCTTCTTCAACAGCCAGGTCTTCTTCCGCTACATCCCCGACCACGACAGCTCGTTCGACACCCACGGGCCGTTCACGGCGCTGCTCACCTTCACGGTCCTGACGGGCTACTACAACGATCGCCTGCTTCCGGCGATGACCTTCGTGCACGACGTGGCGTCGGAGTCGGGAGGAATGATCTGGCAGCTCACGTACCGCTACGACGAGGCCTTCTCGATCACCGCGGGGGTGCTGAACTTCTACGGCAGCCCCAAGACGAACCGGCTCCCCCAGCACCCGGTCGCGCTACCGGATACCCAGACCTCGTTCAGCAGCCGGACCCGTTACCAGGGTCTCTCCGCCATCGCCGAGCGCGACGAGATCTTTCTCCGCCTTCGCTACACGTTCTGAGGGATCTCGATCAACCGAGATCGTCGGCGAAGAGCGCCACTCGCGCCGCCAGCTCGTCGATCACTTCCTCGTCGCTCCGCCCGCTGCGTTTCGGGACGTGGAAGCCGTGATCGGCCTCGTCGATCTCCAGCCACTCGGCGCGACGCCCCAGGCTCCGGACGACCCGGCGAATGCGGGAAGGCTCCGCGAGCTTGTCTCTGCGCCCCTGGAGAAACAGCATCGGCAGGTCGACCGCGGCGAGATGCTCTGCGCGCTCCGCCCCGGGACGCCCGGCCGGATGCAGGGGGAATCCGGCGAAGACCAGACCCGTCACGCCGGGAAGCGGCGCCTCGCTGGCGGCCAGGGAGGTCATGCGTCCGCCCATGCTCTTTCCGCCGGCCAGGAGCGGTAGCCCGCGAACCCGCCGCCTCGCCTCGGCCACCGAGGCGCGCACGGTGGCCATGAGCAGCACCCGATGATCCGGCCGGCGGCTGCCGGCCTCCATGTAGGGAAACTGGTAGCGGAAGCTGGCAACGCGATGACGCGCCAGCGCCTCGGCCAGCGCCTCCATGAACGGGTGGCGCATGCCGGCGCCGGCTCCGTGGGCCAGCACCAGCAGGGCCTCCGCACCCCGCGGCCGGCAGGCGATCCAGCCCACCTCCCGGTCCGGCCGATCGGGACCCGGTGCCGGAACCCGCAGCCGCCCTTCCCGCCGGGCCACGCCCGCTCAGCCCCAGCGGTGGCGCGCCGTGCGGCGCGGGGTGGCGGCCCGGTGGTTCGCGAGCAGCTCCGGTCGCGTCATGGGACCGATGAGCGCGATGCCCGCCACGAAGCCCCCGATGTGGGCCCAGAAGGCGACCCCGCCTCCCTCGGAGGCCAGCGCGGGCAGGCCGCCGAGGATCTGGATCAGGAACCAGTACCCGAGCATGGCGATGGCGGGGATCGAGATCGTGGTGAAGAAGAACCCGAAGAAGAGCACCGTGTGGATGCGGGTCCTGGGATAGAGCCGCGCGTAGGCACCCATCACGCCGCCGATGGCCCCGGACGCGCCCACCATGGGGAGCGCGCTCTGCACGTCGGTCGCGATCTGGGCGACCGCGGCGGCCAGCCCGCACAGCAGGTAGAAGAGCGCGAAGCGGTCCGGGCCCATGGCGTCCTCGACGTTGTCCCCGAAGATCCACAGGAACCAGAGGTTGCCGATGAGGTGGAACCAGCCGCCGTGGAGGAACATCGACGTAACCAGCGTGACGGGCGAGCCGTCGCCCTGGAGCACGCAGCGGGCGTCGCCCAGCGGCACTACCGTGCCGGCGGGCACGCTCGCCAGCAGGTCGCCCGGGATGAGGCCGTAGAGGCAGAGCGAGCGCGCCATGGCGTCGCCGGACCCGAGCTGCTGGACGAAGACCCAGCTGGCCACGTTGAGCGCGATGATCGCGATGGTCGCGACCGGCGTTCGCAACGTCGGATTCTCGTCGCGGATCGGAAACACGTCGCCGCCGAGTGTGACGCGCCGCCCGGGCGGGCGCTAGGAGGCCGGCGCCGGGTGATCGACGCCGGTGCGGCGGACGCTCTCGGCCCACAGGGCGGGCCCGACCTCGCTCTCCCGCGGAGCCGTGGGCGGCTTGGGCTTCATGAAGCGCCAGTACTCGCCGCTGTGGTTCTCGAGGTCCGGCGCCCGACACAGGTGGACGGCGGTGCGCGCGGCGCGGTCCGCACTGGGAAAGAACGCGTGGAGCAGCGGCGCCACCAGGCCGTAGAGGAAGCCGCTGTTGTTGCTGCCGATACCCGACGCCACGGGCCCCGGGTCGACCGCGTTGACCGTGACGCCGGTGCCGTCGAGCCGGCGCGCCAGCTCCCGGGTGAAGTAGATGATGGCGCGCTTGGAGCGCGCGTAGGACCGGGCCCAGCCGTAGCCCGCGCGCAGGTCGAGGTCCTGAAGGTCCGGGCCGCTCATCTTGTGCATGTCCGACGACACGTTGACGATGCGCGCCGGCGCGCTCTCCAGCAGCCGCGGGAGCAGGCGCAGGGTCAGCTGGAACATGGCCAGGTAGTTCACCGCGAACACCATCTCGGAGCCGTCGACCGTCTCCTGGCGCCCCAGGTTGACCAGACCGGCGTTGTTCACGAGGCCGTGGAGCGGGCGCCCCGAGGCCAGGTACTCGTCGGCCGCGCGGTCGATCTCGGCGCGGGACGCGAGGTCGCACAGCAGGACGTCGGGGGGAGGCGCTCCGGTCGCCTCGGCGATCTCCCGCTGCACCCGGGCGCACTTCTCTGGGTTCCGCCCCAGCAGGACCACTTCGGCGCCGTGCTCGGTCAACGCCCGGGCGACGGCCCGACCGTGGCCGCTGGTGGCCCCGGTCACGAGCCAGACCCGTCCCGCGAGCTCGCCGGTGGGCGCGTCTCCGGACATCAGCGATCCTCCTCTTCGGATTCCGTGGCCACCCCGAAGCGCTCGCAGTACCCGCCGAAGTCCCGGTCGAGGACCGTCCGGTCCAGGCCGAAATCGGCGAGCCGATAGCGGTGGCGTCCGTGACGGTGCTGGGGATGCCCGGCGATCCAGGCCTGCATGGCGCGCTCGGTCGGGTCGGCCAGGGGCAGCTCCAGGAACTCGTAGATGCGTCGCACCTGCTTCAGCGGGTCCGCCAGCAGATCCGCGTAGTGCACGTCGATGAAGGCGCCCTCCCCCATCCGGTCCCGCGTGGCCATTCCCCGGGTGACCATGCGCAGCTGCTTGCGCGACCAGTGGGCGCCCACCTCGCGGGGGTCGACCCGGTCGCTGGACAGACCGCGCGCGTGGCTGATCATGCTGCAGAACGACGCGGTGACCCGGGCCGGATCGCGGTGGGTCTGGATGATCTTCGCGTCGGGGAAGACCTCGAAGAGCGCGTCCAGGAACTCGAGGTGGTGCGGCGTCTTGCCCAGCCAGCGCCCCGGACGCCGCCACAGCAGGAGCTGGATCCAGCGGCGGAAGTCGCGATACGCGGGCACCGCGTCCTGGGACTCGAGCCAGGCGGCGAAGCTCGGCACCCGGTGGATCGACTCGGGCGTGGTGCCCTGGAAACAGAGATCGAGGAGCAGCACGTCCTCCTCGGGGCTCTCGGCCTCGACCGGGTGGATCGCAAAGAAGTCGGGCGCGAGGTAGCGCAGCGCCTTCTCGGCCAGACGCGCCTGGGCCAGGCGGCCGTCGGGCCGCCCGTCGTCTCGGGGGTGGCGCGGGTCGAGGATCGGCGCCGGGTTGAGCGCCTCCCAGGACGGGAGTGCGCGCAGCGCGGGGTCGAGGGACAGCAGCCTCTGAAGCACGGTGGTGCCCGTGCGCTGGAGTCCCGCGATGAAGATCGGCGCCGCCACCGGCGTGGCCTCGATCTCCGGGTGCAGATCGCGCAGCCAGTCGGCGCGCAAGCGGTTGCTCAGCGCCCCCACGAGCTTCTGGCGGGCGATCAGCCGACCGAGGGTGTGGAGCCCGGCCTCCCGCTCCATGGAGTCGAGCAGTCGGCGCAGGCTCTCGCGCCAGGGCGCGTCGACAGAGCCTTCGAGACCCGTGGCGCGCCGCGCCGCGGCCACCAGCGACGCCTCGTCGAGCCGGATGCGCGCGCCGGCGCGCTCCGCGGCCCGACCGAGGGCGTTGCCGAGAGCCACCGCCCGCGGTCGATACGGGCGTTCGTAGCGCTGGGACGTGATCCTCGAAGCGTCGCTCAAGGGGCGATCTCCGAGACCTTCACCACCCGGGTGCGGGGCTCGGGGTGCTCCTCGGCGCCGATCCAGCGGAAGCACATGGTGCCCCGGGCGTGGCCGGCGGTCTCGATCCAGTTCTCCACGCCCGGGTCGCGGTGGGCCACGACGATCCGCACGGAGCCGTCGTCGCGGTAGCGGGCCGTGTGCTTGTTGATCCAGACCCGGAAGTAGCGGTAGTCGAGGGACTCCATCCAGTGGTTGTCGAGCTGGAAGTTCCAGTGGGTGCACTCCGGGGGCGTCGCCTCGATCACCAGGGCCTCCTCCGGCCCCAGCTCCCAGTAGGAGTGGTAGTAGGCGATGTTGGGGTCGCCCCCGGCGCCCATGGAGACGGAGTCGTCGAACCTGGGCAGCTCGTTCACGTGCTTGCGGAAGCCCTGGGCCCAGCTCGAGAAGAGCGCGGAGCAGGCCACCACCAGCCCGCCGGCCCGGCCGAGCCCCTCGTCGACCGCCCGCGCGGTGAGGGGCGTGGGCAGGCCGTCGCCGCCCACGCGCTCGATCACCAGCTCGGCGGGGGTCTCGCTGGTCTTGTCCAGGTAGGTCTGACGGACGATGAGCGTGCTGGTCTCGGGCTCCATGGAGAGCCAGTTGCCCGGACGCTCCTGGCAGCTGATCGCGATCTCGAAGCGCCCGTCCTCGTCCAGCTGGAGCTGGGAGCCCTCGAGATGGCCGGTCTGGCGCGAGTCGCCGCTGGTCGCGACCCCTCCGGTCTGGGTGGCGAAGTCGAGATAGTGGATCGTGTTGCGTGTGCCCCGGATCCGGTACTCGTGGGCCCCGTCGATCGTCGCGTGCTGGTAGTAGTTGTCCGGATTGTCGGCGCCGATCTTCACCGTCTCGTGGACGGGCCGGTGGAGGACCGGGGCGAGCGGGTCGGAGTACTCGAGGAAGGCCTCGAGCCCCGCGCGGGCCAGGCGGCTGAGGTACCGGAAGCCCTCGGCGCGATCGAGCGGGTCTTCCGGCGACCCCTCGGCCACGATGGTCTGGCCGGCGTTCTTGAGCGCCTCGCAGAACTCCTCCCAGGCCTTTCCGGTCCGGATGCGCTCCAGATGGACCGCGTCGTTCGCATGGGGCTCGCTCATCGGTCGACCTCCTCGCGCCGATCCAGCGCGCTCTTCTCTGCACGGGCCTTCAGGGCGTTCGCCACCGACTCGAAGCCCGTTCGCATGGAGCGCCCGTAGAACGCCACCACCACGGGCGCCAGCCAGCCGCTCATCACGTCCTCGGTCCGGTAGCGGCAGCGCTGGTCGCCCAGGGGCTCGACCCACTGGTAGCGATTGGCCGTGAGGCAGATCGGATGGAGCATGTGCATGCCCCAGGCGAAGACGCGCCCGGCCTCCACCCGGTTGACCCACTCGACCCGGACCGTGGGCCGCCTGCCCGGCAGGTGGACGTTCATCGTCACCGCCTCGCCGACCTGCAATGTGGTCCGCACCTCGACCGTGAAGGGGTTCCACTCCGGATAGCGTTCGAAGTCGGTGAGGATCGACCAGACGTCCTCGGCCGCCGCGTCGATCTCGATCCCGGCCGAGACCGATCGCGGAAACACCGCGCCCTGGCGGTAGCGCGCGTGGAAGCCGGCCGCGTCGACCCCGGTCGCCATTTCTAGAGGAGCGACGCCAGGGGCACGTAGGGAAGCTCGAGCGACCGGGCGACGCCCTCGCAGACCACCTGGCCCCGCCACAGGTTCGACCCCAGCGCCAGGGCCGGGTCCCCGCGCACGGCGTCCTCGACCCCCTGGTCCGCGATCCGCTGCAGGAAGGGCAGCGTCGTGTTGGTCAGCGCCAGGGTGGAGGTGCGCGGGACCGCGCCGGGCATGTTGGCCACTCCATAGTGGGTCACGCCGTGGACGGTGTAGGTGGGTTCGGAGTGGGTGGTGGCGTGGATCGTCTCGACGCAACCACCCTGGTCCACGGCCACGTCGACGATCACGGCCCCGGGCTGCATGCTCTCGACCATCGCCTCGGGCACCAGCACCGGCGCGCGCCGACCGCTCACGTAGACGGCGCCGATCAGCAGGTCGCACTCCTGCACCGAGCGGGCGATGGTGGCCGGGTTGGAGTAGAGGGTGTTCAGCTCGCCGCGGAACAGGTCGTAGATGTAGGTCAGCCGGCGCAGGTCGACGTCGAGGATGTCGATGTCCGCGCCCAGCGCGTGGGCGACCCGAAGCGCGTTGATGCCGACGGCCCCGGCTCCGATGATCGTCACCCGACCGCGCATCACGCCGGGCACGCCTCCCAGCAGGAGCCCCATCCCACCGCGGTCCTTCTGCAGGAGGTTGGCCCCGATCTGTACCGCCAGGCGGCCCGCGACCTCGCTCATGGGCGCCAGCACCGGAAACGTCCCGTCCGGGTTCTGGATGGTCTCGTAGGCGATGGCGAAGACGTCGGCCTCGCGCAGGGCGTCCACCAGCGCTGGAGCCGCCGCCAGGTGCAGGTAGGTGAACAGGGTCTGGCCCGAGCGCAGCAGGGCCGACTCGCTCGGGTTCGGCTCCTTCACCTTGACCACGATGTCCGGCTCGCTCCAGGCCGTCTCGGCATCGACCAGGGCCGCGCCGGCCGCCTCGTACTCGGCGTCGCCGAAGCCGCTGCCCAGGCCCGCGCCCTTCTGCACGAGCACCCGGTGGCCGGCATCCGTGAGCAGCTGGGCGCCGGACGGCACGAGCCCCACCCGGAACTCGCGATCCTTGGTCTCGGTGGGAACACCGATCTTCAACCCGACCTCCGGCGGCCCGCGGGCGCGCGGCCCGCGACCTCAGGAACGATAGGCATCGATGAGGATGTCGGCGATCTCCGGCCGCATGATGCGCACGTCGGGCCGCTCGCCGCTCTTGAGCTGCCCGCGGACCTTCGTCCCGCTGATGCTGTACGGCTTCTCGTCGGGGTGGTTCTCGGTCAGGTCCACCCGGCCCAGGCTCTCGTAGAACGCGGCGAAGCCGACGTTGCAGGTGGAGATCGCGAGGTGGCCCTTCAGCCTCCCGAAGATCTGCTGGGCGTCGAAGTCGCCCCAGATCGGGGTCCCGTCCTCGAACGGCGCGTCCGCGTGCTTGCGTCCGATGATGATGTGGCTGAAGCCGTAGTTCTGGCGGTAGATCGAGTGCATCACCGCCTCCTTGGGTCCGCCGTAGAACATCTTGATGTCGAGCCCGATCAGCTCGAAGACGTCGGAGAGGTCGTACCCGGCCTTCTTCCACAGCTCCTCGTTCTTGTCGCCCTGGCCCAGGAGACGGTCGTCGTGGAGCTTCTTGTAGCAGCGCATGCGCACGGCGGCGGGGACGTCGTCTCCCTTCAGCTCGCCCACGAGGGGGTTGAGGACGACCCCGGTGTAGTTCCCCTCGCCGGTGACGCGCTCGGCGCCCACCACCAGGGCGTACTCGTGGGCCCGGTGCAGGGGGTTGCGGGTCTGGAACGCGACCGCGCGCTCGTACTTCTTGTCGCGGAAGTAGGCGCGCACCATGCGCGGCGACATCATGTACTCGCCGTACTCGCTGTGGATCGGCTGGGGCAGGGCCCGGATCCGGCCGCCCACCAGCTTCCTGCGCGGATCGTTCTCCACCATGCGTCCGCCGGGGTGATCCATGCGCTCGGTGCCGTAGACCGAGCGTACGAACTTCGGCTTGTCGTAGTCGAAGACCTCGATGTCCTCGAGCTCCGCCACCACCTCGCCCTGCTCGTTGCGCACGGCCGCGCTGCCGCCGGCCTCGAGGCCCGCGGCCTCGTCGTCGGTCACCGGGAACGACAGCGGGATCGTCCACGCGTAGGACTTCCCGCCCGAGACCACGACCTCGTCGTCGAGCACCTTGTGCCATTCCGCGGACTTCATGGGACCGAGTAGCGGCGAGAGCGCTCCGTCGGCGAGCCGGTAGACCGTGGAGAGGTCCGCCGCGGTCACCCGGATGCTCGGCAGGCCCTCGGCGTGGGCGAGGAACTCGGCCCGATGATTCAGGGCCACCACCCGGTCCACGGGCTCCGAGAGTCCTCCGTGGACGGGGACCAGCTGCTCGATTCCACTCTCGATCCACTCGTTTCCGTTGCTCACTGTCGCTCCAGTTCCCACGTCCGCGTGGGGGTTGATTGATTCCGCGTGTCACCAGACCGGCCAGGCGACCGATCCGTCGTCGAGCAGCACCCGATCGCCGCTCCCGTCGATGCGTCGGACGAAGAGACGATCGAACTCGCCCTCCTCCGTCACGTAGGCCACGTGGCGCCCGTCGGGCGAGACCGCGGGCATGGTCTCGTCCCGGGCCCCCTTGCCCACCGGGGCGCGCCCGGCGCCGTCCGGCCGGATGCGGACCAGCCGCCAGCCCCCGCCGGAGAGCGCCCCCGAGTACACGACCCACTCGCCGTTGGCCGAGACCGCCGGGTGACGCCCGCGGGCCACCACCCGTTCGGGCGCCTCGCGGTCGTCGAGGGAACGGACGACCAGGAGCGGCGGAGCGTTCCGCCGACCGCTGCGCACGTCGGCCCGGACGAGCAGGACGTCGTCTCCGCCCGGCACGAAGCACACCTCGCCGAAGGCCCCGTCGAACACGACCTCGGGATCCACCCCGTGCGGGCCCGTCAGGTAGAGGTGGGCGCTCAGCTCCTTGCCGCGTGCGCGCACCCCGGTGAAGACGTAGCGACCGTCGTCGGACACGTCCCCGGCGAGGTGGGACTCGGTGCTCCGGGTGAGCCGGCGGACGTTGCGCGATTCGACATCGTAGACGTAGAGCTGGTACTTCCCCGTCTTGTGGTCGCTGGTGAAGAGCAGCTCCTTGTGGTCCGCGGACCAGGCGAGCGGCTTCGAATCGGGCCACGCGGCCTGGACGCGCTCCAGCCTTCCGGTGCGCGGATCGAGCAGGGACAGGCGTCCGGGGAACTGGGCGAGGCGGGCCAGCAGCTGGAGCGCGCCCTCGCGCTTCACCCCGAAGAACTGCCCGAGGCTCTCGGGCGTGGCCACGCCGCTGCCGGCGCGGGCGCCGGGCGGCAGCTGGGCCTGCTCGAGCAGCTCCTTGCGACGCCGGGAGGTCTCGTCGTCCCAGTAGAGGAGCGCGATCGGGGCCGGGTCGATCTCGTCCAGCGGCAGCACCACCGCCGCGCAGCCGAGCCAAGGCCCCATCCAGACGGCCAGGACCGCGACCCCCGCGAACCGTCGGATCCAGCCTCCGATCACCCGGACGCCATCGCTCACGGAAGGGCCTCGACGGCGCGCCCGACGAACTCTTCCTCGGGCGAGGGGCGCTCGAACACGCCCACCCTGGAGACCTTGCGCTCCCAGACGCCGATCACCAGCTGGGCGGCGTTCGGAAACGGGAACAGGTCGTGCTCGAGAAACGCCTGGTCCATCTCGGAGAGGTAGGCATCGGCGCCGACGTGGGAGTGGTAGACGCCGGTCACCTCTTCCCCCCGCCTCTCCGCATCGGCCAGGGCTCGCATCCAGTCGGTCTCGCTCATGTAGAAAGCCTCCCGCCCGTCTCGCGGATACAGGGTGGGATCTGTTCGGTGGCGCATGGTCATGTCGTTCCGACAGCGATACACGGTCCGGAACCGGTCCTCTCCGGTTCCGGTCAACAGACCGCAGCACTCTTCCGGCTGGGCCTCGAGCGCGTGAGCGCAGAGCTCGTTGAGGACCCGCCCCGGAATCGCGAGCGGCTCGGCCTCAGCGCTGACCTCGATCCGCCGTCGCACGATCGTGGCTTTCGGAGGGACCGCGCGGGAGCCTCTGCACCGCTGGTCACGCTCCCCGCGTTCATTCGCGTCCGTCGGGCCGGGCCGGGATCGGACTCCCGCCGCACCGCCCCTTCACTCCTGGATTCCCGCGCCGGATTCCCATGCCGGATTTCCCTGCCGGATTCCCGCGCTTCTCTCGCCTCGGGGCCCGGACCGGACACGGTTCGGTGGGCTGCTCGGAGGCCGCGGGGGCATCGGGACCCAGCGGGCCCTGCCTTGCGCGACTCCCTGCCCCGGAGCCGGCGCGAGTCTACGTGAGGTCCGCCCCGCACGCGAGCCCGTCCCCGCGGGCAATGGCCGGTTCAGATGTGATAGTGGTAGGCGTCCGCGCCCGCCCGCTGGACCGCGGAGTGGGAGGCGTCCCGGCACATGGACTCGACGGTCACCTCCTCGAGGACACCGCGGATGCGCGAAGCCAGCGCGTCCCACAGGAAGTCCGGCCGGCACGGCGAGCTCTCCGCCTCGGCGCCCTCGCCCGCCGGGTCCTCGTCGAGCGGTCCCTCGACGGCCTCGACGATGTGCCGGAGGTTGATCTCCGCGGGCGGCCTGGCCAGCGTGTAGCCGCCGCCGGGCCCCCGCTTGCTGGTGACCAGACCGGCCTTGCGCAGCCGCTGGAAGATCTGCTCGAGGTAGCGGGCGGGGATGCGCTGGCGCTCTCCGATGGCGCGCACCCGCACCGGCCCGCCCTCGCCGTTGTAGGCGAGGTCGAAGATGCCGCAGACCGCGTAGATGACCTGGAGAGAAAGTCGCACGGTGGGGTCGAGAATGCGGAATCCCTCTGGTCGCCGCCAGCCTCGCGCCCTATGGTGAGGATTCCCCGCGATTTGCTCGTCCCGCAGCATCGGGCGGCCTCCTCCCCGCCCTCCATCGTGGCTCCGCAGCGGCGGGGCCGCGCCGAGCCCGCCGGCCGTGTCGATCCCGGAGATCGCCGCGCGCCCCCGGTCGGCTTCGGCGTGTGATCGTCCGTCGGGGTCCTCGGGCCGCGAACGGATCGGAGACCGCAAGCTGGCGCGTCCGACCCGAGAGAAGGCCTCGCGCGCCCCGTCCGCACCCGGCGGGCTGGCGGACTTCCTCGCCTCCGTCGAGCGGGACGACGCGCTGTGGGACACGCTTCGACACCACGAAGTGTTGGAGGCCAGGCCGCCCCGGGTGGCCGAGGCCTGGCCCGCCGGCTACGAGGCCATCGCCCCGGCCTTCGCCGCCCGCGGCATCGCGTCCCTGTACGAGCACCAGGCGCGCGCCATCGAGGCGCTCGAGTCCGGTCGCAACGTCGCCCTCGCCACGCCCACCGCCAGCGGCAAGACCCTGGTGTACAACCTGCCGGTCCTGCGCCAGCTCCAGGCCGACCCCGGGAGCCACGCGCTCTACCTCTTCCCGCTGAAGGCGCTGGAGCGCGACCAGCGCGACCGCCTGCGCCAGGACCTGCGCGCCCTGGGCTTCCCGGGCGAGCGCTTCGGGGTGGAGATCTACGACGGCGACACACCCCAGAGTCTGCGCCGGAAGCTGCGGGCCGAGCCGCCGAGCGTCCTCATCACCACGCCCGACATGCTCCACATGGGCATCCTTCCCCACCACGAAGCGTGGAAGACCTTCTTCGCGGGACTCCGCACCGTGGTGATCGACGAGGTGCACACCTACCGCGGCATCTTCGGCTCCCACGTGGCCCAGGTGCTGCGACGGCTCGATCGGGTGGCGCGCGCCCACGGCGCCGAGCCCCGCTACGTCGCGGCCTCGGCCACCATCTCCAACCCCGGCGAGCTGGCCTCGGCGCTGACCGGCCGTCCCTTCGAGGTGGTGCAGCGCGACGGGTCGCCGAAGACGCGGCGCCACGTGCTGCTCTTCCAGCCCCGCAGCTCTCCCTACACCCTCGCGGCCGGGCTCTTCCGCCAGGCGGTCGGCCTGGGCCTGCGCACCATCGCCTTCACCAAGGCGCGGGTGATCACCGAGCTCATGCACACCTGGATCGTCGACGCCGAGCCCGGGCTGGCGCCCAGGATCAGCTCCTATCGCGCGGGCTTCCTGCCCGAGGAGCGCCGGGAGATCGAGGCGAAGCTCTTCTCGGGAGAGCTCCTGGGCGTCGTCTCCACCTCGGCCCTCGAGATGGGCATCGACGTCGGGGGCCTCGACGTGTGCATCCTGGTCGGATATCCGGGCAGCCAGGTCGCCACCTGGCAGCGGGGCGGGCGCGTCGGCCGCAGCCGCCAGGCGGCCATCGCCCTGGTCGCCCAGCCCGACGCCCTCGACCAGTACCTGGTCACCCACCCCAAGGCCTTCTTCGAGCGCGAGTTCGAGCACGCCGTCACCGACGCCCACAACCGCGAGGTGGCCGGGCTGCACCTGTCGTGCGCGGCCGCCGAGCTGCCCCTGCGCTGCGACGAGCCCTGGCTTTCGCGGCCGGAGACCGCGGAGCGCGTGCGCGAGCTCGAGGCCGAGGGGAGCCTGCTCGCCAGCGAAGACGGCGATCGCTGGTTCTCGTCCCGACGGCTGCCCCATCGGGACGTGCGCCTGCGCTCGACGGGCTCGAGCTTCGACATCGTGATCGACGACGGCAGCGAGCGCCCGACGCCCATCGGATCGATCGGCTCCGGGCGCGTCTACGCCGAATGCCACGAAGGCGCCATCTATCTCCACCGCGGTCGCCAGTTCGCGGTCCGGGAGCTGGCGGTGGACGAGAAGCTCGTGCGGGTGCAGCCCGTGCGCGCGTCGTACTACACCCGGGCGCTGTCGGAGAAGGAGACCGAGATCCTCGAGCGCACCCGGGCCCGACCGGCCGGCCACTTCCGGCTCGTCGAAGGTCGGGTGAAGGTCACCACCCACCTCACGGGCTTCGAGCGCCGCCACGTCCACGGCCAGGACCTGCTCGGCACCGAGCCGCTCGACCTGCCGCCGACCTCGTTCGAGACCACGGGCCTCTGGCTGGAGATCCCCGACGAGATCCCGGACGGCCTCGGCGCCGAGGACGCCCACCCCATGGGCTCGATCCACGCCGTCGAGCACGCCGCGCTGGCGCTCTTCCCGCTCTACGCCCTGTGCGATCGCCACGACGTGGCCGGGATCTCCCACCTGCGTCATCCCCAGCTGAACCGGGCCGCCATCTTTCTCTACGACTCCCATCCCGGCGGCGTCGGCCTGGTGACGAGCCTCTTCGACCGCATCGAGTCCCTGCTGGAATCGACCCTCGACATGGTCACGAGCTGCCCCTGCGACGACGGCTGCCCGGGCTGCGTGCACTCGCCCAAGTGCGGAAGCGGCAACCGCCCCATCGACAAGAACGGCGCCATCCGCGCCCTGCGCTGGCTGCTCGCCCTCGACGCGCTCCCGGCCCCGGCGCCCCGGGACGAGGCGGAGGAGCCCGACGCCGTGGAGACCACCGAGGCCGGCGAGGCCCCGGCCGGCGAGCCCGTCGCCGGCGGCGTCCCCCCGCGCGGGCCCGGCGTGGTGTACTTCGACATCGAGACCCAGCGAAGCGCCGACGAAGTCGGCGGCTGGCACAACGCCCATCTCATGCGCGTGGCCCTGGCCGTCACCTGGTGCGCCCGCAGCCAGGCCTTCCGCACCTTTCACGAGGCGGACGTGCCGGCGCTGCTCGAGCAGCTGCGCGCCGCCGACCTCGTGGTGGGCTTCAACATCCGCCGCTTCGACTACAAGGTGCTGGGCGGCTACACCGACGACGCCCTCGACGCGCTTCCCACCTTCGACGTCCTCGACGCCATCCACAAGCGCATCGGCTTCCGCCTGAAGCTCGACCACGTGGCCGCCGAGACCCTGGGCGCCCGCAAGAGCGCCGACGGGCTCCAGTCCCTGCGCTGGTGGAAGGAGGGCCGGGTCGACGAGATCGAGCGCTACTGCCGCCAGGACGTGGCGCTGCTCCGCGACCTGGTGGCCCACGCCGAGACCCACGGGCACCTGATGTTCCGCACCCGCGCGGGCGAACGCGTGCGGCTTCCGGCACCCTGGAAGCTGGCGGACCTGGTCGAGGGCGTGCGCGCCCATCAGACCCGGCTCGGCGAGCCGGGCCGGGGGCGCCGAGGGAGTCGCTCATGAGCTCGAACGACAGCGTAGACGCGACCGGCGGCACCGGCCCGACGGCGGCCTCGACCGGACCGTCCCCTCCCGAGTGGATCCGCCCCGCGCACATCGCCACCCTGGTCGTCCTCGGGCTGTGCGGCGCCGTGGCCGCACTCCAGACGCCGGTCGAGCCCGAGCCGGCGCCCGACCGCACGCTCACCTGGTGGATCGCGATCCTCGCGGTGTGCGTCATCGCCGGCCGCCTGATGGCCGGCTCGCCGGTGGCCCAGGCCGGCCTCCGCAGCGCCGCCGCCGTGGTCAGCCTGGGATCCGCCGTGGTCATGGGCGTGCTGGCGGCCCATCTCGCCGTCACCACCGGCGCCGTCCGCACCGGGGTGGCCTTCGCCGCCGCCGCCCTCATCCTGGCGATCCGCCCACCGCTGCCGCGCCGGGTCCCTCCCCGGCGCCACTAGCGACGCATTCGCCGGGCTCGCGTACTCTCCCGACGCCATGGCGGTCCTCCTCGGCGTCGAAGACGTGGGCAGACAGATCGGTGCGCGGCCGCTCTTCGGCCACGTGAGCTTCCAGGTGCGCTCGGGCGACCGCATCGCGCTCGTGGGCCCCAACGGAGCGGGCAAGTCCACGCTCCTGCGCATCCTCTGCGGCGACGACCCGCCCGACGAGGGCCGGGTCATCCGGCCGCGGCGCAGCTGCATCGAGCGCCTGCGCCAGGAGATCGACCCGGCCCGGGAGGTCCCGGTCCGGGACGAGGCGGCCACGGCCCTCGCCCACCTCGCCGAGCTCGAAGTGGAGCTGGGCGAGCTCGAGCAGGCCATGGCCCGGGCGGGCGAGCGCGGCGAGCCCGTCTCCGACGAGGTCGCCGAGCGCTACGACCAGGTGCGCTCCGCCTTCGAGCACGGCGGCGGCTTCGCCCGGGAGGCCCGGGTGGAGACCGTGCTGGCCGGACTGGGGTTCGACGAGGAGGCCCGCGGGCGACCGCTCTCGCGCTTCAGTGGCGGCTGGCTGATGCGGGTCGAGCTGGCGAAGCTGCTGCTCGCCGAGCCCGACGTCCTGCTGCTCGACGAGCCGACCAACCACCTCGACCTGCCCGCGATCCAGTGGTTCGAGGAGACCCTGGCCGACTTCCCGGGCGGCGTGGTCGTGGTGTCCCACGACCGGGCCTTCCTGCGGCGCCACGCCCGGCGCGTGGTCGAGCTGGACGGCGCGGGCCGCTTCAACGTCTACGAGGGCTCCTACGACCGCTACCTGGCCCAGCGCGCCCAGCGCCGGGAGGAGCTGCTGGCGCGCCAGCGCAACCAGGACCGCGAGATCGCCCACATGGAGCGGTTCGTCGAGCGCTTCCGCGCCAAGGCCAGCAAGGCGAAGCAGGCCCAGAGTCGGCTGAAGGCGCTGGAGAAGGTCGAGCGCATCGAGGTCGAGCCCGATCGCCGGGCGCGCATGCGGCTGCGCATCCCCGAGCCCGCGCGCACGGGCGAGATCGTGATGACGCTCTCGGACATCCACAAGAGCTACGGCGACACCGAGGTCTATCGCGGCGTCGACCTCGAGATCCGGCGCGGCGACCGCGTGGCGCTGGTGGGCCCCAACGGAGCCGGCAAGTCGACCCTGCTGCGGATCGTGGCCGGCGCCCTGCCCTTCGACTCCGGCGAGCGCACGCCCGGCCACAACGTCCAGGTGGCGTTCTACGCCCAGCACCAGCTGGAGACCCTCGACCCGGACAACCACGTGCTGGGCGAGCTGGAGGCCGTGGCGCGCACCGACGACGTCCCGAGGCTGCGGGGACATCTGGGCGCGTTCCTGTTCTCGGGCGACGACGTCGAGAAGAAGGTGTCGGTGCTCTCGGGCGGCGAGAAGGCGCGCCTCGCGCTCGCGCGCATGCTGCTGCGACCGGCCAACTTCCTGGTGCTCGACGAGCCCACGAACCACCTGGACGTCGAGGCCTGCGAGGTCCTCGAGGACGCGCTCTCCGGGTTCGGGGGGACCGTGGCGTTCATCTCCCACGACCGCGAGTTCATCAACGCCATCGCCAGCCGCGTGGTCGAGGTGAAGGACGGCGAGCTGCGCGAGTTCCTGGGCAACTACGACGACTACCTGCGCAAATCGTCGGGCTCCGGCGGCGCCGCGGACGCCGGGGCCGCCCCACGGGCCGGCGGGGACGCGGGAGCGCCGCCGGCCGACCCCAAGGCCGCCCGCCAGCGGGACCGGGCGCGGCGCAAGGCGCGGGAGCGCGCCCAGCGGCAGATCGCGCGCCTCGAGGAGTCGATCCTCGAGGAGGAGAAGCAGATCGAGTCCGCGGGCTGGGAGCTGGGCACCCCCGAGGTCTACCGGGACGCCGAGCGCACCCGGGAGACCGAAGCCCGGCGCGAGGCGCTGCGGGCCAGCGTGGCCGAGCGCTACCGCGAGTGGGAGCGCCTCGCCGAGGAGCTCGAGGAGCTCGGCGACGAGACCTGAGGTCGGCTCGACTCGTGCTCGAGGAGGCGCAGCTCCACGTTCCCCCGAGCCCGGTCGAGCTTCTCGATGCGCACGCGGACCCGGTCTCCCACCGCCATGCGCGTGCGTCCGGCCGGATCGAGCGCGCGCAGCGCCAGGGGGTCGACCTCGTAGCGACCGGGAACGTGGCGCGCGGGGACCAGCCCCTCCACGGGCCAGTCGGCGAGGCGCACCCACAGCCCGGCCCGCCCGATCGACTGGATGATCCCCGCCCCGGTCTCGCCCACCCGCGACGACAGCCACTCGAGCCGCCACAGCGCCGAGGCATCGCGTTCGGCCTGGACGGCCCGGCGCTCCCGGTGGCCGAGATGGGCCGCCACCCGCTCGAGCTTCTCGCGCTCCCGCGAGAGCCCCGCGACCGGGAGCGAGGCCATGCGGTCCACCAGCGCCCGGTGGACGGCCAGGTCGGCGTAGCGGCGGATCGGCGACGTGAAATGCAGGTAGGTGTCGAACGCGAGGGCGAAGTGTCCCTTCGGCGTGACGCCGTAGCGCGCCTGCTTCATGGCGCGGAGCGCCCAGCCGTGGGCGATGCGGGCGCGCGCGGGGTCGGCGGCGCGCGCGAGGATGCGCGACAGCCGGCGCGGCTCGAGCGGCGCCCGGGCGCGACGGCCGCGGTTGGGCTTCCACAGCCCGAGGAAGGCGAGCCGGTCGCCCAGCTCGGCGAGGTCCGCGGGCTCGGGCGCCTCGTGGAGACGGTAGATCGCGGGTCTCGCCTCCTTGCGCAGGGCCTCCCCCACCGCCCGGTTCGCCGCCAGCATCGCCTCCTCGATCGCCCGGTGGGCCCCGCTCGACGCGCACTCGACCACGTCGACCGCGCGGCCGCTCTCGTCCACCACCACCTCCACCTCGGGGAGCTGAAAGTCCAGGGACCCCTCGGCCATGCGACGACGGCGCAGCCGTCGGGTGAGCTCGGCGAGGGCGCGCAGATCGGAGGCCCGGTCCGCATCCATGCCGGTGTCGGCTCCCTCCATGGCCGCCGCCGCGTCTTCGTAGACCAGACGCGCGCGGCTGCGCACGAGGCCCCAGTGGAAGCGGGTCCCGCGGGCCCGCGCCTCGGCGTCGAAGTCGATGGAGACGGCCAGCACCCGGCGCTCGGCGTCGGGCACGAGGCTGCAGAGGTCCGACGACAGCCGTTCGGGGAGCATGGGGATGGCCCGGTCGGGCAGGTAGACGCTGTTGCCCCGCCGCAGGGCCTCGCGATCCAGGGCCGAGCCCTCGCGCACGAAGTGGGAGACGTCGGCGATGGCCACCCACAGCCGCAGGCCCCGCGACGTCCGCTCTACACACACGGCGTCGTCGTGGTCCCGGGCCCGGACGGGATCGATGGTGACGAACGGCAGGTGCGACAGATCGGCCCGGGCGGCGCGCTCCTCGTCCCCGATCTCCGAGACCGCCGCGGCCGCCTCTTCGAGGGCGGCCTCGGGAAAGGCCACGGGAATCTGGCGGTGCCAGACCACGGCCCGGAAGTCCGCCTCGGGATCGCCGGGGACGCCCAGGCGCTCCACGACCCGGGCGCGGGGCGGGCGCCGCCCGCCCCGGTCACGGTTCACCGCCACGGCCGCCACCACCTCCCCCGGCCGCGCCCCGCCGAGGTCGCCGGGCGCGACGGCCAGGGTCCAGTCGGCGTCGTCGCGGTACGGGACGACGACCCCGCCGCGTCCGGCCCGGCGGAACAGGCCGACCCAGGCGTCGCGCTCGGCCACCACCGGGCCGACGACCTCGGCCCGACCCTCTGCGGGGTCGCCCACGGGCTGGATCAGGACCCGTTCGGCGCCGGCCGACGGCGCCTCGGGGCTCGCGGCGAGCGAGCCGGACACGTCCCAGGTGCGACCGCGGGCGTCGACGACGGCCCCCGCCGTGGTGCGCCGTCCCTCGACCAGGCCGTCGGCGCGCACCAGGCGATAGCGCGGCCCCACGCGCTCGATGCGGCGCTCGCTCTCGAGGGCGCGCAGCAGCGACTTGAGCTGTCGACTGTGGTGGCGGTGCCCGCCCAGGCGTCCGAGCAGGGCCCGGGCGCTGAGCCCGCCCGAGCTGGCCCGCGCGATCGCGCCGAGCACCCGGTCCCGGGTGAGCTCCCCGGCCGCGTGGACCCGGCGCCCACCGCCGCCCCGCCGCGGTCCGCCGCGCGATCGCCCGCGCGGGCGCTTCACGGCGCTCTCCAGGCGGCGGTCTTCATTGACGCGAACCGGAGGGGGCCTTAGTCTCCCGGCCCGCTTGCCGTGCCCGGGTGGCGGAATTGGTAGACGCGCTAGACTCAGAATCTAGTGATCGCAAGGTCGTGCTGGTTCGACTCCAGTCCCGGGCACCACTTCTCCCCTCTCCCACGAATTCCCCTCTTCCGCATCTCGCCCCGGAGCATCCGACTCCGGCGCGCTGACTTCGACGCGCTCGGCCGATCGCGCGGCGGACCGCTCCGGGGCCGGCGGGCCGTGTCCCCCAAGCCGGGCCCCGAGCCTAGCGGGTCTACCCTGGCGCCCCCGAGCGCCCGCTCGCGCCTGCGCCCCGGCAGCCGCCACCCCCGCGGGCCCCCGAGCCGCGGACTTCCCGAGGCCTCTGGGGCGTTTCTCCCGCCCGGGCTTGACCGCCCCCGCCCAGCGCTTAGGGTTGTCGCCCTGAGGGGGATCCGTGTCCGACGAAGACCAGCCGCTCGACATCGAGAACGAAGACAGCCCGTTCGGCGCCTTCAATGGCCCCGACCCCCAGCTCGTCCTGGGAGCCGGCGACGAGATGGTGGAGGTGCCCAGCGTGCTGCCGGTGCTTCCGGTGCGCGACGTGGTCGTCTACCCCGGCGTGACCGTGCCCCTGGCCATCGGTCGCCGCAAGTCGCTGGCCGCCCTGGAAGAGGCGGGCCAGGGCGGCTTCATGGTCGTGGCGACCCAGCGCGACGCCGCCACCGAAGAGCCCGGCCCCGACGAACTGCACCCGGTCGGCACCATCGTGCGCGTCATCCGGATCATCGACGCCCGCCGCGAGGGCAAGCAGGCCCTGGTGGTCGGCGCGGCCCGGGTCCGCCTGGGCGAGATCCTGGCCGAGGAGCCCGTGATCCGCACCCGGGCCGAGGTGCTCGTCGACGAGACCCCCGAGAGCGCCGAGGCCGAGGCGACCTGGCGCCGGGTCGTGCTGCTGGCCCAGCGCGTGATCGAGCTGCGCGAGGACCTGCCGGACGAGTGGAAGTCGTTCATCGCGGGCATCCCCGCCCCGGGCCTGCTCGCCGATCTCATCGCGTCGAACCTGCCGCTCACGCCCGACGAGAAGATGCAGGTCCTCGAGGAGACCGACACGCACCTGCGACTGCTGCGCGTCGAGGACCACCTCGACCGCGAGGTGACGATCGCCCAGACCCAGCAGGCGCTGCGCGACGAGTCGGCGTCCGAGGAGGACGACCCGCGCCGGCGCGAGCGCATGCTCCGGGGCCGCATGCGCGAGATCCAGCGCGAGCTCGGCGAGGCCGACGCGGGCCTGCGCGAGGTGGACGAGCTGCGCGAGAAGATCGAGGCGGCGGGGCTTCCCGAGGACGCCCTGGCCCAGGCCGAGCGCGAGCTCAAGCGCCTGTCGGCCCTCCCGCAGCACGCGCCCGACCGGCACCTCATCCGGACCTACCTCGACTGGCTGGTCGAGCTCCCCTGGAGCACGGAGACCGAGGACGACCTCGACCTGGCCCACGCCCGGGCGGTGCTGGACGCCGACCACCACGGCCTGGACAAGGTGAAGGACCGCATCCTCGAGTTCCTCGCGGTGCGCAAGCTCGCGCCGGAGACCAAGGCGCCCATCCTGTGCTTCGTCGGCCCTCCCGGTGTGGGCAAGACGTCGCTCGGGCGGTCGATCGCCCGGGCCATGGGCCGCAAGTTCGCCCGGGCGAGCCTGGGCGGCGTGCGCGACGAGGCCGAGATCCGCGGCCATCGCCGCACCTACGTGGGCGCGATGCCCGGCCGCATCCTCCAGAGCCTGAAGCGGGCCGGCTCGCGCAACCCGATCTTCCTGCTCGACGAGATCGACAAGCTGGGCGCGGACTTCCGCGGCGACCCGTCGTCGGCGCTGCTCGAGGTGCTCGACCCCGAGCAGAACAGCACCTTCAGCGACCACTACCTCGAGCTGTCCTTCGACCTGTCGCGGGTGCTGTTCATCGCCACCGCCAACACGCTGGCCACGATCCCGCCGGCGCTGCTCGATCGCATGGAGGTGATCGAGCTGCCGGGCTACACCGAGCGCGACAAGCTCGCCATCGCCCACCGGCACCTGGTGCCCAAACAGCTCGAGGCCCACGGCCTCTCCGAGGAGCAGGTCAGCCTGGGCGAGGGGTCCCTCGAACGCCTGGTCGAGGAGTACACGCGCGAGGCCGGCGTGCGGAACCTCGAGCGTCAGATCGCCACGCTCATGCGCAAGGTCGCGAGGCGCATCGCCGAGGACCGCCCGGAGGCGCCCATCGTCGTGGATCCGGACTTCGTGGGCGAGGCCCTGGGCGCGCCGCCGCACCTTCCGGAGACCGCCGAGCGCACCACGATCCCCGGCGTCGCCGTGGGCCTGGCCGCGACCTCCCACGGCGGCGACATCCTGTTCATCGAGGCCACGGTGATGGAGGGGGGCGAGGACATCCGCCTGCGCCTGACCGGCCAGCTCGGCGACGTCATGCGGGAGTCCGCCGAGGCCGCGCTGTCCTGGGTGCGGGCGAACTCGGCCGCCCTGGGGCTGGGCGAGGAGATCGGCCCCTGCGAGATCCACCTCCACGTGCCCGCCGGCGCCGTGCCCAAGGACGGTCCGTCCGCGGGGGTCGCGCTGGTGACCGCCCTGGTCTCGGCGCTCTCCGAGCGACCGCTCGCGGGCACGGTCGCGATGACCGGTGAGATCTCCCTGCGCGGCCGGGTGCTGCCCGTGGGCGGCGTGAAGGACAAGGTGCTCGCGGCCTCCCGGGCCGGCATCGAGACCGTGGTGCTGCCCCGCCGCAACGAGAAGGACCTGATCGACGTGCCCGACGACGTGAAGGAGTCGCTCGACCTGCGCCTGGTCGACACCCTCGACGACGCGCTCTCGGTCACCCTGCCGGCCCGCGCGGCCCACTGACCCGGCCGCGGCCAGGGGCTAAGCTGCCCCGACGTGCGCGTCGCGCTGATCCACGATTGGCTGACCGGCCTCCGCGGAGGCGAGAGGGTCCTCGACGAGATCGCGGGGATGTTCCCCGACGCGGACCTCTACACCCTCGTCCACGTCCCCGGCACCACCACCCCGCGCATCGAGGAGCGCCGCATCGTGGCCTCCCCGCTGTCCCGCTGGCCCGGCGCCGGGCGCCACTACCGCAAGCTGCTGCCGCTCATGCCGTGGGCCGCGCGGCGCCTCCAGGTCCGCGGCTACGACCTGGTGCTGTCCACCAGCCATGCCTTCGCGAAGAGCGCTTCGCTGGAGCCGGGCACGCCCCACCTCTGCTACTGCTTCACGCCCCTGCGCTACGTCTGGGACCAGCTCGACGCCTACCTCGGCCGCGGCCCGCGTCGCTGGGCCGCGATGCCCCTGGTGCAGGGCCTGCGCCGCTTCGACCGCGCGCGCAGCCACCCCGGGCAGGTCACCGAGTTCGTGGCCATCTCCCGGACCGTGGCCCGGCGCATCGAAGAGCACTACGGACGGCCGGCGCCCGTCGTCTACCCCCCGGTCGACGTGGAGCGGATCCGACCCGACGGACGGGCGCCCGACGACTTCTATCTGCTGGTTGGGGGCTTCGTGCCCTACAAGGCCGAGCGCGTGGCCATCGAAGCCTTCCGGCGCCTGGGCCGGCGGCTGGTCGTCGCCGGGGACGGCCCGGGGCGCCCTTCCCTGGCCGCCGGCGCGCCGCCGAACGTCGTCTTCACCGGCCGCCTGGACGACCGCGAGCTCGCACAGCTCTACGCGCGCTGTCGCGCCCTGGTGTATCCCCAGGAAGAGGACTTCGGCATCGTCGCCGTGGAGGCCCAGGCCGCGGGCAGGCCCGTCATCGCGCTGGGCCGCGGCGGGGCCACCGAGACGGTGCAGCCTCTCGACGAGGACGTGCACCGCCCCTGGTCCGTCGAAGGCGGGGCCACGGGGATCTGGTTCGACGAACAGACGCCGCAGGCCCTGGCGGCCGCGGTCGAACGCTTCGAGCGCGAGGAGGCGCGCTTCGACCCGGCGCGCATCCGCGCCTGGGCCGAACGCTTCCACCCGCGGCACTTCCGCAGCCAGCTCGGGGCCCACATCGCCGAGGTCGCGGGGCGCGGCCCGGCCGCCCCCTCGCGCGCCGCGAGCGTCGTCCCGTGAGCACCGGAGACGCCGTGCACGTGCCCATGCAGGACCTGCGGTCCCAGCACCGGCGGCTGTCCGGCGAGATCGACTCCGCGCTGGCCGAGGTGTTCGATTCCCAGCGCTTCATCGGCGGACCGGTGGTCGCCCGCTTCGAAGCCGAGTTCGCGGCGCTCCAGGCATGCGCCTTCGCCGTGGGCTGCGGCTCGGGGAGCGACGCCCTGTGGCTCGCCCTGCGCGCGCTCGGCGTGGGGTCGGGCGACGAGGTGATCTGTCCGGCCTACTCCATGGTGGCGACGGCCTCGTCGGTGGCGCTGCTCGGGGCGCGGCCGGTCTTCGCGGACATCGACCCGGCGACCTACACGATCACGCCCGAGAGCGTCCGCGCCGCCTCGACCCGCTGCACTCGGCTGCGCGCGCTGATGCCCGTCGATCTGTTCGGGCAGTGCGCGGACCCGCCCGGCTTCGCGGCCCTGGCGCGAGAGCTGGGCGTCGCCTTCGTCGCCGACGCCGCCCAGTCAGTGGCGGCGCTGGACGCCGGCGGAGCGCCGTCCGGGCGCCGCTCCAGCCTCGCCTGCTTCAGCTTCTACCCGACCAAGAACGTCGGGGCCGACGGCGACGCGGGGATCGTGGTCGGCAACGACCCGGAGCTGATCGAGCAGGTCCGCTCCCTGGGCAACCTCGGCGTCTCCGGCGAGGGGAGCGGCTACTCCCGCATCGGCATCAACTCGCGACTCGACGCCCTGCAGGCGGCCATCCTGGGCGTGAAGCTCCGCCACCTCGAGAGCTGGACGGCCGCGCGCCGGGAGAACGCCGCCTTCTACGACGAGGTGTTCGCGCGGGCCGGCGCCCTCGGCTCCGAGCGGCCGCTCGCCGAAGGCGGACTGCCCCTGCGCACCCCGCGAGCGCCGGCGGCGCCGGCTCGCCACGTCTACCACCACTACGCGATCCGGGTGCCCGCGGGCGACCGCGACGCCCTCCGCCGCTTCCTGGCGGACCGGGCCATCGAGACGGCGCTCTACTATCCGCGGGGTCTCCATCGCGAGCCGTGCTTCTCCGACCTCGACAGCCCCGGGCTGCCCGAGACCGAGTCCGCGTCCCGGGAGACCCTCGTGCTGCCCGTCCACGCGGAGCTCGCCAAGGAGCAGCGCGAGCACGTGGCCGAGTCGGTGGTCCGCTACTTCGCCGCGTAGCGGCCCTGCTAGTCTCCGACCGCCATGACCTCCCCTCCCTCCGAGCCGCCCGGCGAAGGGCTCGAGCCGACCGCCGCGGAGGCCGCGTTCGCCCGGTATCCGGGCGCCCGGCGCGCCGACCGGCGCCGGGACGTCGACGCCCACGGCGTGCGCATCGCCGTCCACGAGTGGGGCGATCCCCAGGCGCGCCCCCTGCTCCTGGCCCACGGCGGCTTCGACTTCGCGGGGACCTTCTCGGTGTTCGCGCCCCTGCTGGCCGACGCCGGCTGGCGGGTCGTCGGCTGGGACCAGCGCGGGCACGGCGACTCGGGCCACCCGGAGCTCTACAGCTGGGACGCCGACATGCGCGACGCCCTGGCGGTGCTCGACTCGACGACCCGGGAGCCCGTCCCCCTGGTGGGGCACTCGAAGGGCGGATCGGTGCTCACGAACCTGGCCCACACAATTCCGCACCGCGTGTCCCGGGTGGTGAACCTCGACGGCATCCCGTCGCGCAAGCGGGCACCCGACGTGGCCGACCACGAGCGCACCCGGCTGCTCGCCGAGGAGCTCTCCGGCTGGCTGGCCCACCGGCACCGCTCCGGCGAGGCCCGCCGCAAGCCCGGCCACCTCGAGGATCTGGCCCGCCGCCGGGCGCGCATGAACCCCCGCCTCCAGCACGATTGGCTGTGCTTCCTGGTGACCCTGGGCGCGCGCAAGGACGCCGACGGCTGGCGCTGGAAGATCGACCCCGCCCTGCGCTTCGGGGGCTTCGGACCCTGGCGACCCGACTGGGCCCTGCGCCAGCTGCCGGGACTGCCGGCGCCGTTCCTGGGCGTGCTGGCCGGGGTGTGGGAGACCATGGGCTGGGAGACGCGCGCCGAGGACGTGGAGCCCCACCTGCCGCGGGCGAGCCGCGTCCACGTTCTCGAGGACACGGGTCACTTCGTCCACATCGAGCGCCCGCGCGAGGTGGCCGACCTGGTGCTGGAGTTCCTCGCATGAGCCTCCGGCTGCGGCACGGCAAGATCGAGCTGGCCCTGCACACCCTCCGCGCCCCGGGCGGCGACGGGACCGCCAAGCCTCGGCTGCTGCTGCTCCACGGGCTGGGCGAGGCGTCTTTCGAGACGCTGCCCGAGGAGCTCGCGGCCTGGCCGGGCAGCGTCCATGCCCTGGACTTCACGGGCCACGGCGCGTCGTCCGTTCCCCGCGGCGGCGGCTACACGGCCGAGCTGCTGATGGCCGACGCCGACACCGCGCTGGCGCACCTGGGCCCGGCCACCGTGTGCGGGCGCGGACTCGGCGCCTACGTCGCCCTGCTGCTGGCCGGCGCGCGTCCGGAGAGCGTCCGGGGCGCGATCCTCTGCGACGGTCCCGGGCTCGCGGGCGGCGGGTCGCAGCCGCTCTCGCCGTTCCTGGCGAGCGTCGACGCGGGGGCCGTCCCGCCCCCCGACCCGTTCGCCCTGATGGAGCTGGCGCGCGACCTGCGCCCACCGGACTACGCCACCGCCTTCGCCCGCCAGGTGACCCATTTCTCGGGGAGGGACCAGCCCATCAGCGTCTGCGCGGTCCAGAGGCCCGAGTGGCTGCTCGCCGTCTCGGAGGAGCCGGGCGTGGAGACCCGGTCCCTCGCCGAGGCCCTCGCGGCCTACTCCTCCGAGGCCTGAGCCCCGGCGCGGCGGGAGAGCCGGATCCCGACCACCGCGGCCACCGCGACCACCACCAGCGCCACCGTGATCCGGCCGGCGTCGCCGCTCGCGAGCGTGTCCCCGAAGTAGCTGAAGAGCCCCGTGCGCGGCACCAGTCCGACCACCACGCCCAGGCTGAAGGACCGGATGGACATCCCGGACAGACCGGCCGCCGCGTGGGCGGGCGTGAGGGGACTGACGGGCAGCGCCGTGTAGAAGCCGAGCCAGCGCGCGCCGCGGCGCTTCAGGTAGCGGTCCATGCGCGCCAGCCCGCCCGACAGCCTCCCCTCGACGGCGTCGCGACCCAGCGACCGCGCCAGCCCGAACACGAGCACGGATCCCAGCGCGAACCCGACGGTTCCGAACACGGTCCCACCGATCACGCCGAACAGCAGCCCGCCCGCGCTCATCACGACCCACGACGGCAGCACCAGGAAGATGCGCAGGCTCGCCGCCAGCACGAACACCAGCGGCGCGCGCCATCCCTGGGACTCGATCCAGGTGCGCAGGGCGGCCGGGTCGAGATCCACCCCGTGGCGGATGCGCAGGCCGACGGCGACGCCGACCCCGACCGCCAGCACCACCAGGGCCAGCCATCGGGACGCCGGCCAGCCTCGGCGGGCTTCCGCGGGCGCAGGACCGGGCGTCGGGTCGGGTCGCTCCATGACGAAGCCCAGGGTAGGAGATCGGCCGGCGCGCGATCGACCGGGACGATCGTCACAGCGGCGGGTCTGGTATCCTGCTCGGATGGGCCGGTTCGACCCCGTCGATTGGATCGTGCCTCTCGAGCGCCCGCTGGGCCTGCTGGGGAGGCTGTGTCCCGTCCCCTCCGACCTCGGGCCCTGGACGGACCGCGCCGAGGAGACCCCTGCCCACGAGGTGGGGCTGGACCCGACGGACATCGACGAGCTGTGGCGGGTCACCCGGGCCCTGTTCCGCACCGGCCTCTATCCCGGCATCTCCGTCTGCATCCGTCGCCACGGCCAGGTGGTGCTGCACCGCGCCCTGGGCTCGGCCCGGGGAGGCGGGCCCGGGGAGGCCATCGACGGCGTGCGCACGCCCATGCGGGTCGACACGCCGGTCCTCCTCTACTCGGCGTCGAAGGCGCTGGCGGCCATGGTCATCCACAAGCTGGACGAGCAGCGGCTCGTCCACCTGGACGACCGGGTGTGCGACTACATCCCGGAGTTCGCGCGCCACAAGAAGCACTGGATCACCATCCGCCACATCCTGTCCCACAGCGCGGGCATCCAGAACCTGCCGCCGGGCCTGATGGACCTCGATCTGCTGGAAGACCCGGAGCACGTCTGCGAGCTCCTGTGCGACCTCGAACCGACCCACGGCGCGGGCCGACGCCTCGCCTACCACGCCATCACGGGCGGCTTCGTCCTCGGCGAGATCGTGCGCCGGGTGACGGGCCAGGACATGCGGGCGGTCATGCGCAAGGAGGTCTGCGAGCCCCTGGGCTTGCGCTGGACCAACTTCGGTGTGGAGCCCGCGGACGTGCCCCGGGTGGCCCAGGACGCGGTCACCGGCCTGCCGCTGATCCCGCCGCTGTCCTGGCTGCTGGAGCGTGCCCTGGGTGTGCCCTTCGAGCGGGTCGTCGAGCTGACCATGGACCCCCGCTTCCTGACCGGCGTCATCCCGGCGGCCAACGCGGTCTCCACCGCCGACGAGCTGTGCCGGTTCTACCAGTGCATGCTCGAGGACGGCGAGCTCGACGGAGTGCGGATCTTCGAGCCCCGCACCATCCGCCACGCGACCTCGGAGCAGACCTATCTCGAGGTGGACCTGACCCTCGGGCTGCCCCTGCGCTACGGCCTGGGCATGATGCTGGGCGGCCGCTCGGTGGGCCTGTTCGGGCTGCAGACGCCCCGGGCGTTCGGGCACCTGGGCTACACGAACATCTTCGGCTGGGCCGACCCGGACCGCGCGCTCTCGGTGGCCCTGTTGACGACCGGCAAGCCGGTGCTCAGCCTGGGGACCGCCCGGCTCCTCGAGTGGCTCTACACCCTCGGGCGGGCGATGCCCCGCCTCTGACGCCCGGGCAACCCGGGCCGGCCCGGGCGCCGTCATCCGTTCCACGTGACACCCGAACCCGCAATCATCGCGTGGGGTTGTACTCGAACCCGCGCGTGACCCATCGGGCCCGCGCGCGCTCGGCCCCGAGCCCTCCATCGACCTCCAGCAGAGAATTCCAGAATTGACGGAACCTTCTCGAATCAAAGAAGAATCTTCCGTCGCGATCGAAGTGCGGCGGCTCTTCCAGCTGGCCACCCCGGTGATGGCGGCTCAGCTCGGCACCATGGCCATGTCGACGGTGGACACGCTGATGGTGGCCCGGGTGGGCGTTGCGGAGCTGGCGGCGGCGGCCATCGCCAACGCCTGGATCTACGGCGTCCTGCTGGCCTGCCAGGGCATGATCCACGGCGTCGCCCCCATCGTCACCCAGGCGCACGGGGCGCGCCGCGGCGACCTCGCCGGCCTGGCCCTCCAGCACGCCCTGGTGGTGGCGCTCGTCCTGTCGGTGCCGGCCGGGCTGGCCCTCGCCTCCACCGGACCGGTCCTGCTGGCCCTGGGCCAGGACCCCGAGCTGGCGGAGCTGGCCCATGCCTACACCCGGGTCCAGGTCCCGGGCGTGCCCTTCCTGCTGCTCTTCCTCGCGCTGCGCCAGTACCTGCAGGGCCGCGAGCTGGTGCGACCGGCGATGTGGGTGGTGGGCCTCGCGAACGGGTTCAACCTGCTGGCCAACTGGGCGCTGATCTTCGGCCACCTGGGCCTGCCCGCCCTGGGCGTCGTGGGCGCGGGGGTCGCCACCACCCTGACCCGGGCGTTCATGCTGCTGGCCCTGGTGGCAATGGTCTGGCGCCTGGGCCTCCACCGCGGGGCGTGGGTGCCGCTGGGCCGGCGCGCGCTGGAGCGCGCGGGGCTGGCGCGGGTGGTGGCCTTCGGCTCGCCGGTCGCCATCCAGATGGCCCTCGAGGTCTGGGCGTTCTCGGCCTCGACCTTGATCGTGGGACGCCTGGGCGCCGCCGACCTGTCCGGCCACAGCATCGTGATGAACCTCGCTTCGCTGTCGTTCATGATGCCGCTGGGTCTCAGCCAGGGCGCCGTCACCCGGGTGGGCAACCTCATCGGAGCCGGCCGCCGGCAGGCGGCGCAGCGGGCGGCCTGGGTCGCCCTGGCCTGCGGCGCCGGCCTGATGAGTTCGTGGGCCGTGCTGTTCGTGGTCGCTCGCCTCGGCCTGCCGCGGCTCTACACGGCGGAGCCCGCAGTGGTGGCCGCGGCGGCGTCGGTCCTGCCGGTGGCCGCCGCCTTCCAGATCTTCGACGGAACCCAGGTGGTCGGCGCGGGCATCCTGCGCGGCATGGGACGAACCCGTCCCGCCGCCTGGTTCAACCTGGTCGGATGGTGGGTGCTCGCCCTGCCCCTGGCGGCCTGGCTCACCCTGGAGACCGGCGCCGGCCTGCAGGGGGTCTGGTGGGCGCTGTGCTTCGGTCTCGCCGTGGTCGCGACCGCGATGGTGCTGTGGATCCGCGCGCGGGGTCCGGCCCACGAGCCGCTCCCGGTGGCAGGCGGACCGACGATGGGTCACCGTTGAGACGCGAGCCCCATTCGTTCCCACGCGCCCCCACGCGCCCCCACGCGATCAGGAGAACGCCCCTCGATGAACCCGACCCGAATCGAACGGCCCGAGCGCCCGTCGGGCGCGACCCGTGCTGCGAAGCGTCCCACGCCCGGCCTCCTGGCCCTGGCCTTCGGGCTGGCCCTCGCCTGCGCGACGGCCCACGCGGCGGACCCCGCGAACGAGATCCCGCGCGAGAAGGCACCCGAGGGCGCCGCGGTCTACTTCATCGCGCCCAGCGACGGCGAGATTCTGTCCAGCCCGGTGACGGTCCGCTTCGGCCTGAAGGGCATGGGCGTGGCTCCGGCCGGGGTGGCCTACGCGAGCACCGGCCACCACCACCTCATCCTCGACACCGAGCTGCCGCCGCTGGGGCTCCCCGTGCCGTCGGACGAGAACCACATCCACTTCGGCAAGGGCCAGACCGAGGTCGACCTCGAGCTCCCGCCCGGAGAGCACACGCTCCAGCTGCTGCTCGGCGACAAGAACCACGTTCCCCACGATCCGCCGGTGGTGAGCGAGCGGATCACCATCCGCGTGAAGTAGGAGTCGAGCGTGCGGTCCACCCGGTCCTTCGGAAGCACCGGTCTCGAGAGCACACGGCTCATCTTCGGCGCCGCCGCGCTGGCGCGGGTCGAAGAGTGTGCGCGCCGCGGCGTCGCGGTCCAGACGATCGAGGCGGTGGCCCGGCGTCGCGGGCCCGCCCCCACGCCACCGAGCCACCAGGAGCCGCTGTGCGTCCGCGGCGACGGCCGGGCCACGGCTTGAGGGGCGATCCGCGGCTCCTGCTCGGGGTCGTCGCAGCGCTCCTGGCGAGCGCCTGCCTCGGCATCCAGCCCCGGTCGGACTGGGACCACGAGGCTTCGTTCGAGGACCTCGACTCGTTCGCCATCCTGCCTCCTGAGAACGTCGAGCAGGAGACCGACTCCGACGACATCGACCCCTACCGCAGCCCCATCGTCGCCGACCGCATCGGGCGCGCGGCGGCGGCGGCCCTCACCGCCGGCGGCTACGTCGAGACCGGCAAGGACCGGGCCGACTTCTGGGTGGCCGCCCACATCTCGACCAAGGAGAAGGTCGAGGTCTTCACCACGGGAGCCGCGGTGACCCATCGGGGCTACTGGATCGACGGCCGGACCTACGGCACCTCGTACACCGAGGGAACACTCATCCTCGACGTCATCGATCCCGCCAGCGGACGGCTCCTCTGGCGGGGCTGGGCGTCCGAGGAGCTCCGCGGATCGGGACAGAGCCCGGAGCGGGTCCAGGAGGTCGTCGACGCCATCCTCGGACTGTTCCCGCCGGCGCCTTCCCCCCCGCCCGAGTCCTGACGACGCGGAGCCCCGAGCGCGCGAACCGCGTTACCCTGCCCCCATGCAGTACCACCGATTCGGCAGCACGGGACTCGAGGTCTCGCGCCTCTGCCTGGGCACGATGACCTACGGAGACCCGGCCTGGCGTCCCTGGGTCCTGGGCGAGACCGCCACCCGGCCCTTCCTCGAGCGTGCGGTGGAGTCCGGCATCAACTTCTTCGACACCGCCGACATGTACTCGAAGGGCGCCAGCGAGGAGGTGGTCGGCCGGGTGCTCCGGGACCTTTTGCCCCGCGACCAGCTGGTGATCGCCACCAAGCTGCACTACCCCGTGCGCGACGACGGACCGAACCGCCAGGGTCTCTCCCGCAAGCGGGTCTTCGACTGCGTGGACGCGTCCCTGCGGCGCCTGGGCACCGACTACATCGACCTCTACCAGATCCACCGCTTCGATCCGGGAACGCCGATCGACGAGACCCTGGAGGCCCTGGACGACGTCGTCCGCGCGGGCAAGGTCCGCTACCTCGGCGCCTCGAGCGGGCACGCCTGGGAGTTCGCCCGCGCGCTCTACCGCGCCGACCGCAACGGCTGGTCCCGGTTCGTCTCCATGCAGAACCACTACAACCTGGTGTATCGGGAAGAGGAGCGGGAGATGCTCCCGCTGTGCCGCGCCGAGGGCGTGGCCACGATCCCCTACAGCCCGCTCGCCCGGGGCTTCCTCGCCGGCAACCGCACCCGCGAGTCGTGGCAGGCCACCCTGCGCGCGCGGACGGACCAGTTCGGCGGCGAGGAGCAGTTCCGCGACTGCGACTTCGACGTGGTGGAGTGCGTGGTGTCGATCGCCAAGGAGCGCGGCGTGGCGCCGGCCCAGGTGGCCCTGGCGTGGCTGCTCGGCCGCCCCGGCGTGACCAGCCCGATCATCGGAGCCAGCCGCCTCGAGCAGCTCGACCAGGCCGTGCAGGCGGTGGAGCTGACCCTCGACGACGACGAGGTCGCTCGCCTCGACGAGCCCTACCGCCCGCGCAAGGGACGGGGCTTCCTCTAGCCGGAGATCGCGTGACCCTCAAGATCCTCAGCTTCAACATCCTCCACGACCAGGGAGACTGGCCCGGGCGAAGCAAGGCCATCGGCGCCTGGATCGACCGCCTCCAGCCCGACGTGGTGGGCCTCCAGGAGGTCCTGCGCGGCGACTCCATGGACCAGACCCGAAGCCTGCTCGCCGACCGGGGCTTCGAGACCGCCTTCGCCGAGGCCTCGCGGTTCTGGGTGGACCGCGACCTCGCCTTCGGCAACGCCATCGGCTCGCGCTGGCCCATCGAGTCGACCGACGTGCTGACGCTGTCGAGGGCGCGGCCGGGCAACGGGCGGAGCGAGACCCGCTGCGCCCTGGCGGCGCGCATCGACGCGCCGGCTGGACCGCTCGAGCTCGCGTGCACCCATCTCCACTGGCGCTTCGACCACGGCTACGTGCGCGAGCGGCAGGTGGTGGAGATCGCCGAGTGGCTGGGCCGCCGGGCGCCCGAGTCGGGCTGGCCCCCGGTGCTGGTGGGCGACTTCAACGCCGATCCCGAGTCGGCGGAGATGCGCTACCTGGCGGGCCTCCAGTCCATCGACGGACGCAGCTGTCACTTCCGCGACGCCTGGGCCGTGGCCGGGGGAGACGGGCGCGGCCACACCTGGTCCCGGGAGAACCCCCTGACCCACCCCTGGCTCGAGCCCGACCGGCGCATCGACTACATCTGGGTGGGCATGCCCCGGCGCGACGGCCAGGGCGTGGTGGAGCGCTGCGCGGTCGTGGGCAACGAGCCCGTCGACGGCGTCTGGCCCTCGGACCACTTCGCGGTCTACGCCGAGCTGCGGGGCCCGCAGGAGGCTCAGGCCGGAGCCGCCGGCGCCTGACCCGACAGCAGCGCCTCCAGCCGCTGCACTTCGGCGGGCGTCCCGAACGCCAGCAGCCGGTCGCCCTGGGCGATGGCCTGGCCGGGCGCCGGGTTGGGGACGCGCCGGCCGCGGTGCTCGACCGCGAGGATGCTGCAGCCGGTGCGCGCGCGGATGCCCAGGCTCTCGAGGCTCGCGCCCTCCTCCAGCTCGGCCTCGACCTCGAGCCACTGGCTCGACACGTCCTCGAGCATCTCGCCGAGCCAGGGATCGAGGGCCAGCTCCGGGGCGCGCAGCGGCTCGTAGCCCTCCTCCCGAAGCATCGCCACGAAGTCCGCCACGGTCGCGTCGGGCAGCCCGAACACGCGCAACGTCTGGCTCAGCACCTCCAGGGTCGATTCGAACTCCTCGGCGACCACCTGACTGGCCCCGGCCTCGTAGAGCGGATCGACCTGGAGCACGAAGCGCGTCCGGGCCACCACCGGCACGTCGGGCGCGATCAGCCGGACCAGTCGGACCGCCTCCCGGGTCGCCACCGGATCCGAGATCGTCACCACGACCAGCCGCGCGCGGGCGAGACCCAGGTGCTCGAGCAGCCCGCGACGGGTGACGTCGCCGTAGTAGACCGGCTCGCCCCGGGCGTGCAGGCTCTGGACGGTCGAGGCATTGGCCTCCACGCCCACGTACGGAATGTCGCGGGAGCGCAGCACGCGGATCAGCGTCTGACCGGCGAAGCCGCAGCCCAGCAACAGCACGTGGTCCCGCCGGCCTTCGTCGGCCGGCTCCTCGCCTTCGGACTCGTCCGAGCGGGTCAACGCGCGCGCGACCACCGGTGCCACGCCCACCAGGAACGGGGTGGCGATCAGCGTCACGATGGAGCCGGCCACGAACACCTGGCGGAACACCGAGTCGAGCAGGCCCGCTTCCGAGGCGACCGCGGCCAGGATGAACGAGAACTCGCCCGTCTGTGCCAGCCCGAGCCCGGTCACCAGGCCCAGCCGCCAGCCCTGGCGCAGGGCCGTGGCCACGATGGCGGCGATGACGGCGGTCTTCACCAGGACGACGGCGCCGACGTAGCCCATCACCGCCGACCACTGCTCGACCGCCACCTCGGGTCGCAGCAGCATGCCGACCGCGGTGAAGAAGATGCCCAGCAGGACGCCGCGCAGGGGCAGCACCTCGGCCGACAGCTGGTACGCGTAGGGCGACGCGCTGAGCACCAGGCCGCCGACGAACGCCCCGACCGCGAGGGTGAGCCCGATGGACTCGGCCGCCCAGGCGCTTCCCAGCACCACCAGGAAGGCCACCAGGGTGAAGACGTCCCGGGAGCGCAGGGCGATGACGCGCTCGAGCACGCGCGGCAGGCCGAAGCCCGCGATGGCGACGAACGCGAACAGCGCCAGCACGGCCCGGACCAGCGTCCACAGCCGGTCCGCCCCGCCGCCCTCGCCGGTGGCGGACAGCAGGGGAACCACCAGCAGCAGGGGAACGATGCACAGGTCCTGGAAGAGCAGGATCCCCACGGAGAGCTGTCCCTGGGGCGCGTCGATCTCACCGCGGTCCGAGAGCACGCGCATCACCAGGGCCGTACTCGACATGGCCACGAGCGCGCCGACGACGAAGGCGCGGGCGGGCGGGACCCCCACGGCCAGGGCGAAGCCCGTCACCGCCGCCACCGTGACCAGCACCTGGAGGCCGCCGGCCAGGGCCGCCCGGCGCCAGAGCAGGCGCACCCGATCGATGGGCAGCTCGAGACCGATCTCGAAGAGCAGGAAGACGACGCCCAGCTCGGCCACCCGGCGCACCGTTTCGGGATCGCCCACCAGGCCGAGCCCCCCCGGACCGACCGCCGCGCCCGTGACCAGGAAGCCCGCCACGGCGGGAAGGCGCAGGCGTTCGAAGAGCGCCGCCGCCGCCGCCGCGATGGCGATCAGCAGCACGAGCTCTCCTACGAAGTGCGCCCCTTCCACGACGAGGGCGTTGATAGCACGGCGCCGATCCCGGGGTGACCGGCGCGGGCGACGGGTTTTCGCCATCCTGGGTGCATGCCCGTTCGCATCGACACCGCGTCCGGCTCCCTCGAAGGCCTGGAAGCCCGAGGAGTCGTCTCCTTCAAGGGAATCCCCTACGCCGCCCCGCCCGTGGGCAAGCTGCGCTGGCGGCCGCCGGAGAAGGTCCGGGCGTGGGCCGGTGCGCGCCCCGCCACCGCCTTCGGCCCCTCCGCACCGCAGCTGTCCCCGGCCGGCCGCCTGGTCCGGACCCTGATCGGTGCGGGCGCCGCCCAGAGCGAAGACTGCCTCTCCCTCAACGTGTGGACGCCGGCCCCCGGCGGCCCCCCGCGGCCGGTGCTGGTGTGGATCCACGGCGGCGCCTTCGTGATGGGCTCGGGCTCGACCCGCCTGTACTCCGGATCGCGGATCGCGCGCCGGGGCGACCTCGTGGTGGTGACCCTCAACTACCGGCTGGGCGCGCTGGGGTTCCTCAACGCTCGGGAGCTGGCCTCGGGCCACGAGCTCCCTGCGGCCAACCTGGGCACCCTGGACCAGATCGCCGCGCTGGAATGGGTTCGGGACCACATCGAGGACTTCGGCGGGGACCCGGAGCAGGTGACGCTGTTCGGAGAATCGGCCGGCGCCATGAGTGTGGGCACCCTGCTGGGTACGCCCCGGGCGCGCGGGCTCTTCCAGCGCGCGATCCTGCAGAGCGGCGCGGCCCACAACGTCTCGAGCCCCGCGCGCGCGACCGAGGTCGCCCGGGTCTTCCTGCGCGAGCTGGGGCTCCCCTCACCGGACCCCGACCGGCTCGAGCGCATCGGGCTCGACGAGATCCTGCGCGCCCAGTCCACGACCACCCAGCGCATGGGGCTGGTCGACGGGCGCCTGCCCTGGCAGCCCAGCGTCGACGGCGACCTGCTGGCGAGAACGCCCCTCGAGGCCATCGCCGAGGGATCGTCCGCCCACGTCCCGACCCTGGTGGGCAGCAACCTCGACGAGTGGAAGCTCTTCATGCTGGGCGACCGCAAGGGGCGGAGCCTCGACGAGGAGGGCTGGCAGCGCCGGCTCGATCGCACCCTGTCGCTCGACCTGCCCGACGACGAGAGCCGCCGACGAGCGGTGCGGCGGGCCCACGAGACCTACACCGGGTGCGAGGGCGAACGCGCCGGGGTCTCGCCGGGAGAGCGCTGGTGCGCCTTCCAATCGGATCGCATCTTCCACTATCCGGCGACGCGCCTGCTCGAGATCCAGTCCGGGGCCGGCGCTCCCGTCTACGCCTACCGCTTCGATTGGCGGCCGCCGCTGGTCGGAGGCCGGATCGGCGCCTGCCATGGCATCGAGATCCCCTTCGTGTTCGGCACCCTGCGCGACCCCTGGCTGCGA
Source organism: Myxococcota bacterium (assembly GCA_050618075.1). Lineage (GTDB taxonomy): Bacteria > Myxococcota_A > UBA9160 > UBA9160 > UBA4427 > JBNLVL01. Next base: position 70,156 of record JBNLVL010000017.1, read on the forward strand.
CCGGTGCTGGGATCGACCCGAGGAGCCCGGAGCCTGGCCAACCGGATGCAGGGCGCCTGGATCGAGTTCGCCCGCAGCGGGCGCCCGGGTCACCCGAAGCTCCCGGACTGGCCGCAGTACGGCGACGACCGCGCCACCCTGACCCTGGGCCCGCGCTGCGAGCTGCGCATGGACTGGCTGTCGCGGGAGCGGCGCTTCTGGGAGACTGTGTCCTGACGCCGGCCCGCTGCGGAGACGGGGCCCCCGAGCGCGTCGTCACCGGAACCGCCCTGGCCCCCGGTCGGCGCCACTGCCGGGTCGCCCTCGACGACGGCAGCGAGCGCGACTGCACCATCGCCAGCCGGATCGCCGGTCGTCAGCGCAGCGCCCTGTGCGCCGGCGACCGGGTCGAGGTGACGCTCAGCGGCGCCGGCGCCCACCTGACCGGGGTGCTGCCGCGACGCACGACGCTGTCGAGACCGGGGCCCGCCCGGGGCGGCCGCTTTCGCGAGCACGTCATCGCGGCCAACGTGGATCGGGTGGTGGTCGTCGTCGCCGTGGCCGATCCGCCGCCGAGGGCCGGGCTGATCGATCGCATCCTCGTGGCGACCGGTCGCGGCGGCGCGCGCTCCGCGCTGGTCTTCAACAAGTGGGACCTGCAGGAGACGGGGAGCGCGAGCCGGGACATCGAGGCGCTGTGCGCTACCTACGAGGAACTCGGGATCCCGGTCCACCGCTGCTGCGCCACCCGACCCGGAGACGAGGGCCTCTGCAGCCTGCGCGAGGACATCGCGGGCGAGACCGTCGTCTTCGTGGGCCCGAGCGGGGTGGGCAAGTCGTCGCTCCTCAACGCGCTGGCCGGCGAGGAGCGCGCCGAGACCGGGGAGATCGCGACCTCCACCCACAAGGGCCGCCACACCACCACCCTCGCCGTGCTCCACACCGTGGGGCGCGACATCCGCGTGATCGACACACCGGGCATTCGCGAGTTCGGGCTCTGGGGCATCGACGCCGATGCGCTGCGCGCGCACTTCAGCGACGTCACCCGTCGGGCCGAGCTCTGCCGGTTCCGCGACTGCCGCCACGAGCGGGAGCCGGACTGCGAGGTGCGCGCCGCCGTGGAGCGGGGCGAGCTGTCGGCCACCCGCTACGAGAGCTACCTGCGACTGCAGTCCGAGCTCTACGGCTGACCCGATCAGCGGGGGACGAGGCGGAAGATCCAGGCCGCGGAGGAGTGTTCGTCCGCCTCGACGTCGTACTTCTGGAGCAGCTTCGTGCGCGCCTGGTCCAGCTCCGCCGCATCGGTGATCCGCACGGCGCGCCGCTCGTAGATCCGGCCGTCGACCCGGAGACGGACCCGGTCGTCGGCCACGAGGTTCCGGACCCACTCGCGCTCGGTCGGTTCCGAGGAGCCCAGGATGAGCGACGTGGGCACGTAGAGCCGCTCGCCTTCCCCGTAGATCCAGATGTTGACGGAGTACGGGTCCTCGGGCCGGGTCTCGAGCTGGGCGGTCTCGATGTCGGCCGTGAACGACCAGTCGTCGACCGGCGCCGACACCACCTCTCCACCCAGGGCCCCGCCCGGAATCGGCCCGATGGGACCGCAGCCCAGGAGGCACGCTGCGAGCAGCCAGGCCACGCGCGTTCGTGTGACGAGTCCCGCGGCGATGGCCCTCGCGGGCCCACCCGTGGATCCTGCCAGAGACCGGCTTCGCTCCATCCCCTCACCTCTCCTTCTCCGGCGGTGGGCCGCCCGATCAGCATACCCGCCACGAACCCGCTCCACACGCCGTATTGGGAGCGCTGTTGCTCCCCGGCTGCCGGCGGCGCCTCAAGGCCCGGAGCCCGGCGCTCGATGGAAGGAGATCCGACGAAACCGCGGACTCGCCCCTCCCGCGACGGCGCCGAAGGGAAACACGAATGAGAGTGGCTCTGGCGGTCGAGGGAACCCGCGGCGACGTCTTCCCGATGCTGGCGCTCGGGGAGAGGCTCACGGCCGGCGGCCACGAGGTGCTCGTCTGCGCGCCGCCGGACTTCGAGGCCGCGGCGCGCGCGCGCGGGCTCGAGTTCCACGCCGTGGGCGTCGCGGTCCGGTCGTACCTCGTCGAGCACGCCCACGTCCTGACCCGCGGCGGGATCTCCATGGTGGCGGAGGGGACACGCTACTCACGGCGCTGCATCGACCAGCAGCTCGCCGCGCTGCCCCGGGCCTTCGAAGGCGTCGACTTCGCGTTCGGGGCCGGCGTGCAGCTCGGGGCCGCCACCGCCGCCGAGGCCCGCGGCATTCCCTACCGCTACGTCGCGTACTGCCCTGCCCTGCTTCCGTCCAGCCACCACGCGCCCTTCACCCTCGAGCGTCAGGACCTCGCGCCGTGGGCCAACCGCCTGGCCTGGAGACTCAGTCGGCTCGGCATGAACGCGGCGCTGCGCCCGCCGGTCAATCGCGCCAGGCGGGGGCTGGGCCTGCCCCCGGTGGGCGACGTCGTGGTCCACATGCTGACCGACCGCCCGATTCTCGCCGCCGACCGGGAGCTCGCCCCGGCGCCGCCCGAGTCGGCCGCGCGCCTCGACCAGGTGCCCTGCCTCCATCCCTTCGAGCCCGAGCCGCTTCCGGACAAGCTCGCGAGCTTCCTCGATGCCGGGCCGCCGCCGGTGTATCTGGGCTTCGGCAGCATGACCGACCCCGATCCCGCGACGACCACCGCGCGCCTGCTGCGAGCGATCCGGAGCCTGGGTCTGCGGGCGGTGATCGCCCGCGGCTGGGCCGGCCTGGGCGAGGGGCCGGTTCCCGACGGGGTCTTCGTCACGGACCCCGTCTCCCACGCGGCGCTGTTCCCGCGCATGGCCGCCGTCGTCCACCACGGCGGCGCGGGCACGACGACGACCGCCGCCCGGGCGGGCGTGCCCCAGGTCCTCGTGCCCCACGTGCTCGATCAGTTCTACTGGGCGAAGCGGGTGCAGGAGCTGGGGCTCGGGCCGCCGGCCGTGGCCCGGCGCGGACTCTCCGCGGAGAGCCTGGCGGGCGCCATCGCCCAGACCGTCGACGCCGAGGTCTGCGCCGAGCGCGCGAGCGAGCTCGGCGCGGCCCTGCGCGCGCGCGCCGAGGGCTGGCAGGGCGTGGACGCCCTGCTCAGTCCGCCCTGCGAGGCGCCTCGGCCCCAGACGCCCCCGCGCCTCGATCGCGGAGAGCCCTGAGCTTCGCCAGGGCGCGCTCCACCTGCTGGAAGCCGGCCAGCTCCTCGGGGATGAAGTGCTCGCTGAGGGCGCCCAGGCCGGCCGCACCGGCGAACCCGGCGGCGGCCAGGGATCCCGCGCCCAGCTTCAGGAACGTGCGGCGCTGCAGCCGCGGTGAGACCGCAGCCGCCGACGCGCCGCAGGCCACGGCCAACGAGCCCAGACCGAGGGCGCGCCGGGTGCGACGCCGGCTGCGCGCCGCGCCCCGGCCGCGGTCGAGCCAGCGCGCCGCCTGGGTCAGGGCGAGGTCTTCGGGCAGCGGCGGCGGCCCCGCGGCCTCCACCTCCGAGAGCTCGACGAGCAGCCCGGCGTGGTCGGAGTCGGCGCCGGCCTCGCCGCCGAACTCGCGGGGATCGTCGAAGACGCGCTCGATGGAGCGGGGCTGCCAGCCCGTCGCCGCGCCGTCGCGCACGAAGCCGTAGTCGATGCGGCCGTCCTCGGCTCCGTCCTCGCGGTAGGGGTTGGCGGCGAGCACCGTCGGCTGGCGGCGCCCCAGCTCCGCGGCCACGTCCCGCACACCGGCGAGGCCGGTCCAGATGTCGTAGAGACCGCCGTCCTCCCGGATGTTGAAGTCGCCCAGCGCCACCACCGGCAGCGAGGACGACGCGACCGTCTGCGCCAGCTCGACGAGCTCACCCACCCGTTGTCCCCGATACAGATCGGACCCGTCCGATGTGTATTGGGCCACGAGATGGGTGTTCACCAGCAGCCACTCGCCCAGCTCGGAGCCCATGCGCAGGACGGCGAAGCCCTTGCCCGAGTAGTAGTCGGCGTGGTCGATCCGCTCGGGCAGGCCACACACCGAGAAGCGTCTGAAGTCGGCCTCGAGGATGGGCTGGCGGCTCATCACGAGCAGGCCGCTCCCCCCCACGGTGGCCTGGTTGTGCCATATATGGCCCAGACCGGCAGCTCTCCCCGCATCGACCAGGATCTCCCGCCAGGCCTCGGTCCAGACCTCCTGGATGGCGATGGCGTCGAGCGAATGGGCGGCCAGCCCGGCGCCGATCGAGCGCATCCGCGCCTCGCCGTGGCGGCCGATCCAGTCCGCGTGTCCCCAGACGTTCAGTGTCGCCAGTCGAAGTCGGCTCATGGCTCCCCCTTTCCGAGCTTACCGCGAACGGGCTGCCGGATCGCCAAGCTGCGGGATCGGCGGTAGGCTCGACGGTCTGCGGCCGGTCGGCCTTTCGAGGAGCGGAAGGCGGGCGCGGGCCGGTCGCCGAAGCTCGAGGGAACCCGATGACACCCGAACCGGGCGCGGTCGCGACGGTGCTGCTCGTCGAGGACGATGGGGACCGCCTGGACAGCCTGCGCCGCGCCTTCGAGATCGATCCGGCCTTCGGCGAGCCGCTCGTCGCCCGCAGCCTCGCCGAGGCCCTCGACAAGCTCGGCGCTGCGAGCCCGGACCTGGTCATCGTGGCCGAGACCCTGCCCGACGGCGTGGCCACCCGGCTGCTCGCCTCCGCGTCGTCCGAGCTTCCCGTCCTCGTCACCTCGAGCCACGGCAGCGCGGAAGGCGCCGTGAGGGCGCTCCAGAGCGGCGCCCTCGACTACGTGGCCGGGGGCGTCGCCCAGCTCGCAGACCTGCCGCAGAGAGCCTCGCGGGCGCTCCGGGAGTGGAGCGAGCGGGTGGACCGGCGAAGCGCGGAGGAAGCCCTCCGCCGGAGCGAGGAGCGCTACCGCGCGCTCACGGAGCACACCTACGACCTGCTCTCGGAGATCGACGACGGCGGGATCGTGCTCTTCGCGAGCCCGAACCACCAGGACGTGCTCGGGATCGATCCCGCCGAGTTCGTCGGCACGTCGGGCCTCGAGCGGGTCCACCCCAGAGACCGGGACTCGTTGATGTCGCTGGTGTCCGAGCTGATCGACAACGGCGTGGTCGTCCAGAAGAGCTTCCGCTTCCAGAAGGGCGACGGCACCTGGTGCTGGCTCGAGGCGTCGGCCAGGGCCTACACCACCGCGGGAGGCGAGTACCGCGTCGTGATCTCGTCGCGGGACGTGAGCGAGCGCCGCGAGCTCGAAGAGCGGCTCCGGCAGTCCCAGAAGCTCGAGGCCGTGGGCCAGCTGGCCGGCGGCATCGCCCACGATTTCAACAACCTGCTGACGGTCATCTCGGGCTACGGGGAGTACCTGGTCGACGCGCTCGACCCCGGCAGCGAGGAGTGCGAGGCGGCCCAGCAGATCCGCACGGCCGCGGAGCGCTCCGGGGCGCTCACCCGGCAGCTCCTGGCCTTCAGTCGCTCCCAGGTCCTCCAGCCCCAGACCCTGGACCTGAACGAGATCGTCACCGACCTGGGCAAGATGCTCTGGAGGCTGATCGGCGAGGACATCCAGCTGTCCGTCCTCCTCGATCCGTCGATCGGCCGCATCCACGCCGACCGCGGGCAGATCGAGCAGATCATCGTGAACCTCACGGTCAACGCCCGCGATGCCATGGACAAGGGAGGTCTGCTGACGATCGCCACGTCCCGCGCCCGCCCCGGATTCATCCGCCTGACGGTCGCCGACTCGGGCCACGGCATGGACGAGCCCACCCGGGAGCGCATCTTCGAGCCCTTCTTCACGACCAAGCAGGTGGGCCAGGGAACGGGTCTCGGCCTCTCCACGGTCTACGGCATCGTGAGTCAGAGCGGCGGATCGATCTCGGTGGAGAGCGAGCCCGGCAAGGGCTCCCGCTTCGACGTCGAGCTGCCCGTGGCCGGAAGCAAAGCCGAGAGCGAGATCGCCGTCCAGCGAACGCCGGAGGAGCGCGACGCCGAAGCGGTCGGCTCGATCCTGCTCGTGGAGGACGAGCCCCGGGTCCGGAAGCTCCTGGGCCGTGCTCTCGAACGCCAGGGCCATCGGGTGATCGCCGCGGCCCGTGGCGACCAGGCCCTGGAGATGGCCTCGCGCCTCGATCGCCCCGTCGACCTCCTGGTGACCGACATCGTGATGCCGGGCATGGACGGCGTGGCCCTGGCCGACGCCCTGCGCCAGCGGTGGCCCGAGACGCGGGTCGTCTTCATGTCCGGCCATCCGGAGCGCCAGGGGTCGGGGGTGGTGCCCCGGCTGCCGAACGACGCCGCGCTGATCCAGAAGCCGTTTCGCATCGACCACCTGATCCGGGCGGTGCGCGACGCCCTGCCCCCCGCGCCCTCCTGACGCCGACGTCGGAACGTGGCCGCCCTCGCCTGTCCCCATCGACCGCCCTGTCCCGGCTGCCCGCGGCTCGGCGACCCCGAGCCCGCTCCGCAGGCGCGCCGTCGGCTGGATGCCCTCGCCCGGGAGAGCGGCCTCCCGCGCCCGGCGTGGCAGCGCAGCGCCCCCCAGGCCTTTCGACATCGCGCGCGCCTGATGGTTCGCGGACGAAGCGGCTCGCCGAAGATCGGGCTCTTCCAGGAAGGATCGCACCGCATCGTCGACATCCCCCGCTGCCCGATCCATCACCCGGCGATCAACGAGGTGGGGGCCGCGCTCAAGCGAGCCATCCGCGAGACGGGCGTCGAGCCCTACGCGGATCGGCCCCATCGCGGGCAGCTGCGCGCGCTCCAGGTGGTGGTCGAGCGCGGGAGCGGCGGAGCCCACGTGACCCTGGTCGGCAACGACACCCGGCCCGACGACCTGGCCGCCCTCGCCCTGCAGCTGCGCCGCGACCTGGGCGAGCGCGTCCGGGGCATCGGCTGGAACGGCAATCCGGATCGCACCAACGCGATCCTCGGACCCCACTGGCACCACTGGGCCGGCGCCGAGACCAGCGTCGAGTCCGTCGCCGGTGTGGAGATCCACACTCCTCCCGGCGCCTTCGGCCAGAGCCACCCGGAGATGGCCGAACGGATCGCCGAGGCGGTGCAGACCCGGGTGCCCGACGGCGCCCGCGTGGCGGAGCTCTACGCCGGCTGCGGCGCCCTCGGCGTGGGCCTGCTGTCGCGGGTGGAGGCGCTGCACCTGAACGAGATCAACCCCCACGGTCTGCGCGGCCTGGAGCGGACGCTCGCCGGTCGACCGCCCGAGGAGCGGGCCCGCTGCCGGGTCTGGCCGGGCCCGGCGGACCGGGCGCTCGAGGCCCTCGCCGACGCCGAGGTGGTGATCGTCGATCCGCCGCGCCGGGGCCTGGACCCGCCCGTGCTCCAGGCCCTCGCGGACGCCCGGGCCTCGCGTCTCCACACGGTGCTCTATGTGAGCTGCGCCATCGCCTCCCTGGAACGCGACGCAGCGCTGCTCTGCGACGGGGGCCTGCGGCTCGTCGCGCTCGGCGCCTTCGACGCGTTCCCGTACACCGAGCACGTCGAGAGTCTGGCCGTGTTCGAGCGGCCGCGGCCTCAGGCGTAGCGGGCCCGGACGTCTCCGCCGCCCCCGTCGCCACCGCGCACCTCCGCCACCGCCTGGGCCAGGTCGGACAGGTACTCGTCGGCGACCTCGGCGTGGGCCGGGGAGAGCATCAGGTGGATCGCCCGCGGCTCGGTGGTGAGCCCGGTGAACCAGCCCTTCGCCTTCAGCTTCGCCCAGATGGCGAACGGGTCGAGCTCCTCGGATCCGTAGATGAACAGACCGAGCCGGGGGTCGCCGTAGGTGCGCAGGCCGTCCATCTCGTCGATGGCCTTCATCAGCCGCGCCCGGGTGTCGGTGACCGTCTTCACCTTGTCGCGATAGCCCTGGACGCCCAGGTAGTTCATCACCGCCCAGGCCCCGGCGATGGCGCCGCCGGGCCGCGTCCCGGCGTAGGTGGGCGTCATCATCCCGCCGGCCGGCCAGTCGTCGAAGGTGAAGATCTGGTGCGCCCACTGGGACTCGCTGCGGTGGAAGACCGTGGAGGCGCCCTTGGCCGCATAGCCGTACTTGTGCAGGTCGGCGGAGATCGAGCGCACCCCTTCGACGGCGAAGTCCCAGTCCGGGAGCTCCACGCCGTTCATGCGCGCGAACGGCGCGAAGTAGCCGCCGACGCAGGCGTCGACGTGGAGCCAGAGGTCGCGCTCCAGGGCGATGTCCGAGAGCGATCGGATCGGGTCGACCACGCCGTAGGGAAAGCACGGGGCCGACCCCACGAGCATGATAGTCTGCGGCCCCACGGCGGCGGCCATGGCCTCGGGGTCCGCGCCGTAGTCGTCGGCCACCGGCACCCGAACGGTCTTCAGCCCCAGGTAGAGGGCGGCCTTGTCGAAGGCGGGATGGGCGGAGCGCGGGATGACGATCTCGGCGTCGCGGGTGTCCCGGCCGGCGGCCCGGGCCTGGTCGCGACAGGCCTTCACCGCCATCAGGATGCTCTCGGTGCCGCCGGAGGTGAGGTTGCCGCGCGCGTCCGCGGGCGCGTTCAGCAGCGAGAGCCCCATGTCGATGATCTCGGACTCCATGCGCTTGAGGCTGGGAAAGGCGGCCGGGCCGAGGGCGTTCTCGGACTGGTAGAGCGCGTACGCCTCCTTGGCCACGCGCAGGACGTCTTCGCCGGCGTTGAACACGTAGACGGCGGTTCGGGCGTGCCGCCAGTCGACGTCGTCGCCTCCCAGGGATTCCAGCTGGTCCTTCAACGCCTCCCAGCTCCGTCCCTTTTCGGGGAGCCGGACCCGGTCGGAAGGCTGCGCTGCTGCATCGGTGCCGCTCATGATCGATCGTCCTCCAGCCCGGATTCTGTGGCGGTCGGGCCCACGACCACTGTATCAGGACGCAGCACCCGGATCACAGGCCGTCTCCGCCGGCCTCCGCCAGAGCACCCGGCGGGAGGCGGGAATCGTTGACCGGCGCCCCCGTCTCGGGTTGAATCGTCTCGGGGGCGGGTCGGCCAGGAGCGCACAGTGGGCGAGCACTTCGATCTGTTGATCCGGGGCGGCGTCGTCTACGACGGCAGCGGCGACCCGGGTCGTCCCGGCGACGTGGGCGTGCGCGGCGGGCGCATCGCCGCCCTGGGCGGGCCGGGGGAGCTCGGCACCGACGCCGCCCGCCGCCTCGAGGTGGACGGTCTGGCGGTCTGTCCGGGCTTCGTCGACATCCACACCCACTACGACGCCCAGGTGCTGTGGGATCGCTCGGTGTCGATCTCGCCCTGGCACGGCGTGACCACCGCGGTCATGGGCAACTGCGGCTTCGGCATCGCCCCCACCCGGCCGGAGCACCGCGACCTGATCCTCCGCACCCTCGAGAACGTGGAGGGTATGTCGCTCGACGCGCTCCACGCCGGTCTCGGCTCCGACTGGCCGTTCGAGAGCTTCCCGGACTATCTCGACGCCGTCGAGGAGCGGGGGAGCGCGATCAACCTGGCGGCGTTGCTGGGCCACACACCGCTTCGCACCTTCGTGCTGGGCGAGGAGGCCACCGAGCGGGCGGCCACCGACCGGGAGATCGCGACCATGGCGGCGCTCGCGCGCGAATCCTTCGCCGCCGGGGCCGCCGGCTTCGCCACCTCGAAGTCGCCCACCCACGTGGGGGCCGCCGGGCGCCCGGTCCCCAGTCGCGCCGCGCACTTCGACGAGGTCGCCCGCATCGTGGACGAGCTTTCGCACGGCGTCATCCAGGCGACCATCGGCCGCGGGCTCTTCATCGACGAGCTGACGGAGCTCCAGCAGCGAACCGGGCGCACGGTCAGCTGGACGGCGCTCCTCACCACCGGGCGCGGCCCCGACTTCCACCGCGGCATGCTCGCCCGCCACGCGGAGCTCCAGGCCCGGGGCGTCGAGGTCGTCCCCCAGGTCTCCTGCCGCCCCCTCAACTTCGAGTTCCAGTTCGAGGCCCCGTTCATCTACGAGAGCATGGCCTGCTTCGAGCCGGTCTCGGCGGCGGACCGCGAGGGCAAGAAGCGCATCTTTGCGGACCCGGAGTTCCGCCAGGCGTTCCGCGAGGGCCTGTCCACCGGCGTGCTGGCCGGCGGCTGGGACCGGACCGTGGTCGCCCAGTACGATCCCGAACCCGAGCTCGCCGAGCGCGAGGTCGCCGCGCTGGCGCGCGAGCGCGGGGTCGACCCCGTGGACCTGGTGCTCGACCTGGCGCTGGCGAGCGACCTCGAGGCGCGCTTCCGCGCCGGGGTGATGAACACCGACGAAGAAGGCGTGGCCGAGCTGCTGACCCACCCCTGCGTGGTGCTGGGCCTGTCCGACGCCGGCGCCCATGCCAGCCAGCTCTGCGACGCCTGCTTCTCCACCCACCTCCTGGGATACTGGGTGCGCGAGCGCGGCACCCTCGAGCTGCCCCAGGCCATCCGCATGCTCACGTCCCGCGCGGCCGAGGTCTTCGGCATCGAGGGACGAGGTCGACTGGCCGAGGGCGCCGCGGCGGACGTGGTCGTCTTCGACCCGGAGCGGGTCGGCTGCACCCCCTTGCGCCGCGTGCACGACCTGCCGGGCGGAGCGGACCGCTTGATCTCCGAGGCCCGGGGCATCGAGGCCGTGATCGTCAACGGGCAGATGCTGCGCGAGAGCGGCAAGGACGTCCTCGATTCCCAGGGCCCCCTGCCCGGCCGATTGCTGCGGAGCGGACGCCGCGCCTGAACCCGGGGCCTCCTCTCCACGCTCGGCCCGATCCTCGCGCTGCATCCGCGCTTGCCAGCCCACGGGCGAGTTGCTTGACTCATTGTCGGATGCCGACCCGGACCCGATTCGCAGCCGCCCTGCTCCGCGCCACCTCCTCGGCCTACGCCGCCGGAGCGGTGGAGCGGCTGCTCGAGCGCGACCCGGCTCTGGCCGAGCGCCACGCCGAGGGCTTCACCGGCCTCACCGCCGATCTCCAGGAGCGCATCGACCAGCTCGCCGTGGCGCTCCACTTCGGTCGCGAGCAGCTGTTCCTGGATCACGTGGCCTGGCTCAAGGTCGCCACCCGCTGCCGCGGTCGGGACCTGTCGCTCGTGGTGGGCGGTCTCGAGGCCCTGCGCGACGAGGTCGACGACCGGCTCCCGGCCGACGCGAAGGGGGCGGTAGTCGAGCTGATCGACCACGCGCTGGCCTATCTCCCCGAGGCCCCGGCGGAGCTGCCGAGCCTGCTGGAGGAGCCCTCGCCCCATGCCCTGGTCACGCGCCGCTACATGCTGGCGGTGCTGGAGGGCCGGCGCGACGACGCCATCGACGAGGTGTTGCGCGCGGCCGAGTCCGGCGTGGAGAGCGACGAGCTCTACCGCGAGGTCCTCGTGCGGGCCCAGGCCGAGATCGGGCGCATGTGGCAGTGCGGCGAGGTGCACGTGGGCGAGGAGCACTTCGCCACGCGCGTGGCCCACGAGGTGCTCACCCGGCTGCGTCGACGGGACGCCGCGTCCTGCACCCGCGACCGCCGCATCCTGCTCAGCACCGTGAGCGGCGACCTCCACGACCTGGGCGCGCGGATGCTCGAGCAGCGCTTCGAGGCCGCGGGCTACCAGACGATCCTGCTGGGAGCGAGCACGCCCGCCATCGACCTGGCCCGGGCGGCCCTCGACTTCGAGGCCCACATGGTCGCCATCTCGGCCCACCTGCCCGACCAGGTCCGGGCCGTGGAGGAGCTGGTGGGACTGCTGAAGAGCGAGCCCGAGCTGGCCGACCGCCCCATCCTCGTGGGCGGACCGCCGTTCGAGCAGGTGCCGGACCTCTGGAGCCAGATCGGCGCCGACGCCTGGGCCGCATCCCCGGCCGAGGCCGTCGAAGTGGCCGAGCGGCTCTTCGCTGCCTCCTGAGCCGCCCGCCCCCTCCACACGCCCCCTCCACACGCGCTGGATGACGGATCGATCCGCCCCGTGGCATGCTCCGCGGGTGGAGATCGGCTACCCGGACGTCCGCGACCAGCCGCTGCTCGGAGCCAGGAACCTGGGCCACGCGGCCCTCGTGCTGCTGGCGCCGGCTCCCGCCGTAGCGGCCGCCCTCGCGCTGTTCGGCGCCTCCGACTCCGTGGGAGCCGACCCCGGCTGGCGGGGCGTCACGTCCCTCGCGACGTTCACCGCCTGGCTCTTCCATCACCCGATCGCGGCCGCGAATCTCCTCTATCTCGTGTTCGTGAACCTCGTGTTCTGGGCCATCGCCCTCGTGCAGCGCAGCAGCTGGCTCATCGATCCCTACTGGACCCTGCTGCCCCTGCTGCTCGCCGGGTTCTACACCGCGCATCCCCTGGCCGACGGGGACCGGACGCGGCTGCTCCTCGCCTGGAGCGCGCTCGTCGTCTGGAGTCTCCGGCTCACCCACAACTACCTGCGCCGGGAGCGCTGGCGCCTGGGGCTTCGGGAGGACTGGCGGTACGCGAAGATGCGGCGCGAGCGACCGGGCTTCGCCTGGGAGCAGCTCTTCGTGGTCTTCCTGGCCCAGCAGGCGATGCTCGTGGGGCTCACCCTGCCCTTCTGGGCGATCGCCTTCCGCCGCGTCCCGTTCGGGGTGCTCGACGCGCTGTGCCTCGCCGGCGCGCTCCTGGGGATCGCCGTCGCCCACGTGGCCGACGCACACCTCGACCGCTTCATGCGCGAGAACGCCGCGCGCATCGCGCGCGGCGAGCCCAAGGTCCAGCTGCTGGACACGGGACTCTGGCGCTGCTCGCGCCATCCGAACTACTTCGGCGAGCAGCTCTTCTGGTGGTCGATCGGCGGCCTGGGCGTCGTGTGCGGGGAGCCCTGGGTCCTGCTCGGGACCGCTCTCAATTCGGGCGTGCTGGCCGCCGTGACCGTGATGACCGAGCGCCGGATGCTGGCCGACCCGGACCGCCAGGAGGCCTACGCCGCCTACCGCCGGCAGACCTCGGTGTGGATTCCCCGGCCGCCGCGTGGCCCGAAGCGGGCCCGGTAGACCCCTAGTCGATCGCTCGAGGGATCCCCTCGAAGACCGTGCCCCAGATGGGGATTTCGGCGATGTCCTCGGGCGCCACTTCGTGGGGGTCGCGCTCCAGGACGCTGAAGTCCGCCCGCTTGCCCACGCGGATGGAGCCCACCTCGTCCTCGACGCCCAGGCTGCGCGCCGCCTCCACGGTGACCGCGCGCAGGGCGAGGTCGAGCGGGACCCGCTCGTCCTCGCCCCAGACCCGTCCGTCGCTGCCCAGGCGATTGACCGCGGCCCACACCAGGCGCAGCGGCTCGGCCGGCGCCATGGGGAAGTCCGAGTGGAAGGAGAACGGAACGCCCGCCCGGGCGAGTCCACCCAGGGGCGAGATGTCGGCGGCGCGCTCGGGCCCCAGCCCGTGGTCTGCGTAGATCGGCGCCAGCTCGTGGACGTAGTAGGCGTTGTTGGAGACCTCGACCCCGAGCGCCGCGAGCCTCGCGTGCTGGTCCTGCCGGGCGTAGCCGTAGTGCTCGAGGATCACCCGACGCGCCGATGAGGCGTCCTCGCGGCGGAGCGCCTCGACCTGGTCGAGCACGAGGTCGAGGCCGGCGTCGCCGTTGACGTGCACGTGGACGTCCCACCCGCCCTTCCAGAACGCCTCGAGCACGGCGCGCTGGTCCTCGGGCGGCATCATCCACTCGCCGTGGTGGCCGTCGAGGTAGGGCTGGGACATCTGCATGAGCTGGCTGAAGATCGCGCCGTCGGCGTAGTACTTCACGTGCTTCGCCACGCGCACCCGCCGGGTGGACCAGGCCAGCAGCCCCGCCGCGGCGCGCTCGGCCTCCGCCGCGCTCCCCCGCTCGCGCAGCCAGTACATGGCGTTGGGGACCAGGACGAAGCGGAACGGCGCCGCGCCGGTCGCCATCTCGAGCTGCAGCATGCCCCACTCCGCCCAGCGGCTGATCTGGGGAAAGCCCTGCTCGCCCACGGTCGTGAGGCCGCCCCGGTGCAGCACCTCGCTCATCATGGCAAGCCCCCGGCGATAGCGGGAGGGAGAGGCGAGCCTCCGGGTGTACGGCCGCCCCAGGCTGAACATCGCCGCCTCCCACACGCGCCCGGTGTCCCAGTCGGCCTGGGGGCTGGCCGCGAAGTCCTCGGCCGTGAGCCCTCCCTCTTCGAGGGCGCGGCTGTTGAGGACCATCTCGTGGACCGAGCGCTGCCACACCAGGATGGGCCGCGTGGAGGAGATCGCGTCGAGGTCGGCCTTCGAGAGCTCGCCGTGGTAGGGGCGGTGGTAGCCCCAGACCAGCAGCCACTCGTCGGCGGGCTTCTCCCGCTCCAGCTCCCGCAGGCGATCGAGGAAGGCCCGGCGCCCCCGCACCGCACGGGTGCGGCCGTTCGGCGTCTCCCACGCCATGGCCGAGACGATGTCCATGGGCAGGATCGTGGCGGCGAGGACCGGATGTACGTGGGGGTCGATGAAGCCGGGCAGGAGCACGTGCCGGGCGAAGCGCTCGTCCACCTGGAACGGCGCGTCCCCCAGACCGGACGTCACCTCGGCGAGCGATCCGACGGCCACGATGCGCCCGTCGCGCACGGCGACCGCGGTCGCGGTCGGCCGATCGGTCTCCATCGTGAGGATGCGCCGGGCCGTGAGGATGCGCGTCGTCGCGGCCTCCCGCCCCCCGACGAGCAGCCAACCCGCCAGCAGGACCACGCCCACCCCGGCGGCCACCGCCACGCTGATCCTGCGGTGTGTCATCGCGGCCCTCGGCAGAGCGCGCGCGAGCCGCCCCTCGCCCGGGCCAACGGCCGGCGGGCGAGGCGCACCCGATCCGCGTCCCCGCGGCCCGGGCGGCTCTTCACCGCACCGCGCTCGGGAGCCATCTCAGAAGACCGTCTTCAGGGTCCGCGACTCCAGGAACTCGAAGATGCCGAGCCGCCCGCTCTCGCGCCCGATCCCGCTCTCCTTCACCCCTCCGAAGGGGATCTCGGCGGCCGCCAGGGCCAGGTCGTTGACCCCGACCATGCCCGCCTCGAGCTCTTCGGTCAGCCGCTCGGCCTGGGCCAGGTCCCGGGTGAAGGCATAGGCCGCGAGACCGAAGGGCAGCGCGTTGGCGCGGGCGACCGCCTCGTCCAGGTCGTCGAACGGCAGGATCGGCGCCACGGGCACGAAGGGCTCTTCGCGGAGCATGCGCGCGTCGGCGGGCACCTCGGCCAGCACCGTGGGCGAGAAGAAGTAGCCGTGGGGCTGCGAGGCCGGGCGCCCTCCCCCGGCCAGCAGCTTCGCGCCGCACGCCAGGGCATCTTCGACCAGCTCCCGGGCCGCCTCGAGCCGGCGCGGGTTGGCCAGCGGGCCCATCTCCACCCCTTCTTCGAGACCGGAGCCGACCCGCAGCCCGCGGGCCAGCGACGCCATGGTCTCCTGGAAGGGCTCGACCACCTGGCGGTGGACGAACAAGCGGCTGGGACTGACGCACACCTGGCCGGCGTTGCGGAACTTGGCGCGCGCGCAGGCGAGAGCCGCCGCCCGGGGATCGGCGTCCGGGAGCACCAGCACCGGCGCGTGCCCGCCGAGCTCGAGGGAGAGCTTCGTCAGGTGCTGGGAAGCCTGGGCCATGAGCTGCTTGCCCACGGGCACCGAGCCGGTGAAGGTGAGCTTGCGCACCCGGTCGGACGCCAGGAGCTGGCCGGACAGGGCCGGCGGGTCGCCGGTCACCACGCCCAGCACCCCGGGCGGGAGCCCCGCCTCCTCTGCGATGGCGGCGATGGCGAAGGCGGCGCCCGGCGCCTCCTCGGAGGGCTTCAGCACGACGCTGCAGCCGGCGGCCAGGGCCGGCGCGAGCTTGCGCGCGGGAAGCAGCGCGGGGAAGTTCCATGCCGTCAGCGCGGCCACCACGCCCACCGGCGCCCAGCGCACCTCCAGACGGACGCCGGGCTCGCGACCGGCGAGCACTTCTCCGTGGAGCCGCCGCGCTTCCTCGGCGTTCCACTCGAACTGCTCGGCGCTGGCCAGCACCTCGGCCCGGGACTCGACGAGCGGCTTGCCCACCTCGCGGGTGACCCGCTCGGCCACGGCCTCGCCGTGCCGGCGCAGTCCCGCTCCGATCGCGCGCAGACACGCGCTCCGCTCGTAGGGCGGAGTGCGTCGCCAGGTCTCGAACCCCCGCTCGGCGGCGTCGAGCGCCGCGTCCACGTCGGCCGGCGTCGCCATGGGCACGCGGCCGAGAGGCTCTTCGGTGGCGGGGTCGACGAGCGGGCACTCGCCGGCGTCGCCCGCCGGCCTCCACGCGCCGTCGATGAAGAGCCCCCAGGCCTGCGGATCCAGACCGTCTCGTCGATCCATGCTCGCGCCTCGATTCTCCCGGGCGGCTGCCCCCGGCGTCGAACGACCTGGGCGCGCGGCCAGGGCGGCCTGGTCCCGTCCCAGCGATGGCGCGCGCGCGGGCCCGTCGCCGAGCCGATCCTAGCACCGGCGGGATCCCGCTCTCGGAGTCGGGGACCGCGCCCTGCGCGGCGCCAGCCTGCCGCTCCTCCCATCGGCCCATGGCAGTCGAGCGACTCGAAGGCTGCCCGGTCTCGTCGGATCGCCGCTGGCCGGCCGCCCGTTCGACGGCCCGGGCGACCGCTCGCTGCTTGCGGTGGCCGCGGCGTTGCGGCGCACGGGGCTCGCGTGGATCCGACGGAGGCCCAGCGACGGACGGCGACGCCGCAACCCCGCGGGGCCGGGGAGACCGGCGCGCTAAAGGCACCCGCCGCTTTCGGACGATATGGCAGGGGTGAACGAGGACCTCCCGCGCATCCTGGTCGTCGACGACGAACCCCAGGCCGTCGATCTCGTCGCGATCGCACTGCGCAAGATCGCCGCGGTGGAGCGCGCGGGATCGGGTGACGAGGCCTGGGCGAAGCTGCAGGTCGATCGATTCGACGCCGTCATCTCCGATCAGCGCATGCCCGGCATGAGCGGCCTCGAGCTCTTCGATCGCATCATCGGACTCCGCAAGCGCGTCGGGCGCATCCTGGTGACGGCCCACGCCGAGATCGCAGACACCATCGCCGCCATCAACGAGGGGCGCATCCACGCCTATCTCAGCAAGCCAACCACGCCCGACGAGATCCGCGAGACCACGCGCTCGGTTCTCGAGCTCGTCGAGCGGCACGAGCCCATGTCGCCCCGGCTGCTGGGCGACTCCCGCGTCATGCGGGAGCTGCGAGCCCGGGTCGCGCGCATCGCTCGAGCCCGCTTCCCGGTCCTGGTCCTCGGAGAGACGGGGACCGGCAAGGAGCTCGTCGCTCGCAGTCTCCACGAGCAGAGCCCCCGTCGCGACGCGCCCTTCGTCGCCATCAACTGCGGCTCGCTCGCCGAGTCGTTGCTGGAGACCGAGCTGTTCGGACACTGCCGGGGCGCGTTCACGGGCGCGGACAAGGACAAGCCCGGCCTGTTCGAGCTGGCGGACGGGGGGACGCTCTTCCTGGACGAGATCGGGGACACCTCCCCCGCGCTCCAGGTGCGCCTGCTGCGGGTCCTCGAAACCCAGGAGACGCGCCGGGTCGGCGACACCCGCACGCGCAAGGTCGACGTGCGTCTGGTCTCGGCGACCCACCGCGACATCGACGCCATGGTGAAGGAAGGCGACTTCCGCCAGGACCTCTTCTATCGGCTCAACACCATCCAGCTGCACCTTCCGCCCCTGCGCGCACGCCGCGAGGACGTCCGGCTGCTGGCAGTCCGGTTCGCGGACGAGTGCTCTGCCATCCACGGCACCACCCACACGCTCAGCGAGGAGTGCCTCGAGACGCTCGAGCGGATGGAGCTGCCCGGCAACATCCGGGAGCTGCGCCACGTCGTCGAGCGCGGCATCGCCATGGCCCTGCCGGCCTCGTTGGTGGAGCCCCGCCACGTGCTGCCCGAGGAGCGCGCCGACGACGAAGGGATGGGCGACGACGACGCTCCGGCATCCGATCGGCCCTTCGACCCCGCCCCCCGCCCCTTCCCCACACTGAAGGAACGCGTGGAGGCCGTGCAGGTCGACGCGATCCGCGAGGCGCTCGCCTGCTTCGACGGCAACCGCACCCGCACCGCCGCGGCGCTGGGGCTCTCCCGACCGGGCCTCACGAAGATGATGCGGCGCCTGGGTATCGACCCCGGGGACCCGGCGTAACTCCGGTTCCGCACCGAAACCGTGGTTTCGGCCCCGAAACCTCCCATCGCCACGGGTGCCTGCCCACCGGAGCTGCGCGACGCCTGCCGGTCACGCCGGTGACGACCGTCACCCTGGCTCCCGCCCCTGCGGCTCCGGAGGCCCTCTCGGCGCCCTCGCCCCGGTCCCGGGTGGCATGCGCCTTGCTCCTACGTCGGGCGTGATCGCCGCCACCTTCTGTCGGCGCGCTGCTGGGAGCCAACCATGATGACTGGACGTCGAGTCTCCATCACGCTGGGCCTGATCCTCTCGCTCGGGCTCTGCCTACCGCTGACGGCACAGGCCGGCTGTGGCTGTGACCATCCGCCGCCGGACTGGTCCCTCGTGATGCCGCCCTTCGGCTCGCCGGGTCGCACGATCGCGATCTTTGCCGACGGCTTCGAGTTCGAGCCCGGCCGCAGCTACGAGGTCGACTTCGGCAGCGGAAGCACGACCGCGACGGCGAGCGTCAGCGATCGCATCGAGGTCGTGGTCCCCGATTCGGTGAGTCCGGGCCCGGTCGAGCTGAAGGTGAAGGACTCGGGGCACCTCGACGTGAGCTATTCGGAGGCTTTGTTCACTGCGTTGCCGCCTGCGAGGAAGGTCCGCGAGGTCTCGGGGATCTTCAAGATGCCGGGGTACGAGGCGGCGATCGGCGCCGACGGCACGTTCTACCTGGCCCTGGACGTGAGCGACGTACTGGCGCCCATGCAGTTCTCGTTCGTCCTCCAGGACCTTCCCCTCGACTTCGATCACGACGACGTGGTCATCTACAACGCCGACGGCGTGGACCTCACCCTGTTCACTCTCGAGGTCGAAGACGCGACCGAGCGCCAGTGGGGGAGCTACTACGGCTGGCAGGTCGAGACCGACTCGGGGATCGAAGGGACCTACTTCGAACACAAGATCCGCGCAGCGGGCGATCTCTCCAAGATGAGCAACCTCTTCACGTACTGGCGACACGAGTTCTACACCTATGCCGCCGCCCATGCACCGGGCGGCAGCCACGAGGTGAACGAGAACGGATTCCACCCCGATGGAACACGCCACATCGACCACGACGGCCTGGTGATCGCCATCCAGGGAATGGAGCGCGATGCCTCCAACCCCGACGACCCCTCGCTGGCCATGCCCCTGGGTCCCGGCAAGCGCACGGTCGACGTCGGCTGGGTTTCGCTCCACGCCGAGAACCCCGTGGAGCTCGGCCTGCTCGAGCCGCTGCTCCTGTTGTCGGGCTCGAGCTTCATGGACTTCATCCACCCCGTAGACGATGACGACGACGACTAGGACCGGACGAAAGCAACGGCCCCTCACCGTCACGATCCTCTCGAGCCCCCCACTCCAGCGTTCCTGGAGGCGGGAGGCGATTGGGAGCCAGCATGTCCCTCGAACGCTCGAAGATCGCGCTCGCGACGACCGCCGCCCTGCTGATCGCATTCGCCGGCCTGGGCATCCAGAGCGCGCTCGACTGGCACGGCCGAACCTACCCCGGGTTCCTGGTCCTCGAGAACGGCGTCGTCGCCTCGGTGGGCCTCTCGGACTGGCCCGCGACGCGAGGCGGGGAGATCTTCCAGCACACCGTCGTCGCCGTCGACGGCGCCCCCGTCACCGGGTCCGCCGAGCTGCGGCAGGCGCTTCGCCACCACACGCCGGGCTCGACCGTCGAGCTCCGGTTCTCGAGCAACGGCCACGAGTTCGAACGCCCGATCGCGATGCGCGAGTTCAACCTCCAGGACGGAGCGCTGATCTTCGGCGCCTACCTGTTGAACGGCCTGCTCCTGGGTGGCATCGCGCTCCACCTGCTGGGACGCAAGGACCTCGATTCCCGGACGACCTGGGCGGCCACCCCGTTCCTCGTCCTGGGTGCGCTCTGGGGCCTGTCGGCCATGGACCTGTACGGCCCCCACCTGCTCTTCCGTGCGCACGTCTTCTGCGAGTCCCTGATCTTCGCAGCCGCCGTCCACATGGCGATCGCCTTCCCGACCCCGCTGCTCTCGGAGCGCCTCACCCGCCGCGTGGTCGCGGCGACCTATGGGGTCGGAGCGCTCATTGCGGTCGCCTATCAGTGGCTCCTCCACGCTCCCGCGGCCTACGCCGTCATCCATCTCCTCGCGACCACGCTCGCGGGCATCGCGATGCTCCTGGTCGTGGTGGCGCTGCTGAATCGCTACCTCCACAGCTCTCCGATCGACGGGCGGGCGAGCCTCGGCGTCCTGGCCGGCGGGGCCGTCGTCGCGCTGGTGCTCCCGGTCCTGCTGACGTTGCCGGAGCTGATGACGGGTGGAACGGCTCCCCAGAACGCGGTGGGCTGGACGATCTTCCTGTTCCCGGCGACGGTGGGCTACGCGATGCGTCGCGGCACCTGCTCCTCGCTGTCGGCTCCCGCCGCCTCCGGCCGCTGAGGCCTCACGGGGCGCGACGCTGCCCGGCCTTCTCGCGGAGGGCCGCACCGAGGCAGTAGAGCAGACAGGCCACCGGCAGGAGATCTCCCGACAGGATGTAGAACGTGGGCGCCCGCGCCGGTCCCGCGATCGGGATCGTCGCCCGCAACACGCCGCTCGCGTGGGGCTCCAGACGGGCCGCAATGCTGCCGTCCGGCGCCACGATGGCGGTGAGCCCGTCGGTGGTGGCGCGCACGAGCGGGCGGCGGGTCTCGACGGCGCGCAGGACCACCTGGCCGAGATGCTGCCGCCGCGCCGTCGGGCCCGCGAACCAGGCGTCGTTGGAGAGGACGACGAGGAGGTCCGCTCCTTCGGCGACGGCCTCGCGCGCCAGTCCGGGATGGAGCGCCTCCAGGCAGATCAGGACCCCGACCACGCCCTGCTCGAGGGCGAACAGGCCGGGCTCGCTCCCGGGGACATAGGTGCTGCCTTCGAGGTCCCCGCGGCGTTCGAGCGCGAGCGCTCCGTTCCAGGGCCTCGTCTCGGCGAACGGCAGCAGGAGACGCTTGTCGTAGGACTCCCAGCGTCCACCCGACGCGATCAGATGGGCCGAGTTGAAGCTGACGGTGCCTCCGGCGACCTGCTCGTGGCGGGGAGCTCCGATCAGCAGGGGGGTCCCGGCGCGCGCCAACGCCTGCAGCGGGCGTCCGTAGATCGGATCGTCCACCGGCGTCTGGATGGCGTTCTCCGGCCAGACGATGAGGTCCGGCGGCGACGTCGCCGTGCCGTCGTCCACCGCGCGCAGCAGGTCCCGGGTGGCGCCGCCGTAGCGGCGCAGGATTCGGGACGCCTGACTCCGCCTCCAGCGCAGCCCGGACTCGACGTTGCCCTGGACGACCGCGACGTCGAAGGGCAGCGGACCTCCGGCCGCCGGCGCCCGGTCGTCCCCTTGCGGCCCCCCGAGCCGGGCGGCCCCGTAGGTGAAGGTGGCCGCGAGCAGCGCGAGCGCAGCCAGCGTCGTTCGCAGCCTCCGGCGCCGGGTCCGAGGGTCGCCTGCCCCGGCGGTGAAGCGTACGACCCACTCCGCCAACACGGCGTTGCCGAATGCGACGAGACCGCTCACTCCGTGCACGCCCACGAGGTCGGCGACCTGGCGGACGTGGTCGGCCGAGGCCTGGGTCGCACCCAGGGGTGCCCAGGGCGAGCGGAGGCCGAGCTGGCCGCGCAGGAACTCCGCGGCGACGAAGCTGGCGGCGAAGGCGAGCGGGTGCAGGCCACCCCCCCGGCCCCGCCTCGCCACGGCTCCCAGACCGAACGCCGCGGCGACGAAGGGCGCTGCGGACACCGCGGAGACGCCGGCCAGGAAACCGATCGCCCCGGGGAGCGACCACTCGAAGTGGTCCTGCAGCGTCCGCACGAGCCAGAAGACCGTCCCGGCGGTGGCTCCCAGCGCCCAGAGGGCGCCCACGCCCGCGGCCGCGGCGGGCCCCCGCCCCCGCAGTGCGAGGCACAGGGGGACGAGCGCGGTCCACGCGAGCGCGGCAGCCGCGTGCCCCGCCCTCCCCTCCGGCGGCGCCGTGAAGCAGAGTGCGTAGAGCCCCGCGGACGCGCAGGCCAGAGCGGCCGCCGATCGCCCGCCGACGTGGGGCCCGGGGGCCCGGCGGCTCTCGGTCGGATCGCCCATTCCGGCGGGATCGGTCGACCGATGGCGGCCCTTGAGTCGTGCAGCCGAACGGCCGATGTACTGGAAGATGCGTGGGATTCGCGATCCGATCCTGCTCGTGGGAATGGCGCTCGCGCTGGGGGTCGCCAGCTCGACCACCCTCAGCAGCCTGTCCTGGGTGGGCCAGACGTTCCCGGGATTCCTCGTGCTCGACAACCGCGTCGTGGCATCGGCCGGGCTCGCCCATTGGCCCGCGACCCGAAGCGGCGAGGTCTACCAGCACGAGGTCGTGAGCGTCGGCGGGGCGCCGCTCGTCGATGCCCGCGACCTCCCCGGCCTGTTCTCGGACTCGACGCCCGGCGACGTCGTCGAGATCGGGCTCCGGAGAGGCGACACCGAGCGGATCTGGTCCGCCTCCATGCAGTCCTTCGCCTGGGCCGACCATCTCCTCCTGCACGGCACACTCCTGTTCTGCGGCATCGGTCTCGCCGGGATCGCCCTCGCGGTCCGATTCCTGCGGGCGGGGGACCGGGTCGCGGACGGCACGTCGCTCTCGCTCTGGGTCGTCGGCATGTATGCGCTCACGGCGGTGGATCTCTACGGCCCCTACCGGTTCTTCCGGTTCCACGCGCTCCTCGAATGCCTGCTGTTCGCCGCGGTCATCCACAACGCCCTGGTCTTCCCCCAGCCCGCGCGCATCCTCGACCGCGCGAGGTGGCTGATCCCGGCGGCCTATGGGGCCTCCGCGATCCTCGCCATCCAGATGCAGATCGGGCTCTACGACCCCGACACCTACGTCCTGCTCCACCGCGTCGCCGTCAACGGCTTCGCCCTCGGCCTGGCGGTCTTCCTCGGCCGGCTGGTGCTCGCGTGCATCCGCCCCGTCGGGTTCGAGGCCCTGCAGCGCATGAAGGTGGTCGCCATCGGCGCGGTGGCGGCCATCGGACCGCAGGTCGCCATCATGTACCTGTCCGCCACCACCGACGGACAGGTGCCCGAGAACCTGATGAGCGTGAGCGGCGTCTTCTTCCCGATCTCGCTGGGCTACGCGGTCCTGAGCCAGGACCTGTTCGGCGTCGACCGCATCCTGCGGCGCACGGTCAACTACGCCCTGTTCACGGGGCTGATCGGGCTCGCCTACGGCAGCGCGCTGGTCGCGTTCGGGTCGGTCATCCACGCGGGAGCCGGGGCGAGCACCCTCCCCATCGCCCTCGGCGTCGGCTCGGTGCTCCTGCTGCTCCCGCTGCGCGACCGCATGCAGCACTTCGTCAACCGGCTCTTCTTCCGCTCGGCCTACGATTTCCGACGGCTCGTCGAAGAGACGAGCGAGAAGCTCGCCTCGGTGGCCGCGCTGCCCGTCATCGCCCGCGAGCTCGAGCGAGCGCTGGTGGAGTCGTTGCAGCCGGAGACCATCGCGCTCGACGTGCGCCCCCAGCTCGACGACAGCGTCGTGCGGGTCCTGTCCTCCGGCGACCCCGGCCCGCTCGACGGCAAGCAGATCGCCCGGGCCGCGGCTCACGACCGCCCCCTCGACCTCCCGGACGACGGGCTCGCCGTGCCCTTCTGGGCCGACGGGCGCCTGGTGGCCCTGCTCCGACTCGGCCGCCGGATGTCCGGCCGCTACTACGGCGGCGACGACCGCCGCCTCCTCCAGACCCTCGCCAACCAGGGCGCCGTCGCCATCGAGAACGCGCTGGCCCTGGAGCGGCTGTCGGACCTGAACCGCAGCCTCGAGCAGAAGGTGGCGGAGCGCACGGCCGAGCTGGCCCACGCGCTCGAGGTCCTCCAGTCGACCCAGAGCCAGCTCATCCAGCGGGAGAAGATGGCCTCCCTGGGCCAGCTGGTCGCGGGCGTGGCCCACGAGATCAACAACCCGGTGAACTTCGTCCAGGGCAACGTGTACTTCATCGAGGAGCACGCGGAGTCGCTGATCCGCGCGGTGGAGCGGCTGGAGGCCGCCGCGCGCACACCGGGAGAGGACACCGACTCCGCCATCCGCAAGATCCGTGAAGAGTGCGAGCTCGACCACATCCTCGACGACCTGCCCCGCGCCTTCGACTCCTGCCGCGACGGACTCGAGCGCACCACCACCATCATCCGCGAGCTGCGCAGCTTCTCGCGCCACGACGGCCCGGTCCACGCCCAGGTCGATCTCCACGAGATCCTCGACTCCACCATCAACCTGCTCCAGAGCCGGATGACGGGGATCGAACTGGTTCGCGACTACACCGACCTGCCCCTGGTCGAGTGCATCCCGGGCCAGATCGGCCAGGTGGTGATGAACCTGCTCACCAATGCAGCGGACGCGACCGGGGACGGAGGTCGGATCGAGGCACGTACGCGGAAGATCGACGACCAGCACGTGGCGATCGAGATCGCGGACGACGGCTGCGGGATCGACGAGGAACAGCTGGCCCGGATCTTCGACCCCTTCTTCACGACCAAGGAGGTGGGAAAGGGAACGGGACTCGGGCTCTCGATCAGCTACAGAATCGTCGACCGACACGGGGGCCGGATCGAGGTGACCAGTCCCCCGGGCGCCGGAACGTGCTTCCGCGTCGAGCTGCCCGTCGAGAACCCGAACCTCGTGCCCGGCGAAGGGCATCGCATGGTCGAAGGAGCCGAATCGTGATGGAATCGTCTGCGGACCCGATCCGGATCCTCGTCGTGGACGACGAGCCGCGGGGCACGGAGCTGTTGCAGCGCGGGCTGCGCCACTTCGGCGAGATCGACCCGGCCCAGACCGGAGACGACGCGTGGGAGCGCTTCCAGGCGGCGGACTACCAGCTCGTCATCTCCGACCAGCGGATGCCCGGCATGAGCGGCGTCGAGCTGCTGGCCCGCGTGGCCCAGGCCAGCCCGACCTGTGGCCGCATCCTCGTGACGGGCTACACCGACTTCGACTCCACCATCGAGGCCATCAACGCCGGCCAGGTCCACGCCTACGTCGCCAAGCCCTGCGATCCGCGCGAGCTTCGCATCACCGTCCAGGGCGTGCTCGACCACGTGCTCCTGTCCCAGGAGAACGCGAGACTGCTCGACACGCTTCGCGTCCGCAACGAGGAGCTCGAGCAGGCCCTCGGCCGCCTGCGGGAGGCGCAGGATCGGCTGGTTCGCGGCGAGCAGCTCGCCGCCGTGGGGCGGATGGTGTCCATGCTCGTGCACGACCTGCGCGGACCGGTGGCCGCCCTGCGCGCCAACGGAACGACCCTGGCGCGCGAAGCCGCCACGCTTCCGACCGAGGAGATCGAGGAGATCGCCGGCGAGGTGGTCGACGAAGCCCGTGGCATCGAGCGCATGTGCTCGATGCTCGACGAGACCACCCCGGACGGTCGCGGTCGCGGCGACCTCGCGCCGTCCGTCCTCGGCGACATCGCCCGCTCGGCGGTCGGCGTGGTCGCGCCCGACGCGACGCGCCAGGGCGTCGAGCTGCGGACGGATCTGGACGACGAGACCGAGATCGAGCTCGATCGGATCGGCGTGCGCCGGGCCCTGCTGAACCTCCTGTACAACGCCCTCGAAGCCATGCCGGAAGGCGGACTGCTCCAGCTCGAGACCGGGTCCGACGACGAACGGTCCTGGATCCGGGTCACGGATTCGGGGCCGGGGATCCCGGACGCGATCCGCGATCGACTCTTCGAGCCGTTCGTCACCGAGGGCAAGGCGCGCGGAACCGGGCTGGGCCTGGCCGTGGTCCAGCAGGTGGTCGAGGACCACGCGGGTCAGATCGAGGTCGCCAAGCCGGAAGGTGGAGGGGCGAGCTTCCGGCTCGGGTTTCCCAGGGTGCGCGCCGCCGACCCGCGAGGCGAGCGCGTCCCCGATCCGTCCGAAGACGGCGACCCGTAGAATACGCTCGCCCCCTCGGGGAGCCTCCCTCCCTCTCCTGCGCCCTGTGCCAACCAGAGCGCGATTCGGCGCTCGTTCTGTGAGAGAATCCGCCCCGGATCACATGGGGAGGGCAGCGTGGATCGGGTCGTCGTCGGGTTCGGGTTCTGGATCTTCGTGGGAATCGTCTCGTTGGCAGCGCCGGCCGCGGCCCAGGACGTCGACCTCTCGGACGCCACGGCCGACGAGGTCAAGGGCGAGATCAAGGTCAACGTCAAGGACGCGGTCCGCTGCCTCAACGAGCGGCTCGATCTCGACTTCACGTTCGCCGACGACGGACGCTCGTTCGTCGTCGTGGACCAGCGCGGCGACAGCTACTCGGGGACCTACCGCCAGAAGGACCCGGACGGCCGCAAGCTGGTCTTCAAGCTGGACGACGCCTCCCAGCAGGACCTCGCGGACGAGTGGTCGCGCAACATCGCCGTCTGCACCGGCGTGTGCGAGGACGGCAAGGCCCGACTCAAGTCCATGGAGCTCACGGGCAAGGTCACCAAGAGCCTCGAGAAGCTCAAGATCGACTGGGCGTTCCGGGGCCGCAACCGCGCCTGCGACCAGAAGTACGACGGCACCTTCCGGTGGACCGGCAAGGGGCCACTGACCCTCGAGTAGGCGGGTCCGCGGGCGCGGGGCGCGCAGCGGGCCGGGCGGCTGCGCTCGACCAGGCTAGGCGGCTGCGCCCGATCTCTCCGGGCGCAGGCGGCGGCCCTCTCGGAAGTAGCGCGTGTAGGCGGGCGGCGCTCCGAGGCCGAGTCGCTCGCGCGCCTCTTCGAGGGGGCGCTCGAGCAGTCCCTCCCAGTCCTGCACCGGTAGCCACGTCGCCTCGTGGGCGCGCCGCCGCGCGTCGTCGATGAGGGCGCACGCCTCGGGCGCCTGGATCGCGCAGATCGGCCGGATGAAGGCGAGCGAGAGCCGGTAGGCGGGCGTGCCCAGCTGCTCGTAGCCGAAGGCCAGGAGCGCGAACTCGCCCACCATGTCCCGGGAGTAGCCGGTGGCGACGTGCCAGAGGTCGTGCAGATCGGTGATGCGGTCGTGGACGAGCTGCCGATCCGCGTCCATCTCGCCGAAGACCTCGCGCGCCGGCTTGTCGGTCTCCGCCACCAGCCCTTCGAGGCTGATCCCCTCCGCGTCCATGAAGTCCGCGTAGACCCGTCCCAGGCTCCCTTCGGGCAACGCGCGCAGGCGCGCGCGGTCCATCAACACCTCGCGAATCGAACGGCGCTCGGCGAGGATGCGCGCGCCGTCGGGGTCGGCCCGGAAGCGCTGGAAGACGCGCTCCGGGGCCCGGCCCTGGAGCGCGTAGACGAAGAGCGCTCCGGCCTCGGTGTCCTCGGAGTTCCGGATCTGTCTCAGCAGACCGCGAAGCGCGATCCAGGGCCGGACGCGCTGGCGAGGGGCGGGGCCGCGGGCGGCCGCCGATTCCGGCCGGGACTGGGACGACATGGCTTCTTCCTCGGTTCGGGTGGGTCCAGCCTAGAGCGATCGGGCCGCTCCCACCTGTCCCGAACGTCCCGGATGATTGTCCATTGGGGACACGAAGAGTAGGCTGCAGAGATGGCGGCCCCCCAGGGCACAGACGGCCTGACCTGCTCGGTGCGTGCGATCTCGCCGCTGGTGAGGCTCTTCGAGCGGCGTGGCCGCTCGACCGCACCGCTCCTGGAGGCGGCCGGCCTCGAGTCCGCCCGGGTCTCCGACCCGGACCTGCGCCTGCCGGCGTCGGGCTTCCTCTCCGCCTGGGCGTGGGCGGAGGAGCACTCCGGCGACCCGCACCTTGGCCTCCACGCAGCCGAGGCCGTCGACCTGGACCACACGGCCCTGCTCGCCTACCTCGCCGCGTCGAGCGCCACCGCCCGCGAGGCCTACCAACGGGCCACCCGGTTCACGCGGATCGTCGCCGACTTCCTCGGCTTCGATCTCGTGGACGAGAAGGGCCGCGCCCTCTTCCGCATCGTGACGCCGCCCGGCATCGTGCTGCCCCGGGCCTACGCGGAGTTCACGGTGGCGACCATGGCCCGCATCTCTCCGCGCATCCTGGGCGAAGGCCGGGAGCTCGAGGCATGGCTCGCCCGCCCCGCCCCGGACGATCGCCGGGAGCACGACCGCGTCCTCGGGATCCCGATCCGCTTCGACGCTCCGGTGTACGGCGCCTGCGTTCGTGCGGCCGACCTCGACCTCCGGCTTCCGCGGGCGGACGCCGACCTGGCGGCGTTGCTCGAGCGCCAGGCCCAGGAGGCGCTCGACCGCCTGCCCGCCGACGCGAGCACCACGGCGGCGGTGCGTCGCGTCATCGAGACGTTGCTGCCCCGCGGCCAGGCCGGACTCGAGAGCGTCGCCAGCGCCCTCGGCCTCGGGGCGCGGACCCTGCGTCGGCGCCTGTCCGCCGAAGGCACGTCCCACCGACGGCTGCTGCAACAGGTCCGCATCGAGCGCGCGACCCGGGCGCTGGAGGCCGGCGAGCGCTCGATCGGCGAGGTGGCGTTCCTCGTCGGCTACGCCGACGCCTCGGCCTTCTGCAAGGCGTTCCGACGCTGGACCGGCCACAGCCCGCGCGCCCATCGCGGGCGAACCCACGCCACGCTGCCGGCGAGCCCGGGGCCCCGCGACGTGCGGCCCTGACCGCGCTTCTCCGCGACGATCGCCGATCGGGCCCGCGGTCGAGCCGGCCTACGGCTGCGGCGCGTCGGCGCGCCGCCAGTCTTCGCGCAGCAGCACGAAGCCCATGTAGCCGAAGATCATCGGGAAGAGGAAGTACTGGTACTGGGTCCAGAGCAGCGCCAGCAGCGTGTCGGCCACGCCGCCGGCCATGTTCTCGAAGCCGCCGAACACCTCGGCGAACGAGAAGATGAAGGTAGCCGCGATGGGCTCGCCACATCCCAGCACCACCACCGCGTAGCGGTACGGCGAGCGCTTCCGGTTCAGATGCAGGAACCAGAGCGTCGTCGCCACGTTGACGAAGGAGAAGATCTCCACCGAGTAGAAGGTGGGATCGTGGTTGACCGTCCGCAGATCGACCGAGCTGAAGGAGGCCAGCACCCACCAGTACATGTTGAGGAGGCTCGAGCGCATGAAGCCCGTCTGGGCGACGACGTCGTCGAGGCTGTGGAGGTCGTGGAAGACGAACGGCGAGGCGAGCACCCAGGGGATCTCCCACAGCAGGTTCGTCATGGCGTAGGAGAGCACCCACACGACGAGGCAGTCGTGGTAGAGGTCGAGCCTTGCGCGGCCTGCCCGCCTCCCGGCCACGTAGGCGAGCAGCCAGCCGTTGAGCCAGATGCTGATTCCGTAGAGCGAGACCTTGGCGCTCGCGGCGAACTCGAGGACCCCGAAGAAGAAGAGGGCCGCGCACACCCCGACGCCGCCCCACCAGGCGGCCGTCCAGGCCAGGAAGAGCCTGCGAGCGGTCGGGGAGATCGAGCGCGCGGCGGGCCGCCCCGCCCGTCCGGCGTCGGAGCCCGGCTCCGCTCCCTGCTTCGATCCGTCCCAGGCCTGCGCGGTCGTGCTCACCTCGGAATTCCTCCGGATCATTCTCGTCCCATCCTGCACCACCCAGGGCCATCCTACACCTACTGACTGCGTGGCCTGTGCCCCCGTGCCCCTCGGATCCGGCGGATGGCGCGGCGCGTCGCCACGGCACGCGGGTGCGCCGCGGCGCCGGTATCATCCAGCGCCGGAGCCGACCGACCATGCTCGATCCCACCCAGTGGCCCCTCGCACTCCTCGTCCTGGCGTTCGCATGCGTCGCCGGTGTGATCGGCTTCGTGGGCGTCCGCATGACCCGGACCGCCCGCGACCTCGCCTACGAAACGGGCATGGGCGAGGCGTTGATGGGGGCGCTCTTCATCGGCGCCTCGACGTCCCTCTCCGGCATCACCACCTCGGTCGTCGCCGCATCGGGGGGCCACGCGGAGCTCGCCGTCAGCAACGGGCTGGGGGGCATCGCCGCCCAGACCTGCTTCCTCGCCATCGCCGACATCGCCCATCGCCGCGTCAATCTCGAGCACGCCGCCGCGTCGGCCGAGAACCTCTTCATGGCCGCGTTCCTGATGACGCTCCTGGCCCTCCACGGCCTCGCCCTCGCGGTTCCGGAGCGGGCCGTGCTGTGGGTCCACCCGGCCACCCTCGTCATCCTGCTCGTCTACGTGTTCGGCGTGCGACTGCTCGCCCGGACCCACCAGTCGCCCATGTGGATTGCGCGGCGCACGAGCGACACGCCCCGGGAACGAGCCGAGACCGGTCGTCGCAGAAGGGGACAGCTCGCGGGCCTGTGGCTTCGCTTCACGGCCGGCGCCGCCGTGGTCGCGGTCGCCGGCTGGGCCCTGGCGACCCTGGCCGTACCCCTGGGAGACCGGACGGGGCTCTCGGACGGACTCGTGGGAGGTGTCTTCACGGCGGTCTCCACGTCGATCCCCGAGCTGGTGGTGGCCGTGAGCGCCGTTCGCATGGGAGCCGTGAACCTGGCGGTGGGCGACATCATCGGCGGCAACGCCTTCGACACCCTGTTCATCTCGGCGTCCGACGTCGCCTACACCGGGGGCTCGATCTACGCCGCGGTCTCCCGGGAGGAGACCTTCTGGCTGGCCAACTCCCTGGTCATGACCGGTGTGCTGCTCATGGGCCTCATCTACCGGGAGCGACACGGGCCGGGGAACATCGGCGTGGAGAGCGTCGCGCTGTTCGCCCTGTACCTGGGTGGGCTGATCGTGCTGGCGACGGGCGTCTGACGGCCCGGCCGGGCGCCCCGGTCAGCGGTCGCCCTGGGCTGCGGTGATCTCCAGGGCCAGGGGCGCGAGGGCCTCCGAGATCATCCCGGCGACCACCCGCGACCCCTCGTCGTTCACGTGCATGCCGTCCCAGAAGAAGCGATCGGGCTCGTCCCAGCCCGGGATCTCGCGCAGCCGGCTCACCAGGTCGATGACCAGCACGTCCTGCTCGCGGCCCACCTCGCGGATGATCGCGTTGAAGACGTCCTGGTTGCCGAGGTCGGCCCAGTCGGGGGTGAGGGCGCTGCGGCTGCTCGACAGAGGCTGGGTCATCAGCACCGGCTCGGCGCCGAACGCCCGGCACAGCTGCACGAAGGCCACGAGCCGCGCGCGAAAGGGCCCGGTGGGCACCTTGGCGAGCGCGGGATCGTTCTTCGCCTCCATCGCCTCTCTCGGAAGGGGCCCCAGCTTCGGGTGGAAGGCGAACCGCACCTGACGCAGCACACCCCCGAGCGAGAGCTGCGCGGAGAGCTGCTGGGAGGCCCAGCGCAGCTGGTCGCGCCAGGAGACCGGCTGCGATTCGCGGGCCTGGTAGCCGCGGGGGTGCTTGAGGAGCCCGATGTCGTTGGTGGCGTGCATCACCACCACGATGTCCGGCTCGTCGAACGCCACCAGGTTCAGGAACACGTTGAGGCTGTCGTGCAGGCTCGACCCGGGAAGCGACGGGTTGAGCGCGTTCACCCGCAGCCCGCCCCGCTCCAGGTTGCGCGCGGCCAGGGCGTGGAAGCGGAGCTCCTCCTGCACCGTGGTGTTCGCGGTGGTGGAGCCGCCGAGGAACGCGATGGTGAGATCGGGATCGGAGTGGCGGATGCCCGGCTGGACGTATCCCCGGTCGTCGGCCCGCAGCGGCACGAAGCGGATCTCGGGGTCGATCAGCCCGCGATCGACGTCCCGGTCCATCCTGCCGTGGGCGACCGGGATGAAGGCCAGGCGATCGGGCAGCTCGCCGGCGTAGGGGTTGTCCCAGGCGATCCGGAGCAGGACCTCGAACATCCCCACGACCAGCGCGACCGACGCGACCGCGAGCAGCCCCTTGCGCATCATCCCCACGCCGCCTCGAGCATGGCCGCGATGATACCGGCTGGGCCGTGGGGCGACATGTCCGGCGCGGCCGCTAGGGGCTCGCGGGAGCTCCGCACACCGAGGCCAGCTCTCGCTCCGAGAGCAGGGACTCCGCTTCGGGGAAGAGCACGCGCTCCTCGAAGCGAACGTGCTGCTCGAGGAGCGTTCCGATCTCCTGCGCCGTGCCCGGCACCCAGTCGCCGCCGACCAGCTGCCGCAGGCGGGCGTGGTCGTCCAGGGTCCGGTCCACCAGCGCGGCGGCCCCGCGCCTGACCAGGATGGGCAACAGCCGATCCTCCTCCGTGCGGAAGTGGGGCTCGAGCTCGACCTCGAACTTCTGCCGCACCTCGAACGCGAGCGGCTCGAGGTCGGCCGGGGCCATGGCCTCGGGGAGCCGCCGGAGGCGGCGAGCCAGGACCAGCGCACCGTGGTGGTCGTCCGAGAGCGGCTGGAGCGCGGGGTGCCGCTTCATGGTCTAGCCGGGTCGCCCGTCGGGTCGCGGCGCCGTGAGGATGGGCGCGTAGCGGACGCTGAACAGGCCGAAGGCCCCCGCCCACGCCAGGGCGCTCACGGCCAGCAGTGCGCGCTGGACCTCGCCCGGCGCGAAGGGCGCGGCCACGCGCACGAGCGCCGCGAGGTGGACGAGCACGTAGCACCAGACCACACCCGCCGGCAGCTGCAGGGGCCGCCCCGTGTGGCCGAGCCCGACGCGCGTGGCCACGGCCACGATCGCGCTGCCGATCGCTCCGGCGGTGAGCGCGTGGAGCCCGGCGCTCGCGGGGACGGGTGCACCCAGGTCGCTGGCCCCGACCAGCAGCAGCCCCGCCGCCACCCAGGCCGAGGCCGCGTGGAGCGACCAGAGCAGCGGATCGGAGCGCGTGGCCCAGCTCTGCCAGCCCGCCAGGCGTGCGGCCGCCGCGAGGCCGGCCACCACCGCGAGGAGACCCGTCGGCGTCGTGCGCCCGAAGATCGCGCCCGCCACGGCGACGGCCACGGCCGTCCCGATGGTCGCCCGGTTCAGCCAGGGCCAGGAACGCACCTCGCGCTCGACCCCGCGTTGACGGAACGCGTTGCGGGTGAAGGCCGGGGTGATGCGTCCGGCGATGACGAGGATCAGCACCACCACCCCGTCCACCGCGAAGCGGAGCCCCACGCGCGCGCTGCCCGACGCGAGCCCCAGGGCCTCGGCGTGCATGGCGCCGTTGGCCGCCGCGAGGGCCAGCACGACGCCCACCAGGGCGTAGTTGCGATGCTGCCCGGATCCCCGGATCGTGCGCAGGGCCGCGGCCGCCACCGCGGGCAGGAAGGCCAGGTCCACCACCGCCAGCAGCCACGAGGGAAGCCCGCTGGCGGCGGCCAGACCGACGCGCCCGGCGACCCAGAGCGCCAGCAGCGCGGCCAGGGGCCTGCCGGTGAGCGCCGGCCCGCCGGTCCACACCGGCGAGGCCGTGAGCAGGAACCCGGCGATCGCCGCCGCCGCGAACCCGAAGACCATCTCGTGGCCGTGCCACCAGATGGGATTGAGCCAGGCGGGTGCGGGGACGACCCCGAGCCACACGAGGGTCCACCAGGGAACGGCGAGGGTGGCGTAGAGGCCGACCCCCAGGAAGAAGGGCCGGAAGGCCCGGCCCCAGAGGCCGAAGGGCTCCGATGCGCCGCGCTCGAGTCCCTCGATGGCGAGGGTCGGCGACGCCCGGCGGGAGCTCACGAAGCCTTCCCCATCTCCGAGATCCTCGCGGACGAGGGCTCCACCTTCGCCCCGGACACGATGTCGCGCCGACCGGCGCCGCGCCAGCAGCGGTCGTAGAAGTCGCCTAGGCCCTCTTCCGGCTTCCGCCGGGCGGCGAAGTCCTCGAGCAGGGGCTGGAGTCGGGACGCGAGCTCGTCCTGGGGCACGCTCTCGGCGTAGAGCTCGCCGAGGCGGGTGCCGGCGAGGCTGCCACCGACGAACATGTCGTAGTGCCCGGGCTTGCGACCGATCAGCCCCAGGTCTGCGTTGTACGGGCGGACGCAGCCGTTGGGACAGCCGGTCATGCGCAGCGTCATGGGCGTGTCGGCGAGGCCGAGGTCGGCAAAGGCGCGCTCGATCGCCAGCGTGACGTCGCCCGAGACGCGCTCGGACTCCGCCAGCGCAAGACCGCAGGTGGGCAGCGCGGGACAGGCGAGCGCGTGCTTGCGGACCGGGCTCAAGCGGCCGGGAATCGGCAGCCCGTAGCCCTGCAGGACCTTCTCGACCTTCGGGAGCTGGTCCTCCGAGAGGTCGGCGAGGAGCAGGTTCTGCTGGGGAGTGAGCACCACGCTGGGCCGCAGCATCTCGACGAGGACGCGGAGCGCGGTCTTCCAGCGCTGCCGGGCGTCGTCGATGATGCGGCCGTTCTCCAGCCAGAGGCCGTACAGCCAGCGCCCGTCGCCCTGCGCATGGGCGCCGAGCCAGTCCTGGTGCTGCAGCGGCTCGGTCTCCACCCAGGGATGGAGGGGGAAGTCCGCCCGCCTCTCGAACTCGGCCCGGAAGACGTCGAGGCCCCACTCCTCCACGATGTACTTGAGGCGCGCATGGCGACGATCGGTGCGGTCGCCGAAGTCGCGGTACATGGCCGCAATCGTCTGGACGGCGCCGATGAGGTGGGGCCGCTCGACGAAGCCCATGGGCGTCGCCAGGCGCGCGTAGGTCTCGGGCTTGCGGTGGGTCAGGCCCGACCCGCCTCCCACCAGCACGTTGGCGCCGCGCAGCTCGCCCGACTCCACGATGCCGATGAGCCCCACGTCCTGCACGTGGACGTCGGCCGAGTTGTCCTCGGGGAGCGCCAGCCCGGTCTTGAACTTGCGCGGCAGGTACTCGGGCCCGTAGAGCGACTCGCTCTCCCGGCTCGAATCGACGCACTCGCCGTCGAGCCAGACCTCGTGGTAGGCGTTGGTGGCGGGCGTCATCGCCTCGGTGAGCTCGTTGGCCAGCGCGTGCAGCGCGCGATGGCCGCCCTGGGCCAGAGGCGCCGGCGGCGCCACGATGTTGCGCTCCACGTCGCCGCACCCGCAGAGCGTGGAGAGCAGCGCGTCGTTCACCCGCCGGATGGTCTTCTTGAGGTCGCCCTTCAGCACCCCGTGGAGCTGCAGGTTCTGGCGCGTGGTGATCCGCAGGGAGCGGTTGTAGACGACCTCTTCCGCCAGCGCGTCCATGGCCAGGTACTGGTCGGCGGTCAGCTGGCCGGCGGGGATCTTCGTCCGCACCATGAAGCTCGGCGCCGGGATGGTGCCGGTCAGGCGAGCCACCGAACGCGCGTCGCGGTCCTGCTGCTGATAGATGCCGTGGAACTTGGCCACGCGCTGGTCGAGGTCGGAGAGCCCGGGATCGCCGTCGGTGAGCGCCTCGCGAAGACTGCCGCGCAGGTGCCGGCTGGCCCCCTTGGTGACCTCGACCTCCGACTTCTTGCCCTTCCGCGCGAGAACCACGGGCCCCGACTGCGTGGACGAAGCGTCCTGGGGCCGAGCCTGCCCGGACGCCGCCCCCGCCTCTCCTGCCCCTCGTTCTCCCGATCCCACTTCTTCCGACACCGACCATCCTCTCCAGGGCGCGACACGGCGCGCCCGCGACCGTCCCCCGAGCGGGGCGGAGCGTTGCGCGCACGACCGAACACAATAACATCTATGATAGGTATATCTTTAGCAGAAGGGCCCTCGTGCGCAAGAAAGTAGCCGTCCCGAACGAAACCGCCGCGTCCTCGGAGCTGATCGAAGCGACCCGACGCGCCTGCATCGAAGCCGCCCTCGCCGGCTACGAAGATGCACGAATGAGCGGACTCTGCGACGAGGGCGCCTGGGAGGCCGCCGTGGGCGCGATCCGGCGCCTCGATCTGGACGCGCTGCTCGCCGCCCACGGCGCGGCCGATCCGGCCTCCGAGGCCGCAGACGCGGACCTGAAGGGCCTGACGGCCCTGCTGGCCCGGCAGTTCCTCTCCCCGGGCCCGCCGGCGGCCGGCAGCGGCGCCGCCGCCACCGGCGCCATCGCCGCCGGGCTCCTGGAATGGACCGCCGGTCACTCCGAGCGGCACGGTCCCGGGGACTTCCGCCCGCGCGCGCGGGCCATCCGAGCGCGCGCGACCCTCCTGCGAGAGGCCCTCGCCGACGCAGCCCGGGACGACGCGGAGACGGTGCGGCGCCTCATCGACACCCGCGAGACCGGGGCCGCGGCGGAGGCGCGGGTCGCGGCCGCGGAGTCGGTGCTCGAGGTGGCCTCGCGCTGCTCCCAGGTCGCCGCCCTCGCCGCCGAGGTGGCGGCCCACACGCGGAGCGCACTCCGCCCCGACGTGGCCGCAGCCCTGCAGCTGGCCTGGAGCGCCAGCCAGGCGGCGCTCGGCCTGCTCGAAGCGAACCTGGGCGCGGAAGACGAAGACACCCAGTGGTCGAGAGACGCCCGACGCGCGGCCTGGAGGATCCGGCTGGTCCTGGGACGCGCCGCGCCGCTCGTGGCCGGACTCCCGGATCCTCCGGGTCTCCCAGAGGACCCGGATCGCCCAGAGGACCCGGGTCTCCCAGAGGACCCGGACGCCCCGGACGAGACGTCGGGGTAGCCCGGGCGCCCTCGTCGGCGCGGCCGGGCGCCGGGGCTCTCGCGTGGGGACGCCCTACGCATCGGCCGGCTGCTCGAGCGGGCCTCCGCAGGCGCCGCAGGCGCTCGGCCGCGACTCGTCCCAGCCGGGCTGATCCTGGGTCCACCTTCCGCAGGCCGCGCACTTGCGCGCACGCTTGTGGTCCTGGGCGAGCGTGTACTCCCCGAAGCAGCCCTCGGTGCACCACTTGCGGAACCCGGGCATCAGGACCGTTCGGTGGAATTCGTTCTCGACCCAGCGGGTCACCGCCGCCGCGTCGACCCACAGCGTCGAGAACTGGAACCGGCGCCCCGGTCGGGCCCAGAGGACCGCCTGGATGCAGCCCTCGACGCCGCGCACCTCGGCGAGCGTCCGGTCGCGGTGGGCCATGAACTCGGCCTCGCCCTCCGCTGTGAACACGAAGTCCGCGACCACCAGAAGCGGCGCGACCCCTTCCCCCTGCTTGTTCATCGTATCCGGTCTCCGAATCGGGTTTCCATCGGCCGCCGCTCAGGACAGCGTCAGGATCTGCGCCAGGGGCTTGCGGCGTCGAGCGACGAGGTCGGCGAGCGTGCACTCGTCGAGGGTGGCCAGGAACGCGTCGAGCGCCGACTGCAGAAGACCGTGGAGCGAACACGCCGACTCGATCCGGCAGGTGCTCGTCTGCGGATCGAAGCACTCCACCAGGTCCATCTTGCCCTCGGTCAGGCGGACCACCTCCCCCACGCTGATGGCGTCGAGGTCCTTCGCCAGCCGCAGGCCGCCGCCGCGCCCGCGCACCGTCTCCAGATAGCCGGCGCGCCCCAGCTCGTGGGCGACCTTCGTCAGGTGGGCCTTCGAGATGCCGTAGGCCTTCGAGACCTCGTCGATCGTCGCCAGCCGATCGGGCTCGATGGCCAGATACATCAGCACCCGAAGGCTGTAGTCGCTGTAGCGCGTGAGTCGCATCGCAGGAGAAAGATATATCCGATGTGCATCTTCATGCAATGAGCGCTCGCACAGGCCGAGCGCTCGAGCGCACGCGGGCTGCCGCGCAGTCTGGTCTCGAATGGACCCTGGAAGATTTGGTGACCCGGACGAGCTTCGAACGCGCCCCAGCCGCGAGCGATCGAGATAAGGTAAACCAAATCAGAGGGTTGCGTCCTCACGAGCCTGCAGGGGGGGGCCTCTCAGGCTCTCCGTGACACCACCGCCGGCCGAGAGGCCCGGTGGGCGCCACACAGGCCGGTGCGACCCGCCAGGGGAACGCGCACAATCGAGCCCGGCAGCAAGCAAGTGCTGGAGGGCCCCGTGACCGAACCCAGGATCCACCCGCTCATGGCCGCACACGAGATCACCATCGTGCCCGGCGTCTACGACGTGCTGTCCGCGCGCATGGCCCGATCCGTGGGCTTCCGCGGCGCGGTGCTCACGGGCTACGGCGTCGCCGCGAGCTACCTGGGCGAGCCGGACTTCGGCCTGCTGACCCAGACCGAGATCCTCGACACCGCCCGCCGCATCCTGAACCGCGTCGACATCCGCCTCATGGTGGACGGCGACACGGGCTTCGGCGGCCCGCTCAACGTGCAGCGGATGGTGCGCGAGCTGGTCGGGATGGGCGCGTTCGGCATCCTGCTCGAGGACCAGACCTGGCCCAAGCGCTGTGGCCACATGCGCGGCAAGGACGTGATCGACGCCGAGGAGCACGCCGCCAAGATCCGCGCTGCAGCCGACGCCCGCGGCGACGCACCCTTCATCATCACCGCCCGCACCGACGCCATCATGACCCACGGCCTCGACGAAGCCATCCGCCGCGCCCGGCTCTACAAGCAGGCGGGCGCCCACGTCCTGTTCGTGGAGGGACCGCGAAACCTGGACGAGATCCGGCGCATCGGCGCCGAGCTGCCCGGGCCGCTCGCCATCAACCTCATCGAAGGCGGCGACACCCCCCTCATCACCCCGGAGCAGGTCAAGGAGCTGGGCTTCTTCAGCATGGGCTTCGTGCTCACGGGCCTGTTCGCTGCAACCCACGCCCTGAAGAGCACCTACAGCCACCTGCTCGAGCACGGCGAGAGCGAGTCGCTGCGCAGCCGGATGCTGGACTTTCCCCGCTTCGTCGACTTCATCGGCGTACAAGAGCGCTACGACGACGACGCGAGGTACCGGACCGATGGGGGCTGACGGCGCTGCGACCGCCATGCGCCGGCCGCGAGGGGCCACGAGCCGACAAGTCGCTCGCAGCTCCCGGCTGTCGATCCTCCAGACCGAGGCGAAGCTCTCGGCATGACGAGCACCGCGTTCGGGGCCACCCGATCGGTCACGGTCAACGGAACGACGCTCGCCTACCGCGAGGAAGGGGACGGGGAGCCGGTCGTCTTCGTCCACGGCACCGCGAGCGACCTCCGCGCATGGGAGCAGCAGCTGCCCGTCGTCGGGCGCTCCTACCGGGCCATCGCCTACAGCCGGCGCTTCGCACGGCCCAACGAAGACATCGCCCCCGGAGCAGACGACCCGATGCTGCCCCATGTGAAAGACCTCGCCGCCTTCCTGCGCGCCATCGACGCGGCGCCAGCGCATCTCGTCGGGAACTCGTGGGGCGCCTTCGTCTCCCTTCTCACCGCCGTTCGGCACCCGGACCTCGTTCGCACGCTGGTGCTGGAGGAGCCCCCCGTCCTGTCGCTCTTCGTGAGCACGCCGCCGCGCCCGTCCGAGCTGCTGCGCCTGTTCGTGACCCGGCCTCGGACTGCGATCGCGATCGTGAAGTTCGGAGCCAGGACGATCGGCCCCGCCCAGAAGGCCTTCCAGCGCGGCGAGGACGACCACGCGATGCGGATCTTCGGTCAGGGTGTACTCGGCAGAGAGCCGTTCGAGCGGCTCCCCGAGGCGCGCAAGCAGCAGATGCGCGAGAACCTGGGCGCCGCCCGCGCGCAGCTGCTTGGCGCGGGATTCCCGCCGCTGGGGGACCAGGACGTGGTCGACGTGCTTACTCCGGCCCTGCTCGTGACCGGGGAGCTCAGTCCCTCCGTACTCCTCCGCCTGACCGACCGCCTCGAAGAACTGCTGCCGATCGTCGAGCGCGTCGAGATCCCAGGCGCCTCACATGCCATGCACGAAGAGAACGCGCCCGCGGTGAACGACGTGATCCTCGGATTCCTCGACCGGCATCGCGGAGCCTGAAGAGACGGCGCAACCGAACGCGTGGGCTCACGATCGGGCGCTCTACAAGGACGGCTCAGTGCAGAAGCTGGTGACACCCAAGCCTGGAATGGCTCACGCACTCCCGCGCTCAGGCCACGGGAGAAGCACCCACGTTCGCCGGCGTGTCACTCGGCCGGCGCGAAGCTGCCTGGGGCTCGGTCATGGTGGTGGCCCCGCTGAAGAAGGCGTGCTTCTGGATCTCCAGGCAAGCGGTCTCGATCCCACCGTGCAGCCGCGACCCGGGATGCAGGATGAGCTGGCGCCTCGCCGAGACGTCTCCGACCACGGCCCCGAAGATCTCGACCTCGCGCGCCACGATGTCGCCGACGACCGAGCCCGAGGGCCCGACGACGATGGTGCCGTCGGTCGAGAGCTCGCCCCGGAACTCGCTGTCGATCTGGAAGTCGCCGCACAGCTTGAGGGTGCCCTCGAATAGCGCGCCCGACCCGATGAAGGTACCCGTCGGCTGGCTCGGCTCGGCGGGCGCCTCGTCCGGGGCGGCGTCCGCGTCGTCCGTCAAACCAATACTCTTCCAGCCCCGCTGTAGCGCGCTCTCGATCGACATCCCAACCCTCCTCCCATGCTCAAGAGTTGCCGGCGAGCTGCACCCTCGTGATCGGCGCGTTCGGTTGACCACTTGAGACGCAGCCGCCCGAAGGCGGCGGTTCTCGTGGGTGTGGGCGAGCTACACCGTCGGTTCCCCGCGATCGCCGAGAGGTGGAACGAACGAGCCCCCCGCCGCTTGCGGCTCTCGGGGCTCTGGAATCCTCGAAGCGCGGGACCGGGTTCGAACCGGCAACCCTCACGATGGCAAACGGTCAGTAAGGCGAGGAGTCGCGGGCGTTGCG
This sequence comes from Myxococcota bacterium, assembly GCA_050618075.1. Taxonomy (GTDB): domain Bacteria; phylum Myxococcota_A; class UBA9160; order UBA9160; family UBA4427; genus JBNLVL01. The sequence goes on from JBNLVL010000017.1 coordinate 110,570, forward strand.
CTCTCGGGGCTGCTGATCTCGGCACAGGGAGGGGGGAGCGGTATCGGGTGGGGGCATCCAGGGCGGCCTGGTCGGAACCTTCTCGAGGACCCACGACCGGTCTCGCCGCAGCGCGCGGCTGCGAGACCGGGCACGGTCGACCTCACGGAACGATGATGTTGAAGCCGACGTCATCGACGAGGTCGACGAGCAGGTTGTCGTTCGCGTTGAAGCGCATGGTCAGCACCTCGATCTCGCCGTCCTTGCACACGAACGGGGCACGGACCTTCACGAACGTGGCCGCCGGCTTGCTTCCATCCGAGAGCAGCTGGTTCTCCGAGACCACGGGGGCAACGGTCTCGGGGTCGATCTCGTCGATCATGGTCAGACAGTAGACGCCATCGATCGGACTCCGGATGTCCTCGAAGTTGTGAGTCTGCTCGTCCACGAACTCCTCGACTCCGGCGACTCCGCGAGATACGACCGCCGCGTAGGCGCGAGCGGTGCCGGGGGCTCCGGGCTCACCCGGCTCACCGGCGACGCCGAACTCGGCCAGGTCGAGGAGCACCTCGCCCTTGTGCTCCTTGCAGACGTCTTCACGGATCTTGATCTTGCCCTTTTTCAGGCAGAGGACGGGCTCGGCGCTCGCCCCCGAGGCGGCGAACGACGCCGTCACGGCCAGCGTCAGGCCCATGATCGAAGCTCGGAACTTCATCTCGATTCTCCAAGTGGGGAAGTTCGGTTTCGGGTGCCCGATCGCCCCGTCCGTCTCCCTCACCCCTTGAAGCGCAAAGAACACCGGGGAGGGGCAGAGAAATCACCCATCCGGATGTCGGCCGTTCGGATGGGGTCGAGGGCCCCTGCCAGCAGAGCTCACCGGGGCGACGCGCGACTCCTGGGTGCCGTTCACCGGGTCGACTCAGCTCCAGGTCGAGGACGACCAGCGACCGGGCGACTCCGACGCTGACGCGCCCAGGGACACCGTCGACGCAGAGGGCACCCGGACATTCGAAACTGCGAGGAAGTCGGGGGGGATTGGAGATGGTGACCCGGGCGCGATTCGAACGCGCGACCCCCAGCTTCGGAGGCGAGCCGAGGGTGCTCTAAGTGCCTTCTAGGCGGCCTACACGGGTTGTTTCGTAGCCGTTCGCGCCCGAAGTCCCCACAGAGTCCCCACAGCAGAAGCAGAGATAGCTGGGTTCGGTGCCGCCTCGCCCGAGCGCTCGAAGCCTCTCCTCGGGCTTCAGCACGCGTGCGTCGCGTTGCGCAGCCGGTGACAAGCTGCCCTCCGAGCCTCCCAGCCTTTCGCGCCCTCTGCCCGCCTGCACCGCGTCGGATTGTCCCCGCCTCGCCGCTCTTCCGCAGGCTGAAGACGCGTCTGCATTTCCTGCCCCCTGCCTGCAAGGTTGCCGTTACACTATCCTGCAATTCCCCCAGACCCCTAACGGCAGAGTCGGTGGGAGATCAGTTCGGCGGCGCCTGGAGACGCCGCACGCGGGAGACGTTGATGCCGATAGTCCTGGGGACCGACCGAGTCTCGCCGAGTCAGCGGGAGTATCTGCAACTAGTTCGCCGAGGCGGCCCCCCGGGAATGCTCCGTGAGTTCCTCACGCGGATCGCCCGAGACGATGAGATCTTGAGCGGTGACGAGGAACTCCATCCCGAATGGCTGCCGCTCTACCAGCGAGTCAAGAGGCAGCTACGTCGCGAGATGCCGTCGCGAGCACTTCAGCAGCTCGACGAGTTCTTTGCCTCAGCTCAGCCCTATGATCCGGACATCGTCGAGATCGACCCCACGTGCGAATCGATCTCTTTTCTGCTCGGCGCCGGAGCTTCGAAGCCTAAGCCTTCCGGCATCCCGACAGTGAAGGAGTTGTTGCCCGATCTCCTCACACGCGCTCGACGCCTAGATCGCGAAGAGGTCACCCGACTGGCCGCATTCTGTGATGATTCGGGAATTGACAACATTGAAGACCTCCTGACCGCAGCGCAGATCTCGGAGTTCTGCAGCCGAAACCCGTCCATCCTCAGGCTTGTGGACTTCCTTATCTTTCGCGAGGAGACCTTCGAAGAGGTCGCTCCATTTCACCGACCCAAGCGTGCACGCATAGACGTCTCCTCGGTTGCCTTCCTGCAGGACACCCTGCAGGTCCTATTCGGCCTCCTTTCTAGCCGCATGCTCCCAGCAGACCCAAACTCCGGCCACAACGCGATCGTCGAGTATGTTCGATCTCATTCGAACACACCGATCGTGACAACGAACTATGATTGCTGCATCGACCGCGCTCTCACAAGCAGCGCGGTTCCGTTCTCGTACCTGATCGAGTTCGCCAACCCCAAGCTTCTCCCCATCGTCTCGGAGAACGCTACGCCCCTCATCAAGCTGCATGGAAGCCTCAACTGGTTCTATTGCGAGACGTGTCAGGAAGTGCACCTGATCGACATCGAACAGACCGTGGCGGACTACCAAGAGGACCGAGCCTCCTATCCAGTTATCGGGGTCTGCAGGAACTGCGGCGGACAGCGCCGCGGGCTCCTCGTCCCCCCCCTCGCCATGAAGTTCGACGTGGCGCCTCCGTTGAATCCGCTGATCGATCGCGCAGCCGCCTCGTTCGCTCAGTCGAGCCTCGTTGTGGTGGTTGGTTTTTCCTTTGCCGACGCAGACCTCTATATCTCCAGGATGCTAAGCAAGGCCATGCAGGCATCGGAAAATACGCGATTGATCGTGTTCGACCCGGACTACGATGTCGTGGAGAAGGTTCGCCGCAAATTCTCCGTTCGCATTCCTAAGTTCGACGCCTCCAGAATCCTCTGGATTCGTGGCGACTGTGCGGAGATGTTGCCGAAGTTCCTTGCCGGCGAGCTTCTCAAACCCAAGAAGACGAAGAAGGAAACCGTGGAAGGCGTGCCGACGACGGAATCCTAGAGCCTGGCAGGCGCAGACCAGCGCCGGATCTCGCTCGCGGTAGTTGCTGGTCGCACTCAACAAGGAGGCTTCTGACTATGGGGGCCGATGCGAGGTCAAAGTCTCCCGCGAGACGCTACCGTCGCCTGACAGTGCTGTTCCTCACCCTAGCGGCCGCGGGAAGCACGGCCGCCACTGCGTTCCTCTTCTACCCGGCCTCGTCAATCTTCAGGGCAATGCCAAGCGGCGAACTGCCCGACGTCAGCGCCCCTCCTCCCGGGTGGAGAACTGCCGAACGGATCTCAACCGGGGAGGACTACCTGATCAACGAACTCTGTTTAGCGCTGCGCAACATGCGAGAATCCAGACGCTCCGTGGATTCCACTGAGGCTGAGCTCAGCCGTGGTGAGGCTACCGTTGACAGCCTTCGACTGGCGGAGGCCCACGCAATCGATGCTGAGAACGCAGTTGTGGAGTGGCTCATGATCCTCCGCGGTGCTGCGCCGAGATCCGCTCTCGGCAGGGGCGTTGGCGCTTCGCCGGCGCCGAGTCCAGTAAGCGCTGCCTTCATTCCGGCTGCGGTTGCCGCATTTGCGGGCCTACTTGGATCCGCATCATCCGCGATCCTCGGATGGCGATCGGACCATCGTGAGGTACGGAGGCTCCGCGCACAACTTCACGCAGGCAAGAGCGCCGAGCCCAGCTCATGAGGGGGCTACACCGTTGCTGGACATGGAAGCAGGTCCGGCAACTAGCAAGCTACGTGCGGCCCGAGAGGATGCCTCATGGGGGATAAGAAGAGTACCTCGCTCGGAGAGGGTCGCGGCGGTACCTATCTGTTCTGGATTGGGGCCTTTGCTGCCGTTGCCGGGATCTCTGCGACTGCGTTCTATGCTTGGCAGTTCCACGGACCGCTATCCGACTCCCGAGAGCACTGGGGCCAGTTCGGGGACTATGACCTTGTTCCCGGATAGTGGACACCCCGGTTATGCGGCCCAGGCCTCCTTGGCCTGAACCATCTCCTCGAATCTCGCCGGGCTGACGCCCCCGATCGTCGAGTGCCGTCGGATTCGGTTGTAGAAGATCTCGATGTATTCGCCAATGGCGTCACGGGCCTGTTCCCGAGTCAGCCAGGGTCGGCGGTAGATCAGCTCGTTCTTCAACGTCCCGAAGAAACTTTCCGCGACGGCGTTGTCCCAGCAATTGGCGCGCCGGCTCATGCTGCACTCGATGCCTTGGGCGTCGAGTGCAGCCTGGTAGCGATCGCTTGCATATTGGCATCCCCTGTCCGAGTGATGGATCAGGTTCTCGATCCCCGTCCGGTGCGTCAGTGCCATCTGAAGCGCATCCAGGCAAAGCTCGGTCTTCAAAAGATCGGCGGCCGACCAGCCCACGATCCGACGCGAGTAGAGGTCCATCACCACCGCCAGGTAGAGCCACCCTTCTCCCGTCCAGACGTAGGTGATGTCGGTCGTCCATTTCTCGTTTGGCCGGTTCGCCTCGAAGTTCCGATTGAGCACGTTCTCCGCAATCGGATGGTCGTGATTCGAATCCGTTGTCACTCGGAACTTGCGAGGAGAGACGCCCTGGAGACCCAATTCGCGCATCAGGCGGGCCACGCGCTTACGTCCGATCTCGAAACCCTGGTCGACCAGTTCGTCCCGCACGCGCGGGCTCCCGTACGTTCCACGGCCAATTCCGAACGCCTCGATGACCTTCGGCCGGAGCCGCTCGTCCTCGAGCTCTCGAGCGGATGGCTTTCACGCAAGCCAAGCGTAAAAGCCGCTTCGGGATACCTGAAGCACCCGACAAAGGATTCGCATTGGGTACGAGGCCTTCTCCACGTCGATGAACGCGAACCTCATCGACTTTCCTTGGCGAAGAAGGCCGTCGCTTTTCGGAGGATTTCCTTTTCCATCCGAAGCTCTTGATTCTCCTTGCGGAGGCGACGGAGCTCGTCCCTTTCATCCGGCCGCAGTGCATCAGCAGACCCCGACGCCTCGGCCTTCTTGACCCATTCCCGAACCGCGGTTTCAGTCAAGTCGAGTTCCTTCGCCACGGAACCCACGCTGCGGCCGCTCTCGCGGATCAGCTTGACAGTTTCCGCCTTGAACTCGTCTGTGAACTTCCTTCGATTTCGTCTGGACATCTTGGACTCCCATCCGGAGGGTACTCCCTCCAAAGGGGTGTCTACCAAGAGGGGACAGGGTCACCGCTGGACGTCTGGATTCCGACGAGGCCGCCGCCTACGTAGGCGTCTCGCCGCGTACGCTCGAGCGTTGGCGCGCCGCAGGTGCGGGACCGCCCTACTACCGGCTCGGGCCGCGCACGGTCTACTACCGCGCAGCTGATCTCCGCCGCTGGCTCGCCTCCCGCCGGATCTCTCCAAACGAATCTGGTTGCCGCGAGGACGGAGGCGCCAGTGGGCATTGACCCGGCTCGCTACTACACACTGGCCGAGCTGGAGCGTATGGGAATCCCGCGGCGCCGTGCGCGCACGGAGATCCACGCCAATAGGCTGCACACCCACCACATGGGCGGCCGAGTCTGGCGGGTCCTGGGCAAAGAGGCCCTCGCGTGGCTGGAAAGAACCCGCGTCCCGCCCCGTGAGATGTTGTCCCTTGCCCGTGAGCCAGATCGCGAGATCCGCGCTCGCGTAGCCGCCAGGCTCGAAGCGGAGCGGCGCGCGGGGTTCGAGTGAGCGCGGCTACCCAAGCGCCGGTCCGTGAGCACGATGTTGTGCAGATGGCTGCCCGAGCAGCTCACGCAGCCGGCCTCTGCGTCGTACCTATCAAGCCCGACGGGTCCAAGCGCCCCGACCTTGGGTCATGGAAGTTCTACCAAGAGCACCGGCCGAGCAGCGCGGACGTGGACCGCTGGTTCTCCGTCAACCGGTCGGGGCTGGGAATCATCTGCGGCGCCGTGTCCGGGGGGCTGGAGCTCTTCGATTTCGACGATGCGGCCACTTACTCGGCATTCGTGGAGGTCGGGTGCGCTGTGGGACTCGGCAGTCTCATCGACAGAATCGAGGCGGGCTACTGCGAAGGGACACCGAAGCCAGGAGTCCATTGGTTCTACCGGTGCCCCGAGCCGTCCTGTAGCAAACTCGCGAAGGCGGACCGCGCGACAACCCTTATCGAGACAAAGGGAGAGGGCGGCTTCGCTGTGGTCGCCCCGTCATATGGCCCGACCCATCCGACCGGGAAGCCCTACGTCCTGCGATCTGGTGGCTTCGACTCGATCGCATCGGTGAGCGCGGAAGAGCGCCGCCAGCTGTTCGACCTGGCGCGAACCTTCGATCGGATGGAGGGGCCCAGACAGCCTCAGAACGGCGGTCGCGCACCTGGGTCAGACGGCAACCGACCCGGCGACGACTTCAATCGGCGCACCACTTGGCCCGACGTCCTCGAGCCATTGGGTTGGACTCTCCTCTTCGAGTCCAATGGTGTCGCCTACTGGCGAAGAAGGGGGAAGACCGAAGGCTGGAGCGCCACCACCAACCATGGAGGCACCGACCGGCTGAAGGTGTTCAGCAGCTCCACGGAGTTCGAGAGCGTGCTCGAGGGTCCAAGTGGCCGAGGGCAGACCTACGACCGCTTCGGGGCCTACGCACTACTCCACCATGCCGGCGACTTGGCCTTGGCGGCGCGCGAGCTCGCCGCCAAGGGATACGGCGACCAGTGCACGCGAACAGGCCCGGTGGAAGCCCGGCACGAGGCGATACAGAGCGCGCCGGGCTTCTCGGCACGACAGGACGGTGGCGGCACATCCGAACCGGAGTGCGCCTCGCCCGTCTCCGATGTTGCGAACGCCTTCCGGATTGCCAAGGGGTTTCGGGAGGAACTCCGCTGGTCACCCGGGCTCGGATGGATCGTGTGGACCGGCAAGTGCTGGACACGAGACGAGGCGGGAGCCCTCGGGCTCGCATCACGCCTTGGCCGGATAGTGCTCCAGGAGGCGGCCCAAGTGAGCGCTGGAGCGGCGGAAGCCGACTCTGAGAAGCACCGGGCGACACTCACAAGGCAGGCCGAGGCCCTCACCAAGTGGGCCCGGGAGTCGGAGAAGGAAAGCCGGATTCGGGCAGCGCTGAACCTCGTACGTCCGCACCTGCGAATCGACGAGGCTGAACTCGACGCCCATTCGCTCCTGCTGAACGTCGAGAACGGGACCATTGATCTGGAGACGGGTGCGCTCCGGCCACATCGGCAGGACGACTACCTCACAAGACTCGCCCCGGTCGAGTACGACCTGCGAGCCAAGGCGCCGCGGTGGCAAGCCTTCCTCGAGCGAATCCTCCCAGGCGGGGAGCTGCGGGAGTTCGTGCAGAGCGCCGTTGGGTACAGCCTCACGGGGCTCACGGGGGAGCAGATTCTCCTGCTGCTGTGGGGCTCCGGGGCGAACAGAAAGTCGACGTTCGTCGAAACCATTCTCGCCCTGCTGGGCGACTACGCCCTTCGCACGCCACCCGACACGCTATTGGCCAAGCGAACCGACGGCATCCCGAACGATGTCGCCCGCCTGCGGGGTGCACGGTTCGTGTCGGCAGTGGAAACCGACGAAGGACGCCGGCTTTCGGAGTCGCGAGTCAAAGAGCTCACGGGGGGCGACACGATCTCAGCGCGCTTCATGCGTGCCGAGTTCTTCGACTTCCGACCCGTCTGCAAGCTGTGGTTGGCCACCAACCACCGACCGCAGGTCCGGGGGACCGACGAGGCGATTTGGCGCCGCATCCGGCTCGTGCCCTTCACGGAGACGATCCCGCCCGAGGGGCGCGACCGCGAACTCCCCAGCCGCTTGCGCCAGGAGCTGCCCGGAATCCTCGCTTGGGCGGTCCGAGGCTGCCTTGAGTGGCAGCGACCGGGATTGCGCCCCCCGCCCGCCGTCCAGGTCGCGACCGAAGAGTACCGGGCAGCAGAAGACGTGATCGGGACCTTCCTGGACGAGCGCTGCGAAACCGGCCCGCCTGCGAGCGTCTGGGCACCCGCGGCAGAGCTCTACGCCGCGTTCATCGAGTGGGCCCGATCCGCGGGGGAGGAGCAGCTCAGCCAAAAGCGGTTCGGCGCCGCCCTGCGAGAGCGAGGTCTGGTGAGCGAGCGGCGCGGGAAGACCCGAACCCGGATCTGGCGGGGCGTAAGGCCCCTTGCGGCGGAGGATCAGGACCGGAGGGCGGACGGGTGACCGCGTGCGGACGGATGGTTTCGATTGAGCCCACGCGCACGCGCGCATGGGACGTGGATACAAACCAAGCGTCCGCATCCGTCCTCCCGTCCGCCTTCGAGCCCCCCGCCTGTCCCTAGGCATCAATCGCGGCCGAGCGCCGCAGGAGGACCATCGAATGAAGAGCACCAGCAGCGGGACCGAGACGACCCGCAATGCCCCCAGCGCCCAGGAGACGTCGACCCTGGTCGCGTTCTCCCAGGAGGTCCAGGCCGCCGCCAAGACCGCAAGAGAGGCTCAGACGGACTACGAGAAGACCCAGGAGGCGCTGGATGCCGTGCGCTCGGAGCAGGCGGTGACACGGCGCCGCCACGCCAAGGCCATTCGCCAGGTGGCGTCCTTGCGCGCGGATGCGAGGCTCGGCGGAGGCGCCGGCGAGTCGAAGCCGACCGTGGCGCAGGCGCAGGCCGAGGCTCGGGCGCTGGCCCACCGGAGCGAAGAGCTGGGCGAGGAGGAGACGGAGCTCCTCAAGCGGGCCAGGGCGGCCGCCAAGATCCTCAAGAGCGCTTCCCAGAGCCTGCGGGAGGCCACCTCCATCGAGTTCGCTCGCATGGAGGACGCGGAACTCGGGAGCATCGTGACGTTCCTCGAGGAACAGCTCGCTCCACGTCTCCGCCGACTGCTCGCATGCCACGACGCCACCACCCCGGTGTACACCGGCGCGGCTCGCCCTTGGGTGCGTGACCTGCGGATCGCCTACCCGGGCACCTCGAGCGAGTACCTCGTGGGCCATGGACGGATCGAGGGCCGCGACCTGTCGGACGCCGCTCAGGAGGATGCCACGGCGGGCAGCCACTTCGAGGCGGTTCGGAGCCTGACGGATCTCGTGCTCGCCATCGACCGCGCTGCGAGGTCGGCCACCGTGTCGGCCCCCACCGCAGTCGCGAAGCCTGCCAAGACTCGCGCTCCCCAGCACCGTGGAGGAGTGACCGAAACGGTCACGCCGAAGCCCGCTGCCGAGAAGTCACCGGTGGAAATGACCTGGGTCAAGGTCTCGGACGGTGAGTGGAAGCAGAAGCCGGTGCACCAGGTCTTGCCCCATGAGGTCACCGCGGACCACCCGGGTTGAGATCGGTAGGAACCTACCGGGGGGGGCGGGGCATGCCCCCTCCCCCCCCCCCGGCGGGTCCCTCTGAGCCTTCCGGGAGGTGGGTGACGCGAGACCGCCGGGGACGTCTAGCCACAGGAGCTGAAGGCATGTTCAAGATCAAGATCCCCCATCGTGACCGCTAAGGCCCGTGGTCTGGTCTTGAACCGCAGCGAGCTCGCGGACGCCCTCGGTCTCGACCCTCGAACCATCGACAAGTTCGTGCGCCGGGGAATGCCGAACCGTCGCAGGGCGGACCGGAGCCGGGGACAGACCTGGGTATTCGATCTTGCCGACGTCGTCGAGTGGTTGAGGGAGAAGGCCGCCTCAGAGGCAGCTGTGGGAGACGCCGGGGGCTCGCTCCGGGAAGCTCGGCTCCGCCGCGAGCTCGCGCTGGCTGACCTGGCGGTGATGGAGCGGGACGAACGGGCAGCGGACCTCATCGAGGTCGACACCGCCGCGGCAGAACTCGAGCGCGAGCTCGCGGCGATCCGCTCCCGGTTACTCGCGATTCCGAATCGGGCCGCGCCGGCTCTCTTGCGGCTCAAGGGCGCGGCGGCGATCCGCGACGCGCTCCGCCGGCACATCGACGAGGCCCTCGACGAGCTGAGCAGCGCCGAGGATCTCATGATGCCCGCTCCTGAGGGGCATAAGGTCGACCCGGTGTCCGATCTTGCCGCAGAGGACGATCTAGAGCCTCGGGTCGGCGCAGACAGCACGGTAGAGGCGATGGAGGCTGAGACGTGAGTTCTGACCGCGAGATTCCCGCGGACCAGGTACTGGCTTCGGGCTCCACAATGCTGGGCTTGCCTTGGGCGATGGCGGAGGACCAGCTCCGCCCGCTGCTGCAGATCGCGGAGCGCGGTGGAGACCCCACAGCCGTATCGCCGCTAGGGGCCGGTCAGCTCGGGCGCCACTCGGCGTCGGTCGAGCTCCGGGACGGCGTGGCGATCGTGCGCCTGGCCGGTGCCCTAACTCCCGCCCGCTTCCCGCCCGCTACGCGCGCGCCAAGAGGGACCTCAAGGCGGCCCTCGCGTTTGACCAAGTCCACTCGATCTTGCTCGCCCTCGACTCCCCAGGCGGCACCGTGACTGGCGCTTCTGAGCTCAGCGACCTGCTCTTCGAGGCCCGAGGCCAGAAGCCGATCAAGGCCTTCGTCGAGGGGTTGGCGCAGTCGGGCGCCTACTGGCTCGCCTCGGCGGCCGACGAGATAGTCACCGTCGACACCGGTCTTCTCGGGTCGATCGGCGTGATCACGAGCATCCTCGACTTCCGGAAGATGGACGAGCGGCTCGGAATCAAGGAGCACGGCTTCGTCTCGACGCAGTCGCCGAACAAGTGGCCGGATCCCGCGACGAAGCCGGGCGCGACTCAGATCCTCGCGATCCTCGACGACTTGGCGTCCGTCTTCGTTGCGAAGGTGGCTCGGCACCGAGGCCTCTCGCCGGACGAAGTCATCCGCCGATTCGGGGGCGGGGTCTCGATGGTTGGGCAGGCCGCCGTCGCCGCAGGGCTGGCGGACCGGGTCGGTACGCTGCGCTCAGTTGTGGCCAGCCTGAAGCCGCCGCCTCCGAAGCCTCTCTCATACCTGCCACCCGCTGGCGTGGCATCTACCACCAGGGAGAACGAAAGCATGAATCTGTCTTCACTCACGATCGATCAGCTGCGCGCCGCTCGGCCCGATCTCGTCGAATCGCTCGTCCTTTACGGGTTCGCGCTCGGGAAGCGTCACTCTGGCCGGGTGCGCGGTGCCCGCGAACAGGAGAGCCGAGCACGAAATGCTGCTGCCCGAGAGGGCGAGCGGCTCGTGGGCTTGGCCCGAGATTGTGGAGTGGTTCGGTAGCGGCTCGCCCGATTCGACAGACAGCGGCACCTGGATCGTCCTGTGCAAGGCACGCTACTGACGCACAGGATGCATTCACCGAAGCCCGAGCAAACTCACTGCTTCTGATAGGCTAACCACATGGCGTGCGGATATAGGAACCCGACCGGAGTTCGTTGCCCCTACGACCGGGAGTTCGGAGACCCGCTCGTTCGCGGCGGCCAGAGCCTCTGCGCGCTGCACATTCCTCTGCCCGAGAAGTCCGCATGGGCCGAAGCGCGCCTCCTGGACTTCCGCCTGGCGATCGAGGGAATGGCTCAGTCTGCGCTAGAGGAAGGCTCGGCACTGGTCCTCGCTGGCGGTCAATTCCCGCGGAGACTTAACCTCTCCAGGCGCGAACTACCTGAGATAGATGCCCGCGGTGCGCAGTTCCAGTGGGGGGTGGACTTCTCCGGATCGATCTTCCACGGTCCTGCGTCGTTTTCGCGCGCGGTCTTTCGCCAAGAGGCACGGTTCTCAGAGGTCACGATCCGCGGCAACGCCTCATTCGGGAACTCGGCCTGCGAAGGTCACTTCTTCATGGGCGGGTCGCGAATCCACGGTGATGCCGACTTCACCGGCGCCAAGGTCGCTTTGCGGTTCATGGCACCCGAGACGACGTTCGTAGAGCTGGCAATCTTTCGGCACGCGGAGATCATGGGTGGTGCCGAACTACCGTATTGTCAGTTCTCTTCTTGGGCGGATTTCCGTGATGTAAGGATCGGTTACCTCGCCCTCTTCAACCAATCGACCTTCCAGAAGTTGGTTGACTTCGGATCCGCGCCCGCTCTGAGCAATGCCCAGGAGAGCTGCGAATGGCATCTCGAGGCTACGGACTTCCAAGAAGGTGTTTCGTTTGAGAACCGCTGCTTCTCAGGCGTGACCAATTTCCGCAAGGCGCGGTTCGGCAGGGCTCCGCTGTTCCACGGCTCAAGCCTCCATCAGGATACCGATTTTGGTGAAGCGATCTTCGCTGACGTCAGGTCGCGCGGTGCTCCGCGCGCCTACCGAACCCTAAAGCTGGCGATGGAGAATCTGAGGGCCAGAAACGAAGAGGCCGACTTCTACGCTCTTGAGCAGCGCAGCCTCAGGAACCAATTGGATACCCCGAGAACTGTGAAGTTGCTGTCCTGGCTCTACGACGAGACTAGCGACTACGGCCGCAGCTTCTGGCGACCGGCAGTGTGGCTGGCCGGAGTGGGGATACTCGCATTCCTTGTCTACGTACAGGTCGCAGCGGTGTTTCCGCCGGAAGGTGGATACAGCTATGGTGACCTCATGGAACTCACGGTGCGCCAGGCGATTCGGCCACTTGATGCTTGGACAAGAGACGGGTCTGCCTTCGCAAGGCAGACGGTCTCAAATGATTCCACAGGAACCGCACGAGCCATTCGGCTTGTGGCCGCCCTGCAATCGGTCGCCTCGCTTGCGCTCGTCGCCCTCGCGCTGCTTGCAATTCGGTGGCGGTTTCGGCGTGGGTAGCGTTGCACGGTTCGGCACTCGGGAGAATCTACAAAGGCTTCCGATCGATGAGCACGGCCATCAACGGCTTGGCTCGAGCAGCCGCGTTGCGATCCAGCCCTCGGACCCATCGATCGGCCCGATTGAATCACATCCGTCAGCCAGCTCGACGTGCGTCCACGTCTCTCGTTCCCCCAACACTCGAAGCCGGCAGCCGCGCGGAACGCGACCCGCGACGACGCCCGACATACTCGGGTACTTCCTGATGTGCGCGGCCTCGGCGGCGACTCGCGTCAACGGGAGCGATGAGTCGCGGGTCGGTTCGAGAAGTCGCGATGCGACCCAGCCGTATACCTTCTCCGACGACGCCAACTCTTTGCATGAGGGCTTGAGCGCCACGAACGTCCAGCCGTCGTTCGACTTCATGCGGCGGACCGTGCAGCCGCGTGGCAGCGACGCGATCCGGCCGCTTTCTGCGCTGGCGGACTCGCGCAGGACGGCCGCCGGCACGGCGACCCGGAGAGTGGTCGGGGGAGGCGGGGGGCCGCTCGTTGCGGCTCGCTGCCCACGTCCTTCGCGTGAGCATTTGGTCACGGCGTTCAATCCCACGAGGGCCACCACTACGGCGACGAACGCGGCCACGCCCTTCAGGCGGGCACGCAGCCGTGCCTCTTTTTCTTCGATCGTCAGGGGGCGCTCCACCGGCCGCGCGGACTCGGGGATCGCGGTCAACGACCAGGCGAGCGCCACCACCCAGCCGATCAGAGTCCATCCGAGAAAGATCGAGACGATCAGGATCGGGACCCGGTTCGGGTGCCTGCGAGAGAATGCGATCATAATCGGCAGCAGAACGAACGGGATCCACAAGATCAGCAGCACCAGGAACAGCCCTGCGCTGATCAGCTCCATGTCAGTCGGCCTCCGGGCCCGACTGCAGCCCGGTCAGTACCGCCCCGGTCTCGTGGTCGACCGTGAGGGCTTTGCCGGTTGGCTCCTCGAACACCTCCCAACCGCGAAGCTCCATGCATCGAGCCACCCGCGCGGGCGTGTCGAGCTGCGGCGGCGATCCGAACGAAACGGCCGAGTCCTGGCGGGCGCGCTCGGAGTGGAGCGCAAAGCAGAAGACGAAGTCGTGCTCGAAGTCGCGGGCCGTGGCCCCTTCGCGCCGGTAGGCGTCCTTCGGGAATGTCCTCATCGAAGCGCACCCCGCATAAAACAGCAGCACCACCACGATCCCAATCCCATCCTGCACTGCTCAGCCCCTCCCTGGCGTGTGCAGCTGCGTCTCTTCGTATCCGCAATCAGCGCACCTCATGAGCCGGTCGACCCCACCCAGATCGCCGAAGGTGTCGTTCGGGGTCGACGACTTGACCCGGAACTCGAGCGCGCCGCACGACGGGCACGCCTCTCCGGGGGCACGTTGGAGCTTCGACTCCAGCTCCGTCAAGCGCTGCTCCAGCTGATCAATGCGCTCGGGCGCCTCCTCCATGCGCTTCCACTTCGGCCATGCGCGGAGGGCTTCTAGGATGTTCGAGAAGACGGCCACGGCTCGCTTCTCCCGTGCAGAAGAGGGCATGACGCGTTTCCCGCCGAACGTCGAGCAGGTGAGCGTCGGCCACGATTCCAACCGGACCTGGCCCATCACCGGCTGTAACGACGTCGAGCTGCAGTTCCCAGAGAGCGAGGGCGACTGCCGACACCCCTCGCCGACCGCGACGCCACCTCATCGGATTCGCACGATGCGGGCCAATTGGCGTTCCAGTTTGCGCACCACCATCGGACCAGGTCAACGCTTTCAAGTGGCGTGGTGGCCCATGAGGCATCCTGCCCCGGCCTATCGACCGGTCAGCCTCGGCATGTCGCCGGCGATGCACACACCGCTGAGGTGGGTTGCCTCAGGTTCACTGCGCCTTCGCATGCCCACGCGACCATTGGCTGAGAGCCCACAAGAGAGCGGACAGTCAGCGGCAGGCCCGGAACTCACTCCGCGACAGCGGGACCAATGATACCACTTGTAGTGTTTTCATAAGAGGAATAGAATGGCGGCGAAGAGCAAGAAGGGCGGTAGGCGAAAGGGTGCTGGGCGGAAGCCCCTGGGCGAGCTGAAGCAGCGAAACCGAGTCACCGTGCTGCTGACTGATCAGGAGCTCGCCGAGCTGAAGCGTGCTGCGGGTGAGGAGTCCCACGGCACCTACGTCCGCCGCTTGCTGCTCCGACACCTCGCGAGGCGGAAGTAGCCGTCTCGCCCGAATGGAGGACAGCATGCCGACGAAGACGAAGAAGGAAACCGAGAGCAATGCCGCGCGCGAGAGCTTCGAGGCCCTCATCAAGATCTCTACCGCCCCGGACATGCCCGGGCACTTGATCTCGGGCGATGAGAAGCCGTCCACCGTTTGCGCGTTCTGGATGAACGCGCGGTACCGAAGAGATGGTCGCCATCGAAAGACCGGGCTCAAGCACAAGCTCTTGATGGTGGTCCACGAGAGCGCGACGGACGAGGACATCGCTGGTCTTGCGGGCCGCATGATCGCGGATCTGTTCGGGGTGGTGCGCGACCACTCGAAGGATCCGACGTGGAACGAGCTGATGCGACAAGCTGGGGTCAAGGAAGGCGACCGCCTACTGGAGCCGGAGGCGTGATGTCCAAGAACTCGGCGACCCAGGGTTCAGATGACAGCGTGATCGAGCTGGTGATTGGAACGTACCCGATCGACGCGATCGCCTCGGATGGCGAGCATCCGTACGTCCTGCACAACTTCCTGTTCGGCAACACGATCCTGTTTCGGGAGGACGTCAGCGAAGAGGACACGCTTCGGGTGGTTGCGGAGATCCAGGAGGAGTGGAGCGAGCGCCGTCGGGGTCTCGGCCTTGAGCCCCCGAGATTCGAAGTGCGGCGACGCGAGGAGGCTGCGTGAGCTCCGAAGCACAGGCCGTCTACTTCGGCCTTCTGCCTCTCGAGATGGACCCGATGCCTGACTCGGGAGCGGGTAGACCTGACGCGGCGGGGCCGGTCGACCCCGCAACTGCCCGTTTTCGTGCGGCTTTTCTCAGGGTCTTCAAAAGGCCTTTATAGCCACTTGAGCCACTCCCAGGAGGGGTAAGGCGTTGAGAACTCAGGGGAAACCGGATCTCAACTGAGGCCTGCACGCCCCCTCGGGACTTGAGGGACTGCGCGTGCTTCTGGAGGTGTCGCAGAGATGACGTGGCTGAGGTGCCGGCCGCGTGGATCATGGCGCCCGAACTGAGGGAGGCGCAACATGGACCCGAACCTGAACATCGGCGCGCGCGTTCGAGCCCAGCGTGAGAGGCGGGGGTGGACACAGGAACGTCTCTCGACGATCTCGTACGTGAGCGCGCGACAGATCCAGCGGATCGAAGCTGGCGACTGCATGCCCTCGGGCGAGACCCTGATTGAGTTAGCCCAGGCCTTCGACATCGACGTCAGCGAGCTTCGAGCTGGTTTCAGCGAGGACGAGCTCGATGCGATTCGCAAGGAGTTCTTCTGCCCTCACTGCGGCTCAAGGCAGGTGGGCCGAGTTCCAGTCTTCCACGAGTACGGCGTTGACGACGTCGAGCACTTCGAGTGCGGGTTCACTCGAGGCGGGGATTCGCGACCCTGCCCTGCGGAGCCACGCTTCCCGAGATTCGAGGACTACCAGCTGATCGTTGAGGAGGACCAAGGCCGGTGGTATTGCACGGCCATCGGGCGCACGGAGGCCGCGCGCCAGGTCAATCTCACGTGGCAGGTAGGAAGAACGCGGGACGAAGCAGAGAAGCTGGTCCAGAGCGAATACATCGGGGCTCGCGACGGAACTGAAGAAGCGCAAGAGTTCCGAATGAGGCAAAGACTGAGAGGATGGTGAGTGCATACTCACTGCCTTTCGGGGCTCCAACTATTGCGACCGGGTGGAGCTAGCTAGGCCCGCGTCGAGCCGTGATCGTATCTGCGTTTCAGGGATGCGCATAGGAGCTGCGATGACCAAGGATGAGAGTAAGCCTGTCGTCGTCAGGGACCCTACCAACCGCGCTCTAGAGGTAGCCGCATTCGTTTCGAGTGCGGTGCCGTGGGTTGGTGGTCCCATCAGCAACGTCCTGGGCGGGATATCAACGCAGCGCAAGCTTGACCGTGTCAACGAGGTTCTACGCGGCTTCGCTGAGGATCTCCAGGACTTTGAATCGGAGGCGTCGAAGCAGTATGTGAA
Source organism: Myxococcota bacterium (assembly GCA_050618075.1). Classification (GTDB taxonomy): domain Bacteria; phylum Myxococcota_A; class UBA9160; order UBA9160; family UBA4427; genus JBNLVL01. The sequence continues at coordinate 127,282 of JBNLVL010000017.1, forward strand.
GACGGAAGGGTTCGAGGATCTGCTGGAGGAAACGTTGCGTCACGCCGCGGCCGAGCGAACCGAAGAGATTCGTAGAGCTTATAGGACGTTTCTGGTCCGCTCGGTAATGGATGCAGAGGATCTCTACGACGAGCAGATGCGAGTGCTTCGAGTATTGGAGGAGCTGCAGGCTGGACACATCCTGGTGCTGGGGGCGCTCACTTCGGAACCAGACGAGGACCCGAACGCCCTATCGGGATCGCAGTTGCGGACTCTCGACCGCAGGATCCCCGAGTTGACAAAGGAAACCATCGAGCAACTGGCGGAGCAACTGAATGATCTACGAGTCACGAAGTTGACCGGTCTCCGCACGATGATGACAGCTCGCGGAGCGTCAGATCTCAGGCATTGCCTCATGCCGCTTGGCGAATCGCTGCTCCGATACATCCGAACGGTGCCTGAGGAAACGAGCAAGCGATGATTGCGGCTATCGCCCTAATGGGATGGCTGGGAAAGCTGTGGGACAAGATAACCGGCGAAGAGCTAGTTCGGCAGCAAGAGAAGGAGAGGAACCGCCAAGGGCACGAGAAGTGGCTCCGTGAGCTCGAACCGATGTATCGAAACTCGGGTTCCGAGTTTCCGCACGATGACTACCCGCCGGACTGGCAGGTGAGACGTGCGATGGTGTATGACCGCGCCGAAGGTACCTGCGAGCGCTGTGGCAAACCAGCCGGCAAGTACATCGGAGACTTATCCCACGCGGAGGATCTTGGGGGCTCCTGGACACGGGGAATCAGCGTGATTCAAGATGCTCATGTTCACCACAAGGTTCCGATCAGCAAAGGTGGGAACCACAGCCTGAATAATCTCGAACTACTCCATGAGTGGTGTCACGACTTTCGCCACTGGGAGCTGCGAAACTTGTCCGAGGACGATGGTGACTAGCACCGGACTGATGCGCAGGATTCTGGCGTGAATGAGGACTGTGACGTGCGGCTCTGTCCTCACCCACAAAGATGGACGAACTAGTTCCGGGAGACTGCTCGTGAGAGAGAAGCCCAAGGGTCGCAAGTACCGCAACCTCACCGCCTACCGCGGCTCTATCTGGTACGAGCGCGTGGTCAACGGCCGGCGCGTCCGATGGAGCCTCGAATGCACGTCCTGGGAGGAAGCGACGAAAGTCCGTGACCTCTACGAAGAGCAGAAGGGCATCGGACAGCGGCGCTTCGGAGCGGAGCCCCCGACGTTTGGCCAGCTCGCGAAGCGATTCCTCGAGGAAGATGCGCCGCACCGGCTCTCCCGAACGACCCTGGCGAGTCGCAAGCGTCAGCTCGCACCCGGCAGCGCGATCCTGCGGCACCTGGCGGGCCGCCGGCTGGACGCCATCACCCCCGGCATGCTGCGCGCGTGGTGGGCCGCGGAAGTGGACGGCGAGGAGCGCGCCTTCTCAACCGGGCGCGACATGCTAAACGCCATCGCTTCGGTGTTCGCCTACGCCCGGGACCTGGAGCTCGTGGAGGCCTCGCCGGTGGAGGAATTCCGCCGTCAGCTCCGGCGCCGAGGCGCGAGCAAGCGCGGCAGGGCCCAACCGGCCGATCGCATTCGCCCCATCGCTTCCGCCGAAGAGCTGGGCCGGCTCTCCGAGGCCATCGTGGCTCTGCCCGAGAAGCGCGCTACCGAGACCGAAGAGCGGATGCGGAACGCCGCGGTGCGGAAGTAATCGGCGGAGAAGATCGCGGCGGAGAGCGAGCGAGCGCGGCTCACGGGCCTGCGAGTCCGGGCATTCCTGCTGCTCCAGCTCGACGCCGGGCTCCGCGTCGGCGAGACGCTCGGGCTCCGATGGGGCGACGTCGCCTGGGGCTCAGAGACCGGCGAAGGGCGGCGGCTGCTCATCCGGTGGAACCGACCGCAGGGCGGACCCGTCGAGCTGCCGAAGTCCGGCCGCACCCGAACAGTGGCGCTCTCTTGGCGACTCCGCGATGCGCTGGCCGAGCTCTACACCGCAGCGTGGGAGCCTTCGCTCGAGTCGGAGGTGCTGGAGGGCTTGGACGCGAAGAACGTCTACCACCGCGATTGGGCCGCGATCCTGAAGGCAGCCCGCCTCCCCCACTACCGGCTCAAGGATCTGCGCGACAGCTACGCGAGCTGGCTGCTCACGGCCGGAGTCCAACTCGCCTACGTGTCGAAGCAGCTCGGCCACTCCGACATCGCGACCACGGCGCGGCACTACGTCGCGTGGGTCGATGGAGAGGAGTACGTGGAGCCGATGCGGCTGGCGAAGGGCGACGTCCCCGCGGATCTCATCGCGCAAGTCCCCACACGACACCGAAGAGCGACGGACTACGGGCGAGCCGCCGGTCGCGCAAGTAATTGATTTCAATCGGTGAAACGAAGGTTGGAGATGGTGACCCGGGCGCGATTCGAACGCGCGACCCCCAGCTTCGGAGGCTGGTGCTCTATCCAGCTGAGCTACCGGGCCACTCTTCCCGGCCGGCGCTGATCTCGGCCAGGGTGGAATGGTTGGGGTGGTGGGGCGTACTGGACTCGAACCAGTGACCTCCGCGGTGTGAACACGGCGCTCTAGCCAGCTGAGCTAACGCCCCCGGTCTCGGCCCCCAAAGCCGAGGCGGAATCAGTAGTTAGGCAATGCAGTGGCCGATGGCAACCGGCTGGCGCCGACTTGGGAGCGGCGCCCCCCGAAGGGGCCGGGGCACGGCCGGGCGGCGGGCGGCCGGGCGGTGCGGGCGCCCGGGGCCGTCCGGGCTCAGGCCGGGGCCGGGGCCAGCTGCGGCGCCTTCTCCATCACCTCGAAGGCGTCGTGGCGGACGTGGTTGCTGGCCATCTCGGCGCGCACGAAGTCCTCGCTCACCACGCCCTTCTCGACGCACTCGCGCAGCAGCCCGAAGAAGAACTGCTCCTGGGCCGGGTCGGGGTGGCGCTTGTAGCGGCCGAGGCCGGTGTAGTCGCCCAGCAGGGCCCGGCGCGCCCGGCGCACCCAGCCGAGCGGGGCGAAGGCGCGGGTCTTCTCGGCGGGCACGAAGTCCACGGGCAGGCCGGTCTTCCAGGGCTGGGTCCAGCGCTTGGTGTTGTGGAGGAGCTTCGTCTCGGGCGTCAGGTGGTCGAAGTCGTTCCACTCGGGCTCCAGCGGCCCGAGGGTCGAGGGGTCCTCGAGCTTGAGGCCGATCCAGTCCATGTAGTCGGTCTCGAAGGCGAACATCTCGCCGAAGGTCTTCGGCACGTCCCAGTGCCGGAGCTTCGCGCAGTCCATCAGCATGACGCTGCTGGCCATGATGCCCGCGCGGCCCTTGGCCCCCGAGCGCGGGCGCACGATGACGGCCTTGCCCTGCATGTCGCGCTCGAGCAGCCCGGTGACGTCGCCGGCGGCGAAGATGTCCGGGTCGATGACGATCGCCCTGCCCTCGTAGCCCATGAGCGCCGGCGGCATGAAGCGCAGCGGCGTGAACGACTGCAGGTCGTTCATGCGCCAGGTGCGGGTGGTGCCGTCGCGCAGGTAGTCCTGGCCCTCGCGCTCGGCGAGGAAGGGGTGGTCCCGGGTGTGGATGATCCGGACGTCGAAGTCGTCGGGCCGGGCGCTGTTCCGCTTGAGCGAGTACTCCGCCACCTTGGCGCCGACGATCTGCCGGTGGTTGGTGTGGATGAAGACGGTTCCGATCACGCCGTTCCCTCCTTGCCGGACTCGCCCGACTGGCCGGACGGCTCGGCGGGCGTGTAGCGCCACACCGGGTCGAGCGCGGCCTCCAGCTGCTTCTCGATCCGCTCGATCTCGGAGTCCTCGAGGTAGTCGCGGAACCCGCCCACCTTGCCTCGGCGCACCTTGAACGAGTCGGGGTTGTTGCGGTCCTTGGGCTTCATGCGGCCGCCCGAGAGCCAGAAGGTCCGCTTCTCCTCGAGCTTGCGCATGTTGTCGAAGCTGGCGAAGCGCACGGCCTCGGCCACCTGCTCCTCGCTGCCGGGCGTGCCGATGAACTCGAGCAGCCGCGCCAGCTCGGCCTCGGGCTGGGACCGCAGGTCCTCGTAGCGCACGATCAGCACGTCGTCGTTCTGGGCGATCTCCCGGGCCCACAGGTCCATGAAGCGCAGGATCTTGGGGAGCCCCCCGCCGTTGGCGTGCATGAAGTCGAACACGCCCACCTCTTCGCCGTGCTCGGGGTAGTCGTTGATGGCCTTCTTGTGGGGCTTCATGCGGAAGCGCCACTGGAAGTACTGGGAGACGGCCACGTCGCCCGGGTGCCGCACCAGCAGCACGACCTTGCGCCCCCGGTAGTCCGAGCGGCTGTCGCGGTGGCCGGTGTAGTCCTCGAGGTAGTTGTCGTGGGTGAAGAAGATCTTCGGCACCGCCGGGCGACGGCGGTGGAAGTTGTCGAAGCCGATGAGCAGGTGCTCGGGCAGGCCGTCGCGCACCTGGAAGAAGCGCGAGATCATCACCCGCAGCCAGGTGCGGCCGCTCTTGCCGAAGGAGACCACCACGCAGTCGGCCTGGCGCAGCTTCTTCCACTGCTCCCGCCCGCGCAGCCAGCGCTCCATCTCCTTCTTGCGCTCGGGCGACATCCAGAAGCAGCCGGCCATCACCACGGCCCGGGTGAGCTTCTTCCAGATGGACTGCATCCAGATCGGCGATTGCAGAAAGAAGGGCACGGGTCTCTCCAGGCCTCTCGAGCGATTCCACAGGCTGTAGGGGGTTGGCGCAAACGATATCAGGGCGCTGGGCGCGGGCAATGCGTGACCCGCCGCCTGCGGCCCAGTCTGCCCCAGCACACCCCCTGCGCGCCCGCCGCCGGGGCTCCCGCGGGCGTGACTCGGCGTCGCGAACACCCTTCCGGGAGCCTCGGCAAGGCGCGACTTGCTACCGTCTGGCCCGCCCCCCAAGGACCTCGAAACCGCCTCAGGAGGCCCCAGGATGAAGCTTCTCGATCTCGACGCCTTGGACGCCGCGCCCCTGCAACACGACCCCTGCGACTTCGTCGTGGTTCCCCGGTTCGTGCGGGCCGACGCCCTGGCGGCCGTCAACGCCGACTATCCCGCCATCGAGGAGCCGGGCAACTTCGAGCCCTCCGGGCTGCGCTTCGGCCCCACCTTCGAGACCCTGCTGGCCGAGCTCCACGACCCCGTCCTGCGCGAGCACTTCGGCGCCAAGTTCGGCCTCGACCTGTCGCCCTACCCGCTCGACATGACCGTGCGCAGGTACTCCCACATCTCCGACGGCAACGTCCACAACGACTCCAAGGGCAAGATCGTCACGTCGCTCATCTACTTCAACCCCACCTGGGACCACGAAGGCGGGCGCCTGCGCCTGGTCCGCAACCCCGACGACATCGAGGACTACGCCGCCGAGGTGGTCCCCGAGGCGGGCACCCTCATCTCCTTCCGCCGCTCCGAGCACTCGTACCACGGCTTCCTGCCGGTGGAGGCCGAGCGCCGCTCGCTCCAGATGTACTGGGTGAAGCCCAAGCGCTACGAGAAGGAAGAGAAGAAGATGACGCTCAAGCGCCGCTGGAAGCGCTGGCGCAAGGAGCGCGCTCGGGACTAGCGGCCCGGGCCTTCGAAGAGCGCGGCCACGCGCGCCGCCGCCTCGTTGAGATCGTCGTCCACGTCGCCGCTCGGCGCCGGGAAGCCCTCGGCCGGGAGCTCGCCGTCGGTCCAGACCGCCAGCCCGGTCTCGACCATCCACTCGTGGAGCGCGTTGAAGTCGCGGGTGTGCGTGAGGAGCCCCGCCCGGAAGGCGCCGCGGGCCACGGCTGCGCGCAGCCTTCCCTTTCCGTCGGCCCCGGGCCTGGCGAACAGCCAGCGGGTGAAGGCGCGCCGCCTCTGGTCGAGGGCGCCGAGGGGACCCGTGGAGAGCGGCACGATGGCCAGCGGACGGCGCAGGCGCGCCACCTCCACCAGCATCGAGATGCTGTCGCCGGTGACCGCGAAGCCGTCGGCCAGTCCCAGGAGCGCGCGGTAGGGGTTGCGGGGCGCCTCGGGCGACCAGCGGAACAGGTGGCCGCCTTCGGGCAGCGCCGCCTCGAGGGCGTCGGCCACCTCGCCGGGCGTGCGCCGGCTGGTGGTGACGAAGGGCGTCCCGCCGCGCTCGCGCACCGATCGCACCAGCCGCACCAGCCGCTCGCGCACCGCCCGGTCGAAGGCAAAGGGCCCGGTCGGGCCGCCCACCAGCACGGCGACCAGGGGTCGGGGCCAGTCGGCCATCTCGGCGCGCCAGGCGTCGGCGGCCTTGGCCACGTCGGCCGGGTCCACGCGCAGCAGCGGCAGGCCGATGGACGCCACGTTGTCGAAGGGCGGAAGCTGCACCTCGGCGCTGCCCACCACGAGGTCGAAGCGCTCGAGCCAGCCCGACGGCTTGCCCACCAGCACGATCTTCGTGCGGCCCTTCGCCTGCTCGCGGATCCAGAAGGCCGCGTTGGCCGTGCGGCGCCCCATGGTGACGATCAGGTCGGGCCAGGGCGGCGCCAGCTCGTCGCAGGCGGCCAGGTCCAGGTGGTCGAGGCTGGCCGCCACCGGCGGCTTGCCCTGCAGCCAGCGCTCCTGCATGGCCAGGCGCCGGGTCTCGCAGGGCCAGGGCAACGAGCCCGCCAGCGCCTCCACCTGGGCGTTGTCGCCCTGCTTCTCGGCCAGCAGCAGCCAGGTCCGCGGAGCGACGCTCACGAAAGCGGTCGCACCTCGCTCAGCGGGCCGTAGCCGAGGGTGGGCGACAGCTGCTTGGCGACGATCTCGTCGAGCTCCGCCACCTGCTCGGGGGTGAAGTAGTCCACGTAGCCGCCCACCTTCGCCCGGCGCACCTTGAAGCTCTCGGGGTCGGCGGAGTTGCGCAGGGTGAGCCCGCCCTGCTTGAAGTGGCCCTGCCCCTCGAGCTGCTTCAGGTGGTCGAAGGAGCCGTAGCGCACGGCCTCCCCGATCTCCTCGTCGCTGAAGTCCTCGCCCAGCAGCTCGGTCACGCGCCGCAGCGTCGCCTCGGGCTCGCCGCGCAGGTCCTCGTAGCGGATGGTGGTGGCCCGCGGATGGGAGGCCAGCTTGCGCTCCCAGCCGTTCAGGAACCCGATCAGGTGCTCGAGCCCGATGTCGCTGTGGCGGACGAAGTCCCACATCTCGATCTTCGTGCGGTCGATGGGGTGCGCGAGCTCGGCGTTGATCAGCTCCTGCTTGTGGCGGGACTGGCGCTTGGTGAACTGGAAGTACCACGACACCGCGATGTCACAGGGGTGGCGCGCCAGGAACAGCACCGCCTTGTCGCGCATGGAGGGGTCGCCGGACTCGGGATCGAGCAGCCGCCCCACGGCCCCCTCGTAGCTGTAGATGCCGTTGGTGGCGGCGAGCCGCGGCACCGAGGGGACCACCCGGGTGAACTCGTCGGTCTTGTGGATGAGCGAGTCGGGCAGCCCGTGGCGCACCTGGTAGAGGCGGGAGATCATGACCTTGAGCCAGGTGTTCCCGCTCTTCGGGTGGGCGATCAGCAGCAGCTGGGCGCGCTTCGCCTTGGCCACCTCGAGGGCGCCCAGCCCCCGGGCGCGCAGGGCCACCCGGGCCGCGCGCGGCAGCGGCGCCGTCGCCCCCAGGATCATCACCTTCTTGGTTCCGTCGCGCAGCGGGCTCACGATTGTGTCCTCTCCTCGGTCTGGGCCTCGGCCCCGGCCTGGGTGCCGGCCCCGGTGGATGCCACCGCCGGCTCCTGGGCGGCGTACCCGAAGGCCGGCCCCAGGGCGTCGGCCACCCGCGCCTCGAAGGCGCGGCAGGTGGCGTCGTCGAAGTAGTCGCGATAGCCGCCCACCTTGGCGCGCCGGACCTTGTAGCTGTTGGTGTCGCCGCGGCGGCCGGGCACCAGACGCTGGCCGGAGGCCTGGACGCTGCCGTCCTCCTCCAGCCGCCGCATGTTGTCGAAGGCGGCGAAGTCGACCGCGTCGGCCACCTCTTCGTCGCTGGGGTCGGCCCCGAAGAACTCGAGCACCCGCCGCAGGTGGGTGTGGGGGTCGGCGCGCAGGTCTTCGTAGCGCACCACGAGCGCCCGCTGGCACTTGGGGAGGGCCTCGGACCAGCGGCGCAGGAAGCCCAGGGCGCGGTCGAGCCCGGCCTCGTGGTCGGCCACGAACTCCTGCACCGTGAGCTCGGCGCCGTGGGGCGGATAGGCGTTGATCCACTTCTTGTGGGGATGCATGCGGTGCGCCCACTGGAAGTACTGGGAGACCGCGATGTCCCGGGGATCGCGCACCAGCAGCACCAGGGGTCGGTCGCCGAAGTCGTCGGCCAGCGACTCGCCGTGGCCGGTGTAGTCCCGCAGGTAGTTGCCGTGGGTGAAGAACACCTTGGGGATGGCCGCATCGCGCCGGTTCAGGTTGTCGTACTCGAGGAACGCGCCCTCGGGCAGCCCGAAGCGCTGCTGGTAGAAGCGCGAGAGCATGAGCCGCAGCCAGGTCCGCCCGCTCTTGCCGTAGGACACGATGGTGAAGTCCGTGTGGCGCAGGCTGCTCCACTCCTCCAGGCCCCGCAGCCGGCGCAGCAGGGCGCGGCGCGGCTCCTCGGGCAGGACGATGCTGAGGCCCGTGACGGCGACCCGGGCGGCGGCCAGGAGATTGCGGTTCAAGTCGATGGATCCAGTCCGGAGGGCTCGGGGGTGGGTTGCGAAACGCTGCGTCCCGGCTCACGCTTGCGAGAAGCGCTGGGGCTTTCTGGCCCCTGCACGATTCGGCGAAGAGGATATCCTTCGCAGGGTCGGGTCTCCAGTTCCGGCCGCCCCCCGAGGAGCGGCCGGAGCGATCTCCGATCGGGCGCCGGGAGAAGGCCTCCGGCCGAGCGTCTGCCGAGAACCGCAGCCCCAGAGGACCGAGCCGTGGACCCCTCGACGACGCCCCTTCTCGACCTGGACCGCCTCGCCCAGGCGAAGACCGAGCTCGAGCCCTTCCACTTCCTGGTGGTTCCCGGCCTGCTGCGCCGCGAGGCCATCGACGCCGTGATCGCCGACTTCCCGAAGATCGAAGGGCCGCGCAACCACAAGGTGGGCAGCGCCCCCCACGGCCCGGCCTTCGAACGGCTCCTCCAGGAGCTCGCCTCCCCCGAGCTCGCCCGGCTGCTGGGCGAGAAGCTGGGCTACCCGGGGCTCGAGAAACTGCCCCAGAACGTCAGCATCCGGACCGAGTGCGAGGCGAGCGACGGCAACGTCCACACCGACCACTGGAGCAAGTGCGTCACGCTCCTCGTGTATCCGAACCACGGCTGGGACGCCGAGGGGGGGCGGCTGCGCTTCCTGCGGTCGAAGGATGTGGACGATTTCGCCGCCGAGGTGGCGCCCAGCGACGGGACGATGGTGGCGTTCCGCCGCGACGATCGGTCGTTCCACGGTCACCTGCCCCACGTGGGAACGCGCCGGGTGGTGCAGGTGAGCTGGCTGCAGTCGAGCCGGCTGGCCCGCCTCGCCCAGGGCGTCGCCCGCCGCACCACCCACGCCATCAAGCGCCTCGGCCTCCACCCCGACCACTAGCCCCCACCTCCACGGGCGCCGCTTCGCTTCGCCTCTGGTCCTCCGTTGCCCCGACCGGGGGAAGGGTTGCGACTCCGTCTCCCTCCGCTCCTTCCCTGCCGACGCTGGCGGCCCCAGGGAATACGACGCCTGCGCTCGCCCACACGCTGGCCGCCATCGGTTGAAGCAGCACTTCGGGTGCGAGCGCGGCGTGCTCGCCTCGGCGGTCGCTCCGCTGTCAACCCTTCCCCCGGTCTCGCACTGGGCAGCCAATGACAGGAACGGTCCCTGGGAGGCTGCGCCAACGGGAGTCGTTGGCTGCCCCGTCCCGAGTCGGGGGAGCAGGGGGTCCCGCGCGCAGATTCCGCAGGCGCCGAGGCCAGCGCGAGGCAGCCTGGTTACCCCGGGAAGCAACCCCGTCCGCTCGCCGAGGACTGACCGAGCACGGGGCCCCCTGCTCCCCCGGCGCGCCCCGAGGACCTCAGGAGAAGCGCAGCGGCGGTTCCGGGGGGAGCGGCTCGGGTTCAGGTCTTGTCGGTCTGGTACTGGGCGGCGGCCTTGATGAAGGCTTTGAACAGGGGGTGGGGCGAGAACGGGCGGGACTTGAACTCGGGGTGGAACTGGGAGGCGACGAAGAACGGGTGATCCTCGAGCTCGATGATCTCCACCAGCCGCCCGTCGGGCGACGTCCCGGAGAACGTCATCCCGGCCCGGGAGAGCCGGTCCCGGTAGTCCGGGTTGAACTCGTAGCGGTGCCGGTGCCGCTCGCTGATCTCCGTCCGGCCGTAGCAGGCGTGGGCCCGGGTGCCCTCGGTCAGCACGCACGGATACGCGCCCAGGCGCATCGTCGCCCCCTTCTCCTCGATCTCCCGCTGCTCGGGCATGAAGTCGATGACCGGGTGCGGGGTCTCGGGGTCGACCTCGATGGAGTTCGCCCCGGCGAGCCCGGCCACGTTGCGCGCGAACTCGATCACCGCCTGCTGCATGCCGTAGCAGATGCCCAGGTACGGGATGCGCTGCTCCCGGGCGTAGCGCACGGCCGTGATCTTGCCCTCGGCGCCCCGGGCGCCGAAGCCGTGGGGGACGAGGATGCCGTCGGCCCGGCCCAGGGACGACGCCGCGTCCTCCAGCTTCTCCGAGTCGACGTACTCGATGTGGACCCGGGCGGCGATCTCGCTGCCAGCGTGGGCCAGCGCCTCGTTCAGGCTCTTGTAGGCCTCGGTGAGGTCGACGTACTTCCCCACCATGGCGATCGTGATCTCCCGCTCGGGGTTCTTGAGCACGCGCACCAGCTCTTCCCAGCGGCGGAGGTCCGGCCGGCCCGTCCACATGTTCAGCACCTGGGCCAGCTTCTCGTCGAGGCCCTCCTTGTGCAGGACCAGCGGCACCTCGTAGATGGTGTCGACGTCCTTGGCCGTGACCACGGCGTCCTGATCCACGTTGCAGAAGAGCGCGATCTTCTGCTTGAGGCTCTTCGACAGGAAGCGGTCGGTGCGGCAGAGGATGATGTCGGGGGCGATACCGACGCTCTGGAGCTCCTTGACCGAGTGCTGGACCGGCTTGGTCTTCACCTCGCCGGCCGTGGCCACGTAGGGCACGAGCGCCACGTGGACGAAGCAGCAGTGCTCCCGCCCCACCTCGGAGCGGAACTGGCGGATCGCCTCGAGGAAGGGCAGCGACTCGATGTCGCCCACCGTGCCGCCGATCTCCACCAGGATCACGTCGACGCCCACGGCCGCCGCCCGGATGCGCTCCTTGATGGTGTCCGTCACGTGGGGGATGACCTGGACGGTGCCGCCCAGGTAGTCGCCGCGGCGCTCCCGGGACAGCACCGTGTCGTACACCTGCCCCGCGGTGGCGTTGTTCTGACGGCCCATCACGGCCGTGGTGAAGCGCTCGTAGTGGCCCAGGTCGAGGTCGGTCTCGGCGCCGTCCTCGGTGACGTAGACCTCGCCGTGCTGGAACGGGTTCATGGTGCCGGGGTCGACGTTCAGGTAGGGGTCGAGCTTCAGGAACGTCACCGACAGGCCGCGGGCCTCGAGCAGCGCGCCGGCCGAGGCGGAGGCCAGGCCCTTGCCCAGCGAGGACAGCACTCCACCGGTGACGAAGATGTACTTGGTCGGCTTCGGACTCATCAGCGGCTCCCCCCTCGCCCCGGTTTCGCATTCCCTTCGGAGCGCCGGCGCGAGTGCGCGCACACGCCTCTCCTGCTCCGAGAGAAAGATCTCCTGCGGGCGCCCCCGTCGGCCTGCGCGGCACGGTCGGCCTGCGGCTTCAAGGAGGGCTCCCCGCCATTGAGATCGTCCTCAGCGGGCTCGGTCGAATCGCGTCGACTCCTGTCGGGAAATGCGTTTGGGAAGATATAGCCCGCGCCGGCGACGAGCGTCAAATCTCCGGCCACGGAAGCCGCGAGGCGCGCCCTCGCCGCCCTGCGGATCGCGGGGCGGACGGGGGCCGAGCGCGAGGCCCGGAACGCAGCGGGGGGAGGCCCGGCCCGGACCTCCCCCCGCTCGAACGAACGCGTCGCGCCGGATCAGCGCTTGGAGAACTGGAAGCGGGCCCGCGCACCGCGCTGGCCGTACTTCTTGCGCTCCTTCTTGCGCGCGTCGCGCGTGAGGAAGCCCCGGGGCTTGAGCGTCGCCCGCTGGGTGGGATCGAACTTCTCCATGGCCCGCGAGATGCCGTGGCGCAGGGCGCCGGCCTGGCCGGCGTGGCCGCCTCCGGCGATGGACGCGGTGATGTCGAAGCGGGTGAGCGAGTCGGTGGCCTCGAGGGGCTCGCGGATGATGATCCGGTGCACCTCGCGGTCGAAGTAGTTGTCCGCGGGCTTGCCGTTGACCGTGATCTGTCCGGAGCCCAGGGTCAGGCGCACCCGCGCGATCGCGCTCTTGCGCTTGCCGGTCGCCGTGAAGGTGTTCGCCTCAGCCAATGGTGAGCTCCTCGGGCTTCTGCGCCGCGTGGGGGTGGTCGGGACCGGCATAGACCTTGAGCTTGCCGAGCATCTTCCGGCCCAGGCTGTTCTTGGGAAGCATTCCGCGCACCGCCGTGCGCACCACGCGGTCGGCGTGGGGGCCGGCCAGCAGCTTGTCGGCGGAGATGGAGCGGATGCCGCCCGGGTAGCCGGAGTGCCGGTAGTAGGTCTTCTGCTCCCGCTTGCGACCGGTCAGCTTGACCTTCTCCGCGTTGACCACGATGACGAAGTCGCCGGTGTCCACGTGCGGGGTGTAGATGGCCTTGTGCTTGCCGCGCAGGACGGTGGCCACCCGGGTCGCGAGGCGCCCGAGGACCAGGTCCTCGGCGTCCACCACGAACCAGCGACGCTCCACGTCTTCGGCACGGGCACTCTGGGTCGCGCGATGCGCCTGCGCTCCCATGGTCTCTCCTCGAACGGTGTCCAGCGCGCGCATCCGGCGACGCGAGTTCGTCGGCCGGATCGGGATGCGCCGGGAAATCTCTCTCGGTCTCTGAGGATCTCTGGATCTCTCTGCGGATCCGGGGCGGCTCGGCGGCCGACCCCCGGGACCGCGGAGAGTTACCGAAGCCGGGCAGCCTCGTCAAGTCGCAGCGGCGGCCCAAGCCGGCGATTTTCAAATGGAATGTGTGTCATCGGGGGTCGCGAGGTCGACGCGCACCAGGGTCAGGCCCCGGGCCGGGGCGGTGGGTCCGGCCAGGCCCCGGTCCCGGGCCGCCAGCAGCGCGGGCATGCCCTCGGGCGAGCGGGCCCCGTGGCCCACCTCGACCAGGGTGCCGACCACGTTGCGGACCATGTGCCGCAGGAAGCCGTCTCCCTCGAGCTCCACCACGATCTCCCCGCCGGGCTCGCCGGCCACCTCGGCGCGGAAGAGCGTGCGGACCGAGGTCTTGACCGACGAGCCCGCGGCGCGAAAGGACGTGAAGTCGTGGCGGCCCTCGAGCGCCGCGGCGGCGCGGGCCATCGCCCCCACCTCGAGCCGGCGGTGGACGGGAGCCCAGCGGCGCGCCCGCAGGGGCGAGCGGTCCCGGCCGTTCCAGATCTGGTAGCGGTAGAGCTTGCGGCGCGCGGCGCGCCGGGGATCGAAGTCCGGCGCCGCCGGCGCCACCTCCAGCACCCCGACGTCCCGGGGCAGATGGGCGTTGAGCGCCCGGCGCAGGGCCTCGGGCGGGAGCCGGGTCGCCAGCCGGGCGGCGGCCACCTGCCCCTCCGCGTGGACCCCGGCATCGGTCCGGCCGGCGCCCACGACCCGGACCGGGCCCCGGCCGAGCCGGGCGAGAGCGGCGCACAGGCTGCCCTGTACGGTGCGGGCGTCGCCCTTCTGGACCTGCCAGCCCTCGAAGTCGGTCCCGTCGTACTCGATGCGCAGTCGGAAGCAGCGGGGCGCGAGGTCCGGCTCGGGCTCGCCGCCCTCGCGCGGGGGCCCGTTCGCCTCGCCTGCGTCGGCCCGGGTCACCGGGGACTCAGCTCGCGGCGGCGCGCGGACCGGAGAGCCGGGCCTCCGCCAGTCGAACGGCGTTTCGGGCGGCCAGGCGCACGGCGTCGCCGGCGATCCACAGACCCGCGAGCGCCCCTTCGTCGCCGGAACGCAGGTGGCCGACCAGGGCCTGGTCGGCGCCGGCCGCGTCCCGGATCGACGGGCCCCAGGCCTCGTCCTCGCGCAGCCCCACGCCCGCCGCCTTCTCGAGGGCGCCGCGGAGCAGGTCGTCGGACACGGGCCGCTCGGTCTCCAGCCACAGGACGCCGCCGTCGGCCACGAAGGCCGGCACCTGGACCGCCTGGACCCCTCCGCGGATCTCGGTGTCCAGCAGGCGCGACAGGTCGCGCAGGACGTCGTCGGTGTGCGCCAGTCCGGGGTCGAGCGGCACGCAGTCGAAGGCCAGCGGACCGGGCCAGCCCTCCCCGGGCTCCGGCTCCTGGTGGGTCAGGAGCGCGACCGTCTCCTCGGAGAGCCGATCGGGCCCCGCCGCACCCAGGCCGCTGGCCGAGCGCAGCCAGGTGGCGGCCACCCCGCGCAGGCCCGCGGTGGCGTTCACGGCCGCCAGGGCCGGCGCCCACACGAGCGCCGGGCCCGCCGGCTGACACAGCGCCGGGGCGCTCTCCACGCCCGGCGGGACGCCCAGGTCGGCGTGCACCATGGGCACCTCCTCGGAGATGGCCAGGGCGCCGCTGCAGTCGAGCACCGGGACCTCGGCGCGCAGGGCCTCGCGCACCCACGCCAGCGCCGCGTCCTGGGGCGTGGCCAGCACCAGCAGGTCCAGGTCCCGCAGCCCGCTGGGGCTCTCGCTCTCGATGGCGATCTCGTCGCCCATCCACTCGAGGGTGTCGCCCACCGAGCGCTCGGTGCCGTAGGCGCGGAGCTCGGCCAGGGGCAGCCGCCGCTCGGCCATGACCGCGGCGATCTCCCGACCGAGGACCCCGCCCGCCCCCATCAGCGCGACTCGCCAGGGGTCGGCCACTTAGGAGCGGCCCAGCTTCTGGAGCACGAGGTCGGCCATGGCGGTGCAGCCCACGGCCGCGCGCTCGTCGCCGTCGAGGATGAGGTCGCCGGTGCGGTGGCCGTCGGCCAGCACCGCGGAGACCGCCGACCGGATGTCGCCGGCGGCGTCGGCCTGGTCGAGCGAGTGCTCGAGCAGCATGGCGGCCGAGAGGATGGCCGCCAGCGGGTTGGCGCTGTCCTGGCCGGCGATGTCCGGCGCCGAGCCGTGGACCGGCTCATAGAGGCCGATGCCGCCGTCGCCCAGGCTGGCGGACGGCAGCATGCCCAGGGACCCCGTGATCATGGCGGCCTCGTCGGACAGGATGTCGCCGAAGAGGTTCCCGGTGACGATCACGTCGAAGCGCCGCGGCTCCTTCACCAGCAGCATGGCGCAGGAGTCGACGAGCTGGTGGGCCAGCTCCACGTCCGGGAACTCCTTGGCGACCTCCTCGACCACCTCGACCCAGAGCTGGGACACTTCCAGCACGTTCGCCTTGTGCACGTGGGTCACGTGCTTGCGGCGGCGCCGGGCCGACTCGAAGGCCACCCGCGCGATGCGGGTCACCTCGTGCTCGTCGTAGACCATGGTGTTGCGGGCCTCGCGCTCGCCGCCGACGATCGCGCGGCCCCGGGGCTCGCCGAAGTAGATGCCCCCGGTCAGCTCGCGCACCACCAGCAGGTCGATGCCGTCGACCACCTCGGGACGCAGGCTCGAGGCGCTGGCCAGGGCGGGGAACACCGAGGCCGGCCGCAGGTTCGCGAACAGCCCGAGCTCCTTGCGGATGCGCAGCAGGCCCTTCTCGGGCCGGGTCTCCACGGGCATGTCGTCCCAGCGCGGGCCGCCCACGGCCCCCAGCAGCACCGCCTGGCTCTTGCGACACAGCTCGACCACGTCGTCGGAGAGCGGCGTGCCGCGCTCGTCGATCGACGCGCCGCCGATCAGGTCCTCCTCGAACGCGAGGGCCAGACCGTGACTGTCGGCGGCCGCCTCCAGCACGCGGCGCGCCTCCCGCGTCACCTCGGGACCGATGCCGTCCCCCGGCAGCACGACGATGCGATTCACTTCGAACTCCTGTCCTGGATCCCGAGTCAGATTCCGCGGGGCGGCCCGACGTTGCGCCGCTGCTTGTGCCACTCGAGCTTGTTGATGGCGTGGACGTAGGCCTTGCCGCTGGCGACCATCACGTCCTCGTGGGCTCCGTGCCCGATGACCCTGCGCCCGTCCTCGCTGACGGTGACCGACACCTCGCCCAGGGCGTCCAGCCCGGCGGTGACGGCGTGCACCTCGTAGCGGATGAGCTCGCTCTTGGTCTCCGTGAGGTCGGCGATGGCCTTGAAGATGGAGTCGACGGGCCCCACGCCCTGGGCGGTCGCCTTGCGCGGCTCGCCGTCCACCAGCAGCTCCACGGTCGCGCTCGGCACCGCGAAGGTGCCGGACAGGATCGTCAGCTGCGACAGCGAGAACCGCTCCTCGGTGTTCTGGTAGGCGTCGGCGACGATGGCCTCGAGGTCCTCGTTGAAGATGGTCTTCTTGGCGTCGGCCAGATCCTTGAAACGGCGGAAGGCGCGCTGGAACTCCTCGTCCTCGAGCTCGAGCCCCAGCTCGAGCAGCCGCTCCCGGAAGGCGTGTCGGCCCGAGTGCTTGCCCAGGACCAGCTCGTTCGAGCTGCGCCCGATCGACTCGGGGGTCATGATCTCGTAGGTGATCGCGGCCTTCAGCACCCCGTCCTGGTGGATGCCGGCCTCGTGGGCGAAGGCGTTGGCGCCCACCACGGCCTTGTTGGGCTGGACCGAGACCCCGATGGTGGAGGCCAGCAGCCGGCTCGAGGGATAGATCTCGGTGGTCACGATGCCGGTGTCGAGCCCCTCGAAGACGTCGGGACGGGTCTTCATGGCCATCACCGCCTCTTCGAGCGAAGTGTTGCCGGCCCGCTCCCCGATGCCGTTCACCGTGCACTCGATCTGGCGCGCCCCGGCGCGCACCGCGGCCAGGCTGTTGGCCACCGCCAGGCCCAGGTCGTTGTGGCAGTGCACGGAGAACACCACGTTCTCGGAGCCCGACACCTTCTCCCGCAGGTGGCGGATGAGGGCGGCGTACTCGTCGGGCGTGGTGTAGCCGACGGTGTCCGGGACGTTGCAGGTGGAGGCGCCCGCCTCGATCGCGGCGCTGAACACCTCGACCAGGTAGTCCCAGTCCGAGCGCGTGGCGTCCTCGGCGGAGAACTCGACGTCGTCGGTGAAGCCCCGGGCCTGGGTCACCGCCCGCACCACCTCCTCGAGCACCTGCTCCCGGGTCATGCGCAGCTTGTGCTCGAGGTGGATGTCGCTGGTCGCGATGAAGGTGTGGATGCGCGCGTGGGCGGCGCCCTCCAGAGCCCGCCCGGCGCGCTCCACGTCGTCCCGGCCGGTGCGGGCGAGCCCGCAGACCGTGGCGCTGCGGATCTCGCCGGCGATGGCGCGCACGGACTCGAAGTCGCCCTCGCTGGCGATCGGGAACCCGGCCTCGATCACGTCGACGCCCAGCTTCTCGAGCTGCCGCGCCAGGGCGAGCTTCTCGTGGAGGTTCATCGAGCAGCCGGGCGACTGCTCTCCGTCGCGCAGGGTGGTGTCGAAGATGCGAACCGATTCGGTCATGGGTTGGCCCTCGGCGCCGGATCGGCCGACGCGCCGGCGCCGGCCTGTGGGGCGGACTCCTCGTCGTGGTCGATCTCCTCGAGCACCTGGCCGGTCCTGCGGCGCCAGAGCCACTCGATCGGACCCGAGGCGACGTAGGCCAGCCCGATCGCGAAGAGCGTCACCTCGGGCTTGGCCAGGATCACGAGGAAGGCGACCACCATCATCACGACGCTCCGGTGGGAGCCCCGGATCCGCACCTCCTTGAAGCTGCGGTAGGGAATGGAGCTCACCATGAGCAGGCCGAGGGACGCGACCCCGATGGCGGGAATCGAGGCGGGGAGCCGCGGATCGAGGTCGGCCTCCTGCAGGAAGAGCGAGAAGAGCACCGCCGAGAGCACCATGCCGGCGGCCGCCGGGCTCGCCAGGCCCTCGAAGCGGCCGCGATAGCGCCCCGGCGTCACGTTGAAGCGCGCCAGGCGCAGGGCGGCGCAGGCCGTGAACATGAACGCCATCACCCAGCCGGTCCAGCCCAGCTCCGCGAACTCGCCGGCGTGGAAGGCGAGGATGGCCGGGGCGACGCCGAACGACACGGTGTCCGCGATGGAGTCGTACTCGAGGCCGAAGCGGCTGGTGGCGCGGGTCATGCGCGCCACCCGACCGTCGAGGATGTCGAAGACGCCGGCCACGATGAGGGCCACGCAGGCGCGCCCGTAGTGCCCGTTGCTCGAGTTGACGATGGCGTAGAAGCCGGCCGCCAGGTTGCCGGTGGTGAGCAGCTGGGGCAGGAGCGCGACGTACGAGCGTCCGCCCGCGCGGCGGCCTCGCCGGCGCAGGCGTCGGGCACCGCGGGCGCTCTCGATGGGCTCGGGCGCGCTCACGACCCGGCCTTCGCACCCGGCAGGCGGCCGATGGCCGTGCTGCCCCCGCGCACCCGCTGGCCGCGCACGACCCAGACCTCGGACTCCACGGGCAGGAAGACGTCCGTGCGGGAGCCGAAGCGGATGAGCCCGTAGCGGTCTCCCCGGCGCAGGACGTCCCCCACCACCGGGTGGCAGACGATGCGACGCGCGATGAGCCCGGTGATCTGGGCGACGCCCACGCGGTGGCCTCCGGGCGTCTCGAGCTCCATGTCGCAGCGCACGTTGCGGCGCTCGGCCTCGGGGTCGTAGGCCGCGAGGAATGCCTCGCCCCCGCGCTCGATGGACACGACCCGCCCGGCCACCGGGGCCCGGTTCACGTGGACGTTGAAGATGGACAGGAAGATGCCCACGCGCACGGCCTTGCGACCGCCGGGGTCCTCGACCTCCGAGACGTCGACGACCCGGCCGTCGGCCGGGGCCACGACCGTGTCCTCGTCGCCCGGCACCATCCGCTCCGGGTTGCGGAAGAAGGCCCCGATGAAGACCGCGAGGCCCAGGAACAGCCAGGCGAGCAGGCTCCAGCCGGCCAGGCCGCACAGCGCGGACGCCAGCAGCGGCGGCGCGCCGAAGCGGTACGCGTCCTCGACCAGGATCTCCGTGGGGCGCTCCACGAACCGGCGTTCGCCTTCGCTGGGCAACGGCGCTCCTCCCCTGGGACGGCTCAGTTCTTGGACCGGTCGACCAGCTGCTTCTCCTTCAGCCACGGCATGAGTCCGCGCAGGCGCGCGCCCACCTCTTCCATGGGGTGCTCCGCCGCGCGGCGGCGCATGGCGTTGAAGGAGACGTTGCCGGTCTGGTTCTCGAGGATGAACTCCCGGGCGAACTGCCCGTTCTGGATCTCCGAGAGGATCTCGCGCATGCGCGCCTTGGCGGCGTCGTCGACGACCCGCGGCCCGCGGGTGAAGTCGCCGTACTCGGCCGTGTTCGACACCGAGTAGCGCATGTTCGCCACGCCGCCTTCGTAGATCAGGTCGACGATGAGCTTCACCTCGTGGATGCACTCGAAGTAGGCCATCTCGGGGGCGTAGCCCGCCTCGATGAGCGTCTCGTAGCCCGCCTGCATCAGCGCCACGAGTCCGCCGCACAGAACCGACTGCTCGCCGAAGAGGTCGGTCTCGGTCTCCTCGCGGAACGTCGTCTCGATGATGCCGGCCCGGCCGGCGCCGATGCCCGAGGCGTAGGCGAGCGCCGTCTGCAGCGCGTCGCCGTTCGGGTCCTGGTGGACGGCGACCAGGGCGGGCACGCCGCGGCCGTCCTCGTAGTTCTGCCGGACGGTGTGGCCGGGCCCCTTGGGCGCGACCATGATCACGGCCACGTCCGCCGGCGGCGTGATCGCCTGGAAGTGGATGTTGAAGCCGTGGGCCACGGCGAGGGTGTTGCCCGACTCCAGGTTGGGAGCCACCTCGTCGGCGTAGACCTTCGCGGCCAGCTCGTCGGGGAGGGTCAACATCACCACGTCGCCCGCCCGGGCGGCGTCGGCCACGGTGGCCACCTCGAGCCCGGCCGCCTCGGCCTTGGCCCAGCTGGAGGAGTCCTTGCGCAGGCCCACGACGACCTGGACGCCCGAGGCGTGGAGGTTCTGGGCGTGGGCGTGGCCCTGGCTGCCGTAGCCGAGAACGGCCACGGTCTTGCCGTCCAGGCGGCCGAGATCCGCGTCCTTGTCGTAGTAGATGTTCAGTGCCATGGGGGCTCGATTGCTCCGTCGTGAGATCTCGGCCCGGGTGCCCCTTGGTCGCGGCGCTTCGGGTCCGAGTCGGGTTGGCGAGGTTGTCCTTCTCGACGAGTCGAAAGACTCGGTGAGGTCGATGGCTTCGATGGCCCTGCCCGAGCCCCGGTTCGGTGACCGGTCGTCGCGGGGTCGGAAAGCGCGTCCAGCGGGTGACCGGGCGACTTCTCCGGCGAGCTCGCGGGCCACTCCGCGGGCGCACGGGCCCGGCGGCGGAAACCGCCTAACCCCGCGAGACTACGCGAGCTTTCGGCACCTGTAAAGGACCGGGCGGAGCCTAGGCCGGCGGCCTTGCGAGCCCGAGCCTCAGGCTCTCGGCCTCGGCCCGGCGCAGGTAGCGGGGCACCAGCGCGTCGGGCGACACGGCCTCACCGCGCGCCGCCATGCGGGCCCCCAGCCGGCCGACGGCGTCGGCGGCCGGGGCTCCCCAGTCCGCACGGCACTCCACCGGCCCGCCTTCACAGAGGGCCGCGCCCTCCCCCACCACGACCGCCTCGGCGGGCAGCCGGGCGAGCCACTCCTCCACCCCGTAGACGCCCTCCGGAACCCGCGCCTCCCAGTCGGGGGCGGCCTCCCCGTCCGCAGCCGGCTCGCCGACGGGCGCGTACAGCGCGGCGTAGAGCTGCCCGCGCCGGGCGTCGAGGGCCGGGGCCACGGGTCTTCCGGGTCCGACGTGCACGCGGGCCGCCTCGGCCATGGCCGCCAGGGTGGAGACGGGCGCCGCGCGCCGCGCGCTGCCGAAGGCCAGGCCCTTGACCGTCGCCAGCCCGACCCGCAGCCGGGTGAAGGAGCCGGGACCGATGGCCAGGGCGAACACCTCCACGTCGGCCAGGCCGTGGCCGGCGTCCCCCAGCACGCCGTCCACGAGCTCGATCACGTCGGCGGCGTGGTGGCGCGCGTCGGCGGCGACGCGCCGGGCCAGGGTCGTCTCGCCGCGCAGCAGCGCGGCGCTCCCCGGGCCGGCGGCGGTGCAGAGCGCGAGGAGCAGCGGCTCGCGGTCGGCCAGGGCCCTCAGGCCCCCGAGCCGGTCAGCCACTCGACGAGCTTCGACCAGTTGCGGGAGATGTCGTTCCAGAAGGCCAGCCCCATGAGCATCAGGATCATGGTGAGGCCCAGGCTCTGGACGATCTCGCGGGTGCGCAGGGAGATGGGCGCGCGCTTCACGCCTTCGACGATGAAGATGAGGGCCTGGCCGCCGTCCAGCACCGGGATGGGCAGGAGGTTGAGGATGCCCAGATTGATGCTGATCAGGATCATCGTGTAGAGATACGCCTGCCACCCCAGGTCGAGGGACTTGCGCGCGATCTCGGCGATGCCGATCGGGCCGGCCAGCTTGTCGCGTCCGATCTCGCCGGTGGCCAGCTTGCCCAGGCCGCGCAGGAACTGGGCCGTCATGTCCCAGGTCATCCCGATGGCGCGGGGGAACGCGAAGAGCGGATTGCGCTCCTGCTCGAGCCGGGTGGCGCCGGGCAGGGTCGCCAGCGCGTGGGTGATGCCGATCAGGTAGGTCTTCTCCTCGAGGCCCAGGGGGCCGGGCAGCAGCCGCTCCTCGGGCGCCAGGGTCACCGTCGCCAGCTCGCCCTGGCGCGCGTAGGTGAGCTCGAGGGGCCTGCCCTCGCTGGAGCGCACCGTCTCCTGGAAGCTCGAGAAGCTCCCCACCGGACGACCGTCCACGGTGACGATGAGGTCGCCGGAGCGAAGGCCCGCGCGGTCGGCCGGGAACCCGGGGCTGACGGCGCTCACCAGCACCGTGGCGGGCACGATCCCGAGCCCGGCGAGGTCCGGGGGGGTCTCCGCGGCCAGCGGAAGCTCGACGGAGAGCCGCGTCTCGACGGGCTCGCCGCCCTCGACATCGGCGGGCGTCCAGCGCACCACCTCGAGGACCGCGCGGCCCGGAGCCGGGACGGCGGCGAGCGCGCGGCCGAGCGCCTGCCAGTCCTCGATCTCCGCGCCACCCAGCGACGCGATGCGGTCGCCGGACCGCAGACCGGCCCGGGCGGCCGGCGAGCTCGCCGAGGGCACGCCGACGAGGCTCGGCAGTCGCCGGTCGTCGATGCCGATCCAGCCCACCGACTGCACGCCGCCGAACTCGTCGAGGCCCGAGCGCGCGGTCACCGGCACCACCAGGTCCCGGGTCGCTCCGGCGCGCTCGATCCGGAGCGCGAGCTCGCCCTCGGTGCGGCCGCGCACCGCGGTCTCCACGTCCTCCCAGTAGACCACGGGCTCGCCTTCGATCGCCTCGATGCGGTCGCCCGGCACGAGCCCGGCCTCCGCCGCCGGGGAGCCCGACTCGACGGTCCCGATGACGGCGTCCGGGCGCGGGACGCCCACCCAGAGGACGCCCAGGAACGCGACCACCGGGAGCAGCAGGTTCATCGCCGGCCCGGCCGCGACGATCGAGAGCTTCTGCCAGATGGGCTTGGCGTTCAGGTACTCGTCGGGCGCCGCGTCGACCACGGCGTCCGGGTCGTCCTCGCCCTGCACCACGAGGTTCTCGCCCAGCATCTTCACGAAGCCGCCGAGCGGGAACCACGCCACCACGTACTCGGTGCCCCCGCGCTCCCAGCGCATGCGGAAGCGCCCGAACCCGATGGGCGAGCCGAAGCCCAGGCTGAACTTGAGCACCCGCACGCCACAGGCCTTGGCCACGAGGAAGTGGCCGAGCTCGTGGACGAAGATCAGGATCCCGAGCATCGGGATCACGGCGTACAGGTAGTCGAACAGGCTCATCGGTCCTCGCTCCCCCGCTCCCAGCTTCCCTCGTCGACGCGTCCGCGAGCGTAACGCCTGGCCCAGTCGTCGGCGGCGGCGACCTGCTCCAGGGACTCGACCCGCCCCGTCCCCCGGGCCAGGTGGGCGTCCAGGGTGGCGCGGTTCACGGCCGCGATGCCCGGGAACGGAATCGCGCCGTCGAGGAAGGCGGCGACGCTCACCTCGTTGGCCGCGTTCAGCACCGCGGGCGCGGCCTCGTCTCCGGCCAGGGCCCGGTAGGCCAGGTCGAGGCACGGGAAGCGCTTGCGGTCGGGCTCCTCGAAGTCCAGGCGCGAGAGCGCCGCGAGGTCGAGGCTCGGCAGGTCGAGGGGAACCCGCTCGGGGTGGGCCAGGGCCACGGCGATGGGCACGCGCATGTCGGGCAGGCCGAGCTGGGCGAGCACCGAGCGATCGACGAACTCGACCAGCGAGTGCACGATCGACTGGGGATGCACCACCACGTCGACCCGGTCGGGCGGCACGTCGAACAGCCAGCGCGCCTCCACCACCTCGAGCCCCTTGTTCATGAGGGTGGCGGAGTCGACGGTGATCTTCGGCCCCATGTCCCAGTTCGGATGGTTGAGCGCCTCCTCGACGCTGGCGCCCGCGATGCGCTCCGAGGTCCAGGTGCGGAACGGCCCCCCGGACGCGGTGAGGATGAGCCGCGCCACGTCCTCCGAGCGCTGGCCGGAGAGCGCCTGGAAGATGGCGCTGTGTTCGCTGTCCACGGGCAGGAGGGACACGCCCCGCCGCTCGACCTCCCGGCGCACCAGCGCGCCGGCCATGACCATGACTTCCTTGTTCGCCAGGGCCACGTCCCGGCCGGCGCGGATGGCCGCCAGGGTGGGCGCCAGGCCGACCGCCCCCACCAGCCCCGCCACCACCAGGTCGGCGTCGTGGGTCGCCACCGCCGAAAGGCCCGCCTCGCCCGAGTGGACCGCCAGCCCGGAGCCGAAGCGCTCGCGCAGGGCGACGGCGTCGGCCTCGTCCGCCACGGACACGCAGTCGGGCCGGTGGCGCTCGATCTGCTCGACGAGCGTCTCGACGCGGCGGCCCGCGGCCAGGGCGACCACGCGGAAGCGCTCGGGGGCGGAGTCGACCACCTCGAGGGTCTGGCAGCCGATGCTTCCGGTGCTGCCGAGGACGGACAGCCGCTTCACGGTCTCTCCGGTCCGGGCGTCTCCTCGGAGAGCTGGGAGCTGGTGAGGCCGAAGCGGCGCTCCCGCGACTGGAAGTCGAGGATGGCGTCCACCAGGTGGCTCTTGCGGAAGTCGGGCCACATGAGCGGCGTCATGTACAGCTCGGCGTAGGCCACCTGCCAGAGCAGGAAGTTCGAGATCCGCGACTCCGCTCCGGTCCGGATCAGCAGGTCGGGGTCGGGGATGTCGGGGTCGTAGAGGTGGGCGGCGAAGGTCTTCTCGTCGAGGGCCTCGGGGTCCATCTTGCCGGTCTCGACGTCCACCAGGATCCGCCGCGCGGCGTCCACGATCTCCTGGCGGCCGCCGTAGGAGATGGCGAACACCAGGGTCATCTCCGTGTTGTCGGCGCTGCGCTCGATGGCGTCCTCGACCTTCTCGCGGATGCGCGACGGCAGGCGTTCGGTGCGGCCGATGGCGCGCACGCGGATCCCGTTGCGCATCACCTCCTCGATCTCCTCCTCGAGGTAGCGATCGAGGAGCCGCATGAGCTCGTTGACCTCGCCCTTCGGGCGATTCCAGTTCTCCGAGGAGAAGGCGTAGAGCGTGAGGTAGCCGATGCCCAGCTCGTGGGACGCGCGCACCACCGCCCGCACGGCTTCGAGGCCCGCGCGGTGGCCCGCGTTGCGCTCGAGACCCCGCGCCTCGGCCCAGCGCCCGTTGCCGTCCATGATGATGGCGACGTGGCGAGGGACCCGATCTGAGCGGATGCGTCGCTCGGGCATGCTCAGACCTCGAGGACTTCCTTTTCCTTCTGGGCGCTCAGCTCGTCGATCTTCTTCACGAAGTCGTCGGTGACGTCCTGCACCTGCTTCTCGGCGCGGCGACGGTCGTCCTCGGAGAGCCCATCGGATTGGAGGTCCTTCAGCATCGAGAGTGCGTCGCGGCGCCCTTCGCGAACGCCGACCTTGTGGTCTTCGGCCAGCTTGCGCACCTGCTTGACCAGCTCCTTGCGCCGCTCCTCGGTCAGCGGCGGGATCGAGATCCGCACCACCTTGCCGTCGTTGCTGGGCGTGAGGCCGAGATCGGAGGTCTGGATGGCCCGCTCGATGGCCGCCATCGCGCCCTTGTCGTAGGGCGAGATCACGATCATGCGGGGATCGGGAACCGTGAGGTTCGCCAGCTGGTTGAGCGGCGTCTGGGTGCCGTAGTAGTCGACCTGGAGTCCGTCGAGCAGCGCCGTCGACGCCCGCCCGGTCCGGACCTTCGTGTAGTCGCGGCGGAGGCTGGCGTGGGACTTCTCCATCGCCTCCTTCGCCGCCTCCAGCACCACTGCCACATCGCTCTCGTCGGCCATCTCGCTCTCCCCCCTACCGCGCCGGACTCAGCCCCCGACCACCGTTCCGACGGTCTCGCCGGACACGACCTTCAGGATGTTGCCCGCGACGCTCATGTCGAAGACCAGGACCGGCAGCGCGTTCTCGCGGGCCAGGGCGATCGCGGCCTGGTCCATGAACAGCAGGTTCTTGCGGATCGCCTCGTCGTACGAGAGCCGATCGTACTTGACCGCCTTGGGGTTCTTGTGGGGGTCGGAGTCGTAGACGCCGTCGACGTTGGTCGCCTTGAGCACGACGTCGGCCCCGATCTCGGCCGCCCGCAGGACCGCGGCGGTGTCGGTGGTGAAGTAGGGGTTGCCGGTCCCGCCGCCGAAGATCGCCACCCGCCCCTTCTCGAGGTGCCGGATGGCGCGCCGGCGGATGTAGGGCTCGGCGACCTGGGCGATCTCGATGGCCGTCAGCACGCGGGTGCTGAGGCCCACCTTCTCGAGCGCGTCCTGCAGCGCCATCGCGTTGATGACGCCGGCCAGCATGCCCATGTAGTCGGCCTGGGCCCGATCCATGCCCTGGGTGGCCGCGGTGGCGCCGCGAATGATGTTGCCGCCGCCCACGACGATGCTCACCTGCACGCCGAGGGAGTGCACCTCGCGGAGCTCCTGGGCCACCCCGCCGATCACGGCCGGGCTGATGCCGCTGCCGGACTCGCCGGCGAGCCCCTCGCCGGAGAGCTTGATCAGGAGCCTCGAATAGGCCGGATTCACCCTTCGCCGCCCTCCCCGAGCTTGAAGCGCGTGAAGGAGGTCACGCGGATGCCGTCGCCGGCGGCCTCGACGAGCGCGCCCACGGTCTGGTCGGGGTCCTTCACGAAGCCCTGCTCGAGCAGGCAGTTCTCCGCGTAGAACTTGTTGATCCGACCGTCGACGATCTTGTCGATCACCTTCTCGGGCTTGCCGCTCTGGAGCGCCTCGCGCTTCAGGAGCTCGCGCTCCTTCTCGACGACGTCGGCGGGCATGTCCTCGCGGGCGACCGCGATGGGCGTGGGGTCGTGGGCCGCCACGTGCATCGCCACGTCCTTGGCCAGGGCGTCGGTGCCGCTGCCGGCAAGCCCCACGATGACGCCGAGCTTGCCGCCCATGTGCACGTAGCCTCCGGCCACGCCGCCGTCGACGGCGATCCGGCCCACGCGCTTGAGCTCGATGTTCTCGCCCACCGTCGAGATGGTCGCCGTCACCTTGTCGCCGACGGTGCCGTCGCCGAGCTTGGCGGCCAGGGCCGCGTCGGGCGTGGTGGCGCCGTCGGTCGCGGCCACCACCGCGGCCACCTCGGCCGCCAGCGCCTGGAAGGCGTCGGTCTTGGCCACGAAGTCGGTCTCGCAGCCGAGCTCCACCATGCCGGCCGTCGAGCCGTCGATGGCGATCCCGATGGTGCCCTCGCTCGTGGCGCGCCCGGCCCGCTTGCCGGCCTTGGCGAGCCCGCGCTCGCGCAGCAGCTCCATGGCCTTCTCGGTGTCGCCGCCCGCATCGGTCAGCGCCTTCTTGCAGTCCATCATCCCGGCGCCGGTCTTCTCGCGCAGCGCCTTCACATCCCCTGCAGAAATCTGAGCCACCGGATGGGTCTCCTTGCTCCGTGTGGTGTTCGTGTCCCGCGCATCCCGTCTCGCGTCCGGCGCTGCGCCGGCCCGCGACCGGGCACGCCCGGCCTAGGCCTTCTCCGCGTCGCCTTCGGGCGCCGCAGCGGGCGCCGCCTCGGGGGCCGGCGCCGGCGCAGCCGGCTCGCCGGCCGGGGTCGCCGAGGCTTCGGGGGCCGGCGCGGCCTCCTGGCCCTCGCTGCGGCCGCCGGCCGAGTGCGCCCGGCCTCCGCCTCCGGATCCGCCCCGGTCCCCGCCGCGACCGCGGCGGGGCTGCTGCTTGATCTCCACCACCCGACGCCCGGTCTGGGCCGCCCCGGCGGCGTCGCCGCCGGGCTGGGTCTTCTCGTCGCTGACGATCTTCTGCTGGTGCAGCTCGGCGCCCTCGATGCAGGCCTGGGCGATCGCCCTGCAGTACAGCGAGATCGCGCGGATCGAGTCGTCGTTGCCCGGCACGACGAAGTCGATGTTGTCGGGATTGCAGTTGGTGTCGACGACGCCGACGATCGGGATGCCCAGCCGGCGCGCCTCGGTGACGGCGATCGACTCGCGGCCCACGTCCACGATGAACAGGACGTCGGGCAGGCGCGACATCTCCTTCATGCCCTCGAGCGACTTCTCGTACTTCTCCCGCTGGCGGTTGAGGCGGGCCTGCTCCTTCTTGGAGAGCTCGTTCCGGCGCTCCTCGTCTCCCAGCAGCTCGATCAGCGCCTTGTAGCGCTCGATCGACTTCTTGACCGTCTTCCAGTTGGTGAGCATGCCGCCCAGCCAGCGGTTGTTGACGTAGTACTGACCGGCGCGCGCGGCCTCGGCCTTGATGAGCGGGGCCGCCTGCTTCTTGGTGGCGACGAAGAGCACCTTGCCGCCGGCCGCGGTGACGTCGCGGATGTAGTCCAGCGCGCCCTGCAGCATGGGCAGCGACTGGTCCAGGTCGACGATGTGGATGCCGTTGCGCTCGCCGAAGATGTAGTGGCGCATCTTCGGGTTCCAGCGCTGGGTCTGGTGACCGAAGTGCACGCCTGCCTCGAGCAGGGCCGGGATGTCGACAGTAATGGGCTCGAGAGCCTCCGCCGCAGTCTGCGCAGCGGTGGCGTCGGTCCCCGCGGCCTCGGCCGACGGGTCGACCGTCGTTTCGGACATTCGATTCTCCTTCGCGGTTCTGCGTCCGTCCCGAACCGACGGCGCGACCCGCGCGCTCCGTGTGCGCCGCGGATCGCCCCGATTCCCCCCGAACCGGATCCCTCGTCGACCACGGCGGCCGCCCCGATCCGCGGCCCCATGCGGGGTCGTGGAGAGGCGGCGATCACCGTGCTGAAGAAGGCTCCGGCACCGCCGGGGCGGTCTCGGAACGTGTGGTTTCGCAAGGGTTTAGCAGAACGCGCGCGGGCTGGCGAGCACTCCGGACGCGGCGCTCAGGTGGTGTATTCGGCGTTGATCCGCACGTAGTCCGTGCTGAGGTCGCAGGTCCACATCCGGGCGCTGGCGCGGCCGGCGCCCAGGGCGACCTCGATGCGGATCTCGTCGTCGTCGTGGCGCTGGGCGGCGCGTCTGCGGGCCGCCGGCCCCGCCGAGGATCCCCGCCGGAAGACCGTCACCCCGGCCAGCCGGACCTCGGCGCGCTCCAGCCGGATCTCGACCCCCGCCGCCCCCACGGTCTGCAGGATCCGGCCCCAGTTGGGGTCGCGCCCGAAGACCGCGGTCTTGACCAGGAGCGAGTTGGCGATGCGCCGGGCCGCCCGGTCGGCCTCGTTGGGGCTGCGGGCCCCGGTGACCTCGACGCTCACGAGCCGGGTGGCGCCCTCCCCGTCCCGGGCCAGCTGGCGGGTCAGGTCCTCGGCCACCTCGGCCAGCCCGTCCTCGAAGCGCCGCGCTCCGGCCTGGCCGTCGCGGGCGATCGGACGATGGCCGGCCAGGCCGTTGGCCAGCACGATCACGGAGTCGCTGGTGGAGGTCTCGCCGTCGATGGTCAGCCGGTTGTAGGTGGAGTCGGCCACCCGGCGCAGCACGCGCCGCAGGAAGGCCGGCGAGACGGCCGCGTCGGTGAGCAGGAACGACAGCATCGTCGCCATGTGGGGCTCGATCATCCCGGAGCCCTTGGCGATGCCCGCGATCCGCACGCTGCGTCCGCCCAGGGAGAGGGTCGTCTCGGCCCACTTGGCCCGGGTGTCGGTGGTCCGGATCGCCTCGGCCGCGTCGCGCAGGCCGTCGGCGGCGAGACCGGCCTGGGCGCTGGCGATGCCGCTGCGGACCCGGGCCATGGGCAGCGGCTCGCCGATGACGCCGGTCGAGGCCACGAACACGTCCTCGGGGTCGCAGCCCAGGCGCCGGGCCGCGGCCGCCGCCATGGCCGCGGCGTCGCGCCGCCCCCGGTCGCCCATGCCCACGTTCGAGATGCCGCTGTTCACGACGATCGCCCGGGCGCGGCCGCGCCGGGCGCGCTCCCGACACCACTCGACCGGGGCGCCCACCACCGTGGACTTCGTGAACACGCCGGCCGCCGCCGCGGGCACCTCGCTCACGAGCAGCGCGAGATCGGGGTCGCGGTCCTTGATGCCGCAGTGGACCCCGCTGGCGAGGAAGCCGGGGACGACGAGCGATTCCGGGTGGGACGGCCTGCGGGTCACGCCAGGGGCTGCCTCAGGCGCCGCAGCACTTCTTGTGCTTCTTGCCGCTGCCGCACGGGCACGGGTCGTTGCGGCCGACCTTGCCGGCGCGGTCGGGCCGGTCGGCGGCCTCGGCCCGCTTGCGGGCCCCGCGGCCCTGGGGTGCGCGCGACGCGGGCGCGTCGGCGGCGCTGGGCCGCGGCGGCGCCGCCGGCTGCACCCGCGGCTCGGGCAGCACGAACTTGAAGATGATCTCGGCGGCCTGGGCGTCGACGCGCTCCTCCATCTCCGCGAACAGCCCGTAGCCCTCCCGCTGGTACTCCACCTTGGGGTCCTTCTGGGCGTAGCCGCGCAGGCCGATGCCCTCGCGCAGCCCGTCCATGGAGTGCAGGTGGTCCTTCCACTGGGCGTCGAGGATGCGCAGGATGATGTCGCGCTCGAACCACTCGAAGGCCGGATAGGCGAGGTCGGGGTACTCCGCCGCCTTCTCCGCGCAGCGCTGCTTCTTCTCGACGAGGAAGGCCTCGAGCTTCTCGAAGAGCGCGCGCCCGAGGGCGTCGCGGTCGTTGGCGAGGACTCCGTCCACCTTGAAGGGAGGCGCCTCCACGTCGAAGGCGAGGCCGAACTGCGCCTGGACCGCCGTCTCGATCTCGCGGAGGGCGTCCTCGTCGGGGTCGCCCTTCTCGGGCCAGTGCTGCTCGAGGGTGCCCACCAGCAGCCCCTCGGTCATGGCCAGCACCTCTTCGTGGACCTGGTCCTGGGCGAGCACCTGGCGGCGCCGGGCGTAGAACGCCTTGCGCTGGCGGTTCATCACGTCGTCGTAGTCGAGCAGGTGCTTGCGGATGTCGAAGTTCCGCGCCTCGACCTTCTTCTGCGCGTTCTCGATGACCCGCGAGAGGAGCTTGTTCTCGATGGCCTCGCCTTCCTCGACCCCGACGCGGTCCCACCACTGCTTGACGCGGTCGGCTTCGAAGATCCGCAGCAGGTCGTCTTCGAGGGAGAGGAAGAACTGGCTCGAGCCGGGGTCGCCCTGGCGCCCGGCCCGGCCCCGCAGCTGGTTGTCGATGCGCCGGCTCTCGTGGCGCTCGGTGCCGAGGATGTGCAGGCCGCCGGCCTCGACCACCTCCTGGCGCTCCTGCTCGCACTGGGCCTCGAACTTCGACAGCAGGACCGGGAACTCGGGGTCCTCCCGGTCCTGGGCGCACTTCTCCAGCGCCAGGAACTCGGGGTTGCCCCCCAGCAGGATGTCGGTGCCGCGGCCGGCCATGTTGGTGGAGATGGTGACCGCGCCCTTGCGCCCCGCCTGGGCCACGATGTCGGCCTCGCGGGCGTGGTGCTTGGCGTTCAACACGTTGTGCTTGACGCCCTTCTTGCGGAGCTTCTTGGAGAGCATCTCCGACGTCTCGACGGCGATGGTGCCCACGAGGACGGGCTGCCCGGTCGCCTGGCGCTCCTTGATCTCGTCCGCCACGGCGTCGAACTTCTCGCGCTTGGTCTTGAAGACCACGTCGGCCTGGTCGTCGCGGATCATCGGGCGGTTGGTCGGGATCGAGAGCACGTCGAGGTCGTAGATCTTCGCGAACTCCGGCGCCTCGGTGTCGGCGGTGCCGGTCATGCCCGCGAGCTTGTCGTACATGCGGAAGAAGTTCTGGAAGGTCACCGAAGCGAGGGTCTGGTTCTCGCTCTGGACGGCGATGCCCTCCTTCGCCTCCACCGCCTGATGGAGACCGTCGCTCCAGCGCCGGCCGGGCATCTTGCGGCCGGTGAACTCGTCGATGATGACGACCTCGCGCTGCCCGCTCTCCCCGACCTCGACCAGGTAGTCGACGTCCTTGCGCTTGAGCGAGTGCGCGGCCAGGGCCTGGTTGACGGCGTGCAGCACCGGGAGCATCTGCGGGTCGTACAGATTCTCGACCCCCAGCATCTTCTCCACCTTGTGGATGCCGGCCTCGGTGAGGGTGGCGCTGTGGGCCTTCTCGTCGAGCCAGTAGTCGCCGGTCTCCTCGATGCCCTGGCTCGGCTCGCCCTTCGTGCCCTCCTTCAGGCTCGGGATGAGCCGGTTGGCCACGAGGTAGATCTGGGTGTTCTCCTCGGACGGTCCCGAGATGATCAGCGGCGTTCGCGCCTCGTCGATGAGGATGGAGTCGACCTCGTCGACGATGGCGTAGTGGAGATCGCGCTGGACGCAATTCTCCAGCATCAGCTTCATGTTGTCGCGCAGGTAGTCGAAGCCGAGCTCGTTGTTGGTGGCGTAGGTGATGTCCGCGGCGTAGGCGGCCTTGCGCTCGGCGTCGGACAGCCCGTGGATGATGTTGCCCACCTGGAGGCCGAGGAAGCGGTGCACGCCGCCCATCCACTCCGCGTGGAACTTCGCCAGGTAGTCGTTGACCGTGACCACGTGGACGCCGCGTCCGGTGAGCGCGTTCAGGTAGGAAGGAAGGGTGGCGACGAGGGTCTTGCCCTCCCCCGTCTTCATCTCCGCGATCGAGCCCCGGTGGAGGACGATGCCGCCGATCAGCTGGACGTCGAAGTGGCGCTGGCCCAGGGCGCGCTTGGCCGCCTCGCGGACCGTGGCGAAGGCCTCGGGCAGCAGGTCGTCCAGGGGCTCGCCGTTCTCCACGCGCTGGCGGTAGTCCGCCGTACGGCCCTTCAGGCCGGCGTCGGGCAGATTCTCGAACTCGGTCTCGAGCCGATTGATCTGGTCGACGATCGGAACGATCCGCTTGACTTCACGGTCGTTCTTGGTGCCGAAGACCTTCTTCAGGATGTTCTGCATTCGGAATCGCAGCGCTCCCAGAGGGGACCCGAGTGTACGAGAGGCCCCTCCGGACAGCAATCCGCGGGGGGGAGCTCCGGAGGCGAAGCAGACGCGAGGAGGCGGAGATCAGTCGAAGATGTAGTTCAGCGGGTCCTTGGACTTGCCATTGACTTCGACGACGTAGTGGAGGTGCGGCCCGGTGCTCCGGCCCGTGCTGCCCACCGACGCGATCTGCTGCCCCCGGACGACCTCCTCACCGGCCTTCACGTGGGTCTCCGAGTTGTGTCCGTAGATCGTGCGCACGCCGTAGCCGTGGTCAAGGATGACGGCGTTGCCGAGGGGGCCCCGGCTGCCGACGAAGCGCACCCGTCCCCGCGCGGGCGCGATCACCATCGTGCCCGGCCGGGCCGCGATGTCGATGCCCGCGTGGAGGTGCCGGCGGCCGGTGAACGGAGAGATCCGGTAGCCGTAGCGGGAGGTCAGCCAGCCCTTGGCCGGCCAGATGGACGGCATCGAGGCCAGCTTGGTGCGCTTCTCCTCGAGCTGCTCGACCAGCTCGTCGAGGGAGTCGACGCGACCGGCGGCCGCCCCGCCCAGGTGTCGTGCGTGGCGGTCCATCTCCTCGAGCAGCTGGGCGCCGCCCGTGGTGAGCCCTTCCATCGGGTGCTCGAGGCCGCCCTGCCCCGTCGGTGCCCCTTCGCTGCCGGACAGCGCGTCGGCCTGGGGCGTGATCGGGACCCCGATCGGCACCATCGGGACGTCCTCGCCGGGCGTACCGCCTCCGGCGGGCTCGGGAGCCAGCTCGACGACGCCCTCGCCGCCCGCGGCGGCCGCGCCGGGCAGGTTTGCGATGATGCGGACCTTGCGCTCGAGCTCGCGGACGCGCTCGATGTCGCCCTCGACGTTCTCGAGGGTGTCGCGGAAGACCTCGATCTGCTCGCGCTGCTCCGCCGCCACCACCCGCAGCTCGGCGAGCTCGACGTTGTCGGCGCGCAGTCGCCAGTAGTCCCAGATGCCGACGACGCAGACCAGCGCCAGCACGCCCGCGCCGTACAGCGCGCGCTGGATCAGCTGACCCGGCAGGTGGAATCGACGAACGGGCGACCGCTCGTCGCCCACCAGCATCAGGTTGTAGTCCTTCATCCGCTCACCTCGCCCGCGCTCCCCTGCCTCGAGGGGCGCGTGTCGGATTCCAGGTGCGCCGTCACTCCGGCAGCGTCACCTCGACCTGCAGCTTGCCCATCTGGATCCCGTCCCCGGACTTCAGGACCTGGCGCTCGGCGCGGGCACCGTTCACCGTGGTGCCGTTCGTGCTGCCGAGATCCTGGACGAAGAAGCCGTCGGCGGGATCGAACCCCACCGCGGCGTGCGCCCTCGAGATCGTCGGCTCGGCCAACACCAGATCCGCACTCCGTCCCCGGCCCACCACGATCCAGCAGCGATCGAGCGGGACCTCGAGACCTTCGTAGAAGCCACTCCGGACGAGAAGCATGGCGCCAGCCGGAACCCGCACCTCGGTCGGTGCCGCAGTCGGTTCGCCCTGGCCCATGCCCCCTCCGCCCTGAAACGACAAGCCTCTGCGCCGGCCCCCGTTGGACGCCTGCGCACTGCATTCATCGGAGCGGATGGGGGCTGCCTTGACCCGGAAAATCGGATCGACCCCTCGGGAGTGCGCAGATTGGAGGCAGAGGGGGTGCAGGCCGCGCGCAGGGCCGCGGCAGGCGGGCCGCAGGCAGGCGGCAGCTAGGGCGCAGAGAGGCCCAGAAGTGCGCGGGCGTGCTCGCGGGTCGCCTCGGTGACCGACTCGCCGCCGGCCATGCGGGCGATCTCCTCCACCCGGTCCTCGCCCTCGATGCGGGTCACGGTCGTGCGCGTCCGCCCCCTGGAGGGACGCTTCTCCACCCGG
This sequence comes from Myxococcota bacterium, assembly GCA_050618075.1. Classification (GTDB taxonomy): domain Bacteria; phylum Myxococcota_A; class UBA9160; order UBA9160; family UBA4427; genus JBNLVL01. Next base: position 161,557 of record JBNLVL010000017.1, read on the forward strand.
AAGTGGACGTCGGCCAGCGCCGCGATCTGGGGGAGATGGGTGATGCAGAGGACCTGGTGGTCCCGGGCCAGGTCGGCGAGGGCCCGCCCCACCCGCTCGGCCACGCCCCCTCCGATGCCCGCGTCGACCTCGTCGAAGACCAGCACCACCCCCCGCCCGGCCTGGCGCAGCGCGCTCTTGACCGCCAGGAAGACCCGGGAGAGCTCGCCGCCCGAGGCCACCTTGCGCAGCGGGCGCAGCGGCTCCCCCGGGTTCGCCGCGAACCGGAACTCGGGAACCTCCAGCCCCGCGGAGCCACAGGGCAGTCCGTCGGGAGGGGACGCCGCGTCCAGCGCCACGGAGAACCTCGAGTCGGGCATGGAGAGGTCGCAGAGCGTGGCCTCCACGGCCTTCGCCAGGCGCCGGGCCGCGCCGACCCGGGCCTCGCTGAGCTTGCGCGCGGCATCCTCGAGGGCCCGCGCCTGCTGCTCGCGCTGGGCCATGGCCTGCTCGGTCCGCTGGTCCGCTCCTTCGACGCCCTCGAGCTCGCCGGCCAGGCGCGCCCGGGTCGCCCGCAGCTCGGCCTCCCCGCGCCCATACTTCTGCTGGAGGCGCTCGAGAAGCGCCAGCCGCTCCTCCACCCGGCCCAGGCGCGCCGGGTCCGCCTCGATCCCGTCGAGCTGGCGCTCGAGGTCGGCGGCGACGTCCCCGAGCTCGCCGGCGAGCGCCTGGAGCCGCTCGGCGAGGGGGCCGAGCGACGGGTCGAGGCGGGAGAGCGACGCCAGCGCCCGGGCGGCGGCGGCCAGCCGGTCGCCGGCGCCGGCGTCGTCGGATGCGGCGGGGTCCCCGGACAGCGCGGCGACCGCCGCGCCGCCTTCCTCGCGGATGCGCTCGGCGTGGGCCAGGCGCGCGTGCTCGGACTCGATCTCCGCGAGCTCGCCGTCCTCGATCTCCGCCTCGTCGATCTCCGCGATCTGGAAGGCGAGGAAGTCGCGGCGGCGCTCCCGCTCCTCGGAGGCGGAGCGCAGCTCGGCGATCTCCGCGTCGAGCGCTCGCAGCGACTCCACTCCGCGCTCCACGTCGGCGCGCAGGTCCAGGAGCCCGCCGAAGGCGTCGAGCAGGCGACCGTGGGTGGCGAGGCGCAGGAGCGACTGCGAGCTGTGCTGGCTCGAGATCTCGATGCGCCCGTCGAAGAGCTCGGCCAGCATGGACGCCGGCGCCAGCTGGCCGCCCAGGCGCGCACGGCTGCGGCCCGAACGCTGGACACTGCGCCGCACCACCAGCTCCCCGTCCTCGCTCGGGATGTCGCGGCGGGCGAGCTCCGCCTCGAGCTCGGGATGGCAGTCGGTGCGGAACAGCGCCTCCACGGCGCCTTCCGCGTCTCCTTCGCGGACCCCGTCCGCCGAGGCGCGCCCCCCCACCAGCAGGGCGAGGGCCCCGAGCACGATGGACTTGCCGGCGCCGGTCTCGCCGGTCAGGACGTTCAGCCCGGGGCCGAACTCCAGCTCGGCCCGCTCGACGATGGCCAGACGTTCGATGCGCAGGGTCTCGATCAACGCTCCCCCCAGCGGAGCTTGGTCCTCATGATCTCGTAGCGATCGTGGAAGGGGCTCGAGACCAGGGAGACCGGATGGGGCGAGTGGTGGACCTCGACGCGGTCGCCGTCGTCCAGGTCGACCCACTCCTGCCCGTCGACGGTGAGGGAGGCCTCTCCCCCGCGGTCGTGGATGATCACCTCGAGGTTCACGTCCGCCGGCATGACGATGGGCCGGTGGTTGAGCGAGTGCGGACAGATCGGCGTGAGCACGAAGGCGCCGATCACCGGCTGGACCACCGGGCCCCCGGCCGACAGGGAGTAGGCGGTCGATCCGGTGGGCGTCGACACGATGAGCCCGTCGGCGTGGTAGGTGGTGACCCGCAGCCCGTCGGCCCAGGTCTCCAGGTCGATCATGCGGGAGCGCGCCGACTTGGCGATCACGGCGTCGTTCAGGGCCTGGTAGCGCGCGACCTCCGTCCCGTTCCGGCGCACCACCGCCTCGAGGCGCATGCGCGACTCGATGCCCGCGCCTCCGCCGAGCACGCGGTCGAGCGCGGGGATCATCTCCTCGACGTTCACCTCGGTGAGAAAGCCCAGGGTGCCGAGGTTGATGCCGAGGATCGGCACGTCGCGGGTGCCCATGGAGCGGGCGACCGACAGCAGGGTTCCGTCGCCGCCCAGCACCACCAGCAGGTCGGCCCAGTCGAAGAGCTCGTCGCGGGAGGAGGCGGTGATGCCGCTGGCCGACGCACAGGCGCCGTCGCCCCGGCTCTCGAGGCCCCGCTCGGTGAGCCGTTTCACCAGGTCGCGCACCACGTCGGCGATCTCCGACTGGTCGGGCTTGAGACAGATGCCGACCCGGCGGATGTCGGCGGGGAGCCCCCGCTCCTCCGCGCTCGGGTCCGAGGAGCCGGCCGCACCGGGCGGGGCCCCGGGTGCGGGAGGACGGTGCCGCGTCGACATGTGGACTGTCCCCCTTCCCCGTTCGTGCGCCCCGACGGCGGTGTCGCACGCCAAAGGCTAGGCAGGCCGCTACCCTCGCGCCATGGCTCCCGACGAGTCCCTCGAGCTCTTCCCGGGTGCGGACCGGTCGGAGGGCAACGCGCCGGAGGCGGAGACGGAGGCGAAGGCCGAAGGGCAGCTTCCCACGGCTCCCCTGGCCGAGCGCATGCGGCCGCGCCGCCTCGACGAGGTCGTGGGTCAATCCTCACTGCTCGAGCGCGGACGAGGTCTGCGCTCGCTGTTCGAGTCGGCGGCGAAGACCGGCGAGTGGCCGTCGATCATTCTCTGGGGACCGCCGGGCAGCGGCAAGACCACCCTCGCCCGCCTCCTGGCCCGCACGCCGGGCGCCCGCTTCGAGGCCCTGTCGGCCGTGATCGCCGGGGTGAAGGAGATCCGGGCGGTGGTGGAGCGGGCGGCCCACGAGCGCCGCCAGGGCGTGCGCACCCTGCTCTTCCTGGACGAGATCCACCGGCTGAACCGGGCGCAGCAGGACGTGCTCCTGCCCCACGTCGAGGCCGGGACGGTGACGCTCGTGGGAGCCACCACCGAGAACCCGTCGTTCGAGGTCAACGCGCCCCTGCGGTCCCGTTGCCGCGTGTTCACCCTCCAGCCCCTCAGCGAGGCGGAGCTGGTCTCGATCGTCGAGCGCGCGCTGTCCGACTCCGAGCGTGGAGTGGGCGGCGCGGGCGTGAGCGTCGACGAGGAGTGTCGGCGGGCCATCGCCGCCGCCGCGGACGGAGACGCCCGGCGCGCGCTCGGCCTGCTCGAGGCGGCCCTGTCGGTCCACGCCGAGCGGGGCAAGGCCGGCGAGCCGCTCTCCCTGGAGAGCGTGCGCGAGGCCGCCGGGCGACGACTCCTGGCCCACGACCGGGATCGGGAGGAGCACTACAACGTGGTGTCGGCGCTCATCAAGAGCCTGCGGGCCAGCGACCCCGACGCCTCCCTCTACTATCTGGCGCGCATGCTCGAGGCGGGCGAGGACCCGCTGTTCATCGCCCGCCGCCTGGTGATCTTCGCCTCCGAGGACGTGGGCAACGCCGATCCCCAGGCCCTGGGCCTCGCCACCTCGACCTTCCTGGCGGTGGAACGCATCGGGCTTCCGGAGGGCCGCATCCCCCTGGCCCAGGCGGTCTGCTACCTCGCCTGCGCCGAGAAGAGCAACGCCGCCTACGCCGCCCTGGGCCGGGCCAGCGAGGCCGTGCTGCGGGCGGGCAGCGTCCCGGTGCCGCTGCACCTGCGCAATGCGCCCACGGGCCTGATGAAGGAGCTCGGATACGGGCGCGACTATCAGTATCCCCACGCAGCCGAGGACGGCTTCGTGGCCGACCCGAACCTGCCCGACGCGCTGCAGGGCGAGCGCTACTACGAGCCCAAGGACATCGGGGCGGAGGCGGCCCTGGCGGAGCGCCTGGCGGACTGGCGGAGGCGGCGCGGCGACTGAGGGGTGGCGTCCGCTAGGACGCCGCGACCACGCGGTTGCGCCCGCCCTCCTTGGCGCGGTAGAGCGCGGCGTCGGCGGCGACGATCAGCTCCTCGGGCGACTCCATCTCGGGGGCGTACGCGGCGACGCCGATGCTGAGCGTGACGCTCACCTCGCGCCCGTCGGCCAGCGGCACGCGCATCTGCTCGATGGCGTGGCGCCAACGCTCGGCCACCACCTGGGCGCCCTCGACGTCGTTGCCCGAGAGCAGGACCAGGACCTCCTCGCCCCCGTAGCGGCCCGCGACGTCGGTGACCCGCAGCATCTCGATGAGCTGGTTCGAGACCGCCCGCAGCACCGCGTCGCCCGCCGGGTGTCCGTACTTGTCGTTCACCTGCTTGAACAGGTCGAGATCCGCCATCAGGACGGACAGGCCCGAGTGGTAGCGGCGGGCGCGCAGGAACTCGATGGACAGCACCTCGCTCACGTAGCGCCGGGTGCGCAGGCCGGTCACGGCGTCGGTGGTCGACAGGCGGGCGAGGGTCTCGTTCTTGATGCGCAGCTCGTCCTGGAGCTTCTTGATCTTCAGGTGGAGCCGCAGGCGCGCGACCAGGTCCGCCGGGTGGAAGGGCTTCGTGACCGCGTCGGACGCGCCCTGGTCGAGGAGACGCGCGCGGCGCTCGACGTCCTCGGACGCGGTGAGGAAGATGAACGGGATCGTGCTGCCGCCGGGACTCTGGTCCTTCACGCGCAGGATCTTCTCGCCGTCGAAGCCCGGCAGCTCGAGGTCGCAGACCACGACGTCGACGCGCTCGTTGAGCAGGAGCTTCAGCCCCTGGACCCCGTCCTCGGCGAACAGCAACGTGTCGAAGATCCGCTCGGGCTCGAGGGCCTTGCGGATCGCCTCGCGATGGGCGGGCGAGTCGTCGATGACGAGGACTGTGGCCAAGCGATACCCCGGGAGTCCGTCCAGGTTCGGGTATCGGCCGGACGGCCCGGAAACTTCGGCTCTCTTCGCACGGCCCGGAGAACCCGGAAAGCCCCAGGCAAGACGGGACGTTCCGCGCGCCCCTGCTCCGGGGCTGCCGGCTCCCGGGCCCCTGGGCGGGCCGGATTTGGTTGCGCGGGCCGCCGGGGACCCGCCCGAGGACGGCCTCAGGCGGGGCGCACCCGCGCGACCAGGGGCCCCAGGTCGAGTCCGGCGGGCAGCGTGCCGAACACCCGCCCGGGCTCGGCGATGCGACCGGCGACGAAGGCGTCGGCCACCTCGACCGGAGCGTGGCGGATCAGCAGGGAGGCCTGGAGCGCCGTGGCCATCGCCTCGACCCAGCGACGCGCGCGGCGCTCCGCGTCGCGCGGTCGCGCGAGCTCCGCCTCGAGCCCGTCGAGATGGGCGTCGAAGGCCGGATGGCTGCCGCGCGCGGTGCGCAGCTCGTCCAGCAGGGCGGGCAGCGCCTCGGGCTCGCGCACGATGGCGCGCAGCACGTCCAGGCAGATCACGTTGCCCGAGCCCTCCCAGATGGCGTTGACCGGCGCCTCGCGATAGAGACGCGGAAGGATCGATTCCTCCACGTAGCCGGCGCCCCCGAGACACTCCATCGCTTCGTAGACCATCGCCGGGGCGCGCTTGCACACCCAGTACTTGCCCACCGCGGTGGCGATGCGCGCGAAGGCCCGCTCGGCCGGGTCCTCGCCCGCCCGATCGAAGGCCTGGGCCAGGCGCACCATCATCGCCGTCGCCGCCTCCACCTCCAGGGCGAGGTCGGCCAGCACGTTGACCATGAGCGGCTGCTCGACCAGCCGCCGGCCGAAGGCCTCGCGATGGGCCGCGTGGTGCACCGCCTGGACCAGGGCCTGGCGCATGAGGCCGGCGCTCCCCGACACACAGTCGAGTCGGGTGTGGTGCACCATCTCCAGGATGGTCGACACCCCCCGGCCCTCCTCCCCGATCATCCGGGCCACGGTCCCCGTGTACTCGATCTCGCTGGACGCGTTCGAGCGGTTGCCGAGCTTGTCCTTCAGGCGCTGGATCCGGAGCGCGTTGCGGCGCCCGTCGGGCAGCACCCGGCGCACCAGGAAGCAGGAGAGCCCGCGCGCACTCTGGGCCAGGGTGAGGAAGCCGTCCGACATGGGCGCGGAGCAGAACCACTTGTGCCCCACCAGCTCGTAGTCCCCGCCCGGCCCCCCGGCCCCCAGCGGTGTGGCGCGGGTCGTGTTGCTGCGGACGTCGCTGCCCCCCTGCTTCTCCGTCATCGCCATGCCGACGGTCAGCGCGCCCTTGCTCTCGATCGGGACCAGCCGCGGGTCGTAGGTCGTCCCCTGGAGGCCCGCCTCCCACTCGGCGGCGACCTCGGGCTGGTGGGCGAGCGCCGGGCGACAGGCGAAGGTCATGGTGAGCGGGCAGCAGCTTCCGCTCTCCACCTGGGAGAGCATCGAGTGCAGGGCCGCACGCGCCACGAAGACGCCGGGTCGGGGCTCCCGCCAGGGCAGGTTGTGCACCTCGTGCTCCATGGCGGTGGCCATGATCCGGTGCCACGCGGGATGGAACTCGACCTCGTCGATGCGGTGTCCGAAGCGGTCGTGGGTGCGCAGCCGGGGCCCGTCCCGGTTGGCCAGGCGCCCGAGCTCCCGGAACTCCGCCGATCCCGCCCGCCGGCCGAAGGCGGCCAGCCGCTCCCGGGCCCAGCCCGCCCCGGCCCGCTCGACCGCCTCGCAGAGCACCGGGTCGGAGCTGAAGAGGTCGTCGTCCTCCAGCCCGGGCGGCTGGTTGGTCACCTCGTGGGTCTCGAAAGCGCGCATGACGGGTCCTCCCGGGCCCAGGGTAGCCGCGGACCGGGCCGACCACGGGACACTTACCGTATGGTAAGCTGGCAGTAGGGATGCCCCCACGCCTCGCCCATCGAGGCCCACACCGCAGCCCCCCCCCTCTCCGGGGGTCGACGATAGATGTCGCCACCGATGAAGAGCCACCGGACCCTTCTCCTGACTCTCCTGTGTCTCGCTGCGAGCGGGGTGCTCCCGGCCTGCCACGACGGGGGGAAGCCCGACCCGCGGATCCGGAAGGTCCACGCCGTGGCCAACCAGTGCTTCGCGATCGGCGCCTGGGAGCGCGGCTCGTTCTTCCCGAAGATGCTCGCGGTCGCGGACGACGGTGAGGGCTACGCGTTCGCCCCGGCCTGGCCCTGGCGCTCGACCCCGTTCTTCCTGAAGCCGTCGGACCTGGGGAGCTACCTGCTCCACGACGACGGCGACGCCTACGTCGTCTCCGACGGGGAAGCGCTCCGGAGGGAGAGCGATCTGCTGTCGGACGTGCTGCTGGTGGACGACCGCTTCGAGTCCGACGCCGAGTGGGAGATGGAGGCCGTCGGCTGGCGCATGCTCCGGCTCCGGCATCGCAAGTCCGGCGGGTACCTCTCCACCGACGGGCTGGTCGAGGACCCGAGCGATGCGGCCGCCCTGCTCCTGGTGCCCCGCGACGATTGCAGCGAGCCGCCCGAGGCGTCGCTCGACGCCTCCGGGCGGGTCGAGCGGCGCGAGTTCGAGGACGGCTCGCTCTTCGGCTTCGCGGACACCCACTCCCACATCCTCTCGAACTTCGCCTTCGGAGGCGGGGGCATCTTCCACGGCGCCCCCTTCCACCCGCTGGGCGTCGAGCACGCGCTCGCCGACTGCGAGCGCTACCACGGTCCGGAGGGGCGCAAGGACCTGTTCGGCTTCGGCTTCGACAGCGGCGGAAGCGATACCAACGCGCTGCTCGGCGCGTTCCTGTTCGGCGAGACCCCCGAGCCGAACCACGCCACCGCGGGCTGGCCCGAGTTCACCGACTGGCCCCAGGCCCACAAGAGCTCCACCCACCAGGTGCAGTACTACAAGTGGCTCGAGCGGGCCTACCTGGGCGGCCTGCGCCTGGTGGTCCAGCACGCCACCACCAACCAGATCATCTGCGACCTCATCACGGGACTGGGCGCCCAGCCGGTCCGCTACTCGTGCAACGACATGGTGGCGGTCGACCGGATCATCGAAGAGACCTACCGCATGCAGGACTACATCGACGCCCAGGAAGGCGGACCCGGGCGCGGCTGGTTCCGGATCGTCACCTCCCCGGAGCAGGCGCGCCGGGTGATCCGCGCGGGCAAGCTGGCGGTGATCCTGGGCATCGAGACCTCGAACCTCTTCGACTGCTTCCTGGTGCCCACCGAGGGGACGCCCGCCTGCAGCGCCGAGGACGTCATCGCCAAGCTCGACGCCTACCACGCGGCCGGGGTGCGGGCCATGTTCCCGGTGCACAAGTACGACAACGCCTTCTCGGCCGGGGACGGCCAGAAGCTCTTCATCGAGCTCGGAAACTTCGTGCAGACCGGCCACTTCTCGAACTACACCCCGGACTGCGACCCCGACGTCCCGAGCGTGTTCGACAAGGGACCGGCGAGCTTCCCGGGCCTGGTCCAGGTGCGCGACGACTACTTCGCGCCGCCCCCCAACGACATGAGCGGCTTCGCGGACGACCCGCTGGCCACCCTGGGCCCGTTCCTGCTGCAGCTGGTCCAGCCCCCGGGCGACCAGGAGGTCTGCCAGGCGGCCGGGCTCACCGAGCTCGGCGAGCTGCTGATGAGGGAGATGATCGCCCGGGGCATGATCATCGAGCTCGACCACATGCCCCGGCGCTCCTACCGCCGGGCCTTCGAGATCCTCGAGGAGAACGACTACCCGGCGGCCGGGACCCACGGCCTGAACTACCACGGACGCCTGTATCAGCTGGGCGGCATCTCCAAGAGCGGCTTCGGACGCTGTCGCTCGGCCAGCGCCAACGCCACCATGGACGACGGCTTCCAGCAGCGCATCGCGCTGATCGAGGACAACGGCGGCTTCCCGGCCGAAGGCTTCGGCTTCGACCTCAACGGGTTCGCGGGCGCCCCGGGCCCGCGCTTCGGCCCGGATTCGGTCTGTGGGGGCACGCCCCAGGAAGACCCCATCACCTACCCCTTCGAGTCCTACGCCGGCGACGTCGTCTTCACCCAGCCCCGGCTGGGGAATCGCGAGGTCGACTTCAACACCGAAGGGCTGGTCCACATCGGGCTGGTCCCCGAGCTCATCGAGGACGTGCGCCGCGACGGGGTGACCGACGCCGAGCTCGAGCCCCTGTTCAAGTCGGCCGAGGGCTACATCCGCATGTGGGAGAAGGCGGAGCGGAGGGCGCGGGAGATCCGGTCGAAGTAGCGGCCTACGCCGCCCCCAGGCGGCGCCGGATCTCCAGCTCCAGCCGCCAGATGCGATCCTGCCCCCAGGTCGCGTAGTCGGGCTCTCCGTCCTCGCCCAGCAGGCGGAAGCTGGGCACGCCCCAGAGCCCCTCCTCGAGCAGCCGCTCGCGATTGGCCTCGAGCTCGTCCCGCCAGTCGTCCCCGTCCAGGTGGACGCGGGCCTCGTCCCAGGACAGGCCGGCCCGCTCGACGACGTGGCGCATCCCGTCGTCGGTCCCGGTGTCCACCCCCTCGCTGAAGGCCGCGCGGGTGAAGGCGTGCAGCAGCTCGGCGCCCCGCCCCTTCTCCCGCGCCCACGGAAACAGCGAGTAGCCCCGCTCCACCGGGCGTCCCACCGGATCGCAGGCGAAGCCGAACGGCTCGCCGGCATCCTCGGCCTCCCGCTTCGTGTCGAGCACGATGTACAGCCGCTTGGCCGCCGGGACCGGCAGGCCGCGCATCACCATGGGCAGGACCGGTCGCAGCACGAGGTCCACGGGCAGGCGCTCCGGGAGCTCGAGGACCCGGCCCATGGCGATGGCCGTGTAGGGGCTCCGGAGCGACGGGTAGAACTCGAGGCGCAGGCGCCGTGGGGACTCGACCGGGGGATCGCGTCGGGGATCCGGACGGGCGGCCAGCGGCGCCGCCGAGCTTCCCGGCCGCAGCCGCCCCAGGCCCTGGAGGCGGCGCTCGAGGTGCCACAGCCGGTCGACGCCCCAGTACCACTCGCCCCCGTAGTGGAACATGCCTCCGAGATAGTGGCCGGTGCGTCGGCGCAGCGCGTTGCCCGCTTCCAGGGCCGTCCGCACGGCCGCGGCCTCGGCGGGGACCAGCCGGGCGCCCAGGGACTGGACCGCTCCGCCGCCCTGCCAGAGGGCGCCTCCGATGCTGGCCGCCTCCTCCACGAAGCGCCCGGAGGCGATGGCCCGGGCCGCGAGCCGGTTCGCGAACTCGACGTCCGAGGGGTCGGGCGCCGCCGCCTTCGCGGGGAAGTCGAGCCCGTAGAAGGGAGCCACGTCGGCCGCGTCGCGGCGGGCGTAGGCCTCGAGTCGCTCGCGCTCCGGCGCTGCGTCGTCGGGAGGAGGACCCACGAGATGGGGCTCGAGCACGACGTCGTAGCGGGCGAGCAGCTCGCCCAGGCGCTGTGCGGCGAGATGGCTGTAGGGATCGTCGACCTGGTGGAAGTAGCGCACGCGGTGGGGCTCGCGGGCCAGACGCCGCCGGCCCTCGGCCAGCGCGCGGCGCACGGCCCGGGTGCGCGCATGGGTGAGGGCCGCGCTCAGGTAGGGCAGCGCCCGCCGCGCCAGGCGGCTCACCGGGTCCCGCCCGACTCGGAGGCCCCGGGCGCTGCCTCCCACATCGAGAGCACGTTGCCGTCCTCGGGCGAGGTGCGCCCGTGCAGGGTGTCCTCATAGACGCGCGCCACCGCCTCGGCTCCGAAGCCCCGCCGCACCCGGAGCCAGCTCTCCGCGAACGACCGGAAGGACGACCAGGCGGACGCCAGACGCTCCTGGAACCCCGCCGGTCCCCAGTCCGCCACCCGCTTCTGGATCTGGGCCGGCGCGAAGAAGAACTCGGGACGCGGCCCGGGGAGCTCCGCGCCCGCGCGCTCGGCGTCCCAGTGGGTGGCCCCGATGGAGCACGAATGGCGCAGGCGCTCTCCGAAGTGGCGGTGCACCGCCCCGAGGACGGACCCGCTTCCGGCCATGTCGACGAAGACCGTGGGCACGGACGGGTCCAGGGAGGCCACATCGTCGTAGGTGTACACCGCGTCGTAGCACCCGAGGCCGTGGACGAACCCGAGATTGCGCGCCGAGGTGAGCCCGACCGCGCGGGCCCCGCCCGCCGCCGCGACCCGATGGCCCAGGGCGATGGCGGTCTTGCTCGAAGCACTCGAGATCAGGACCGCCTCGGCGCCGTAGTATTCGTGGTCGGCGAACAGGTCGTCGGCCAGGAACGAGGTGAGGAAGAGCCCCCGGAGCAGCATGAGCAGGTCCTCGTGCTCGGGGGCGTAGAGGGCGTCGTGGTCGACCGGGCTGTACTGGCTGTAGGCCGGCGCCAGGCCCTCGCGGTGGGCCGCGCCGTCGACGATCTGCGACGGGCTCACGGCCCCGGGCTCGATCCTCAGGTAGCGCGACATGGGGTAGAAGCCGAAGCAGCGCGTCCCCTCGGCCACGTCGGGATGGGTCGAGGCCACGACGTCGCCGAACCCCATGACGGGGATGCGCCCGAAGCCGACGGGCGCCGGAAAGAACCGCCAGTAGCCGAGGGCGTCGCCCACCACCGCGTAGGTGACGTTGTTGGCGGTGAACGCGAACCGATCCACCCGGAACAGCACCTGCCCGGCCCCGAGGTCGGGCCGCGTCGTGGTCTCCAGGCGATGCCGCTGCCAGTCGGCCCGCTCCACGAGGAAGTCCAGTCCATCGGAGCCGGCGCTCATGGCGTTCTCCTCCCGGCGATCGCGCTGGGCGATCGGGTCGTGGGGTCGAGCGAGCCGCTGGGATCAGCGGACCCGAAGACCAGCTCGAAGTCGCGCTTTCCCAGCCGGTGGCGGGGGACGTGGGCCAGCAGCGGCTCCCAGCCGGTCCCGGCCATCGCCTGGTCCACCCGGGCGCGGTCCTGCGGGTCCAGGCCGCGGTAGGCGTCGAGGGTGCGCTGGAGCATCCAGAGGGCGTAGGCGCCCACGAAGCGGGTCATCGGGATGCCCCGCAGCGCCGTCTCCACCCGGCCCACCGAGCGGGGCGGCTTCTCCAGGTCGGCGGGGCGCTCGTCGGCCCAGGACTCGAAGGCCCGGATGCCGGCCAGGATGACCGGACCGGCGTCGCGCCCCATGACCGACAGCACCCGCCGGAAGCTCCCTGCGAGCTCGTCGCCGGCCAGCCACTCGCCGGGCTCGGGGTCGGGGTGCTGGCAGCGCTCGATCCAGCCCACCACCGGGACCGCCTCCTCGAGCAGCATCCGTCGCGAGACGAGGTCGTTGAAGAAGTGACCGTACACCGGGCCCATGAGGGCGCAGTCGGCGAACGACATGCGTCCCCCGAGCAGATGGGGGTGGCTCTCGAAGTGCTCCGACAGCGCGCCGAGCAGATCGCGGGTGTGGTCCTCGATGGCGGGGGCGGTCGCGTCGGTGGCGCCCAGGGCCAGGCGCGCCCGGGCCATGCGCCCGGCGGCGGCCTCGCCGAGCTCGCGGTGGCCCAGCATCGCCTGGAAGCGCGCCCGGGCCGTCGCCTCCCCGAGCTCGCTGCCCCAGCGGTAGTGCATGGCGGGGATCGTGGCGAACTCGTCGGTGTAGAGCTCCACCAGGTGGGCGGCCACGCGCTGCACCGGCGAGGCCGGAAACAGCGGCGGGTCCGGGTGGCGCGCCTCGAGCCGGTCGTAGATCTCGCTGGAGTCCTGCCAGGTCTCGTCCTCGGGAGTCACCAGGATGGGAATGAACCCGAGGCCGGTCCGCCGGGCGATCTCGCCGAGATCGGCCCGGACCTCCTCGTACCAGACCCGCTTGAAGCGCAGCGCCGGCCGCACCTTGGCCGAGAAGTAGGAGACGTCGAAGGCGTGGAATCGATAGGGACGGGGTTGCGGCATCGCGGGCTTCGGGGACCTTCCTTCCCGGGCAGGGCCCGCCATGATGCCGGCACCGCGGATCCGGCGCACCCGAGTCGGGGCCGGGGGGGGGGCCGGGGGGGCCGCGATCCCGGTCGCCTCCCTGCGCCGAGGCCGGACGTCCCCCCCGGGATAGAGCTAGGCTGGCGCTCGGGTGACTCCGCTCACACGGGATCGCGAGGAGACGCGCGATACACCTGTCCGAGCGTTGGAATTCATTGGGTCCGGACGGCCTCCAGGGGGGGCGCCGCCGGACCTCCGGGAGAACCGCCTTGCAACGACGAGCACATCTCTGGAAGACGGCCCTGGGCCTCACGATCGCATGGCTCGCGGCGAGCGCAGGCGAAGCCGGCGCCGCCGAGCAGCGCTGCCTCGACATGCTGGGCGACGGCGACTCCGACACCGTCTGCTACTGCTCGGAGCCCTTCTCCTCCAGCGAGGGGTCGACGCGCAGCCACTCGGACTCGGACTCGGCCACCCAGTGCGAGGACGCGGACAATGCCCGCACCACGGCGGCCACGGCGAGCTCGACCGGCCTCACCACCGATTCCGGGTACGTGCGCAAGTTCACGCCGCCCCAGTCGGGACCGCCGAACCTCGTCGCGGGCAAGTACGGGGGCTACGTCTTCACCGACGGCACCTTCTGCATGCGCCACTACCTGAAGTTCACGCCGGGCGTCCACGCGCCCAGCAACCCGAACAAGAACATCAAGGGGCCGCGCAACCAGAAGCCCTTCACCGGCGACCTGAGCCCGAGTCAGTGCGCCGCCCAGAACAAGTGCCAGCCCGGGATCGAGGGCGGTTGGCGGCCGGGGTCCGACACCTCGTCCTACTTCCACATGGCCTGCCAGGGCAACGGACACTTCGGCTGTGACGATTCTCCGACCATCATCGGTCCCCGCGTCACGGTGCAGGACTGCAAGGACTCCTGGTGCCGGATCGAGACCTGCTACGACCACAACGAGCGCGGCGACGACAAGCTGCGGATGCGCTCCCGGGTCACCGTGCTCGACAACGGCAAGGAGAACATGGAGATCTACGACTTCCCGGACGCGCGCGCGGCGGCGTACTCGGGAGACAACACCCGCGTCATCCTGTTCATGGACGACGTGAACACCGACGGCAGCGAGGGCTGGTACGTCACCCACGCGATGGTGGCGGGCACCAAGCGCGCCGACGGCGACTTCTGGATCGGCGCGGCGGCCGAGGTCGAGGACAGCGCCGGAGGGGGCGATGCTCCGCCGGCCCCCGACCCGGACCCCGATCCGGATCCCGATCCGGATCCGCCGCCGGCCGACGGCCCCACCGGCCTGCCGTTCGACGACGACTTCGAGGGCAGCCTCGACGGCTGGCCCAACTCCTCGGGCATCTCGACGACCTCGGCCCGTTCCGCCAGCGGCGCGAGGAGCGCGGTGGGCGCGGTGGTCAACGGCTCCAACAACAGCGGCTGGCTGAATCGCGCCTGGGGCGACGCCAGGCGGACCTGCGACTCGTGCTTCAGCTGCGACGAGAGCAGCGAGTGTCCGGGCGCCTCGACGCCCGAGGTCTGGATCGGAGCCCAGATCTACGCCGACCAGTCCGCGTCGAGCGCCTCCGGCGACTGGCGGAAGGTCCTCCAGCTCGGGATCTTCGACGACTGGAACGCCAACCACGGCACCTCGAGCTCGCACCTGCGCCACATGGTGACCTACCTGAGCCTCCTCTACGGCGACTCGGACGGGGACGGCCAGAGCGACGACCTGGCGTTCAACACGCCTCGCCGCCACGACGCCGCGGGCAACCCGATCGCCGACCAGTGGACGCCCTCGGCGAACGCGATCAACGCGTTCCCGATGAACACCTGGAACGACGTGGTGCTGCGCGCGGTGGTGAACACCCCGGGCGTGGCCGACGGCATCTTCCAGATGTGGGTCAACGGACAGATGGTCCAGGATCGTAACGACATCAACTGGTTCGGCGGCTACGCTGGGGGGCAGACGTGGAACATGCTCCTGCTCACCGACAACGGCGCCGGCCCCACGGCTCCGGACACGCTCCAGCTGCACTGGGACGACGTGAGGATCTCGACGCAGAGCCTGTTGGGCGACACCCCGGAGCCGCCCCAGGCTCCGCCGGCGCCGCCGATCCTTCTCGACGACAACTGAGCCCGAGCGGTCGGGAGCCCCGACCGCGACCGGGCGCCCGGAACCCCGAACGGCCGCGGCGATCCATCGGGATCGTCGCGGCCGCTCTGCGTTCGGGCCCTCGCCACCGGGAGAACCGATGATCGACGCCGACGAGACCTTCGACGGAACCTGGCCCTTCGCCCCCCGCTTCCACGAGGTGCCGGCCCGCGACTCGGCCTCGGCCTTTCGCATGCACTACGTGGACGAGGGCCCGCGCGAGGCGGAGCCCATCCTCTGTCTGCACGGAGAGCCCACCTGGGGCTACCTCTACCGCAACCTCGTTCCGCGGCTGTCCGAACGCCACCGGGTCGTGGTCCCGGACCACATGGGGTTCGGCAAGAGCGACACGCCCCAGGACCGCGCCTACACCCTGCAGACCCACGTGGAGAACCTCGCCTCCCTCGTCGAGGCCCTCGACCTGCGCCGCGTCACCCTCGTGATCCAGGACTGGGGCGGCCCCATCGGAACCCAGTACACCGTGCGCCATCCCGAGCGCGTCGAGCGCATGTTCCTCGCCAACACCCTCACGGGCTACGGCGCCCTCGGGCGAAGCGACCTCCCCGCGCTGACGGACAGCCCCTGGTTCCGCTGGATCGGAGGCGGCCTCGAGAACGGGCGGACCGAGGCCGTGCTGCGGAACCTGGGCAGCACCGTCCTGTCGGTGATGAAGATCATCGGCTTCGAGAACAGCGCCGCCGTGGACGACACCTGGATCCGGGCCTACTCCGCTCCCTTCGAGACGCCGGAGGAGTGCATCGGCGGCCACGAGTTCCCCCTCGACGCCTACCTGGGGCGCATCCGCGACTACACGATCGAGGGCCTGTCGGGCCTGGACGACCTGAAGCGCAAGCCCGCCATGCTGGCCGAAGGGATGCGCGACAAGGCCATCCCTCCGGAGGTCGCCATCGCGGACTTCGAGGGCGTCTGGCCGGACCGCCCGATCGTGCGGCTGCCCGGCGCCGGACACTTCTGCCAGGAGGACGTGCCGGACACCCTGGTCGCGCTGATCGAGCAGTTCATCCAGTCGAACCCGTGAGGACCCGGGCAGCTGCTCAACCGACCTTCCGGGACAGCGCGCGCAGCATCCGCTGGACCGGGTAGCGCTCGGGATCGGCGTCGCGCACCTCCAGCAGCTGTCCGATCTGGGTCTCGACGGCGGTCTGCACCTGCTTGCGCAGGGCGAAGCAGGCGTCGCGGTCCTCGTGGAGGCCGGCGAAGGGCGCCGTGTCGATGGGCTCCCCGAACAGGAAGTACTGTCGCTCGAGGCGCGGCAGCGGCCCCAGCCCGCGGCCCAGGGAGAGGGGCGGCAGGATCTCCCCGTGGCGGAACCAGGGCTTCTCCTCGATGTGCAGTGCGCGCAGCAGGTCGCCGACCTTCGACCGCAGGATGTCCTCGGCGTCGACCACGATCTCGAACATGTCCTCGACCCCCACCGAGGCGAAGGGGACGATGGGCACGCCGTACTGGATGGCCAGGCGCGCGAACCCGATGCGCTCCTTCCAGATGAGCTGGTAGCGCTCGTTCTTGCGCTTCATGACCTCGCGGCCGCCGCCCGGGAAGACCAGCACGACCTCCCCCGCTTCGAAGAGTCGACCGCAGATCGCCCGGGTCCCGCGCACCGCCCCGATCCGGCGCAGGATGTCCCGCCAGACGGGCACGGCGAAGTGGTTGTGGTCGCCGAGCCCGCGGACGGCGCGCCCGGTCTTCTCCCAGACCTCGAGCCCCAGCATCGGAATGTCGAGCAGGCCGTAGAGGGTATGGTTCCCGGCCAGCAGGACGGGTCCGCTCCGGGCGATGCGTTCGGTTCCGAGCGCGACGGGGCTGAGCAGGCGCTTCAGCGGCTGGAGCCATTGGTCGAGCTCTCCGATCAGCGCGGGATCGAAACGCAGGTCCTCGATTTCGGTGTCCGCCATGCTGCAGCTCCCAGAGGTCTCCACCGGGCCTCGACCGTCGACCCTCCATGCTACCGGAACGAACCCGATCGAATCGCGCCCGGCGCGGGGCGGCCCGGCGTCGAAGCGCGCCCGAGCCGCCGCGCGCGCGGGGCAGGTTGCCGCACTTCCGAGTCACCAATCCGATCAAGCTCCGGTCGCACTCGCGTACCCGCTTCACGGGCCGCACGACTCCAACCGCGTCGGTCGCCGTCGCTGGACCTGCCGCCGCCGCCGTGCCAGTCTGTTTCGGCGGGCGACTCGCCCGCTCCCTTCCTCGACGCGCCCGGAGGCATCCGATGTCGACGTCCGCCTCCCCGATGCCCGAAGCGCTGTCGCCCGAACGCGCGGCCGAGCTGGACGAGATCCTGGCGCGCGCCCGCGCGGCCGCGGAGGCATTCCGCGAGCTCGACCAGGAGGCCGTCGACCGCATCGTCTGGTCCATGGTCGTGGCCGGGCTCGAGAACGCGGTCGATCTCGCCCAGGTCGCGATCGAGGAGACGGGCTTCGGCGTGTTCGAGGACAAGGTCGTCAAGAACTACGTGGCGACCGAGTTCCTGTACGACTTCCTCAAGGACAAGAGGTCCGTCGGCGTGATCCGCGAGGAGCCGGAGCGGAACCTCCAGTACGTGGCCGAGCCGATCGGCGTGGTGATGGCGATCCTGCCGGTCACGAACCCCACCTCGACGGTGCTGTTCAAGTCGATCGTGGCGGCCAAGACGCGCAACGCGCTCGTCTGCAGGCCGTCGCCCCGGGCGATCCAGAGCTCGCTGCGCACCGCGGAGATCCTGCGCCGGGCCGGCGAGGCGGCCGGCATGCCGGCCGACGCCCTGCAGATCATCCCGGACATGCCCCGGGAGGTGACCCACTACCTGTTCCGGCATCCGGAGATCGACCTCATCTGGACCACGGGCGGGCCGAAGATCGTCCGTCTGTCCAACGAAGCGGGCAAGCCCGTCATCAGCGTCGGTCCGGGCAACGCGCCGGTCTACCTGCACCGCACCGCCGACATCCGCAGCGCCGTCGTCGACATCCTGATCTCGAAGACCTTCGACGCCTCGGTGATCTGCCCCGCGGAGCAGACCTGCGTGGTCGACGAGGCCATCTACGACGAAGTGGCCGCGGAGTTCCAGCGCATGGGAGCCCGGCTCCTCACCGAGAAGGAGGCGGAGCAGCTCGCGAGGCTGGCCTTCACCGAGGACGGCGAGCCCGAGATCGAGGCCGTCGGCCGGTCGCCCTTTGAGCTCGCCGCCAAGGCGGGGTTCGAGGCCGCTCCCACGGACAAGGTCCTGCTGGCGCCGCTCCCGACGGACCTCGACGCGCTCGGCGCCCACCCCCTCGTCCACGAGAAGCTGATGCCCGTGCTCGGCCTGGTGCGTTCCCCCTCGGTCGAGCACGGCCTGGCCGCCTGCGACCTGGTGACCCGGCGCGGGGGCCTGGGCCACACCTCCGCGGTCTACGCCCGGGACGACCACGTGGTCGACCGCTACGCGAAGACCATCCGCACCGGGCGCATCCTCGTGAACGCGCCGACCGCGGTCGGCGCTCTGGGCGGCGTCTACAACTCGCTCACGCCCACGTTCTCCCTCGGATGCGGGACCTGGGGCGGGTCCAACACCACCGCCAACGTCAACTACGAGCAGCTCCTCAACGTGAAGACGGTCTCCCGGCGGCTGACCCCGCCGCAGTGGTTCAGGGTGCCCTCGGACACCTACTTCAACGCCCACGCCATCGAGAACCTCAGGGACGTCGACGGCCGCTGCGCGGTGGTCGTCACCGACCGCGACGGCGTTCGCCGCGGGGTGGCCGAGGAGATCCGCCGGCACCTCTCGGGCAAGACGGTCCACGTCTTCTCGGATCTCGAGCCCGAGCCGACCGAGGCGCAGATCCTGGCCGGCGTCGCGACCCTGGGAAACGTGAGCCCCGACCTGATCGTCGCGGTGGGCGGAGGCTCGGTGCTCGACGCCGCCAAGGCGATGCGTCTGTTCCACGAGAGCCCCGAGCTGAACGTGAAGGAGCTGAGCCTCCCGTTCCTCGACGCCCGGAAGCGGGTGGCGCGCTATCCGCAGCCGGCCCACGAGGTCCGCCTGGTCGCGATCCCGACCACCTCGGGGACCGGGTCCGAGGTGTCGCCGGCCTGCGTGGTCAGCGTCGGGGACCGGAAGGTCACCCTGGTCGACTACTCGCTCGTGCCCGACATGGCGATCGTCGACCCCATGCTGACCCTCAGCCTGCCGCCCGGCCTGACCGCGGACACCGGCGTCGACGCGCTGACCCACGCGCTCGAGGCCTCGGTCTCGATCTTCGCCTCGCCCTACACCGACGCGTTCTGCGCCCAGGCGACGCGCCTGATCCTCGAGAACCTGCCCCGCGCCGTCGCCGACGGCTCGGACCTCGAGGCCCGCACGGCCATGTCCAACGCCGCCACCATCGCGGGGCTCGCCTTCTCGAACGCCTTCGTGGGGGTCGGCCACGCCCTCGCCCACGCCGTGGGCGCGCGCTTCGGGATCTCCCACGGGCGGGCGAACGGCATCTTCCTGCCCCACGTGCTGCGCTTCAACGCCTCGCTCCCCTCGAAGTTCATGCCGGCCCCGGGCTACGGCGCCTACGTCGCCCCGGAGAAGTACGCCCAGCTCGGCTGGGTGATCGGGCTGCACGGGGGCGGCCACGGGGGCCACGGCCAGGAGGGCCGCTGCGAGCGTCTGTTCACGCGCGTGGACGAGCTGCTGGACGAGGTGGGGATCCCCGCATCGCTCGCCCAGGCCGGCGTTGGGGAGGCGGAGTTCGAGACGGCCCTGCCCGATCTCGCGCGCGCCGCGTTCGAGGACCCGAGCCTGCGCACCAACCCCCGCATGCCGCTCATCGCCGAGCTCGTCGACATCCTGCGGGCCGCCTGGCGCGGCCGGCCCGGGAACTGAGGGAGAACGCAGCGTGGCGTTCCACCACTACGATCGGCTCTCCGCCCTCGACACCACCTTCCTGGAGATCGAGGACGCCAACGTCCACATGCACGTGGCGGCGGTGGCGCTGTTCGAGGCGGAGCCGCTGCGCGGCCCGAACGGCCTCGACATGGAGCGCATCCGCGGCGTGGTCGATGCGGCGCTGGCCGACACGCCCCGGTTCCGCCAGAAGCTGGCGCGCATCCCGCTCTTCGACCACCCGGTCTGGATCGACGACTCCCGCTTCAACCTCGACTACCACGTGCGGCACACCGCCCTGCCCGCCCCGGGCGACCTGCGCCAGCTGAAGCGGCTGGCGGGTCGGGTGCTCTCCCAGAAGCTCGACCGCAGCAAGCCCATGTGGGAGGCCTGGGTCGTGGAGGGCGTGGAGGGCGACCGCGTCGCCCTCGTCGTCAAGGCCCACCACTGCATGGTGGACGGCATCTCGGGCCTCGACCTGGTGGCGCGTATGCTCAGCCTCGAGCCGGTGAAGCGCGTCGCCCCACCGCCGCGCTGGATTCCGCGGCCCGCGCCCGACGGGGTCCGACTGCTGGCCGACGAGACCTGGCGGCGAGCCTCGTTCCCCATCGGCCTCGCGCGCGAGGTGATCGGGTCCCTGGGAAGACCGCTCGAGCTCGTGCGGCGGGTGCGCGAGCAGACCGAGGCCTTCGTAGACGTCGTGCGCTCGGGCCTCGAGGGCACCTCGGCCACGCCCCTCAACGCCGACATCGGGCCGTACCGGAGGTTCGACTGGACGCGTCACGATCTCGAGGCGATCCGTCGGGTCCGCTCCCGCTTCGGCGTCACGCTCAACGACGTGGTGCTGGCGGCGGCCGCCGGCGCCATCGGCCGGTTCCTCGAGCAGCGGGGCATGCGCACCGCCGACCTCCGGTTCCGCGCCCAGGTGCCGGTCAACACGCGGGGCCGCGACGACCGCGGCGTCGGCAACCAGGTCGTGATGCTGATGGCCGACCTGCCCGTCGGCGAGCGCGACCCGGTGGCCCGACTGAAGCGCGTCCACGAGACGATGCAGGGGCTGAAGAAGTCCCGTCTGCGAGCCGGCATCCAGCTCCTGGAGGACCTGGGCGACAACCTGGCGACGACCCTTTGGATCGATTTCGCCCGGCTTGCGACGAGCCAGCGCACCTTCAACATCGTGATCACCAACATCCCGGGCCCCCCTCGGCCCGTCTACCTGCTCGAGTCGAAGATGGAGAGCATCTATCCCCTGGTTCCCCTGGCCAGCAACCAGGCGCTCGGCATCGCGCTCTTCAGCTACGCGGGGGGACTCCACTGGGGATTCCACGCGGATTGGGACGCGCTGCCGGACCTCCACGAGATCGTGGTGTCCCTCGACGAAAAGCTGGAGCAACTGGTGAAGCTGGCCGCCGACTCCACCCCGGCGAGCGAGCCGGTGGCCGGCTGAGGCCGGCTCCGCCCCGCTTCGCCTTCCCTCCTTCCACCCGGGTTGCGCAGTGCAGTTCGCGAGCTTCGATCTCCTCGACCCCCTCTTCGACGCCTTCGGCTTCAGATTGTCGGTTGCGCTCGTGACCCTCGAGAACCTGTACGGGCTCGACCCCGACCGGATCGGCGTCCGGGAGAGCGCCGACGCCGTCGAGATCCGCGCCGAGGGACTGACCTGGGCCGGAGGGCAGGAGCGCGCCGACGGGTGGGTCGAGGTCCGAGTCGAACGCCTGGCCTCGGGGGAGCTCCGGGTCGTGGCGCGCGCCCGGGCCCCGGAGCCCATCCGCTGCATCAAGATCCTGGTCCGCGACCTGGACCCCCCTCTCGAACGCGTCGAGGAGGACGGCTCGAAGCGCGCGGTCGGAGACCACGGAGAGATCCTGGCCCATCCGCGCAGCCTGGCCGCGCCCTTCCTGTGCCTGCAGACGGGGTCGGGCCGGCTGGGCCTTCGCGCCGAGGACGCGCGCGTGCGCGAGAAGCGCTTCGCGTTCTCGCTCGAGCGGATCGGACCGCTCGCCGGACGGGGCGCCGTCGAGCTGATCCACGAGGAGGACGCGTCCGCCTTCTCGACGGAGATCGAGTCGCCGGCCTGGCTCCTCTCGAGAGAAACCTCCTTCGACCGGCTCGAGCGCGCCCATCGGGTCTTCGCCGAGAGCGCCCACGGCCTCGTCCCCTGGTCCGAGCGGCGAGACGTTCCGGACTGGGCGCGCCGCGTCCGGCTGGTCGCCACGCTCCACGGCATGCACTTCAGCGGGCGGATCTTCCTGCGCTACGACGAGATGCTGGACGTGCTGCGCTTCCTGGCCGAGCGCGTACCCGGGGAGCAGGTGCTCGCCTACCTCCCCGGCTGGGAGGGGCGCTACTACTGGCAGTACGGCGACTGGCGTCCCGATCCCCGCCTCGGCGGAGACGGGGGCTTCGCCGCGCTCTGCGACGGCGCCCGCGCGCTGGGGATCCACGTCATGCCCATGTTCGGCGCGAACTGCGCGAACCGCTGGCTGCCGTCCATGGCCGACCTGGACCCGAGCGCGAACCTCGAGAGCGCCACCGGCAACCGTTTCCACGGCAACCAGCCCGACTGGGACCTGGCGCGCGCCCACGACACCGGCTGGCAGGCCTGGCTGAACCCCGGCCATCCGCAATGGCGCGACCGGCTGGCCGGCGCCATGGAGGCCCTGGCCTCCCGCTACGGGGTCGACGCATTCTTCCTCGACACCGTCCACGCCTGGACCAACGACCCGCACCACCCGGTCACGGACGGACTGCGCGCCCTGGTGGAGCGGCTGCACGCGGCCATTCCGCAGCTCTTCCTGGCCGCGGAGGCGGACTACGACGCCCTCCTGGCGCTGTTCCCCCTGTTCCAGCGACCGTGGTGGACCCCGGCGCCTGCCTGGACCGCCCGCTACGTGCGGCGCTTCGGCCACCTCTGCGAGGGCGAGCCGCGCGGGCTGACCGGTGTCCACGAGTTCGGCGTGTACACCTCGGACTCGTGGAGCGGGGGGCCGGGCTACTGGCCGACCGTGGCCTTCCAGGACGGCACGCTCGATCACGCGCGCGGAGACCTGGAGCGGCGCCTCGCCGAGCTGCGAAACGCGGACGCGAACGCGTCGGACGACGACACCGGCGCCTGACGATCGACCGCGCGCTCGGCTCCAGCCGGGAGCCCGCGCTCTAGATCCAGCGCAGGATCGGGCCGAAGATCAGCAGCAGCAGCGCATCCAGCGCGAAGAGCCCGCCGATCAGGCGCCTGCGGTGCCCCCCTGGATGGTCGTGGGCCCAGACCGCCGCCGCGAAGAAAGGGATATAGACGGTCGCGAACACCGGAAGCACGCCCCACCAGGGATAGACCCACGCGAAGTGGGGGCTCAGCTCCAGCGGGATCTCCAGCACCGAGAAGAGCGCGGCGTAGCCCACCACCACCCAGACCCGGGCGTTGACGCCCAGGACCCGCTGGGAGGGGTCGTCCGGCAGGGCCTTGCTGGCGATGATTCCGGCGATCGAGAACATGAGACTGATCTCGATGCCCACACCCACCAGGATGAGGAACGAGGTGTGGTCGGGAACGGTCCAGAGCGCGTGCCCGGAGAGGTGCTGGATGACGGCGTTCACGATCTCGACGAACCAGTGCACCGCGTAGAGCGCGAGCCCCGCCGCCAGGCCGTTCCAGTTGCGGCTCTTCAGCTCGGTCGAGTGGACGTAGACCACCAGCGCCAGCAGGGGCACGACGTCGCCCTGGAGTTTGTCCCACTTGCGCAGGATCGACAGGGCCTGCTCGGTGACTTCGGGGTGGATCAGCTCCAGGACGTCCTCCCATCCGGAACGAGGCCGGGTCGGAACGGGATCGCGACCGGATCGGATCGCGACCGGATCGGAACGGGACCGGGTCGGAACGGGACCGGGTCGAGGCGCGGCCGCTCCGCGCGGGGCGAGTCTATCAGCCGGCCCGGCGGTGCGGCCGCCTGATCGCCGGGCGGGCACGCCCTGCACCCGCGGCAGGCACTGGAGAGGCGAGGCCGTCCTCAGCGCGTCGCGAGGTCACGGTATGGGACTTGCTTCACTCGTTACTTCCATGATGGCCCCCTCCTCCCTCCGCGATTCCGATGGCTCTGTGCCGCCGCTGGGGGGACGGACGGGTGGGAACGGCGACGCGGCGAGCCCCTTCGCCGGCTACCGGCTCCTGCCCGACACCTTCGACGAGATCTTCGATCGGGACGGATTGCCCCACCCCGGCCTCGGCCCCGCGGTCGAGCCGCTCGAGGCGATCCCCCGTCGCGAGTTCCGCCGCCTGCAGAAGCTGGCGAACGACGCCTTCCTGCGCGGCGGCGTGACGTTCTCGGTGCACACCCACGGCGATGGCGACCCCGACCGCATCTTCCCGTTCGACCTGATTCCGCGCATCATCGCGCGGGCCGAGTGGGATCGCGTCGAGAAGGGCCTGGTCCAGCGCATCACCGCGCTGAACGCCTTCCTGGGAGACGTCTACGGCGACCAGCGCATTCTTGCCGAAGGCGTCATCCCGCGAGACATGGTGGAGAGCTCCAGTGCCTGGACCCCGTCCCTTCGCGGGGTGCATCCGCCCAACGGCGTGTACGTGCACATCGCCGGCATCGACCTGGTCCGCGGCTCCGACGGACGCTTCCTCGTCCTCGAGGACAACATCCGGGTGCCGTCGGGGGTCTCCTACGTGCTCGAGAACCGCACCGTCATGCGCCGGGTGCTGCCCGAGCTGGGCGCCGGCCGGGTCGCTCCCATCGAGGACTATCCGGCGAGACTGCGTGAGGCCATGGCGGCCGTGGCCCCGTGCGGCGGGCGCGATCCCCACGCCGTGGTGCTGACCCCGGGCCCCTTCAACTCCGCCTACTTCGAGCACAGCTTCCTCGCCCGCCGCATGGGCTGTGAGCTGGTGCGCGGCAGCGACCTGTTCGTCGAGCGGGACCGCGTCTACGCCCGGACCACCCGGGGCCCCAGCCGCGTGGACGTGATCTACCGCCGGATCGACGACGACTTCCTCGATCCCGAGGCCTTCCGGGAGGATTCGAGCCTCGGCGTGCCGGGACTCATGCGCGCCTACGCCGCGGGTCAGGTCGCCCTGGTCAACGCCGTGGGCAACGGCATCGCGGACGACAAGGCGATCTATCCCTACGTGCCCGACATGGTCCGCTTCTACCTCTCCGAGGAGCCGATCCTCGACCAGGTCTCGACCTACATCTGCAACCGGGAGGACGACCGCCGTTACGTGCTCGACCACCTGGACGAGCTGGTCGTCAAGGCCGTCGGTGAGGCGGGCGGCTACGGCATGCTGGTCGGCCCCCGCTCCAGCCGCCGGCAGATCGCGACCTTCCGCGAGCGGGTCGCCGCCGACCCCCGCAACTACATCGCCCAGCCCCTGGTGCAGCTCTCGACCTGTCCCACCTGGACCCGGGAGGGCATCGCGCCCCGGCGCGTGGACCTGCGACCCTACGTCGTCACCGGCGACCGCAGCTGGGTACTGCCGGGCGGGCTCACCCGGGTGGCGCTGGTCGAGGGCTCCTACGTCGTGAACTCGAGCCAGGGGGGCGGTTCCAAGGACACCTGGGTGCTGGAGGAAGGGACTTGATCTCGCGCGTCGCCGACGGCTGCTTCTGGCTCACCCGCTACCTGGAACGCGTGGACTCGCTCGCGCGACTGCTCGACGTCCACCACGCCCTGCACATCGACTCCGGCGTGGCCAGCCGACAGCGCTGGCGGCCGCTCGTGGTGGTCGCCGGCGAGGAGGCGGACTTCCTCGTCCGGATCGGGGCCGACGCCCTGGAGGACGGCGAGGCCGTGCAGGAGTACCTCACCTGGGACACCCAGCATCCCTCGGCGCTGTTCAGCGCCGTGCGCGGCGCCCGGGAGAACGCGCGCTCGGTGCGCGAGATCATGAGCCTCGAGGCCTGGGAGGCGATCAACGACCTCTGGCTGTGGATGCGGGGACGCGAGGCGCGCCGCCTCTATCAGCGCAACCGGGCCGCCTTCTACGAGCGTTTGATCCAGTCGACGGTGCTGTTCCACGGCGTCGCCTACGGCACCATGCTCCACGACGAGCCCTTCTCCTTCATGAAGCTGGGGCGAGCGGTGGAGCGCGCGGGGCAGACGGCGCGCATCGTCGGCGCCCACGGCCCGGGCGACGACGCCGGCACCGATGCGGGAGCCGAGGCCACCCATTGGCTGGCGGTACTGCGCTCGTGCTGCGCGTTCGACCCGTTCTTCCGCGGCGCGCGCCCTCTGCGCCGCGACGCGGTGATCCGCTTCCTGGTCTTCGACCGCTCCTTCCCGCGCTCGGTGCTCTACAACCTGGACGAGGCGCGCACGCTGCTGTGGATGCTCCGCCGGGACGACCCCCGAGGTATGCCCCGGCGCTCGCGGTCGGCCCTCGAGCGCCTGCGCGGGGAGCTGCTGCAGATGGACGTCGCGGACGTCGAGCGGCGCGGCCTCCGCTCCACGCTCGCCTGGGTCGTCGACTCCACGGCCCAGCTGTGCGACGCCATCCACGACGATTACCTGGATCCGCCCATGGCGTGGCTGCGTCACTGCGTCCGCGTCCTCGAGAGCCTGGAGCCCGACCTGGAGTCCGACCTGGAGCCCGCACCGGGGGAGCACCGGGCCGCCTGAGACGGGCCCGGGAGCCTCGCGCTCCGCCCCGGGCCCCGCCCCTCCCGGCTCAGCCGCCGGTCGCGAGCTGGCGGCCGTGATTCTCTTCGAAGAGCCTCACGAGCTTCTTGGCCGTCCGCTCGTAGGCCCCCGGGTCGGCCCAGGTCTGCTCGGGCGCCAGGAGCTCGTCGGGGCAGCCCGCGATGCTCCGCGGGGCGCGGAGACCGAAGAACCGGTCGGGCGGAGCGAGGTCGTCGTCCAGATCTCCGGCGTGGATGGCGTCGATGATGGCCCGCGTGTGGGCGATGGAGATGCGCCGCCCGGTCCCGTAGGGTCCGCCCGTCCACCCGGTGTTCACCAGCCAGGCCGCCGCGCCGTGGCGCTCCAGCTTCTGACCGAGGAGCTCCGCGTAGCGATTCGGATGCCAGGCGAGGAACGCGGCCCCGAAGCAGGCCGAGAAGGTCGCCTCGGGCTCGCTCACGCCCACCTCGGTTCCGGCCACCTTCGCCGTGTAGCCGTTGATGAAGTGGTACATGGCCTGCTCCGGCGTCAGCCGGCTGACCGGCGGCAGCACGCCGAACGCGTCGCAGGTGAGCAGGATGATGTTCTGCGGGTGGGCCGCGATGCCGGGCACCTTCGCGTTGGGAATGAACTCGATGGGATAGGCGGCCCGGGTGTTCTGGGTGATGGAGGCGTCGGTGAAGTCCACCCGCCGGGTGTCCGGGCACAGCACCGTGTTCTCCAGCACCGTGCCGAAGCGGATCGCGCCGTGGATCTCGGGCTCCTGCTCGGGGCTGAGATCGATGCACTTCGCGTAGCAGCCGCCCTCGATGTTGAAGACCCCCTGGTCGGTCCAGCAGTGCTCGTCGTCCCCGATGAGGCGCCGCCGCGGCTCCGCGGAGAGCGTGGTCTTGCCGGTCCCGGACAGCCCGAAGAAGACCGAGACGTCGCCCTCCGCCCCTTCGTTCACCGAGCAGTGCATGGGCAGCACCTCGGAGCGGGGCATCAGGTAGTTCATGATGGTGAACACACCCTTCTTCATCTCGCCCGCGTACTGGGTGCCGAGGATCACCAGCTCGCGCCTCTCGAGGTCGAGGCTCACGGCAGTCTGCGACCCGATGTCCGGGAGCGCCGGGTCCGCGGGGAACTCGCCGGCGTTGAGGATCACGTAGTCGGGCTCGGCGAACTCCGTGAGCTCCTCCTGGCTCGGCCGGATCAGCATGTTGTGCATGAACAGCGCGTGGTAGGGGCGCGCGCAGACCACCCGGATGCGGATCCGCCAATCGGTGTCCCAGCCGGCGAATCCGTCGACCACGTACAGGCGTTCCCTCGTGCCGAGGTAGTCCAGCGCCCGGCGCCGCAGAGCCTGGAAGGTCTCGGGCGAAACCGGCCGATTGACCGGTCCCCACCAGACCTCGCGCTGGGTGAGCGGCGTGTGGACCACGCGCTTGTCGCCCGGACTGCGGCCGGTCTTCTCCCCGGATCGCGTGACCAGGGCGCCGCTCGCCGCCATCACCGCCCCGTCGGCGTCGACGGCGTGCTCGTAGAGACGGGCGGGCGTGGCGTTGCGAAGGATGTCCGGACCCACCAGCGGGTCCCCTCCGATCCGAAGCGTCTCGAACATGTCGACTCCTCTCTCCCGGCTCGACCGTGGAATACACGCCGGCCCTCGGGCGTCGCGCGCCCGCTCGCAGATCGCCGAGCTCGTCGACCTCAGCCGCGGCCGCCGAGGTCTTCCAGATAGGCACTCTGCAGGATGTCGTTCTCCGCCCGCTCGTGGTCGCCGAGGATCATCCGGAAGGCGACGAAGCGGGTATGGACGGCCGCCCAGTCCCGGCGTCCGGGGCTCTCGGTGCAGCGTTGGGTGATGCCCTCGATGCGACTTCGCAGGTCCATGTGCTCCTGGCGAAGGCGTGCCATCCGGCGGGCGAAGCGCGGCTGGACGGCGACGGCCGCCTCGAGCACTCCGTCCCGCTCCTCGCGAGCGAGGTGCTCGATCAGTTCGACCCGAAAGGCGTCCACCTGCTCCTGGAGGGCGGTCCAGCCGGTGGGCGGAGGTTCGCCCTCGGCGATGCAGGCGAGCAGGTCCTCCAGGCGCTCTGCGCGGGTGCCGAGGGTGGCGTGTTCGTCCAGCAGCTGGGACCACGCCCGCTCCGCCGGCCCCGGTTCGTGACGTTCCTGGAGTTCCAACATGCCCCACCCCCTTCGCTGGGCGCCCCGCGTGGCCGGTGGTCGCCCGACCGGACGGCCTTCCGCGGAGCTGTTCGAAGAGAGGCTTGTGCAATCCGTATGCCCTCCGCCGCGCGCCGGTTCCCGCGCGGCCCGGCTCCTTCACGCACGCATTCGAGCGCGCCGTGCCGGGTTGCCGAGCAGGCAGGCCCTGGGAACAGTCACACCCGTCGGCCCGGGGAGCTGGGGTAGAATCCGCGCCGTGCACGAGTTCGCGCTCGCCCAGGCCGTGGTGGACTCCGCGCTGGAGGTCGCCCGCCGCGAGAAGCTCTCGCGGATCACCCGCCTCGTCGTCGGCATCGGGGAGCTCCAGCGCATTGGCATCGCCAGCTTCGAGTTCGCCCTCAGCGAGGTGATTCCCACCGGCGAGCCGCGACTCGAGGGGGTGACCCTGGCGCTCGAGACCGAGCCGGCGCGCTTCCGCTGCCGCGTCTGCGAGCGGGACTTCGGACTGGACGAGGCCCCCCACCCGAGCCGCCGCGAGCAATCGGAGGCCATCCACTTCGTCCCGGAGCTGGCCCACGCCTTCCTCCGCTGTCCCCGCTGCGAGAGCCCCGACTTCGAGATCCGGGCCGGGCGCGGCGTGGTCCTGCGGACGCTGGAGGGCGAGTGAACGGCGTCGACCCCCGGCCCGCCGCGATCGAGCGCCGGCTCGCGGACGTGCGGCGCGTGATCGCGGTGACCGGCGGCAAGGGCGGCATCGGCAAGAGCTCCGTGGCCTCGCTGCTGGCCCTGGTGCTCGCGCGGGAAGGCGTCCGCACCGGGCTCCTCGACCTCGACCTCACGGCTCCGAGCGACCACCTGATCCTGGGCATCGACGACCGGTTCCCGACCGAGGAGTTCGGCGTGGAGCCGCCCTGCGCGGACGGGGTGCACTTCATGTCGGTCCACTACTTCCTGGGAGACCGCGCCGCGCCGCTGCGCGGCGGCGAGGTCACCCAGGCTCTCAGCGAGCTGCTGGCGATCACCCGCTGGCCTGCCCTTGACGTCCTGGTGGTCGACATGCCGCCGGGGCTGGGCGACGTGGCGCTCGACGCCGCGCGCTTCGTGCGCCGCGCCGAGTACCTGGTGGTGGCGGGACGCTCCCCGCTGGTCCTCGAGACCGTGCGGCGCAGCCTCCGCCTGCTGCACGAGCTCCGCCTCCCGGTCCTGGGCGTGCTCGAGAACATGCGGCGCGAAGGCGCCGACGACGGGAACGACCCGGTGGCGACGCTGGCCCGGACCTTCGGCGTGCCCCACGCAGGCACCCTGCCCTGGGACGAGAGCTTCGAGGCGGCGCTGGGTGAAGCCGACCGACTCCTGCGAACCCCGCTCGCGCGGGCGCTGCGTGAGGTCGCGGCGAGCCGGGCTCCGGAGCTGCTGTCGAGTCGGCCCGATGCCCCGCACGGGGCCCGCTCGGCGGAATGAGGGTTCGACCTCCGCGGAGGTCGGCCGGCCCGACCGTCGCTCCTGCAGCAGCCCCCGCATCAGGTGGTCGAGGACGGTCGGTGATCTCCATGGGCAGCATGGCAAAGCCCGGCTCGTGCTCGGGCTTCCCGGGGTCGCGCATCGTCCCGTAGACCGTGACGCCCCGGTCGACCAGGAGCCGGCCCAGCCCGGACCCCAGCCCACCCGATGCACCGGTGACGAGAACCACCATGGCTGCCTCCTCCTGCCAGAACACCACTGATTATACAACTGGATAATTTCATTCTCCAGTTGTACAATGCGCGCGCTCGAGAAGGGAGGTCCCGGCCGGCCATGGCGAGAACCACGACGGCGCCCGACGCCCGGGCGCGAGAGACCTCCGAGGCCATCCTGGCCGCGGCCCTGCGCGCCTTCTCCCAACGGGGCTTCGACGGGGCCTCCACCCGGGACATCGCGACGGCGGCCGGGGTGCACCACGGCCTCATCCGCCACCACTTCGGATCGAAGCTGAAGCTGTGGCAGGCGGCCGCCGACCGGGCCTTCGCCAACATGGCCGAGGGCCTCGAAGCCCTGCTCGAGGACCCCGCCATCGACGACGATCGGGAGCGGATCGGTCGCATCGTCCGCGCCCACGTCCACTTCGTGGCACAGAACCCGGAGTTCGTGCTGCTGATGTTCGAGGAGGGGAAGCGCCGCGGTCCGCGCATGCGCTGGCTCGTGGACCGCCACGTGAAGCCGCTCTACGAGTCGCTCCTGCCCCTGATCACACGAGCGCGCAGCCGGGGAGGCCTGCTCATCGACACCTCTCCTGTACACGTCTTCTACGTGATGGCCGGTGCGGCCGGCGCGATGTTCCACCAGGCGGAGGAGTGCCGGCGGCTGACGGGCGTCGACCCCTTCGACCCCGAGGTGGTCGAGGAGCACGCTCGGGTGGTCGAGCGGCTGCTCGTCGGACCGCCGGACGAGGGCGGGACCCGACGTCCCGGAAAGGACCTGCGATGAACGAGCCGACGAAGGGCGCATCTTCCTCTCACGACGTGGTGATCGTCGGCCTGGGCCCCGTCGGCGCGTTCGCCGCGCTCCAGCTCGCGGAGTCCGGGCTGCGGGTCGCGGTGGTCGAGCGCTCGCCCGAGCACGTCATCCTGCCCCGGGCCGTCGGCATCGACGGGGAGGCGCTCCGCGCCTGCCAGCGCATCGGGATCGGCGACACGGTCGACGCCATCGTCCAGCCGCCCCGCGAGCGCGACGAGGTCTGCTTCACCGACTCCCGGCACGATCGGCTGTTCGGCCTCGAGATCCCCAAGCTGGGCTTCCACGGCTGGCGGGACATCGCCTTCTTCGACCAGCCGGAGCTCGAGGCGCTGCTCCGCGACCTCGTCGCCCGCAACGACCGCATCGACGTGTTCCTGGGAGAGGAGGTCGTGGCCCTCGACCAGGACGACGACGAGGTCGTGCTCGAGTGCGAGGGTGCGGGCGGATCGCGGTCCCTGCGCGCGGCCTATGCCATCGGCTGCGACGGCGCCGCCAGCTTCGTGCGCCGCGCGGTCGGGATCGACTGGCTGAGCCTCGGCTACGACCAGGACTGGCTGGTGATCGACATCCTCCAGAAGCCCGAGGCCGACCTCCCCCTCGCCACGATGCAGGTCTGCGACCCGGAGAGGCTCACCACCTACGTGTGCGTGAAGGACCCGAACCGGCGCTGGGAGTTCCAGCTCCTCCCCGGCGAGACCCGGGAGCAGATGCTCCGACCGGAGAAGATCCGCGAGCTCCTCGATCCCTGGCTCCCCCCGGAGCACTACGACCTCCGGCGCGCCGCCGTCTACCAGTTCCACGCCGCCACGGCCGCGCGCTGGCAGGTGGGCCGCGTGTTCCTGGCCGGCGACGCCGCCCACCAGACGCCCCCCTTCCTGGGCCAGGGGCTCAACGCGGGCTTCCGCGACGCGGTGAACCTGGGCTGGAAGCTCCCCCTGGTGCTGGCGGGGGCCTGCGACCCCCGGCTGCTCGAGAGCTACGCCGAGGAGCGCGACGCCCACGCGCGCGACCTCGTGGAGTGGGCGGTGGCCGTCGGAAAGCTGATGGAGACCCTCGCGGCCCAGGAGGCGGGGCGGCCCAACCCCCACCCGAACGTGGACCACAGCGC
Organism: Myxococcota bacterium; assembly: GCA_050618075.1. Classification (GTDB taxonomy): domain Bacteria; phylum Myxococcota_A; class UBA9160; order UBA9160; family UBA4427; genus JBNLVL01. The sequence goes on from JBNLVL010000017.1 coordinate 193,719, forward strand.
GGGCTACGGTCAGGGGCGCACCGCGCCCCCCCTGCGCGGCGGCGTCCTGGTCGACGCCCAGGTTCGAGACGACGGAGCCGTGGGCAACCTGATGCGCCAGCCGAGCGTGCGCACCCCGGGCGGGTCGACCGTTCGCCTGGACGAGCTCCTGGGGAAGGGGTTCGCGGTGGTCGGCCGCAAGCCGGGCGACCTGCAGATGGGGGCCGAGGCCGCGGCCGTGGTCGAGCGGCTGGGCGCCCGGACGCTGAGTCTCTCCGACCTGGAGCTCGCGGAGGGCTCGCTGGACTCGCTCTTCGACTCTCATCCGGCGGTCGTGCTGCGCCCGGACCGCTACGTCTTCGGGGTGGTCGACGACGCCTGGAGCCTCGATCGGCTGCTGGGCCAGCTGGCCAGCCGGCTGGCGCTGCGCTGAGGACCGGCGCGCGCCGGCGGCCGGGCCTCGCCGCGTGTCGCCCCGTCTGCGGTTCGCGCGCATCGAGGTCGGGGTTTCCTGTATACAGAGTGGGCTGCGCGCGGAGGCTCTCGGAATGCGCCCCGCGACGCCGCGCATCGCCTTCGACGAGGCCGACCCACCGGCCCAGCCACCCGAGGAGTTCCCATGCCCCGACTGCGCCAGGTGTCCAGAGAGGACGCCCACGACAACGCCCGGACGCTCTACCGCATGCTCTTCGGAGACCGCGACCCCGTGGAGTCACCGGGCACCGCCACCGGCACACCCGGCAACTGGTGGACGGTCTTCGCCGGCGTGCCGGACTGCTTCGACCACACGGTGCAGGGCTTCGCGTTCTACCGCAGCCCGAAGCGCGCGATCTCCCCGCAGCTCCGGGAGCTCGGCCAGCTGCGCGCCGGCTACGCGCGCGGCAGCCGCTTCGTGTTCTCCCAGCACTGCAAGGCGGCCCGGGACGTCGGCCTCTCCGAGGAGAAGATCGAGGCCATCCGCGCCTGGTCGGTCGCCACCTGCTACTCGCCGATCGAACGCGCCGTGCTGGCCTACACCGACTGCCTGGTCCTCGAGAGCGGCCGTGTCCCGGACGCGGTGTTCGACGCGCTCCGCGCCGAGCTCGACGACACCGAGATCCTCGAGCTCACCTACATCACCTGCACCTACGACATGCACGCGACCATGAGCCGCGCCCTGCGGCTCGAGTACGACGACGTGGACGACCCCATCACCGAGGTCCCCGCGCCGGAGGGCGCATCGCTCGACGTGATGGCGGCGGTCGACGCGGCGGAAGACTGACGCGGCGCGGGCCAGCCCGCGGGAGCGCGAGAGCGCGGGAGCGCGGGAGCGCGTGAGCACGGGAGCGGTCTGGCGGCGGACATCTGCCGGGGGCCGACGGTCTCGTCCCGGGCTCGGGTCCGAGACCTTGCGCCCCGCCCTGCCCCGGCGACCGGGGCATCTCGACCCGGCGTCAGCGCGGGCCAAGGGACTGGTAGCTCTCGCGGAAGTCCGGGCTGCCGAGCTGGGCGAGGAGGTCGTTCCGGGCCTCCTCCAGCATGGCCGTGAAGCCGCGATCGAACTGCCCGTAGCCGACGCTCCAGGTCACGCCCGTGTTCGACGAGACATCGTGGCTCCAGATGGGCGGCGAGTCCGCGTCGCGGCGCAGCTCGAGCGGCAGGTCCAGGATCATCCGGCTGTGCTGGTAGCCGTCCGTCCAGAACCCCATGAGCGCCGCATGGAGCTGCGGAACCCCCTCCGAGGCGGCCACCACGCGGTAGCCGGAGGCCTCCAGGCAGTCCCCCACGAGCTCCTCGACCACCACCGAGGGGTTGCGGGACGGCTGGGCCTTCAGCGGGAAGGGCATGCCGAAGGTGTTGCGGATGGTTCCCACCCGAAGCGGATCGTCGCCTCCGTTGCCCGGCGGGCGCAGGTCCGAGACGACGAGCGCGATCTCCCCGATGGTGGACGTCGCGGGAGGCGGCTCCTGGTAGCGCAGGCGCATGCTCGAGCAGCCGCTCGAGACCACGGCGATCATCGCGACGATCCAGAGAGCCCCGGTGCTGTGGGCGCGCTTCATCGACCTCCTCCCCGGCGGGTACAAGGAGGTTCCTACGCAAACTTCGTGCCCAGCAGCGTGTCCTGGGGTCGCCTGGGCGCTCGGGCTCCGTAGTAGAATGGTCCCATGTGGTTCTTCCTCCTCCTCCTGGCGTTCCTCTTCGGTCAACCCTGTGTTCCGGGCCTCCCTCCCGGCCACGAGGGCACGGACTTCCGCCTGCCCGCGCTCCACGCGGAGCTCGACCCCGAGGAGGGCGGCCGCATCCACGACGCCCTCGGCCGCCAGGTCGTCCTGCGCGGCGTCAACGTCAACGCCTTCGTCGAGTACTGGCAGTACGACCCCGAGATCTTCACCACCTACCCGTTCACGCCCGAGGACGCGGACATGATCGCGGGCATGGGCTGGAACGCCGTGCGCCTGCTGTTCAGCTGGTCGCGGGTCGAGCCCGAGCCCGGCGTCTACGACGACGCCTATCTCGACGAGCTCGCCGACGCCGTGCGCCTGCTCGAGAGCCGGGGCGTCTACACCATCCTCGACGCCCACCAGGACGCGTGGGGACCCAGTCTCGCGGCCGCCGACGACGAGGTCTGCCCGGACAACGCGCCGCCGGCCTTCGGCTGGGACGGCGCGCCTGCGTGGGCGACGCTCGACGGGGGTGCGGAGCGCTGTGCCCTGGCCGGAACCCGCGAGCTCTCGCCCGCGGTGGCCGCGGCCTTCACGGCGTTCTGGGAGGACGCCCCGGGCCCGGGCGGCGTCGGCATCCGCACGCGCTTCATCCGCATGTGGGCCCACGTGGTGGAGCGCTTCGCGCAGATGGACGCGGTGGCGGGCTACAACGTGATGAACGAGCCCAACGAGCTGGTCTTCGTGGGGCCGGCCGTCGCCCTCACCGAGCTCTACGAAGCCATCCTCCCCGAGATCCGCGCCGCCGAGGAGGCCGTGGGAGCGCCGCGCCGACTCTTCTTCTTCGAGCCCTCGATCCTGTGGAACGACTTCGGGATCGGCGTCCCGCTCCCCTTCGGCGACGACCAGATGGTGTACGCGCCGCACCTCTACCAGGGCGGCCTCAACGACGGCCCGCTGGACGAGGCGCTCTTCCAGAAGACGCGAGACGAGGCCGCCACGTTCGGCGGAGTGCCCGTCCTCACCGGCGAGTGGGGAAGCGACCCGCGGCGCGCCGAGGACCCGGAGGACGACTACTTCGAGCGACACCTGGCGCTCCAGGACCGGTTCGGCTTCGGCTCCACCCAGTGGACCTGGCGCGAGGCCTGTGGCGACGCCCACAAGGCCGAGCCCGTGCGAAACGGCGAGATCCCCTACGTCTGGGGCTTCTTCGAGGTGGACTGCGCCGTCAACCAGACGACGGGCCTGCGCGAGGCGCTGATCGAGTCCGTGCGGCGCCCGCTGGTGCGCGCCGCTCCCGGTCGGCTCGACGCGGTGGAGTGGGACCCCGCGGCGGAGACCCTCGTCGTGCGCGGCCACGACGCGCCCCGCAAGTCGAGCTTTCTCGTCTTCCACCCGGCCGACCCCAGGGAGCGGCTCGAGATCGTCTCCGAGGGGCTCTTCGGCGTCCACTCCAGGCGCGCGCCCCACGGCGGCCGCTACCTGGCGGGCTGGACCCACGGAGGCCCGTGGGAGCTCTCGGTCGCACCCGACTGAGGCGAGCCCGCGCCGGGTCGTCTACGCGTCGACGCGCGGTCTCCTCACTCGGAGCCCGGATCGGCCGCGCCGAGCAGCTCTGCGTCGGAGCGCTGGAGGTCCCGGCCCAGACGCTCCATCAGCTCGGCCAGCCGGGCCAGGTCCCGGTTCGACCACTCGCCCAGGCAGCGCTCGAAGATCGCATCCGCGGCGCGCCGCAGGCGCCGGCCCGTACGCCGCCCGGCCGCGGTCGCGCCCACCATGGCGACGCGCCCGTCGTCGGGACTCGCGGCCCGGGTGACGAGCCCGTGCCCTTCCAGGGCGGTCACCTGTCGGCTTACGGCCGCGTCGCCCATGTGGACGCCGCGCGCCAGGTCCGAGATCCGGACGGGCCCCTGCTCGATCACCCGGCGCAGCACCTGCTGGGCGGCGCCAGGCAGCTCCACCCCGGCCCGGGCGGCCCGCAGCGAGGCGGCGCTCCGGCTGCTCCCGATCCGCGCGAGGCGTTCCATGGCGCGCTCGACACGCTGCAGATCGTCTCCAAGGGCCACGCCGGCAGGGTGCGCGAAGTATTTGCAACTGTCAAACAACTCGTCCAGAATGGCGGCCATGTTCGACCTCTCGGGACGCGTGGCGCTGGTGACCGGCGCCGGCCGGAACGTGGGCGCCGGGATCGCGCGAACGCTGGCCGCGCGGGGCGCGGCCGTGGCCGTGAACGACCTGGACCCGGAGCGCGCCCGGGCGAGCGCGGCCGCGCTCGGGACCGCGCGCGCCGTCGCGGCCCCCTTCGACGTGGGGGATCACGCCGCGGTCGTGCGGGGCGTGGCCGAGATCGCGAACACCCTCGGCCCGGTGGACATCGTCGTCCACAACGCGGGCGTGCCGGCCGGGATGACCCTCCAGCCCTTCCGGGAGAGCGTCCCCGCGAGCTGGCGGCCCTACATCGACCTGAACCTCTACGGCGTCCTCCACTGCACCCACGCGGTCCTCGACGGGATGTGCGAACGCGGCTGGGGCCGGGTGGTCACCATCTCCTCGGGCGCGGGCCAGGTCGGCCTCCCCATCGGCGTGTCGGCCTACGGGGCAGGGAAAGGCGGCGCCATCGCGTTCATGCGCCACCTCGCCATGGAGGTGGCGCGCTCGGGTGTCACCGCCAACAGCCTGGCCCTCGGCTTGATGAGCCACTCCGTCGAGGGAGACGCGGTCCACACCCTGGCCGAGACCATCCCGGTGGGGCGGCTCGGGACCGGCGAGGACGCGGGCGCCGCGGTGGCCTTCCTGGCGTCGGACGAGGCGTCGTGGATCACCGGCCAGACCCTGGGCGTGAACGGCGGCTCGGTCACGAGCTGAGGCCGGGGCGCGAAGGGCGCGCGTCCATCGGAGAGAAAGGCGGCCGACGGTGGAGAGAGGAAGGATGGGGATCGATGGGGAGCTGTGACGGGCGCTTCGCCCTGGTCACCGGCGCCAGCCGCGGCATCGGCCGCGCCCTGGCGAAGCGGCTCGCGAGCGAGGGCGCCGCGGTCGCGCTCTCCGCGTCCCGCCGCGGGGCCCACGGCGAGCTGGCGGGGACCCTGGACGAGGCGGTCGCGGAGATCCAGGACTCGGGCGGACGCGCCGTGGGCGTCCCCGCGAACCTGGTGTCCGAGGAGGAGCGGGCGGACCTCGTCGCCCGGGTGGAGGCGGCGCTCGGCCCCCTCGACATCCTGGTCAACAACGCCGCGATGGGGGCCTGGGCGATGCCCAGCCAGCTGCCCCTCGCGACCCGGCGCAAGCTGTTCGAGGTGAACGTCCACGCGCCGGTGGACCTGACCCAGCAGGCGCTGCCGGGCATGCGGGAACGGGGTCGCGGCTGGATCCTCAACATCGGGAGCGACTCGGCCCGGCAGCCGCAGGTGCCGTACCGCGACACCGCCGAGGCGGCCCAGGTGATCGCCGCCTACGGGGCCTCCAAGGCGGCGCTCGCCCGCTACACCGAGGGGCTCGCCCACGAAGTCGCGGGCGAGGGCGTGTACGTCAACTCGCTCGCGCCGGTGGCGATCGTCCTCACCCAGGAGGCCGCGCGCTTCGTGGGTCACATCGCGAAGCGGAGCCCCGACATGGCGGAGCCCATCGAGGTCGTGGTCGAGGCCGCGCTCGCGCTGGTGACCGGCCCCCACGTGGGCCGGGTGGTGAACAGTCGCGCGCTCCTCCACGCCCTGGATCGACCGGTCCGCAGCCTCGACGGCCGCGAGGTCCTCGGCGACGCGCTGATGCCGGCCGACGTCGACGCAGTGGCGATCTGAGCGCGGCATGTACTTCGACATCCACATCTACCGCAGGGTCCTGGCGTTCACCTGGGCCCGCCGGAGCTGGCCCGGGCGCCGCCGCATGCTCCTCCGACTGCTGCTCGTCGAGCCCGTGCTCGCGCTGCTCCAGAACTCCTTCATGCTGCTCGACTACCTGCTGTTTCCGGCGCTCTGGCGACAGCGGGTGGTGGCGCCGGTCTTCATCGTCGGAGCCGGGCGCAGCGGCACCACCCTCATGCACCGGCTGATGGCCGCCGACGGCGAGCGCTTCAGCTACTTCCGCTACTGGGAGATGTTCCTCCCCTCCCTCACCCAGAAGAAGCTGATCCGGCTCCTGGGCTGGCTGGACGAGAGGTGTCTCGGCGCGGCGGTCCACCGGCGGATCCAGGCCTGGGACGAGCGCACCTTCGGCCCCTTCCGGCACATGCACGACATGAGCCTCTGGAACGCCGAGGAAGACCAGTTCGTGATGCAGAGCGCCTTCGTGACCCAGCAGTGGCAGCTCGAGCTGCCCGTGATGCACGAGATCGACATCTTCCACCTGGACCGGCTGTCGCCCGGGCGCCGCCGTCGCTGGCTCCGCTTCTACAAGGAGTGCGTCAAGAGACAGCTCCTCCTCCACGGCCCCCACAAGACCCACCTCAGCAAGAACCCGGTCATGAGCGGCTGGGTCGGCGGCCTGCTCGAGGCCTTTCCCGACGCCCGCATCGTCGTCATGGTGCGCGATCCCATCCAGTGCATCCCGAGCCTGCTGAAGCTCATGGAGGTCAACTGGAAGTCGAAGCGCTGGACCCGTGACGACTACCTGCCCGCCCTGCACGCGATGACGGAGGTGTGCTTCGACTCCTTCGACCTCCCGCGAGCCGCCATCGCCTCCCACCCCGGCGTGCCCCACGACTTCGTCGACTACCGCGATCTCACACGCTCGCCCAGGGAGACCGTCGAGAGCGTCTACGCCGCCCTCGGGATCGAGCCGTCTCCCGGGTTCGCGGAGCTCCTGGAGGCCCGGGAGGAGAAGGAGAAGCGACACGCGAGCCGCTTCGAGTACAGCCTCGGCGACTACGAGATCAGCCCACTCGAGATCGAGACCCGACTCGCCGAGCACTACGCCCGCTACCGGTGGCCGCGCACCAGCGAGCGCCCGGCAGAGGCGCCGGAGGAGGAGCCCCGAGCATGAAGGACGCCACGGCGGTCCGACGCAACCTGCGCGCCGCCTTCGACGAGATGATCGCCCGGCTCCAGGCGGCGCGGGACGCCATCGACACGCCGGAGCTCCACCCCGCGCCGGCCGACGAGCGGAACCTGGCGGAGGGCTATCGCTACCTGATCGGGTTCCTGCTCGGCAGCATCGAGCGGGCCCTCCACGACCCGCTCCACCCCCGATTCATGCGCGCCATCCAGCCGACGAACCGCGCCACCATCGACAACGCCGACGCGGTCTACCTCTACACGGAGATCGATGGGAGCTTCAGCTACAGGATCCGCGGTCGCGCCCTCGACAGCCGCCACTGGCGGGGCGAGGAGCCGGCGGAAGGACCCCGGGCGCCGCAGTACGTCATCTTCGAGCTGGCCAGCGGCTACGCCGGGGACTCGGGCTCCCTGGCCGAGCTGATCCCGGGCACGCGCATCAACACCGGGACCCTGGACTGCCACGCCCTCCAGGTCGAGGAGGACGGGAGCTTCGAGATCCTGGTCGCCCCCGAGAAGCCGGCCGGATACGACGGCAACTTCCTGCTGGGCCGACGCGAGAGCCGGGGGAAGGAGCACGTCGGGCGCTTCCTCACGTGTCGCGAGCTGTTCCACGACTGGGCGAACGAGGACCTGCTGGACCTCGAGATCCTGCGCCTGGGCTGCGAGAAGACGCCGCGCCCCGCGATCGACGAGGCCGGCGCGATCGAGATGATGCGCACCATCGGCGAGCTCACCGAACACCCGATGCGCTTCTGGAACCTCTTCTACAGCCAGCTGCTGGAGACCTACGGCAAGACCGCGATCGGCCTCTCCCAGGAGGACGAGCCGCCCTTCATGCCCCGGAACGACATGAACGCCCCGAACGCCCTGGGCATCGCCACCGGAGGGGGGCAGAGCACCAACATCTACTCCGGCGGCGTCTACCAGCTCGCCCGGGACGAGGCGCTGATCATCGAGTCGGAGGTGCCGGACCAGCCCAGCTTCCTCGGCTTCCACCTCTCGAATCTCTGGGGGGAGTCCCTCGACTTCGAGAGCTACCAGTCCAGCCTCAATCCCGCCCTCATGGAGATGACCGACGACGGGATCTACCGATGGGTCGTCGCCCACGAGGACCCGGGCGTGCCCAACTGGGTCGATACCACCGGCCTCGCCCACGGCTTCCTCACCGTTCGCTACACCTACGCAGAGCCCCCGCCGAGGGAGCGATGGCCGACGCTGCGCGTACAGAAGGTGGCCTTCGACGAGATCCGCGCTCACCTGCCCGCGGAGACCGGCAGCGCCACGCCCGCCGATCGCGAGCAGGCGATCGCCATGCGCCATCGACACGTTCAGCGCCGCTATCGTCAGTACTGACGGCTTCTGCCGGGGTGGGCCCGGAAGGACCGGACGCGAGCCGTCGCGGTGGAGGCGCGAGCCGGCATGGAACACCCCGCCAAAGAGCCCCGGAGCTGGCGCCTGCGGCGCGCGACCACCCGGGACGTGGACGCCCTGCACGCGCTCTTCTCGCTTCCCGACGTGTACCGCTACCTGGCGGACGGCGTCGCCCCTGCCCGGGCCGTCTCCGAGGCCTGGGTGGCCGGGAACAGCACCCCGCGCCACGGGGGCCTGGGGCTCTGGCTGCTCGTCGGCGACGGCTGGCCGGTCGCCGGCTGCGTGCGCCTCGAGGAGCGGAGCTCCGCGGATTCGCTCGAGCTCACCTACGTGCTCCACCCCGCGCTCTGGGGCCGGGGGCTCGCGACGCGCATGGGCTGGAGCGCCATTTGCCGCGCCTTCGGGACCGGAGCCGTGAGCGAGGTGGTGGCCGGCGCCGACGCACCCAACCGCGCCTCCCTGGCGGTGATGCGCCGCCTGGGCATGGAGCTCCTGGGAGCGGTCGACTATCCGGCGGGACGGGGGTTCGAGTACGTCCTGCGAAGGGACGCCGGCGGCCCGACGCCCCGGCCCGAGCCCATCGGGTTCGAGGACGAGTAGCCCTGCCGCTGGCCGCACCTCAGACCGGCTCGGACGGGATCTCGAAGTAGCCCTGGTAGCCCTGGAACATCGACCGGACCTCCCCTTCGTCCAGGCCGATGTCCTGGAACCGATACAGGTGCCGGCCGTGCTTGTCGGCCGGGTTGTCGTCGAGGAACGAGCGCATCGCGGCGGCCGCGGAGTCCGACAGCTCGAGCCCGAAGTGCTCGTAGGCCCGCCGCACGGTCCCCACCTGGTCCCGCATGAAGTCGTGGAAGTAGAGATCCACGACCTGGCTCTCGGGCAGCGCGCCCGACCGGCGATAGGCCACGGTGTTCTCGTAGCCCTTGGCGAGGGCCCACGCGTAGTACTCGGCCACGCGGGCAAGCGAGACCTCGTCGCTCGAGAGCGTCCTCAAGGTGGCGACCAGGCTCGCGATCGAGACGAGCACCCGGACGGGGTCGCGGTGGGTCTGCACGAACAGGGCGTCCGGGTACTCCCGGTGGACGTGCTGGATGTGCCACAGATGCTGGGGCGACTTCAGCGCCCAGCGCTCCGCCGGCGCCTTCCACTGGAGCACCTGGAGGAACCGCCGATGCCAGGCCAGGGCCGACTTCATGTCGTGCCGGACGACCCAGCGGTCGTAGCTCGGCACGTCGAACTGGGACTGGTAGATCATCGACGCCAGGTCGTGGGAGGTGATGGCGACGCACTCCTGCGCCCGCTCGGCGCCCATGGGGTGCATCTTCTTGAAATCGGGCAGGAGGCGATCGACGCGGTCGAGGTCCGCCTGCACCCGCGCGATGCGCGGGTCGCTGCGGAGGCTCGCCGCCTCGGGCGGCGGCAGCGGGTAGCAGGTCTCCCACGACAGCGGGACCCGGTTGGCGGGGTCCATGGCCAGCAGGTCGTGGAAGATCGTCGTGCCCGAGCGGGGCGGCCCCACGACGAAGATGGGCCGCTCCACCGGCTGCTCGGCGATCTCCGGGTGCTCGCGGAAGACCTCCACCAGGCGCAGCCGGTTCTCGAGCGTCCGGAGCAGGTCGGCCCGGGCCACGAGTCTCCCGAGCAGGGTCAGGTTCGCCTCGCGTTCGAGACCCTCGACGAGCAGCGCCAGGGGCTCGCGGAACTCGTCGCCGCCGAAGTCGGAGAGCCCGGTGTTGCGCTGCGCCCTGGCCAGCAGCGTCTCGACGGCGAGGTCGACCGGACGCAGACCGAGCCGCCCGGCCACCCTGCCCGCCCGGTTCAGGAGCCTCACCGGGAGCGGAAGCGAGGGGCCGTTCGTCATCGTCCCTTCTCCTCGGAGGCCCTCGGGAGCCCGCGATGGGCGGAGTCCGGGGGGCGGGGGGCGGCGTCCGGGACGACGGACCGGTCGCGCCCGCTAGCAGGCCCGAAGCCGTCTCGACCGTAGCAGCGGGGCCCGGGCGCCGCCCCCGAGCCGTCGGATGCGCCGGACGTTGGCGTTCATGGCGTGTCGCACCAGGCCGGCGTAGAGGAGCCGACGCAGCCCGGAGAGGTTCGACCCGTGCTGCGCGTAGAAGGCATCGGGCGACTCGAAGACGCCGTAGTCGTGGTCGATGCCGGTGCTCTGGATGTAGGTGCCGCGCCCGCGCCACTCGTTCTCGAGCTTCTCGATGTCCCGTGTCGCGATCCCGTAGCCGCAGAATGCGCCCCGGGCGTCGGGGAAGAGCGACCTCACACCGTCGAGGTAGGCCCGGTCGAGGATGAACCCCTCGAGCTCCACCCAGCGACCGTCGTGGAGCACCTCCACCCAGCTGTGGACGATGCTGCGCGGCGCCAGCCGGTAGGCGAGCCCGGTGATCGCCCCCCGTTGCAACGCCTTGTCGATGGTGAAGCCGTGGAAGCGGCACGGCAGCCCGACGGCCCGCAGCAGCGCCATCAGGAGAGTGCCCTTGGTGTTGCACTGGCCGTAGCCGTCGCGCAGCACGCGCGAGGCCGGAAGCTCGTCGGATGCGTTGTATCCGAAGCGGACCTCGTCGCGCACGAACCCGTGGATCGCGCCGATCGCGTCGAAGGCCGGCAGACGCCTCCAGCCCCGCTCGGCCACCAGGGCCCGGAGGCTGGGAGCGCGAAGGTCCAGGAGCCGGGTCTCGGCGAGATGGGGGTCCATGGGTCCTCCTCGGCGGGCGGGTTGTGCTCGTCGGCCCGCTCCGCAATGATGTGAGGAATTCCTCGTATTTTCACCTCGCATTCCGGGAGCCCGTCCATTGGCCGCCCGATCCGCCCTGAGACCCCGGAAACGACCGCGACAGGCCCGGTCCCGGGCCACCGTCGAGGCCATCCTGGAGGCCGCGGCTCGCATCTTCCGGCAACACGGCTACGCGGCCGGCACCACGGACCGGATCGCCGAGAAGGCCGGGGTCTCGATCGGAACCCTCTATCAGTACTTCCCCAACAAGGACGCGCTGCTCGTGGCGCTCGCGGAGCGCCACATCGACGCGGGCTTCGCCCGGGTCCGGGAGCTGCTCGACCGCTCCGCCGCCGCCGAGCTTCCGCTGGAGTCCCTGGTCCGCCGCTTCGTCGAGGCCATGATCGCCCTGCACGCCCACGAGCCCGAGCTCCACCGGGTGCTGTTCGAGGAGGCGCCGCTTCCGGCGTCCCTGCGTCGCAGTCTCCGCCAACGGGAGCTGGCGCTGGCCGGCGAGGTCCGGGCCGTGCTGGAGGCGCAGCCCGGCGTCTGCATGGGCGATCCGATGGTTTCCGCCTACGTCGTCGTCCAGACCATCGAGGGGCTGGTGCACGGCTTCATCCTGCACCCGCCCGCCGGAATCGACGCGGAGGCCCTCGCCGACGAGATCGTGGCCATGATCTGCGGGTACCTGGCCGGGGGGTAGGCGCAGCGGTCGCGCCGCCCCGATGAGCAATGCCGCGCGCGAATGGACCGGACCGGGCGAATTGTCATACAGTCGACCGCACGCCGTTCCCACTGCCCCAGGAGCACGTCCTCATGCACCCTCTCCCCCGCGGCTTCGCGATCGCGATCCTGGGTGGGCTGGTCGTCCTCGCGACCGCCCACTGCTCGGACACCGGGTCGCTGGACTCGATGAACACCGACGAAGAGCGGGGCCTGGCCGGCGCCCAGAAGGACAACGTGGTGTTCGAGCCTTCGCTCGACACGCTCAGCCTGCGTCCGCCGGCCGATCCCCGGCGGAACGTCTACTTCGGCGATCTGCACGTCCACACCGAGTACTCGTTCGACGCCTTCGCCTTCGGATCCCTCGCCACGCCGCGCGACGCCTACCGCTACGCCCGGGGCGAGGCCATCCCTCACCCCGCCGGCTACGACATCCGGCTCGGGCGCCCGCTCGACTTCTACGCGGTCACCGACCACGCCATGTTCCTGGGCGTGGCCAAGGAGGCCGCCGACACGAGCAGCGAGCTGTCGCGCCTGCCCATCACCGAGTTCATGCACGACCTGAACGCCCCGGACAACCGCGGCTTCACCAGCCTGATCGTGCGCGCCAAGGCCTTCGGCACCTTCGTCCCCCAGCTGATCGACCTGATGGTGGCGGGCGAGGTCGACCGCGAGATGGTGGACGACGTGTCCCGGGCCGCCTGGCGCGACACGATCGACGCCGCCGAAGAGGCCTACGTGCCGGGCCGCTTCACGACCTTCGCCGCCTTCGAGTACACCTCGTCCACGAACGACCGCGGCAACCTGCACCGCAACGTGATCTTCCGCGGCACCGACGTGCTGCCCGAGCTGCCCTTCTCCCGCCTCAACTCCCAGAACCCCGAGGGTCTGTGGGACTGGATGGACACGCTGCGCGCGGAGGGCATCGAGTCCCTCGCCATCCCCCACAACTCGAACGGATCGAACGGGGCGATGTTCCAGCGGACCGACTGGGCCGGCGACCCCATCGACGACGCCTACGCCCTCCAGCGCATGCGCAACGAGCCGCTGGTGGAGGTGACCCAGATCAAGGGCACCTCCGAGACCCACCCCGCGCTGTCGGACACCGACGAGTGGGCGGACTTCGAGATCATGCCCTTCCGCATCGCCACGAAGCTGGACAGCAGGGCGGAGGGAAGCTACGTGCGGGAGGCCTACCGCACGGGCCTGGAGATCGCCGCCGCGGGCGTCGCGAACCCCTACAAGTTCGGGCTGGTCGGCTCGACCGACACCCACCTCGGCGGCGGATCGGACCGCGAGGACACCTTCTACTCGAAGGCCGGGCTGATGGACGGCACGCCCGATCGCCGCGGCTCGGTCCCCACCGGCTGGCTCACCGGCGTGCTGGCCAGCCTCGTGGCTTCGGACGTGGTGAAGGAGGTCGACGGCCGGACCTACCTGGCCCTCAACGTGTTCGAGTACTGGGGCGCGTCGGGGCTGGCCGCGGTCTGGGCCGAGGAGAACACGCGCGAGTCGATCTACGAGGCCTTCCGGCGCAAGGAGACCTTCGCCACCTCCGGCCCCCGCATCAAGCTGCGCTTCTTCGCCGGCTACGACTTCGATGAGGCGCTGCTCGAGGCGCCGGACGGCCTCGCCCGCGCCTACGCCGAGGGCGTCAGCATGGGCGCCGACCTCGCGGCCGACGGCGCCCGGGCGCCGCGCTTCTGGGTGACGGCCCTGGCGGACCCCTTGGCGGCGCCCCTCCAGCGGCTGCAGGTGATCAAGGGCTGGGAGGAGGGCGGCGTGTCCCACGAGAAGGTCTTCGACGTGGCCTGCTCCGACGGCCTGACCGTGGACCCGACGACCCACCGCTGCCCGGACAACGGCGCCCGGGTCGATCTCGCCGACTGCTCGTTCAGCCCGGACCGCGGCGCCATGGAGCTGGAGGCCCTGTGGCAGGACCCCGAGTTCCGGGCCGGCCAGGAAGCCTTCTACTACGTCCGCGTGCTCGAGAACCCGACCTGCCGCTGGTCCACCTGGGAAGCCCTGCGCGCCGACGTCGAGCCCCGCAGCGACCTGCCCCTCACCATCCAGGAGCGGGCCTGGTCCTCGCCCATCTGGCTGCGCGGCGACGCATCCTGAGGGCGCTCACGCCCCGCCGCGCGGCGGGGCCCGCGGACCGCAGAGCGCGCCGGGAAGTCTAGTCGGCGGCGGCCTGGTGGTCGGCGCGCTCCTCCCGCGCCGCGCTGCTCACCTCGGCCACCAGGCGCTCGGCGCGCCCCTCGATCAGCTCGCGCACACGGGCCACCGAGTCCGGGGGCTGGTTGCGCACGAACTGCGTCGGATCGACCAGGTGCTTCACCAGCGCCCGCACGTTGTCCTCGGGCGTGTAGAACAGGTCGCCGGGCACGAAGTACTCCAGGTACGGATAGTCGTCGGTGTTGACCGGAACGTCGGGATCGGCGTCGATGAACGCCCGCACCTCGTCCGGCCCCATCAGCATCAGCGCCAGGAACTCCTCGGGTGAATCGATGTCGACCGACGCCATGTCGTCGCGCACGGCGGGGTCCTGGAAGCGCTCTGCCAGGAGCTCGTAGTCGATGACCGGGGAATCGACCTTGGCCACGAACAGGCCGTGGTTCTTCACGTACCAGAAGGTGGCGTTGGGGAAGACCTCGGCGAACGACTTCATCGCCGAGCGCAGACGCTTCGGCGAGATCTGGTAGATGGGCATCCACTGGCAGACCACCCCACCCTCGCCGAGACGCTCCTTGATCGACTGGTAGTACTCCTTGGTGTAGAGGTAGCCGACCCGGGACACCTTGGGATGGATGGGATCGGCCGTGACCATGTCGTAGGTCCGATCGCTCATCTTCATGTAGCTGCGGCCGTCGTCGATGCGGATGTGGACGAGGTCGTTGCGGGCCACGTCGTCGTTGACGTCCCGCAGGTGGGCCTGGGCCGCCAGGATCTCCGGGGCGAGCTCGACCACGTCCACGCGCTCGAGGCCCGGGTGGCGGGTGGTCGAGCGCAGGGTGATCCCCATGCCCAGCCCGACGACCAGCACGTCCTTGGGGTCCTCGAGGAAGACCAGCGGCAGGTGCCCCTTCAGCACGAAGTGCCGGCGCTGGGTGTAGCCGTTGTCGGCCTCGACGTTGCCCCCGATGATCAGCGAGGTCACGCCCGAGCGGGAGCGCACGACGTCGATGGTGTTCTGGATGCCCTCGGAGTGGTAGAGCAGCTCGGTCTCGGCGCCGGCGTTCTGGTTGAAGTTGAGGGCCACGCGATACGGCAGGGAAAGGCCGACGGCGGCCAGCACCAGGACCACGGCGGCCGCCCCCAGGAGCGGCTGGAGGGCCGGCCGCAGGCGGGTCAGGCCGCGCCGGGAGAAGGCCAGGTAGAGGCCGTTGGCCGCGAACAGCAGCGCGATCAGCGACAGGCTGCCACGGGTCCCGATGGCGGGGATCAGCACCAGACCCGCCCCGAGCGAGCCCACGATCGCACCGAGGGTGTTCGAGAAGTAGAGGTTTCCGGTGCGGCTCCCCACCTGGGCCACGTTGGTGGTGTAGATGCGCAGGGCCACGGAGAAGGTCGCGCCCAACAGGGTCGTCGGGATGACCAGCAGCACGAACGAGGCGCCCAGGGTGGCCACCACCAGGGAGTAGCCCTTGGCGAACGGCATCAGCGCGGCCACGTTGCCGAGCATGGTCCCGAACAGACCGGGCACCGCGTTGATGAGCAGGCAGAGCGCCGCGACGCAGGCGGCGACCCCCAGCTCGAGCAGCGCGAACAGGCCGACCGGGTCCTCGTGGTCGTCCACGATCCGGGAGATCAGTGCGCTGCCCAGGAAGATGCCGAACAGGAAGCAGGACAGCATCGACGCGAACGAGTAGACCGTGGCGCTGAAGCTGATGAGCAGGATGCGCGTCCAGACCACCTCGAGGGCGAAGGAGCCGAAGCCCGAGATCCCCAGCGCCAGCAGGGCCGCGAACGCGATCCGCCGCCGGACCTCGGCCGGGACGCCGGGCAGGGGATCGAGCGCGGCGCTCGCCGGCTCGTCGACCGCATCGTGCATCTGCTCGGGAATCGACGCGCGCAGTCCCAGTACGGTGCACACGGTGCCCACCAGGAAGTTGATCGCTGCGGTGCAGAGCGTCGCGTTGGACATGCCCAGGTAGGGCAGCAGGATGAATCCCGCGACCAGGGTGCCGACCAGCGCGCCCAGGGTGTTGATGGCGTAGAAGTAGGCGGCCATGCCCCCCAGCACGGAGCGCGTCCGGATGAAGTGGCGGAGGATCAGGGGCAGGGTCGCGCCCATCAAGGTGGTGGGCACCAGCAGCGTGGCGCTGGCCAGCACGACGCGCATCAGGTGGTAGCCGCCGGTGGACGCGCCCTCCGCGGGATAGACCGAGAGCAGCAGCGGCTCGAACATCTGCAGGATGCTCGAGAAGGACACCGCGAAGAGCCCGATGCCCAGCTCCGCGAGTCCGTACAACATGAGCGGGCGCCAGCTCCACTCCGCGAGCCGTCCGCCGGCCAGGCTGCCGATGGCGAGCCCGCCCATGAACGTGGAGAGGATGATCGACACGCCGTACATGTCGCTGCCGAAGAAGAGGCCCAGGCTCCTCATCCACAGCACCTGGTAGACCAGTCCGGCCGCGCCGGAAAGGAAGAACAGGCAGGTCACCAGAACGAAGAGGACGCCTCTGGTCGCACTCGGTTCCGCGTCTCGGGGGGTCGTCATCACCGTCGCACCTCTTCCGTTGCCGATCTTCCCTGCGAGACGCGCAGCGCGTGCGCCTCGCGGATGCGATCGATCCAGCTCAGTTCCTGCAGGAAATCCCTCAGCCGCACCGCGTAGTGGCGATGCACGGCCGCGCTCGGATGCGTCTCGTTGCGGTAGATCACGAGCGACTCGCGTGAGTCGAACTCGTCCGCGATCTCCTTCATCGAGACCACGGGCTCGCCCAGCTCGAGCAGCACCTCGTGCAGCATCTCGGCCTGCCGGTCGGGCCGGTACCAGAGCACGGCCCAGGCCAGCTCGACACCGGCCTCGTCGGCCAGCCGCCGCATCTGCTGCGCGCAGATGCGGAAGGCGCGCACCCCGCGGCGCTCCATGGCCTGGAGCCGGGCCGCGTCGATGGGATCGGCGAGCCAGCGGCGCGAGAGGGCGCGCACCTGGGTCGCGCCCTGGTCGAGCAGCCACAGCCCCACACGGACCTCGACGTTGATCATGATCCGCGCGAGCAGGTTGCGACCGCGCACGCTGTCGTCGTAGTAGCGGCGCTCCGCTTCGCTCAGGTGGAAGTCGGGGTCGCCTGGCGCGCACGTCTCCGCGCGCAGGACGTTGTCCCAGAGGTCGTTCGGCACCACACCGACCAGCGCGGCGTCGAGCGGCCAGAGCTGGAGGGAGCGCGCGAAATCGGCCAGCTCGAGGGCCGTGGACCGCCCTCCGCGGCCGTAGTTGTAGAACTCGACGAAGTCCTCCTCGCCGAGCTCGTCGTTGATCTGGTCTTCGAGCAGGGCGTGGAACGTGTCGCGCCCGTCCACCCCGGCGGCCATGGTGACCGAGTCGCCCAGCATCGCGACGCGGAAGTGCGGCCTCGACTCGTCGACCTCCCGGTCGTTGAAACCGAGGGAGTTGGTGGCGAGGACCGCGCCCTTGTAGCGCATGCGGCAGTTCGGGGTCATCAGCTCGCCGTCGGGGCCGGGCTTCATGCAGGTCCCCACCTTGAAGGCGGGTGACATGTAGCTCATGGGGTGCAGCACGCCGTCGGCGCCGAAGCGCACCACGCGCAGGTAGGCCTCGACGCTCAGCAGACCCAGCAACACCAGCATGAGAGGAGGGAGCACCGCCGCCGCCCCGTGGGCCAGGCGCGTCCGCACGTCCCGTCTCAAGGTCGACGCTCGGCACGCAGCCGCGCGAGGTTGGCCTCGATGGCGGGGTCGTCGCCGCCGGCCTCCAGCGCCGCGCGGTAGTCGCGCTCCGCTCGTTCGCCGCCGGAGATCTCGAAGTACGCGCCGTTTCCGCGATAGACAAGCGCGCGGACGTCGTCCGGGTCCTCGGCGATGCGCTCGTCGAGCTGGCGCTTCAGGCGGTCGTACTTCCAGAGGTCGCGATCGTGGATCTGCTCGACGTCGAAGCCGACGCCCAGCCAGTCGTCCAGCTCGAGGGGGTCGTGCTCGAGCGAAGCCAGCCAGGCGAGACGCTCGTCGAGGTACCCATCGGCATCGAAGCCGGTGGGCGGCGGCACCGCGTCGGTCTCGGGCAGCGCCTCGAACATGCGGGCGGCGAGCACCAGCGCGCCCTTCGGCGTGAAGTGGACGTAGTCGTAGAACTCGCCGAACCCCACGATGCCGTGGTCCGCGGCGGCAGCGAGCACGGCCACGCCGTCGACGAAGGCCGCTCCGTTGCGCTGGGCGACCTCCCGCACGCGCTCGTTGCCCGCGTCCAGCGCGCGCCGGAGGTGCGGGTCCTCGTTCATCGAGGCGCGGAAGTCGCGGCGCGCCGAGGCCCAGTCGCCGCGAAGCTCCGCCAGCGCGGCCCGCTTGTACAGCCACTCGTGGCGCTCGCCGGGCTCGGCCGCCTCCAGCTTCTCTTCGAGCAGCTCGGCGGCGCGGTCCCAGGCCTGGGGCCCCTCGAGCCCGGGCTCGCCCACCAGCTCGTCCAGCCAACCGGCGGGCAGATCGCTGCGACCGCGATAGCGCCAGTTGGACCCGACGCTCGAGAAGAGGATGGGAACCCCCGCGGCGCGCGCCGCGTCCACCATCTCCTGGAGGTTCTCCTCGTAGTCGTCGAGCACCGAGTCGATCTCGGCGGGGCTCATCTCGACCTTGCGGATGATCTCCGCCTGGGTGAGACGCAGGTCGTCCTGGGAGAAGTCCTGCTCGGCCAGGCTGGGACGCTGCGGCGGGCCGCGCACGGCGCGATTCACCAACCGGTAGAGGTTGGTGTTCATCGCGACCTCCTGCACCCCGGAGAGCCAGGCGGCGTCGGCCTCGGCGTACTTGCGGGCGTGCTCCTCCAGGAACTCGTTGTTGCCGGAGTAGACCACCACGAGATCGGGCTCGAAGCGCCGGCAGGCATCGGCCACCAGGTACTTCACCTGGCGGGAGGCCAGCGCCACGATGCCCAGGTTCACCACCTCGACGTGGCGGTCGGGGTGGGCGCGCTCCAGCATGCGCTCGAGGTCGCGCGCGAAGGTCACGTTGGGGCTGAAGCCCAGTCCGGCCGTGGCGGAGCCCCCGAACGTGAAGACGCGGAGACCGTTGGCCGGCTTGTCGCGCAGGATCCACTGGTAGGGGAGGCGCGAATCGATGGTGTGATAGATGGGCGTGCCGTCGGCGCGCTCGCCCGGCGCGAGCACCGGCAGGTAGATCTGCTGGTACTTCAGCCGGGAGGCCTGGGAGGCGTCGGGATCCCCCATCCCGATCACCCGCAGCGCTCCCTCGAAGGCGGCCAGCATGAGACCGCTGACGAGAAGAGAGCCGAGAACGAGCAGGATCCGGGCGCCGATCGAAGACTGGGGCGGGCGCGACTCGGACATTCAGATCAATCGAACCCTTCGTACTCGAAGGGCAGATCGGCCGGGTCTCCGGCGAGCCACGACGTCACGACCAGTCCGACCAGGACCAGGCCCAGGACGATCGCGGCGATTTTCGAGGATCGGATCAGCGTGGTGCTCAGGGAACTCGGGCGCGGATCATCGGACACGAAAACGGTCTCCCTAGCTCTGGGGCGCCCCAGCATACCCGAAAGCGCACCTCACTGAACAGGGAGATTGGGGCGTACCGACCCGTCTGGGATCCGGCCCGCCAGCCGAACGTCATGCTCGCGCAAGGGCCTTCACCCATGCGCAACGGCCCCGCCACCGACGGGTGTCCGGTGCGAACGGAGCCGCGATCCGATCTCGGGGACGGATCTCGATGGGGTCCCTGGGGAGGGTGTCTGCCCCCCGGACGACTTCAGAACCAGCCGAAGAGCCGGACGAAGGCGTCCTCGTAGAGCCGGTCGTTCGCGTACGAGACCGCGGCGAGGCCGACGATCATGGCTGCGGCGCCCAGCCCGCCGAAGCGAACCATGCGGCCCAGCGACGGGAGCGCGCTCGACAGCGCGGGCTTCTCGATCGCGACCTCTTCCTGGCTCTCGGCGACGTAGCCGAAGATCTCGGGTGCAGTTGCCATGGTCTGGTTCCTCCAGGCGCTCGACCGCGCCACCCCATCGGACCCTGTGAAGCCAGGGCCCGTGGGACCGCGAGCCGCCTGGCACAGCTCACGCGGTCCCGATAGGGAAGTGGATCGAGGGGCCCCGAGGTGTCAGAAGAAATCGCCGGATCGCCCCGGGAGCTGCACATTTCCCGAGGGGGCCCTTCCCTCCCCCCCGCAGACGCCGGGCGACGCCCTATCATGGATGGGCGATGCCTCACAGCTGGGAGACAAGGCGGGCCACGGGGAGCAGAGCCGGGCCCGTCCGGGCCGCTCGGCGGGGCCCGGATCCCGGCGATCCGCCGCCGGGCTTGCGCTCGGGCCAGGCGCTCGAGCCCCGGACGCATCGGATCGCCTGATGGGAGTCCGCGCCGGCCTCTGCTCCATCACCCTGCGGGCGCTCGCCGCCGACGACGTGCTTCGCACGGCGGAGCGCGGCGGGCTCGAAGCCATCGAGTGGGGTGCGGACGTCCACTGCCCCCCCGGCAGCGACGGCCGCGCGCTGGCGGCCTCCTGCCGCGCGGCCGGTATCGAGTGCCTCTCCTACGGCTCGTACTACATGGCCGGGCAGACCGACCCCGGCGAGTGGCCGGCCGTCCTGGACACGGCGGAGAGCCTGGGCGCGCGCACGGTACGGGTCTGGGCGCGCTTCGGCGTGGTGCCCGAGAGCCCCGCCGAGGAGAAGCAGCCGGTGATCGAGGCGCTGGCCCACGCGGTTCGCGAGGCCGAGACCCGCGGCCTCCGCGTCGGGCTCGAGTATCACGGCGGCACCCTCTCCCAGACCCTGACCTCGACCCTCGAGACCCTCGACGCGGTCGACGCCCCGCTGCTCTCCTACTGGCAGCCCTCCCCCGACCCCGAGGTCGAGGAGTCGAGAGACGCGCTCCAGCGTCTGGCGCCCCGGCTCGGGCACCTGCACGTCTTCTCGTGGACGGGCCCCGAGGCGAAGCGCATCCCCATGGCCTCGTGCCGGGGCTACTGGGACGCGGTCCTGGCCACGGCCGTAGCCCTGCCCCGCCCGGACACCTCCGTGCGGGCCGCCTACCTCGAGTACGTCCCCGACGACGACCCCGAAGCCGTGGTCCGCGAGGCCGGTTTCCTTTGCTACGCCCTGGCGAGGGCCGGCCGCACCGGAGCCCACACGGACCGGCAGGAGCACAGCCGTGAGTGAGACCGTCGGCCGGATCCAGTCGATCTGGCGCTTTCCGATCAAGTCCTTCCAGGGCGAGTCCATCGCGGCCACGTCCCTGTCGGCCGCCGGGATCCACGGCGACCGGGTGCTCGCGCTCCGAAACCGGGAGACCGGCAAGATCGTGAGCGGCAAGCACGCCCGGCTGGGCGAACGCGTCCTGGAGTTCCAGGCGCGCTACGTGTCCGAGCCCGTGGCGGGTCAGCCGCTGCCGCGCATCCGGGCGCGCATCGACGGCGTGGAGGTCTTCGCCGACGACCCTTCCGCCTTCGCCTCGGCCTGCTCGGAGGCGCTACAACACCCGGTCGAGCTGACCGCGCCCGGCGCGAGCTCGGAGGTCTACGAGAGCGACTGGCCCGACGTCGAAGACCTGCCTCTCGCCGGCGCCTCCCTCGACCTGCCGCTGCCGCTGGCCGAGGCGGGGTCCTTCGCCGACCTGGAGCCCCTCCACCTGCTGACGACCGCGAGCCTCGCCCATCTCTCGAGCCTCGCTGGCGAGAGCCGCATCGGGACCTCGCGCTTTCGACCGGGCCTGGTCCTCGACACCGGCGACGCCGGCGGGTTCCCCGAGCACGACTGGTCCGGCCGCACCGCGACCCTCGGCGGCGCGAGGCTCGAGCTGGGGGGACCGACGCCCCGCTGCCTGATGTCGACCCTCGCCCAGGAGGGCCTGCCCCGCGATCCGAGCATCATGCGGACCCTGATCCGGGAGAACCGACGCGAGTTCATGGGCATGCAGATGCCCTGCCTCGGCATCTACGCGAAGGTGGTCGAGCCCGGCGAGATCGCCGTGGGGGACGCGCTGACCCTGGCCTAGGCTGTGGGGCGTGATCTTCCGCCAGCTGTTCGACGCCGAGAGCTCGACGCTCAGCTACCTGCTCGCCGATCCGGACACCCGCCAGGCGCTGCTCATCGACTGCGTCTTCGAGCAGCACCTGCGCGACCTGGCGCTCCTCCGCGAGCTCGAGCTCACCCTCGTCTGCACCCTCGAGACCCACGTCCACGCCGACCACGTCACCGGCGCCTGGCTGCTGCGGCGCGAGCTGGGGAGCGAGATCGGCGTCGCAGCGGTGTCGGGCGCCGAAGGGGCGGACCGTCTGCTGCGCCACGGCGACGTGGTGCGCGCGGGCGACCTGGCGCTGGAGGTGCGCGCGACCCCGGGCCACACCGACGGCTGCCTGACCTACGTGCTGGCCGACCAGAGCATGGCCTTCACGGGCGACGCCCTGCTGATCCGCGGCGCCGGACGCACCGACTTCCAGCAGGGCAACCCGCGAACGCTCTACCACTCGGTGCGCGAGCAGATCTTCAGCCTGCCGGACGACTGCCTGCTCTATCCCGCCCACGACTACAGCGGGCGGCTGGTCACGACCGTCGGCGAGGAACGCGTCCACAACCCGCGGCTGGGCGACACGGTTCGCGAGCAGGACTTCGTGGGCTACATGGAGAACCTCGGCCTCCCCCACCCCCGGCAGATGGACGCCGCGGTGCCCGCCAACCTGCAGTGCGGCCGGCCCGAAGACCCGGAGAGCGCACCCCACGCACCGGAGTGGGGCCCCGTCATCCGTACCTTCGCCGGCGTCTGGCAGATCGAAGCCGAGTGGGTGATGGCGCACCTCGACGAGCTCCGGGTGATCGACGTGCGCGAGCAGGCGGAGGTCGACGCCAGCTCCATGGGCCGCGTGCCGGGCTCGCGCGTGATTCCCCTCGGCCAGCTGCGCGATCGCGTGGACGAGGTGGCCGACGATCGCCCCATCGTCTGCGTCTGCCCCGCCGGCGCGCGCTCGGCGGTGGCGGCGGGCATCCTCGACAAGAGCGGTCGCTCCCGGGTCGCGAACCTGCGCGGCGGCCTGCTCGCCTGGCGCGCCGCGGGACTGCCGGTCGAGTAGCCGGCACGCAGGACCATGTCGCGAGAGACAGCCCCCCGCCACGACCCGACGCACACGCCGCCCGCCCATCGGGCGACGAGCCGCCGATGAGCAGCGTCTGGAGCGAGCAGCGCGCGCACGACTGGCAGGCCCGCCGCGGCTGGCGGGTGGGCAGCAACTTCATCCCCAGCAGCGCCTCGAACCAGCTCGAGATGTGGCAGGCGCCGAGCTTCGATCTCCCGACCCTGGAGCGCGAGCTGGATTGGGCTCGCAGCCTCGGCTGGACGAGCCTGCGCGTCTTCCTGCACGACCTGGCCTGGCAGCAGGATCCGCGGGGCTTCGGCGACCGGATCTCGCGCTACCTCGACGCGGCGGGCCGCCGCGGCCTCGGCACCCTCTTCGTCCTGTTCGACGGCGTCTGGGACCCGCATCCCCGGACGGGCCCGCAGCCGGAGCCCCGGCCCCGGGTCCACAACTCCCGGTGGCTGCAGAGCCCGGGCGCCGCCGCGCTCGCCGATCCGGCCCGGCAGGACGCCCTCGAGCCCTACGTGACCGGTGTGCTCGAGCGCTTCCGGGACGACCCTCGCGTCGATGGCTGGGACCTGTTCAACGAGCCCGACAACCCGAACCTCGCCTACGCGGCCCGGGAGATCCCCGACAAGGCCGAGCGCGCCGGCGAGCTGCTGGCCCGGGCGTTCGCCTGGGCGCGCGCGGTCGATCCCAGCCAGCCGCTCACCGCCGGCGTCTGGGTGGGCGACTGGGACGATCCGGCGGCCCTGTCCGACGTCGCCCGACTCTCTCTCGACTCCTCCGACGTGATCTCGTTCCACTGCTATGGCCGGCTCGCCGAGCTCGAGACCCGGGTCGCGGCGCTGCGCCGCTACGGGCGCCCGATCCTGTGCACGGAGTACCTGGCGCGCACCCTGGGCAGCACCTTCGACCCCCACCTCGGCTGGATGAAGGAGCAGGGCGTCGGGGCCTACTGCTGGGGCTTCGTCGCCGGTCGCATCCAGACCGAGTACGGCTGGGACTCCTGGGCGCGCGAGTACGACGCCGAGCCCTCCCCCTGGTTCCACGACGTGCTGCGCCCCGACGGCACGCCGTACGACCCCGAAGAGGCGGCCTACATCCGCTCGGTCACCTGAGCGGCCCGGTCACGCGCGACGGGTGCCGAGCCGGGTCCATCGCCCCCACCAGCACTCCACTTAGCTCGCGACCGGCGACCGGTCCGTCCCGGGTCGCCTGCCGCCACTCGTCGAGGGATCCGATCTCCGCGAACGTGTGGAAGGCGGGCTCGACGTCGAAGCAGAGGCCCCAGTCCATCCGATCGACCTCGGCGAGCCCACGGCCCGGGCCGGTGGTCAGCGTGACGAACAGCTCGTCGGGCGACGCGGCCAGCGGCGTGAAGCGGAGCGCGCCTTCCTCCCCCGCTGCGAGCTCGTAGACCTCCCGAGCGTCCGCCTGCCGGAAGCGGGGCGCGATCCGTTGGAAGCACAGGGTCGCAGCCTCGTCGCGATCGCAGTCGTGGCCCAGAGTGAGGTTCTCCAGGAAGAGCCACCGCAATCGAACCGGGGAGAGCCGCTTCGCGAGCTCCGCCTGCCAGAACGTCAGCGCGATCTCGAAGGGGGGTCGCTGGGCGGAGCGCAGGCGCACCAGCAGCTGGCTCAGCAGGCTGCGCCGGGGCGTGCGGTCGTCTGTGTGGTCGTCGTGCAGGTGAATCATGGTCTCCAGGTGATGCAACCCGCGCGCCACCCGAACGAGGGGCCGCGGGGGCCGCAGGATCGTCCTCGAGCGGCTGGCTGCCCACGGTCCTGGCTCGGAGTGCAGCTTCTACAATCGCCCCCTGTGACGCTCGGGGGTGGGAAGCGGCCGAGCTGCGGATTGCCGTGGCGTCCGGGTCGATCGAGGGCCCGGGCCGCCGGGAAGCTCGGCGGCCTCCCGGCGGTCCGTGCGCGCCGGACCGCTTCCCGGCGATCTTGCGCGCGGCCCGCTACTGGGCCTGCACGTGGAACATCCACATCTGCTCCTCGAGCTTGCCCAGGCACTCCACGAGCAGGTCGTGGCCCACCGGGTCGCGACTCCCCAGACCCTCCAGGTCCTGGCGGATGCGCGTGCAGACACCGGCCAGGCGCTCGATCATGAGCTCGACCACGCGCCCATCCTTGGTGAACTCGGCCGGCATGGGGTCGAGCTTCGACTGGTGGTCGACCGCGCGAGCGCTGCCCTCGGCCGGCTCGCCCAGGGTGACGATCCGCTCGCCGATCCGGTCGCTGAACCGGTGGGTGATCTCGGCCAGATCGTCCAGCTGGAGATGGACGGACCGGAAGCGCGGCCCCACCACGTTCCAGTGGGCCTGCTTGGCCTGCAGGCCGAGGTCGATGAGGTCGACCAGGGTTCCCTGCAGCTGCTGCATCGAGATCTCTGCGTCGGGCCCCTCGATTCCGATCCGGTTCATGATCATGTTCATCCATTCCTCCTCTTGTGTTGCGGACGCTCGCCCGAAGGTCGGACGCGTCCGTCGTGAAATGCCTGTGTCCAGAGTGCGCTCGCCCTCCGACCGGGAGTCTCCGGCTACGAGGATGGCGCGGGCACCGCGAGCACCGGGCACGACGCGATCCGCAGCGTGCGCTCCGCCACGCTTCCCAGGAACATCCGGGCCAGCCCCGTTCGTCCTCGCGTTCCCATCACGATCAGGTCCGCCTCGAGCTTGGCCGCCATGTCGCCCAGCGCGCCGGCCACGTTCGAGTCCTCGACGACGCAGGCCACCAGTCGACCCGGCGGGTCCTCCACCTTCGCGATCACGCCCTCCAGCGAGGCGAGCGCGCTCTCGCGCATCTCCAGCCTGTCCGGTCCGGGCGCGGGGATCGCGGGCGCCGCCATCCCCGCCCCCGGCGCCGGCGCGGTGCCATAGGTCGTCGAATGCATGACGTGGACCAGGTGGCAGTCGGCCCCGAGCCGTCGCGCGAGATCCAGGCCGGCGACCAGCGCCGCGTCGGCTCCGTCGGAGAAGTCGTAGGGGATCAGGAAGGTCTTGAAGTCGTTCACCGCGGCCTCCTGTGCTTCCGGGCTCGCCGGAGTGGAGGAGCAAGTGACGTGCCAGGCGCGAGAGCCCGCTCTGGAGGCTGCGACCGTGAGCGCGTGGCTCGGGCGTTGCAGTTCGTACAATCCTCGAGCGGATCGATCCCCACTTCGACGGGGCGCCGGCCGGGCAGGTCCTCGTCGAGGAGGACCCGGAGCCGGCTCACTCGCGAGCGTCTTCTCTCGGACCGTTCCCGGTGGCGACGCGGCGCGGGGGGGGCCGGTTGAGGTCCAGCCAGTACTGCGCGGCCTCTGCGATGTAGGTGCCGGGACTGCGGGGATCGAGGTGCTTGACGAGGAAGCTGTTGGCTCCGAGCTCGTAGCTCCGCTGGACGTCGTCGCTGCGGTCCGAGGACGAGAGCACCACGACCGGGATCACGGCCGTGCAGGGCTCGTCGCGCATGCGATCCAGGATCTCCCAGCCGTCGACCCCGGGCATCTTGAGATCCAGGAAGACGACGCTGGGGCGCCGCGCGGGCTGGGCGGAGCCGGGCTCGAGCCCGAGCACCTCGAGCGCCTCGCGCCCGTTGTGGGCCACCGCGACGCTGTCCTCGAGGCCCGCGCGCCGCAGGGCCCGGAGAGCCACGCGCCGATCGTCTTCGTCGTCTTCGACCAGCAGGATCGAACCTTCCGGATTCACGTCTCGCAGCTCCTCGTCGCTTCGGGACCGGCGGGCTCGCGGGGCAGCCGGAGGCTGAAGCGCGCACCCGCCCCCGGCTCTCCCCAGGCCTCGACCCGACCGCCGTGGCGCTTGACCACCCGCGCCACCAGGGCGAGGCCCACCCCCGTGCCCTCGATGTCGGCGTCGTCGTGCAGCCGCTCGAAGAGCCCGAAGAGCCTGGAGGCGAAGCGCATGTCGAATCCGCGGCCGTTGTCGGCCACTTCGTAGAGGCAGGCGTCGTCCTCCAGGCGTCCGGTCACCGTCACGGTGGGCTTCTCGCAGCCGCGCGAGTACTTCACGGCGTTCGAGAAGAGGTTCTCGAGCACCGCCCCGAGCAGGTCCCGGTCGCCGTACGCCTCGGGCAGGGGCGACAGGGCGAGCTCGATCTCGTCGTCGGGCAGTGCGGCGCGAACCTGGGCGAAGGTCTCGCGCGCGAGCGCCGTCATGTCGACCGGACCGAGGTCGAGCGCCGCCTCGCGAGCCTGGGACAGCCGCAGCAGATCCTCCAGCAGGGTGCTGGCGCGCAGCGCCGCGCGCTCGATGCGCTGGAGGATCGCCTCGCCCTCCCCGTCCAGGGAGCGGTCGCCGTAGTCCTCGCGCAGGATCGCCGCGAGGTTCAGGACGGCGCCGAGCGGCGAGCGCAGGTCGTGGGACACCGAGTGGTTGAAGGCCTGCAGCTCCGAGACCGCCTCCTCGAGCTGCTCGGTCCGCTCGGAGACGCGGCGTTCGAGCTCGAGGTTGAGCTGCTCCAGTCCCCGGCCGCGCTCCTCGAGAGCGAGGTTCGCGCGTCCCAGGGAGCCGGCCTGACGGGCCACGACGCGCCACTGGCGGGCGACCGTGGCCAGCAGCACCGAGAGCGCCAGGCCGGTGGCCAGCAGGTAGTGGGGGGCCGGCGTGAGCCGCGCGGCCACCAGCTCGGCCGTCGGCTCGTGGGTGACCTGCCAGCGGGCGCCGCTCGAGAGCGCGATCGAGCGCTCGGCGCGCCACCAGCTTCGCTGGGGCTCGCTGGCGCGGCCGCGTGCGAAGATCCGGACGTCGCCCCAGTCGATGCCGACCGCGTAGCCGGGGGCACGGGCCCGCAGGAGCGGTGCGAGCAGCGCGTCGATCTCGACGTGCGCGACCAGCAAGGCGGAGTGTTCCGTGGCCGTCTGCACCGGCAGCAGGAGCCGGTACGAGAAGCCGCCCGACGCGTTCGCTTCGGGACCGAGGATGCGCGGGCGCGTCTCCCGGGGCAGGGTCGCCGGGTCCGGCAGACGCCCCGCCGCCGCGAGGTCGCCGACGGCCTGGCGGTCCGACGGGTCGTCGAGGTCGATCCACTCGATGCACGAGAGTCCGCTTCGTGCGTTGATGAGCAGATCGGCGCTCTCCTCCCATTGTCCCAGGGCGCTGCTCCCGAAGCGGGCGCGCAGCGCCGCCAGCTCCTGCAGACCATCGACCTGCGCACCCACCCGCAGCTCGATGGCCGCGGCGGTCTCTCCGGCCACCTCCTCGGTCGCCGCGACCAGCTGAGCGCGGCGCTCCGAGACGAGCTGCCACCAGGACCCGCTCGAGACCGCGAACCCCGCGACCACGACCGCCAGAGGCAGCCACCAGCCGTGCAAGCCGCGATCGGACGCTCGATCCACCTGGCGATTGTACAAGTTACAAGTCCTCGAAGCGGCGAGAGGCTTCCCGGGCCCTCGGCCCAACAGAGAGCAGGATCCGTGCCCGCTCGCCGGGAGGACCCTCTTGTAGAAACCGCCCCCCCGAACCTTCACTCCGCCCCCTGAGGCGGCCCCTGCTCGCGAGAGGAGATTGGCACGGCCCGTGCAAATCCTCTGCGTGAACGGACAACACAAGGAGGACCAATGAGCAAGCGTGAATCGAAGGGAGTCGTGCAGAGCGGTCTCGACCTGGCCATCGGTGGTACCGCGCTGGCCTACGACAAGGCTTCGGAGATCGTGCGCGACGCACGCGAGTGGGCGGAGGAATCCCGTGACGAGGTGAAGAAGAAGGTGGAGGCCGTCCGCGGCGAGGTGGAGGAGCACGCCCGGGAAGCCAGGAAGACGGTCGAACGCTCGACCGGATCGGACTCGAGACCCTACGAGCAGCGGACCGTCGATGAGCTCCGCGAGCTGGCCTCCGAGCGCGACGTCGAGGGGCGCTCGCGCATGACCAAGGACGAGCTGATCGAGGCGCTGCGGTCGTGAGCGCCCCGACCCGCACCTCCCCCGCCCCGATCGTCGCCGCCGCGCCGCCCGGCGCGGCGGCGGCGGCGGCGACTGCGGCGAAGCCCCCCGCCCCCCCGGACACCGGGGAGCCGCCCGTTCCGCTGCGGCCGGCGCACGGGGCTGCCGCGTCCCGGCGTGTGCTGGCCATCGGCGAGGAACGCCGCACCCGGCGCATCCGAAGGGCCCTCGAGGGGAGCGGCGACTCCCGCGTCTCGATTGCGCTGGCTGCGGGAGAGGCGGCCCGCTGCATGGAGAAGGGGGAATTCGACACCGTCATCCTGACCGTGCCGCTGCGCGGAGCGCGCATCGAGCAGGCGCTGTCCCAGCTCCGCTCGCTCGCGCCGGGCCGCCAGCCCACCTACCTCGCGCTGGTCCCGCCGGACTTTGCGAGCGAGCGGGTTCGCGACCTGTATGCCCGCGGCGCACGCCTGGTCCTCGCCTGGCCCGACGACGTCTCGCATCTCGACGAGTGGCTGAACCTCGCGGCGGGTCCGTCCGATGCGCTGCGGGCAGGCGACACGGAGCGCATCGAGCAGCGTCTCGAGCGTGCGGTCCGCGAGCGCCTGCGCCTGCGACTGCGCCGCTTCGCGAAGGGTCTCGCGGTGGAAGCCCGCTCGGGCGTGGCGCGCCTGTCCGGGCGGGTCGGGTCGCTCTGGGCCAAGCGCGCGGTCGAGCGGCACGCGGCGGCCTCCCCGGGAGTCCGGGACGTCGACGCCCACCGCCTCGAGGTGGAAGCGTCCAGCCGCACCGACGCCTCCATCGGCCAGGAGATCCGGGCGCTGCTCGACGGGACCTCGTCGATCGACGCGTCGACGCTGGGCGTGTCCGTGCACGCGGGGCGGGTGGTCCTCATCGGCGCCCTGCTGAACGTGGAACGGGACCACGTCCTCGAGCTGATCTCGATGGTCCCGGGGGTGCGCTCGCTGGTGGATGCGAGCAGCCCTTCGGCGCTCCGGAAGTGGCGCGATCGCAGGCGCGCGCGCCGCCTCGCCCACAAGCTGCGGACGCGCGTGTCCGGAGCCGACCTCCGGGTCGCGGTCGTGGGCTCCACGGCGGTTCTGCGCGGAGTCGGCTCGACCCGCGAGATCCACGACGCGACGGCCGCGCTCGATCAGCTGGTGCAGAGCAGCCGATCCCTGCGCACCGCGCTGCACCGCGCGAGCTGGACACGACCCGCCGCCGGGTAGCTCGGCCCCGCCACCGCACCGGGCAGGGGCGCCCGGCTCGGGCCTTCGGGTGGTCGGTCGGGGGCGGAGGTCCGGTGCAGAGGAGGACGGAGTCGATGCAGAACGACATGGAGACCCTTCACGAGGCGATCGAGCGCCTGGAGGCCCGCGGCTTCCGCGCGTCCTTCCGGGCCCTTCCCGGAGGACGGGTCGGCGTGCGCTCGGGGCGTGGACCCCGGGAGTTGGAGAGCTTCCCGACCCGCGAGATGGTCGTGGAGGAGGTCGTGCGCTTCGAAGGCCAGAGCGACCCGGACGACGAGGTCATCCTCTTCGCCCTGCGCTCGCCGGACGACCGCATCCGTGGAAGCCTGGTGGCCCACTACGGGTCCGCGCTCGACGCGGAGACGGTGGCCGCCGTCGAGGGGCTCCGGCGCGACCCGGCGAACGACCGGCACCCGGGGTCGGCGGAGCCTGGCCGATGAGCGACGAACCGTCGACCTCGACCCGGGGCAGGCCGGCCGTCGCCTAGGACTTCTCCCCCGCGGCCTCGTACACGTTCAATCGGTTGTAGAGCGTCTTGAGGCTGATGCCGAGCAGCTTGGAAGCGCGCTTCTTGTCGCCGTCGACCTCACCCAGGGTCGCCAGGATCAGGCGCCGCTCGACCTCCTCGATCGACGAGCCCACCCGCACCTGCAGCGTGGAGGCGTCGCGGGCGGCCTCCGCCCGGCTGGGATCCGGATCGGGAAGCAGCTCGGGGCCGATGACGTCGTCCGCCAGGATCGCAGCCCGCTCGATCACGTTCTTCAGCTCGCGCACGTTGCCGGGCCAGGCCAGCTCGCGGAGCCGTCGGGCGGCGAGCTCGCTCAGGCGGATCGAGGTCTCCTCGCGTTCGTTCAGGCCGTCGAGGAAGCAATGCGCGAGCAGCTCGATGTCGTCTCCGCGCTCGCGCAGGGGCGGCAGGTGGACGGGGAAGACGTTCAAGCGGTAGAGGAGGTCCTCGCGCAGGAGGCCGTCGTCGACGGCCTCTCGCGGATCGCGATTCGACGCGGTGACCACGCGCACGTCCACCTCCGTCGGGGACGTCGCGCCGACCCGGGTGATCGACCCCGTCTCGAGCACACGCAGGAGCTTCACCTGCAGCTCGACGGGCATCTCGGTGATCTCGTCGAGAAACAGCGTCCCGCCGCTCGCCTCCTCGAAGTAGCCGGAACGGCGCCGGTCGGCCCCGGTGAAGCTCCCCTTCTCGTGGCCGAAGAGCTCGCTCTCGGCCAGCGACTCGGTCATGGCGCCGCAGTTGAGCGCGACGAACCGCGCGTCCTTGCGAGGGCTCAGCCGATGCACGGTCTCGGCGACGAGCTCCTTGCCGGTCCCGCTCTCGCCCGTGACGAAGACCGTGCTCTCGGTGGGCGCCACCCGCGCGATGAGGTCGTAGACCTGCTGCATCGGCTTCGACCGCCCCACCATCGGTCCGAAGCGCCCGAGGTCGCGGAGCTCGCCGCGCAGCGAGCTCACCTCGTGCTTGAGGCCCCGGGTCCGGGCGGCGTTGGTCAGGATGGTCTGCAGGCGCGCCCGATCGACCGGCTTGGGCAGGTAGTCGAGGGCGCCCTGGCGCAGGGCCTCGATCGCGCTCTCGGCGCTGGTGTCCCCGGTCATGACCACGAACTCGCAGCGGCCCGCCAGGTCCGCGTCCGACAGCAGCTCGAGACCGCTCCCGTCGGGCAGGCCCAGGTCGAGGAGCACGACGTCGGGAGCGGCCTCCGCGAGCGCTTCCCGTGCGCCCGCCAGGGTTCCCGCTTCGTGCAGCCGGTAGCCTTCCCGCTCGAGCAGACTCACCAGGCTGGCGCGGAAGTCTGGGTCGTCCTCGACGATCAGGATGGCGAGATCGTTCACGGTCGTCCTCCGTCGCGGAGAGAGCGTTCGGCTCGAGAGCGTCGCGGGCCGCCTCGGCGACGCCGGTGCGCGGCATCGGCGCTCGGGGTGTTCCATGGAGCGCACCCGGGCGCCGCCTCTCAGGGTCCGATTGTACAAACTACAGGGCTCCGCATCTGTCTCCGGGCCTCGGGACCTCCACCCCACCCCCGCGCCTGGCACGCCGTCTGCACCGCTTCGCGTCAGGATGAGGACATGCACTGGAACGAACACAGGTCCCCGGATCGAAGCATGCTGACCGGGTCGATCGCCCACCGCCGGGGTCGCCGGGACGTGGAGACCGGCGAGGCGAGCTAGCGCTCGCTTCGCTGCCGCGTCATGGAGATCCTCTACGTCCTGCTGGTGCTGCTGGTCGCCACGCGCGCCTTCGGAGAGATCGCGGTGCGGGTGGGCCAGCCCGCCCTCGTGGGAGAGCTGCTGGCCGGCGTGCTGCTCGGCATCGTGGTGATGCGCAACAGCGAGACCTTCCCGGTTCTCGCCGATCTGCCGGAGAGCTCCGTCTTCGCCGCCATCACCGACCTGGGCATCTTCTTCCTGATGCTGATGGCCGGGCTCGAGCTGCGGCCCCGGAAGCTCGCCCAGGCCTCGGGCCGGGCCGTCCTCATCGCCGCCGGTGGCCTGCTGATTCCCCTGGCCCTCGGGATCGGGCTGGGCGAGTGGCTGCTCCCGGCGAGCGAGCTGCACTCGGCCCAGAGCCTGTTCCTCGGCGTGGCGCTCGCCATCACCGCCGTCCCCGTGTCGGTGGGCGTGCTGCTCTCCCTGGGCCGGCTCGATACGCCGGTCGGCCGAACGATCGTCTCGGCCGCCATCGTGGACGACGTGCTGAGCCTGCTCCTGCTGGCACTCCTGACCGCGGTCCTCCAGACCGGAAGCGTGCCCGATGCCTCGGCGCTGCTGCTCCTCGCCGGCAAGGTCGCGTTGTTCTTCGCCCTCGCGGTCCCGACCGGGCTCTACCTCTTTCCGTGGCTGGGGCGGAAGGCCGCGGCGCTGCAGGGCGACGAGTTCGAGTTCAGCTTCCTCATCCTCGCGGGCCTGGCCTACGCGGTCCTCGCCGAAGCGCTGTCGATCCACTTCCTGATCGGCGCCTTCCTGGCCGGGCTCTTCTTCGTGCGCCGCACGATCGACGAGAAGACCTACGACGACGTCGCGGGCAAGGTCAACGCGCTCACACACGGGTTCTTCGCCCCGGTCTTCTTCGCCTCGATCGGAATCCACCTCGAAGGCGGCGCACTGCTCGAAACCCCCTTCTTCCTGGCCGCGCTGGTGCTCGTCGCCACGGCGGGGAAGCTGCTGGGCGCCGGGCTGCCGGCACGCCTGGGCGGCATGAGCGGCCGCGACTCGCTGGCGGTCGGCATCGGCATGAACGCCCGCGGCGCCGTGGAGCTCATCGTGGCCGACGTGGCGTTCCGCTCCGGCCTCTTCTCGCTCCCCGACCCGCCCCACCCGATCGTCGCCTCGCTCTACTCGGCCGTGGTCATCACCGCGATCGTCACGACCCTCGCGACCCCGATCGGCCTGAAATGGCTCTACCGCGACGCCGCCCCGCGGACACGGCGCGCCGCCTCGCCGGTCCCCGGCGATTGACTCCGCTCCGGGCGAACCGGGGCCGCGGCCCGCCCCCGCCGCCGCGCCGGCCCGTCTGCGGCGAAGCCCACTCCGAGGGGCGGCATGGGGCAGAGCGCGGGCCCCGCCACGGCCCGGTCTGGCCTACCATGCCTCGCCGGAGAGGAGACCCATGGCACCCTGGCACCTGTTCTGCGAGTGCGTCGCAGTCCGATGACCGACGCCCTCTTCCAGCGTTCCGCACAGGACACCTTCACACCGAGCGAGCTGGCCCGCGGCCCGTGGTCTCCCGATGCGCTGCACGGCGGCCCGGTGGCCGCGCTGCTGGCCGGCGTCGCCGAGCGCGTGAGCGCCCCGGCGCCCATGCAGCCGGCGCGCCTCAGCCTGGAGCTGTTGCGGCCGGTGCCCCTGGCGCCCCTGCGCGTCGAGGCGACGGTGGAGCGGCCCGGCCGCAAGGTGCAGTGGGTGGGCGCGATGCTCCACGCCGGCGAGTCCCTGGTGGCGCGCGCCACGCTGCTGCGGATCCGCACGGCCGAGCTGCCGCTGCCCGAGGCCCACGGCGGCGGCCGCGTGGCCCCGCCTCCGCCGCCCGCCGGCGCCGCGACCACCCGGCCGGAGTGGTCCTCGGGCACCACCGCGTATCACAGCCACGGCGTCGAGCACCGGGTGGTGCGCGGCGCCTGGGGGCGGCTCGGGCCGTGCACCGACTGGATCCGCCTGCGCGTCCCGGTGACCGACGACGCCGAGCCGACGCCGCTCCAGCGCGTGGCCGCGGTGGCCGACTTCGGCAACGGCATCAGCTCCGCGCTGCCCTTCGGCGAGTGGCGTTTCATCAACCCCGACCTGACGATCCACCTCCAGCGCCTGCCCGCCGGGCAATGGGTGGGCCTCGACGCGGTCACCTGGCCCGAGTCCCACGGCATCGGCCTGGCCGAGAGCGAGCTCTTCGACGAGCAGGGTCGCGTGGGCCGCTCGCTCCAGAGCCTGCTCCTCGATCGCTCCTGAAGCGGGACCGGGCACTCCGGTGCGGACGCGACCCGAGCCTGCCGCCTGCGCCCGCACCCTCTGGAAAATGCGCGGATTCTCGTGCCAAAGGCCGGTATCCCGACGCATCCCGCGCGGATCCGAGGCGCGGCTCTCGATGTCGCGGCGCCATCGAGTCGGTGTTCCCCGCGATTTCGTGCACCGTCGGGCCCCGCTGGTGACACTTGTCGGGGGTGGAACCCGCTAGACCCGGATCGGGACTCCGGTTACGGTCGGAGTCATGGCCGAGCCCAGGCGGCGATCCGGGCGACCCCAGGCCGCCGACCCGCCACAATGGGTCCGCCCCCCACACTCGGAGGAGGAGATCGATGAGAGTCGCAAAGATCGTCGGGATCGTGTTGCTGGCCTATGCAGGGATCGTCGTCGCGTTCGAATCGATGATCGGAGTCCTCCAGCCCGCGAACCAGTCGACCATCGTGATCACGACGATCGACGAGGGCGGCACCGCACACGAGCGGGTGGTGTCGCGTCTCGACAGCGAAGACCAGCTCTACGTCGCGGCGAACCACTGGCCCCGCGCATGGTACCGGCGCGCACTCGCGAACCCGGACGTGCGGGCCTCCGTGGACGACCAGACTCGGGACTACCGGGCCGTCCCCGTCGACGGCGCGGAGCACGACCGCGTCGAGCGCGAGCATCCCCACAGCCTGGCGTTCCGGATCCTGACCGGCTTCCCGCCCAGACGCTTCCTGAGGCTCGAGCCCCGGCCCGACGGACGCGCGAGCGGATCCTGAACGAGATCGGGCGGACGGGGGTCCTCGAAGGTCTCCGAGGATCAGGCTCGAGAAGCCACGCGAACAGCCGAGCCGAAGCGGGGACACTGGCGGGGCGGACGGGACTCGAACCCGCAACTTCTGGCGTGACAGGCCAGTGCTCTAACCAATTGAACTACCGCCCCGCGCGAGCGCGGAGGGCAGATACTGCCACGGAATCGTCCGCGCGCAAGTGCCCGGAATCAGGGAATTTCGCTGGGATCCGGGGCCGCTGCGGGGGCCGCGGGGGCGGCTCCCGGGGTGTCCGGTGACTCGCCGGCTCCTGCGGCGGCGTCGGCCTGGGCGGTGGCGGGCCAGGCGGGGGCTTCGGCCGCGACGGCGCTGGCCTTCAGCTCCTCGAGGTCGGCCTGGGCCTGCTCGTACTTGGTCTTCCACTGGCTCACCGAGCGGCGAAGGCTCTTGATGGTCCGCTCGGAGCGCTCGGCTTCCTTGCGCGCGCTGGAGAGCTCACGCTGGGCGGCCTTCGCCTCCTTGCGCTCGGCCGCCAGGGCCTCGGGGTCGGGCCCCGAGGACGCCTGGGCGCGCAGGCCTCCGAGCTCCTCTTCCATGCTGCGGATCTGGCGGTTCTGTTCGTCCACCCGCTCTTGCAGATAGTCGATCTGCCAGCTCTCGGCGCGGTGGAGAGGACCGTACGAATAGACGAACGATCCCACCGCGCCCACCAGGAGCGCGACCCCGATGTGGATGGGGTGGCGCAGTACGACGCGCAGGTGCTGCACGAGCTGCTGCACGAGCGGATGGTCTTCCGACACGCCGCCTTCCCTCCTCGCTGAGCGGTCGACGAGCAGGGCGGCCGATCGCCGGCCGCGGGGCCGGGACCAAATCGCCCCACCCTGCTCTCTTCTCGTGCAACTCATCGGCAGGATCGGCGGGAGCCTTGACCCCGAGCGGCGGCGCGGTCGCCGGAATCTGCGTCCCCGGGAGGAGCGGGGCGGCGCCCTACTCGTCGCCGTCGTCGAGGTAGCCCAGGGCGCGCAGGGCCTCGCGATCGCTCTCCGAGAGCTCCTGGCCCTGGGAGCGCCGTTGCAGGAGCGAGCCGCGGAGCGACTCGAGCTCCTGCACCATGGTCTCCAGCAGCGCCGGATCGTCGCCCCCCAGATCGCGGTCCTCGGCGCCGAGGGCGAACAGCGTGTACTCCGTCCGGCCCTCGCGACGGGTGCCCACCACCTTGTGGTCGCCGCGCACCAGCCCGACGCGCGGCCGGATCGACCCGGTCAGCGAGGCCATGTAGGCGGTGCTCGCCCCCGACTCCGCTCCCGGCGCCCAGAGATCGCGCACGTAGGGCGCCCGTCCGTCGACCTCGATCCCCAGCAGGCTCGCCAGGGAGGCGAAGAGATCCACCTGGGACACCAGGTCGGCGCGTCGCCCGGGCTCGAGACCGGGATGGGCGACCCACAGCGGAACCCGGGTGAGCTCGTCGGTCAGGTACTCGCCGTGGGCGAACCAGTAGTCGTGGTCGCCGAGCCCCTCGCCGTGGTCGGCGGTGAAGACGACGGTGGTCGAGTCGCGCAGCCCGAGGGCGTCGAGCTCGTCCAGCAGGCGCCCCACGCCGGCGTCCATGAACGCCACCTCGCCGGCGTAGCCCGCCCGGTAGAAGGCCACCTCGCGCTCGTCGTCGATCGCCTGGTAGGTGGGCAGGGCGCCGAGTCCGCGGTGGTCCCGGCCGAGCGCCAGCTCCTCCCGGCCCCCGGGCCTCGCGCGTTCGCGGCCGAGCTGCGCGGCGCGCAGGGCGTCGGGCGGGGTGTAGGGCCCGTGGGGGTCCTGGTAGTGCACCCAAAGGAAGAACGGCGTGTCCCCGAGCGCAATCTGTCGCAGCAGCTCCACGGCGGCCTCGGTGGTGGTGGGCGCGTCGCGCTCGGGCCACTTGCGGATGAGCTCGCGCTGGGTCATGCGGTCGTCGAACACCTGGAAGCCGCGGTCGAGACCCGAGGAGCGCCGCAGCACGAAGTTGCTCACCACGGCCGCCGTGCGCCAGCCCGCGGCCTGCAGCGCCGAAGCGAGGGTGGGCAAGTCGTCGGGCAGGCGCACTTCGTTGCTGTGGATGCCCGTCTCCTCGGGGAAGCGCCCGGTGAGGAGCGCCGAGACCGAGGGCACGGTGAAGGGCGCCGCCGCGTAGGCGCGGTCGAACACCACGCTGCGCTCGGCCAGGGCGTCGAGGTGAGGCGTGAGCCCGCGGTCGCTTCCGTAGGCGCCGAGATGATCGGTGCGCAGGGTGTCGACGGTGACGAGCAGCAGCGCCGGCGGACGCTCGCGCTCGGCGGCGCAGCCCGCGAGCCCGCCGCAACCGAGGACGGCGGCGGCGAGCGCCAGCCTCCACACCCGGCGACCGAGGCGCCCGGCGCTCAACCGAGCCTCCCCCGACCGCGCTGACCGCTCTGGTCGCTCTGGCCGCTCTGCCCCCTCTGACCGCTCTGCCCCGTCTGACCCCGGGAGGAGGCGCGCGCCTCCGGGCCCTCGTCCGGACCCTCTTCGGGCCCCTGTTCGGGCGCCGCGCGCCCGCTTCGTCGGACCATCAGCATCGTTCCGGGAACCCTCTCGAAGTCGCGCCGTACGGCTCGTCGCACCGGCGCCGGCAGCAGTGTGTAGAAATTCCCGGCCAGCACCACCTTCACCGCCGGGTCCTCGAGACGTCCGAGCAGCTCGCGCTCCACCACCGCCCGGTCCAGCACGCTCCAGACCGCCGGGTTGAGATAGAAATAACGGTAGGCGGGGAGCCTCCCCAGGAAGAGCCCGTTCCAGCAGTCGAGGACCCGGTCGTCTTCGTCGGTCAGCTCGAGCACCTTCTCGATGGTGGCCAGCTGGGCCGCGGCCGCACGCGGCTCGGCCACCAGGAAGCGGCGCACCGGCGCGAGGCAGACCACCAGGAGCGCCACCCCCACCCCGACCGCCGCGAAGCGATGGACCCGCCGCCCGGTCCAGTCCACCGCCACGACGAGCGCGACGCTCGCCAGCACCGCCAGCTGGGGCAGGAAGCTCAGGTAGTACTGGCGAAGCGGCGCGCGGATCAGGAACAGGCCCGCGAGCGCCACCAGCCCGCTCGCGCCCAGCACCCAGACCCACGGATCGGCGCGCAGGCGCCCCCGCGCCGCCGCCACGCCGAGGCCCGCCAGGCCCAGCGCGTAGACCCCGGCGTTGTGGATGAAGGTCTGGCGCAGCAGCTCGGCCCTCGCGCCGGCCGCGTCGGGGACGCTCATGGCGAGGCTCACCCGCAGGCAGTCGTCGATGAAGCCGCCGAGGATGCCCCGGCGCGCCATCTCCGCGCCGGCCAGCAGGCAGACGCAGGCCACGCCCGCCGCCACCGCCCCCAGCGAACGCAGCACCACCGGGGCCCGCGCCGCCGCCGGGCCCACCACGAGGGCGACGGCGAGGCCGAGGCTGCCGCCGGCCGCCGCGTAGACGATCTTGGGCGTGAAGAGACCGCCCGTGGCGAGAAGCGCTCCGCCCGCGAAGAGCCAGGGCAGCGCGGCCCGGTGGGCTCCCCGGGCGAGCGCGGCGAGCCCCAGGAGCAGCAGCCAGGTCGAGGGCACGTCGGGCCGCACCTCCATGCTCTTCTGGAAGTAGAAGAAGTGGGTGAGGAGCAGCAGGGGGGCCAGCGCGGCGCCCGTCACCCCGACGAGCCGCCACCCCAGCCAGCCCACCGTGGCCAGGATGGCCGCGCTCAGGGCGAGCGACAGCTGGCGTCCCCGGGCGACGATGGCGGCGGGCCCGCCCCCGCCGCGCACCACCGGCTGGAGCATCACGTGGGTGAGCGGCGGGTGGTTCTCGAAGAAGTCGACGTAGATCGTCTCGCCGCGGGCCATGAAGGAGGCCGCGTTCAGGTGCTCGAGCTCGTCCTGGTCGATGTGGCGCACCTGGGCCACGCGCTGCTGGTGGCCCCACACCGCAACGAGCAACACCCCCGCCAGCCCCACGAGCAACCACCCGGCGGGCGAGGTGCGAGCCGGCGGGGTCGTCGGGTCCATGGGCTGGGCGCTCGCCATCCTGGGCATGGGCTGGGCATGGGCTGGGCCTTCGCTGGGCACTCGGCTTCCCGCTTCTGGACTCCCGCACGCTCGCCGTCCCGGTGGTGGGCGCGGAGGGGCTCGAACCCCCGACCTCCTGGGTGTAAACCAGGCGCTCTAGCCAGCTGAGCTACACGCCCGAGAGCCGAGCGGATCCAGGGTGACCCTAGTCCAGCCCGCCGCTCACAGCGAGACTTCCACGCCGGGCTCGTCGATGAAGGTGCGCATCCAGGTCTCGAGGCACAGGAGCGCGTAGATCAGGTAGGCGTGGTCGGCGCGGTCGCTGTCGTTCTCGTCGAGCACGCGCGCCACGTAGGCCGGGTCGAAGAGGCCGCGTCGCCGGATCTGCTCGGGCGCCAGCGCGTCGCGCACCCACTCCTTCAGGTCCTCGGCCAGCCACTTGCGCAGCGGCGACCCGAAGCCCGTCTTGCTGCGGTAGATGAGGTCCTTCGGCAGGTGGCGCTCCATGGACTTCTTGAGGAGCGCCTTGGTGACGCCGCCCGAGAGCTGGAGCGACTCGGGGATGCGCGCGCACAGGCGCATGAGCTCCACGTCCATGAAGGGCACGCGCACCTCGACCGAGGTGGCCATGCTCGACTTGTCCGTGTAGTTGAAGTTGTGGGCGGCCAGGAAGGTCTGGATGAGCAGATGGGAGTGCAGGTTGTTCTCGCCGCGGCCGACGAAGGCGTCGCGGTAGCGGAGCATGCACTCGGTCATGCCGTCGAGGGTGGAGACCTCCCGCAGCTCGGGCCGCAGCAGGCCCTCGCGCGCCTCCCGGCTCGACCACTGGGCCAGGGCCACGTGGCGCTCGAGACCGGAGAGGCCGAGGCCCCGCGCGAACTTCGCCAGGCGGCGCACGCCCAGGCTCCGCGACCCGAACAGCGCCCCGCCGAGGGCCGCGGTGCCCGT
Source organism: Myxococcota bacterium (assembly GCA_050618075.1). Lineage (GTDB taxonomy): Bacteria > Myxococcota_A > UBA9160 > UBA9160 > UBA4427 > JBNLVL01. The sequence goes on from JBNLVL010000017.1 coordinate 234,227, forward strand.
CACCAGCTGGCGCAGGGGCGAGCGGCCCAGGGCGGCGAAGCGTTCGTACTGCCGGTAGGCCAGGTGGCTCCGGTAGCCGAAGAAGATTTCGTCGCCGCCGGTGCCCGAGAGCAGCACCTTGATGCCGTCCTCCCGCGCCTGCTTGCAGATGAGGTAGGAGAGCATCACCGCCGTGTCGGCGTCGGGCTCGTCGAGGTGATAGATCATCTTCGGCATCAGCCGGATCACGTCCGACGAGAGCCGCACCGTGTTGAGCTTGACGCCGGTGGCCTCGGCGGCGCGCCGGGCGTAGGGGTAGTCGTCGACGCCCTGCTCTTCCGCCATGTCGCCGTCGGCGAACTGGATGGTGTAGGTGTTGATCTCCCGCTCGGGGAACGAGTGCCGCATGCAGGCGACGATGCTCGACGAGTCGAGGCCGCCGGACAGGAAGGCCCCGAGCGGCACGTCGGAGAGCATCTGCCGCCGGGCGGTCTCCATGAACGAGTCGTGCACCCGCTCCACCCACTCCGCCTCGGAGACGGTCTCGTCGGGCTCGTAGGCCAGCTCGAACCAGGGCTCGACCCGGACCCGGCCGTCCTCCCAGACGAGACGGTGGCCCGGCTCGAGCTTCTCGATGCCATCCAGCATGGTGTGCTCGCCGGGCACCCACAGGTAGGTCAGGTAGTCGGCCACGCTCGGGCCGTGGACCCTGCGCTCGAGGCCGGGGATGCGCAGCAGCGACTTGATCTCCGACGCGAAGTAGAGGGCGTCGCCCTCCTGGCGGTAGTACAGGGGCTTGATGCCCGCGTGGTCGCGCGCCAGCAGCAGGCGCCTTCGGCGGCCGTCCCACAGGGCGAACGAGAAGATGCCGTTCAGGTCGTGGACGAGGTCGTCGCCCTTGTCTTCGTAGAGGGCGAGGAGCACCTCGGTGTCGGTGCGGCTGCGGAACGGGTAGCCGCCCGCGGCCAGCCGCTCCCGGTGCTCCGGGAAGTTGTAGATCTCGCCGTTGTAGGCGATCCAGGTGCGCTCGTCGGGGCCGGACATCGGCTGGTGGCCGGCCGGCGAGAGGTCGATGATCGAGAGCCGCCGGTGGCCGAGCCCGACCCGGGCGGACTCGTCGAACCAGGTGCCCGCGTCGTCGGGGCCCCGGTGGGCCATCGCGTCGCACATGGGCTCGAGGATCTCGGGCCGGTGCACGCCCACGTATCCGGCAATGCCACACATCAACGGCTCCTCGCGCCCCGCCCTCGGCGGGCCAGCTTCAGCAGATCGGCATGGGGTCGAGGACCGGCCGGCGTCAGTTCACTCCGGCGGGATGGGGGAGGTCCGAGGACGCGGGGGCTCCGGTCGGCGGCATCTCGTAGATGTCGTCGATGTCGTGGAAGCCCTCCTGGAGGATCGAGGAGGGGTCGGGCACGGCCAGCGCCTGGGCCAGCACCTCGTCCATGTGCTCGACCAGCAGGATCTCCAGGCTCTTCTTGATCTTGGCCGGGATGTCCTTGAGGTCCTTCTCGTTCTCCTTGGGCACCAGCACGCGCTTGACGCCCCCGCGGTGGGCCGCGATGAGCTTCTCCTTGAGGCCGCCGATGGGCAGCACCCGGCCGCGCAGGGTGATCTCGCCGGTCATCGCGACGTCGGAGCGCACGGGGATGCGCGTCAGCGCCGAGGCGATGGCGGTGGCGATGGTGATGCCGGCCGACGGACCGTCCTTGGGCGTGGCGCCCTCGGGCACGTGGATGTGCATGTCGACCTTGCTGTAGAAGTCGCGGGTGAGGCCCAGCTGCTTGGCGCGGCTGCGCACGTAGGACATGGCCGCGTTGGCCGACTCCTGCATCACCTCGCCCAGCCGACCGGTCACCTGCAGCTTGCCCTTGCCGCTGGTCACCGACACCTCGGTCTGCAGCAGCTCGCCGCCCACCTCGGTGTAGGCGAGGCCGGTCACGAGGCCGACCTTGTCCTCGCCCTCGGTCTTGCCGTAGCGGTAGCGGGGCACGCCCAGAAGCTTCTTCACCAGCTTGGGGGTGACCTTGGTGAGCCGGGCGTTCTCGCCGGCCTTCACCACGTCCCGGGCGACCTTGCGGCAGATCGACGCCAGCTCGCGCTCGAGGTTGCGCACGCCCGACTCGCGGGTGTAGTGGCGGATCACCTCGAGGATGGCGGCGTCGCTGAACTCGATGGTCTCGGAGGAGAGACCGTTGGCCTCGCGCACCTTGTCGATCAGGTGGGCCCGGGCGATCTCCAGCTTGTCCGACTCGATGTAGCCGGGGATCTGGATGACCTCCATGCGGTCCTGCAGGGGCCGCGGGATCTCGTGGAGCACGTTGGCGGTGCAGATGAACATGACCCGCGAGAGGTCGTAGTCCACGTCGAGGTAGTGGTCGACGAAGGTGTGGTTCTGCTCGGGGTCGAGCACCTCGAGCAGCGCCGCCGAGGGATCGCCGCGGAAGTCCATGGACATCTTGTCCACTTCGTCCAGCAGGAAGACGGGGTTGCTGGAGCCGGCCTTCTTCAGGCTCTGGATGATCTTGCCCGGCAGGGCCCCGATGTAGGTGCGGCGATGGCCCCGGATCTCGGCCTCGTCCCGGACGCCGCCCAGGCTGATGCGCACGAAGTCGCGGCCGGTCGCCCGGGCGATGGACTTGCCCAGCGAGGTCTTGCCCACGCCCGGCGGTCCCACCAGGCAGAGGATCGGCCCCTTCATCTTCTCGACCAGGGTCTGCACGGCCAGGTACTCGAGGATGCGCTCCTTCGGCTTCTCGAGGCCGTAGTGGTCGGCCTCGAGCACCTCCTCCGAGGCATCGAGGTCCTTCTTCTCGTCCTTGAACTCGTCCCAGGGCAGCCCGAGCATCCAGTCGATGTAGTTGCGCACGACCGTCGCCTCGGCGCTCATGGGCGACATCATCTTGAGCTTGCGGATCTCCTTCTCGGTCCGCGCGCGCGCCTCTTCGGGCATGGCCTTCTGGGCCAGCTGCTCGTCGAGCTCCGCCAGCTCGTTCTTGAACTCGTCGCGGTCGCCCAGCTCCTTCTGGATCGCCCGCATCTGCTCGTTGAGGTAGTACTCCTTCTGGGAGCGCTCCATCTGCTTCTTGACGCGGCCGCGGATCTTGCGCTCGACCTCGAGCACCTCGATCTCGGCCTGCATCCGGCTGAACACCTCTTCCAGGCGCTTGACCGGCGAGAGGATCTCGAGCAGCTGCTGGCGCTCGTCGAGCTTGAGGTTCAGGTGGGCGACGATGGTGTCGGCCAGCTTGCCGGGCTCGTGGATCGCGGAGATCGTGTTGAGCAGCTCCGGCGGAACCTTCTTGTTGAGCTTGACGTAGTTCTCGAAGGTGGCGTGGATGGTGCGGACCAGCGCCTCCGCCTCCGCGTTCTCGCCGTCGTCCTCGGCGATCACCTCGGCGTGGCAGGCGAAGTAGTCCTCGGTCTCGGTGAACTCGCCGAGCCGGACCCGGGCCTTGCCCTCGACGAGCACCTTCACGGTGCCGTCGGGAAGCCGCAGCAGCTGGATGATGGAGCCGAGGGTTCCGATCTCGTAGATGTCGTCGGGGCCCGGATCGTCGTCTCCGGCGCGGCGCTGGGCCGAGAGCAGGAGCTCGCGCGAGCCCCCGACCGCCTCCTCGAGCGAGCGGATGGACTTGGTGCGCCCAACGAAGAGCGGAACCACCATCTGGGGGAAGACGACGATGTCGCGCAGCGGCAGGAGCGGGATCGCCCCCCCACCGGGGCGCGGAGTCGAGCCGCTCTCGTTCTCCCCGTTGTCCCCGTTCGCGCCGTCGGCGTCGTCGTCGTTCCTGAAGAAGGCCATGCTCTCGCTTTCCCGGATCGTTCCCTCGCGGCCTCGGGAGCCGCTCAGGCCGATTCCGCCTCGGACTTCACCACGAGCAGGGGATCCGCCCCGTGCTCGATCACGTCTTCGTTGACGACGCACTCGTCCACGTCTTCGCGGGACGGGATCTCGTACATGAGATCCAGCATCGAGTGCTCGAGGATCGCCCGCAGGCCCCGCGCGCCGGACTTGCGCGACAGCGCCTCGCGCGCCACCGCGCGCAGGGCGCCGTCGGTGAAGCGCAGGCGCACGTCCTCGAACTCGAAGAGCTTCTGGTACTGCTTCACCAGCGCGTTCTTGGGTCGGGTCAGGATGTCCACCAGGGCGTCCTCGTCCAGCTCGTCGAGCGTCGCGGTCACCGGCAGCCGGCCGATGAACTCGGGGATCAGCCCGAAGTGGAGCAGGTCTTCGGCCTGCACCGCCTTCAGCACCTCGCCCGCGCGGCGGTCGCTCTTCTTCTGGATATCGGCCCCGAATCCCATTCCCTTCACCCCAATCCGGCGATCGATGATCGAGTCGAGCCCGACGAAGGCCCCGCCGCAGATGAAGAGGATGTTGGAGGTGTCGATCTGGAGGAACTCCTGCTGTGGGTGCTTCCTCCCGCCCTTCGGGGGCACGCTGGCCATGGTGCCCTCGATGATCTTGAGCAGCGCCTGCTGCACCCCTTCTCCAGAGACGTCGCGGGTGATCGAGGGGTTCTCGCTCTTGCGGGCGATCTTGTCGATCTCGTCGATGTAGATGATGCCGCGCTGGGCCCGCTCGACGTCGTAGTTCGCCGCCTGGAGCAGGTTGAGGACGATGTTCTCCACGTCCTCGCCCACGTACCCCGCCTCGGTGAGGGTGGTGGCGTCGGCGATGGTGAACGGCACGTCCAGGATCTTCGCCAGGGTCTGGGCGAGCAGGGTCTTGCCCGAGCCGGTGGGGCCGAGCAGCAGGATGTTCGCCTTCTGCAGCTCGACGTCGCCCACGAAGGCGCCGCTCTCGATGCGCCGGTAGTGGTTGTGCACCGCCACCGACAGCACCTTCTTCGCGTCGTCCTGGCCGATCACGTACTCGTCGAGCGCCTCGTTGATCTCCTTGGGCTTGGGAACGCGGGAGGACTCGGGGCTCGACTCCTCGCGGCCGTACTCCTCCGCGATGATGTCGTTGCACAGCTCGATGCACTCGTCGCAGATGTAGACCGTCGGCCCTGCGATGAGCTTCTTGACCTCGCGCTGGCTCTTCCCGCAGAACGAACAGGAAAGGTTCGCGTTGTCGTCCCGCTTCTTCATGGCCCCCTCAGTCTGCCCCGTCCGGCCCGTTCGATCCGTTCGACCGGTCTCGCAAGTGTGACCCGCGCGACCGGTCTGGCCAGTGGGCTGCGTTGACTCTGTTCGCGCTCGCGGCCGGGCTCGGCCCTGCCCGCTCTCTCTCGCGACGTCCCTCGCGCAATCCCTCGCGCTATTTTCCGCCGCTTCCCTTGCCGTTGCCGCCGGAACCGCCCGAGGATCCGCCCGCCACGCCGGCCTCCCGGTGGCTCTTCACCTCGTCGACGATGCCATAATCCCGCGCTTCCTCTCCAGACATATAATAGTCGCGCTCCGTATCCTGTGCGATCTGCTCCACCGGCTTGCCGGTGTGGTCTGCAAGTATCGCGTTCATCTTCTCGCGCATCTTCAGGATTTCCCGGGCCTGGATGCCGATGTCCGTGGCCTGGCCCTGAGCGCCGCCCATGGGCTGATGGATCATGATCCGGGCGTTCGACAGCGCGATGCGCTTGCCCGCCGCGCCGGCCGCCAGCAGCCACGCTCCCATGGAGCACGCCTGACCGACGCACAGCGTCGAGACGTCGGAGCGCACGAATTGCATGGTGTCGTAGATGGCCATGCCGGCCGTCACCGACCCCCCGGGCGAGTTGACGTAGAGGTGGATGTCCTTGTCCGGGTCCTCGGCCTCGAGGAACAGCAGCTGGGCGATGATGACGTTGGCCACCTCGTCGTTGATCTCGCTGCCGAGAAAGATGATGCGGTCGCGCAGCAGCCGCGAGTAGATGTCGAACGCGCGTTCGCCGCGCTGGCTCTGCTCGATCACGTACGGGATCAGGGGCATCGTTGGCTCCACTCTCCTTGCGTCCTTGCGGCATCCATGCGGCTTCCTTCCGGTGCGCCCGGGGCGCGTTGCCAGGCGCGTCCGCCGCGCCCCATCCATGTTAGACGCCCGGAAGACCCTGCACGACTCGCGCCCTGCGACTCGCACCCTGGCCCACTCGAAGCCGCACCGGGGCCGGTTCGCGAGGTCGGACCTCGCGCGGAGGGGGTGGCCCTATGTGTGGGTGTCCGCGCACACCGGCACGGTGCCGCGGGGAGGCTCCGCGGCCGACGACGATGGTCTAACTGGCCGTCGTCTCTTCGACTTTAGCCACGGAGACGAGGTAATCAAGCGCCTTGCGCTCGATCAGCTCGCCCCGGATGGCGTCGAAGAAGTCCTGCTGGCGCGCGGCGGAGCGGAGCTGATCGGGATCCATCCCGCGGGCCTCCGCCATCTCGCCCAGCTTCGCGTCGACCTCCTCGTCGGAGGCCTCGAGGCCCTGGGCGCGGCTGACCGCGTCGAGCAGCAGGCTCTCGCGCACCCGGCGCTCGGCGCTCTCCCGCCCCTCCTCGCGCATGCGCTCGATCTGGGCGTGGAGGATGTGGTCGGGCAGCTGGCCCTGGAACTGGCGGTGGAGGTTGGAGGCCTGCTGCTGGAGCTGCCGCTCGACCAGCCCCGGCGGCACCTCGAACTCGGTGCGCTCGATCAGGGTGTCGAACAGGCTGCGGTGGAGCGCGGCCTTCGCCTGCTCCTCCCGCCCCTGGGTGATGTCCTCGCGGATGCGGTTGCGCAGCTCCTCCAGGGTCTCGAACTCGCCCACGTCCTTGGCGAACTCGTCGTCGAGCTCGGGAACCTCGCGCCGCTGCACGCTGGCCACGTGCACCGAGAACACCGCCGGCTTGCCGCGGAGATTCTCGGCGTGGTAGTCGTCGGGAAAGCTCACCTCGAGCTCGACGTCGTCGCCGGCCCGCGCGCCGACCAGCTGCTCCTCGAAGCCGGGGATCATGCGGCCGGCCCCGATCTCGATCTCGACGTCCTGACCGCTTCCCCCCTCGAAGGGCTCGCCGTCCACGCGGCCCACGAAGTCCGCCTTGAGCGTGTGGCCCTCTGCCGCCGGGGTGCCCTCGGGCTCCTCGACCAGCGGCGCGTTGCGCTGGCGCAGCTGCTCGAGCTCGATGACGACTTCCTCTTCACCCACCTCCACCGCCGGCCGCGTGGCCGGAAGGCCCTCGAGGTCCGGCAGGCTGATCTCGGGCTTCACCTCGATGCGCGCGCGGTAGCGGAAGGCCTCGCCCGCCGCCGGGACGTCGGCCTCGATGGAGGGCTCGCTCACCGGCGAGACGTCGGCCAGCTCGACGGCGTCGGCCAGGGTCTCGGCCACCAGCTGGCGCTCGATCTCCTCGGAGATGGACGAGCCGTACATCCGCTCGAGCACCGACCGCGGCACCTTGCCCTTGCGGAACCCGGGCACGTTGGCGCCCCGGGCCAGGTCCTTGTAGGCGCGGTCGAAGGCCTTGCGGACGCGCGGGGCCGCCACCTCCACCGAGAGCTCGCGAACCACCGAGCTCACCTCTGCGGTCTCGACCTGGACTTCCTGGGCTTCGTTCGCGCTCTTGGCCATGCCGTCGTTCCTCGCATCGCGCACCGCGGGGGCGGTGCTCCGACCCACGCCCGCCCATCTACTCTTGCAGCGTCGCGGGCCGTGAAGGGGCGCCTACCATAGCCCCGCCCCCCCGAGACCGCCCCGGGATCGCCTCTCGATCGCCCCTGGATCTCGATCCGTCCCCAAAGGGGTTCGGGGGCCGGCAAGCGGTCCGGTCGGAGAAGCCCTGGCCTGGGCTCGGGCGGGCCCGCGGCTGTGGAGCCGTCGGGCTCTCGTCGGGCTCTCGAATGGTACCGGGGACAGGACTCGAACCTGCACGCCCGAAGGCGGTGGCTCCTAAGGCCACTGCGTCTACCAGTTCCGCCACCCCGGTCCGGGCGGCCAGGGTAGCGCAGGCCCTTTCGCGATTGAGACCGGGACCCGTGGTGGCCGGCCACTCGCCCCCTCGCATCGGGGTCGTCCCTGGAACGGAAACGCCGCGCAGGACTTCCGCTTCGGCGGAGCTCCTGCGCGGCGTTCGAAGGCGTGGTGAGCGCGCGGGGGCTCGAACCCCGGACCTAGGGATTAAGAGTCCCTTGCTCTACCAACTGAGCTACGCGCCCGGGCCGACCTTAACCCAGTGGAGGGCCGTGGCAAGCCCCGCGCCCCCTATGAGGGCGCTCCGTAGCCGCCGCCTCCGGGCGTCTCGACGACGAGGCGGTCGCCGGGCGCCAGCTCCACGCGACACTTCCCGGACAGCGCTTCCTCGCTCCCGTCGGCGCGCAGGCAGCGGTTGCGTCCGGGCGCGCCGGGCGCGCCGCCCGCCAGACCGAAGGGGCGGCGGTCGCGGCGCTCGGTGAGCAGGCTGGCCACCACCGGCGCCCGGAACTCGAGCACGCGCACCAGGCCGTCGCCGCCGCGGTGTCGGCCGGCTCCTCCGCTGCCCCGGCGCAGCGCGAAGGCCCGCAGGACGACCGGCGTGCGCGACTCCAGCACCTCCAGGTCCGTGATGCGGGTGTTGGTCATGTGGGTGTGGACGCCCGAGGCGCCGTCGAAGTCCGGGCCCGCGCCGGCGCCGCCGCCCAGGGTCTCGTAGTAGCCGAAGTGCGCGTCGCCGAAGGTGAGGTTGTTCATGGTGCCCTGGCTCGCCGCGGCCAGGCCGAGCGCGCCCAGCAGCACGTCGACCACCCGCTGGGAGGTCTCGACGTTGCCCCCCACCACGGCCGACCCCGGCGGCGGGTTCAGCAGGCAGCCTTCGGGCACGCGCACGGACACGGGCACGAGACAGCCCCCGTTGAGGGGGATCCGCTCGGCCACCAGGCAGCGCAGCGCGTAGAGGACGGCCGCCTGCACCACGGCGGGCGGCGCGTTGAGGTTGCCGGACGAGGCGGGCCCCGTGCCCTCGAAGTCGACCTCGAGCCGCTCGCCCGCGACGTGCATGCGCACGCAGACGGGCGTGCCGTCGTCGAGGGCGTCGTCGAAGCGGTGCTCGCCGTCCGGGAGGCGGCCGATCTCCCGGGCGACCTTGGCGGCCGCCGCGGCCTGGAGCTGCCCCATGGTCCGCGCCACCCGCGCCAGCCCCTGCTCGGCCACGAACTCCTGGACCAGGCGTTCGCCGGCCCGGTTGGCCGCCACCATGGCCTCGAGGTCGGCGACGTTGTCGTCGGGCCGGCGCGCCGGGTGGGGCCCGGCGCTCAGCAGCTCGCGGATCGCCGCCTCGTCCAGGCGTCCGTCGCGCACCAGCCGCAACGGGTGGATCACCACGCCCTCGTCGGCGAGCCGCGTGGAGTCCGGGGGCATCGAGCCGGGCGTGGTGCCGCCCAGGTCGGCGTGGTGGCCGCGCGACGCCACGAAGAAGCCGGGGCCCGGCGCGGTCGCGCCTTCGGCGAACACCGGCGTCACCACGGTCACGTCCGGCAGGTGAGAGCCGCCGGCGAACGGGTCGTTGGTGACCACGACTTCGCCGGGCGCCCAGTCGGGGAAGCGCTCGCGCAGCACGCGCACCGTCTCGCCCATGGCGCCCAGGTGCACGGGGATGTGGGGCGCGTTGGCGACCAGCCCGCCCTCGCCGTCGAAGACCGCACAGGAGTAGTCGAGGCGCTCCTTGATGTTCGTGGAGAAGGCGGTGTTGCGCAGCACCGCGCCCATCTGCTCGGCGATCGACATGAAGCGGTTGCCGAAGACCTCGAGCCGCACCGGGTCCGGACGCGCCGGATCGTCCTCGACCGGGCGCCGGGGGCCCGCGAGGTCCCGGAGCCGCAGGACGCCGTCGGCGTCGATCCGGGCGTGGAAGCCCGGGTCGACCACCACGGTCCCGGTGGGCTCGAGCACCAGCGCCGGCCCCTCGAAGACGTCACCCGGGGCGAGCTGCTCGCGCAGGTAGACCGGCGCCTGCCGGCGACCGATCTCCGGGAACCAGATGGGCTCGCTGCGGGCCGGCGTCGGCCGCCCGGCGGCCCCCTGGTCCGTCGCCTCCGGAGTGTCCATGGCTTCGGGAGCGTCCGGGCCGGAGCGCTCCGCGGCCGGCGCCTCGACCGCCGCGCTGCCCGCGATGGCCCGCACCCGGGCGGCGGCGATCTCCACCGGGCGCTCGTCCCGGGTATAGCCGAAGCGCCTCGAGTGCTCGGCGGCGAAGGCCGCGAGCCAGTCTGCGTCTTCGGGCTCGCGCACCGCGAGGGCCACGTCGGTGCCCGCGTAGCGCAGGTCGAGCCAGCGCTCGATCCGGGGTTCGTCCCCGGCGCCCTCGCGCAGCAGGGCCTCGCGCCCCTCCCGCTCGAGCCGCGCGAAGGCTTCGCGGACACCCTCGGGCCAGTCGCCCTCGCCCAGCACCGGCCGCCCCACGTCCTGCTGTCCGTCCCAGGTGATGTCGGCGTGCCCGATGCCGTGGGCCGAGAGCAGCCCGGCCAGCGGGTGCAGCAGGATCTCGGCCATGCCGAGCGCGCGCGCGATGGCGCACACGTGCTGCCCGCCGGCGCCGCCGAAGCCCACCAGCACGAAGTCCCGCGGATCGACGCCGCGCGCCACCGACACCTGCGCGATGGCCTGGGCCATGCTGGCGTTGGCGATGGCCACGAAGCCGGCCGCGATGGCGTCGGGCTCCATGGGCGTCCCCGCCTCCTCGAGGCTCCGGGACAGCCGTTCGAGGGCGCGCTCCACGGGCGCGCCCTCGAGCTCGAACGGGAAGAAGTCGCCCTGCACCCGACCCAGGTGGAAGTTGACGTCGGTCAGCGCCAGCTCGCCGTCCCCCGCTTCGTGGGGACGCCCGTAGCAGAGCGGACCGGGCAGAGCGCCCGCGCTCTCGGGTCCCACGGTGAGCCGGAAGCCGTCGAAGCGGCAGAGCGAGCCTCCCCCCGCCGCCACGGTGTGGATGCGCAGCATGGGCGCCTTCACCCGGATGCCGCCCACCAGCGACTCGAAGGAGCGCTCGACCTCGCCGTCCACGATGAGCGAGACGTCGGTCGACGTGCCGCCCATGTCGAAGCCGATCGCCCGGCGATGGCCCGCGCGCGCCGCCACCCGCGCGGCGGCCACCACGCCGCCCGCCGGCCCCGAGAGCAGCGCGTTCGGGCCCCGGAAGCGCGAGGAGTCGGTGAGGCCGCCCGACGACTGCATGAAGCGCAGGTGCGACTCGGGCAGCGCCTCCGACAGCTCGGCCACGTGGGCGCGCAGCAGCGGGGTGAGGTACGCGTCCGCCGCCGTGGTCTCGGCGCGCGCCAGCAGGCCGATCTCCCGGGCCACCTCCGAGGAGAGCGCCACGTAGGGCACGCCGGCCTCCCGGGCGCACTCGGCGACCCGGCGCTCGGGCTCGGGAAAGGCGTAGGAGTGGGCCAGCGCCACGGCCACCGAGTGGATGCCGCGCTCCCGGGCCGCCCGCAGGCCCCGCAGCAGCTCGGGGAAGTCGGGCTCCTCGAGCACCTGGCCGTCCACCGCGAGGCGCCCGGCGATCTCGAGCTCCTCGCGGCACAGCGGCGGAGGCTTGCGGATGGCGAGGTCGAAGAGCTCGGGCCGCTCCTGGGTCCCGATGTGCATGAGGTCGCCGAGCCCGCGCTGGGTGACGAAGAGCGTGGGCGCGCCGCGCCGCTCGAGCAGCGCGTTGGTCGCGACGGTCGAGCCGAGCTTCACCGTGCACGGCGGAAGCGGCGCGCCGGGCTCCACGACTCCCTCGCGCTCGAGGATCCGCCGGATGCCTTCGACGGGCGCGGTGTCCGAGGAGAGCACCTTGGCGGTGCGCAGGGCGCCGCCCGGGGCCACCCCGATGCAGTCGGTGAAGGTGCCTCCCCGGTCGACCCAGAACTCCCAGCGGCCCGGCGGGTCGGACGTCACGACGCCCCGTAGAGTGCCCGCCGCAGATCCAGCTCGGTGCCCACGCCGTCCAGGCGCAGCCAGCGGGGATTGAAGCCCTCCGCCTCCACGTGCACCCACAGCTCCGACGCGTCGACGTCGGCGGGCGTCGCGCAGCCGAACGCCCCGCCCTCGCCGGTGCGCCCCTCGGCGACGCGCTCGGGGTGGTCGGCGCCGGGGTGCCGGCGCTCCACGCGCACGCGGGCGCCGAGAACCGGCGGGCGAATGCCTTCGGCGTCGGGATCGTTCTCCGCGACGGTCACCCGGGCGGTGCGCCCGTCGGGCGCCCGGCTGGCGTCGACCGCCAGGTCGTGGAGCCAGATCATGGGCTCGGCCACCGTGCACGCCATGCCGCTGCGCTCCACGTGGCGGGCGGGGTTCGCGCGCAGCGACGTGTCCTGGGGCGACATGCCGTGGTCGGCCGTCACCACGAACAGGAACTCGTCGTACAGCCCGAGCGACTCGAGCAGGTCGAGCACCCGGCCGATGCGCCGGTCGCTCTCGTCGAGCGCGGCCCGGAGGCCCTCGCCGTGGGGACCGTAGTGGTGGCCGGCGCCGTCGGTCACGATCAGCTCGTGGTAGACGCACTCCGGCGGCGGCGCGTCGTCGCGGGTGAAGAGGTCGGCCACCTGGGCGAGCCCCCGGGTGTCGAGATGCGACTCCTTGCCCACGGACTCGACGCCCTCCTCGCCCCAGCGCGGATCCTCGTCCACGCCCCACTCCCGGGTCAGCGCCTTCAGCCGCTCCTTGTCGCCCAGGTTGCGCCCCTCGAGCACGGCGTGGCGGGCGCTGCGGCCGAACGGGGCGTGGATGGCCGCGGTGAGGCAGCCCTCGCCGCGCACGCGGTGGAAGGCCTCGTAGATCGACTCCACGCCGTCGCTCGAGAAGCCCTCGGTGTGCACCTGCTGGCCCTGGGGCGAGACGCTCTCCCGGCGGTCGCGCAGGTAGTAGGTGGGGTTCACGACGTCGTGGTGGCCGCACCAGGCCCCGGTCCCGATGGCCGTGTGGCTGGGCCAGGTGATGGACGGGAAGTTCACGATCGAGCCCCCCTCGAGCACCGCGGCCCGGGCGCGCAGGCGTCGAAGGTTGGGAAGGGACTCGGGCTCGTCGGCCAGACGGGCTTCGAGCTCGCTCTGGTGCTGCCCGTCCATGAGGAAGATGTACAACCTTTTCGGAGGCTTACCGCCTTTCGAGAGAATCTCCTCGAGCACCCGACCGTCCTGGCGGGCGAGCCGCACGTCGGGCTCCACGCCGCGCTCCGAGGCGAGCCTTCCGCTGGCGTCCCGGCCGTCGATCGCCGGGAAGCCCAGGGCGGCCAGCGCGGTGGGCGCGATGTCCACCGAGCGCGCCGCCAGCGGATAGGGACCGGGGCGGATGCCCGCGCCGCAGAACCAGAGCGGCGCCCGGGACTGCCGCACGTTGAGCGCGCCGTGCTGGCCAGGCTCGCTGCCGAACGCCCAGTCCTGGGGCGAGATCGCGAGGTCCGGCGCGTTGGGCGAGTCGAAGAGCTGGGCGATGCGCTCGAAGGCGAAGGGGTAGCTCTGGGCCTCGCAGCCGATGAAGCGGCGCGCGGGATCGTCGGGGTCGTGGCCGGTGGCGCGGGCGGCCTCTTGCTCGAGAGCCAGGGTGGCGAGCGCCAGCGGGTCCTGGCGGGCCAGAGGGTTCTCGCCCACCACCTCGAGAACGCGGTAGTCGACTCCGCCCTCCTCCGTCGCCACGCGCTGGAAGCGCACGAGTCCCCGCGCCGACCAGACTTCGTAGGCCCCGGGCTCCTGGAGCTCGCCCGACGCCTCGTCGCCGGCCTGGCGGTAGGTGATCACCAGGTCGACCTGCTCGCCCACGCTTGGGTCGCCGAGCAGCGCCAGGATGCTGCGGTTGCCCGACTCGGCCTGGTGGGGGCCGAGCCCCTGCCCCGCCGGCCGCTCGGGACCGAGCACCGGCCCGCGGGCCTCGCCGGCTCGCTCCCGCACAGGGCCCGAACGTTCCGGACTCGGGTCGCCGTTCTGCTTCTGGTTCTTCTTGTGGTTCTGGGACGGGGACGGGTCTGGGGACGCGGCCGGGTCGCTCAGCGTCGTCGCCATGGGCTCTCCTCCGCCGCGACCGTCCGGGGTCGGGGCGCCGTCCAGGGTATCACCGCCGGCGGGCGATCCGACCGCGCACCCGGCGCACGAGCCCGCCGGCCAGCTCGCGCACGGGCTCGTCTCCGAGCCAGCGGATGCCGGCCGCCGCGACGGCGGCGAAGGCCAGGCCTCCGAAGAACAGGTCGGCCACGGCGCCCGGCTTGCCCCCGCCTTCGAGCCCGGCCATGGCGAGCCGGGCCGCCCCGGCCGCCCCCCCGGCGACCACCGCCATGCGCGCCAGGCTCCCGAAGAAGGCCGGGAGCGCGGGCGCGCCGTGGAGCCTGCGCGCCCAGCCCAGGGTGACCAGGGCGCTGACACTCATCGCCAGGGCCCCGGCCGCCGCCAGGCCCTCGGGTCCGAAGCGCTGTCCCATGGCGACGTAGACCGGAATGGCCAGCAGGGCCAGGCCGGTGCCCAGCCACATCGGGCGCCAGGTGTCGCCGCGCGCGTAGAAGGCGCGCACCGCCACCTGCTGGACGATCCAGGCCGGGATGCCGAAGGCCAGGACCGCCAGGATGTCCGCCGTCCGCTCGGCCGCCTCGGCCGAGAAGCGCCCGTGGTGGTAGGCCAGCTCCACGCCGGGCGCGGCGAACGCCCAGGTGGCGGCGGCGGCCAGCACGGCGAGGGCCCCGGCGCCCTGGAGCGTGCGCAGCAGGGTGCGCTCCAGCTCCTGGACCCGGCCGCTGGTGAACAGGTGCGACAGGGTCGGGAGCGCCGCGGTGGCGATGGCCTGGCCGATGACCGCCACGGGCGCCTGCATCAGCTTGCGGGCGAACGAGAGCATCGCCACGACCCCCTCGCCGAGCACCGCGCCGAACCAGCGGTCGTACCACTCGTCGACGGTGACCAGCGACAGCCCCAGCATGAGGGGCAGCGCCATCCAGAGATAGGTGAGGAAGTCGCGGTTGCCGGGCGCCACCCGCCAGCGGATGGTCCGGGTGCGCGACAGGTCGAGGTAGCGCACGACGAAGGGGCCGGTGATCGCCCCCGCGAGCACGCCCCACGCGAACCCCTCGACCGTGCCCGTGAGGAGCCCGCCGGCGATGATGCAGGCGTTGTAGGCCAGGGGCGCCAGGGCCTGGGAGCCGAAGCGCCCTTCGGCCATGAGCACGGCGGCCAGGATGCCTCCGCTCACGAAGAAGGCCTGGCCGGGCAGCACGATGCGCGTGAGCTGGGCGGTGAGCGCGCGGGTCTCCGGCGAGAAGCGCGGGAACTGCAGGGCCACCAGCGCGTCGGCCTGCCACCACAGCACGCAGGTCGCCAGCACCGTCAGCAGGGTCATGGTTCCCAGCACCGTGGAGAACAGCCGATCGGCCTCGGCCGCGCCGCGCTGGTCGCGCACCCGAGTGTAGAAGGGCAGGAACGCGATGGACAGGGCGCCGCCGGCCAGCAGGTAGTTCATGATGTCCGGGATCTGGAAGGCGGCGTAGTACGCGTCGGCCTCGGCGCCGGCTCCGACCTGGTTGGCGAGCACCAGGTCCCGGGCCCAGCCGAGCACCCGGGACAGCAGCACGCTGCCGGCGAGCATGGCGGCCGCGGCCCCCAGCCTGGATGCAGCGGGACGCTGCGGCGGGGCAGCGGGTTGCGGCTCGGTGGGCTCGCTCAAAGCGGGTTCGGCTCCTTCCAGATCCGGCCGTCGTAGGCTTCGACCTCGTAGTCGTCGCCGTCGCGCCCGCGGGCGTAGGGGTGCTGGAGGGGCACCTTGCCGTAGGGGGTGTCGAGCACGTACTGGGGAATCGCGAACCCGCTGGTGCGGCCGCGCAGGGCCCGGAAGATCTCGATGCCCCGCTCGATGGGCACGCGGAAGTGGGCGGTGCCCTCCAGCAGCTGGGCCTGGTAGCAGTAGTAGGGCCGCACCCGCATGGCGACCAGGCGCTCGCACAGGCGCTTCATCACGTCGGCGTCGTCGTTGATGCCGGCCAGCAGGACGCTCTGGTTGCCCACCGGGATGCCGGCCCGGAGCAGGCGATCGCAGGCCCGGGCCGCGTCCTCGGTGCACTCGCGGGGGTGGTTGAAGTGGGTGTTGAGCCAGATGGGGTGGTAGCGCTCGAGCATGCGGCAGAGCGCGTCGGTCACCCGATACGGCAGGGTCACCGGCAGCCGGGTGCCCAGGCGGATGATCTCCACGTGCTCGATGGACCGCAGCTCCCGGAGCAGCCACTCGAGCCGCGCGTCGGAGAAGACCAGGGGATCGCCGCCGGTCAGCAGCACGTCGCGGATGGCCGGCGTCTGGCGGATCCACGCCAGCGCGGCCTCGAGCTCGCGCTTCTGCATGGTCCACTCTTCGTCGCCCACCATGCGCTTGCGCAGGCAGTAGCGGCAGTAGAGCGCGCACTCGTTGTTGACGCAGAAGGCGATGCGGTCGGGGTAGACGCGCACCACGTTCTTCACGGGAGAGTGGGCCACCTCGTCCAGGGGATCGGCGAGGCCCCGGGGATCGTCGAGCTCGGCCGTCCGCGGCACCACCTGCCGGCGGATCGGGCAGTCCGGATCCTCGGGATCCATGAGCGAGGCGTAGTACGGCGTGATCACGAAACGGAAGCGGCGGGCCAGGGACTCGATGGCCGTGCGCTCGTCCTCGGCCGGCCGCACGTAGCGCCCGAGCTCGTCCGCGGAGCGCACGCGATGGCGCATCTGCCAGGTCCAGTCCCGCCACTGCTCGGGCGCCACGCCGGGCGGCGGCGCGACGCCTCCGCCCCCCGACCCGCCGCGGGCACCGGCGCCGGCGCCCGCGGAGTCGAGGGCACGGGGATCCCGCGAGGCTCGCGCGCTCATGCCCCTCCCCCTCTCTCCGTCCTTCCCGCCGTTCCCGCCGCTCCCGCCGTTCCCGACCGGGGCGCGCCGGGGGCCGCGGGTCGCCGGCCGGACGCGCCCCCGACGACCCGCTCGAGGGCCTCGCCCAGGACTTCGGCCAGCAGGTCCACCCATTCGCGCCCCGCGAGCTCGGCGAGGATGCCGAAGCTCCCGTCCGGAGCAAAGGTGGGCAGCGGGTTGATCTCCAGGAAGACCGGCCGGCCCCCCGCGTCGAGGCGGAAGTCGATCCGCGCGAAGTCCCGGCACTCGAGGGTCTCGAAGGCCGTCACCGCCAGGGACTGGAGTGTCGCTTCGAGGGGCGACTCGAGGGTCCCGGGCGTCATCGGCTCGAGCTCGCGGTCGGGCCGGCCGGGGCCTTCGAGGGCGTGGACGCCGATGCCGCTCTGCCTCTCGAGCGCCCGCTGGAGCACCGGCAGGGCCCGGACCGGCCGGTGGCCCACCAGGGTCACCGTGTACTCGGCCCCGGGCACGAAGGCCTCGACCAGGGCCGGCTGTCGGTAGACCGAGGTCACGCGCTCGACCTCGCGGCGCAGCGCCTCGAGGCTCTCCACCTTCGAGTGCTCGCGGATGCCCTTCGCGGTGCCTTCCCAGCACGGCTTCACGAACAGCGGGAAGGGGGCGGGGAGCGCCCCGGCGTCGAGTCCCTCGGCGCTCCGGCACACCCGGCCCGGGGCCACCGGCACACCGGCCGCGGCCACCACCCGGCGGGTCCACGCCTTGTCCAGACACAGGCCGAGGCTCAGGGCGTCGGAGCCCAGGAGCGGGACGCCCGCCATCTCCAGCAGGCTGGGGGCCCAGCCTTCGCGGTTCCGCGTGTCCCGGCCCTCGGCGATGGAGAGCGCGGCGTCGAGCGCCGGCAGGCTCCCGCGCGCGATCGCGCCCAGCAGATCTCGGGGCGAGCCCAGGCGGACGGGTCGGTGGCCGAGCCGGGAGAGCGCCGCCTCGAGCCCCTTCACCGTCTCCTCGGGCTCGTACTCGGCCTCCCAGTCCTCGGGGTCGCCCGCCCGTCTCGGGTAGGTTCCGAACGTCTCGTAGACGAGGCCGATGCAGAGCGCGCTCATGGCGGCGCCGAGGATAGGTCAGCGGCGTTCCCTACAGCAGTCCGGACATGGCGGTCGCGATGCCGAGGAAGCTGAAGAAGCCCACCACGTCGGTGACCGTGGTGAGGATGATCGACGACGACTGCGCGGGGTCCTGGCGCAGGACGGTCAGGATCATGGGGATGCAGGCGCCGGAGAGCCCCGCCAGGGTCATGGAGATGACCATCGAGATCGCGATCACCGCGGCCAGCCCGGCCGAGCCGCTCCAGAACCAGACGGCCAGCGACGTGGTGGCGGCCACCGCCAGCCCGTTGATCGAGCCCGCGAGCATCTCCTTGCTCGCCACCTTCCACCAGTGGCGCACCCGCACCTCGCGCAGCGCCAGCCCGCGCATGGTGACGGCCAGCGCCTGGGAGCCGGTGTTTCCGGACTGTCCGGCCACCACCGGCAGCAGCACGGCCAGCGCCGTGAAGCGGGCGATGGTGCCCTCGAACAGGCCCACCACCGACGCCGCCAGGAACGCGGTGAGGAGGTTGATCTGCAGCCACGGCAGGCGCTTGCGCACCGAGAAGAACGGCGACGAGAGAGCGCGCTCCTCCGCGCTGGCGCCCACCATCTTCGCCAGGTCGGCCGTCGCCTCCTGCTGGGCGGCGCTCACGAGCTCTTCCTGCCGGAGCACGCCCAGGATCCGCCCCTCGTAGTCCACCACCGCCAGGCTCGACGCGGCGTGGCCGGCCATCTCCTCGATCACCGCGTCGCGCGGGGCCGTGGCCTGGATGGAGGGTGCGGGCACCCGGGCCAGGGCAACGAGGCGCTCGTCCGGCTCGGCCAGCACCACGGCCTCGAGGGGAACCAGTCCGACCAGGCGTCCGTCGGACTCCACCAGGAAGACGTCCTGCACGCGCCGGCGGCGGAACAGGCGCAGCCGCCTCACCACGTCGCGCACCGTCGCGTCCGGTCGGAAGGTGGTGACCCGCGGATCCATCAGCGATCCGGCGGTGTCCGGCGGATAGGCCATCAGCCCGCGCATCTCTTCGGCGTGGGCGGCGTCGAGCGCCCCCAGCACCCGATCGCGTTCGGACTCGTCGAGCCGGGCGAGGGCGGCGGCCGCGCGGTTCGGGTTCCAGCTGGAGATCCAGCGACTCGCCATGGACTCGGGGGCGGCGGCGAAGAGCCTCGCGGCCCGATCGGGCGTGAGACCGGACAGCGTCGCGACGGCGTGGTCGGCCGGCAGCGGTCCCAGGAACTCGACGATCTCCTCGGCGTCGGCGGTCTCGAAACGACGCGCCGCCTCGTCCGGGTGGCGCGCGGCCAGGGCCTCGGCCAGGCGTCGCTCGGTGCGCGCGCTAGTCGCGGCCAACGTCGCCCCTCCTCTCCCGGGGTTCGGGGGGTGCGGCGAAGGCCAGGGCCTCGACGGCGCCGGTCAGTCCCTTCGAGAAGAGCTCGCCCAGGGATCGGGCGGTCACGTCCAGGTCCGAGGCGGGCTGGCGGAGCCGGGCCTCCAGGGTCCGGAGCGTCCGGTAGCGGACGGCTCCCAGGTAGGTGCCGTCGGTGTCCGCCACGGGGAGGGCGTGCACCTCCTTCCAGCCCGGATGGTCCACCAGGGCGCGCCAGCCCAGGCCTGCCGGGACCTTCACCACCTCCCGGTGCATGATCTCCACCAGCGGCTGGCGAGGCCGGGCCAGCAGCAGCTCGCGCAGGTTCAGCACCCCGACCAGGCGGTCGTCCCGATCGACCACGTAGAGGTTGTAGCGGGCCTGGCCCGCCGACTTGCGAACGCGCTCGACCGCTTCGCGGACGCTCAGGTCGGCGGGAAGGGCCAGCACCTCGGGGTCCATGAGCGCCCCCGCCGTGCCCTCCTGGAAGCGGAGGAGCGAGCGCAGCGCGCGCGCCTTGGCCGGGGCCAGCGCTTCGAGGATGGCCTCGCGCCGGGCGTCGGGGAGCCTGCGCAGGTAGCTGGCGGCGGAATCGATGGGGAGCTGCGCGGCCATGGACGCGGCCCACTTCGGGTCCAGCTCCGCAAGGATGGCCGCCGCGGGGTGCGCCGTGGTGCGCAGGAGCACGCGCGCCGCGGATTCCGCGGAGAGGCTCGCGAGGAAGGATGCCGCCTCGCTCGGGGAGAGCGCCTCCAGAACGCCCGCCGCTTCGTCCGGGAACTGCTCGACCAGGCCGAGGGCGAGCTTCCTTCGCAGGCTCATCGCACCTCCTCCGGGCTCTCCCCATCATACGCGCTGTACCCCCGTCGTAGCCAGGCCGTATGCTGCAGGCTGGCACGGCGCGTGGAATTCCACGACGACCGCAAAGCGAGGTGAACCATGGATGATCTCTTCGACGTCGCACAGTGGCGGCAGCTGGTCATGGATTCGGCGGGCGAGCTGGGCACGACCGTCGCGGGCTTCCTGCCCAATCTGGTCGCGACCCTGCTGATCCTGGGGGTCGGGTGGCTCGTTTCGAAGGCGGTCGAGGTCGTCGCGAGCCGGGCGCTGCATCGCGTGGGGCTGGACGAGGCGGTGCGCCGCCTGGGGCTCGACCGGCCCCTCCAACGGGCCGGGGTCGCCTCTACGCCCTCCCGACTGACCGGTCGCCTGCTCTTCTGGGTGCTCATGCTCACCTTCGTGCTCTCGGCCGTGGAGACCCTGGGACTGACCGCAGTCACGACCACGATCGACCGGCTGATCGCCTACCTGCCCAACGTCCTCGCCGCGGGCCTGATCGTCGTCGTGGGCCTGCTGCTCGGGGCGTTCAGCCGCAGCGCGATCGGATCGGCGGCGGCCGCCGCCCAGGTCCAGCAGGCGGAACGCCTGGGTGCGGCCACCCAGAGCCTCGTGGTCGCGGCCGTGGTCGTGCTGGCCCTGGAGCAGCTGGGCGTGAACACGGAGCTGCTGATCGCGGTCATCAGCGTGGTGCTCGGCGCGCTCAGCCTGGCCGGGGGACTGGCCTTCGCCCTGGGAGCCCGTCCGGTCGTGGCGCACATCCTCGCCGGCCACTTCCTGCGGCAGAGCCTCCAGCAGGGCGAATCGGTCGAGATCGCCGGTCGCCGGGGAACCCTGGAGCGCGTGGGACCGGTCGACACCTTGCTGAGCGACGGCGCGCAGCGCTGGAGCATCCCCAACGCCCGCGTCCTCGAGCAGGAGGTGGGACGCTGAGCTCCTGGATCCCCGGGTCCCCGATCTTCCGCAGTTGATAGGCTTGCGCGGGGGGCGACTCGAATGACGCTGGAGATGCTGGCACGCGTGCTGGGAGGGGTCGGCCTCTTTCTGCTGGGCATGCGGCTCATGACCGAGGGGTTGAAGGTCGCCGCGGGGGAGGCTCTGCGGAGCATCCTCACCCGTTCGACGCAGACCCGGCTGCGGGGCATCGCGTCCGGCTTCCTCGTCACCGCCCTGGTCCAGTCCTCGAGCGCGGTCACCGTGGCCACGATCGGCTTCGTGAACGCCGGCCTCCTGACCCTGGCCCAGGCGATGGCCGTGACCTACGGCAGCAACATCGGGACGACGATGACCGGCTGGCTCGTGGCCGCCATCGGCTTCCACGTGAACATCAAGGCCTTCGCCCTGCCGCTGATCGGCATCGGCATGGCCCTCCGGGTGGCGAGCCGCAGCGGACGACTGGGACCGCTCGGCGAGGCCCTGGCCGGGTTCGGTCTGTTCTTCATCGGCATCGACACGCTGCGCGTGGCCTTCGACGGTCTGGGTGGGCAGATCGAGCTGGCCGCCCTGGCGGGGTCGGGCCCCTGGCGCGTGCTGCTCTTCGTCGCCCTGGGCTTCGGCCTGACCCTGCTGATGCAGTCCTCGAGCGCCGCGATCGCCATCGTGCTCACGGCCGCCGGAGGCGGCGTCGTGCCCCTCGGCAGCGGCGCGGCGCTCGTCATCGGGGCCAACCTGGGAACGACCTCGACGGCGGCGCTGGCGGTCATCGGGGCCACGCCCAACGCCCGCCGCGTCGCCGCCGGACACGTCGTGTTCAACGCCCTCACGGGCGTGGTCGCGCTGCTCCTGCTCCCCTTCATCCTCCTGTTGATCGTGAAGGGGCGCGAGCTGCTGAGCCTCGACTCCGAGCCGGCGGCCGTTCTCGCGGGCTTCCACACGGTCTTCAACCTGCTGGGCGTGGCGCTCGTGCTTCCGCTCACCGACCGGCTCATCCGCTTCCTGGAGGCCCGGTTCCGGAGCGCGGAGGAGGACGAGGCAACGCCCCGCTACCTGGATCGCAACGTCCTGGCCATGCCCCGACTGGCCTTCGACGCGATGGTCCTCGAGCTTGCTCGCGTTGGACAGATCGCGCGCAGACTCGCGGACGAAGCCCTGGGAGGCGAGAAGCGGGCCGAGAGCGCGATCGCCGGCGGCCAGCGCTCGCTGGCGGCGCTCGTCGAGGAGATCGGCGGCTACGCCCAGCGCCTCCCGCGGTCGGCGCTCCCCGCCGACCTCGACGCGCTGATTCCGACCTCGTTGAGAGTGTCCCGCTACTACTCCGAGGCCGCCGAGCTGGCGGGAGCAATCGCCGCGGGCCGAGCCGCCGCGCGAACCTCCGGGGCCGCAGCCATCGACGACGCGATCCGCCACTTCGTGGCCGACGCGCGCTCCCTCGTGAAGCGGGCGGCGATCGAGGACGAGGCCTACGAAGCGGAGACGGTCGCGGGCGAGCTCGCGTCCCTCCAGGAGAGCTACAGACAGCTCAAGGTCTCGCTGCTGGAGGCCGGCTCCCGGGGCGACCTGCCCGTCCACGACCTCGTCGCCACCCTCGACTGGCTCAGCAACGTCCGCCGGCTCAGCGAGCAGATCGAGCGGGGAACGCGCTTCCTGGCCTCGCTCGAGGTCGTGGGCGCTGAGGCGCTGGAGGCGGAGCCGTCGGGCACCGAGCCCCTGGTGCGTTCAGGAGACGCAACCCGGGAGGCTCCGTAGCGCCGCCCGTGCCTCGACGCGGCCCGCGAGTCGATCCCGCGATGCTGTGTCATGCTCTCAAGGTCCGGCGCGGACACGAAGGCCGCAGACCGACGGGGATCGCCGTGGCTCGCAATCACCCTCTCGAGCAGCTCGACCTCGCGCCGCTCAGGCGACTGAGCGGGTCGCTGCAGGACCTGGTCGAGACGCAGCTCTGGGCGCGGGTGTTGATCGGCCTGCTCGCCGGCATCGTCGTCGGCGCGCTGCTCGGACCGTCGGCCGGATTCGTCGAGCCCTCCGTCGCGCTGCCGATCGCCAGCTGGCTGGCGCTTCCGGGAGCCCTCTTCCTCGCGCTGGTCCAGATGATCGTCGTTCCGCTGGTGTTCTCCTCGGTGGTCCGGGGCCTGGCGGCCGGGGAGAACGTCGACCAGCTGCGCCAGATGGGGCTCGCCGGCGCGCTCTTCTTCGTCACCACGACGGCCATCGCCACCGGGGTCGGCCTCGGGCTGGCGCTGCTGGTGCGCCCCGGTCGGTTCCTCGACGCGAGCCTGGTCCGCGCGGCGATGGCGGGCGAACGCCCGCTTCCGGCCGAGGTCCCGACCCGGCCCGGACTCGTGGAGCTGCCCCAGGTCGTCGTCGACCTGCTTCCGACCAACCCCCTCGCGTCGATGGTCGGCGGGGAGATGCTGCAGGTGATCCTCTTCGCGTTCGTGGTGGGCGTGGCGCTGGTGAACCTCGCGCCCGCGAAGTCGGCGCCGCTCTTCGACCTGCTGGGATCCGTGCAGGACGTGTGCATGACGGTCGTGGCGTGGGCCATGCGTCTCGCACCCTTCGCGGTGTTCGGTCTGGTGGCGCGACTGACCTCCACCGTGGGCCTCGAGGTCCTGGGCGGCATGGCCGCCTATGTCCTGACGGTGCTCGGCGGCCTGCTGCTGATGATGCTGGGCTTCGTCGCCCTGGCCTCGGTGGCCGGGCTCGGCCCCGGCCGCTTCCTCTCCGCGCTCCGGGAGGTGGTCCTGCTGGCGTTCTCCACTTCGAGTTCGGCGGTCGTGATGCCGCTCTCCATCCAGACCGCCGAGGAAAAGCTCGGGGTGCGGCCGTCGATCGCCCGCTTCCTGATTCCCCTGGGCGCCACGGTCAACATGAACGGAACCGCCCTCTACCAGGGCGTCGCTACGGTGTTCCTCGCCCAGGTCTTCGAGGTCCCCCTCGGAGTCTTCGGGCTCCTGCTCATCGTGGTCACCGCGGTCTCCGCGTCGATCGGCTCCCCGGCCACGCCCGGCGCGGGCATCGTCATCCTCGCCATGGTGCTCGAAGGGGTCGGCATCCCGACGTCGGGCCTCGCGCTCATTCTCGGCGTCGACCGCATCCTCGACATGAGCCGCACCGCGGTGAACGTCACGGGCGACCTGACCGCCTGCGTCGTGCTGAACGAGTGGACCCGCGAGCAAGCGCCCGAAGCTTCCGTCCCCTGACGGGCCCCGCACACCGCGGAGTAGGAGCGCGCGCCCAGAACGGATACGATCGGTCCCGATGGACCGCATTCCGCGCTCGCCGAGCCCCCGCGCCGGACCCGACCTCCTGAAGTCGGGCGCGCGATGGATCGCGGGCGCGGGGGTCGGGGTCGCCCTGGGACTCGCCGTCCATGCGGCGTCCACGCGGGCCGCCCCGCTCCTCGACGAATCCGACGGCGTACCGAGTGAGTCCACCGCCTTTCCGCGGCATCACCTGTCCGCGCCGGAGACCGAGATCCCCTGGATGTCGCTCTCGGTGCTGGGCAGCGAGGTCCAGCCGGGCGAGAGCCGCAGGCTCTCCCTCAAGGTCAGCGAGTCGTTCGGAGGGACCTCGGTCGCCACGCCGGTCACGGTCGTCCACGGGTCGGCTCCGGGCCCCACCCTGTGCCTCACCGCCGGCATTCACGGCGACGAGATCATCGGCATCGAGGTGGTGCGCCGGGTGGTGGCGCAGCTCGAGCCGGATGGGGTCCGGGGAACCGTGATCGGTGTCCCCGTGGTGAACCCCCTGGGCTTCCGCCGCAGCTCCCGATACCTGCCCGACCGAAGGGACCTGAACCGCTACTTCCCGGGTCGGGAGACCGGGAGCTCGGCCTCGCGCATCGCCTATCGATTCTTCGAGCAGGTGGTTCGCCGTTGCGAGGTGCTGGTCGACTTCCATTCGGGGTCCTTCCACCGCTCGAACCTCCCCCAGGTCCGCGCCGACCTCACGGATCCGGCCCTGCGCGGCCTGGCCTCCTGGTTCGGAGCCCCGGTCGTGCTGCACAACGCCGGACGCCGTGGAACCCTGCGCAAGGCGGCCCACGAGGCGGGGATCGAGGCCATCCTCTACGAGGCGGGTGAGCCCATGCGCTTCGACGAGGAATCGGTCGAGCAGGGCGTCGAGGGCTCGCTGCGTCTCATGCGCTCGCTGGGGATGATCGACGGCCCGGCTCCCGCCGTGGAGGACGCGATCTTCTTCCAGGGCAGCCGCTGGATCCGCACCGACGAGGGGGGGATCTTCCTGGGCGAGCGCCAGCTGGGCGACCTGGTGATGGAGGGAGATCACCTCGGAACCGTGACCGACCCCTTCACCAACGACCGGGTGGAGATCGTCTCCCCGTTCGCGGGTCGGGTGATCGGCCGGGCCCTCGACCAGGTGGTGATCCCGGGATTCGCGCTCTACCACCTGGGGACGCGCCAGTATGAGACGCTCGTGGACCTCGACGCGGACGTGGACGCCGACGCGCTGGAGCGCGAGCTCGACGAGCGTCCCGAGTAGGTGCGCGGGACCAGCCGAGGGGAGGATCTGTCTTGAGGCGCCCGATCTTCCTCGTAGGCCTGACCCTGTTCCTCCTGGGCGCGCTGCTCGTCGGCTGGAAGACCCTCGTCCTCGATCTCCCGCTGACACCGGGGGACGCCGAGGGGCTGTGGCGCGTCGAGCTCGAGATCCACCTGCGAGGAGAGAGCCGGGGAGGGAGCGTCCGGGCCGCCCTGCCCCGCTCCCTCGGCCGTCAGGTGGTGAGCGACGAATACGTCCGCTCCGACCGGCTGCGCTTCGCCGCGCTCGACGAAGGCGGACAACGCATCGGACTCTGGACGGGCAACGCCGAGGGCACCCACGTCCTGTCCCACGGTTTCCGGGTGAGGCTGCTGCCCGCGATCGAGCCGCCGATCCAGACCTGGGACGAGCCGCCTCCGGTCTCCGTCGTGGAGTCGTTCGGGGGCGCCACCCCGTCGATTCCGGCGCGGGCGTCGGCCATCGCCTCGTTCCTGCTTCGCCTCGATCTGCGCGGCCCCGAGGACCCGGTGGCCCGGGCGCGCACGCTGTTCGCGTTCGTCGAGGACCAGGTGGAGTTCGCCCACGACGGCACGAGCGACGCGCTGCTCGCCCTGTCGGCGTCGGAGGCGAACGAGATCGGCAAGGCGCGGCTGCTCACCACCCTGCTGCGCGGGTCGGAGATCCCCGCCCGGGTCGTGCGGGGGCTCCTGCTCCGATCGCCGCCGGAGGAACGGAGCGTGGCGTGGGTGGAGGCCTGGCTGGGGTCGTGGGTCCCGATGTCGCCGACCCGGGGCTTCCTGGGCGAGACCCCGCGCGACCTGCTCGTCATCCGCCACGGCGACGACCCCCTGGTGTCGGCCAGCGGTGTCGCGGCCATCGGCCACCAGTACCGCGTTCTGCGGGAACGCCTGGGCGCGGCGGACGTGGCGGCGCTCATGACACCGGCCAGCTCGTGGCTGCGCCCGCTCTCGCTGTACCGACTGCCCCTCGTCACCCAGAGGACGCTCCGGGTCCTGCTGGTGGTTCCCCTAGGCGCCCTGGTGCTCGCCGCCATGCGAAACCTCGTCGGCGTCCCCACCTTCGGCACGTTCCTGGCCGTGCTCGTCGCCCTGGCCCTGCGCGAGAGCGACCTGGGGCTGGGCCTGGTGATGGTCGCCACGGTCATCGCGCTCGGCTGGCTGGGAAGGCTGCTGATGGACCGCCTGCACCTGCTGCTCGTGCCCCGACTCTGCATCCTGCTCTGCCTGGTCGTGCTCATGGTCACCGGGTTCGCGTTGATCGGCGAAGGCCTCGACAGTCGCAACCTCTACGCGGGCATCCTGCTGCCGATCGTGATCATCACGATGCTGATCGAGCGCTTCTCGATCACCGCCGCCGAGGAGGGCCTGCGCGAGGCGATGACGCGGCTCGCCTGGACGGCGGGCGTGTCGATCCTCATCTACCCGCTCTTCCAGAGCGAGACGGTGGCCCATCTGTTCTTCAGCTATCCGGAGCTGGTGCTGTCGGTCGCCGGCGTGCTCGTCTGGATCGGTGGCTACACGGGCTACCGGCTCATGGAGCTCGTGCGGTTCCGGAGCCTCGTCCGCGAGGAACCGGTCGCGTGAAGGTCTTCGAGACCTGGCGCGCCCTCGCCGACCTGGGGATCCTGGGCATCAACCGGCGCAACACGGAGTACACCCTCCGCTGGAACCCGCGACGGTTCTATCCCAGGGTGGACGACAAGCTCCTCACCAAGGAGCTGTGCGAGTCCGCCGGGATCCCCACCGCCCGGCTGCTGGGGGTGGCGCGGCGCATGGGCGACCTCCAGCGGCTCGTCTCGAGCCTGGCGGAGCACCGCTCGTTCGTGCTCAAGCCCGCACACGGCGCCATGGGAAACGGCATCCTGGTGATCCGCTCCCGGGAAGGCGACCGGCTCCAGCGCGCAGGCGGCAGCTGGATCGGAATCGACGAGTTCGTCCACCACGCCTCGGGCATCCTCTCGGGCCTCTACGCCCTGGGGGGCCAGCCCGACGCGGCCTTCGTGGAGGAACGGCTGGAGGTGCACCCGGAGCTCGTCACCATCTGCGCCGACGGGGTTCCCGACCTCCGGGTCATCGTCTTCCGCGGCGTTCCCGCCATGGCGATGACCCGCCTGCCCACGCGGCGCTCCCGGGGCCGCGCGAACCTCCACCAGGGTGCCGTCGGCGCGGGCGTGGACCTGGCGAGCGGTCGGACCCGCCACGCGGTGATCGGCACCCAGACCACGCGCTTCCATCCGGACACCGGAGAGCCGGTCCTGGATCGGGCGATCCCGGGCTTCGCGGAGGCGCTCGAGATCGCCGTGCGGGCCACGGACCTCACGGGACTCGGTTACGTTGGGGCCGACGTGGTGGTCGACGCGCGCCACGGTCCGCTGATCCTGGAGCTCAACGCCCGCCCGGGGCTGGCGATCCAGATCGCCAATCGCCAGGGGCTTCTGGGTCGATTGCAGGGGATCGAGCGCGCCTGGCAGCCGGACATGGACCTGGCCACGCGGCTCGAGCTGGGGCGACGGCTCGCGCGCGAGGCCGGCGACACCCGGACGCAGGGAGAGGACGCGACATGAACCGGCGCACCCGTGGAATCGCAGTCGCCGCCCTGGCGTCGACCCTGGCGTGGAGCACGGCCTCGGCGCAGGAGGACTCTGCGGACTCCACCTACGACGTCCTGTTCGAGGCGCGCCTGGCCCCCACCGAACGGGCCGCCCATGTCCGGATCGAGCTCGGGGACGGTGCGGCGCACCTTCGCGAGCTGCGCTTCCGCGTCGATCCGGAGCGGCACCTCGAGTTCTCCGGAGACGGCGAGCTCACGAACGCGGGCGAGTACGTCACCTGGGTCCCACCCGAAGGCGGCGGCGAGCTGAGCTACGTCTTCCGCATCGACCACTTCCGGGACATGCGCAGCTACGACGCGCGCTGCGCCGCGACCTGGGCGTTGTTCCGGGGCGACGACCTGGTGCCTCCGGCCCGGGTCCGCCAGGAGAAGGGATCCCGGTCCCGCTCCCGGCTGCGGCTGCGCCTGCCCCAGGGCTGGTCCGCCGCGGTGCCGTACGCAAAGCTCAGCGGCGGCGACTACCGGGTCACCCATCCCCATCGCGCATTCGACCGTCCCACCGGCTGGATGGTCCTCGGCGACATCGGAGTCATCCGCGAGACGGTCGGCGAGACGCGCGTGGCCGTGGCCGGACCGGTCCGTCACGGACTGCGCCGCCTCGACATCCTGGCCCTGCTCCGCTGGACGCTGCCCGAGCTCTCCCGGATCCTCGAGTCGTCCCCGGAGCGGCTCCTCATCGTCGGCGCCGGAGCGCCGATGTGGCGCGGCGGGCTCTCGGGGCCGTCCTCGGTGTACGTCCACGCCGACCGCCCGCTCATCACGGAGGACGGAACGAGCCCGCTGCTCCACGAGATCCTCCACGCCGCCGTGGGCGCCCGCGCCGACGACGAGTTCGACTGGATCGTGGAGGGGCTGGCCGAGTACTACTCGATCGCGCTGCTCTCGCGATCCGGGACCCTCTCCCCGGAGAGGAGCGCCGCCGCGATCGACCGGGTGGTCGCGGGCAAGCCCGGGGCGCAGGACGGAGGCCACCGTCGGGGAGCGGTCGCTCGCGGGGTCGGGTTCTTCCGGACCCTGGACCTGCGCATCCGCGAGCGGTCCGGGGACGAGGGCAAGAGCCTCGACGACGTCTTCCGCGCCCTCGCCTCCCGGAGGCAGGCGCTCACCCTGGACCGACTCGACGAGGCCGTGGCGGAAGCCACCGGGTGGTCCCTGGCCGAGCTCGACGTGGAGCCGCCGGCTCCGGCCGAAGGCAGCTAGGCTTCGCGGGCGATGCAGGAACGACCTTCCGCCTCCGGCTCTACGGGCTGGCTCGACCGCATCGAGCGCCTGGGCAACCGGCTCCCGGATCCGGCCACCCTGTTCGCCCTGGGCGCGGTCTTCGTGATGCTGGCGTCGGCCCTGGCCGTGGGGCTCGACTGGAGCGTGGAGAAGACCGTCTCGCGGGGCGGCGAGCTGGTTCGCGAGAACGTGACGCCCACCAGCCTGCTCGGCGCCGACGGCCTCTACTGGATCCTGCGCAGCATGGTGCGGAGCTTCGTCGACTTCCCACCGCTGGGCGTGGTGCTGGTGGGCATGCTGGGCATCGGCGTGGCCGAGAAGAGCGGGTTCATCGGCGCCCTCCTGAAGGCGATGATGCTCGCGGTGCCCCGGCCCCTGCTGACGCCGACCATGGTCTTCGTCGGCGTCCTGTCCTCCATGGGGCTCGACGCCGGCTACGTGGTGCTGCCGCCGGTGGCGGCCGCGCTCTACGCCTCGGTGGGTCGCTCGCCCATCGCCGGCCTCGCGGCGGTCTTCGCCGGGGTCTCCGCGGGCTTCGGCGCCAACCTGGTCGTCACCAGCCTGGATCCGCTGCTGGCGGGGCTCTCCACCGAGAGCGCCCGGCTCCTCGACCCGGACTACGAGGTCGCCGCCACCGCGAACCTCTGGTTCATGATCGTCTCGACCTTCCTGCTGACCGGGGTCGGCTGGGCGGTGACGGCCGCCTGGGTGGAGCCGCGCTTCGCCGGCAAGCCGCCCGAGCAGGGGGGGCCGCCCCGGACCGCCGCCAACGACGAGGCGGCGCGCAGCCTCTCGGCCCCGGAGCGCGGCGCGCTCGCCTGGGCGGCGCTGGCCCTGGCGCTGGGCCTGGGGGCGGTGGTCGCGGCCACCTGGGTGGAAGGGGCGCCGCTCGCGGGTCTGGACGGACCCTTCCCGCGCTGGGTCGCGGTCATCGTGCCGCTGCTCTTCCTGGGCTTCCTCGTGCCCGGCATCGTCTACGGCTGGCGCGTGGGCCGGATCCGCAGCGATCGCGACGTGGCGAGCATGATGTCCGAGACCATGGCGGGCATGGGCTCCTACATCGTCCTCGCCTTCTTCGCCGCCCAGTTCATCGCCTACTTCAGGCACTCGGGCCTCGGGGAGATGCTCGCCCTGAGCGGCGGCCAGGCCCTGGCCAGCGCCGACCTCCCCCCGTCCCTGCTGATGGTCGGCTTCGTCGTCGTGGTGATCGCGGCCAACCTGATGATCGGCTCGATGTCGGCCAAGTACGCGTTCCTGGCCCCGGTGTTCGTCCCCATGTTCATGCAGGTGCAGATCAGCCCCGAGCTCACCCAGGTGGCCTACCGGATCGGCGACTCCGTCAGCAACGTCATCACGCCGCTCAACCCGTACGTGGTGATCGTGCTCGTGTTCATGCGCCGCTACGTGCCGAGCTCGGGCATCGGCACCCTCGTCGCCCTGATGCTGCCGTACACCGTGGCCTACGCCGTCGCCTGGACGGCGCTGCTGATCGCGTGGATCGCCCTGGGCCTGGAGCTGGGGCCGGCCGGCCCCCTCGACTACTCGGGCGTGGCGGCGGGACTGGGCGCCGCGGCGCCCTGAGCCTCCGACGGCCCGGGCCACGGCCAGGCGGTGGGGCGGCCCCGGGTGGCCCAGCCCCGGTCGGCCGCCACCTGGGCCAGCCGCTCGATGCGATCTTCGTGGGCGGGATGGGTGGACAGCCAGCCGCTCACGAGATCGACCGCGCCCCCGATGGCGCCGTCTCCGCCCTCACCGCCCTCGCCCCCCTCGCCTCCCTCGGCGTGGTCGCTCGCGTCGAGGACGTAGGCGAAGACCGCGGACGAGCCGCCCACGTGGCCGTACTCGGCGGCGAGCAGCTCGAGCCCGATGCGATCGGCGTCGGTCTCCTGGTCGCGATCGAAGTGGCGGCTCGACAGATCGCCGGCCACCTGCGCCAGGGTGCTGGCGGCGCCCTCCCCCAGGCCCAGGGTGGCCGACACGATGCCCCACGCCACGCCGCGGCCGAGGCCGCGCAGGTGGTCACGGTTTCGGAAGTGGCCGATCTCGTGGCCCAGCACGAAGGCCAGCTCGTTCTCGGTGCGGATGCGGTCGAGGAGTCCCGTGGTGACCAGGATCCAGCCGCCCGGGAGCGCGAATGCGTTGGGCTCGGGGGTGTCGACGATCCCGGCGCGAAACCGGTAGGGGGCGTCGGGCCAGTGGCGCGCCACGCGGTCGAGGAGCTTCTGGACCGGCTCCTGGCGCGGGTCGGTCTCGCCCTGCTCGGCCTCCTCGATCACCGCGGCCTCGGCCCAGCCGCCCAGCAGGCTCGCCTCCACGCTGGGCGGGAGCCAGCGCACGGCCACGTCGATGCCGAAGGCGAGGAGGGTGACGGCGGCGATCGCGCACGCGACCACACCGCCGACGAGCCAGGCCGCTTCGCCGGCGGCCGAGCCCGAGGAGACGTTCACCGTCTCGTCGGGCAGGCTCGGGTCGAAGCTCAAGCGGCGTTCTTCTGCAGGCGGATGCCGGTCCCGAAGGCCAGCACCTCGACGCCTGCGGTGCCCTTGCCCTTGCGCCGGGCGTTGGCGAGGCGGGCGGTCTCCAGGCGCAGGTTCACGACCGCGTGGTAGCCCTGGTCGATGGCGTGCTGCTTGAGCCGCAGCACCGCCTCCCGGCGCGCCCGGTCCATCAGGCTCTCGTAGCTCCGGACCCGGCCGCCGAAGATGGCGCGCAGGCCGGCGACGAAGCGCTTGAAGTGATCCACCGAGACCACCACGTGACCGGTCACCAGGCCCGAGTGCTCCTCGCTCCAGCCGTCGGGCCGGGGCAGGCTCTCGAGGGTCACCGCGGGCAGCCGACTCCAGCGCTTCTCGCGGGCGCGGATGCTCTTCAGGTGGCGCCGCTCGATGATCTCCCCGATCACGAACGCCAGCAGCAGCGCCAGGCCCGCGACGAAGATCTGGACCAGACCGAGAAGGGCTTCCATCCCTAGTCGACCATCACGGCGGTGCCGTAGGCGAAGAGCTCGGCCGCGCCCTGGGCCACGGAGCTGGTCGAGAAGCGCACGTTCACGATGGCGTTGGCCCCCAGGCTCTCGGCCTGCTGGGTCATGCGCTCGAGCGCCTCGTCGCGCGCGTCCTGCAGCAGCTCGGTGTAGCCCTTGAGCTCGCCGCCGAAGATGTTCTTGAGCGACGCCATGAAGTCGCGACCGATGTGCTTGGTGCGCACGGTGCTGCCCGAGACCACGCCGTAGAACTGGTTGATCGTTCGACCGGGAACCACTTCGGTGTTGCTGATGTACACCTGGGAATCCTCCTCGAGTGGCTCCGCAGCGTCGCATCGTGCCTGATCGACGCCGGGAAGACCCTGGCCCCGACATCGACCCTCGGCCCCGGCCACTTGAGGGGACCGGGGCGCACCGGACCCCTCGCCCGGGTGCCTGCGCGGCGCCTGCCGGCCGCCTGCGCTCGACCTGCGTACGCGCTTCCAGCTACGCCCGGTTTGGTACCGTCTCGGCCGACCCGCACTGGATGCGGGAGGGGTCTCCGTGAACGCCGCCGTCCTCGCGCTCGTCGTCTTCGCCTGCTTCGCCCTGGGCTATCGCTACTACTCCGGCTTCCTGTCCAGGCGTATCTTCGCCCTGTCCGACGAGGAGCCCGTTCCCTCCCGCGAGTTCGAGGACGGCATCGACTACGTGCCCACCTCGAAGCAGGTGCTCTGGGGCCACCACTACACGTCGATCGCCGGGGCCGCCCCCATCGTGGGCCCCGCCATCGCGGTCATCTGGGGCTGGCTGCCCGCCCTGGTCTGGGTCGCGGTCGGCACCCTCTTCATGGGCGCCGTGCACGACTTCTCGGCGCTGGTGATCAGCCTGCGGCATCGCGGACGCTCCATCGGCGAGGTCGCCGGCCAGGTGATCAGCCCGCGCGTCCGGACCCTCTTCCTGGTCATCATCTCCTTCCTCATCTGGATCGTGCTGGCGGTCTTCGCCTTCATCATCGGGACGCTCTTCCGCTCGACGCCGGGCTCCATCTTCCCGATCTGGATCCAGATGTTCGTGGCCATGGCGCTCGGCTGGCTGGTCTACCGACGCAAGGTCGCCATCCTCGCGCCCTCGCTGGTGGCGTATGCCGCGCTGCTGGCCGCCATCTTCTACGGACCGGCGTTCGCGCGGGCCGTGCCGGCGGTGGCCGACATCTCGGTCTACGCCTGGGTCTGGATCCTGCTCCTCTACTCGTTCGCCGCGTCGGTCCTCCCGGTCTGGCTGCTGCTCCAGCCCCGGGACTACCTGAACTCCCACCAGCTGATCACCGGCCTGACCCTCCTCACCCTCGGGCTCGTCGTGCTCCACCCGACGATCCAGGCCCCGGCGCTCAACCCGTCGCCCCCCGGCGCCCCGCCGATGATCCCCTTCCTGTTCATCACCATCGCCTGTGGCGCGATCTCGGGCTTCCACGGGCTGGTCTCGTCGGGGACGACCTCCAAGCAGGTGGCCTGCATGACCGACGCGCGACCGATCGGCTACGGCGGCATGCTGGGCGAGGGGACACTCGGGCTGCTCGCGGTGCTGGCCGCCACCGGCGGGTTCGCCTCGGCGACGGACTGGCACGCCCACTACGCCAGCTGGGGCGCGGCCAACGGCCTGTCGGCCAAGCTCGACGCCTTCGTGTCCGGCGGCGCCACCTTCGTGGGCTCCCTGGGCATCCCCGTCGAGACCGCGCGCACCTTCATGGCGGTGATGGTGATCGCCTTCGCCGCGACCTCGCTGGACACCGGGGCGCGGATCCAGCGCCTGGTCATCTCGGAGCTCGCCGAGAGCTACGGCGTGCGCAGCCTCACCAACCGCTTCGCGGCCGGGGCGCTGGGCATCGGCGCCGCGCTGCTGCTGGCGCTCACCCAGGGCGGCGGCCAGGGCGGGCTCGCGCTGTGGCCGCTGTTCGGAACGACCAACCAGCTGGTCGCCGGAGTGACCCTGCTCGTGGTCTCGGTCTGGCTGCGCCGCCAGGGCCGCTCCGCGGTCTACACCATGGTCCCGATGATCTTCGTCGCCGCCGCCACGCTCTGGGCCATGACCGGGAACGTCCTCGGCTACTTCGCGAACTTCGAGGAGCTGTGGCTCCTGGCGATCTCCGGCACGATCATCCTGGCCCTCGATGTCTGGGTGATCCTGGAAGGCCTGCGCGTGCTCCTCGACGACCCGGGCGGCGAAGGCGACGACGCGAGGGGAGCGATCCCGACCTGACGCGGGCTTGCCGGGGGCACCTCGGCAAGGCGTCGGGCTCGGCGGCTTCCCCGGGCGACCCGACGAGCTAGAGAGGCCCGGCGGGCGGGGACGCCGGCGCGTCCAGCGTTCGGCGCTGCAGCAGGTCCCCGGCGCGCAGCCGGATGACCTCCACGTTGCCCGGCTCGGCGTCGGGAATCAGCGCGCGCACGAACCCGAGGTGGGTGACGATCGCGATGCGCTCGCCCGGGTAGCGGGCGACGAGGTGCTCCACGAAGGCGCGGGCCCGCTGGCGGATGGCCGCCCGGGACTCGCCGCCGCCGACCCGCAGCTCGGGGTCGCCGGCATCGAAGCGGCGCAGGACCTCGGGCTCGCGCGCGGCGATCTCCTCGCGCCGGAGGCCCGTCCAGGTCCCGATGTCGAGCTCCCGGAGCCGCCCATCGAGCTCGGGCTCGAGACTCCAGGTGCGGCCCAGAGCGGCCGCGGTCTGGCGCGCACGCTGGAGGTCGCTGGCGACGAGGCGATCGGGCCTCTCGGACTGCAGGGAGGCGGCCAGCCCCTCGGCCTGGCGCACGCCCTCTGGGGAGAGCGGCGGATCGCCGTGCCCCTGCCAGCGCCCGGCGGCGTTCCAGAGGCTCTCGGCGTGTCGGATCAGCATCAGGAGGGAGGTCATGGCGCGCGGATCCTAGGCACCGGTGCCGGGCGTGTCGAGCGCTGAGGGCCGACCCTTCCCTACCCCACCCGGGGTGGGTTATGCTTCCACCTCTGCCCAGGCGAGCCGGGCCGTGCGCCCGCCGCATCGCCGAGGAGGAGCCGTGAAGCCCGAGCTCAAGCGAGGCGCCCTCAACCGCCTGAAGACCGTTCGAGGCCACCTGGAGGCCGTGATCGGGATGGTCGAGGCCGAGCGCTACTGCCCCCAGATCATGAAGCAGATCTCCGCCCTCCAGGCCTCCCTGGAGAAGGCGAACCGCGTGCTCCTCCAGAACCACCTGGAGACCTGCGTTCCCCGGGCCGTCGCCGAAGGGCGCTCCGAGCAGATCGTGGACGAGCTGCTGGAGGCGTTGAAGTACACGGCGGCCGTCACCGGTCCGGCACCGGGATCGGATCCGGCGCGGCCGGGCTCCTCGTGAGCGCCGAGGCCACCTGGACCTTCGACGTCCGCGGGATGCACTGCGCGTCCTGTGTGGCGCGGGTCGAGAAGACCCTGCGCGCACAGCCCGGAGTCCGGGACGCCACGGTCAACCTCGCGAGCGAGCGAGCGCGGCTGATCGTCGACGAGCGGGCCGACGCCGACGCCATCCGCGATGCCCTGGATCGGGAGGGCTATCCGCTCGACCGGGTGGAGGCCGGCGCGGAAGCCAGCGATCCGGCCGCGCGCCTGGCCGAGGAGGCGAGGCGCTGGCGGGGCCGCGCCGGGGTCGCCGCGGCGCTCAGCGCGCCGGTCATGGTGCTGGCCATGGGGGGCTTCGACTCGCCGGCGGCGCGCCTCGCCCAGGCCGCGCTGGCGAGCTGGGTCGTGCTGCATTCCGGCCGCTCCTTCCATCGCGGCGCGCTGGCGGCCCTCCGGCGCCGACGCGCCGACATGGACACGCTGGTCTCCCTGGGAACCGCGGCGGCCTACGCCGCCAGCATCGCCGCCCTGCTTTGGGGCGGTCCGCTCTACTTCGAGACGGCCTGCGCCATCATCACGTTCATCCTGGTGGGCCGGAGCCTGGAGGCGCGCGCCCGCGGACGCGCCGGCGAGGCCGTCTCGCTGCTGGTGTCGCGGCAGGCGCGCAACGCGAGGGTCCGGCGGGGCGACGACCTGGTCGAAGTGCACCCGGACGCGCTGCTCCCGGGCGACCGTCTCGTCGTCGGGCCGGGCGAGCGGATCGCCGCCGACGCCGTGGTGCAGGAAGGACGCTCCGCCATCGACGAGAGCTGGCTGAGCGGCGAGTTCCTTCCGGTGGACAAGGGTCCAGGCGACTGGATCCACGCCGGGAGCGTGAACGGCAACGGCGTGCTCGCGGCCCGGGTCGAGCGCCCCCGGAGCGACGGAACGCTCGCGCGCATCGTCCGCGCCGTGGAGCAGGCGCAGGGCTCGAAGGCGCCGGTGGAGCACCTGGTCGACCGCGTGGCCGCGGTCTTCGTTCCCGCCGTCCTGGCCATCGCCGCCCTCACCTTCGTCGGGACCTGGACTCTCGCCGGCCAGGCCGACATCGCTTTGGCCCGGGCCGTGGCGGTGCTGGTCATCGCCTGCCCGTGCGCCCTGGGGCTGGCCACGCCCACGGCCATCATCGCGGGGAGCGGCCGGGGGGCGGAGCTCGGCGTGCTGTTCCGCACGGCCGGCGCCTTCGAGCGCGCGCGCCGGATCGACACCCTGGTCTTCGACAAGACCGGCACCCTCACCGAGGCCCGCATGGAGCTCGCGGGGCTGGAGGCCGAAGGCGACGCGGACGGGTTCCTCGAGCGGGTGGCTGCGGTGGAGGCGGCCACCGGACATCCCATCGGCGAGGCCGTGGCGCGCGCGGCCAGCGCAAGGCGGCTGGACCGGCCCGAGGTGGCGGACCTGGCCGTCGAGCCCGGCCTGGGCGCGCGCGGCCGGGTGGCGGGCGAGGAGGTCTTCGTGGGGCGGCCCGGCTGGCTCGCCGCCCGGGGACTCGAGCTCGACCCCCGGCTCCGCCACTGGCTGGAGGAAGAAGAGCGAGCCGGCCGGACGGCCTTCGGGGCCGGCTGGCGCGGGCGCGTCCGAGGCGGCCTGTCGGTCTCGGACACGCTTCGCCCGGAGGCCGCCGCCGCGGTGGGCGCACTGGGCGAGCGGGGCATCCGGGTGGAGATGGTGACCGGGGACGCCGCGGCGCCGGCGGCCGCCGTGGCGCGCGCCACGGGCATCGCCCACTTCAAAGCGGGCGCCCGTCCGGAAGAGAAGCTGTCCCACCTCTCGGCGCTCCAGGAGGCCGGCCGCACGGTGGCCTTCGTCGGCGACGGGATCAACGACGCGCCGGCCCTGGCCCAGGCGGACCTGGGCCTGGCCGTGGGGTCGGGGAGCGAGATCGCGGTGGAGTCGGGCGACGCGGTCCTGCTGTCCGGCCGGCCCGACGCCGCCGTCACGGCCATCGACCTCGCCCGTCGCACCCATCGGATCATCGCCCAGAACCTCTTCTGGGCGTTCGCCTACAACACCGCGGCGATCCCGGTCGCGGCCGCCGGCGGACTCGACCCCATGTGGGCGGCCGCCGCCATGGCCACCTCGAGCGTCTCGGTCGTCCTGAACAGCCTGCGCCTGCGGCGCAGCCGCGCCTTCCAGTCGGGGACGCCCGCGGCCTCGCGCGGGACCGAGACACTGGAGAGCGTCGAGACACCGTAGAGGACCAGCACGCTCGGCCCCATCTCGAGGAGCCGCCTGCCGCCCACGCCTCCGGCCGCCGGGGCGTCCGGCCACCGGGGCGTCGGGGCGTCGGCCCGATCGCTGGCGATCGGCGGGGCGCCCACCGCGACCGCGTCGCCCACGGCCCGGCGCAAGACGTCGGAGCGCAGCGCCGCGTCCGGGACCGGGACCGGTCCCGCCTCAGCGGGCCTTGCGGGACAGCCAGAACGCCAGGGGCGCCGCGATGAGCGCGACCCAGACGACCGTCGGGCCCACGTGCCCGACGAGCAGGTGCCGCCCCTCGTCGAGCTGGCAGCCGAGGTGGACCCCGACCGATCCCAGCGCGGCCCCGGCGGTGAGCGCCAGCACCGCGGCGCGCGCGGGCCGCCCGACCCAGCCGCGCGCCAGCAGGAGGACCAGCGCGAGCGTCGGCACCACCGCCAGCAGCAGCGCCCTCTGCAGGCACATCCGATCGACGGCCAGGCCGACGCCCGGTGCGAACCCCTCGCTCCACCACGCCGCGAGCGCGCGACCCGCGCCCCACCCGAAGGCCACGATGGCCGCCCAGCCGCACACGACCACGCTGCGCTCGCGCCCGGGGATGCCCTCGGCCAGGGCCGCCAGCGACCCCAGGAGACCGGCGAGGCCCAGCCCGAGGAGCACCGCTCCGTAGGGCCCTCCACCGCGGACGGCCGAGCGCACGTCGGACGGCGCCCCGCTGGCCAGCAGGAACACGATCCCCACCGCCGAGGCGACGGCGATCACGCCCCCGAAGCTCATCCAGAGCGGGGGCACGCGGCGCACCGGCGGAACGTCGGTGGCCAGCTGCCGGATCAGGCGATCGGTGGATTCGCCGGGTTCGCCGCTCACGCCGGGTTCGCCGCTCACGAGTCTCCCTTCCCGAGCCGCGCGCGCAGGGCGCGGTAGCCGCGGTGCGCCCTCACCTTGAGCGCCCCCGTCGTCACGCCCACGTGGGCGGCGGCCTCGGCGATCGAGAGGCCCTGGAGCTGGATCAACTCCACGGCCTGGCGCTGACCGTCCGGGAGCTCCGCGAGGGCGGCGGCGAGCTCGGGAGAGATCTCCCGGCGCTCCATCTCCCGTCCCACCGAGTCGCGTCCGCTCGCCGGGTCGGGGAGCCACTCCACGGTCTCGCCGGCGACCTCCCGCTCCCCCCGGCGCTTCAGGTCGCGCAGGGCGTCGATCGTCGCGTTGCGCACGATGGCGCGCAGCCAGGGTCCGAACGGCCGCTCCGGACGGTAGGTGTGGCGAGCGCGATGGATCGAGAGCAGCGCGTTCTGCACGACGTCCTCCGAGCCGGCGCCGCGGAGTCGCGACTGCACCTGGCGACGCACCACCGGGAGCAGCTCCTCGAGGAGCCGCTGATACGCCTCCGAGTCGCCGGCCTGGGCGGCGACCATCGCCTCCCGCCAGCGCGTCTCGGCCTCCCGGCGGGCCCGGTCCGGTCCATGGTCCTGCTCGTTCCTGGACATGGTCGAATACGCACTCCGGGGGCTCCGGGTTACGCGGATGCCGCGCCGCGCGCCAGCGTAACCGCCGCGGGGAGCGGAGCGTACCCCGGATCATGAGACAGCCGAAGACGAGCGACGCAGGCGGACGCATCGGCGACCCGGCGCGGGGGCTCCCGGAGCCGGGCCCGGGCGACCTGGGACGGCAGATCCTCGGGCTACGCCCGCGCATGACCTCGGTGGCCCTGCGCTACGCGCCGGACCGCGATGCGGCGGAGGACATCGTCCAGAACGCCTGCGAGAAGGCGCTGAGACACCTGGACCAGTTCCGCGGTCGGGCCCGCCTGTCCACCTGGCTCCACCGCATCGTCGTCAACGAATCGCTGATGTGGCTGCGCTCCGAGAAGCGGCGCGCCGCCCGCACGAGCGACCTCGAACGGTCCCACGACCCCCAGTGGGCCGAGGCCGCGCCCGGCCCGGGCGAGCGGCTCGACGCCGAGCAACGGCGCCAGCGGCTCCTCGCGAGCCTCGCGGCCCTGCCGCCGGACGAACGCGAGGTGATCCAGCGCTGCGGCCTCGAAGAGCTGAGCTACGAGCAGTTCAGCGCCGAGCGCGGGCTGCGGCCCGCCGCGGTCAAGAGCCGCGCCTTTCGCGGTCGGCGCCGGCTCCGGGCCCTGCTCGCGAGGGACGGCGCCCCCTCACTGAGGGATTTCTGACACAAGCCGGGCCTCGCCCCCACCCAAGAGCGGGGGGCGGAGGCCGGGGTGGGTCGACGCCGATTCGATCACTGGATGGTGGAGCTCTCGGTCGCCCTGGGCGTCCGGGTGCCGCGCTACGCGCTCTGGCTGTTCGTCCACGACTGCGGCCTGGACCCCGAGTCCCTCGGGAAGGAGGACGTCGCGGCCCTGTGCGACGACCACCTGGATCGCTTCCTGGCCGACCGGGGGGAGGTCCTGGGAGCCCGCGCGCGACGCCGGCTCAGCCGTCGCTGCCAGCGCTTCGACCCGCGCCGTCCGACTCCCGAGGAGTTCATGCAGCGCCTCGGGGGAGACTCCGTCTGAGCCCCGCATCCCGCAGAAGGATGGCTCAAGGCCCCGCGCGGGCACACCGATCCGGGGGCATGACGTCGTGCCACCCCATCCTCCTGGTCTCGACCCCGCCGCGCGGGCAGGAGATGAGCGCGCGACTCCAGCCCCTGGACGTGACGCCCCTGCTGGCCGCCGACCTGGCGGAGGCCGAGGCCGTGCTGGCGAAGGCCGGCACGCCGGTCGCGGCCGCCCTCATCGACCTCGCCCTGGTGGACCGCAACCTGAAGGGCTGTCTCAAGCGCCTGCGGCGACATGCGCCGACCACGGGCATGACCTTCGTGGCCTTCGGCGCGGCGCCGGAGCGGGCCACACGCAAGACCCTCCGATCCGCAGGTGTGTCGCTCGGGCTGTGGGAGCCCATCGACGAGGGGGTGCTCCGCTTCCAGATCAACCGCGCGCTCAACGGGAGCCGCGAGGGCCACGGACGCAGCAGCCCTCGGGTTCCGACCTTCCTGGTGGCCCGGGTCCACGGCGGCGGCCGCACCAAGGATGCCGTCGTCTACAGCCTCTCTGAGACGGGGGCCTTCCTCGAGACTCCCCGGGCCTCGATGGACGGCGCCCAGGTCGAGATCGAGATGAACCTGCCGGGCCAGGCGCTCCGGCTCTCCGGCAAGGTGGTGTTCTCGAACGTGCCCGGAAACCTGCAGCGACCGAACCTGCCCCTCGGCATGGGCGTCCGCTTCGGCGAGATGTCGCGGGACGAGCGCAAGCGGATCGCCGAGTTCGTCGACGACCGCGCCCAGCAGCTCAACCTCTGATCCCCCCCTCCCCACCTTCATCGCTTCGGACTAGCGGGCGTGCGAAGCCAGGGCCTTTGCGAGCTCGGGGGCCAGCGCCTGGAAGGCGCGGGCGCGGTGGGAGATGCGGTCCTTCTCCGCCTCGGGCAGCTCCGCCATCGTCACGGCAAACCCCTCGGGCTGGAAGATCGGGTCGTAGCCGAAGCCGCCCTCCCCCGCCGCCTTCGTGCGCAGCCTGCCGCGACACTCTCCGAAGGCGCTGCCCGACCCGGCCGGCCCCGCCCAGGCCGCCCAGCACACGAAGCGGGCTCCCCGCTGTACCGCGGGCACGCCCTCGATCTCCGCCAGCAGGCGAGCGACGCGGCCCGCGTCGTCCAGACCCGGACCGCCGTAGCGCGCCGAGCGGGGGCCCGGCGCACCCGAGAGGGCGTCGACCTCGAGACCGGAGTCGTCGGCCACGGCGAAGCCTCCGGTCGCCCGGGCCGCCGCCTGCGCCTTGGCCAGGGCGTTGGCGCGGTAGTCGTCCCCTTCCTCGGGATAGTCGATGGCCCCCCACTCCGAGGCCGGAGCCCACCCGAGGGGCTCGCCGGTGAGGGACGACTCCATGATGGCGCGAATCTCGCCGACCTTGCCCCGGTTCGAGGTGCCCACCCAGATGCGGCGGACGCGGCTCACCCCGCCGCGCCCTGCAGCGCCGCCGTCTGGATCTCCGTGAGGCGCCGGATGCCGTCCACCGCCACCCGCGTCATCAAGCCCAGCTCCTCGGCGGAGAACGTCGTGCCCTCGCCGGTCCCCTGGACCTCCACGAAGCGGCCGCTGCCCGTGGCCACCACGTTCATGTCGACGTCGGCGCGGGCGTCCTCTTCGTAGGGCAGATCGAGGCGCACCTCGCCGTCCACGACGCCCACCGAGACCGCGGCCACCGAATCCAGGAGCGGGTCCTTGTCCAGGACCTTGCGGGCGCGCAGCCGCTGCACCGCCAGGGCCAGGGCCGTGTAGGCACCGGTGATGGACGCGGTGCGAGTGCCTCCGTCGGCCTGGAGGACATCGCAGTCGACGTAGAGGGTCCGCTCGCCCAGGGCCTGGAGGTCGACGACGGCGCGCAGGCTGCGGCCGATCAGCCGCTGGATCTCCTGGGTCCGACCCGACGGGCGCCCGCGCGAGCTCTCGCGCTCGCTGCGCCGGTCGGTCGACCCCGGCAGCATCGAGTACTCGGCCGTCACCCAGCCCTGGCCGTTTCCCTGGAGCCAGCGCGGGACGCTCCGCTCCTCGCAGACGGTGCACAGTACGCGCGTCCTTCCGAACGAGCAGAGCACCGAGCCCAGCGGGTTCTCGGTGAAGTCCAGCTTCAGATCGATCGCACGCAGCGCGTCGGCCGCGCGTCCATCGGCTCTCATCGCATCTCCTGGTCCACTCGGGGTCAGTCCTGCGCGGGGGCGGCGAGGTGGGCGCCGACGCCGCGCCGGGCATCGTAGCGGCGACCGAACTCGTCGACCGCCCGCGCCAGGGCGTCGGCCAGCGCCGCCCGCCGGCGGGGGGTGCCCAGCGCGCCCTCGTCGGCGCGGTTGGTCAGGAACCCCACCTCGACCAGGCAGGCGGGCATCTGGACGCCCATCAGCACGACGAAGGGCGCCTGCTTCACGCCCCGGGACGGGACCGAGTCGACCTCGCCGAGCTCGCGCTGGGCGAGCTTGGCGAAGTCGTTGGCCTCCTGGGTCGCCAGCGTCGACATCATGTCTCCGAGGATCGCGGACAGCGGGTCGCTGCGGCCCAGGGCCGAGGGCGTCGCCCCCAGGGCCTGGTTCTCGAGCTCGGCCACCTTCTTCGCCTCGGCATCGCTCGCCTCGAGGGAGACGAAGTAGGTCTCGATGCCTCGGGGTGACGCGCTGCGCGCGGCGTTGGCGTGGATAGAGACGAACAGGTCGCCCCGGGCGTCGTTGGCGATGGAGGTCCGCTCCTCCAGGGGCACGAAGACGTCGCGGTCCCGGGTCATCACCACCGTGAGCCCGCGGGCGCGCAGGCGCCGGGCGAGCTGCTTCGCCACCTCGAGCGCCACGTCCTTCTCGACGAGCCCCCGCGCTCCCCGGGCACCGCTGTCCTCCCCCCCGTGACCGGGGTCGAGCACGACCACGTCGAAGCGGTCGCCGTCGCCGGACGGGCCGACGGCGGCGTCTCCGGAGGCCCCGGCAACGTCTGCGAGCGCGAGCGCGAGCGCGAAGGCCACGGCCGCGACCGCGCCGGGAGCCCGCCTGGTCGAGATCAACGCTTCTTCCCCCCCGCCGAGGACGGTACCACGCCGCGGCCGGGACGCTGATCCTGGAGGTCCAGCAGCGACCCGAGGCTCGAGACCGAGGCCTCGACGGCCCGGTGCAGGAGGTCGATCAGGATGCGGGCGGTGACCCGCGCGTCGCCGGCGGCGCGGTGGCGGGCGTGGTTCGTGTAGCCGAAGTGGGCGGCGAGGTGATCGAGGTTGTAGCGGCCGACCTCGGGGGCGAGCCGGCGCCCCAGGCGGCGGGTGCACAGGATCGGGACCGCCAGCGCCGGCAGCCCGCAGCGGGCCAGGCCGGCCGCGACGAAGCGGGCGTCGAAGCTCGCATTGTGGGCGACGAAGGGCGCCGCGGGGGTGGCGTCGAGCCAGCGTCGGAAGTCGGCCAGGGCCTCGGCGATGCCGGGCGCGTCGCACACCATCTCGCCCCGGATGCCGGTGAGCCGGGTGATCCGCTCGGGAATATTGGCCTCCGGGCGAACGAAGCTCACGAACTCGTCGGCGATCTCCAGGCCCCGGATCCGGACCGCCCCGATCTCGATGATCTCGCAGGTCTTCTCGGAGAGGCCGGTGGTCTCGAGGTCCACCACGGCGAAGTCGGCCGTCTCGATGGGGA
Organism: Myxococcota bacterium; assembly: GCA_050618075.1. Lineage (GTDB taxonomy): Bacteria > Myxococcota_A > UBA9160 > UBA9160 > UBA4427 > JBNLVL01. The sequence goes on from JBNLVL010000017.1 coordinate 278,219, forward strand.
TGTCGGCCACCCGGCGCGCCGCCGGCTCGCGCAGGTCGTCGGGGGACAGGCGGTCCGGAAGGCGCTCCTCGCCCCAGTCGAGTGCGACCGCCACCAGGCGCCTCGCCAGCTCGGGCGGCGGAGGCGAGTCCATCGCCGCGATCCGACGGGCCAGGTCGACCACCGCGATGGACTCGCCCGACGCGCGGAGCGAGCGCAGCAGCCCGCCCAGGCTCACCGGCCGACCTCGCGGTCGCGGTGGTGCTCGAGATTGGGGTCGATCTCGAGGTACTCCTTCAGCCAGCGCACGCCCAGGTAGAAAGGCAGGGTGTCGAGCGCGGCGATGGTGAACTTGAACACGTAGGCGGAGCCGATGAAGGTCCAGAGCTGGGGCCAGATGGGGGCTGCGGTGTCGATGGGCAGCCCCCTGGCATAGAAGTGCGTCACGGTGATGACGGCGAAGCTGTCCACGAACTGGCTGATCATGGTGGAGCCGTTGTTGCGAAGCCAGAGATGGCGCCCCCGGGTCAGGCGCTTCCAGAAGTGGAACACGAAGACGTCGCAGTACTGCGCCGCCATGTAGGCCAGCATCGACGCCACCACCGCGCCCATGGTCAGCTGCCGGATCCGGTAGAAGGCAAACTCGTGGGCGTCGCTGGGCGGCAGTCCGGTCACCGGGTCGAGGTCGGGGACCGGGGGGAGCAGACCGCCCACCCAGAGGATGAACACGACCCACAGGTTCAGGAGCACCCCCACGAGCACCACGAAGTTGGCGCGCTCGCGCCCGTAGAACTCGCTGATGAAGTCGGTGCACAGGAACGTGATGGGATACGGCAGGACGCCGACCGCGAGCAGGAAGGGAACCTGGACCCCGAACAGCGTGAAGCTCATGTCGATGAAGCGGGTGACGCCCAGGATGTTGAGCATCGCCATGGAGCCGAGGAAGAGCCCGGACAGGACGAGGAAGACGCGCTCGCGGCGGGCGTGGAGGTGGGACGCCTCGATGGGGTGTAGCGGGTTGGACATCGTGGTGCGCGGAGCGCCGGCTCCTCCCGGGTGGAGGAGTGGAGGCTAGCGCACGCGCGCAGCGCGAATCACGGCAGCAGTCCGGGAGGCGGAAGGGAGGTCGGGCCGAGGGATCAGTGGAGCTCGGCCGCGGCCAGCGCGTCGCGACTGAGGTCGTGGAGCCGGCGCACGCTGTACTCCGCCTTGTCGCTGAAGACCTTCAGCGGAACCCAGCCGGGCACGTCGGACATGCGGCGCATGCCGCCCGTCATCGCGCCGGTGGGATCGATCACCCAGGGATCGGTCTGGTCCTCGAACCACAGGGTGACCATGTGGTGCTGGCCGTCGGAGGGCCGGTAGACGATGGAGCGGTACACCTCGGCCTCGTCGAAGCCGAGGTCGCGCAGCGCGTGGAAGACCAGCAGCTCCAGGCCGTCGCAGTCGTCGCCGTTGCTGCGGAGGGTCTCCTCGAGGGTCGCCCAGTGATCGATCGGTCCATCGGACCGATAGTGGTTCTTGGCTTCGGCCTGGATCCAGGCGGCGAAGTCCCGGGCGATCTCACGCTTGCGCTCGGCGCGGAAGTCGGCGTACTTCGCGCGCAGCGCCTGGCTCGGGTCCGTGGTCTCCGCGGGGGTGAAGCCGGCCGCCGGGTCCCCGGCGCCCGCCACCGACGGCGAGCTGTCTCCCAGGATCGGCGCCCCTTCGGCCAGCTCGCGGCGCTGCCAGCCCTGGATCTTGGGGCTCCAGGCGTCGTGGTGGTCCGGGAGCTGGAAGTAGTCGTAGTGGGCGGACCGGCCGAGCGGGGTCGCGCAGCCCATGCCCAGGCCGAGGCTGGCCGCCACGCCGAGCGAGATGAGGAGCCGCAGGCCCAGCGATTTTCTCCACGCGCCCATGATGGGGGTGGATCGGCTGTGCCCTTCGGAATCTTGACTCTAACTATCCGAAAACGATGGACTTTTCTTCCCGTGGGGAAGATCACGCACTTGTTGCGCAGCGCGTGTGCAGCGAGCTCAGGCGGGAATCATCGTATTCGTGAGGTCGCAGGCACCCACGAGGCCGAACAGGACCACGAAGAAGAGGATCATCGCGGGAATGCCGCAGACCACGTAGAGCACCGAGGCGAGATCGACGGTGCCGCCGGGGCCCTCGTCCTCTTCGTGATCCCCGTGATCCGCGTGATCCGGAGTCTGTGCGTGCTCGCTCATGGCTCTCTCCTCCTCGCGCGGCCGGAGACTAAGGCGTGCCCTGGGGAGGCGCCAGTCCGGATTCCCGCGATCCGCTGCTTCTTTTCGTTGCAGCGTCGCCCCCGCGCCAGCGGCTCGGCACCTCCGCCAGGTCCGCCTCGATCTCGAGCTGGCGCAGGGCGCGCTTGCGCTCGTCGACGAGGCCGCGCTGCTCCTTCAGCTTCTGGCGCAGCCCGAAGCTCACCGGAGAGGCCTCGGGGTTCTGGACGCCGGGAGCGTTCACCTGGTAGTTCCCGCTCTCGGAGGCGGCGTTCTCGAGCTCGAACTGGGTCTTCGCCAGCGCCTCCTCCGCCTCGGACAGGTCCGCGCGGGCCCGCGCGAAGCGCCGGCGCCACTCCGATTCCCTGACCCCGCCGCGCTTGTCCTCGACGGCCCCGGCGTCGTAGCTGTCGGGCAGCTTCAGCAGCCGATCCAGGTCCACGGCCGGAGCGCCCCCTGTGGGGGCTCCGGCTTCGGGAGTCGGATCCTTCGCTTCCGACTCCGCCTGCGCCCTCCCGAGACCGGGCGCGAGCCCGACGGCCGCAGCCAGGGCCATGCCGAGCGCGGCCCGGGCCACCTGGCGCGACACCGCTCGCGGGCTCCGGCGCGATCCCCGCCCTCTCGTCCCGGATTTCCTGAATCGCATCCGACCCCCGCGCCCGCGCCCGCGGTCGCCTCTCGCGGTTGCTCCCGGCCCGACCGGGTCGGGGGCGGCGGGAGGATAGCGAAGTCCCCACGGGCCCGAGCGCGGGACCGATCGGACCCGAATCGGACAATCGCGTTCAAGACCCCGTCCCGACGGCCGATAGGCCCATCGAGAACCTCGCCCGGGTCCCAGGGCCAGGGTGCTTGTGGAGGTCGAACGGCGATGGAACGGGAGAAGCTGTACCGCCTCCTGCGCCTCGGACTGGAGAAGGGTGCCTCCGACATCCATTTCCAGGTGGGCTACCTGCCCTTGTATCGCTTCCACGGCGACCTCGTCGAGCTGCGCTACAAGGTCCTCACGCCCAAGGACACCGAGGAGATGGCGGCCCTCCTGATGGAGGCCGATCCGCTGGGCCGGACCGACATGGACTTCAACGAACGCGACCTCGCGTTCGAGCTGCCCGGCGAGGGCCGCTTCCGGGTCAACATCTCGCGGCAGCGGCGCTTCTTCAACATCGTGCTCCGGGTGATCCCCCTCGAGATCGAGAGCTTCGAGGCGCTGAACCTCCCCGGCGTGCTGCGCGACATCGCCCAGCTCCGGCGCGGCTACGTCCTGGTGACCGGCGCCACCGGCATGGGCAAGTCGACGACCCTCGCCACGATGATCAACGAGGTCAACCAGACCCGGAAGTCGAAGATCATCACGGTGGAGGACCCGATCGAGTTCGTGTTCACCCACGAGAAGAGCATCATCACCCAGCGCGAGATCGGCACCGACACCGAGTCGTTCCCGGCCGCGCTGCGGGCCGCCCTGCGCCAGGACCCGGACTGCATCATGGTCGGCGAGATGCGCGACCTCGAGACGGTCGACACCTCGCTCAAGGCCGCCGAGACGGGCCACCTGGTCTTCTCCACGATCCACACCAGCGACGTCGCCTCCACCATCGGCCGGCTGGTCTCGTTCTTCCCCACCGAGGAGCAGCTGCAGGTCCGCGCCCGGCTGGCGGACAACCTGAAGGCCGTGGTCTCGCTGCGGCTGCTGGTGAACAAGAAGCAGAACGGCCGGGTGCCCGCCGTCGAGGTCATGCGGAGCACCCGCACGATCCAGGAGTGCATCAAGGACCCGACCAAGACCCACGAGCTCACCGAGTACCTGGCCCGGGGCCGCTCGGAAGGCATGCAGACCTTCGACCAGCACCTGCTCGACCTGCTGCGGGCGAACAAGGTCTCCCACGAGACCGCCATGAACGCAGCCTCCAACCCGACCGACTTCCAGACCAAGCTCGAGATGGAAGGCGGCGTGCTGGAGCCGACGCCGGACGAGGAGAAGCCGGAAGTCCCCTTCGAGATCCAGTCGGACGAGCGCTTCTAGGCCATGTCACAGCCCGCCCACACGATGCCGGAGGCACTCGTCCAGTCGCTCCGCGCCGCAGCTGCCCGTTCGAGCGAGCTCGCCGGCGGCGCCCCGACCCTCGTCTTCGCGGCCGAGCCCGGGTCCGATCCGGCGGCCGCGCCGTCCCTGCGCGCCGCAGCCGGCTTCCCCAGCCCCGACGCCGCGCGGGCCGGCGCGTCGGCCCTGAACGGGGCGATCCAGGACGCCATGGCCTCGGGCCGCAGCGACACCATCCCCGCCCCGCCCTCCCTGGCCGAGTCGTGCTCCGCCGGGCTCGCGGTGGCCCCGCTCGCCTTCGCGGGTCGCGTCCGCGGCGTGATGGTCGTCGGCCTGGCCCGCAGCCTGGACCCGCGCGCCAGCCAGATGCTCGGGCAGATCGCCGGCTCCATGGGTCTGCAGCTCGACCACATGCACCTCGGCGCGGAGCTCGAAGCGCTGCGCGCGGCCGCCCCCGCCCCCGCCCCGTCCTCGGATGACCCGGACGAGCTCTTGAAGCTGTCCGAGCAGCTGTTCGCCCAGGACATCGAGCTGATGCGCCGGGACGAGAAGCTCGGGAAGATCGAGAAGCTCAAGAACGACTTCATCGAGAAGATGAGCCGCGAGCTGCGGACGCCCCTCAACAACATCATCGAGGCGATCATCTCCGTCATCGCCGGCGAGAACGACCGGCTCTCGGACTCCTCGGTGGAGGGGCTGCGCAGGGCGCTCGACGAAGGCACGGCCTTCCAGCGCACCCTCCAGAACATCATCGACCTGTGGCGGATCAAGCAGAACGAGCTCCCCCTGGAGATGCAGGAGGTCAACTTCGCCGAGGTCGTGGAGGAGGCCATCTTCAGCGTCCAGGACACCCTGGGCGAGAAGGCGGTGTCGATCGAGAAGGAGTTCAAGGAGGCGCTGCCGAAGGTCCGGACCGACCTCGCCAAGGTGAACCAGCTCCTCTTCCTGCTCCTCGACAACGCCGCCAAGTACACCGAGGCCGGGACGATCACGATCGCGCCGGAGATCGTCGGCGACGAGCTCGTGTGCGAGGTGCGGGACACCGGGATCGGCATCTGCCCCGACGACCAGGGCCTGGTGTTCGACGAGTTCTTCCAGGTCGACGACATGGCGTCGACCCGCTACCGCGGCGCCGGGCTGGGCCTGGCGCTGGTGCGCGATCTGCTGACGCTGATGGGCGGGGAGATCCAGGTGCGGAGCGAGGCGGGCAAGGGCACCTCGATGACCTTCCGCATCCCGGTCCAGGTGCTCTGAGGCCGGTGGCCCGCGCGCGGCCTCGAGGGCGGCGCAGGCGCCTTCGGACGACCTAGTCGTCGATTCCTTCCGGATAGTCCGGCATCACCAGACCCTCGGCGATCTCGCGCAGGGAGACGACGATCTCCTTGTTCTCCTCGTTCTGCACGAGGGGACGCGCCCCCTTGGCGAGCTGCTTGGCGCGGATGGCCGCCATCTGCACCAGGTGGAAGCGGTTCGGGACCTTCTCGGTGCAGTCTTCGATGGTGATTCGGGCCATGGGCTCGCTCCTCGGTTCGGTCGTCTCGGCGTCGCGCGATGGGAATGCCCCCGCGGGCAACACCCATGAGGCCGCCGCAGGGTAGGCCAGCCCCCGAAAGAAGGAAACCCCGGCCGGCGGATGCCGGCCGGGGTCCCAGCTTTCCCTGCGGAAGGGAAACCCTCCGTCGGGCTAGCGGCGGCGGGTTGCCTTCTTCCGCGCGGCCTTCTTGCGCGTGGCCTTCTTCTTGGTCGCCTTCTTCTTGGCGGCCTTCTTGCGAGTGGCCTTCTTCTTGGAAGCCTTCTTCTTCGAAGCCTTCTTTCGAGTGGCCTTCTTCTTGGTCGCCTTCTTCTTGGCGGCCTTCTTCCGAGTGGCCTTCTTGCGCGTGGCCTTCTTCTTGGCGGCCTTCTTGCGAGCTGCCATAGCTTGGGTCACCCCCCTGTTGTCGACACCAGTGTCGCGGCTCCGCACCTCATTGGCGTAGGAGCCGTGGCTCCTGCCCCTATCGGTGATCGATCCATGCAACTTGACGGCAAACTGCTGCGCGTTCTCGTCGCAAACCGCGGCACTAGAGCCATTGTTGCGGCTGAGGCTAACAACGCATTCGGACCGGAGTCAAGGGAAAATCCAAAAAAACCGGGATGATGGCCAGCGAAATTGCGAGCAACAACACGAGAACGGGTCGAATGCTCGAGGCCGGAACGAGCGCGTCGGCCGCCCGCGGCGCGGCCGCGCGGACACACACGCGCCCGGGCGGCGGGCGCAGGGGCGCTGGCCGCCTGGAGGCGGGGGTCGGATCGGACCTGGATGCGGAGAAGTGCTAGCGCTTGCGCTTGTGGCGGGCGCGGCGCAGAAGCTTGCGCTTCTTGTGCTTGCGCATCTTCTTTCGGCGCTTCTTGATCACGCTGCCCACGGAGCGCTCCTCGACTTCGAAAGGTCTTCGAAAGGGGCGCAAGAGATACTGATTCGGCCTCGGGGTGTCAAGCGGCGCCGGGAGAGCCTTCAGGCCGCGCTGGGCTCGCGCTCCGCGGGGACCCAGCGCGCGCGGGCCCGCCCGAGCCAGCGGTTCAGGATGTGGCCGCGCGGCAGGAACTTCAGGACCTGGCGTTGGCGATTCCCCAGCTCCTCGAGCAGCGCCTGGATCGGGCCGTTCGCCGGGTCGATCATGAGCCCGCGACGCAGGTAGCGCAGCGCCTCAGACTTGAACCCGAACGACAGGTGGATGCGCGCCATGTTGAGGTAGAGGTCCGGGTTGAAGAACTCCTGGCGAAGCGCCGAGCGCCCGAGCTCGACCCCCTGGTCGAACCGGCGGTCGGCGATCGCCAGGACCAGGCCGTAGTAGGAGCGCACCAGGGCGTTGGCCGGGTCGCGCTCGTGGAGATCCGAGAGGCACGAGAGGGCGTCGTCGGCGCGCCCCTCGTCGAGCAGCGCTCGACCGCGGGCCAGGGCGCCCTGCACTTCCGCGCGGCGGTCCCGCGTCGACGAAGACTGAGTGGAGCTCATCGTTTCCCTTCCCCGCTCCCGGGCGCGGCCGCTGGGGCCGGGCGTCGGGGCGCAGGGTTTTCGACGCAAGGAACGTGCCAGCTCCGGCCGCGCAAGTCCGCCCGCAAGCGGGCGATTTCGCGTGGCCCGAAGACGGGAGGAGCCCGGATTCGTCACTCCGGGGTGCCGCACAGCGCTCCCGGCCGCTCAGCGATCGAGCAGCTCCTCGCGCTCCGCGGACCGGAAGCGGGCCTGGAGCTCGGCGAAGTCGTCGGCGCTGAAGACGCGATAGGTCTCGTCGCCGCGCTCGCGCCAGTAGATCGGCTCGTCCGCCAGCCGGCGCCGGTCGAAGTGGTCCTTCTTGAGATGGCGCACGAGGACCTTCTGGGTCTGGGTGTACTCGAACTCGTCGACCACGCGGATGAAGTCCGGGAACCACTTCCGGTCCATCCCGCCTTCGGTCACCTGGCGCTCGCAGAAGTCGAAGTACGCCTTGGGGTCGAAGGCGACGCCCGGCTTCAGCTTGAGCGCCGCCATCACCAGCTCGTCGGACACCGCGCACGGGACGCCGTAGGCCGCCGCCAGCACGACGTCCTCGTGCTCGGAGAGCAGCCGCGCGACCTGGGCGGCGGAGAAGTTCTCTCCGTCCTTGCGGATCCAGTCGTCCGTGCGGCCATCGAAGTAGAGGTAGCGCTTGCCCTCGTGCTCGAGGACGTGCCCCAGGTCTCCGCTGTGGTAGACGCCGTCGCGGAACTTCTTGTCGTTGGCCTCCTCGTTGCCGTAGTAGCCCTGGAAGAGCGCGGTGTCCGGCGCCACCCGGCAGATCTCGCCCACCGCATCGGCGTAGTTCGTGATCTTGCCCTCCGCGTCGAGTCTGGCGGACTCGGCCTCGCTGCCGTCCTCGCGGAGGATCTTCACGGCCTCGTCGGTGATCTCTCCCACGCTGCCCCGCGGATCCGTCTTGCGGCGGAACGTCGAGATCGCCGCCTCGGTCGATCCGTACAGCTCGAACATGTCCTCCAGCCCGAGCCAGTCGATGAAGCGGTCGATGTCGGGCGGCGCCGCGCCGTTGCCGATGGCGTAGGCCAGCCGGTTGTCGGCGTTGCGGGTCACCTCCCGGCGCAGGCGCTCGGGGTCGCCGTCGTACTCGCGCTCGAGGGCCCCGAGGATGTAGTGCACCGGCTCGCCGACGTAGTTCCAGTACGTGACGCCGTAGCGCAGCACATCGGGCACGAACTGGCTCGCGCTGAAGCGCTCGCGCATGGCCAGGCGCCCCCCCACGTGGAAGGCCGGCTGGAAGCCGAGAAACATCGCGTTCGAGTGGAACAGCGGCATGCAGGCGTAGCCGCAGTCGTCGGGGCCGAGCTCGACGCGACCGGCCACGGTCATGCCGATCGCCAGCAGCTTGAAGTGGTTGTTGTTGATGCCCTTGGGCAGGCCGGTGGTGCCCGAGGTGTAGATGACCATGAGGTTGGTCTCGGGCGACACGTCGGCCCGGGGGAGCTCCAGGGATTCCCCCGGCGCGGCCACCTCCCGGTCGATGCAGTCGCCCAGGATGCGCGCCGAGTCGAGCGCCTTCCCTCCCTCCGAGGGGACCACCAGGAGATCGGCCTCGGAGACGTGCTCGAGCTTCGATTGCACGGCCTGGACCGCGTCGAGCAGGCGCTCGTCGACCACCAGCACCCGGGCCTCGGACTGGTTCAGCACTCCGGCGAGGGTCTCGCCGCGCAGCCCGGTGTTCACCCCGAAGAGCGTCGCGCCGGCGAAGGCGCAGCCCCCGTAGAGCGACATCAGCTCGAGGTGGTTCTCCATGATCATCGCGACGTGGGGCGGTCCGGAGGCCCGGGCGAGGCGCTGCTGGAGCAGGTGCGCGGTGCGCACGCTCTCGTCGCGGTACTGGCGATAGGTCCAGCTGCGGTCGCCCTGCTGGAGGACGATCCGCTCGCCCACCTCGGGATGGGCGGCGCGCGCTTCCAGCTGCGCGCCGAGGGTGAAGGGGGCATCGAAAGTCGGGGGGGCGCTGGACACTCGGGATCCTCCGCTGGGTGGAATTCGGGGCGGAGCGATCTTACCGATCTCCGGGGCGACCCGCCTCGCCGAGCGGCGGCAGGACCCGAGGTCGAGCCTGGTAGGTGCGCGGCCGGGGAGGCTGCACAGGTGGGCGCCCGCGGCGCTGGGGAGCGCCGGCGCCCGATCCGCGTTGGACCGGCGGTGCGACCCGCCGGCCGGAGCTCAGTGCTCGATGATCTCGAGGATGTAGCGCTTCTTCTCCTTGCCGCTGGCTGCGGCCATCAGCGTACGAATCGCCGATGCGTGCGCCCCACCCTTGCCGATCACCTTGCCCAGATCTTCCTTCGCCACGCGAAGCTCGAGCACGTGGGCGTGCTCGCCGATGACCTCCTTGATCTGGACTTCCTCGGGCAGGTCCACGAGTGCCCTCACGATCGCTTCAATGAGCGGCTTCATTGGCCCCTCCACATTCCCCTTTGCCACGCCGACGGGCGCTCCGCCCAGATCCGCACATCCGCGCAGCTCCAACTCATCACTGCCTGTCCGTGAGTCTACGCCCCTGCGAGGACCGGGGTAACCGAAAAGCGTTTCGATCCGGTCGATCGAGGGCGCCTTTGCGCTCCTCGTGAGCCTGACACACTGGGAACGGATTGCACCCCAGGGGCCGGAATCGGCAGAGGTGGGCGGTCATCGCGGTCCCGGACGTGGGACCGCGGGTCCGGGAGCGCTGTCGCGTGCGGCGCGTGCCGGAGCCGCGAAGTGGAGCCGAGTGGAGATCTGGGTGGGAACGGACTCAGAGCGGCGGCGCGAACGCCAGGGCGGCCTCGGTCTGCCCCCACTTGAAGGGCACGATGCGCTCTTCCGCCGGCATCCCCATCCTCACCACCGGAACACAGCGGGCGAGCCGCTCCGCGAGGGCACCGCTGCGGCCCGCGCCTTCGGAGTCGTGCACCGGAGCGAAGGCGTTGGCGAGGATCACCCCCGCCGCCTCCTCCTCGAGGACGGGCTCGGTGAAGACGGCCTCCGCGCGCTCGAGGAGATGGATGGCGTCGAGATCGCCCCGCTGCGCAGCCACGCGGAGTCCGGCGGCCGTCCAGGGAAGGGTCTGGACCTGGGGACCGCGCTCGCCGAAGCGGACGACGACCCGGTCGCCGGCGGCGCGCATGGGATCGAGGCGCCGCCATCCCGCGGCCCCCTGGGCCATCGGCCCCTGGGCAACGGCGCAGCGGTGCCCGACGAAGACGAGCGCCCTCCCCTCGCGTTCGATCAGCGAGCCGCGCAGCACGAGGCCCCCGGAGCGCAGGATGCGGTGGAGCACCAGGAGCTCGTCGAGGGGATGGGCGACGGGCGAGCCCCCGGCCGCCAGCAGGTGGGCGGCGTGGTCGGGGGCGACGATCACCTCGCCCTCCCTGAAGTCCGCATCGAAGCGCGCCACCCGCTCGTGGGGCGAGCGGCCGTGGATGGAGATCAGCCAGTCGGATCCGTCGCGTCCGATCTCGAAGGTCTGCCGGCCGCTGGCGTAGAGCGTGGTCTCGCCGAGCGGCCCCACCGCCTGGCCCACGCGCACGCCCACGTAGATGTCGGGATCACAGGGGGCGCAGTCCGCGCCGAACGCCTCGGTCTCGGGATCCCGCCAGTCGAGCTGCCCGGGCACCTCGACCGCCATGCGAAGTCCCGCCAGATCGAGTCCCCGAAGTCGGGTCCGCGCCATCGTCGCCCCTCCGTTCACTTCCCCACGCTGGCGCGAGGGGTGGGGCGATGCTCGGTGAGCCGCCCTCAGGCCTACGCAGGCAATCGGCAACTCGCAGCAAAGCTTGACGGGAATCTCGGGGAAAAACGCCCTGCGGCGCTCGGCCCGGAGGCGTTCAGGTCCGGGGGTCTTCCCGGGGTGCGGGGCGCACGACCCAGGTCGCGATCTGGCAGGGCCCCAGGGTCAGGGCCGCAGCCCGGCCCTCCCCGACCGCGGCGGGCGGCCCATGGCCGTCGAGGGGAACCCCGCGCAGGTCGGTCCGCACCAGGGTCGCGCCTCCGGGCAGCCCGACCGCGAGCTCCAGCTCGGCGGGGGACGGCTCCGGGTTCCAGACGCGGAGCGCGAAGCCCCCGTCCTCGACGGGCTCGATGGCGCTGTGGACGATCCCCTCGGCCTCGAGGGAGACGAGTCGGGCCCCGTCCTCCAGGACCGGCGCGGACGTCGACCCGGGCGGGAGCGGCCTCGCCAGGGGCGGGTACGCGAAGCGGTGGGCCTCGGCCAGCCGGCTCGACTCGCCGGCGGGATGCCAGCGCCAGCTGAGCTCGGCGGTGTGCCCACCCTGCACCTGGGCTCCCGGGGTGGCAAACGGCGGCCCCGCGTGACCGGGCCGGTAGGCCAGGTCGCCCCGGGAGAGCCAGCCCACCGAGCGCCACCAGGTGATCGCCAGGGCCCCGACATCGGCCTCTTCCCGCAGCGCCTCCACCTCTGCGAGGCCCCGCGTGGCCGCGCTCAGGGTGAAGCCGCCCCCGCTCATCCCGGCCCACTGCCGCTGGGGTGTCGCGCCGACGGGCCGCTCCGCGGCAATGCGTTCGCCGGGAGCGGGGCCGGCGGGCTCCACCGGTCTCCGGGCCAGCTCGAAGGCCGACTCCACCTGGAGCTCCTCGGCGGCGAAGGGCGCGCGCAGATGGATCCGCATGCGATGGTCGCGGGCCGTGTTGCCGGCCTGGAGCGAGAGATCGATCCGGTCGAGGTCGGCCCACAGCCGAATCCGTGCACGAAACGGCACATCGACGCAGTCCGCGCTCCGGGTGCTGCGATCGTCGTCGAGGCCGCGCGGCACCTGCAGGTGCCCGCCAAAGGCGAGCTCGGCCAGGGCACCGCGCGCCTCGGCCGACTCCAGCTCGACCCGGGCGGGCGTGGCGACGACGGCGGCGCCGGGCACGGGGTCGAAGTTGTACTCGTCGCCCCGGTCGCCCTCGGAGACCAGGCGCAGGGCGTCCTCCATCACCCACTCGCGGCCGGAGTCCGCGCCCAGGCCCCGGCGCGCCAGCCGCACCCGACCGGCCCGGTCGACCTCGATCGACCAGTGGGCGTTGGCGATGGAGAGCGCCTCGTCCGGCGAGCCCGCGGCGGCGAGCTGCCCGGCATGGGCGCTCCTCCCGGGCCGCGCGTCGTAGACCCGGAGGCCGCAGCCGGGCAGGTCGTCGACGAACTCGAGACGCAGCAGCGAGCGCGTGCGCGCGCGGAAGCCGATCTGCTCGGCGTCGCTCGCCGCCACGGCCTCGCGCAAAGCGGCGCGGCGCGACTCCAGATCGTCGATCGGGATGGGCGAGCGTCCCAGCTGCATGACGGCCCACAGGGTGTCGCCCTCGCGTCGCAGGCTCACGTCCTGGACGTGGAAGCCGAGGAACTCGTGGAAGTCGTTCTCGGTGACGAAGCCCGAGAGCGAACGAGGAAGCTCGAGGGCGAGCAGATCCTCCGCGGGCTCCAGCCGCGTGGCCGAGGTCGGCAGGGGCCGCCCGCCGGCGTCGTGGACGCACCAGTCCACCGCGGCGCCCGCCGCGAGGCCGTCGCCGCCCTCTTCCACCTCGAGCTCGACCGCCACCGGCGTCGGGCCCGACGTCCCCGGGTTCCAGACGCCGAACGCCGGGGCCGGCGAGCCGTCCCCGGGGCCCGCCGGCGGCCGGATGTGCGCCGCCAGGTCGGCCCAGATCCGGTCCACCTGGGCCTCGGCGATCTCCCGGACCCGGGCGAACCGCGTCTCCATCTGCTCGTGGACCGCGTCGACCGAGCAGCCGCAGATGGAATCGTGGGGGTGGTTCTCGAGGGCGATCCTCCAGGCGAGGTCGAGCCACTCGCGGTCGACGCGCCCCCCGAGCGCGCCCCACCAGGCCGCCAGGGGCTCCCAGTAGCGGGTGAGCCAGCGGTCGTTCACGAAGTCCTGCTGCTTCTGGGGCGTGCGCGCCGAAGCGCAGCCCGGCAGCAGCGGCGAGCGCAGGCCCGAACGCAGCTCGCCCCGGTGGAGCGGACGGTCGGGCGGGGCCTCGGCGCGCGCCCGGGCCACGAAGCCCGGCAGGTGACCGATCTCCGCGGTGACTCCGGGAAGGTCGGCCAACGCCGCCTCCACGGACCGGGGCAGCCGGGGGTCGGGCAGCGCGTGGTCGGTGCCGGCCATCAGCAGCAGGGTGGGAATCCGCGAGCGGCGCCCCAGCCCCTCGATCTCTCCTCTCAGACGGCCCGCCAGGGCGGCGGGGTCGCTGGGCAGGTTGGCGGCGTTGCTGTAGCTGCGGGCGAGATGCACCGTCAGCAGGCGCGTTCCGTCGGGCGCCTCCCAGTCGAAGAGGGTCTCGCCCACGTTCGCCCCCACGCCCCGCCACAGGGCGGCGGCGTCGAAGCCCATGCCCGCGAAGATCTGCGGGAGCTGCCCGACGTGGCCGAACTGATCGGGCACGTAGCCCAGCCGCATCGAGCCTCCGGCGGCGTCGGCGCGGGCCATGCCCAGGCGCAGGTTCCGCACCAGGGCCTCCGCGGACACCAGCCACTCGTCGGGCAGGACGTACCAGGGACCCACGAAGAGCCGACCGGCCGAGACCAGCTTCGCGATGCGCTCGGCCGCCCGGGGCCGCACCTCCAGGTAGTCGTCCAGCACCACCGACTGCCCGTCGAGCGTGAAGTGACGGAAGCCCGGATCGCTCTCGAGCAGCTCGAGGACGCGGTCGATCAGCTCGACGAGCCGGGTCCGGAACTGCTCGTGGGTGCGATACCACTCGCGATCCCAGTGGGTATGGGGAACCAGGACGAGATGATGGGCGTCCGACATGCCGACCCCTCCCCCGCTCGGGCGGCGCTGCGCCCGGAACGGAGCTTCGAGACCGCTCCACACTACCACTCCCCCCCGAAGGGCCGGCGCCAGATCGGGCTCATGCGGGGTAGAAGCTCGACCGAAACTGCACTACCTACTGAGCCGGAACCGTCCGACAGAGAGCCGATGAACCGAGAGACGACCGAAGTTCCCGAGAACGACTCCTCACCGGAGCCGCAACCTTCCGTCGGGAAGGCCCTCCCGAGCCGCTCGTCGCGCCTGCCGCGACCGGCGGAGGGAGCCTCCCCGACGACCCCGCTTCTCCCCGGAGCCTGATCCCGCCGCGCGGGTCGCTCCGGGCAAGCTGGAGCGACCGCGATGGCGACATCGATCGGCACCACCCGTGTGCTTCGCAGACTGCTGGCCGGCGGACTCTACGCCCGGGCCGAGCGGCTGCTCGAGCGCATCCACCCCGCCGATCTGGGTCCGCTGCTCGCCGAGCTGACGCCCGACGAGGTGCGCTCGGTCATCGACCTGCTGTTCCGCCAGCGGCGCGCGGCCCACGCGCTCAGCGAGCTGCCGCCGGAGCACACCGCCCAGGTCCTGGAGGCGGTCTCGGACCAGCGGCTGGCCGACATCCTCGCCCGACTGGAGATCGACGACCTGCTCGAGATGGTCGAGCGGCTGCCCGAGGACCGCCGGGAGTCGGTGCGCATCCTGCTCCCGCCCGAGAAGCTGGACCAGCTCCACAAGTTCGAGATCTATCCGCCGGACAGCGCCGGCCGGGCGATGACCACGTCCTACGTGGCCCTCGACGAGAAGATGACCGCCCAGGAGGCGATCGACTGGATCCGCGCCGCCGGCGACGCCGCCGAGACCATCCTCTACCTGTACGTCATCGACGAGCACCGCCGCCTCCAGGGGGTGGTGCCCATCCGGCGCCTGGTGGCGGCCCCGCCGGACCGCCGCTGCGCGGAGCTCATGATCCACGACCCGGTGCGGGTCCTGCCCGACGCGGACCAGGAGGAGGTCGCGCAGCTCGTGGCGCGCTACGACCTGCTCGCCATCCCGGTGACCGACCTCGACGGAACCCTGCTCGGCGTCATCACCGTCGACGACGTCATCGACGTGATCACCGAGGAAGCCACCGAGGACATGTACCACCTGGCCGGTCTCTCCGAGGAGGACCGCGTCTTCACCACGGCCGGGCACTCGATCCGCCGCCGACTGCCGTGGATGGTGCTCAACCTCGGCACCGTGTTCCTGGCCGCCTGGGTGATCGGTCTGTTCGAGCAGACCATCCAGCAGCTGGTGGCCCTGGCCGCCTTCCTCCCCGTGGTGGGCGGCATGGGCGGCAACGGCGGAGTCCAGACCCTCACCGTCATCACCCGGAGTATCGCGCTGGGCGAGATCGAGTTCTCGAGCGGGCTGCGCGCCGTGCGCAAGGAAGTGGCCGTGGGCGTCACCCTGGGCGCGGCCACCGGCCTGCTGGCGGCCGGCATCACCTACCTGTGGCAGGGCAACCCGGCGCTCGGCGTGGTGCTGTTCATGGCCATGGTGGCCACCATGGCGGTCGCCGGACTGCTCGGCGCCTCGGTGCCCCTGATCCTGAAGGGCCTGCGCCAGGACCCGGCGCTGGGCTCGGGCGTGATCGTCACGACGCTGACGGACACGTTCGGGTTCCTGACGTTCCTGGGCATCGCCACCGCCATGCTCGAACGCCTCACCTGAGTCGTGGATCGAAGAATGCGCCTGAGTCCGCACGAGGCGACCGCTGCAGACCTCCCTGGGCAGAGTCAGGGCCCGCTCTCGACCCCCTAGACCGCGTACCGCAGCGCGTGAGTCCTGCCGTTGGGAACCGCGCGCGTCGGGATGCGCCCGTAGTAGCAGCGCTCGAGCCAGCCCCGGAGCGAGGCCCGCCACGGGAACCGCCGCCCCTCGAGCAGCCCCGCCACCGACTGCCGCTCCGCGATGACCCCGATCCGCACCCCCGGCGGCGGCTTCTTCGTCCCCTCCGCGCTCCACTTCACGTAGTTCCGCCACACCAGGAAGATCGCTGCCCGGTAAAGCGCCCCCTGCCGACGCTTCGAGAACGCGATCGTCTGGCGCTTGTGGTTCGCCGCCGTGTGGCGCAGCAGCAGATCCGCCAGGTTGACCGGGAACAGCGGGTTGCGGGGAACGCGCGAACGCCGCGAAGACACCGTCTGATGGTGGACCGTGCGGCCCCGGAGCCGGGCCAGGGCCCGGGGATAGGCCTTGTGCTGGTCCGACCAGAGCTCGACCTCGGCGCCCTCGGGCACGATCCGCTCGATCAGCTCCTGGACCGCCTCCCGGGTGGCCTGGGGCCGAGGCCGCCCGTAGCGG